>NZ_PSZE01000030.1 GCF_002933465.1 Nocardia nova
GGGGAGGGTGCGGGCGTGGCGGGAGCCGGGCTGCCCGGGGCCGCGGTGCTGCCCTCGGCGGGCGGCGGCGAAGCGATGGGCGGCGCCGGCTTGGCGCAGACAGGCAGCAGGTCGGTGGCGGCCAGTTTCTCGAGCTGCCCGCGCGTGGAGTCGAATCCACCCGGTGGCAGCAAGCCGTTGTTGACCTTGTCGCGGCCGGTCTGCTGCAGGTCGGCCACCGCCAGCTGCTTACACCCGCTGGGGAACCCGGCGCCGGGGCGCATGAGGGTGACCTTGTTGTGCGGGTCGACGCAGACCAGCTGGTCCACATCTTGAATCGAATAGCCGAGGATCGAGCCGGGCAGGCCGCGCATGATCACCACGTTGCCGTTGTCGGCGCCCACGTAGTAATTGCTGCGAATCATCTTGTAGCCCACCACGAGTCCGACCACGACGGCCACGACCAGGGCGACGGCCAGCGCGATCCAGCGGCCCTTGTGACTCTTACGCGGCTCGGGCGGTTCCGCCGCGACCGCGGCCCGGCGAGGTGCCGCCCGCGGGGGACGCATGGCGGCGGCGCGCCCGGCGGCGGTGTTGGGCGGCGGCGTGTCCTCATCCTCACCGGAGGCCGCACCAGCGACGATGGGGTGGCTCTGGCCGTAGTCGAGATCGATCACATCGGCGACGACGACGGTCACATTGTCGGGACCGCCGCTGCGCAGAGCCAATTCGATGAGCCGGTCGGCTGCCTCGTCGGTATTGCCCTCGCGCAGGGTGTTCGCGATGGTCTCGTCACTCACCACGTCGGACAGGCCATCCGAACACAACAGATAGCGGTCACCGGCGCGGGCTTCCCGGACGATGAGCGTCGGCTCGATCTCGTTTCCGGTGAGTGCCCGCATGATCAGTGACCGCTGCGGATGGGTGTGGGCCTGCTCCGGGGTGATCCGGCCCTCGTCGACCAGTGACTGGACGAAGGTGTCATCGCGGGTGATCTGGGCGAGCTCGCCGTTGCGGAGTAGATAGGCCCGGGAGTCGCCGATATGGGCGAGGCCGAGCTTCTTGCCCGCGAACAGGATGGTCGTGAGCGTGGTGCCCATACCGTCGAGTTCGGGCTCCTCCTCGACCTGGTCGGCGATCGCGGCATTACCTTCGCGAATCGCCCGGTCGAGTTTGCCGAGCAGATCGTCGCCGGGCTCGTCGTCGTCGAGATGAGCGAGCGCGGCGATCATCAACTGCGAGGCCACCTCACCGGCGGCGTGCCCGCCCATGCCGTCGGCGAGCGCCAGCAGGCGCGCACCGGCGTAGACGGAGTCCTCGTTGTTCGCCCGGACGAGACCACGGTCGCTACGCGCTGCGTAGCGGAGAACTTGAGTCACGATCGCAGCTCGATCACAGTCTTACCGACACGGACAGGGGTGCCGAGCGGAACTCGGACGGGTGTGGTGACCTTCGCTCGATCGAGGTAGGTCCCGTTGGTCGATCCTAAGTCTTCGACGTACCAGTCCTCGCCGCGCGGCGATAACCGTGCATGCCGGGTCGAGGCGTAGTCGTCGGTCAGTACCAGCGTGGAGTCGTCTGCACGCCCGATGAGCACCGGTTGGGTGCCGAGCGTGATCCGAGTGCCGGCGAGTGAACCCTGAGTCACCACTAGATACTTGGCGCCCTTCTGGCCACGGCTGAAGGATGGCAGCACCGCCGAACCTCTGGTGGGTCGGGGCTGGATCCGAATGCCTGATGCCGCGTAGATGTCGCTGCGCAAGGTACGAAGCACCGCCCACACGAACAGCCACAACAACAAGAGGAACCCCGCACGGGTCAACTGCAGGATCAGTCCCTGCACGGCGCTCCACCTCCTGTTCGACCGGTCCCGTAGTGGCGTTTCGTCCCCCAACCGGCGTGCTGGTCAGCACGGCCCGGCTGCCGAGCGAATGTTGGCAGCATAATAGGGCCGACGACCGGTTGCGATCACGATACGGGCGAGCGGTTTTCGCGCCCCATCGTGACCTGCACCGGCGAGCTTACGGGATCAGACGATTCGGATCAGGATCTCGGAATGCCCGGCCCGGATCACGTCTCCGTCGGCGAGCTGCCAATCCTGGACGGGAGAGCCGTTGACCAGTGTCCCGTTGGTGGAGCCGAGATCCGAGAGCATGGCGACCTGACCGTCCCAGCGCACCTCGATGTGGCGGCGGGACACCCCGGTGTCGGGAAGCCGGAAATGGGCGTCCTGGCCGCGCCCGATGATGTTGCTGCCCTCGCGTAGCTGGTACGTGCGGCCGCTGCCGTCGTCGAGGTGCAGGGTGGCGGAATAACCGGACCCGCCGCGCGCCGGCTGCGGGGCCGCGGCGTAGCCGCCCTGCTGCCCGTAGGCGGGCTGCTGGCCGTAGGCCTGATCCTCGGCGCCGTAAGCGCCCTGGTCGGCGTACCCCTGATCGGCGTAGCCGGGGTCTGCGTAGCCCTGCTGGCCGTAGCCGCCCTGAGCCTGGTAACCCTGGTCGTATCCGGGGGCCTGGCCGTAGCCCGGCTGCTGGCCGTAGTTCTGCTCCGGGTAGCCCTGCTGTTGCCCGTACCCCTGGTCGGCGTAGCCCTGCTGGCCGTAACCCTGGTCGTAGCCGCTCTGCTCGTAGCCGCCCTGTTCGTACGCCTGCTGCTGGCCGTACCCCTGGTCGGCATAGGCCTGCTGGCCGTAACCCTGGTCGTAGCTGCCCTGGTCGTAGCTGCCCTGGTCGTAGCCCGGCTGACCATAGGCCGCGCCGCCCTGCTGGTAGCCCGCGCCGCCCTGCTGGTAGTCGTAGCCGTTCTGGTAGTCGCCGCCGCCCTGCTGATAGTCGCCGTAGACAGGCTGCGATTCCGGCGCGGCGTACTCACCGGCACCGGGGTACTGGCCCCCCCGGCCGTAGTCGTCCTGATATTGCGGCGCGGGGCGGCCCCCCGGCGGGGGTGCGTACCCGCGGTTGCGTGGATCGGACTCCGCGGGCTCTCGGCTGGGGTCGTAGCCTGAGTTCTGCGTCATGGGGCCAGCTCCTGGTTGCGGGTGTGCGGGTCGTTGTGGGGGTCGTCCAGGTCGATCGGGCGGCCGGCGCGGCGCCGGGGGGTTCCGGCGGCCCGCATCCGGGTCGACCCGGCCGTGCGTCCTGAACTGTCCGGTGTGCAGCGTAGGGGATGTCTCGAATTCGACGTGCACTTCACCGTAGGTCTGCCACCCCTGATCGCGGATGTAGTCCTGTAAATGCTTGGCGAACGCGCGGGTGGTCAACTCGTGGTCTGCGTCGAGTTCCTGCAGGTCGGTGGGGTTGACCGTGATGACGTAGACGTTCGGGGCGAGCAGATGCCCGCCGTCGAGTTCGGTCAGGCGATCCGACGCCTCGCGCTGCAGCGCCGCTTCCACCTCCTGGGGAACGACGCTGCCGCCGAAGACCCTGGCGAAGGCGTCGCCGACGGCGCCCTGCAGGCGTCGCTCGAAACGCGAGACGATGCCCATACCGGCCTCCCTTCGATGCCCGCCCTCGTTGCCTACGCTGTATGTCTACGTCAGCTGATCGGTCTGTGTCGTCCGGGCGTCACGATCCCGCGACACGACATGCCGATAGGGCGTGTCGTCGAACGGACACGGTCACTGCATGATATCCGCGATCCTCCACCCCTGTAACTCGCGACTGTCCACTCACGGTTCCCATTACCCGAAAATACTCGTCCGCAACCCGTGTGATCAGGCGATTTCGTGTGGGAACCGGGCGCGTGATACTGTCTTCCAGTCGCTCGGGCGAGTGGCGGAATGGCAGACGCGCTGGCTTCAGGTGCCAGTGTCCTTCGGGACGTGGGGGTTCAAGTCCCCCTTCGCCCACCGAGGAAGAGCCGCAGATCGAATCCGATCTGCGGCTCTTCTTTTTGTATGTCAGGCCGGGTACAGGGCCGCCCGCAGCACCGAAACCGCCTGGGCGACGGCTGCTTTCGCGGCGTTGGTGTCGTGCATGGAGTTGACCATGACGAAATCGTGGATGATGCCGCCGTAGCGGGTCTGGACGACGGGGACGCCGGCGTCGCGGAGTTTGGCGGCAAAGGCCTCGCCCTCGTCGCGCAGGACGTCGGCCTCACCGGTGATCACCAGGGCCGGCGGCAGCCCGGCGAGCTGCTCGGTGGTGGCGCGCAGCGGGGAGGCCGTGATCTGGGCGCGGTCCGCTTCGCTGGTCGTGTACTGGTCCCAGAACCACCGCATCCCTTCCCGGGTCAGGAAGTAGCCTTCGGCGAACTGCTCGTACGACGGCGTATCGAAGTTGGCGTCGGTGACGGGATAGAACAGCACCTGCTGGACGAACGAGAGGTCGCCCCGTTCCTTGGCCATCAGGGTCAGCGCGATGGCCATATTGCCGCCCACCGAATCGCCGGCGATCGCGATGCGGGTGGTGTCGAGCCCCTTGTCGGCGCCGTTCGAGCGCACCCACTGCGCAACCCGGTAGGACTGCTCGTTGGCCACCGGGTAGCGCACCTCGGGGGAGCGGTCGTATTCGGGGAACACGACGGCCGCGTGCACGCCCACGGCGAGATCGCGTACCAGCCGGTCGTGGGTGTGCGCATCGCCGAATACCCAGCCTGCGCCGTGGGTGTAGACGATGACGGGCAGGATTTCGGTCACACCCTGCGGCTTGACGATGCGGGCCCGCACCGACCCGGTCGGCCCGCCCTCGACGGTGATCCACTCCTCGTCGATCGCCGGCTTCTCGATCGGCGAATCCTGCACCGAGTCAACGGCTTTGCGGCCCTCCTCGGGCGGCAGCTGATAGAGGAACGGCGGCTGGGAGGTCGCGTCGACGAACTCCTGAGCGGCCGGCTCGAGGGAGACGCCCAGCGGATTTGCGGTCATCGGGTTATTCCTTTCAGCGGGTGTGCGGCTGCGAACAACGCGGCGCCCGATCAGTTTCCGCTGGTGGGAGGACAGCGCGCCACTCGCTACGGGACGCGAAAACACCGGATCAAGACACGGCGGCCACGTGCGGTGTCTCGCCGGAACCGGTCGAGCGGAACCGGCGCTGATATTTACTGGGCGATATCCCGAGCCGGGCGACGAACGCGCGGCGCATCGCCTCACTGTTGCCGTAGCCCGCGGCCATCGCCGCCTCGGTCACTCCGCAGCCGGCATGCAGCATGTCGCGGGCGACCCCGAAGCGGATGAAGGCGACGTACTCGGCGGGGGAGCGCTCCAACTCGGCGCGGAAAAGTCTGGTCAGATGCCGCGGACTGACGCTGGCGTGCGCCGCCAGTGTCCGAACGGTATGAGGGAAGGCCGGATCAGCGCAGACGAGGTCGACGACCTTGCGCACCAGCGGGCTGCGCGGCACCGGCCCCGACAGCGAGGCCGAGAACTGAGACTGCCCGCCCGCGCGCTGCATGTACACCACCATGAGCTGGGCGATCCGGCGCGCGATATCGGGGCCGAAATCCTCCTCGACCATCGCCAGTGCCAGGTCGACCCCGGCGGTCACTCCGGCCGAGCTGTAGAGGTTTCCGTCACGCACGTAGATGTCGTCTGCGGCGACGGTGATCGCGGGATAGCGCCGCGCCAGATGTGCGGCGAACTTCCAGTGCGTGGTGGCCCGGCGCCCGTCGAACAGGCCCAAATCGGCGAGGACGAACGCGCCGCTGCACACCGATGCCAGACGCCGGGTGTTCCACGACAGTCGCCGCGCCGCCGCGAGTAGTTCGGGCGTGACGAATGTCGAGGGCGGCAGCTCACTGCCCGGGATCACGACGGTGTCGAAGGCGCCCGCGTCGGCCGCCGCGACAGCGCATTCGATCCGGGCGCCGATCGAGGTCTGCACACTGCCGCCGTCCGCCGACACCAGGACGACCTCGTATCCGGGGCAGGCTTGGTTGGCCTCGACGAAAACTTCCGCGGGACCGGTGAAGTCGAGCATCTTGACGCCGTCGAAGACCAGAATTCCTACCCGCCGACGCGGTAGTTGCGCGAGTTCGAGGCCCATCCCGCCATCATTCTGGAGTCACGCCTCCAGAACAAGCTTTGTGGCCGGGGTCGCAGTGTGATTGATACGGTAGGCGCCATGGGGAGGCCACGACAGTTCGACGAATCGGCCTTGCTCGACGCCGCGACCGAACTGTTCTGGTCGCAGGGTTTCGAGCAGACGTCGGTCGAGGACGTCTCGCGGGCCAGTGGCATCGGAAACGGCAGCATCTATGCCGCCTACCGCAGCAAGCGCGCACTGTTTCTCGCGGTCTTCGAACGCTATTGCGAGGGCCGCGCCCGCCTGGTCCGGGAGGTGGTGACCTCGGCTCCCGGTTCGGCGCACGCGGCCGTGCGCGCACTGTTCGAGGCGATCATCGACGACTGCGTCTCGCAGCCCGATCGGCGCGGTTGCCTGATGCTCAACAGCATCGCCCAGCTCGGTTCGCGGCTGCCCGAGGTGATCAGCATCGGGAATCGCACCACCGCCGCTATGGAAAGCAGCGTCGCCGATCGGCTACGCCGCGCTGCCGAGGAATCCGGCGCCGAGCTCGATGCGCCGACCCTGGCCGCCTACAGCGCCACTGTGGTGATGACCGCGCAAGGCCTCATTCAATTGAGCCGCTTGGGAACTCCCCTCGGGCGATTGCGCGATATCGCCGAGGTGTCGAGTCGCAATCTGCCCGCGGGGTGGAACGCACCGGTCGCGGACAGAGTCGGCTGACGGCGCCGTTGTCCGGCGGCGTCCGGGGACGTTGGTCAGCGGCGGCGTTGGTCAGCGGCCCCGCTGAGTGCGCACGTAGTCGACGGCCTCCTGCGTGACAGCGTCGGTAATGTCGGCGAATTCCTCGTGCTTCTGGATGTAGCCGGCCACGAACGGGCAGATCGGCACGATCCGTAGACCGGCCTCGCGGGTACGGTCCAGAGCCTGCGACACCAGGGCGCCGGCCAGGCCGCGTCCGGCGAAGTCGGAGTCGATCTCGGTGTGGTAGAAGATCCGCTGCCCGTCGTGGTCGAGGTATTCGGTGAATCCGGCGAGCCGATCGTCCACGCTGATTTCGAACCGTTCCGCGGCCCGCGTGACGACCGGGGTGGGTTGCTGTTCGGCGGTCATGGGTCTCAGTATCGCGGCCAGGCCGGTCGGATACCCGCAGGGGCGAGCCAGGGCCCGCGTGGTGTGTGATCTTCGCCGCACTTTCGGCGGTTGACCGGTCGTTATTCGCTTCGGGTATCACCGGTGAAAATACGCTGTTCGAGTTCGCTGCCGAAATAACTGCGCAATTCAAGGGAAGCGCATACGTAACCGTCTGAGAATTACCTAACGGCAGACTTGGAATCTCCGGTGGTAACAAACTTGAAGTTTGTTTGCTGGCTGCGCGAGTTGGGTAGAAGTCGGTTGGTTGAGTCTCTGACCTGCGATGATGACGGGCAGGTGAGCAACAGGCGACGCGCCGGGGAATCATCGCGGCCGGGTATCCGGCACTGCGGGTAACGGTCGAATTAGCAGAAAAATCCCGGCTACCAGAGCGTTGCGGTATGGGGCGGACCGCTATTTCCGACCGCCCGCCAGGTATTTGCGAATGGTCTCCGGAGATGCTGTCGGACTGTGGGTTTCGGCTCGGTTACGGCCGGGCAGACGGAGTGTGCAGGAGGTTGCGCAGGGATAACGATTGTGTAGAGTCGACGCTAACGCTGGCCGCAGCTGAGCTGGACTCGCTGCGGCCAGTGGATCTCAAATCGGCACTCCGATGATCCTTCGAATCCCCGCCTTCTCGCAAGGGATTTCCTCAGCCTCAGCAGAACTCGCCCGGAGTTAGCTCGAGATGCGCTCGCTCGCATCCGACGCGGACCGCAACGCGGCTCGTTCCTGCACCGCACGGCGCCCCGAGCCGAAGACGTAGGTCAGAAATGCAAGCTCGGCAACCAGCCCGATACCGATTCGCACCGGCGCAGGCCACTCGGCGGGTGTGACGAAGCCCTCGATCAAGCCCGAGACCAGCAAGACCGCCACCAGTCCGAGTGCGATCGTCGCCGTCGCCCGCCCCTGCCGGGCCAGCGCCTCGGCACGCGACGACCGCCCCGGATCGATCAGTGTCCACCCCAGTTTGAGTCCCGCACCGCCGGCGACGAAAACGGCCGTGAGCTCGAGCATGCCGTGTGGCAGCAGGAATCCGAAGAACGAGTCGAGCCGCCCGGCATCCGCCATCAGCCCTGCGGACACCCCGACGTTCAGTGCGTTCATGAACAGCAGATAGGCCGCCGGGAGAATCAGGATTCCGGTGAACAACGCGATGGCCGACACCCAGGCGTTGTTGGTCCACACCTGTGCGGCGAAGGCGTCGTGGGGATGTTCGGAGTAATAGGACTCGAAGCGGCCGCCAGGGGCGGTCAGCGATTCCGCATTCGACGGCAGCCCCAAAGTCCTTCGCGCCGAACCCGAACCGGACACCCAGGCGCCGATACCGGCCGAGACGGCCAGAAACGCCGCCGCCACCGAGGCCCACCACGGCCACGCCCGATACACCGCAGCGGGGAACCGATGAGTGAAGAAGTAGCCGATCTGCGACCAGGTGTCGGTGCGCGCGCCGAGCAGCCGTCCCCGGGCCCGCGCGAGGACCGCGCTCAGACCGTTGATCAACTCCGGATCGGGCGAATGTGACTGCAGCCGCGCGAGCTGCTGGGAGGTGCGGCGATACAGGGCCACGAATTCGTCGACCTCGGCACCGCTGAGCCGCCGCTGCGCGGTCAGCCGGTCGAGCCGATCCCAATGCCGCCGCTGCGCGAACGAATAGGCATCGACGTCCATCGGCTCCTCCTGCGCTCATGCGGGACACCGGCACGGCACCCGGTCGAATTCTGTGTTCGTGCCGCCCGGCCCTTTCGAAGGCTAGTTCGCACGGGCCCGATTCGGGATACTGGAGCGATCATGGCCGATTTCACCACCGGGGAGGCCGTCTCCCTCCAGTTGCCGATCGCGCGCATCCCCACCCGGGCCGCGGCGTTCGCCATCGATCTGGTGCTGCAGCTCGTGCTCGCCATCCTGTTGCTCTCGGCCGTAGTCGCGGTGTTGTTCCGATTCGAGCCCGACGGCGCGTGGGTCGACGTGGCCGTGCTGGTGACGATGGTGACCGTCCTCGTCGGCTATCCGGTCGTCAGCGAAACGCTGATGCGCGGGCGAACCGTGGGAAAACTGGTGCTGCGGCTGCGCGTGGTGCGCAGCGACGGCGGACCCATCGATTTCCGGCACGCGCTGACCCGCGGCCTCGCCGGCGCCCTCGTCGATTTCTGGAATCTCGGCGGGTTCGGTCTGGTCGCGGTGGTCACCTCGCTCTGCTCGCCGCGGGCGCGGCGGGTCGGTGACATCCTGGCCGGCACCGTCGTGGTGTCGGATCGGGCGCGAATTCCCATGCCCGCCCTGGCCGTTGCCCCGCCCTGGCTGGTCGAGTGGGTGGGCCGGCTGGATCTGTCCGGCCTCACCGAGGATCTCGCGCTGCCGGTGCGGCGGTATCTGACCCGTTTCCCGCACCTCACCCCGCAGGTTCAGGCGGAACTCGGTGCGGCGCTGGTGATCGCGGTGTGCGATCAATTGCGGGTGGCGCCACCGGCCGGATATCCACCGCTGCACATTCTCGGTGCGGTCATCGGGGAGCGGCAACGCCGGATTCTGCCGCCGCCCCGCCTGCCCTTGTGGCCGATGCCCCAGCAGTGGGCACCACCCGCCAGGCCGGCGCAGCCGTACGCATCGGTGGTCCGGCCGGGAGCGTGACCACTCAGAGTGCTCCGGACCGTTTCAGTTCCAGGTACTCGTCGGCCAGCGCCTCCGGCACCCGCTCCGGCGCCGCGGCCACCACGTCGATGCCCTGGCGCTGCAGGGTTTCTCGCACGATCGCGCGTTCGGTCAGCAGATGTTCGGCGGCCGCGGCGGCATAGACCTCGGCAGTGGTATCGCGACGGGTCGCGGTCGCCGCGATCTCCGGATCGGTGACCGACACCAGCAACACCCGGTGCCGACTGCTCAACACCGGGAGTACCGGCAGCAGATTCTCTTCGACCATCGCCCCGTCGAGACTGGTGAACCAGACCACCAGGCTGCGGCGGCGGGTGTGGCGAACCGCGGTGCGAACCATCGCCGGGGTGTCGGCATCCAGCAGCGCGGGCACGACGCCCGAGAGAGCGTGCATCAGCTTGGGCTGCACGGCCTTTCCGCGTGCGCCCCGGACCTCGGCGCGAATTTCGCGATCGAAAGCCAGGAGATCGACGGTATCCCCGGCCGCGGCCGCCAGTCCGCCCAGCAGCAACGCGGCCTCGACGGCGGTGTCCAGCCGAGTCTGCTCACCGAGCCGGGCGGCGCTGATCCGGCCGGTGTCCAGCAACATCAGCACGTGGCGGTTGCGTTCGGGCCGCCAGGTGCGTACCAGCACATCGGTTGCGCGGGCGGTGGCTCGCCAGTCGATGGACCGCACATCGTCACCGGCCACGTATTCGCGGAAGGAATCGAATTCCGAGCCCGGACCGCGCAGAGTGGCGACCGATCGGCCGTCCAGATGCTGCAGCCGTTTCACCTTGGCGGCGAGGATCCGTTCGGTCCGAAACGGCGGCAGCGCACGAACCGTCGCGGGCACGGTGCGACGGAACTGCCGCCCCGCCAGGCCGAGCGGACCGAACACCCGAACCGTGACCGGTCCCGCGATCCGATCGCCGCGGCGAGCCGGGCGAACGGTGGTGGCCAGCCGGGTGGTGGTATTCGGCGGCAGATGCAACCGGTGTGTCTCGGCCGGTGCCTGCGCACTGGGCGGCCAGTCGTCCCACAGCCGCGCCCGCACCGCGCGGGCGCCGCGGTTCAGGACGGTCAGCTCGATGGTCGCGGTGTGGCCGACGCGGACGGTGGTGAGCGGAATCCGGGACAGGTCGAGATCATCGGCGCGACAGGCGATTACGTCGATCGCGACGAGAACGGCCAGCACACCCGTCATCACGACGACGCCCGCCCAGGAGGGAAGCGCGACACCGACGATCACCGCTGCCACCGCCGCGCAGACCGCGAGCCGACCCGTGACGATCATTGCGCTACACCGGAACCGGGACCGCGGCCAACAGCGAGGACATCACGCCTTCACCGGTCACGCCGTCCAGTTCGGCCTCGGGGCGCAGCTGCAGACGATGCCGGAGAACCGTCACCGCAACGGTTTTCACATCGTCGGGAGTGGCGAAGGTGCGGCCGTTGAGCCACGCCAGGGCCCGTGCCGAGGCCAGTACGGCGGTCGCGCCGCGCGGCGAAGCGCCGTGCTGGACCGCGGGCGAGGTACGGGTGGCGCGGCACAGATCGACGATGTAGGCCAGCACCTCCGGGTTGACCGTCACCTGCGCGACGGCCGCACGCGCCGCCGCGATATGCGCCGCTCCGGCGACCGGCCGCACCCCCGCCGCACCCAGGTCGCGCGGGTCGAAGCCGGCGGCGTGGCGCTGGAGGATCCGGAATTCGTCGTCCCGGCCGGGCAACTGTATGTCCACCTTGAACAGGAACCGGTCCAGCTGCGCCTCCGGCAGCGGGTAGGTGCCCTCCTGTTCGATCGGATTCTGGGTCGCGATCACCACGAACGGATCGGGCAGCGGCTGCGGAACGCCGGCCACCGACACCTGCCGCTCCTCCATCGACTCCAGCAGCGCCGATTGGGTTTTCGGCGGCGTGCGGTTGATCTCGTCGGCGAGCAGCAGGTTGGTGAAGACCGGCCCGCGGCGGAAGGTGAATTCGGCCGAATGCGGATCGTAGATCTGGGAGCCGGTCACATCGCCGGGCATCAGATCCGGAGTGAACTGCACCCGGGTGTGGTCGAGTTCCAGCGCCGCGGCCAGAGCGCGCACCAGCAGCGTCTTCGCCACGCCCGGCACACCTTCCAACAGCACATGGCCACGGCACAGCAGGGCGAGCACGAGGTACAGCACGGCGTGGTCGTTGCCGACGACCGCCTTGCCGATCTCGGCACGTACTTCGCCGAGCGCCCGCAGCGCCTGGTCGGCCGTGGGGGTGTGGTTGGTCTGCGCCGTCGTCATCCGGTCTCCGTCATCCTATTTCCGATTCGATCCAGTCCAGTTGTGCCGCCACATATTCCAGCGCCCGGTCGTCGGCGACGGGGCCGTAGAAGGCCGTGGCGATGCGGCCGGGATCGACGCCTATCCGGGCGCCGATCACCGCGCTCACCTGCTCCGGGGCGGCGTCGGCGCGCAGATTCACGCGGGCGCGGATGCGCCGCAGCGTGGCCGCGCGCAATTTCGCCGCGACATGGTCGCGATCCTTGGTCCTGCGGTAGAGCGCGGCCTGACCCGCCAGCAGCTCACCGGCCGCCACCCGCACCGGGCGCGGCTCGCCGACCACGGCACCCCGGCGGCGGGCACGCCACCCGACCACGACGGCGGCGAAGATCAGCGCCTGCAACCCGCCGTAGGCCAGCCAGGGCGGTAAGCGCTGGAAGATCGAATCGCTGCCCTCGCCCACGTCGGGTGGGCGAATATCCGGGTGATCGGGCGGCGGTGGCGAGTGCGGCTGAGTCGGTTGCGGCGGGGCCGTCGGCGCGGCGGCCAGCCGGAACAGCAGATACCCGACCAGCGCGATGACGAGCGCGCCCAGCACGATCGCCCAGAAGCGCTTGTCGCGCACCACCTGTGGCAGCGGCGGCAACCGGCGGCCGGCGCGCCGGCGTTTCGACCGCTGCTGTTCGACCGGGTCGGGAGGGGGCGGCGGCGCCAGCGAATAGCGGTCGGCCGAGGTGAGGCGCTGATACTCGTCCGGGGTGGCGGTGCGGCCGCCGTACACGATCTCGTCGAAACTGTGTGCGGCGTAGTCGAATTCGGCCGAGGCGTCCGGAAGCGCGTGCCCCGCGGCCGAGGCGGTTTCGCGGGCCGTGCGCGAACGCCGGACCTCGAGTACGCCGCCCTGTTCGAGGCCGCGTACGACGGCGCGGAAGCGTTCGCGCAGTGCGGTATCGAAGTCGTGGTGGCCGGCGGCGAATTCGGCCGCGGCCCGGTGCTGGGCCGCCGCCCCGAGCGTCGGGGGTGGCGGCGCCGCGGGCCGGTCCGCCCGTATGTCGTCGGTCACCGTGCCGCCTGCCCAATGGGTATCCGGATATCCAAACCCTCCCGGCCGCAACGCCTGTCGAGATGGACCACCACGGCGGTCGCGGCCTCCACGGTCGCGGCGAACGCCGAAATCAGCAGCGCCGCACCGGACAGCAGGGTGACGACCGCCCAGCGATGGGTCCCGGAGATGTCGGAGAGGAAGCCCAGAAGTCCCGCGACCGGCACCGCCAGCACCAGCAGCACGCCCCGCAGATAGAGCCACAGTCCGGCCAGCGGCATCACGCGTCCGGTGGCGAGCAGTTTCGCTCGCCGGACCGCCGCCGCGTACGGGATCGATTCGGCGAACAGGACCGGCACGATCGGCCATCTCGTCCCGCGCACCCGGGCCAGCCAGATCACCGCCGGAATCAGCGTGACGATCAGCGGCGTACCGAGCAGGAGGATGCCGACGCCGATCGCTGTGGAGATCACCTGGTTCAGCAGCAGCCGGCCCGACACCGGGAGCAAACGCGCGGCGGCGGTACGCGCGGTGATCGGCTGGTTGTGGACGACGGCCAGTCCGATCGGCACGGTCACGCCGACTATCCACAGTCGCAGCGCCCATGCACAGCAGGCTGTGGAAAGAATTGCCGCCCAAGCGGTTCCGGCGCTCGAGTCGTCGGTCGCGAGCGACACCAGCGCGGTGATCCCGATAACGATCGCCAGGGCCGCGGCCAGACCCGCACCCGCCAACCCGGCGATCGGCCGGATTCGATGCTGCAATACAGCGAAGGGCAGGTCGGCCAGCTCCCGCCACGTCAGCGGTCGCACCGGGATGCGTTCGGTGTCGTCTCCACCGCCGGGGTCGCGTTCGTCGGCACCGCGCGGCGGCACCGCGCGGCGGGCGGACGATCGCCCCTCCCGATCGGTCACGACTGGAAACACGGGCCGAGTCTATCCAGGGACCCGGACGTATGACGGTTATCCGACCGGCCACCCGGCGGGTGAGGCGACCGGGCGGATACGACCGGTTCGTCTGAATGCCACGTGATCGCGACCCCGGGAGCGTCCGGTCGGCTTCGGTCAGTCGCGGCCGGAGCCGGGCGGCAGTTCGCGCGGGGCGCGGTAGCCGAGTTCGGCCGTCTCGCCGGTGGGCAATTCGCTGGATCGGCCGGATTCCGGCAGATCGGGGTGGGCGGTGGGATTCCGGCGCGGGTGGACCGCGTAGCGCGCATAGCGCGGGTCGTGCCGGTAGGCGGCGTACGGGTACGACGCGGCGACCTGGGCGTAGGGCGCATCCGGCAGCGGGTGGCCCGGATGTCCGTAGCCCGCCGCCGGATCGTGCGAATCCTCGGAGTTCACCGTCACCTTGCGGGTGCGTTTGAGGGTGAAGGTGATCTCCTCTGCCTCTTCGAAGACCTGACGGACGGTCCGTAGCGGTGCGACCGCGGTGTCGATCGTCCGGTCGAGTGCGGTGGTGACGAATCCGGGGACCAGCGGGCGGATCCAGCGCGCGGCGGTATCGGTGAACGGCACCGTGCCGATCACCGGAAGTTCCAGTCCGCCACCTTTTTTCGCGTCCTCGCGCGGGGCGGGCACCGCGCCCGGCGAATGCGGCGTGAGGCCGGCCGAGGGCAGCTGTGCGGGCAGATTCCCTGCGGTCACGGTCGCCTCCTGTGTCGAGTCGGTTCGGGCCGGGGAGTCGGCAGCGGGCAATGCGCCCGTGGACGGGGAGGTCGCGGATGCGGTCTGCGCACCCGGCGGAAGGGCGGCCAGCACTTCGAATTCGGCGACCGCCCGGCGCTGCGGTTCGGTGATGCCGATTTCCAGGTTGCCGATCGCCGCGATCACCCGTTTGCGCTGACGTTCGCGGTCGATCGCGGTGTCGGCGTGCAACGCCAGTTGTGCGGTGGCCACCCGGTGTTCGGCGCGCTGGACCGCGACCGCGGTGTCGGCTGCCCGCGCGGCGCGGTCGGCCTCGGCACGCGCGGCCACGGCGCGGTCGAACGACGATTCGCCACGCCAGAACCGCAGCATGAGCGGCAGCAGGGCGAGGAGAACTCCGATCGCGATCGTGAGCAGGCGCAACAGCAGCGCACCCGGATGTCCGGTGGTGTAGTCGTTCATGGCCAGCCAGCGCGCGCCCAGACCACGGTCTCCGGTGTGGAAGGCGGCGGTGCGGGCCTGCTCCAGGGCGCTCTGGCGGGTCGCGATCTCCGCATCCAAGGGCTGGACGCGCGCCTCGGCGGTGTTGAGCCGCCCGCGGGCATCGTCGAGCATCGCGTTGGCGGTCTGTGATTCGGGCCCCCGGCCGGGCACCCCGGTGATCTTGGTCTGCGGGCACTGCGGCGTCGGGTGGTATTCACAGCGGGCGACGACGAGGGCCTGATCCATATCGGCCTGCGCCTGGGCGATGGTCCGCGTGAGTGCGGTGCGTTCGGCGGTGACTCGGTCGAGTTCCGTGCGGGCGGCGACCACTGTCGCAGCGGAGTCGGCGTCGCGGCGGGACCGGTCATCGAGCGTTCGGTCGACGGATCCGGCGAGAATCACCGTGCTCGCCAACTCGGCCACCAGGACACCGGTGATCACGGCGACCGCGATCCGCCCGATCCGCTCGGCCCGGCCGCGACCGGCACGGGCGGACAGTGGTGCGGTGGCCAGCGCTCGCGAGATCGCGCCGACCAGCAGCATCGCCGGTAGTGCGACGATCGCCACGACCGCGGCGGGCCAGTTCGCCGCCGCGCCGGCCGCGGCGACGACGATTCCGGAGAGCACCGCGAACAGCAGCACCACCCCGCCGGTCACGGCGTACGTCGATCCCTCGTGCCGGTCGCCGCGACCGGCTTCGGCACCGCCGAGCCAGGTCAGCATGGCGGCCGGGGACCGCCTCGCTCGCGGTTCGGTCGTGCGAGAACCGGACCCCGATGGTGGAGAGGCCGAGGGCTCGGGCGCGGAACTCTCGGTGGGGGACTGTTCGAAGACCTGGGGATCGGTCAACGGATTCACATCCTCTGGGTCCCAATCGTTGTCGCCACCGGGCGAAACGGTCGTTGCGTGGTGGTCCGGGCGGCGGTGTGCCCCCGCGCGGGCGGGACGGGTAATCCGCCGTGCGCCCCGGCCGCGCGCAATCAGGTTCAGAGTGACAGGCCGACCGGTGAACCACCGAGCACGGTGGCATTGATGTGGTGAGCCTCACAGACGGCCGCGGAGCGAAACCCTACTCTCGGGTAGGCGGCACCGATCGACATGATGGTGCGGCGGTGACAGGAGGGTGGAACGTGCGAGCGACTCCGGGAGTCGGTATTCATCTGATCGGGGGACCAAATGCGGGCGAAACCGACGACTCGGAGGCCGCAGCGGCGGTCGGCGCCCGCGGCGCGCGGTGGCGATTCGATGGTCGGCGCGCGCGTCGGCGCACCCGTCTCCTCGCGGTCGCCGTGCTCTTCACCTCGGCATTCGCGGTCGTGGCGCCGATGACCGCGGAGCGAGTACTTCCGCACGCACAGGCGGCTCCGGCGGGGGAGGGCCGGTCCACACTGAGTCCTCTGGTGGAATTGGTGCTACGCCGCCTGAACACCGCCGATGCCGTCGCGGCCGCGAAGTGGACCGCCTCACAGCGGACCGGGCAGCCTCCCGTGGTCGACGATCCGGCGCGCGAGGCGCAGGTCTACGACGCGATGGCCGCGGCCGGCACCCGATCGGGGCTGCCGCAGGAATGGGTGCGGCAGGTGTTTACCGGACAGATCGAAGCCAACAAGACCGTGCAATACGGACTACTCGCCCGATGGCGATTCGATCCGGCGGTCGCGCCCGCACCGGATGCGTCGGATCTGGCCGCCGTGCGGCCGGTGATCGACGAGGTGAACGACGAGATCCTGAATCAACTGGCTTCTCACCGCACGGTGCTGAGCGCGCCGGATTGTGCGCAGCAGCTCGCGGCCGCGGCGTTCCCGGTGCTGACCTCGGGCCGGGTGGACGCGCTGCACGGCGCCGCCCTGGTCCGCGCGGCTGTAACGCTTTGTCCCGCAACGTATGTGAAATAAACCACAGGCATTCGCCATCTTGGTTTGCCGAGAATGTGCTGAACTCCACATTCGCAAACGATGCCGTACGGTCCGCACATTGGCGTGGCTTGTCGCTCCGGTATCCGGAATGTCTCCTCCGGGTGTCCGGAGAGTTAGCCGCCTTACATCCCGGTTTGCCGTCGTGGCGTACGGGGAAATCCGATTCGACGCAGGTGAGAGCATTGCGGAAGACTGAGCGCCCAGCTCGTGGCCGATGCCCAGGCGCTATCGACGGCAGTGGCGAACGCGACTCAGCGATCCGCGCTGCCTGCTTTACACTGGAGAACGCGCAGGCAGTGGAGGACCGATGAAGATGCCCAGGTAGACGGAGTATTTAGCACAACCTAAGTTGGTTGGGCTCCGGTCCTGACTTATCGTTTGCTCTAAGTGTCGGACGCGAAATGTCCGACTCGTCGCCCGAACTCGGCCACGAGCCGCAAGCATCAGCCTAGCGGGCGAGCACGGCGCGGTGGATAAGGAACTCCTCAAAGTTCCGCTACCACCGAGCACCCGACTACGACATCGAAGCGGGTGGACAACTGGAGAGTTTGACTGCACGGGATGACCATCAGCGCCGCTGGTCGCCGCAACGTCCGGACGCAGTCTAGGCGGAGGCGTTTCGACGAGGGCCATCGGAAGAAGGCATCGAAATCGAAGGCCTCTTCGTTGAAGGCGCCTATTTCTTGAAGGCAGAGGCATGACGCAACTTCCTGGCCACCGCGGCGAGCCGCGAATTGGACACCGGTCACCGGGTCGAATTGGTCTGTATGACCCGGCGAACGAGCACGACTCCTGCGGTGTCGCGTTCGTCGTCGACATGCATGGCCGTCGTAGCCGCGACATCGTCGACAAGGCTATTACGGCACTGCTGAACCTGGAGCATCGTGGTGCTGCGGGTGCGGAACCCAATTCCGGTGACGGTGCGGGCATCCTGATCCAGCTCCCGGACAAGTTCTTCCGGGCCACGCTGGCCGAGAGCGGCGCCGCGTTCGAGTTGCCGCCGGAAGGCTCCTACGCCACCGGTATCGCATTCCTGCCGCAGGCCCGTCGTGAGGCCGCCCGCGCCTGCTACCGGGTCGAGAAGATCGTCAAGGAAGAGGGCCTGGCCGTTCTGGGCTGGCGCGAGGTGCCGATCGACGAATCCTCCCTGGGTGCGCTGTCGCGTGACGCCATGCCGACGTTCCGCCAGCTGTTCATCGCCTCGCCCGCCGATTCCGCCGAGCAGCTCAGTGGAATGGATCTGGAGCGGCGTGCCTACGTCGTGCGCAAGCGGGTCGAGCACGAGCTCGGCAAGCAGGGCGCCGGCGAGGGTGCGGTCGGCCGCGAGACCGTCTACTTCCCGAGCCTGTCGGGTCAGACCTTCGTCTACAAGGGCATGTTCACCACCCCGCAGCTGCGGGCGTTCTACCTGGATCTGCAGGACGATCGGGTGGAGTCGGCGCTGGGCATCGTGCACTCGCGCTTCTCGACCAACACCTTCCCGTCCTGGCCGCTGGCCCACCCGTTCCGCCGCGTCGCACACAACGGTGAGATCAACACCGTCACCGGTAACGAGAACTGGATGCGTGCGCGTGAAGCGCTGCTGAACTCCGAGATCTTCGGCACCGACAGCGAGGGCAACAACCGGCTGGAGAAGATCTTCCCGGTCTGCACCCCGGGCGCCTCCGACACCGCGCGCTTCGACGAGGTGCTGGAACTGCTGCACCTCGGTGGCCGCAGCCTGCCGCACGCCGTGCTGATGATGATCCCGGAGGCCTGGGAGCGGCACGAGTCGATGGACCCGGCCCAGCGCGCCTTCTACCGCTACCACTCCATGCTGATGGAGCCGTGGGACGGCCCGGCCTCGGTGTGCTTTACCGACGGCACTGTGGTCGGCGCGGTGCTGGACCGCAACGGTCTGCGCCCCTCGCGTATCTGGGTCACCGAGGACGGCCTGGTCGTCATGGCCTCCGAGGTCGGCGTGCTCGACATCGAGCCGTCGAAGGTGGTCCGCAAGGCCCGTCTGCAGCCCGGCCGCATGTTCCTGGTCGACACCTCGCAGGGCCGCATCATCAGCGACGACGAGATCAAGTCGCAGCTGGCCGCCGAGCAGCCGTATCAGGAGTGGCTCGACGAGGGCATCATCAAGCTCGCCGAGCTGCCCGACCGCCCGCACGAGCACATGTCGCACGACCGCGTGCTCATCCGTCAGCAGATCTTCGGATACTCCACCGAGGAACTGAGCCTGCTGATCTCGCCGATGGCCAAGACCGGCGGTGAGGCGCTGGGTTCGATGGGCACCGACACGCCGATCGCCGTGCTGTCCTCGCGTCCGCGCCTGCTGTTCGACTACTTCGCGCAGCTGTTCGCCCAGGTCACCAACCCGCCGCTGGACGCGATCCGCGAGGAGGTCGTCACCAGCCTGCGCAGCACCATCGGTCCGGAGGCCGACCTGCTGCATCCGGGTCCGGAGTCCTGTCGTCACATCACACTGACCCAGCCGATTCTCGACAACGACGAGCTGGCCAAGCTCGTCCACATCAACGACGACGGTTTGCGGCCCGAACTGCGTTCGGTGGTCGTGCGCGGCCTCTACTCGGTGAAGAAGGGTGGCAAGGGCCTGCGCAAGGCACTGGAGGCGATCAACGCCCAGGTGTCGGCCGCCATCGACGGCGGCGCGCGGATCATCGTGCTGTCCGATCGCGAATCCAACGAGAAGCTGGCGCCGATTCCGTCGCTGCTGCTCACCGCGTCGGTGCACCACCACCTGGTGCGCGAGCGCACCCGTACCAAGGTCGGCCTGGTCATCGAGGCAGGTGACGCCCGCGAGGTACACCACATGGCCATGCTGGTCGGCTTCGGCGCGGCCGCGATCAACCCCTACATGGCCTTCGAGTCGATCGAGGACATGCTCGAACGCGGCGCGCTGGAGATGCCCGGCAGCACCGGCGACAAGGCGGCCGACTACGCCGCGGCCGTCAAGAACTACAACAAGGCGGCCGGTAAGGGCGTGCTGAAGGTGATGTCCAAGATGGGCATCTCCACCATCGCCTCCTACCGCGGCGCCCAGCTGTTCCAGGTCGTGGGTCTGTCGCAGGAACTCTGCGACCAGTACTTCACCGGCCTGACCTCGCCGCTGGACGGCATCGGCCTCGACGACATCGCCGCCGAGGTCGCCGCCCGCCACCGGATCGCCTTCCTGGAGAACCGCACCGAGCGCGCGCACCGCGAGCTCGAGATCGGCGGTGAGTACCAGTGGCGGCGCGAGGGTGAGTACCACCTGTTCAACCCGGACACGGTGTTCAAGCTTCAGCACGCGACCCGCTCGGGTCAGTACTCGATCTTCAAGGAGTACACCAAGCTGGTCGACGACCAGTCCGAGCGCTTGGCCTCGCTGCGCGGCCTGTTCAAGTTCAGGACCGAGGGCCGGCACGCGATTCCGGTCGAGGAGGTCGAGCCCGCCAGCGAGATCGTGAAGCGCTTCTCCACCGGCGCGATGAGCTACGGCTCGATCTCGGCGGAGGCGCACGAGACCCTCGCCATCGCGATGAACCGCCTCGGCGGCCGTTCCAACTCGGGTGAGGGCGGCGAATCGCCGGCTCGCTTCGAGCCGGAGGACAACGGCGACTGGCGGCGCAGCGCGATCAAGCAGGTGGCGTCGGGTCGCTTCGGTGTGACTGCGCACTACCTGACCAACTGCACCGACATCCAGATCAAGATGGCCCAGGGCGCCAAGCCCGGTGAGGGCGGTCAGCTGCCCGCGCACAAGGTGTACCCGTGGGTCGCCGAGGTGCGGCACTCGACGCCGGGTGTCGGCTTGATCTCGCCGCCGCCGCACCACGACATCTACTCGATCGAGGATCTGGCCCAGCTGATCCACGACCTGAAGAACGCGAATCCGCAGGCTCGGATTCACGTGAAACTTGTCGCGGAGCCGGGTGTCGGGACGGTCGCGGCTGGTGTGTCGAAGGCCCACGCCGACGTCGTGCTGATCTCCGGCCACGACGGTGGTACCGGCGCCTCGCCGCTGACCTCGCTCAAGCACGCGGGCGGACCCTGGGAACTCGGCCTGGCCGAGACTCAGCAGACCCTGCTGCTCAACGGTCTGCGCGATCGCATCGTGGTGCAGGTCGACGGCCAGATGAAGACCGGCCGCGACGTGCTGATCGGCGCGCTCCTCGGTGCCGAGGAGTACGGTTTCGCGACCGCTCCGCTGGTGGTCTCCGGTTGCGTCATGATGCGCGTCTGCCACCTCGACACCTGCCCGGTCGGCGTCGCGACCCAGAATCCGGTACTGCGCCAGCGCTTCACCGGTAAGCCCGAATTCGTCGAGAACTTCTTCATGTTCATCGCCGAAGAGGTCCGGGAGCTGCTGGCCTCGCTGGGTCTGCGTTCGCTCGACGAGGCCATCGGCCGGGTCGACCTGCTCGACACCACCAAGGCCAAGGAGCACTGGAAGGCGAGCAAGCTGGATCTGTCGCCCATCCTCGACGATGTCGAGACGGCGTTCATGTACCAGGACCGCCGCTGCACCAAGACGCAGGACCACGGCCTGGACAAGGCGCTGGACAACCAGCTCATCGCCCAGGCGGCGGATGCGCTCGAGCGCGGCAAGCCGGTCAAGTTCGAGACCAAGATCACGAACGTGAACCGCACGGTCGGCACCATGCTCGGCCATGAGGTGACCAAGCTCTACGGTGGCGCCGGCCTGCCCGACGACACCATCGACATCACCTTCACCGGTTCGGCGGGCAACAGCTTCGGCGCGTTCGTCCCGGCCGGTATCACCCTGCGGGTGTTCGGTGATGCCAACGACTATGTGGGCAAGGGTCTTTCGGGCGGGCACCTGGTGGTGCGGCCGTCGCTGAACGCGCCGGAGTCCTTCGTCGCCGAAGAGAACATCATCGCGGGCAACGTGATCCTGTTCGGCGCCACGAGCGGTGAGGCATTCATCCGCGGTGTGGTCGGCGAACGGTTCTGCGTGCGCAACTCGGGCGCCACCGCGGTGGTCGAGGGCGTGGGTGATCACGGCTGCGAGTACATGACCGGTGGCCGGGTCGTCATCCTCGGCGAGACCGGGCGCAACTTCGGTGCCGGTATGTCGGGCGGTATCGCCTACATCTACAACCCGAACGGCACGTTCGAAGCCAACCTCAACACCGAGCTGGTGGATATCGAACCGCTCGAGGGCGAGGACTTCACCTGGCTGCGCGACGTGGTCGCGAGCCATCGCGACGCGACGGGTTCGGCGGTGGCCGAACGCATCCTGAGCGATTGGTCGCAGCAGGTGAACCACTTCGTGAAGGTTATGCCTCGCGACTACAAGAAGGTGTTGCTCGCCATCTCCGAGGCTGAGAAGGCCGGGCGGGATGTCGACGAGGCGATCATGGAGGCCGCACGTGGATAACGTGGGACGCGTGCGGGACGCACGGACGGTCCTGAGAGGCGAAACGCCCGGCGACCACATGAATAAGGCGAGACGCGTGCGGGACGCACGGACGGTCCTGAGAGGCGAAACGCCCGGCGACCACATGAATAAGGCGAGACGCGTGCGGGACGCACGGACGGTCCTGAGAGGCGAAAATACGGAGGCCGCACGTGGGTGATCCACAGGGATTTCTGAAGCACACCAGCCGCGAACTGCCGACTCGGCGTCCGGTACCCCTGCGCCTGATGGACTGGAAAGAGGTCTACGAGGAGAACTACTCTCACCAGACCCTGCAGACCCAGGCCAGCCGCTGCATGGACTGCGGCATCCCGTTCTGCCACAACGGCTGCCCGCTGGGGAACCTGATTCCCGAGTGGAACGACCTGGTCTACCGGGATCGCTGGCGCGAGGGCATCGACCGTCTGCACGCGACCAACAACTTCCCGGAATTCACCGGGCGGCTGTGCCCGGCGCCGTGTGAGGCGTCGTGTGTCCTCGGTATCAACCAGGACCCGGTCACCATCAAGCAGGTCGAGGTCGAACTCATCGAGAACGCCTTCGACGAGGGCTGGGTGCAGCCGGTCTATCCGACCCGCCTGACCGGCAAGAAGGTCGCGGTCGTGGGTTCGGGTCCGGCCGGTCTGGCCGCGGCCCAGCAGCTGACCCGCGCCGGCCACACCGTCACGGTGTTCGAGCGTGACGACCGCATCGGTGGCCTGCTGCGCTACGGCATTCCGGAATTCAAGATGGAGAAGCGCTTCATCGACCGCCGCCTGGCGCAGATGGAGGCCGAGGGCACCGTCTTCAAGGCGGGCGTGAATGTCGGTGTCGACATCACCGCCGAGCAGCTGCGCGAGCAGTTCGACGCGGTGGTGCTCGCGGGTGGTTCCACCATCGCGCGGGACCTGCCGATTCCGGGTCGCGATCTGGACGGCATCCACCAGGCGATGGAATTCCTGCCGCTGGCCAACCGGGTTCAGCTGGGCGATCCGGTCGCCGACGAGGAGGGCCTGCCGCGGATCCACGCGAAGGGCAAGAAGGTCGTCATCATCGGTGGCGGTGACACCGGCGCCGACTGCCTGGGCACCTCGCACCGCCAAGGCGCGGCCAGCGTCCACCAGTTCGAGATCATGCCGAAGCCGCCGGCCGAGCGGGCCGAGTCGACCCCGTGGCCGACCTACCCGCTGATGTTCCGGGTCTCCTCGGCGCACGAAGAGGGCGGCGAGCGCGTCTTCTCGGTGAACACCGAGCGGTTCATCGGTGCGGACGGCAAGGTCACCGGCCTGCAGGCGCACGAGGTCCGTAACGTCAACGGCCGCTTCGAGAAGGTCGAGGGCACCGACTTCACCTTGGAGGCCGATCTGGTCCTGCTGGCGATGGGCTTCGTCGGCCCGCAGAAGCCGGGTCTGCTCGAGGATCTCGGCGTGGGCTACGACCAGCGTGGCAACGTCAAGCGCGGTAAGGATTTTCAGACCACCGTTCCCGGCGTCTTCGTCGCCGGCGATATGGGGCGTGGTCAGTCGCTGATCGTGTGGGCCATCGCCGAGGGCCGCGCCGCCGCGTCGGCGGTGGACAAGTACCTCGAGGGCGAGACCGCGCTGCCGGCGCCGATCGCTCCGACGGCGGTCGCCCAGCGCTGAGTCCCGGCCGGGAACGGCGCGAGCCGGCTGTCGAACAATCAAAATACGAGGCGTCCACGGGCTTTCGTGCCCGTGGACGCCTGTTTCTTCGCCCTGTACTGCGGAAACGTGTACCCGCGTCTCAAACATCGGAAATCGGACGGGATTTCGAGCTCGGATGGCAGTTCCTCGGTGCCGCCGTTATCCTGAGCACCGGTATGTCGTAAGTGCTCTTGGTCCGCGTCCGAACTCGTGTACGAGGTCCCGGACGCGGGCGGTTTTTGCTTCGCCGGGATTTAACCGCGCGGCAATGTGGCGGCGGCATCATCAGCGGCGAATACATATGGGGAGCCCCGGCGAGGGCTGGCTTGAACTGGAGCAGCATGCGGTTGAAGAAGGTTGTCGCGGCCGCCGGGGCGGCAGTCGCGGTACTGGCTGGTATGGCAGTGTCGGGTACCGCGATCGGAAGCGGTTCCGCGAGTGCGGATCCCGGTTGCCCGAGCCTGTACGTCGTCGCGATTCCGGGCACCTGGGAGACCGGTGATCACAAGCCCGACCACATGGTCGGCCCCGGCATGCTGTCGGGTGTGACGCGCGGTCTGCCGAGTTCGGCGGACGTCGACTACGTCAGCTACGCCGCGACCGCCTTCCCGTGGGAGGGCGATGTCTACGGCGCCTCCAAGAAGGAAGCGACCGACAACGCGCGCGGCCTCATCCAGGCGATGGCGGCCCGCTGCGCCGGTACGCACTACGCGATCGTCGGCTACAGCCAGGGTGCGGATGCCGCGGGCGATCTGGCCGCCGAGATCGGCACGGGCCTGGGCGTCGTTCCGCCGGACCGCGTTTCGGGTGTCGGCCTGATCTCCGATCCGCGTCGTTCGCCCACGGACGTCCAGGTCGGCCCGGTGGTCGGCGGCGCCGGCGCCGGTGGCCCGCGCGTGGGTGGATTCGGCTTCCTCAGCGACCGCGTCCGCACCATCTGCGCGGCCGGCGACCTGTACTGTTCCACCGAGGACACCGACTACGTCACCCGCTTCGCCGGGTTCCTGGCGCAGGCCTCCGGTGCGAGCGCGGCCAACCTGTGGCGCTACCAGCTCGAGGCGGGGTCGATCATCGGCGACCTGATGGCGCACGGCGGTGTCGCGGCCCTGCAGTCGCAGCTCACCGACGACGCCAACCAGCAGCGGGTGGAACAGCTCGAGCACTTCTACCAGTCCGGCACGCACACCTCCTACGGCAGTTATTCGGTGGGCGGCGGCCAGACCGCGATCTCCTGGATGCACAACTGGATCGCCGGAATGGCATGAGCCGGTGAGTCGCCCGTGAAGGCCACCTCGCATCGAGCGGGGTGGCCTTCAGCGTTCCGGGGATCAGCCGGCGGAGCCGGGTCGGCGGGAGCTGGGGCAGCTGCGGGCCGGCAGCCGGCTGGTTCTCCGGTCCGCGGTGGTCTGCAAGGTTTCGGCCTTTCGTCTGCGAAATATGGAGCCGCGCTGTGGGATTCGGACCGGGCGGCCCGGCGGCTCACGAGTACATCGAAACGCCCTCGGCTGGGACGGCGATGTTCGCGAACTGTGAATGAACTTCGAAGCGACCGGACACTGTGGCGCGGATCCCGTTCACGACCGGTGAATCGGTGTCCCACACAGCGAACGAGGGCCGCTCCCGGAAGGGAGCGGCCCTCGTATGTTCGTCGGCTGTGCGGCTCCGCTCAGCCGAACGAGCCGGTGGGCGGGGGTCCGGGCAGGAAACCGCCGGGACCGGGCTGCCACGGGCCGTTGTCGTGATCGTGGTGATGACGCCACCCGTCGTGGTCGTGATCGTGGTCGTGCCAGTCGATCTGCGTGGCGGACGGGGTGTCGGCGAAAGCGGGAACCGCGACCGTGGCGACGGGGGCGGCCGCGATCGCGCCGGCGACGGCGACGCGGGCGATCAGCCGGCGGCGCGAGGAACTCGTGGAGGAGAGCAACGGACTACCTTTCTCGGAACACGGGCCGTCGGGCGGGGCCCGTGGTCATCCATGGAACGACTCGTTGCTGTGACCGGCAGGCATTCAGGGCTGGCAATCGGCTGTGAATTTCCGCGACCGGCACAGTCTTCGGATTCGCCCGCCGCTCTGCTCAGATCGCGTCGCTGCCCGCAGCGGGACGATTGCGCGGCAGCAGATCCCACACGTGGCTGTTCTCGTTGATCGTCGCGGCGGTGCGATAACCGCTACGAGAGAACAGGATCCGGGTGATCGAGCAGTAATCGATCGGAAAGGTCAGGGGGCGTTCGAGTCCGAGAATGTCCTGGAGCAGCACATTCACCACTCCGCCGTGGGCGAAGGCGACGACCGTATCGGCGGGTTCGGCGGCGGCGACGAGTTGCGAGACCGTGCCCAGCACCCGCGCCACGAATGCGGGCCCGTCGATCTGTTCTGGGAGGTGTCCGGCCTTGATCCGATCGTAGGTCGCGCGGAAATCCCGCTTGGCATCTTCGATCGGGATGTAGGCGGGTAGGTCGCGGTCGTATTCGGCCAGACCGTCGAGCACCTCGACCGGCATTCCCAACTTCTCGGCAGTCGGCGCGGCGGTGTCGCGGGCCCGCCGCTGCGGACTGCTCACCACCCGTGTGATGCGATGCTCGCCCCCGGCGAACCGGGCGATCACGGCCGGCACCCGCCGAGCCTGCTCGACACCCAGTTCGGTGAGTTCGGGATCGGCGGGACCGGAGGTGGTCAGCACCCGGCCGGGCTGGGCGTGACGCACGAGAACAAGCTGCACGGATCTACTGTGCCGGACACGGGTTCCGGGTTCGCGAACGGGTGCGCGCGCCCCGGCGCCAGCGGTGCGGTCAGCGTCCCTCGCCCTGTCCGGTGCGCGGTTTGACCAGCGGGAACGGCAGGGTTTCGCGGATACTGCGGCCGGTGATGAGCATCACCACGCGGTCCACACCCACACCCAGACCGCCGGTCGGCGGCATCGCGAATTCCAGTGCCTCGAGGAAGTCCTCGTCCAATTCCATGGCCTCCGGATCGCCGCCCGCGGCCAGCAGCGACTGTTCGGTCAGGCGGCGGCGCTGTTCGATCGGATTGGTCAATTCGCTGTAGGCGGTACCCAGTTCGACACCCCAGGCCACCAGATCCCAGCGTTCGGCGACACCGTCGATGCGGCGATGCGCGCGCGTCAGCGGTGAGACGGAGGTCGGGAAGTCGATGTAGAAGGTCGGCTCCTGAGTCCGGCCCTCGACGAGGTGCTCGTACATCTCGAGCACGATCTGCCCGGCGTCCCAGCCCGGCTGATACGGCACCTCGACCTTGTCGCACAGCAGCCGCAGCCGATCCACCGGGGTATCGGGGGTGACGGTCTCGCCGACGGCCTCGGAGATGGCGCCGTGCACGGTGCGCACCGGCCAGTCGCCGGAGATGTCGACCTCGGTCAGCGTTCCGTCCGCACCCGGCCGCAGGGCGACGCAGGCGCCGTTGGCCGCGATCGCCGCATTCTGGATCAGCTGGCGGCACGCGTGCATCATCCGCTCGTAATCACTGTGCGCCTCATAGGCTTCCAGAATCGTGAATTCCGGATTGTGGCTGTAGTCCACGCCCTCGTTGCGGAACACCCGGCCCAGTTCGAAGACCTTCTCCATCCCGCCCACGCACAGCCGCTTGAGGTACAGCTCCGGTGCGATGCGCAGGTACAGGTCCAGATCGTAGGCATTGATGTGGGTGCGGAAGGGCGCGGCGTTGGCGCCGCCGTGCACCTGCTGCAGTACCGGCGTCTCGACCTCCAGGAAACCCCAGCCGTTCAACGTATCTCGCAGCGACCGCACCACGGCGCTGCGTTTGGCCAGTACCTCGCGCGCCTCGACGTTGATCGTCATATCGACGTAGCGCTGGCGCACCCGCGCCTCGGGGTCGGCGAGTCCGCGCCACTTGTCCGGCAGCGGGTGCAGGCACTTGCCGATCATCCGCCAGTCCTGGGCGAGCAGCGACAGTTCGCCCCGGCGGCTCGCGCCGATCTGGCCGCTCACCTCGATCAGATCGCCCAGATCGAAGTACTCGCCGAACGAACTCGAGCGGCGCTCGCCGACCCGGCCGCGGTCGATGAGGATCTGGATGTCACCGGACCAGTCACGCAGCGTCGCGAAGGTGACGCCGCCGTGGTCGCGGATCCGCAACAGCCGCCCGCATACTCGCACCGTGGTGCCCTTGGGGGAGCGGCGGGCATCGGCGATCGAATGGGTCGGGGCGTAGGCCACCGGATAGGCGTCGATATCGGCCGATTCGAGTCGGCGCACCTTGTCCATCCGCACCCGCACCTGTTCGGGGCGGCGGGCGGCGGCCTGTTCGAGGGCCGAGGGCGGCGCCTCGGGCGGGCTGCCGTCGGCGTGCAGCCCGGTGATGGCGGGTGGCACGGCGGAATGAAGGCCGGTGTGGGTCGAGGCATCCGGCTGCTTGCCGAAGCGCGGCAGGAAGCCCTCGGCCAGTGCGCTGGCGAGCACGACCCGCGGCAACTGGCGGCCTTCCTCGAAGATGAAGAACCGCGGTACCCACTGCGGCTGATATTTCACATTCGACCGGTACAGCGCCTCGAGTTGCCACCAGCGGCTGAAGAACATCAGCACACTGCGCCACAGCCGCAGCACCGGGCCGGCGCCGATCCGGCTGCCCTCCTCGAAGACCGAGCGGAACACCGCGAAGTTCAGCGAGACCCGGGTGATCCCGTACTGTTCCGAGGTCAGCGCCAGCTGGGAGATCATGAATTCCATGATTCCGTTGGGGCCCTTGGCGTCTCGTCGCATCACGTCGAGCGAGACACCGCTGCGGCCCCAGGGCACCAGCGACAGCATGCCCCATACCCGGCCGTCGCGATCGAGCGCCTCCACCAGCAGGCTGTCGCCGTCGAGCCGGTCACCGAGCCGGCCCAGCGCCATCGAGAAGCCGCGTTCGGTTTCGGTATCGCGCCAGGAATCGGCGCGGGCGATCATCTGCGCCATCTCGTCCGGCGACAGTTCGCTGTGGCGGCGGACGCGGATGGTGAAGCCCTGTTTGTGCAGGCGGTTGGCGGCCTGGCGCACCTGCTTCATCTCGGGCCCGGCCAGCGAGAACGAACGGGTGTCGAGGATCGCCTCGTCGCCCAGGCGCAGCGCGGACAGGCCGGCCCGGCGGTAGGCGGTGGCGCCGAGTTCACCGGCGCCCATCACCGCCGGGGCCCAGCCGTATTCGTCGGCCAATCGCAACCAGGCATCGATGGCCTGCGGCCACGCCTCCCGCACACCGATCGGATCACCGGAGGCCAGGCATACGCCGAGTTCGACGCGATAGGTGATCGCCGCCTTACCACTGGGCGCGAACACCACGGCCTTGTCACGACGAGTCGCGAAGTAGCCCAGCGAATCCTCGACATCGGAACGGGCGAGCAGGCCGCGCACCGCGGATTCGTCCAGCCCGGTCATGGCGTTGGAGGCGCGTTGCGACCGGAACAGCACCAGCGCGGCGGCCAGCAGTGCGACGGCACCGAACAGGCCGAGCAGCAGATTCACCACATGCGGCGGGTGGCCGTCGAAGTTGTTGTCGGCCACCAGAATTGTGGCGGTGACCCGCGAGATCGCCCACAGCGGGCGCTGCGCACCGCGCGGCAGGCTGCCGGGGAACAACTCCACCAGCCCCCACCCGAGCAGACTGCTGATCACCAGCCCGCTGACCAGGACCCCGAGCGCCTTCCACACCGCGCCCCGCCGCACCCGGGTGTAGAACTCCGGCCAGGCCGCGATCATCAGGCCGATCACCGTGAGGTGGACGAACAGCGCGGCGAGCGCGTGCGGATCCTGCTCCTCGGCGAAATCCAGTCCGTTGGCGAGCGCGAACAGCGCCATGTACCCGACCACCAGCCACCAGGCGATGCGTTTACGGGAGGCCGTCGCGCCCGCGAGCAGACCGACGATCACCGCCCACATCAGGTTCGTGTCGGGCGCGTCGAAATAGTAGGCGTCGAGGTAGTGCCGTGGGACCGAGGTGATGTAGCGCAGGCCGGGCGAAATACTCCACAGCGCACACAGAACCGAGAACACGCCGAGCACGAGGCCGACCAGATGGGGGACTTCGCTCAGCCGACCGTGGGCGCGATGCGGAACCGGTGACGAAGGTGATCTGCGGTCGCGCGAGTGGAGCTGGTCTTGCGTGGAAGTCACCGCACCAGTGTGCGGGCTGGGGCCGCTCGAGGGGAGAAGGCCACCGGGCGAGTCCTGCTCGTGCACGGTCATATTCGATCCTTTCGCCGGACCCCGGTGCCGACCGCAACGGGGGCGGCGTGCGGCCCGCCGAGCGCGGCGGTAAAGATGTAACCCATGTCGGATCCAGTCGATGTGCCGATCGAAGACGAAGTCATTCGACTCGGGCAATTCCTGAAGCTGGCCAATCTCATCGACAGCGGGTCGGAGGCCAAGACCGTGATCGCCGCCGGCCTCGTGCGTGTCAACGACGAGGTGGAACTACGGCGGGGCCGCCAGCTCCATGCCGGAGACGTGGTCGCACTCGCCGGCCACCGAGTGCGGGTGGCAGGCGGATAGTTCAGCAGGCGCACGGCCGGCCGGCCCGGCGGCGATCGGCGATTCATTCCGCGCGGACGACGACCCCGTCGTGATCGCTGTAGAGCATCTCGCCCGGAACGAAGGTGACGCCGCCGAATTCGACCGGCACATCGCGTTCGCCGGATCCGGTCTGCGTGCTCTTGCGCGGATTGGTGCCCAGCGCCTTGATACCGATGGGCAGGGTGCGCAGAATCGCCGAATCGCGGACGCCGCCGTTGATCACGACGCCGGACCAGCCGTTGTCGACTCCGCGGCCGGCTATCACGTCACCGACGAGGGCGGTGTGGATGCTCGCGCCGCCGTCCACGACCAGCACACGTCCTTCACCGGGTTCGCTGAGAGTCTGCTTGACCAACAGATTGTCCTGGAAGCAGCGAATGGTGACGATGCGCCCGCTGAACACCGGATTGCCGCCGAACTGCGTGAATTGCGTATCGCAGCTACGAATCTCCGGGCCGATCTCATCGGCGAGGTCGGCGGTTGCCACTAGGTTTGCTGAATCGGTCACCAAATAAGCTTGCCATGCGGGCGGCGATCGAATCCTGAGACCTTCGCCGCGTGACGCGGGGCCCGGCCGGTTCAGCTGTCGAGGGTGCGCTGATACTCCGCGATCTTGGTCGTCAGATTGTGGGCGGTGTGTTTGACCGACAGTTTGACGAACGGCTCGATGGTCTTGCCCAGCACCTTGCCCGCGAGTCCGCCCGGCACCCGGTATTCGATGATGGCGTCCACCGTGCAGTCGCGGTCGCCGCGGGGGTGGAACAGGAAGGTCGATTCGATCTCGAATCCCGTCACGGCCTTCACCGCGATCGCGACGTTCTTCTCCCAGCGCACGATCTGCAGCCGGGAGGTCAGCGAGGCGGGGCCCAGTTTGATCTCGGTGTCGAACGTCGCGCCCAGCCCGGCCACCTGATCGGTGATCGGGCGGAAGGAATGGACCTCGGTGACGAATTCCGGCAGATGGCGATAGTCGTTGACATAGTCGAACGCGGTCTCGGCCGGCGCGGCGCAATCGGCCACGATCTTCACTGCGGTCATGCAGTAACAGTAACGTGTTGCAGTCCGGCCCGGACCGGATGTAATTGCTATCACTCCAGTTCGGAGGCCTGTCCGGCCCGGGCTCGGACTCAGGCGGTCACCGCCAGCGTCGCCGCCAAACCGAACACCGCCGCCATCGCCACGACCTCGATCAAGGCCCGGCGCAGCGAGGAGTCCGCACTCATCCGGTGGTCGGTGGCCACCGGAACCCAGCTGCGCCGCCACCACCAGCCGAGGCCGAGCAGTGCGACGGCCATGACCGTCTTCGCGAGCAGGATGCGGCCGTACCCGGTATCGACCAGGGCGGCCGGACCGCCGAGCCGGACCAGCCCGTTCACCACGCCGGTCACCGTCACCGCGGCCACCGCGGGCAGCGCCCAGCCGGAATAACGCGGCAGGATCACCGCCCATTCACCGCGGGTGCGCACGACCAGCGCCAGCGCCAGCAGCAGACCGAACCAGACGGCGGCGGCGAGAGCGTGGACCGCGGCCAGTACCGAGCCCAGCGTCTGCTGCGACATATGGCCGGTGATCGGGCGCAGCACCAGCGTCACCGCGGCGAAGACCAGCACCAGGTCGGTGGTCGCGCGGTCCGGTCGCCGAAACGCCAGCGTGCTGTAGCAAGCGACCGCCGCGGTGCCGATCAGCACGGCGATGCCGATCTGGCCCCCGCTGACATGCGCGAGGTAGTCACCGAAATCACCGGCGCGCAACCGGGTCAGCGGTACCCCGACCACCTCCGCGGCCTCGGCGGCCAGCAGCACGAATTCCGCGACCGCCCAGAGGCCGCCGAAGACGGCCAGCAGCCGCCACGCGGGCCGCAGCCGGTCGTGCAGGCGTGGCAGCGCGGCCAGGCCGACAACCGTCGCGCCCAGCCCGTCGGCCAGGGTGCGCACCGGCGCCTCGGCCTGGACCGGATCGGGTGCGGCGAGCGCCCATCCGGCGGCGGCACCGACGAGGGCGGCCGGGACGACCAGCAGCAGTGCGTAACGCAGTGCGGTCGATCTGCTGCCGGCCGTCCCCGGCCTCATGGTTTGCCGCCGCTGCCCGGCCGTCGGGAGCGACCGCCGAACAGCGCGAAGGCCAGTCCACCGCCGAACAGCACGACCGCGGCCACAATGAACACCCACAGCGGTACGCCCCCGGAATCGCCGCCGCCGCCGGAGTTGCCGCTCTTGGCGTCGGCCTTGGGCCCCGGTGTCCCGTGGCCGGGCGTGGTCAGCTCGAAACTGCGGGTGCCGCTGATCGGATGGCCGTCGGCGGAGGTGACCCGGTACGCCATCGTGTAGGTGCCGGCCGGGCCGAGGTCACCGACCTCGACGCTGACGGTCGGGCCGTCCACCACCGGCTTCCCTTTCGACCACAGATTCCCGTCCGGGCCGACGACGGTCAGCGACGGGAAACTCGGCTGCAGATTCTCGTTGAAGGTGATACTCACTCGCGCCGGACCGGTCTCGACTTTCGCGCCGTCGGCGGGGTCGGTGGATACCACCGTCGAATGCGCGGCGGCCGGGCCCGCGACCGTGATCGTCAGTCCGCCCAGCGCCAGCGCGCCGACCAGGGCGAACAGGATGCGGCGCATCATGCGCGCCGGCTCCGGATCAGGCTGCCGAGTCCGAGCGCGGCACCGAGGGCGCCGAGAACCAGTCCGATACCACCCAGCCAGCGCGCGGTGTTGTCGGAGTCGGACTCGTCGCCGGCGGACTTGTCGCCGGTAGCGCTCGACATGCCGGCGTGATCGTCGTCGGATCCGGCGGCGGCCAGCGTGATGCTCGGAGCGGGATGCTCGGGTTCGTCGCCGCCGGCGGGCATGGGCTCGTTCCAGTTGACGACCTTGCCGTCGCTGTAGGTCTGAGTGGCCGGGAAGTTGATCTTGTCCTGCTTGGGCAGGGGTCCGACCGAGACGGCGAAGCGCTGGAACTGCTCGGGGGTGATGCCGGGAGTGCCCGGGTTGGCGGTCCAGGTCACGGAGGTGAACTGGTTCTTGTCGTTCTTCTCGGTTTTGGGGGTCCAGCCCGGAACGGGTTCGGTGCGGGCCGCGGACAGTTGCGGCAGCGCGACGGTCAGCTTGGTGGTGGACGCCGTCGCCGATTCGGTCGGCACGCGGAAGGTGATGACGGCGTAACCGCCCTGGGCCGCGCCGGGCGCGTCGGCGGTGACGTGCGCGGCCGCGGTGCCGGAGGCCAGCAGGGCGAGACCGGCGGCGGCGCCCGTGGCGAGCAGGGCGCGCGACAGTGAGATGGACATGCGTGAACTCACAATGGGTGACTTTCTCGGTACTCGGCGAAATGCCTGAGGAATTGCCTGTGATGGAGGATCGGTTCAGGCGAGTACCGGGGGTGCGCGGGAGCCGAGGGCGCCGGCGCGCCATTGCTGCCACGGTTGCCGTGCGGAGGTCCGCCACCGGGGCGTGGCGAGATCGACCGGCGGTCGCGGGCGGGTGGTGACGGCCCGGACCGATCGGGAGACAGCGGCATACAGCCGTTCCACGGCCACGATCAGCACCGCACACACCACGGTGGCGAGCGTGTGCGCCAGTGTCATCCAGCTGCTCGGGAAGACCGAGATCAGGCCGGAAAGGCCGCTCCCGCACGATGTTTCACCGGGTCGATGGGTGGGCAACAGGCTCAGCGTGATATGCGAAACCGCCTGCCCGCCACCGAGTGCCGCCAGGACGCCGGTCCGGCCACGTGCACCGCCGGTGGACGGCAGCATCGACGCGAAGGTTCCGGTGGCCGCCGCGCTCAGCAGCAGCAGCGCCAGCGTCGCCGAGCCGGGATAGCCGCCGTCGGCCCATCCGTGCGCGGCCACCGCGAGGACCACCACCGCCCCACCGACCAGCCCGCCCCGCAGCCCATCGATGCCCGGCCGCCGGACCGCTCGCCGGGAAGGCGGGGATCCGGTCGCGGGCCGGGCACGATGCAGCATGGCGAAACGGTCGGTCAGTGCACGCCGAGGCGCGCGAGGATATCGGCTTCGACGCCGGACAGTTCGTGCGAAATGGAGTTGTGCACCGCACGCCGGCGCGGCGTGGGCATCTGCTCGGCGGTGCGCACGGCAGCGGACAGGCTGGCGAGCCGGTCGCGGGTGGCGGCCACGAACTTCTGCGTCTCGCCGCTCTTGTCACCGGAGTTCTCGATACCGGCCAGGGTCGATTCGACACCGGTGATGCGGGCCTGCAGACGGGCGCCGTGGCCGGTGAAGTCGCCCAGTTCGCCGATGCCGATACCCAGCCGATGGGCGCGGCGGGTGTCGATCTGACCGCGGATGAAAGTGGCGGCCCGGTAGGCCAGCGGCGCCAGCACCGGCACCAGCACGCGCGCCACGCCCAGATACTTCTTCACCTGACTCGCGGTGAGCAGTTCGCGGTCGGCGCGTTCGGCGGTCTTGAGGGCTGCCTTCTCCTCTGCCTTCAAGGTCGCGATCTGAGCCTTCGCCACCTCGCGCTGGGTGCGGAGTTCGGCGCGCTGGCGTTTGCGTTCGTTGCGGGCGCCGAGCTTGGCCTCCATCGCGGCCTTGTGCTTGAGGGCTTTCGCCTCGGCTTTGCGGTCCGCACGCCGCTTGCGCTTGGTGAACAACCCCATCGAAAGCCCTCCGTCACGAAGTTCCGTCATGCTGATATACCCACATGCCACACGGTTTGCGCCAACTGTAGCGGGATGCGGACCCGAGGGCGCCGCCGCGGCGGCCGGTCCGCGGTTCGGTTGCGTGGCGATCCGAGCCCGGGCCGCGCGAGTGCCGAGGTAGCGGCCCGCGTACACCCGGCACGCAGGCGGTTCGCGGGAGTGTCGGAGGTAGGGACCATACTGCTTACGTGTATTCGGGCAGCGGCGACCGGGACGGTCGCGAGGAAGACGGCGGAGGCGACGAGCGGCGGGCTGCTGCTCGCCGAACCGTCGTAGTGCCCGCCGAAGTGGAACGGGCGCAGCAGGTTTCGGTTGATACGGCGAATATCTCGGCACCCGCCGAGGCCGGCGAGAATCCGCCGCGAATCGCCTACGTCGACGCGCGCGCACTGGTCGGATGCCGGCATCGGCTGCATCTGGACGCCACCCATCCGGAACGGCTGCTCGGGGTGCCCGAGGACGCGGGGGTCAAACAGCGCCGTGACGCCGCCACCGCGCATCGCTCGAAGGTCCGCGACACACTCGTCGCCGCCGATCCGCAGGCGTGGGTGATCATCGATCCGGACCAGCACGCGAGCGGCCGCGCCGAGGCCACGCTGCGCGCGTGTTCGGAAGGAGCGCAGCGCATTTGGGGTGCGTTGCTGCCGCAGGAGTCCGATACCGGCCGTCGCGGCGGCTGCGAGATCCTGCTGCGCGACACCGATCGGGGCGGCTATATCCCGATCATCGTGGTCAACCACAAGGTGACCGATCCGCGCCAGCCCGATCCGGCCGATTTCCACCCCACCACCTCCGGCCTGTACCACTGGGATCCGCGCCCCGACCGGCACGTCCGAGTCCGCACCCAACCGCGAGACCAGCAGCGGCTGGCCCATCTCTACCGGATGTTGCAGCGGCACGGGCTGGCCAGTCCCGCCCTGGTCGGCGGGGCGATCGGCTATCACTTCGACCGGATCCTGGTGCACGATCTGGGCCCGGTGCTCGACGAGTACGACCGGCGTTACGCCGACCGCATCGCGGTGGTGCGCGGGGAGCTGCCGACCGTGCCGTCGAAGGTGCCGGAATGCCGGCAGTGCCCGTGGTGGACCCGGGCGCCGATCGTCGAGCGAACGGGTATCACCGAACCGCCCGCGGTGAGCTGTGAGGGCTGGCTGGCGGCCCATCGCGACGTCAGCCTCGTCGCACCCGGTTCCCGCGCCGAACTGCTGCGCCGCCACGGCGTGCAGACCATCGACGACCTGGCCGAGTGGAGCGCGGACGAACCCGAGGACTGGCAGTACGAGCCGTTCGCCGAGACCGTGGTGACCGCGCGCGCCTGGATCTCGGGCGCGCCGCTGGTTCGCCGCGTGGATCGGGTGCGGGTCACCCGGGCCGACGTCGAGGTCGACGTCGACCTGGAGAGCTACCAGGAATACGGCGCCTACCTGTGGGGCACCCTGCTCGACGGTGTGTATCGCCCCTTCTTCACCTGGGACCCGCTGCCGACCGCCGACGAGGCCCGCTCGTTCGCCGAATTCTGGACCTGGTTGATGGCGGTACGCGCCGACGCGGCCGCGGCGGGTAAGACGTTCGCCGCCTACTGCTACTCACGCACCGCCGAGGACAAGTGGCTCTACGAATCGGCGCGCCGCTTCGCCGGACGGCCCGGGGTTCCCACCGAGGACGAGATCCGCGCCTTCGTCGACAGCCCGCAGTGGGTGGATATGTTCCAGGCGGTGTCGGAGCAGTTCATCTGCCCGAACGGCAAGGGACTCAAGAAGATCGCTCCGGTCGCCGGATTCGGCTGGCGCGACCCCGAGGCCGGCGGCGAGGCGTCGATGAGCTGGTATCGCCTGGCGGTCGGCTACGACGGTGCGCCCGATCTGTCGCAGCGCACCCGGCTGCTGGAATACAACGAGGACGATGTGCGCGCGACTCAGGTGCTGCGGGAATGGATGGCGCCCGCGCAACCCCGCGCGCACAGCGCCGATGCCGAGGTTCCCGCGATGACCGACTTTCGCGAGCCACCCGCGATCCGTCGTAATATCTGCACGTGACCGATAACGTCGAACAACTGGAGTTTCAGGCCGAGACCCATCAGCTTCTGGAACTGATGATCCACTCGGTCTACTCGAACAAGGACACTTTCCTGCGGGAATTGATCTCGAACGCCTCCGACGCGCTGGACAAGCTGCGGCTCGAGTCGTTCCGGGACAAGGATCTCGAGGTCGACACCTCGGATCTGCATATCGAACTCGAGGTCGACAAGGACGCCCGGGTGCTGACCGTCCGCGACAACGGCATCGGCATGTCGCGCGCCGAGGTGGTCGATCTCATCGGCACCCTGGCCAAGTCCGGCACCGCCGAACTGCGGCGCCAGCTGTTGGAAATGAAAGGAGCCGCCGCCGATTCTTCGGGTCGCTCCGCAGGCTCCGCTCCCGCGGACCTCATCGGCCAGTTCGGTATCGGCTTCTACTCGACGTTCATGGTGGCCGACAAGGTCACGCTGACCACCCGCCGCGCGGGTGAGTCCGAGGGCACCCGCTGGGAGTCCACGGCCGGCAGCTCGACCTACACCATCGAAACCCTCGACGACGCGCCTCAGGGCACCGCGGTCTCGCTGCACCTGAAGTCCGCCGACGAGGACGATCACCTCTTCGATTACACGCAGGAGTGGAAGCTCCGCGAGATCGTCAAGAAGTACTCGGACTTCATCTCCTGGCCCATTCGAATGCAAGTGGAGCGCACCGTCACCGAGGGTGAGGGCGAGGAGAAGACCGAGAAGACGATCCTCGAGGACCAGACGCTCAATTCGCAGAAGGCGCTGTGGACGCGCCCGCGCAGCGACGTCTCCGACGAGGAGTACAAGGAGTTCTACAAGCACGTCTCGCACGCCTGGGACGACCCGTTGGAGGTCATTCCGCTCAAGGCCGAGGGCACGTTCGAATATCAGGCGCTGCTGTTCATCCCGTCGCACGCGCCGTTCGATCTGTTCATGCGCGAGCACAAGCGCGGAGTGCAGTTGTACGTGCGCCGCGTGTTCATCATGGACAACTGCGAAGAGCTGATGCCGGAGTATCTGCGCTTCGTCAAGGGCGTGGTGGATGCGCAGGATCTGTCGCTCAACGTCTCGCGCGAGATTCTGCAGCAGGACCGGCAGATCCAGATGATCCGCAAGCGCCTGGTGCGCAAGGTGCTGTCGACGATCAAGGATCTGCAGAGCGCCGAATCGGCCGAATCCGGCGACGGCGATGCCGCGAAAGAGTCGAAGTACCAGACCTTCTGGAACGAATTCGGCCGAGTTCTCAAGGAGGGCCTGCTCTCCGACTTCGACAACCGCGAAACCATCCTGCAGGTCTCGTCTTTCGCCTCGACGCACTCGGATTCCGAGCCCACCACGCTCGCGCAGTACGTGGAGCGCATGGCCGAGGGCCAGGACAAGATCTACTACATGACCGGCGAATCCCGGCAGCAGATCGAGAATTCGCCGCATATGGAGGCATTCAAGGCCAAGGGCCTCGAGGTGCTGATCCTGACCGATCCGGTCGACGAAATGTGGGTCGGCTCGGTGCCGGACTTCGACGGCAAGCCGTTCCAGTCGATCGCCAAGGGCGAGGTCGATCTGGAGACCGAGGAGGAGAAGAAGGCCTCCGAACAGCTGCGTGAGCAGCAGGAGAAGGATTTCGGCGATGTGCTGAAGTGGCTGCAGGAGACGCTGAGCGACAGCGTCAAGGAGGTCCGCCTGTCCTCCCGCCTGACCACCTCTCCGGCTTGTGTCGTCGGCGATGTCTTCGACTTCACCCCGCAGCTCGAGCGCATGTACCGCGCGTCCGGCCAGGCCCTCCCGGAATCCAAGCGCATTCTGGAACTCAACCCGGACCACCCGCTGGTCACCGGGCTGCGCGATGCGTACTCCGCGAGCAAGGACACGGCCGAGAAGTCCGAAGAATTGGCCGCTACCGCCGAATTGCTCTATGGCACAGCGATTCTCGCCGAAGGCGGCGAATTGAAGGATCCGGCCCACTTCGCCCAACTGCTGGCGGACCGGCTCACGCAGACCGTCTGACCGCACCGCCGGAAGTAAGGTAAGGCTCGCCCGGAAGCCCGTGCGAGCTTACCTTTTTCGGCGCCTGAGCCATGCGAATCGGACGAGTTCGCCTCGTTCGGACCGCGCGCCCGAAGGCCGTGCCGGGCGCGGCGCAGTGTCCTACCGGGACCGGGCCCGAGTCCTGGTGTCGGGCTGGGGGGTGTGGGGGCGAAGCCCCCACGACCCAGTGTCAGCGCGGCGCCATGCGCAGCGCACCGTCCATGCGGAAGGTCTCGCCGTTCAGGTAGTCGTGCTCGGTGATGTACTGCGCGAGCTGGGCGTACTCGTCCGGACGGCCCAGGCGCGACGGGAAGGGCACACCGGCCTCGAGGCCCTTGCGGTACTCCTCGGTGACGCCGGCCAGCATCGGGGTGTCGATGATGCCGGGAGCGATGGTGTTGACGCGAATGCCGAATTGGGCCAGGTCGCGCGCGGCCGGAACGGTCATGCCGGCGACGCCGCCCTTGGAGGCGGAGTAGGCGATCTGGCCGATCTGCCCCTCGAACGCCGCCACCGACGCGGTGTTGATTACGACGCCGCGCTGGCCGTACTCGTCGACCGGCTCGGTCTTGGAGATGGCGTCGGCGGCCAGGCGCATCACGTTGAAGGTGCCCAGCAGATTCACGGTGATCACCGTCCGGAACAGCTCGAGATCGTGCGGGCCGTTCTTGGACAGGATGCGTCCCGCCCAGCCCACACCGGCGCAGTTGACCACGATGCGCGGCGGCACACCGGATTCGACGACCTTCGCCACCGCGGCGGCGACCTCGTCGTTGCTGGTCACGTCGGTCGGGATCAGGGTGACACCGGCGGGGACGCTGTCGCCGGCCCGTTCGATCGACTGAGCCAGATCGAGACCGAATACGGTCGCACCCTGGTCGGCGAAGCGTTTTGCGGTCGCGGCGCCCAGACCGGACGCAGCTCCGGTGATGATCGCGGCGGAGCCCGAAATCTCCACGGTGTTTGGTCCTCTCGTTAGTGACGGCCCGATGGGTACTGGCCTTCCGTCAACAGCACCATATCGGGCGTGGGTGCCGTCACAGCCGGGGGTGCGCCGCGTGCGGAGCCGGCACCGCGCAGAATGGAAGACAACCAGCTAGTTTCGTTTGCGAACCGGTACGCGATCTATCGATGGAGTAGTCACATGACCGCCTCGGCCCCCGCGGACCGTCGGCTACCTCGGGGCCGGCACGGAATCCCGCGGGAAACGGTCGTCCAGGACCAGCGCGACCGAATCCTCGCGGCGATGGCGGATGCGATGGCCGCGCACGGCTATGTGGGCACATCGGTCGCGGCGGTGCTCAAGCGAGCGGGTGTGTCGCGGGAGACCTTCTACGAGCAGTTCCGCTCGAAAGAGGATTGTTTCGAAGCGGCCTACGAGCGCGCGGTGGAACTGCTGATCGCGCGCATCCAGGACGTGCTGCCGCCGGTGTCGGATCGGTCCGCCGGGACCGGCACTGACGGCCGCGAATCGGTACCAGATCCTGCGCGCGAGCCCGATTCGCGGCCCGATGGCCCGGCCGACCCGCCGATCGGCGCCTTGCTCGACGCCTACCTCGACGGTCTGGCCTCCGAACCGGCCTACGCGCGCCTGTTCCTCGTCGAGGTCTACGCCGCTGGGCCCAAGGCGATCGCACGGCGCGCGGAACTGCAGGAATCGTTCGTCTCGCTCGTCGCCGACATTCTCGATGCCCGCACCGATCAGCAGCGCTTCGCGTGCCGCACCATGGTGGCCGCACTCAGCGCCATGGTGACCACCCACGTGGCGGCCGATGATCTGGACGGGCTGCGTGAGTTGCGCGAGCCCATGCTCGAGCTGGTCCGCCGCAGCGGCGATCTGTTCGGCGGCGTGCCCGCCGACCCCGGTGCCCTCGGTCGCACAGATCCGCGGCAGCATTTCGATCCCTGGTAACCACCACGGGATGCCGACTCAGTCGAGGCAGAATTCGTTGCCCTCCGGATCGGCCATCACGATATGCCCGTTGCCCAGCGGGGGAGCCGGTTCGTGACGCTGCCGCCTGGTCGCGCCGCGGGATACGAGCCGCTCGGCCTCGGCCTCCAAGGCCGCCATCCGTTCGTCGCCGCGCAGGCCCGGGGCCGCCCGCACATCCAGATGTACGCGGTTCTTGGCCTGTTTGCCCTCGGGCACCCGCTGGAAGAACAGCCGCGGACCGGCACCTTCGGGATCGATCAGCGCCGAAGCGTCGTTGCGTCGTTCGGGCGGCACGTTCATGGCCGCCAGCGCCTCGTCCCAGGTCCGGAATCCGGGCGGTGGATCCTGTAGCCGGTAGCCGAGGGCGTCGGCCCAGAACGCGGCCAATGCCGCGGGATCGCCGCAGTCGAAGGTGATCTGGACATCGCGGGCCATCAGCTCGCCTCCTGTCGGTTCCGGTGCAGGTAGAGGTCGCGCAGCAGGCAGACCTCCGCCAGGTGGTGGATCAGTTCGCGATTGATGTGCAAAACCAGTGCCGAGAGCGGGAATTCGGCATAGGGCCCCTCGGCCGTACCGCACGGACGGTCGAGGCCGTCTTCGCCCAGCGATTCGATGCCGCCCAGCCAGGTGTCATATTCCGAATCGAGTTGGGCCAGTGCGTCGTTCGCGGTCTCGGCGTATTCGAACGAATAGTAGTCGGTGGCCGCGCGCCCGAAATGCGCGGCGTTGCGCACGGCGAGTACGCCGACGATCACATGGCCGAGCCGCCAGGCGATCGTCGTGAACGGCGCGGGTTCCGGCGGCGGGAAGGCGAAGTCGATGGTCATCGCGCCGGAACCACCTTGGATCGGTGCACCGCCGTCGCCGCGCGGGTGCAGGTTCCAGCAGCCGGGCACGGGCTCCCAGCTGTACTCGTCGTCGGTGAGCCCGTCGAGCCGAGGCCGGAGCTGGTGGGTCCAGTGCCAGTCGATCTGCTCGCGCAGCAGGTTGTTCCAGTCGGTCATGGGCACAGCTTCGCGCGAATAGCGGACAGTTTCCTTCCGCGATCTGTGCCACGATGAGCGAATGACCGCCGAGGCGACCACCGAACGGGTGTTGCGGCTGCTGGCCCTGCTGCAACGCCGGCCGTCCTGGACGGCCACCGAACTGGCCGCCGAGCTGGGCGTCACCGATCGTTCGGTGCGTCGCGACGTCGAGCGTCTGCGCGCGATCGGTTATCCCGTCCAGGCCACGGCCGGTGTCGGCGGGGGATATCAACTCGGCGCGGGTACGCGGCTGCCGCCGTTGCTGCTCGATGACGAGGAGGCCATCGCCACCGCGGTGTCGCTGCGTCTGGCCACCGGAGGAACTGTCGCCGGCGCGGGCGAGGCGGCGCTGCGGGCACTGACGAAGCTCGATCAGGTGATGCCGCCCAGATTGCGGGCCGAGGTGCGGGCGGTCCACGACGCGACCGAGACCATGGCCGGTCCGGGAATCGAGATCGACGCCGAATTGCTGCTGACCCTCGCCCGCGCCTGCCGCGACGCCGTCCGGGTCCGCTTCCACTATGCCGGCCGCAACGGGACCGCCGGCGAACGCACCGTCGAACCGGTCCGCATGGTCACCACCGGCCGGCGCTGGTATCTGATGGCCCGCGATGTCGACCGCGACGACTGGCGCACCTTCCGACTCGACCGCATGCGCGAGGTGCGGGCCACGACCTGGCGTTTCCGCCCGCGCGACCATCCGGACCCGGTCGGCTACGTGCAGCGATCGGTGGCCGAGGCGCCGTACCGACACCTCGCCAGAATCCGCGTGCACGCCGACTCCGCCCGGGTGCGCGACCTGATTCCGCCCCAGGTCGGCCGCGTCGAAGACGATCGCGACGGCTGGTCGGTACTGATGGTGGCCGGCGACGACCTCGACTGGCTCGCGGTCCGCATCGTTCGCCTGGGTTTCGAGGTCGATGTCCTGGAGCCGCCGGAACTGCGCGAGGCCGCGGCCCGTCTGGCCCGCGATTTGTCGGCGGTAGCCGAACCGGGCCGGGTTGCCGGCCGCTCAGCGTCCGTGCAGTGAATGCGGTTCCGCCGGCTCCTCGTCGTGCCGATTCGGGCGCCCGAGCAGGCCCCACAGCGCACCGCCGAGCAGCGGCACCACCGCCGCGAGCGAGTATTCGCCGAGTCTGCCCAGCTCCGGTGCTATCGCGCCGAGCAGGGTAGCGGCACCGATGTAGAGGAACAGTAGGCCGGAAGCGACGGCGACCGCTCGTTCCGGGATGTGCTTGCCGACCGTGATGCCGATAGCGATGGCGAGACCGCCGGCGGCGACCATGCCCGCGACCGAACCCGCCCAGACGGCCACCCAGTTGTGATTGGAGGCCAGGGCGATGGTGGCGAACATGGTTCGGTCGCCGAGTTCGGCGAGCAGGAACGACGAGATCACGATGAGGAAGGCGCGGCCGGGGGAGGCGGGGCCGGTGGTCTCTGGTTCGTCGGGATCGGGTTCCTCGTGCCGGGCCGCCCACAGCGTCCACACGCCGACCGCCAGCAGGATGATGCCGGTGCAGAGTGCGATGAATTCGGTGGGCAGGGCCGCTCCGAGGAAATGTCCGACGCCGACGGCGATCACATTCACCAGCACGCTCGCGACGGTGATACCGCCCAGCACGATCCACCAGCGGTAGCGCAGAGCGAAGGTCAAGGCCATCAGCTGCGATTTGTCGCCGAGTTCGGCGACGAAGAGCACGCCGAAGCTCAGTAGTATCGCGGCGATCATCATCGGCTCCCAGGTCTCCGGCGTGTCGGCCGAAGACGGGCGCCCTCAGCCGAGACGCCGCATGAACGGTCTGTCGTCGGCCGAAGGTCTCGCCCACCGGAAAACCGGTTCGGATGGCCGGATCCGCCCAGCGGATCAGTATGTCGACCATGCGATTGCGGGCTACTCCCCTTCGCTGTCTGTCAGCCTACCCTTACCCCTACCCGGCTGCCAACTCTCTGTTTCCGAAATCGCAATGCGCGCAATAAGTTTGGCGATGCGGCCGAAAAGTTTCGGGTACCCGTCGAAGGGATTTCGCCGGGGCTGGGCACCTCGTTCGGACCGCCGTGTCACGGGTATCGAGGCGTCGTGGACCTCAGGCGGCGAGCAGCATGGCCAGCACCGCGGTATCGGGATCCGAGATCGGGTCCACGCCCACGCGGCTGACCATGGAGGTGACCGTGCCGTCGAGTTCGGCCTCCACCCACGCCGCCCGGTGCGCCAGCCCCAGATGCGGAATGCCCGGCAGGAGAACGCATCCCGACGCGGCGCCGACACATTCGGGCAGCGACGGATTCGTCTCCGAGGGCGGATGCAACATCATCAGCGCGGGCGGTACATGATCGGCGAAGCGCCCCGGCTCGATCGCTTCCTCGCCCAATACCGGCCCCTCGGCAACCACCAGTCCGACGGTGCCGGGATGCGGGTCGTCGGGCAGTTCTTCGCGCGCTCCGAAGACCGTCGTGGTGGTCAGCAGGCCGGGCAGGCTCGCCACCCGTACCGCGAGCGCCAGCAGTTGCGCCCATTCCTTGGTCGTATCGGGCCAGCGCCCGGAGATCACGAAGCCACGCAGCAGGCCGCGGGCCTGGAACGGCGTGACCCCAACCGGATTGTTCGTACGCATCGGATGCCTCCCGAACTGTCAACGGGGGCGGCTCCGCGGTGAGCGAGCCCGTCCTCGGCCTATCGTGCGATAGGAGTACCCGAGAATGACTCGAACAATGTCTGGCACACAAGTACCAGAGAGTGCTAAATCGCAGGTAACACGGTCGAAACACGGCCCTCGACGCAACTCAGGCCATACCGGGACGGTATGGCCTGAGTTGACGGAGAGGCGTATCAGCCGAAGATGAGGCCCTTGCCCTGAGTGACGGCCTTGGCGAAGCGCTCCTGCACGTCGGCCCAGTTGACGACGTTCCAGAACGCCTTCACATAGTCGGCCTTGACGTTCTTGTACTGCAGGTAGAAGGCGTGCTCCCACATGTCGACCTGCAGCAGCGGAATGATGCCGAGCGGCACGTTGGCCTGCTGGTCGTACAGCTGGAAGGTCAGCAGCTTCTGGCCCAGGGTGTCGTAACCCAGCACGGCCCAGCCCGAACCCTGCAGGCCGTTGGCGGCAGCGGTGAACTGCGCGCGGAACTTGTCGAACGATCCGAACTGGTCGTCGATCGCGGCGGCCAGGTCCCCGACCGGCTTGTCGCCGCCGTTGGGGGACAGGTTCTTCCACCAGATCGAGTGGTTCACGTGACCACCGAGGTGGAAGGCCAGGTTCTTCTCGTGCAGGAAGATCGCGCCGTGGTCCTCGGCCTCGCGCGCGGCTTCCAGCTTCTCGAGCGCGGTGTTGACGCCGGCGACGTATGCGGCGTGATGCTTCGAGTGGTGAATCTCGTTGATCTGCCCGGAGATGTGAGGCTCCAAGGCGCCGTAGTCGTAATCCAGATCTGGCAGCGTGTACTCAGCCACGATGTCCCTTCCTCATGATGTCGGCGCGTGTACCCGGTCTTGTCGAGCACACCAACCTTCATTCGTACACCCGCTCGATGCAACCGGGTCCGGTCCACCCTAGATTCCCACGGCCCGAAATCGACTGCGCGGCCAGGATCGAGGGCGCATGCCCGAGATATGCCCCGGTTCGGAGATTTATTCACGCTGAACGCATGTCGGCGCCCATGTCGCGCGGATCGGCGATACCGGGTTCCGCCACTTCGGCGGCGCGATCCGTGCCTACATCGGCGGTGCGACGTCGGGCAGCATGGTGCGCGGATCGCACGAGTCGTGCGCCTTCCACCAGCGCCGCGCGCCGGCCACGAATTCGTCGAGACCGAGCAGACTTCCGTCGGCGGTCTCGATGGTGACGTCCTCGAACCAGACCCGCACATCCAGTTCGCGGGGATCGGTTCCCTCCTGCTGGGAGAACTCCAGGACGTGGGCAGGGGTCCGATCGCTGATCGTGGTGTCGAAGCTCAGCAGCTCGCGCCACAGCGCCCAGCCGCTGTCGTCGACGTCGATGAAATCCCAGCCGTGCAGGGCGCCGCCGCCGAATCCGGCAATGGCATCCCCGAGGGTGTCGAGGGTGAGGGGGAAGATGTGCGGTTCCAGATCGTCCCAGCGCTGCTGGCGCAGGGATGCCGCGACTCGGCTGACCCCGGACAGGGTGAGCGACACCCGGCCGTCGGCGGGCTGACCGTTAACGGGGAGGGTGAGCACCTCCAAGTCGATTCGAAGTCGTGCGTCCGCAGCGTCGACCACGAGTCCGAGGCAGGTCGCCTCGGCGAGTGCGGTGTTGAGCCCGGCCGTATCCAATTCCAACGTGTCGAGTAACGCCCTGCTCGCGTCCATAGCGTCAGGCTACCGATTGCCCGCCGTCAAGCTCGGTATTTCGGTTTCTCGCTAGTGTTGTCGTTTTTTTGCCGAAGGGAGGGAACCGATCGGTCAGACCGCCCGTCCAAGTATGTGTCGGGTTCTCGTAGCGGCCGGTGACACGCCGTTGACCAGCGCAGAGGCCCGCAGGCGGCGGCGGGGGCCGCTCCGGGACGAGGAGGGGAGTCCCGGAGCGGCCCCCGGTTCCGTTTTCCCGAATCGGTTGATGCGAACCGACCGGTCTCGCAAGTCGCAACCTGTGGATGAGGTTGTGGATTATGTGGATAACTGGGGTGAGATATACACAGGTCAGTTTGCCCCGGGTGTGCGGCACGATATCGACGGCTGGAACAAACCTGGAGTTCACCCAGGCGATCGACTGCCGGGTCTCCCCGCCGATCCGGGGGACATGGCAGGATCGTCAATTGTGACGAGCTCCGAAATCCCCTCGGTGCCGGTCCAGGATCTGCCTGCCGAATTCGACGCCGCACCGTCGGCGGGTGCCGGATCCGGCGCCGGCACCCGGTCCGCGATCCTGCTCGATGTCCGCGAGGACGACGAATGGCAGCTCGGCCACGCGCCGGCCGCGCTGCACATTCCAATGGTCGACGTGCCCGCACGCCTGGACGAACTGGACTACGACGCCGAGATCTACGTGGTCTGCCGGCACGGCGGGCGCTCGATCGAGGTCGCCAAGTATCTGGCGTACGCGGGCTTCGAGGTCTACCAGGTCGTCGGCGGCATGGTCGCCTGGCAGCAGGCCGGCCGCCCACTGAGCGCCTCGGGCGATCACCAGGCGAAAATCTACTGACGAGCCGTCGAACACCACGAACGCAACCGCACACCCGATGATGAAGGTCGACTGGATGGAAGGGGGAGCAGCCCGGTGAGTACGGTCGTGCAACCCTGCGCCCGGTGCGGCGCCCGCTGGGCGGTGCACGGCACCCCGATGCACTGGTGCCCGCGCTGTCGCGGTGTGCTGCTGTCACCGGCGCCCGTCGACGCGCCTCCGGAACGGCGTAACTACCGCTGGGTGGCCCGCCCACCGGGGCGGAGCCCGCGGGGCGAACGTCCGCGTCCGGCCTCGGTGATCGATCCGGCCACCCCGCGCTACACCGAGATTCCGCGCTGGGGACTGCAGGACCGGCCACCGCACATCGCCGCCACGCCGCAGAACCGGGTCCAGGCCGTCCTGCACTGGCTGACCGAACGCGTCGCCGGTCTGCTGCCGGCCACCGTCATCCTGTTCGGACTCTCGGCGGTCGCCGAATTCGGCCGCTATCTGATTCTGCTGCGCAACCGCACCCGGCTGATCCAGCCGCTGCTGCTGTTCTTCTCCGACCTCACCGTCTACGCGACCTCGGTCGCCGCGCTGATCTGCGCGCTGGTCACCGCGGTGGGCCTGATCGGCTGGCTGGTCCGCGCGCGCCGCAGCGCCTATGCCGACAACGGCCGCCGCGATCCCCGCTCCCTGCGGGCGCTGCTGTGCGGGGGGCTCATTCCGGTGGTCAATCTGGTCTGGCCGGGCGTTTTCCTCACCGAACTGGTCCGTCAGCTGGGTGGTGATCAGCGCACGCTGCGCGCGGTGCGGGTCTGGTGGTGTGTCTGGGTTCTCAACGGTGTGATGGTGATTGCCTCGCTGTTCTGGCGCACGGCCGATACGCTGCAGGGCCAAGCCGACGGTGTGATCTTCACGGTCTACACCGATCTGGTCGCGGTCGCGGCGGCGGTGCTGTCGCTGTGGGTGCTGCGGATGTGCGAGGGTCGTGATCTGCGCGGCCGGATCCGGATGCCCAAGCGCTGGTTGCCCGCGACGGGTCCTGCGGTGCCGGTGATCGAGCCCGTCCATCCGGTCGCGGCGGCGGAAACCGGCAAGCGGGCGGCCGGCGACCACATCGAAGTACCGAACACCGAAGCCGAGCACACCGAAGCCGAGCACACCGAAGCGGAGCACACCGAAGCGGAGCGCGTCGAACAGGAGGAGGTCATGGCCAAGTGAGCCAGGGCAATCGCGCACCGTTCGTGGTCGCGCACCGGGGTGCGTCGGGGACCCGTCCCGAACACACCCTCGCGGCCTACGAGCTGGCATTGGAGGAGGGCGCCGACGGTGTCGAATGCGATGTCCGGCTGACCCGTGACGGTCACCTGGTCTGTGTGCACGACCGCACCGTGGACCGCACCTCGTCCGGCACCGGCCTGGTCAGCGAGATGACCCTCGACGAGTTGCGTGAACTCGACTTCGGCGGTGACGGCAACCCCGCACCCGTGCTGACGCTGAGCGAGCTGATCACGCTGGTACTGGATTGGCGTAGCCGGCCGACCAAACTGTTCATCGAGACCAAACATCCGGTCCGCTACGGCGCGCTGGTGGAGAACAAGGTGCTGGCCGAATTACAGCGCTTCGGCATCGCCACACCGGCCTCGGCCGACCATTCCCGGGCGGTCGTGATGTCGTTCGCCGCCACCGCGGTTTGGCGCATCCGCCGCGCCGCGCCGCTGCTGCCGACCGTGCTGCTCGGCGAATCCTCGCGTTACCTGGGCGGCAGCGCCGCCACGACGGTGGGTGCCACCGCGGTCGGCCCGTCGGTGAAAACCCTGCGCGAACATCCCGAATTGGTCGACAAGGCCGCGGCCGCCGGCCGCGCCACCTACTGCTGGACCGTCGACGATCCCCAGGATGTCGAATTGTGCGCGGAGCTGGGCGTCAGCTGGGTCGCGACCAACCACCCCGGCCGGACCAAAACCGTGCTGGACGGTATCTGATCCACCCGGGCGGCACCGGCGGCCGACTCGATACGTCCCGCGCGGCGGATTCGGTGCGCCCCTGCGCGGCAGATTCGGTGCGCCCCTGCGCGGCAGATTCGGTGCGCCCCTGCGCGGCGGTGGCCGCGGGAACCTGTAGGTTCTGCGTTCGTGGGTAAGAGCAAGCGCAACAGTCCCAAGCCCGACAGTAATCGGGCTCAGCGCCTCGCCGAACGTCGTGCGGCGCAACAGCGGGCCGCCTCGGCCGTGACGCGCCCCTTCGCCGGGCTGGCCGCCGAATGCGACCTGGTCGCACTCCGCGAGTTCGTTCCATCGGCGACCGCGACCCTGGAACTCGCCGCCGGCGTTTCCGCCGAGCGCCCGGTGACCATGGCCACCGTGCTGCCCGGCGCCGTCGCCGCCCTGGTCCGCGCCGGTGACGAGCCGACCGGTTTCGTCGGTGCCCAGGTGCAGTTCCAGTCGGAGAATCCGGCCGCCGATCTGGCCGCCGCGATTCTGTGGACGCAGGCCGCCGAACCCGGCGCCTCGCTCACCGCGGCAAGCGAGGCCGCCCAGGACGCGGTGCCCCCGCTGACCGAGGTGATCGACCCCAAGGCGTCTCTGGATCTGACCGTCCACCAGAACTTCCAGTGGTGGGTCCCGGAGGGTGTCACGCCGGATCCGCAGGTCGCCGCGACGATCGACCAGGCCGATCAGGCGATCATGCCGTCGGACCGGCTGGCTCTCGGCGCCGAATCCGTGGGCGCGGCGTGGTGGGTCGATGCCGGGGAGAAGGCGCATCTACGCTGGGTCCGGCCCGAGGACGAGGATGCCCTGATGCTGGCCCTCGCGCGTGTACACGCCGCGGGCGGACTGCACCTGGGCGACGGTTCCCGGTTCGCCGGCTCGTTCCGCACGCACGGCCTGCTGGTGCCGGTCTTCGATCTGGATCGCGAACGCCACCCGAGTGAATGGGTCACCCCCGCAACCGAATTCGGTGCTCGACTCGCCGACGCGTTGGCCTCCGACGCGCCGCTGACCTCGGACGAGCGGCGCTCGCGCGACGGGCTGCGCTCGCGGCAGGTCACCCTGCGTTAGCGAAACCCGCTGCGGGACAAGCTTTCCGCACCGGCTCCATACGACGATGAGCTCGGCCCGCTGGACAATGGGCCGAGCTCATCGCTTCGCTATTCGTGCGGCGTCAGATATTTCCGCCGGCCGCCGAGGGCGCCCCGGACGCATCGCTCGGTCCACTCATCTCGCGGGAGACGAAATATTCGAGATCGAACAGATTCGATCCGGCCCGGTCGGCGACGGTCAGTAGTGTGGTCATCCGCGCGACCTCTTCGACCTGTTCCTTCAGGAACCACTGCATGAACTGCTCGCCCAGGTAGTCGCCCTCCTCGCGGGCGGTGCTGGCCAGCTGGATGATCTGCTCGGTGACCGTCTTCTCCTGCCGCAGCGCCAATTGGATCGGCTCGCGCACATTCTCGAATTGCGAAACCGCGGCGTCGACTCCGGAGAGTTCGACGCTCATATCCCGATCGAGGAAGTACCGCACGATCATCATCGCGTGATTGCGTTCCTCGATGGCCTGGGCATAGAAGTGTTTTGCCAGAACCGGCAGATCGGCGTTGTCGAACCACACCGCGATCGCGATGTACTGGTGCTCGGCATTGAATTCATGCCTGATCTGATCGTGGAGCAGGGCGTGAAATTTGCTGTGCGAGAAATCGGAGTGGCTGGACATGGGCCCGACATTAGTGCTGGTCAAGTTCGGCTGTCATCCAAGTACACCCTTAATGAGGCAAGTGTTGCCTTAGTTGTCGGCGTCGCCCCTGCGGCGCGGCCGCATTCGGTGAATTCGTCGACTGCCTGCGATTTCGGACTTGCCCGCATTTCATCGCCGCGCGCTTCCCGCGGGTTTCGGAGCGGAGGCATCGGGCGCTCGTGTGGCCGGAATCTCGCGCGCCACGAACTGCTCGATGTCGAAGAGATTGCCGGCCGCACGCTCGCAGACCGCCACCAGTGTGGTGAGCCGAGCCACCTTCTCGAGCTGGTCTTCGAGAAACCAGCGGACGGACTGTTCGCCGAGATAATCGCCCGCATCACGGGCGGTCCGGGTCAGCGTGGTGATGCGATCGGTCAGCTCCCGTTCGCGAGCCAGCAGGAATTCCACGGTGGCCGAAGGCGATTCGAATTCCGAACGCACCTCGTCGGTACCCGTGACCGTGACGGCGACATCCCGGTCGAGCAGATACTGCACCATCCGCAGGGCATGGGCGCGTTTGTCCTCCGCGCCCATATAGCAAATTCGTGCCAGCTGCGGCAGCCGCTGCGCGTCGAAATAGACGGCGGCGGCGAGATATTGCTGCGAGGCGGTGAATTCGTGCCGTATCTGCGCGCGCAGGAGTTCGGGGAAGGGGCCGGTACCGGACATGCCCCCGACGCTACCGGGTGAGCAGATCGTCCGGGATCGCCTGGTCGTGTGCCAGCGCATCGAAGAATCGGCTCGCCCGATCCTTGTCCCACAGCAGCACGTTGCCCGAGCCCGACTCGTCGGTGAAACCGCCGATCGGCACGGTGGTGGCAATCGTCTTACCGTGCAGCGCCCAGCCCAACCGGCCGAGATCCCAGATGTGATCACCCTTGTCGACCTGCAGCGAAGACGCCACATCGCGAGCCAGCGGCCACACCTTCAACGGATTGGCGAGCGTACCGGCGCTGGTCGCTTTCTCCAGCAGTGCGGAAAGGAACAGCCGCTGATTGTTCATGCGGTCCAGATCCGCTCGGGGCGTGGCGCGGGTACGCACGAAGCCGAGTGCCTGGGGGCCGGACAGATGCTGGCATCCCGCCGGAAGGTCGATGCCGGCCTTCGGATCGTCGATCGCATCGGGCAGGCACATATCGATACCGCCGAGTGAATCGACCATGCCCGCGAAACCGCCGAAGCCGATCTCGGCGAAATGATCGATCCGCAGGCCGGTCGCGTTCTCGACGGTCTGCACCAGCAATTTCGGGCCGCCGGCGGCGAATGCCGCGTTGAGTTTGTCCTTGCCGACACCAGGAATGCTCACATACGAATCGCGCGGCAAGCTCACCACGGTCGGCGCACCGGATTTCGGGATGTGCACGAGCATGATGGTGTCGCTGCGCTCACCACCGGCATCGGCGCTGTCGCCGGTCGACAGCTCCTTCTCCTGTTCCGGCGTCAGACCGACGCGGGTGTCGGATCCGGTGAGCAGCCAGTTGGTGCCGGCCGTCTGCGCGACGCGGTCGGGATAGCCGGCGGACAGAGCGTCGATACGGTGCAGTGAGCGATCCAGATAGATCACCCCGGCGACCGGCAGCAGAACGATGATGAGCAGCAGAATCAGCAACCACCTGCCCCAATGCCGTTTCCGGCGGGCCCGCGGCGCCCGTGGTTCGCGCGGCGGGCGTTCGGTGCGGCGGGGACGCGCCGGGGGCGGCGGCGGTGGTTCCCGGTACGGAACCGGGCGCTGCGTCGGAGCGTGGGTGGGCGGTTCGCCGCCGGGTGCGACGCCGTGGTCGAAGGGCGGCGGGTTACCGCGCTGCCGGGCCGGACTGCTCGGCACCTGTGACCAGGCCAGCGGTGGATTGCTGCCGTCGCGGCGGATCACCTGGGTCGGTTCGATCGGCGGGCGCCCGGGCGGATGGCCCGATCCGGGCGGCAGCGGCCGACCTGAGCCGGGGGGACGACCCGAAGTCGGCGGGCGGCCCGAGCCGGGTGGCATCGGCCGTCCGGAACCGGGCGGAACTCGCGGATCGTGCCCGTGCCGATCCGGCGGCGGCACCCGGCGGGTCCGCGGATACTGCTGGGGGTCGTCGCCGTTCACCACCGAGATGGTACTGACCGGGGCGTTGTGCCGGTCGGCACAATGCGTCCGCGGGGGTGAATGTGGCTGATTCCCGCAGGTCGCGCGATCTTACGGCAGCCAGGAGACGTGGCCGTGCAACGCGGTGTAGCCGATGTAGGCGACCGAATCGATCGTCGCGTGCGCCAGGATCAGCGGCCACAGCCGTCCGGTCCGCTGCCAGTACCGGCCGAAGATCACCCCCATCACCAGATTGCCGAGGCCACCGCCCAACCCCTGATAGAGGTGATAACTGCCACGCAGGAGCGCCGACGCGGCCAGTGATCGGTTCTCCGACCATCCGAGCGTGCGCAGCCGGCTGATCAGATACCCGACGACGATGATCTCCTCGGCCACGGCATTCGCGATGGCCGAGAGCACCAGCACCGGCAATCGCCACCAGTGGTCGTGCAGGGAACTGGGCACGATCGTCACGCTGAGCCCCAGCGCATGGGCGGCCAGATACAGACCCAGTCCGGGCAGGCCGATCACCGCGGCGAGGACGAGGCCGGGGACCACGTCACCACGCCACCGCAGCCGCGCCAGCCCGACCAGTCGCGGCCCGATTCCGCTGCGCCACAACAGATACAGTCCCAGCGCACCCCAGCCGATCAGTCGTGCGACGCTCAACAGCTGAAACAGCAGATCGATCGTCGACTGCGCGGCCCGCGAGGGATTCAGCGCGACCTGCTGCCCGCCGATTCCGCCCGGTGCCAGCGCGCTTTCCAGCAGCGACAGTGCCGCACCGGCCCCGCTCGTCCCGAAGGTGACGACCAGGACGATCGCGATCTCCACCCGGACTGCGAACCGGTCGCGCTCCGCAGTGGGATCGGGCCAGGTAGCTGCGAAACGATCACCCGGAACCATAGGAACAATCTAGGGGTGCTCCGCCGCGAGCCGCGTATCCGGCCGTGCTCTCAGGCGGAGCGATCGGAGCCGTGCATGCGGTCGAAGAACGGGCAACCGGCGAGGATCCGCACCGCGCGGCTCAGCGACTGCACATCGTCCACCGGCGCGTGGAACGGGAGGCGCACATCGTGATCGGCGTCGGGTCCCTCGACCCGGAGCGTGACGCCGTAGCGGTCGATGGCCAGCGGCCGCACCGAACCACCTCGAAGCCGGACCGGCAGATGGCGGGCCAGCCGGGCGATCACATCCGCGTGATCGGAGTCCATATGTTGCAACCAGGCCGCCTCCAGCTCCCAGAACGGGTCGGCGTCGGCGCTGCGCAGATCGTGCGGGCAGACCGATTCGGCGCCGGCGGAATCGGCGACGACGGCCGATTCCAGCACCACTCGCAGCAGGGTGCTGGTGTGACCGACATCGAGCAGTCCGGGATGCGGATATTCGCTCGCGACCTGAGATGCCAAGGCGCGCTGGGCATGTCCGGGTACCGCCCGCACCCGCCCGCGCAGCCAGACGAGCGCACGCACGGGCTCGCGCAACGCCAGGGGTGCGTGGTCGGCCAGCTCCAGCACGCCCGGTGAACCGACCTCGGCCGCCGCGGCGGCGACCGCCGCCGAATTGCGCGCGACGGCGACGACCACATCGCCGCACGCCCGCAGATGATGCACGGTAGTGGGAATCGGATCGGTGCCGGGCAGGGCTAGTACGGAACTCTCGGCATGGGCGCACGCACTGCGGATCCGCTCTGCGGCGGATGGAGCGGCGGACGTGATCGTGCGGCGCATACAGACCTCCAGTCAAAGACCCAGGATGGATATGGCGAATAATTAGGTAAACCTAAGCTAAGTCACGGCCCGTCGTTGCGCAAGCATTGCGCTCGCTACGGTGGAAATGTGCCGCACGATTCGACGCCTGCCTCCGAACCCGTTCTGCTGTCGCTGAGCGTGCCCACCACGGGCCCGTCCGATCTGGTGGACGGGCTGGTCCGGCCGCCGTCGGCGAATCCCCAGGCGCCGGTGCTCGACCTGACCCTGCCCGATGAGCGCGTCGCCGAATTCCTGGTCGGAGTGGCACATTCCGATACCGGATTCGTCGCCGCGACCGCCTCGGGCGAGCGGGCGGTGGCGATCGTCGCCGCTACGGTGGCCGCGTTGTGCGGCGAGAACATCCGGACGGCACTGACCAGCCCCGATATCGAATTCCTGCGCGGCTTGTCCGCGCCGGCCGTTCAGGCGCTGCGCGAGGTGCTGCTGGCCGTCGAAACCGAACGGGTGGAGGCGGTGACGGCGGCGCTGCGGGTGCTGACCCCCTGATCGCTCCGCCGCTACGACCTGGGCTGTTACCGCTGGGTACGCACAAACGGCGAGCGCGCTGCCAACTGCCAGTAATGTCGTATCCGTGCCGCGTATCGCCTATTTCGGACCGTCGGGAACTTTCACCGAGATGGCCCTGGCCCGACTCGAATCGGACGGGGCCTTCGACGAGCCGGTCGAGCGGATCGCCGCGCCCAGTCAGGGAGCGGCACTCGAGATGATCCGGTCCGGTGCGGCCGACGGCGCGGTGGTGCCGATCGAGAGCTCGGTCGAGGGTTCCATCTCGGCGACACTGGACGCCCTCGCGGTAGGTCCGCGGCTGCAGATCATCGCCGAAACCGAGCTCGACGTGGCGTTCACGATCGTGGCGAAACCCGGTATGGAACTGTCGCGGGTGCGCACCGTCGCGGCCTATCCGGTGGCGGCCGCGCAGGTGCGGTTGTGGCTGGTGGAGCGGATGCCGCAGGCAGCGCTGTACACCTCGGCCTCCAACGCGGCCGCGGCCGAGGATGTCGTGGCCGGCCATGCCGATGCCGCGGTCTCGACCACGCTGGCCGGTCAGCGCCTGAACCTCATCGAACTGGCCACCGGCGTCGCCGACCACGACCAGGCCATCACCCGTTTCGTGCTGGTTACTCCACCGCGCGAGGCGCCGGCCCGTACTGGCGCCGACCGCACCTCGCTGGTGGTGCTCGAATTGGCGAACGAACCCGGTTCGCTGATGCGGGTTTTCGCCGAATTCGCTACTCGCGGTGTCGATCTGACCCGGATCGAATCCCGGCCGACCCGCACCGGGATGGGTACCTATCGCTTCTATCTGGATTGTGTCGGCCATATCGACGACACCGCCGTCGCCGAGGCCCTGAAAGCGCTGCACCGGACCGCCGGGCGGATCCGCTATCTGGGCTCGTGGCCGGCCAGTTCACCGAGTGGTTCGCCGCCGCCCGCCGACGAGCCGGCGGCGGCCTGGTTGGACGATGTGAAAAGGGGGGTGGATGCCTCATGACCGAAACCGGTGCGACCCGCGATCCCGTCCGCGGTTCCGGCAAGTTGGTGCTGGTCCGTCACGGCGAGACCGAGGGCAACGTCGCGAAACTTCTGGATACCCGCGTCCCCGGTCTACCGCTCACCGAACGCGGTGTGGCTCAAGCCAAGTCGTTCGCCGCGCGGTTGGCGGTACCGCCGGTGCGGTTGTACTCCTCGCTGGCGCTGCGTGCTCAGCAAACCGCAGGCCATATCGAATCGGTGACCGGTGTGGCGGCCGAGGTGGTCGACGGCGTGTACGAGGTACAGGTCGGCGAACTGGAGGGGCAGAATTCCGAAGCGGCGCATCGGGAATTCCAGCGTGTCTACCGGTCCTGGCATCTGGGCGAGCTGAATACGCGGCTGCCGGGCGGCGAATCCGGCGAGGAGGTCCTCGACCGGTATCTGCCCGTGCTGGAACAACTCCGGGACGCCTACCTGCTCCCCGGTTCGAATTCGCGCGACGTGCTGCTGGTCAGTCACGGCGCCGCGATGCGACTGGCGGCCCGTGAACTCACCGGCGTCGCACCGCCGTTCACGACGAACAACCATTTGGACAACACCGAGACCATCGAACTGGCACCGACCGCCGACGGCGGTTGGACCTGCGTCCGCTGGGGCCGTTACACCCCGCCGTTCGGATACAAGGTCGAACCGAACGCCGACGACCCGATGGGTTAGCCGACTCCGCGCGTCGTCGGCTTGAAGTCCTCGCGGAGCGGTAGCTTTTCGATGAGGTCCTTGATCGCGGTCCGCAATCGGCCCGGTGTCCCGCTTGCCAGCGAGGTCCACATGACCTCGTCGTCGGAGCGGGTGGTGACCCCGATGAATCGCCCGTTGCGGGTGTTGTACACCGCGATCATCCCGTCGGAGATGTCGCGGCTAGCATCGTTGTACACCACACCGACGATCGAAGCGTGTGAATGGATTTCGACCAGCGCCGAGGCCAGCGCCTGCGCGTCGCGGGGCGGCCGCCCCACTCGGCCCAGGCGCTGCGCGGTGGTCGCGGCGTCCCCGGCATCACCGAGAATCGGCTTGAGTTCCTCGGTCAGGACGTTCATTCCGCTGAGCTCGAGCGCCTCCGCCGGACCCAGCGCCGCCATGATCGTGCCCGGCAGGTCGTGTCCGGCCTCGTCGATGCTGTAGGAATTCGGCCCGCGCAGGGCGACGACGTCGAGGTTGTCGCCCTTGGCGAGGCAGAATCGGTTCACTCGGTCGCCGACGTACCAGCGCATCGAGATCACCCAGTGCGGGCGGTACAGCCCGCGCAGCCGGTCTTCCAGGTCGTGATGGACGACTCCGTCGACGAGTAACTCACGCGCGGTGAGCGATTCGGCGGCCGCGGTCATCGCCCGGTCGTGGTCGACGACGTTGTCGTAGCGGCCCATCGCATCGAGCACCACCGGCACCTCGTCGATCTCCAGTTTCTCGAGCAGAAACTGCATCTCGTCGAGCGACAACACGACGGACTCGAGCATCGACGGCCCGCGGCCGGCGCCGAGTACGGTCACTTAGCGCGCTCCCGCGACCGGGTCCGCTCCGATGACACCGGGCGCGATGACCCGGCCGTCGGCGAAGTGCTCACCGCGCAGGTAATCGTTGCCCTGGTGCTCGCCCTCGTCATCGTCGCTGTTCACCTGGCGGCCCAGCAGCGGGTTACCGGCAGCGTTGTTCGCGCGGGCCGGCGCCGGTGCGCCCATCTGCGCGACGGGTGCCGTCTCCGCCACCGGCGCGGTCGCGGCCGGACCACCGATCACACTGCCGGCGCCCCAGCCCTCGGGAAGTTGCAGCGTGCCGGCGCCATTGCCGATGCCGACGGTGCTTCCACCGAAGGACACGGCGCGAGTGGCGGTCGCGGCCCCACCGGCGGCGGCGACACCACCGATGCCGCCCATCATCATCGGCGACATGCTCGCGGCCGGCGCGGCATGGCTGGTGGCCGCGGCGATCGCGGTACCGGCCACATTGCCCACCGTGGACACACCCGTCGAGGCCACCGATCCGGCGACATTGGCCGCTTGGGTCGCGGCACTGACCACGCCCGGATCGGTCGCGAGTGCCTGCGCCACACCGATGGCGGTCTGCACCGGGTCACTGCTGGTGTTCTGCGAAGCCGCCTCGGAGCCGTTGTCGGCCAGTCCGGCGCCCGCCGCGATCGGCGGCGGCGTCAGGAATTCGGCCGGAGTCGCCGTCATGGCCTCGACCGTGGACTCGTAGGTGTCCATGACCAGGGCGGCCTGCACATCCAGTGCGGCCTTGGCGGCTTCGGCCGCCTCGGCGCTACCGTCCAGATCGCCGCCGTGAGCATGCGCCGCGACGCGCGCGGCGTCCACCGCGGCGATCTCCGGCAGACTCGGCATGGCAAGGGTGGCAACGGTATTGGCGGTGGCGTGTGCGGAGGCCTTGGCCGCCATCGCCGCCGCCTGCACGCCCTGCTGTTCGGCCCAGCCGGTGAAGCCGGCGAGTTTGGTCAGTGCGACGGCGCCGTTGAGGCCGATCATGCCGACACCTAGTTCGGCCATGACCCGGGTGACGGTCGCGGTCGCATCGACCCACGCCGCCGTCAGCCCACCCCATGCCGTGGCCGCGGCAGCGGCCGGAACGGCATGCGGACCCGCGGTCAGCAAACTCGAATTGCCCTCGGCCAGCCGGGGCAACCAGTAGATTCCGGTGATCCCTGCAGTCATTGTCTCTCCCCTGAACGAATGGTGTGGTAAAGGATCGGCGCCGGTCAGAACTGGATGGCGGCGGTGCCGGCCGCGTTGACCGCGTCCTGGGCGATATAGGAGGCCAATTGCTGGCGCAGGATCGCGGCCGCGTGATGCAACTCGAGGATGGCCTGCGCGGCCGCGCGATCGTGGCTGAGTGCACCCTCGTTCAGATGGGTTGCCGCGGCGAGGGACACCTCTTCGGCGCCGGCGGGGACGACGTGGGTGGCCGGACCACTCAAAGCGGTGGCGGCCGTGAGACGTTCGGCGAGCAGATCGAGTTCCGCCGAGGCCGCGAGGACGACTTCGGGCTGTACACCGAGCAAACCAACCATGACTCGAACTCCTTCTTGTGGCGGCTGTGCAAGTGTCGAGGCTGCCCGAGCCCCCAGTGCTGTTCCGGCACAGAGGATCCGGCAGACCCGTCGGTGGAACCACGAGAATTCCCCCTACGAGATGATTGGACGCGATGGCCCCCGGTTCGGTTCCCTCGAGTCACGAATCGATTCGACTTTACCCGCTACGCGCGTAAAGACTAGCCCCATCCCAACTGATGCAGTCGTTCTTCGTCAATCCCGAAATAGTGAGCTATCTCATGGATCACAGTGATGGCCACTTCCTCGACGACCTGCCGTTCGTCGTCGCACATTTCCAGAATCGTGTCGCGGTAGATGGTGACGGTGTCCGGCAGCGCGCCGCCGTACTGACTGTCCACCCGGTCGGTCAGGGCGATGCCGTGATACAGCCCGAGCAGATGCGGATCCTCCGGATTGCGGGCTTCGATCAACACCACGACGTTCTCGATCGCCTGGGTGAGCGCGGGCGGAATCGTATCCAGCGCATCGCCGACCAGTTCTTCGAACCGGCTCTCCGACATCGACACCGGCATGGCGTCAGCGCTGCGGCGGAATCGGCGCGGGGGCCGCACCCGGCAGCGGCGCCGGGGTGGAACGCCCGGAACTCGGCGGCGGCACCGGCGCCTGGCCGTCGATCAGCACATCGCCCTTGGCCGATCCGGTGATCGTCGCGAAACCGTCCTGAGAGCCCTTGCCCACCAGGCAATTCAGCTTATGGCTGCCGACCAGCCAGCTGCGGGCGTCGAGGTTGTCCCAGAAGATGGTCAGCGTCTTGTTGATCAGCACGTCCTGACCGCCGAGGTAATCGCCTGCGGCGCGGCCACATTCGTCCTGCATGAACTTGTCCTGATCGGCGTTGGCCGGCGGGCCGCCGGTGAAGTGGGTGCCGAGATCCACCGTCGACATCACCTCATAGGCGTGCGGCTGGCCGCAGGGGACCGGTTCGTTGGTGGGCAGGTTCTGATTGATGCCGATGCAGGTGCCCGGATCGAAGACGCGGGACTGGTCGCTGTCGCGCACCCGCCCCACGGTCTGCTGGGTGGCGCTGCCCGTGGCGCTCACCAACTGCAACCCGCACCGGATGGTCCGATCGCCATTGCGCCAGCCCGGTTCACCCGGGTTGACCATGCCGACCACGAACCGCCCCCGCGGGTCGAGCCGGCCACCGAGGTAGGCGGCCGCGGCCGATGCGCAGTGTTCGTCGCGCAGCTCGCCGAAGCGCAGCGAATCGGGGAAGGCCGAGCCCGGCCCGAATTCGCGACCCGGATATTTGCTCAGGTCGATGTCGGCGGTGACCTCGAACAGATGTTTGTCGGCGCAGTTGACCTTGGTCAGGTCCAGGGTTTTGGTGCTGGTCCAGGTGAGGCAGTCGCCGGTCTTGGCGGCGCCGAAGGCGGCGTCGGCACGGCCGGCGGGCGGTTTGCCCGATCCCGGATCGTGCGCCTCCAGCCCGTGCGAACTGCGAAACCCCGAGATGGACAGCGTCACCAGCGCCGCTACCACGGCACCGACGGCGACCGCGAGCAATCCCCACCGCAGCCGATGCGGATGCAACGCCTTGCCATCCTGCCCCAAGCGATTTCCGGCGCCCGACAACGGGCGGCGACGTTTCGCCCCGGCACGCCTGCGGCGAGGCGTGTCGGATTCTTCGTTTCCCGGTTCCGGCGCCGCTGGCGCCCCATCGTCGGAGGACATCGCCGTCCATCATGGCAGGCCCCGCACGGGGCCTGCCATGATCGGTTCGGATTTCACCGGATCCTCAGAAAATGCGGTGGACACCTCCCACTAGGCTGATTGTCCATGATCGACCTCCGATTCCTGCGCGAGAATCCCGAAGCGGTCCGTGCCTCGCAGCGTGCCCGCGGTGAGGACCCGGCGCTGGTGGATGCCCTGCTCGAGGCGGATGCCGCCCGCCGCGCCGCGGTCGCGACGGCGGACAACCTGCGCGCGGAACAGAAGACGCTGGGTAAGAAGGTCGGTAAGGCGTCCCCGGATGAGCGCGCGACGCTGCTGGCGCATGCGCAGGAGTTGTCGGCGAAGGTGAAGGAGGCCGAGGCCGCCGAGAACGCGGCCGACGCCGAACTGGACACCGCCCACCGCGCGATCTCGAACGTCGTGCAGGAGGGCGCGCCCGCGGGCGGCGAGGACGATTTCGTGCTGCTCGAAACAGTGGGCACTCCCACCGAATTCGACTTTTCCCCGCGCGACCATCTCGACCTCGGTGAGGCGCTCGGGCTGATCGATATGGAACGTGGCGCCAAGGTCTCGGGCGCCCGCTTCTACTTCCTGACCGGCTACGGCGCCCTGCTGCAACTGGGCCTGCTGCAACTCGCGGCCCAGCGCGCGGTCGCCAACGGCTTCACGATGATGATCCCGCCGGTGCTGGTGCGGCCGGAGATCATGGCCGGAACGGGATTCCTGGGCCAGCATTCGGCCGAGGTCTATCACCTCGACGACGACGATCTGTACCTGGTCGGCACCTCGGAGGTCCCGCTGGCCGGCTACCACTCGGGCGAGATCCTCGACCTGAGCGACGGGCCGAAGCGCTATGCCGGCTGGTCGTCGTGCTTCCGCCGCGAGGCCGGCAGCTACGGCAAGGACACCCGTGGCATCATCCGCGTACACCAGTTCGACAAGGTCGAGATGTTCGTCTACTGCCGGCCCGAGGACGCCGACGCCGAACACCGCCGCCTGCTGGACTGGGAGAAGGAGATGCTCGCCGCGATCGAGGTCCCGTATCGGGTCATCGATGTGGCAGGTGGCGATCTCGGCAGTTCGGCCGCCCGCAAATTCGACTGCGAGGCCTGGGTGCCGACCCAGCAGAACTATCGCGAACTCACCTCGACCTCGAACTGCACCACCTTCCAGGCCCGCCGCTTGTCGGTGCGCTACCGGGACGAGAACGGCAAGCCACAGATCGCCGCGACCCTCAACGGCACCCTCGCGACCACTCGGTGGATCGTCGCGTTATTGGAAAATCACCAGCAGGCGGACGGCTCGGTCAGGGTGCCCGCCGCGCTGGTCCCGTTCGTGGGCCGCGAGGTGCTCGAGCCGCCGCGGTAGTGATGGCGGCACCGCCGCGGTAGTGATGGCGGCACCGCCGCGGTAGTGATGGCGGCACCGCCGCGGTGACCTCGGCCTCGAATCCGGCGGTTGTCACTACTGCTATGCACCGCGTTGTCTAGGCTGGATGGCGTGCGAGGACTCGGGTCTCGCGGCGATATCCGCACGCAGGTTCGGGCGGCATCGGCGCTGGCGACGGCAATGCTCATGGCTCGGACCACCGGGGCGTTCTACGTCATGGGTGGGGTCCTGGGCTTGCTGATCACTGCCATCGCACCGGGGAACGAGGGCAACCGTCCGCTGGTCGGCTCGGCCGCTGTGGTCGCGCTGTTGCTCGGCGTGAGCCTGCTGATCTGGGGTCCTCGCCAGCCGCACTGGGCGCACCACGGGTATGTCGTGATGGCGACGGTGCTGGTCACCATCGCCGTGCACTGGTTCCCGAACACCATCGGCGCGATCACGCTCGCCGCCTTCTACGTCTTCGTCGCCGCGGATGCCGCGATCTTCTTCACCTGGCGGCTGGCCGGGGCGCATGTGGCGCTCGCGGTCGTGCTCTGTCTGTGGGTGGTGCCGTCCCGGGGTCTGCCCTGGTGGTCGGGCATCATCCCGGCCGGAATCACGGTCGGCGCCGGCATCGTGGTCGGCATCCTCACCCGGATGGCCTCGGACGCCGATATCGACACACTCACCGGGCTGTTGAACCGCCGCGGGTTCGATCGCGCGCTCAACAGCGCCATCGGGCATGCCGGGCGGACCGGTCAGGGACTCGCGTTGGTCCTGGTCGACCTGGACCGGTTCCAGAAGATCAACGATCATCTCGGCCATCGCGCCGGCGATGCCGTACTCCAGCGCGTCGGCGACGCCTGGTCGAAGCTGCTGGGCCCGGATCAGGTGCTGGCCCGATACGGCGGCGATGCGTTCTCGCTGCTGTTGCCCAACACCACCGAACAGGCCGCGATCCTGCTGACCGAACAGCTGCGTGCCGCGGTCACCACGGGATGTTCGGCGGGTGTCACCTCCTGGCAGCCCGGCGAATCCGGATCGCTGCTGGTCAGTCGCGCCGATGTGGGCCTGTACCGGGCCAAGCAGGCCGGGCGCAACCGCACGGTGCTGGAATCGTCGCGGCAGCTGCCGCTGGCGGTCGAACTGCGCGAGGCCATCGATACCGGCGCGCTGGACGTGCACTACCAGCCCATCGTGAGCCTCGGTGAGGACGGCGCCCGAGCGGTCGGTGTGGAGGCGCTGCTGCGCTGGTCGTCCAACGCCCAGCCCGACGTCACCACCGAGGGGCTGATCCGGGTCGCCGAGGAATACGACCTGATCTCCGACCTCGACGAGCTGGTCCTGCGGCGTGCGTGTGCGGATGCGGCCCGGTTGCAACAGACCTTCGCCCAGCTCGATCTGACCCTGAACGTCAACGTCAGCGGTCTCGAATTGGCCGAGACCAACTACGCCGACCGGGTCTCCGGCATCCTCGCCGACACCGGCTGGCCCGCCGACCAACTCGTCCTCGAGGTCACCGAGAGCGAATTGGCCGCCGAATCCCAGACCGCCATCGCGAATCTGCACCGATTGCGCGGCAGCGGCGTTCGTATCGCCATCGACGATTTCGGCACCGGCTACTCCTCGCTGAGCCGGTTGGCCACCATCCCCAGCGACATCCTCAAGGTCGACCAGTCCTTCGTCGCCGCGATCCGCTCCGATTCGCCGGCGCCGCCGCTGCTGGGAGTGATTGCGGCGCTGAGCAAATCGCTGGATTTGCAGGTAATCGCCGAGGGTGTGGAAACGGAGTATCAGGCGGCCGTGCTGACCGAACTCGGCTTCGCGCTCGCCCAGGGCTATCACTACAGCGATTCGCATCCGGTCTCCGAGCTGATCAGTGATATGAACTCCAACCGCGGGCTGGTCGGCGCCGGGACGACCGATCGGGATTTCGCTGCCAAGGGCTGGGTCCCGGTGGACAACAACGGTTTCGACCCGGAGGGCCTGGGCCATCGGGGCTGACCCGGGCGGCCGGGCGATTCGGGTCGCGGCATCGGCTCGTCCGGACCAACTACCGTGGCGGATATGACCGCAGTCCGTGAACGAACCGACGTGCGGCGCTGGATCGGCGTGGTGCTGGGCCTGTGCTGCGGCGCCGGTGTGGCGGTTCAGGCGCGGATCAACGGCGATCTCGGTGATCGGTTGAACGACGGAATCGCCGCGGCCGTCATCAGTTTCGGCTCCGGACTGATTCTGCTTCTGATCGTCGGCGGTTTCAGTGCGCGGATGCGCTCGGGCGTGGCCGCGATCCGCCGCTCGGTGCGCACCGGCCCGCTGCGATGGTGGCATCTGTTGGGTGGACTGTGCGGTGCGTTCTTCGTCGCGTGTCAAGGCTTGTCCGTGGCCACGATCGGCGTCACGGCCTTCACCATCGCCGTGGTCGCGGGCCAGTTGACCAGCGGACTCGTCGTGGACCGGGTGGGCGTGGGCCCGGCCGGTGTGACGCCCGTGACGCCGGTGCGACTCGGCGCGGCGGTACTGGCCGTCGGAGCGGTCGGTGTCGCCGCTCTGGGACGGTCCGGCGGCGAATCCGGATCCGGTGCAGGTGCGGCCTATCTGCTGGTCGCGCTGCCCGCGCTGGCGGGTCTCGGCCTGGCGTGGCAGCAGGCGGTCAACGGGCGGCTGGCGACCGTCGGCGGGCCCGTGCCCGCCACCACGATCAACTTCGCGACCGGAACCGTGGGCCTGCTGGTGGTGGAGGCGGCGCAGCTCGCGCGGATCGGTTGGCCCACCGGCTTTCCCACCGAACCGTGGCTCTATCTCGGCGGGGCGATCGGGGTTTTCTTCATCGCGGTGGCGGCGCTGATCGTGCGCTGGATCGGAGTGCTCCTGTTCGGCCTGACCTCGGTGTCCGGCCAGCTCATCGGTTCGGTGGTCCTGGATGTCGTCGCGCCGACGGGCGCCCGGCTGTCGATGCTGACCGTCGCCGGCTGCGTACTGACGTTGCTCGCCGCCGCGATCGGCGTCCTCGGGCAGGGCCGCACCGCCGAACCGCACTGATGTGGTCGAGGAGGCGACCGAGGAGCAGATCCGCAGCTGCGCGCCCAGGGGCACGGCCGCATCCTCCAAGTCACCTCGATGGGAACCGTCGGCGGTATGGCCGCGGTCGGCTATTACGGCGCCGGGAAGGCGGCGCTGATCTCGCTGACCGACGCTCTGGCGATGGAGGTCGAACGATTGGCACCCGGCTGATGGGCGGACGGGTGAACTATTCGTGCAAAGCTGAGCCGTCTGCGCGGAAATCCGCTCATTCGTCCAGGATTTGCACGAATAGTTCGCCCTTGCTCACAACTTGCGGGAACGAAGTTCATGCCCCTTGGACGTCTTGCACCGCCCGGTCTCCAGATCCCACTGCCAGCCGTGCAGGTTGCAGGTGAGGGTATTGCCTTCCACCACACCGAATTTCGACAGATCAGCTTTGAGGTGCGGGCATCGGCGCTGCACCTCCCACCCTGCGAGCTCACACGAGGCGGAATCGTCGTGTGCCTCGGCGAACCAGCCGTCGGCATAGGCGATGCGCTCGTCGGTCAGGCATTTGAAGAAGGTGTAGAGGAATTCGTTGTAGCCGCCGATCCGCCACGCCTGGAAGCGGGTGGACAGGAAGATCGTGTTCACCCAGTCGGGCTCGTTGTCGCGCAGCACGGTACGCACCAGCTGCGGAGCGATGCGGAACCCGTAGCGGTACTTGCCTTCTCCCTCGATCGGCCCGCGCACCAGACGCTTCGGGAAGTCCAGCACCACGGTCTCGTCGCCCATGACCAGCCCGACCGGATAGCCGATGCCATCACAGATCACATCGCTCTGCGCCATGATCGGCTCGAACAGCTCCCTGAGCTGGGGCAGCAGCGGCGTTCCGTCTTCGGTTGCCCAGGAAGCCTTCTCGCGCTCCAGCACCGGCGCCATGCGCTGTGCCATCCGCTCGATGTAGCCAGCCTTGTCGTCGTAGATCTCGGCCGGGTCGAACGGATGGGTCAGCTCGAGTTCCTTACCTCGCACATCCGCGACCGAGCCCGGAATCATCAGCACGCCACCGGAATTCCCGTGGACGCGCATCTGCTCCAGGAAAACCATCTGGTCCGGGAAGATATTGCCGTTGTCGGCGGAGTAGCGGTTCTCCCCGTCGTCGTTCAGATAGCGCAGCTCGTCGTCGAGGAACACCGGCGGTCCGGCCGAGGGCACCACCCAGGTGGCGCCGACCTGCTCGATATAGCTGCGCGCACGGTCCATCCCGCGCTGACGCTTCTGCTTGCCGAAGTTCGCCTTGGTCTTGCTCGGGATGTCGTAGACCATCGGGTACCAGATGGCGCCCGAATACTGCAGCAGGTGGATATCGATATGTCCGAACTGCTCGTGCAGGACGTCCATATCCACCGGCCGCGCGTCGTTCATGTTGAAACACACGGTCTCGCGATCGGAGACGACCAGACCCGAATCACCGATCGGCCCGTCGGCCGGCGCCCGCAGCGCGATGATCATGATGTCCAGTTCGTGCCCGTCCCGGCCGGTGATCGTGTGCTTGACCGAGTTCCGGGTCTCGAAGAACTTGTGAAAGCCCAGCTTCTCCAGCTCGCGCTGCAGATCCGGCACCGGATAGTCCGGCAGCAGGACGGTGGCGTCCTTGTTCACGTGGTCGAGCAGATTCTTCGCGTCGAAGTGGTCGCGGTGCAGGTGCGAGACATAGAGGAAATCGCAGTTGCCCAGCTCGTCCCAGTCCAGCCCGGTGTTGTCCGGGAACGGGACCCACGACGCGAAATAGGCCGGGTTGACCCACGGATCACAGAGGATCGTCCCGGCCGCGGTGCGGATGTGGAATCCGGCATGTCCGACGCTGGTGATCTGCACGAAGAAGTCCCTCCTGAACCCGGCTACCAGCCACCCAGGGTAGCGGTTGAACGGACTTCCTCGGCCTCAGGGCCGCTATTGCCTCGGCCGTCGCACCGGCGCAGTGTAGAGGTGCACGGTGGCGCCACCGGGGCGCTGCCCCGAGTACGGAGGAAGGGACCGTGTACGCACGTTCTACGACTATTCAAGCCAAGCTCTCCGCCATCGACGCCGGAATCGCGCATATGCGCGACGAGGTGATGCCGGCCCTGGAGAACATGCCCGGCTGCGTCGGGATGTCGTTGCTGGTCGACCGCCGATCCGGTCGCTGCATCGCGACGACCTCGTGGGAGTCCGAGGACATGATGCGCGAGAGCGCCGATCGGGTGCGCTCGCTGCGTGATCGCGCCGTCCGGCTGCTCGGTGCCGAGTCGGCACGGGTCGAGCAGTGGGAGGTCGCGGTCATGCACCGTGATCATCGCCTGCCCGAAGGCGCATGTGCCCAGCTCACGTGGGCGAAGTCCGACGATCCGAGCCGGTTCGACACGGCGATCGAGACCTACAAGTCCATGGCGTCGTCGCAGCTGGAACAGATCCCCGGGTTCTGCAGCACCAGTCTGCTGGTCGATCGGTCGAGCGGACGCGGTGTCGCGTGCGAGACCTTCGACAGCATCGACGCGGTCGAACGCAATCGCGAGCAGCTTGCCGCCCTGCGCCGCGAGGGAACCCGTCGAGCAGGCGTCGACGTGCTCGAAGTCGGCGATTTCGAAGTCGCCCTCGCGCATCTGCGCGTCCCCGAACTGGTCTGAGGGCAGGCGGGCCGTCGTCGCGCCGCTGCCGGCTCGGGCGGTCGCGGGCTACCGCAACGATGCCGGCCCGCTTTCCACGCATCAGGCCGAAACGTCGCCGATGCAGTATCCGTTGTCTGTCGCCTTCACGGTGTATGTCCGTTCCTGCTGACTGCCGCCGGCCGTGACCGTGGCCGATATGGACAGGTAGGTGCTGTTCAGAGCGGTGGAACTGAGCGACTGGTCGGCGAAGGCGGTCGGAGTGGCGAGCTTGGCCGCATTCGTGGCCAGCGGCGGGCGCGATGTGCGTCCGCTGCCGTTCGGATCCCAGGCGGTGTCGGCGGTGCACAGCAGCGGATGGGAGCTTTCCTGGTCCGCCGCGTCGACCGGATGTCCTGTCTGACGTGACAGATAGCGTCGGACGACGTGGCGGGCGTCGGCGGTCTGGGCCTCGCTGCTGGTGCCGAAACCGATCTCGGCGCCGGCGGGGTAGACCCGCGGGCAGGCATATCCGGTGGCGATATCCGCTCGCTCGGCGACGACGGTCACCGCGTCGGCGGTTGCGCTCGCCGACTTCCACACGAGGGCGGTGCCGTTGTCGCTGCCCGGCCGTGCCAGCGCCGCCTCGATGGCCGACTTGTCGGAGTACATCGTCTCGACGTTGCGGGGGGCCATCGTCCAGCACTTGGCTTCCATGTCCGCCGGAGTGAGTTCCTGGAGATCGTTCACCCAGCGGGTCATGGCCTCGGTGGCCTGCGGATCGGCCGTCACGAGGGCCACCGCGATCGCGGATTCGGGCGGCGCCGGGGTTTCCCGGGGCGCGGGCGCGGGGGTATGGGAGGACGACAGAGCGGCGGATTGCGTTGCCGCGGAGGAATTGTCGGGCTTGTGATAGTCGGTGCCCTCGATGCCGACCTGCGAATCGCATCCGGCGAGGATGCCCGCGACCATGATCGCCAGACCGCCTGCTCGCGCCGCCGAGAGCCGCCTGCCGCGTCGCGCCGCCCGTCCGGTATGCAGCGCCACGCGCATACCCCCTCGTGGTTTCCGGCCGCCTGCACGCGATGCTGGACTGGGGCTTTCCACTGCGCTGAACCTCGTTTCCTGTGCGGCGGTCGGTAGCGAAAATGTGACAGCGACTACGCTAGCGGAATTGTGGAACCCGTATACCGGACGATTATCGGCCTGGCCCGGACCGTCTTCTTCGTACAGGGACTGAAATTCGACGTCACGGGGGCTGAGAACATCCCCGCGCAGGGCGGCGCGGTCATCGCGATCAACCACACCGGCTATATGGACTTCACCTACGCGGGCCTGCCCGCGCGAACCCCGAAGCGCTATATCCGGTTCATGGCGAAGAAGGAAGTCTTCGACAATCCGATCTCCGGGCCGATCATGCGCGTGCTGCGGCACATCCCGGTCGACCGCGGGGCCGGCGCGGACTCCTACCAGGCGGCCGTGGACTATCTCCGCCACGGCGAGCTGGTCGGGGTGTATCCCGAGGCGACCATCAGCCGCAGTTTCGAGATCAAGGAATTCAAATCGGGTGCCGCCCGGATGGCCATCGAGGCCGGCGTCCCGATCATCCCGATGACGATCTGGGGTGCGCAGCGGGTCTGGACCAAGGGGCATCCGAAGCGCCTGGGCCGCACCAACACTCCCATTTCGATCGCCGTCGGAGAGCCCATCCTCCCGCCCGCCGAGGCGGACGAGAAGGCCGTCGCCGAGCTCACCGAGACCGTGCGCTCGGCCATGCAGGACATGCTGCTCGGCCTGCAGAAGGACTACACGCACGAGCCCGGCGCATACTGGGTGCCGGCCCGATTGGGCGGCGGCGCACCGACACTGGAGGAGGCCGACGCAATGGACTCGGCCGAGGCGAAGGCGAAAGCGGAGGCGCGCGCGGCACGTCATGCCGCCGAAGCGGGAGATGCCGACGCCTGACGGCAGGGTCGGCCCGGTAGTACCAGGAGTTTCACCGATGACGCGAGAGCCCGTTTTCGACGTCCTCACCGGATTGGTCCGCACCATCTTCTGGGCACAGGGCCTGAAGATCGACATCGTCGGCGGCGAGAACATCCCGCGCACCGGCGGGGCGGTCCTGGCCGTGAATCACACGGCGTACCTGGACTTCATGGAGGTCGGACTGGTCGGCCGCGAATCCGGCCGCAACGTCCGCTACATGATGAAGGCCGAACTCGAACACGGCATCGTCGGCTGGCTCATGAAGCACTGCAAGGCAATCGGCGTGGACCGTACCGCCGGCGCCGAATCCTACGCCCGCGCCGTTACCGCTCTGCGCGACGGAGAAATCGTCGTCGTCTACCCGGAAGCCACCATCAGTCGAAGCTTCGAACTGAAGGAATTCAAATCCGGCGCCGCCCGCATGGCCATCGAAGCCAGCGTCCCCATCATCCCCATGACGATCTGGGGCGCGCAACGTGTCTGGACCAAAGACATCCCGAAACGACTGGGCCGCCACAACTTCCCGATCAACATCCAGGTAGGCGAACCCATACCCCCCACCGAACCCGCCGACGACCTGACCGCCACCTTACGTTCCAGCATGGAAAAACTGCTCGACGCGGCACAGCGCGACTACGAAATGCCGCCGGGCGCACGGTGGCTCCCCGCCCGATTGGGCGGTACCGCACCGACATTGGAGCAGGCGAAGGTATTGGAGCGCGAGGAGATGGAACGCCGCGCCGCCGCGAAAGCCAAACGCTCCCGAGGGTGATCGCGCTCGACCCGCAGTGATCCTAGTGCCTGCGCTACCGTGCTCATCCTGGTCGGCTATGGTCTGGAAGCACTCAAGGCGCAAACATGGTGATGTCATCCAGCGCATCTTCTGCCCGACCCGCCGTTGCCTCATCGTCCAGAAGCGCGCGCAGGGCAGGAACGACGCGCTCCTTGTCTATATCGCCGTGCAAACGGGCGAGGTGTCCGAGTGCCGTCGCAGCGACCGCGCGGATACGCCAGTCAGAACTGGCAAGCAGCTCCAGTGCCCGGTCGGTCACCCACCCCAGGTCGGGGTCGTGCAGTGCAAGCCGGAGGATGGCTTCACTGGCCGACTCGGATACCCCCGAGTCGATCATGCTCAGAGCGGTATCTCGGTCGATAGGTTCCAGTCGTTGGTACGTGTTCATCGTGGTTTACCTTTTCTGTCGACGATACCTGCGTTCACCAGGGCATTCTGCATGTCCGGGGTGAGCTGATCCCAGCTTCGCTTATGTCCGTGATAGATGCCCGATTCTGGGTGTGTTTCATCGAAAACATCGAATTCTCCGGTATCGGCGTCGTACCCGACTCGTCTGCTTGTTGTCGGCTTGATAAGCACCGAGTTCTCTAGTGTTTCCTGGCCATGGGTCGGCTCTGGTGCGGCGGTGCCGCGCTGGTCTTTTCCGTGCTTCGGCGACTTTTCATAGGTCAGCGCACCCGGTTTCCCACTGGAGTCGATCTCCGCGCGCATTGCGATGATGACGGAGAGTCTGTCTATGGTCCGGTTGAGTCCATCTGTCGGAACACTCTTGAACGCATCGACGACCCCCTTCGAATGGGCATCGAGGGAGGACAAGCCGAGAACAATCGGCATTGTGCTCGCCCGGTACGCACTTTGGATCGCGTCCATGGTGCCGCCGACGGACACCTTGCTGCCGCGCGCCGCCATGCTTTCTGCTAGTCCCACATCGAATAGGCGCCCTGAACGGCCGTGTCGCGGAACGGCTTCGACGCCCACGCTACCTTCGCTCAGATTGATCGCGTCGGCGCAGGCTGTGGCCAACGTCGTAGTTGCTTCGTGATAGTCTTGGATCGGTGGAGCCAGGTATCCGGCGGCCAGTGAGACAGTTTGGGCGCTCGTCCGTATATCGTTCAGATGATGCTGTATTTCGTATCTGTGAGTACTGTCGTCCATTCCGGTGAATAGATCCGAGATCAGCATTATGTGATCGGCAGCGTCCAATATTGTCCGATTCTCAGCGAAGGCCCTCCATGTGTCGTGAGCCTGCTGCAGTTTGTCCGCGTCCCCGTTGGGAATCATGCCGAAAGATTTGACAACTTCCTGAAACAGATCATCGAAGAACGCCTTTGCACCGCCATTGTCGCCGAACCCTATCCCGGTACCGCGGGCCGAAGGCGGCAAGACGACCTTGTATTCGCTGACCTGACTGATATCCGGCTGGGGCGGGGCAGGATCTGAGTTATTTGCGACGGCCCAGTGGTAGCCTTGGGCGTACAAGACAGCGCCGTAATTGGTCAGTGCATTGGCCAGGCTGGCGCAGGCCTGCAACGTGCTGCGGGCTGCCTCGTCGTATGCCTGTCCCCATTCCTTGCAGCCTGGAGCGTCCCCAGCCATTCCGTCGCAGTGCCCTGTGGCGGCATCGTGAACCGGTTTGTCTGCCGTGCGTATGGCCTCGGCCAATTCGCGGCATTTCGCGGCTGCATCGTAGTACGTCTGCCAGTCGACGATCATCTGTTGCCGCTCTGCAGCATTCGCCAGTTGAGTTCCAGCGCACGAGTGTAGGCGGCATGGGCCTCTTTGGCCGCGTCACTCATATCCTTGACGCCTTCGACCAGTTCCCGTGCTCCGCTGATCCATTCGCGGTGGGCATCGTCGTAGGCGCGGGCGGCCAGGCCTTCCCAGCCGGTGCCCTGCAAACTCGCCACTCGCTGTTCGATATCCGACAGGTGGTCCTCGATGAAGGCGGCCAGTCCGGACAGGCGCGAGACGATGTGTTCCAGGTGCTCGAGGTCTACCGAGAATCGCGAGGCCACAATCAGGTCCAGTCCAGTATCGGGATGTCCAAGGCCGCCGCACTGTTCGCATCGACCGACTGGAACGTCTCCGCCGTTATGCCGAGTCTTTCGGCCAATGTGGCGAGGGCCTGGAAGATCTGCCGGCCACCGTCGTGTACCTCGGTCCAGCCTTCGGAGAACTCGTCGGCGTAGTCGCCGGTCCAACTGTCGGTCAGCAATTCCGAAACGTCTTTGGCCGCGGAATCCAAAGCGCTGTGCAGTGTTTCGGCCAAGCCGTAGATGTAGACGCCGACATCGCGTACCTGTTCGGGCACAACGGAGAAATCTTGGCCAGGACCTGGCGAATTCCCCCCACTATCGCTCATCCCCCGATGGTATGTGAGGGTCCATCGGCGGTCCAGGCGACGGGACTGTGGCAATCCCTCAACTCGGATCCGACCCGCGGATGGCGGCGAACCAGGTGGCGGTGGCGGCGGCTACCATGGTCGCTCCGGCGAAGGCGGGGAGGCCGCCGCCGGCGACGTAGATCCAGAACAGGCCGGCGAAGGGTGCGACGACGGCGAATTGGGCGTCGAGGAGGAGGCGGCGGTCCAGGCGGGTGGACGCGGCCGCGTGGGATGGGCCGTCGGGGTCCGGGCGGGTCGGGTTGTCGATCAGGCGGCCGTGCGGCTCGGCGTCGCGGGCGGCGCCGGATACGAACAGGCGGCGGCCGTTCACGACCACGGTGGCGTCACAGGTGGCATCGGATTCCGTCAAGGTGACGAGCGCCGGATCGAAATAGACCGGCAGCCAGCGAGTTCGGCCGTCCGAACCGAGTTCGAGCCACGATCGGCTCAGCAACCGGTTCTGCTGGCGTACCCGCTTCACCCGGAACGTCCCCGCCGGAATCGTGCGCCACGGCGCCCCCCCGAACGCCACCGCGAGACGAAACCCGCTGTACGACAACACCACCAGCGAGACCGCCGCCAACATGGCCAACTGCTCCGAATCGGCGAACGGCGCCCAGGCGATGCAGGTCACCAGGGCGCCGATCGTGGTGAGAACCGGATAGGCCAGGGGATGGCCGGTACCGGACATCACTTCAGGTAGCCGACTTTCGTCCAGTCGGGGGTGGCCAGACCGAACGCGCCGATATTGGCGAGATTGTCCCGCACGGCGTACGTACCCGAGGCTTGGTTGAGGGGCAGCGAATAGCCTTCCTCCCAGATCATCTTGTCGCATTCATTGGCAAGTTCGATGGCCTTGTTCGGATCCAGTTCGGAGATGGTCTCATCGATTTTGGCATTGAGTTCGGGAGATCCGATGCGTGCCTTGTTGCCCTGCAGGTTGTTGGGGTCGTAGGCATAGATCTGCGGTAACGCACCGAGCGGGAAGACGCTACCGCTCCAGCTGAACTGCGCCAGGTCGAAATTGCCGGGGTCGATGACGTTGGTGAACAGCCCGGTGCCCGGCACCGTCTGGATGTCGACCTTCACTCCGACCTTCGCGAGGTCCTGCTGCACGATCTTCGCCGTGTCGACCCACTGGTCCTGCTGATACATCACATCGCGCAGAACCAACCGACGACCGTCCTTCTCCCGGACGTCGCCGTTCAGCTTCCATCCGAGCGCATCGAGTTCGGCCGCAGCCTGATTCGGATCGAATGCCACCGGCGTCGAATTATCTTGGTAGCCCTTCTGACCCATCATGAAGATGTGGTTGTTCAGCGGTTTCGGATTCTCCACGATGCCGTGCTGGCTCGCAGTGACGATCGCCTGCCGGTCGATCGCCTTGGAAATCGCAATGCGCAGTTTCGGATCCGACAGCAGCGCGCCCGGGGCGCCGTTGAACGTGATGTGCGAGAACGACGGTTCCGGGGTTCGCCGCACGACCACCCCGGGGGTCGTCTTGGCAGCACTCACCAGTTCCAGGCCGGACATATAGGCGTAGTCGAGTTCGTTGTTCTGCACCGCGGCCAACCAGGCGCTGTGGTCCAGCACGCTGAACGTGATCGAGTCCAGCTTCGGTGCGGGTCCCCACCACTTGGGGTTACGAACGAGGGTAATGCGGTTCTGCGTCCGATCGATCGGTCCCATCATGAAGGGGCCGGCGCTGATCGGCAACGTATTCCGGGCAGCGTCGTTGAAGGCCTGGGTGCTTTCGGTGACCGACTTGGGGTACAGCGGGGTGAACTGGCCCTTCCATTCGGCGTAGGGCTTGCTGAAGGTGACAACAGCCTGCCGGTCGTCGGTCCCGCGCTCCACCTTCGCGATGCGATCGAACCCGTTGACGGAAGCGACCTGATATCCGCGATCGGCACCGGCCATGGCCTGCGCTTGTGAGCGCATATCTTCCCATGTGATCGGGGTGCCGTCGCTCCACTCCGCCTTGGGATTGATGGTGTAGGTGACGGTTTGGGGATTGGTGTTCGTCAGCTGAATGTCGGTGAAGTAGTTGTGATCTATCGACAGATCGCCCTTCGCGTCGCTGGTGAAGGTCTGCGGCATCATCGGGCTGATCACCGAGGCAACGTCGGCGTCGCCACCATCGACATGCAGTGAGTTGAACGACGCAGGAAACGAGCTCAACTCCATACGGAGATTTCCCCCGTCGCGCAATTCGCTCGGATCCTTCGGATTGATGTCGTTGGTCCCGCCGATGTCCACACTGCTCGCCGTGACCCCCGTGTCGGAACTACACCCCGACAGCAGCAATCCGAACGCGACCGCGGGGATCGCGAGCCGGGTTATCGTCGAACGAATCCGCATGGTTTCGTTCTCCTTTCGTCGGGACGGGCGGCTAGCTTACGAAGCCGATCTTGGTGTAGTCGTAGGTGGCCAGGCCGGGAGCGCCGTAGTTGGCGACGGTGGTCCGTACCCCGTAGTTGCCCGGATCCTGGGTGAGCGGCAGCGAGAAGCCCTCTTCGAAAACCTTGCGGTCCACCTGGTTCGCGAGTTCGATGGCCTTTTTCGGATCCAATTCACTGAGGGTCTGCTCGATCAGTGCGTTCAACTCCGGGGAGCCGATGCGACCGAAATTGCTCTGCTCGTCATCAGGGTGGTATGCGTAGATCTGCGGGATGCTCCCGAACGGGAATGCGTCACCCGCGAACTGGAATTGGGCGATATCGAACTCACCAGGGATCATCGCATCGGTGAAGAAACCCTGGCGTTGCCGGGTGGCGATGATCAGCTTCACGCCGACCTTCGCGAGGTCACCCTGGACGATCTGCGCGACCCGCACCCAGGTGGGGTCGTTGTACATCACATCGCGAATCTCGAGGCGGCGGCCGTCTTTGACCCGCACATCGCCCTGCTGTTTCCAGCCCAGTGCATCGAGTTCGCGCGCCGCGGCCGCGGGGTCGTAGGGCAGGCTGTTGTCCTGATAGCCCTCTTGCCCCTGGACGAAGATGTGATTGTTCAACGGCTTCGGACTGGACACCAGACCGTTTTCGATCGCATTCGCGATGCCCTGCCGATCGATGGCCTTCGATATCGCCACGCGCAGTGCGGGATCCGCCAGAATCGAACCGGGCGCGCCGTTGAAGGTGATGTGCCGCCACAGATTTCCCGGGGCGTGGCGTACGACCAGTTCGGAACTGCTACGCACGGTCGCCAGATCCTCGATGGAGTTCAGGCGTGCGGCGTCGAGTTCGTTGTTCTGCAGGGCCGCCGCATATGCGGACTGATCCATCACACTGAAGGTGATGGTGTCCAGTTTCGGGGTGTCTCCCCACCATTTCGGATTGCGGCCCAGCACGATTCGGCCCTGCGTGCGATCGGTGGAGCGGACCACGAACGGCCCGGAGGTGAGTGCGATGCCGCCGGCGAGCGCGCGATTGAAGGTATCCGGGTCGGCGGTGACCGATTTCGGATACAGCATCGCGTTTCCGGCGAACTGACCGCGCCAATCCGCGTAATGCTGTTTGAAGGTGATCACGGCCTGTCGGTCGTCGACTCCGCGTTCAACCTTGTCGACCCGATCGAATCCGTTGTTGATCGCGATCAGATAGCGTGTGTCCACACTCGACAGCGCATGGGCCTGGGAGGCGATGTCCTCCCAGGTGATCGGTGATCCGTCACTCCACACCGCCTTGGGATTGATGGTGTAGGTGACCTGTTGCGGATCGGTGCCGGTGAGCTGGATATCGGTGAAATAGTCCTTGTTGATCGTCAATTGGCCGGTCGCGTCGATCAGGTACGACCGCGGCATCAACGGCCACAGCACCTCCCCGGTCTCCAACTCGTTGCCGTCGATGGACAGGGAATTCCAATTGGCCGGATATCCGCTGATCGCCAGCCGCAGGTTGCCGCCGTCGCGCACCGCATCGCGCGGCTGCGGATTGATGTCGTTGGCGGTTCCGAGGGTCGCGGGTCCGTTCGCGGTGTTCAAGGATGTGCAGCCGGCCAGCGCGACAGCCAGCCCGGCCACCACCACGACAGCGGCCGAACGTAGTGTCCGCGAACATATCCTCACGACGAACTCCTAGCGTGCGACGACTGGAAGCGGAACCGCGTCGATCAGCGCGCGGGTGTACTCGTGCTGCGGCGCCGCGAAAATCTGCTCGGCCGGACCGGATTCGACGATCTTGCCGCGATACATGACCGCGATGTCGTGCGCGAGGTTGCGGACCACCGAAAGGTCGTGGGAGACGAACAGATACGACAGTCCACGTTCGGCCTGCAGATCCCGCAGGAGGTTCAGCACCCCGGCCTGAATGGAAACGTCGAGCGAGGACACCGGCTCGTCGAGTACCAGCAGTTGCGGGTCCAGCGCCATCGCCCGCGCGATATTGATGCGCTGCTTCTGCCCGCCCGAGAAATCGGCCGGATAGCGGTCGGCGTGTTCGGCGCGCAGTCCGACCTGCTTCAGCAATTCCGGTACCCGCTTGCGGATTTCGGCGCGGGACCGGCCGTCGACGCGCAACGGCTCGGCCAGGGCGTCGAAAATCGGCAGGCGCGGATCCAGCGAGGACGACGGATCCTGGAACACGATCTGCAACTTGCGGCGGATATCGCGTTTGCGCTGCTTGCTCAGCGTCGCGACATCCTCGCCGAATACCTCGATCGTGCCCGCCTGAGGCTGCACGAGGTCCATGATCTGGCTCAGCGTCGTCGATTTCCCGGATCCGGATTCACCGACGAGCGCGAGAGTGCGTCCCTTGCGCACCGCGAAGTCGATGCCGTCGACCGCGCGCACCTCACCGGTGCGGCGTTTGAAAACCACACCGGAGGTGACCGGAAACGTCTTGGTCAGACCCGAAACCCGCAGCACCACATCGGAATCGGCGGGTTCCGGTGCGGCGACACCGTCCGTGTCGTGGCGGTAGGCGGCGAACAGGTCCGCGGTCCCCACCTCGGCGGTGCGGATGCAGGCCGCCCGGTGCGCGGGCGCGGTTTCCCGCAGTGGCGGCTCCGCGACCAGGCAGTCCTCGATCGAGACCGGGCAGCGCGGCGCGAAGGGACACCCCGGCGGCAGGTCGTGCATCGGCGGAGGAGTACCCACGATCGGGATGAGCGGCGCCCGGGCCGGACCGTCCATCCGCGGGATGGAACCGAGCAGGCCGACGGTGTACGGCATCCGCGGCGAGTTGAACAGCTCTGCGGCCGGGGCGTTTTCGACGATCCGCCCGGCGTACATCACCGCCACGCGGTCGGCCAGCGTGGCCGCGATCCCCATGTCGTGGGTGATCATGATGACGCCGGCACCGGTGATGTCGCGCGCCTTGCGCAGCAGGTCGAGGATCTGCGCCTGCACCGTCACATCCAAGGCGGTGGTGGGTTCGTCGCAGATGATCAGTTCGGGATCGTTGGCGATCGCCATCGCGATCACCACGCGCTGGCGCATACCGCCGGAGAATTCGTGCGGAAAAGCCTTGGCGCGCACCGCCGGTTCGGGAATACCGACCAGATCGAGCAACTCCACGGCCCGATGCGCGGCCTGCGACTTGCTCATCTTCTTGTGGGCGACCAGGGCTTCGGCGATCTGATCACCGACCCGGTAGACGGGCGTGAGTGCCGAGAGCGGGTCCTGAAAGACCATGCTGACGCGCGTCCCGCGCAGCGCCGAAAGCTGCTTGTCGCCCATGCCGAGCAACTCCCGGCCCCGCAGGCGGATCGAGCCGCGGATGCGGGCCTGATCGGGCAGCAGCCCCATCACGGCCAGCGAAGACACCGATTTACCGGAACCCGACTCGCCGACGATGGCCAGCACCTCACCGTCGGCGACGGTGTAGTTCACTCCGCGCACCGCGTCGATGCGGCCCTCCTCGCCAGGGAAGGACACATGCAGGTCCGACACCTCCAGCAGCGGCGCGGTCGTGCTGCGGCGCGAGTCCGCACGGCCGGCGGATTCGATGGTGCGATCGGTCATGCCGCTTCAACCCTCTTGTCCGACTGATCATCCGCACCGGAACCGGACGTACCCGCCGGCTTTCCGCGGCGCGGCTTGTTGTCCTTCGCGCCCTTGCGGCCCGCCCGCGCACCCTTGGAGCTCGGGTCGAAGGCGTCGCGCAGGCCGTCGCCGACGAGGTTGGCGCACAGCACGATCGCGATCAGGAAACCACCCGGGAACAGGAACAACCACGGGAAGGTCAAGGCCGATTTGGTGCCGAAGGCGATCAGCGAGCCCAGTGACACATCCGGCGGTTGCACACCGAATCCGAGGAAGCTCAAACCCGTCTCGGACATGATCGCCGCGCCGACGGCGAGAGTGGTGTCGATGATCAGAATGGATGCGATGTTCGGCACGATGTGGGTGACGATCACCGAACGCGTCGAAGCTCCCATATATCGCGCCGCGCGGACGAATTCGCGTTCGCGCAAGCTCAGCGTCAAGCCGCGTACGATGCGGGCGCTGATCATCCAGCTGAATCCCGCCAGCAGCACGATGAGCAGCAGAATCGAACTGCTGCCCTTGGTGCGCGGGGCGAAGATCGCGATGATGATGAAGCTGGGCACCACCAGCAGCAGATCGACCAGCCACATGATCGCGCGGTCGGTCCAGCCGCCGAGCAGACCCGCGATCGACCCCGCGGTCACCGCGATCAGCGAGGTCAGCACGGCCACGCAGATGCCGATGATCAGCGATTTCTGCAAACCGTGCAAGGTCTGGGCCAGCATGTCCTGGCCGATCTCGTTGGTTCCGAACCAATGCTGCGGCGACGGGGGTTGCAGCAGTGCGTACGGGTCGCGCTGCTGATAGTCGTAGGACAGGAACGGCGGAATCGCGAAGGCGCCGATCAGCATGACGATCAGCACGGTCGCGCCGACGACGGCGGGCTTGTTGCGCAGGAACCGGCGCCACACCAGCTTTCGGCGTCCGGCCGCAGCGGGTTCCGGCGCGCCTTGCGCGATGATCTCGGTTTCGGTCACCTTGTCGCCCCGATCATCCGACCCGCACTCGCGGGTCCAGAATCGCATACACGATGTCGGACAGCAGGCCCGAAACCAGCACCACGAATCCCGCGAACACCGTGACGGTCACCACGATGTAAATGTCCTGCGCGTTGATCCCGTCGACGAGCCATTCGCCGACGCCGTGCCAGCCGAAGATCTTCTCGGTGAAGGTGGCGCCGGTGATCAGCGCGCCGAAACTGTAGGCGAACAGGGTCGCCATCGGAATCAGCGCGGTGCGCAGGCCGTGTTTGTACAGCGCACGGCGGCGGGTGAGTCCCTTGGCCCGCGCGGTGCGGATGAAATCGCTCTGCAGCACATCGAGCATGGCGTTGCGCTGGTAGCGGCTGTAACTGGCCATCGCGCCCAGGGCGAGGCCGAGGCTCGGGACGATCATGTGCTGCACTCGGTCGACGAACTGATTCCACCCACCGTGCACGGCATTGGCCGAGGTTTCACCGGTATACAGGAATATCTGCTGTCCCGCGGCCGAATTTATTTCCAGCGCACCGTATTTCAGCAGAGTGGCCAACAGGAAGATGGGCGTGCTGAGCACCAGCAGGGAAACAATCGTCGTGAAGTAATCGCTGAACCGATATTGCCGGATCGCACCGGCCGCGCCGATCAGCACACCGAGGACCGTTCCGACGACCGAGCCCACGATCAGCAACCGCAGACTGACCCCGATCCGGCGCGGCAGTTCCTGGCTGACCGGCTGCCCCGTCAGGGTCGTGCCGAAGTCGCCGTGCACCACGCCGCCGACCCAGGTGAGGTAGCGCTGCGGGATCGGCTGGTCGAGATGCAGTTCGTGGGCCTTGGCATCGATCACCGACTGCGGCGGTCGCGGATTGCGCTGTTCGAGGCTGTCCAGCGGGCGAAATGTCAGCGACGCCAGACTGAAGGCCAGGAACGACGCCAGCGCCAGCAGCACGACATAGTTGAGCGCACGTCGTAGCAGAAAGCCGGTCATCGGTCCCCTCGGGTCGGTTACTAGCCCCTGATCATAGGGAATGGTCTCGAGTCCACCGGTGACATCGTGCACCACTTCCGGCCCACTCGCAGGCGGGGCGCGGGCAAATGATTACAGCCGCGCCGGAATTTCGGGCAGGATGGAATAGGTGACGCGTCTGCCGAAGCCGAAGATGGTGGCCACCGATGTCGATGGCACGCTGCTCGACGAATGGGAACGGGTGACGCCGCGCACCCGTACCGCGGTGGCCGCGCTGATCGCCGACGGAGTGCCGTTCGTGCTGGCCACGGGCCGTCCGCCGCGTTGGATCGATCCGGTGGTCGAGGGCCTGGGCTTTCCTCCGCTGTGTGTCTGCGGCAACGGCGCGGTGATCTACGACAGCGCCGCCGATCGCATCCTGCACACCAGCACACTGGATGTGGAGAGTCTGGCGTGGATCGCCGACCTCGCCGAGCGCGTGCTGCCCGGCTGCGGGCTGGCCGCCGAGCGCGTCGGCCGCAGCGCGCACGATGCCGCGACGCCGCAATTCGTCAGCTCACCCGAGTACGAGCACGCCTGGCTGAATCCGGACGACACCCAGGTGTCGCGGCAGGAGGTCATCTCGGCGCCGGCGATCAAGATGCTGATCCGGCTGCGGGGAACGCCCAGCGCTGAGATGCAGTCGGCCCTGGAACCCCACCTGACCGGGCGCGCCGACATCACCTATTCCACCAACAACGGGCTCATCGAACTGTCCGCGCCCGGTATCACCAAAGCCGCCGGCCTGAGCGTGGTCGCCGAGCGGCTCGGGGTGGACCCGGCGGCGATCCTGGCCTTCGGCGATATGCCCAATGACGTGCCGATGCTTCGCATGGCCGGCCACGGCGTGGCGATGGGCAACGGCCACCCCGAAGCCCAGGCCGCCGCCGACGAGATCACCGCCTCCAATGCGGAGGACGGCGTCGCGCGGGTGCTCGAGCGCTGGTGGGAGAGCTAGGGGCGTTCCCCACTCGGCCCTCAGCCGGCGGGGGCGGGCGGAATGGGCTGCGACGGCGCCGCCGCAGCGGACTCGGCCGCGGCCGGTGCGGCTGGAACCGGCCCAGCCGGTGCGGGTGCGGCCGGGTTCGGCGCCTCGGGAGCTGAGGCCGGCGGCGCCTCCGGCGCGGGGGCCGGCGGCGCCTCCGGCGCTGCTTGCGCATCGGGTGCCGGTTGGGGCGTGGTCGGCGCTTGCGGATCGGAAGGGCCGGCCGCGGGCGCGTCCGGAGCCGTCTGTGGGGCCGGGGCCTGCGCGGCGGGCAATGCCTGCGGAATCGGTTCGCCCGCCGGGCCGGGTTGTGCCCCACCGTGTTTCAGCAGGGTGGTGACGACACCGGTGGCGGTGTTGAGGATCAGCGACCCGAGCCGGAAATCGGCCCGCTGACCGCCGGGAACCGGATACGGATTGCGCAAAGGCGTCCCGAGCGCCCCGGATTCGGCGCCGAGCTGGACGAAGCGGTCGAGGATCTGGCCTGCCAGTTCGACGATCGCACCGTCGGGCGCGGCGTAGACGTAGCCGTTGACGAACTTGGCGTACTGGCCCCCGTCGCCGGTCGGCGTCGGCTCGGAGGAGGCGGCGCCGAGGTGTCCGTTCGGACCGCCCTGCCCCGCCCAGTATGTGGCGATGACATTCTTGTCGACCATGCTCAGCAACTGTGTGGTCAGATTCGCCAGAGCCGCCAGATCCGCATGCGTCCGTTCATCTTTCGGAGCCGCGGGCGTGGTGCCGGCGGCGACGCCCGCGGCGATCTCGCGGATGCGGTCCATGCGCGCATAGGCGGCATCGCCGGGGCAGGTGGTGTTGCCGACGTCGCGATGTGCGAACACGATCGGCAGGTCCACCGCCTCACCCTCGGCGTACGGGGTGTAGTCGGTGCCCTCGGAATACATGGTGGTGTGGCCCTCGGGGTCCAGTCCCGCGATCTTGGCCCGCCAGCCGACGAACTGCCCGGTGGCCTGGAGCTGGGCGTCGCTGGGCGGTTCGGTCTCGAAATCGCCCATCATCGCCACGCCCGCGGTGTTCTCGTTGAACCCTCCGGCGTGCGCCCCCTCGACCGGGCGGTCCAGCCCGCCGTAGCGGCCCTCGAAGATCTGACCGTACTTGTCGACCAGTGCGTTGTAGCCGATATCGCACCAGCCCAGCGTCTTGGCGTGATACGCGTAGATCGCGCGCACGATGCCCGCGGATTCGGCTTTGGTGTAGTCGTTGCGCCCGGCGGTGTGGTGCACGGTGATTCCGCCCAGCCCGTCGTCGTAGGTGGGCTCCTCGCAGCGCAGCGATTCGTCGGCGCCCCACTGCGCGCGGCTGATCACCTTCGGCCCGCCGCCCGGCAGCGGCGCGGCGACCGAGGCCAGATTGTCGTCGATCGCGCCGCGCCCGGGATTGATCAGCACCGCCGAGAGTTGCGACGCGGCCTGCTGCGCCGGGTCGTCGGAGCGGCCGGGGGCCGTGGTGATCGCCTTGTGGGTGGTCAGTATCTGAACCGCCTTGGTCTCGCCGACGTAGATCGGTTCGGTGCCGGTCCGGGCGGGGGCGGCCGCGTGATCGCTGCGATCGGTGTCGACCCGATCGGCCGGGAACCACGGTCCCCAGGAGCCGTCGGCCTGCTGGGCGCGGATCAGAGAGGTGGTGTCGGCCAGTTCCTTCGCGGTCAGCGCGACCATGCTGAACGGGGTATCCCGGGTCAATTCCTTGACTTCCGCACCGACCTGATCGGCCATATCCGGTGGTACGGCACCGGGGGACAGGGCCGGGGCGGCCGGGTCGGCGCCGGGAACCTGAGCGGGGTCGAGTGGAGCGGCGATGAAGCCGGGGCCGGTGTGCGCGGGGGAGGCGGCAGGAGCTGTCTCTTATACACATCTGACGCTGCCGACGACTCAATAGGTGTAGATCTC
>NZ_PSZE01000031.1 GCF_002933465.1 Nocardia nova
ATCTCAGCCCAATCCTCCACAGCAAGCATCCCTTCGGTCCTCCCTGGCTCGGATACAGCCAGGGTCACCGACCAGGTGGTCCGTTTTGAGTTGCCGCGCGGTGGTCATTTTTCACGTGCTGCCGACACGGGGGTGCCGGTGTTCCTCGGGCGATGAGTTCGGTCGACTCGACGTGCTCGCCGATCCGGATTCTATTGCGGTGGCTCGCAATTGCTCTACGACTACTTCGAGCGGCGCTGTGACCGGGCCGGCTGATCGAGCTGGGCATGCTGGGTTACGGTCCGAGGAATAGGCGTTCGCAGGCAGGCGCGGCCACAGCGGGCAGTTCTCGATGGTGTCGGAAATCAATTCGATTGTGCACCAATGCCTTCGTCCCCAATCGTGGATCAGATTGCGTGTCGCCGCCGTGGCCACATAGTCGAAGACCATGTCGGCCAGCCAGACCCGCAGGTGCACATCATCTTCGGCTGGGAACTGTTCTTCGGCGGTCATGTACATCGCCTCCTCGGGCAACGTAGGCAAGTAATCCCGTAGCTTCTGCCCTCCTTCGGACTCGCCAGCCGGACGAACATCTCTGGCATACCAATCACGACAGCGCCTCCAGCAGCACCGAACCCGCGATCACCATCGGCGGAGGCATTAATAGAGCGAGATCACGAGTTTGCTGCTCAGCGCTCGGGATACGCACAGCGCCATCTGGTCGCCCGCGGCTTTGTCGGATGCGGATAAGCAGTTGTCGCGGTGATCAGGTGTCCCGTCGAGTACGCCTGACACGCACGAACCGCAGATGCCTTCCTCGCAGGACTTGAAGACTTCCACGCCGTTTTCGGTCAGCACCGAAAGGATCGAGCGGTCGGCCGGGATCTCGAATGTCTCTCCGGTATCGAGTTCAACTGTGAACGATGTGTTCTCGGTAGCGTCGATCTGGGCGGCCGCGAAGTGTTCGACGTGGACGTGCTCGGCGCCGACCCGGGGCTCGAACACCGCGGTCACGTTGTCCATGAATCCCCGCGGCCCGCAGGTGTAAACGTGGCTGTCAGCGGTCAGTTCGGCCGCGGCTTCGGAAAGGACAAGTGCCTGCTTGTCCCGGTGCACGCCGAGGTGCCACCGCACCCGATCGTGGAATTTCACACCGGATTCGAGCAGCTCGGCGAACGCCGCTTCGTCGCGGGAGCGGGCGAAGTAGTGCAGTTCGAAGTCCGCGCCGCGGCGATCGAGTTCGTAAGCCATGCTGAGCAGGGGTGTCACGCCGATACCGCCCGCGACGAGGAGTGTCCGATCGGCATCATCGGCCAATGTGAGGAGATTGCGTGGAGCACCGATCTCGAGGTGGTCCCCGACCGAGACGGTGTGCATCGCCTCCGATCCTCCGCGCGACTCCGATTCGCGCTTGACCGCGATGAGCAGTGACGATGGGTCATCGGGTGGGCTACACAGCGAGTACTGGCGCTGAATCCCGGTGGGACCAGTGACGTCGATGTGCGCTCCCGCTTGGTATGGGCCCAGTGGTTCGCCGTCGTCACGGGCGAGCCGCAGCGAGCGGATCGCTGCCGTCTCCATCGAGACTTCTGTGACGCGGACCAGGATATTCGTCATTGCTCGCACCTCCGTCAGCGCAGATACAGGCCGCCGTTGGCGTCCCAGCAGGCACCGGTGACGGAGGCTGCATTTCGTGACGCGATCAGGGCCACCATGTCGGCGATGAAGGCGGGATCACCCAATCGCCCGACAGGGATGTTCTTGGTGAACGAGTCGAGATTGCCCGCGCCGATCAGCGATCGGACATTCGGCGTCTCGAGCGGCCCCGGTGAAACGGCGTTGACCGTTACACCGCTGCTTGCCAGCTCGCGGGCGAATACTTTGGTTGCGGACAAGATTGCGCCTTTTGATGAGGCGTAGTGTCCACCGGTGGCGGTGCCGCCGCTCTGGCCGGCCAGCGATGCCATGTTGATGATGCGGCCGTAGCCTTCCCCGCTCATATACGCGCCGAAAACCTGACATGTGTAGAACACGCCGTGGAAGTTGACCGACATGACATCGGCCAGTTCGTCCGGAGTTATGTCCAGCAGCGGGCGTGCCTGGGTACGGGCCGCGTTGTTGACCAGTACGCGGACCGGGCCAAGGGTTACCGCATAGTCGAGCAGGTCGGCGACTCGAGCATGATCGGTGACGTCGACTCCGTACCCGCGCGCCGTGTGGGCGGAAGGATCGAGTTCACGCGCGACGGCGTTCGCGTCGGCTTCATCGATGTCAGCGATGACAACGGTGTGCCCGTCGCGATGCAGCCGCTTCGCGATCGCCGTACCCAGTCCATGTGCGGCTCCGGTGACGACTGCCACGCCTTCGCTGCGGGCCTGGGTCTCGGCGGGAGAATCTTCGGTAGTCATAGCAGAAACCCTGCGGCTGGCACCGGCTCTTCGCTGTCGATCATCCGCACGACCTTGAGCGCGATCCTGTCATCGGTCGTGCTGTGGGTGGACAACTGGATCCGGTGCAGCAGATCCGCGGCCCAGATATCGTGCCGGTTGCGCTTATAGGCGGTCAGGATCTGCGCCGATCGGAGCACCACTTCGTCGTCGGACACCGACTCCGGGACGAACCTGGAAACCGTGCGCACCGTTCGAGCCGCGTCGACGGCCGCGATGGCGTAGCCCTCGGTCATCCGAGTGACGCGCATGCGCCGCATGCGGGCGTCGTCATAGACGATGTTGAGGCTGGCGGCGAAGTCCTCGGTATCGCGATCGATGGGAATTACGTAGATCCCGTTGTCGGTGAACAGCTCATTCCACTCGACGTATTTCTTTCGGTCGAGCAGTTCGGCTTCGCGCCAGACGAGTTCGATCGCCCGGGCGACACGGGGATCGCCCGTGGAGATCGTGCTGAGAGTAGTGAGTGGCTCAGTCATCGCTCATCATTCGCTTCCACTGGTGGTACGCCGCGCGCATACCGGTTTCGTCGGTGACATGAGAGGTGGGCCACCCCTCGGCGTTCGGCTTCTCACGGTTGAGGCCCCGATTCACCATGATGGGCATGTCGGGGGCGCCGTGCGCACCGCGCTGCACGCGGTCCCAGCCCTCGGCGTCATCGGGTGTGCCGAAGCCGAAGGGGCCCTGGAAGTGTTCGTGGATGCGCAGGCGCTCCCGGTTGACGACATCCAGCTCAGGGGGTCCGTCCGGGCCGAGGGCGATATGTTCGATCCAGGTCTCGTCGACCGCGATCGGCCGCAACACTCGGAAGAAGGAACCAGACATCGAGATGTTCGGGAACAGGTTGAGATTGAAGCCAGTGCCGTGCATCGCCCGGACCAGCCTGCGCACCTGCGAGTCGTCGAAAGTCTTCGACAATTCGGTGACCAAGCCGCTGAATCGGTCTTGCAGGGGCTCGGTACCATCGTCCACACTCAGGTCGGCGTGTTCGGGAACCATCTGCATCACGCTGTGCCCGTTGCCGAGATCGTGAGTGATCGCTGCCGGATCGGTCATGAATGACATCATGTCCGCGGTCTCGGAGTCGACCGACGCCATCCACGACCGATGCACGATCGGAAAATGGTATCCGTCGGTTGTGTTCTCCAACTGGATCTTCCAGTTACCGTTGAATTTGAATTGGTGCTTGCCGAGGACCTTGATCGGATACCCGGCTCCCTGCTGCATGAACCGATCGATCCACATGGCCGCGTCGCCGAGAAAGTCGACCAGCGGTTCGACACCTTCGTTGAAGGTTGCGAAAATCATGCCGCCATAGGATTCGGTACGCAGTTTCTGCAGTGACAGTTCACGCTTGTCGATCTCCTCGTCGTATCCATCCGGGTACGGGATACCGCGCAGGGCGCCATCGAGTCCATACGACCAAGCGTGATAAGGACAGGTGAATCCGTTCGCACGCCCCTTCGGCTGCTCACAGATGCTGGCACCGCGGTGACGGCATCGGTTCAGCAAGGTCCGAATAGCGCCTTTGCGATCGCGAGTGACAATGACCGGTTGCCGGCCTACGTAAGTGGACTTGAAGGTCCCCGGTACCGGCAGCTCGGACTCATGCGCAACCCAAACCCAGGTGGATTCGAAAATCTTTGTGATCTCCTGTTCGAAGATCCCCGGATCGGTGTAGAGCCGGGCTGCGACGCGGTCGGCGAGGGCGAAGTCGGCTGCGGCGGGGCCGGTAGTATTTGTGCTCATCTGACGTGCTCCGTTCGGGATCAGTCGGGAAGTGAGACGTCGTCTCGGACGGTCAGTGCCCGTCCGATGCGGGCTTCGATCTTGGCGAAGCGCCACAGCCGCACATCGCCGCCCGCGACGGGCGTGGTGCGGAGCAGGTTGCACGCTGCGACGACCGTGTCCCTGGTATCGACGTCGGCGAGGATGTAGCAGCTCCACGGCCACCCGTACGACGGGCCGACCATGTGTGCGTCATCGTCGATATCGCCGATGTATTGCACGCCAGGAAAGGCTTTGAGCTCGTCCAACAGCGTGACAAACGCTTTCCAGACGTCACCGGTGGTGATGTTGTCGGCAGGCAGGTCGAAGAAATTCTGATTGATGCCGATGCAAAAGAGCACCCGAAGCGGCTCTGCGGTCATGCTGGTCTCCTTGTTGTGCGGGTAATCAATTTCTGCTCACCGGAAACCAGGCGTGGTGGGCGGGAGTCCCATCAGGACAGCGCCGGCGGCGTCGAACATTGCTGGCCCGAGGAAGGCGTGCTGTTTCGGGACAAGAGCATCGCCGAGCAGCAACTGCAACGGATGGTCGGTGTAAATCGGCGCGGTGCCGGAAATCTCGAGCACCCTCGCAACGACATCGGAGGCGGTTTTCGCGAGGTTGGCGGAACTGAGTCGCAACAGAGCGTTTTGTTCGTCGGTGGCGGGGTCGCCAGCCACGACGGTCTCCCAGACTTCGTGACTGAGCTCGTAGAACCACGCCCTGGCCGAACGCAATGCCGCCTCCGCGGACGCGATTCCGGTTCGGTAGTAGGGGCGATCGGCCAGCTTCGGAGCTCCGGTGATGCCGGCGTACCCGGCTCCGACCCGAGTGGCGTAATCCAGTGCGGCCCGTGCCACTCCGGCGCCGACAACCGCAAGAACCTGCGCGGCGTAGGCGATAGTGGGGTAGCGGTACAACGGCTCGTCAACGGTGGGTTGGCCGCCCCGGACGAAGGTCCAGGACGCGGGTACCTCCACATTGTCGACAGCCAGATCGAAAGAACCGGTACCGCGCATACCGACTACGTTCCAGTTCTGCACGATCTCGACCTGGTGCGGCCGCAACAAGGCGGTGCGCTGCTTGCCGGAGTTGGAGTCACCATCGGGGATACCGACCCCGAGAATATCCGCGCCCATGCAACCGCTCGCGAACTGCCACCGTCCGTTGACCAAGTAGCCGTTCTCGGTTCGCGGCGCCGGTTGAACCGGGAAAAGACCGCCGGCGAAGACCACGTCGGGGCCATCCGCGTAGAGCTCGGCCTGTGTCTCGAGCGGCAGCGCGGCGAGATAGATCAGCGATGAACCGAAGCTGGCCACCCAGCCGGTCGAGCCGTCGACAGCGGAGATCCGTTCGATGCGATCCAGGAATTCGGCGGGCGGCATCGGCTGTCCGCCGAACATCGCCGGCGTCGCCGCGCGATACAGTCCGACTTGTTTCAGCCCGGTGATGAAATCCTTTGATACATAACGCTGTTCGCGGAACTCTGCACGACGCTCGGCGAGTTCGGTCAAAAGGCCCTCGAAAGTCGGCCTTTCGAGTGAGGTCGTACCCGTTGTGGATTCGGGCTGGACCTCCTGGGTTTTTGTCATCGCTACTCCTCGCTCGGCCTGTTATTCAGGACCCTACGAGCGACTGCGGAAGTCCGAAATCGGTATTGTCTATGCGCACGTAGGGGATTTCCTTAGCGCGCGACAGGCATGCTGGACCTACGCTGGCGGAATGACCGACTCTCAGGCCCCCGAGCTAGTTGCGGATGACTTCGTGGCCATCATGGCCGCCACTCGGCTCTGCGTGCTCATTCACGATGCTGAGACCAAGAACATCCTCTGGGCGAATCCCGCTGCCTGTGAAATGCTCGAGTGGAGTGTGAGCGAGTTGCGTCCGCTCAAAGCGAACGACATGAGCAGTTCCGCGCAGCAGTACGACCGGGTGATCGGTCGAGCGTGGTTGCAAGAGGCGGTAGACAACGGTGTCAGTCGCATCGAGTGGCACTACCGCACACGGTCCGGACGGGTAATTCCCACCGACGCCCTGGCGATTCGGGTCGAGTTGGCACAGGGGCCCGCGGTCATGGTCCAGTTCCGGGATATCGAACACGAGCAGCAGGTGGAACGTGATCTTCGATTGACAACGTCGTACGTGGATGCGCTGGCTCACCATACTTCCACCGTCGCCCTGATGCTGGATGCGGCCGGAAATGTTCGGTTCGCGACCGATACCGCAGTCGCGCTGATCGGCGCGGATCTGGATGAACCTCTCGGACATGTCACCCGGTGCGGGCGACTGCGCTCGGATGGCCAGGCAGTCGAATGGCGTGAAATCGCTTGCCGAGCAGCCCCGGTAGCGGCCGTGCAATTGGAGATACCGCGTGCTGATCGGGATCCGATCTGGCTGGAGGGCAGTCTGGAACGGCTGAAGGATCCCGATGGCGAAGCGATGTTGATGATCTTGCACGATGTCTCGGACCGGATTCAGGAAGAGGTTCGTCGAGAACGAGAGCTGCATCGTGAGAATTACCTGGCGCGGTACAACGCGATGGGCGACATGGCCATGGCGATCGCACATGAGCTCGGCCAACCCTTGGCTGCCGCCGGTAATTTCCTGGCCGGTGTCCGGGCGCGGGCGCCCGAGTCCGCCGATCTGCTGTACGGAATCGACAGCGTGGAACGGCAGATCGAACGAGCAAGTGCCATTGTCAACGCGGTGCGCGCCTTCGTCGGGCACCTCGAGCACATCCAACAGGTTGTCGACCTGAATGCGATCGTCGAAGAATGCCTCTACTTCGTGCGGTTGCGGGCCGCGCCGCTCGGTGTGGACGTCAATGTGCGATTCCATCCGCACCCGGTGATGGTTCGGTGCGAGCGTGTGCTTACCGGGCAGGTGGTGCTCAACCTGTGCTTCAACGCGATCGATGAAATGGCAGCCTGGGCGGATCGCCCACGTGCGATCACAATAAGCACGAGTGTGGGTCAGCAGGCGGGTGTGGTCACGGTCGACGATCAGGGCAGGGGGATACCGCATGATCCATTCGAGGAGTCGTTCACCTCTAAGACGGGTGGCAGCGGAATCGGTCTGGCGCTGAGCTATCGGATAATCACTCGACAGCACGGCACCATCTGGGCCGAGCGTCTCGAGAAGGACGGCTCGAGGTTCGGTTTCACACTTCCGCTCTCCCACTGATAGCGTGGCGCATTCTTCTGTGGACGATTCTTCTGTGGACTATTGCTCCGCCAAGCCGTGTAGGGGAAATCCTCAGTGCCAGCGGTGAAATTCTCGATATCTCGGCAGTGGCGTCGGGCCTTAATGTCGGATCGAGGGCGCAGCCCATATCCGACATAGGAGGAATCATGTCCGAGTTGACCCGGACTCAGCGCGAGTACCGTTCTGCGATGGCGAACCTGTCGGCTGCGGTGAGCGTCGTGACGACCGATGGTTCCCACGGTCGCGCCGGTATGACGGTGAGCGCTGCGTGCTCGGTGACCGACGAGCCGCCGACGATGCTCGTGTGTGTCAACAAGTCGAGCAGATCCCATGACATCCTGCTCGCGAACGGACGGTTGTGCGTCAACGTGCTGGGTGCACATCAGCAAGAGCTCGCGATGCACTTTGCCGGAGCGACGAATGTGCCGACCGATGAGCGGTTCGAACACGGTGTGTGGGACCACGAAACCGACGATGTGCCGGTTCTGCGCGACGCCCTCGCATCCATCGTCGGCCGGATTGTCGCGGGTAAGACATTGGGCTCGCATTCGGTGCTGTTCGTCGAGGTCGACAAGGTGACCACAAGACAAGACAGCGAGGCCCTGATCTACTTTCAGCGTCGTTTCCACAGTGTGGCCGTGTCGAGCCTGTCGGCCTGACCGCATCGATCGAGGAGGACTGCTCACAATGAAAGATGCGGGCGACAGCGGTCGCAGGATGACGCTGACCTGTTACAACGACACCCATGGTTATGGCTGGCGCCATGTCGATCTCTTTGTGCACGATCTCGAAGGTCGCGAATTGGACTGGGTGCATTGGCAAGTGCCGCAAGACGGCCCGAACGCAGCGGACGCGGTGACCGCGGTTGTGGAGCCCTCGCTGCGCCGCGTATCGGAGTGGCGGCATTCGGTGGGTCCGAGCGGCATGGATTACTGGGTCGCCGACGCCGCGTGGGCGGACGCGTGACTGCGGACGATCGGATGCGGCCGTGGTCGTTGCGCGAGTTGGTCGGTGAGTTGACTTCCGGGATAACCACGCCGATTGCGGCATGGCAGCGGGCGCGCGCCCGAACCGCCGATACCGAGCACGAACTGCGGGCGTGGGTTTCGATGGAACCGGAACCGGAATTCGATTCCGCCGCCGGTCTGCTCAGGGGAGTGCCGCTGGGCGTCAAGGACATAATCGACGTCGCGGGACTTGCGACGCGGTGCGGCTCCGCGCTACGCGCCGATGCCGCACCTGCGTCCGCGGACGCGGCGATTGTCAGCGCTTGGCGTCACGCCGGCGCGGTGCCGATCGGCAAGACCGTGACGACGGAGTTCGCGTTTTTCGCACCCGGTCCGACGCAGAATCCCGCACGATTGGGGCACACCCCGGGGGGATCGTCGAGCGGCTCGGCCGCTGCCGTCGCCTCTGGCCAAGTGCCGCTCGCCATCGGGTCGCAGACCGCCGGATCGGTGACCCGTCCGGCATCCTTCTGCGGCGTCGCAGCGCTGGTGATGAGCCGTGGCCGGCTCCCGGTGGACGGGGTGACCGGGCTGAGCCCGAGCTTGGACAGCCACGGCGTGTTCGCCGCTACGGTCTCCGACCTGGCACTGGCATGGTCGGCCTTGACTGACCAGCCCGATCCGGCGCTTTCCGCGCAACGGGCGCCGCGATTGCTGGTGTGGAATGCGGCATCACTCGATGTGGTTGCACCCGAGATGCGTGATGCGCTGCAAACCGCTCGAAACCGGCTGACCGAGGCCGGGGCCGAAACCGCCGATTTCTTACCGGAGCGATTGGTTTCAGAGCTCACCGCAGCGCATCCAGTGGTGATGGCGTACGAGGCCGCGCGTGAGCGAGCTGTGGAATTGGCCGCGGCTGGTCAGCTGAGCGAGCCGTTGGCAACCCTGTTACTGACCGGTGCCGCAACCAGTGTGGACGCCTATGACAGAGCCCTGCAGACCGTGGCAGCTGGTCGTGAGACCGTGGCGGCCTTGTTCGACCGGTATGACGCGATCTTGGGTCCGGCGGCGCCTGGAGCCGCGCCGGCTGGATTGGCGGCCACAGGTGACCCGATCCTCAGTCGGGCGTGGCAAGCGCTCGGATTACCGACGGTGACGGTTCCCGCATTGCGCGCAGATTCGGGGCTGCCGCTCGGTCTGCAACTGATCGGGCCCGCTGGCGCGGAGGAAGCCCTGCTGGCAGCCGGTTGCTGGGTCGAAGCCGCATTACGTGGCTGAGGTGTGATTTCTAGATTTCTAGCCGGCAGACGAGGATGTCGTGCACCAGCGAGCCCAAACTGTCCGACTCGGTTTTGGCCTTGATGCGTGCACGGTGCACGTCGACCGTCTTGACGCTGGTGCCCAGTTTCCGCGAGATCACTTGGCTGGCCTCGCCATCGATAACGAGTCTCAGCACCTCGAGTTCGCGCTGGGTGAGGGTCGACACGCGACGCAGTACCGAGCGGCGGAAGGCGTGCTCGGCGAAGCGCCGCCGCGCGGCGATCAGTTGCTGTTGCACGACTTCGAGCATTCGTTGTGGCTCATAGGGCTTCTCGAGGAAATCGACCGCGCCTTGGTGCAGGGCCCGCACCGACATCGGAATATCCCCGTGGGCGGAGCAGAAGATCAGCGGTGCGACGTAGTCGAGCTCCATCAGCTTCTGCTGCAGCTGGAATCCGCCGATTCCCGGCATGCGAACGTCAACGATGACCACAGCCGGTTCATCGGGATCGAACTCCGCGAGGAACGAGGTCGCGTCGGCGTAGGTCAGCGCCTGGATGCCGACACTTTCGAAGAGGAATACCAGCGAATTCCGGAGGTCCTCGTCGTCATCGACGATATGGACGACGGGATCAGTGTCGAGGACCTCCGGCGAACTCATCAATCCAGCCTTCTGCAATGTTTGCCCAACAGTGAGCGCGGTCAGGGCCGCATCAGTAGCGAGGCGGATGGGTGAGTGCTAGTCCAACCTAGCGGCAAAGGTGCGATGAAAACGTTCTCGGTGCGCGTACGGGTGATTTTCCACGTACCGCTGATCTTGCGAAAGGCATTGTTGAGCCGACTCGAGCGCAGGACCGACGTGCCGTCGGAAAACAGCCAGGGCTGCATATGGATCCACTGTCCGGTCGCACTGTCGCCATCAACATGAATCTGCTCCGAGGTGAGGTAATGGGCGTTCAGGACCAAAGCTGGATCCTGCTTGCGGCCCCAGAACCCCTCGAAGTGAGCCCGAATCGCCGTGGTTCCCTCAGCGCGCCCGAACTGGCCGTCGTAATATTCGCCAACACCCTCCCACACGGCATCCTCGGCATAGAGTTCCATGATCAAGTCGATGCGGTGCGCGTCGTCGCGCACACCGAATTCGGGACACGGTGTGTCACACAAGAACATGTAGCGGGATTGCAGCCGCCGGATATCGGCCTCGGCCTCCAGCACCTCGATGCGACGGAGCAGGTCGGCCGTGGCGATATCGTCGGTCATCAGTTATTTCCGCCGAGAACGATGGTGACGGTTTTGGTTTCGGTGTTGGCCAGGACAGCCTCGGTGCCGAGTTCGCGGCCGATTCCGCTCGCCTTCTGGCCGCCCCACGGCAGCTGAGGTGCGAGCGGTGACCAACCGTTCACTCCGATAGCGCCGACCTGCAGGCGCGCTGAGACGGTGTGTGCGCGAGAGAGGTCGGTGGTCCACACGGTGGCCGCCAAGCCATAGTCGTTGTCGTTGGCGAGTGCGATCGCGTCGTCGTCATTGTCGAACGCGATGACGGTGCCGACCGGCCCGAAGATCTCCTCACGCGCGATGGTGAGGTCGTTGTTCCCAGCGAAAACTGTTGGGGCAACGAAGAAGCCCGCGTCCTCGGGGGCAGATCCGCCGGCTACGAGGGTGGCCCCTTCGGCGTGGCCCTTCTCGATGTAGCCGAGCACCCGCTCGCGCTGGTTCGCGTTGACCAGGGGCCCCATGGTGGTGGCCTGGTCGAAGGGGTTTCCCACGACCTGGGCTTTGGCAGCCTGGGCGAGGCCGTCGAGGACTGCGTCGAAAACCTTGCGGTGTACGAGGATACGTGTGCCAGCGGCACAGACCTCACCCTGATTCGAGAAGATGCCCATCGCAGCGCCGCGAACCGCGGATTCGAGGTCTGCATCGTCGAAAATGATCTGCGGTGATTTGCCGCCGAGTTCGAGCGTCGTGCGTTTGAAGTTCACCGCGGAATTACGCAGAATCCGCCTGCCGATCTCGGTGGAACCGGTGAAGCTCACCTTTTGCACACCAGCGTGTAGTGCGAGCGCTTCGCCGACGACCGAACCCTGGCCCGGCAACACCTGTACCGTGCCGGCGGGGAACCCTGCTTCATCGATCAACGTGGCGAGGTGCAGGATCGACAATGACGCGTCCTCAGCGGGCTTCACGATCACCGTATTGCCAGTTGCGAGCGCGGGGGCGAGCTTCCAGCCGAGAATCATCAGCGGTGCGTTCCACGGCACGATCGCCGCGATGACACCGACAGGTTCTCTGCGGGAGTAGCAGTGTGTCGGAGCCCCCATGTATCCGTCGTTGGTGATCAGCTCGCCGTTGATCTTGTCGGCCCAGCCGGCGTAGTACCGCAGGGAGGCGACGAGATTGGGGATGAACATCGCGGTGACCGAAGTCAGCGGGGCACCCATGTCCAGGGACTCCAGGGTCGCCAGGGTCTGGGCGTCACGTTCGACCAAGTCGGCCAGCCGGTTCAGCAGCAGACCCTTTTGCGACGGAGGCACCGCGGCCCACGCACCGGTCAGTGTCTCGCCGGCGATGGCAACCGCCCGGTCGACGTCGGCCTCGTCCGCTGCGGCGATCTCGGCCAGCGCCTCGCCGGTGGCCGGGTTGAGCGTGGTGAACGCGCCGGCGCCGCCGGCCGACCACTCACCGCCCAAGAAAAGGCTGGTGGTGAGTGATGGGATGTCCACGACCATCAAGGACTCCTTTTGATTGGTTCGTTCGTGGTGTGGGGCTGGGGAGGGTGGTCGAGAGCAGTCGGTAGCGGCTCCGGACCGGCACCCGCGAGGCGCGGGCTTGTGCTCTCGGGTACGGAGACGTCTGTAACGCCACGCCAGCGCGAATCCTCCACTCGCCGCCGCGAACTTGTCAGGCGGATATTTTCGAATTGCATCGACCCGGTCCGAATCGACCGGGGCTGTACGAATCATCGGACGTCCGCCGGGGCGACCGATAGAGCAAACAGCGTCCGGTGCGCTGGATGGTGATTGTTTGTGCATGCAATGGGGAATCCGGATCACCCTTCGGGGTCGCAGAGCCTCGGGCCGGACGTTGAACACGATGCTGTCGGAGGTAGCGGAGCTGGAGGCGGTGCGGGCGGTCGGGCTGCCCGTTGACGTGTTCGCCGATATCCTCGGGTGCCCTGCGCTACTACCCGATCGAGGAGGCGCTCCCCGCTCATCGCGGGGTGAGCTCGGACTGGCGGGAGCTGATCTATTCCACCGACAAGCACGGAAAACAGAGGTGTATACGTTCCAGGCGCTGCGGGATCAGTTGCGGTGCAAGGAGATCTGGGTGGTCGGTGCCGAGAAGTGGCGCAACCCCGCCGAGGATCTGCCCGCCGATTTCGAGGAACACCGCGCCGAGCATTACGAGGGGACCGGTCACTCACTGTTCGAGCGCACCGCCACCGAGCGTCGAACTCGCCCGGTAACCCTGCACCGATCGGGTAGTCGTCGTCCACGTCGACGGTGGGCTGGTACTCATTCCGCGCGGGTCCCGGAGGCGAGGAAGATCGGGAGGGCGACGAACAGCCGGTCGTTGCGTGCCCTGACAGCTTGCGCGTCGAGCCAGTCGCCTTCTCCGCCGATGTCGGCGAGCAGCGGCAAGCACGCGTCGTCTGTCCACACGATCGTATGGACCTCGACGGCTACATTGACAAACCCGTTGTCCAGCAAGAGGTTCCGGTATCGGCGGGCGACCCGCGGGTTTGGCATACCGAAGGTTGCGAGCCTGAGGTAGGTCGTCGAAGGCGCCGCGGAGGGTAAGCACGGACGCCGACTGACAATGACCAAGCCCCGATCAGGGCATATGCCGAACATCGTTGGATTTCGGCGATTACTACTGGAACCCCTGGTCGGTGCCACAATCGTGCGATGACAGCTGCCAGAACTGCCCGCCACCAAGGAATCTCGGCCTGCCTGGCATCCCGCAGCGATGTCGAGCTCGCCGAGTTGGTAGGCACTGGTCGCACCATAAGCGTGGGTGTGGGGGGTGGCGCGGCGCTTGTCGACGTCGACGGCGTGCCGGTGTTCATCAAGCGGATCCCACTGACCGACCGGGAGGTCGCCAACTCTGGCTCCACGGCGAATCTTTTCGACCTGCCGATCTTCTGCCAGTACGGTATCGGCGGCCCGAGCTTCAACGCCTGGCGCGAACTGGCGGCGAACATCATCGTCACGGATGCCGTTCTGGCGGGTGAGACGCAATCCTTCCCGATCCTCTACCACTGGCGGGTGCTGCCCGGCCGGCCACCGGTCACAGCCGAACACGCCGACGTCGACGCCGTGGTCACTGCCCAGGGTGGCAGCCGAGCCGTGCGGGCTCGTCTCGAGGCGCTGGCCGCCGCTGAGTGCAGTCTTGTACTGTTCTGCGAGTACATCCCTCATCCGTTGGCGGATTGGCTGCGGGAGAACCCGGCTGGCAGGGCCGTGACACTCGAGCGGCAGCTTTCAGAGATCGTGACGTTTCTGCGGGATCGGGAGTTGCTGCACATGGACGGGCACTTCGGCAACATTCGCACCGATAGCGAACGGATCTATCTCAGCGACTTCGGGCTGGCCACATCGCCGCGATTCGACCTGTCGGCAGCCGAGCACGACTTCACGAAAAAGCACGTCGCGCACGACGCCGGCTACGCCGCGATGCGACTGGTCAACTGGCTGGTGACCGATGTCTGCGGTGTACCGACACCGTCCGGCGGCGGTCCGGTCGCCCGTAACGAGTACGTGCTCCAGTGCGCCGCTGGGCGCATACCGGATGACGTGCCACCGGTGATCGCCGCGATCTTGACCCGGCACGCACCCGCCGCCGCGAAGCTGAACGCCTTCTACTGGAAGCTGTTCGGCGGCGACCTCTACGCGGAGTATCCCGATATCTGAGGGCGATGGGCCGATGTTCCCGGCCGGTAGCGGTTCGCCAGGAACCTGCGAGCAGGGAACGGTGTGCGAGCATGATCGGTATGGCGATTGCTGCGGGATCTATTGCTCACGTCCGTCTCACTGTGTGCGATATCGGCCGGTCGCGGGCCTTCTACGAAAAGGTTTTCGGCTGGCCGGTGGCGCTGGAGGTTCCGGCCGATGCGGATGAGGAGACGCGTGAGCGTCTCGGTTTCCTCTATGGCGGGGTGATCTACCGGATGGAACAAGGTTTGATCGGGCTGCGGCCTGTCGGTGCCGACCGGTTCGACGAGAACCGGGTCGGTCTCGACCATCTCGCTTTCACTGTTGCGTCGCTCGCCGAATTGGAAGCCGCCGCAGCGCATCTGGACGCTTGCGGCGTGGCGCACGAGGACATCAAGGACATCGGTGTCAGTTACATACTGGAGTTCCGAGATCCGGACAATATCGCCCTGGAGCTGGTCGCGCCCAAGTAGCCGTCACGTGAAGGGACAGCCGCAGCTCGAGACGAACGCGCTCGAGCAGCCGATGCCCGCGTCCGGACGCCCGGCTTCCATCGGTCCGGTGTGACGCCCAGTCACGGGTCCATGCTCTCGGTCTACCGGCGCACGTTGCGGTCGAACAGAGCCAACAGCTCGCGGTAGTGACGTTCGGCGGCCTCGGCGTCGTAGGCGGAGGTGTCGGCCTGGGTGAACCCGTGGTGGGCTCCTTCGTGGACCTCGGTGCGGTGGCGGACGCCGGCGTCGGCGAGCGCCGTGTCGAAGACGCTGATGTGTTCGGGTGTCATGTGGTCGTCCTCGCCGGCGTGGGCGAAATACAGTTCGCCCGTGATGTTTCCGACGCTGCGGTGCGGACTGTCGGCGGTGTCGGTGACGAGCGGTCCGCCGTGGAATCCGGCCACCGCCGCGATCCGGTCGGGGAACATGCCGGCGGTCAGTACCGCCAGGCGGGCGCCCATGCAATAGCCGGTGACGCCGGCCTTGCCCGCGGTGACCTTCGGCGAAGCCGCGAGCCGGTTGAGGTAGGCGCCGGCATCGGAGCGCCAGAGCTCCGGTGTGAGGTCGCGGATCATCGGGAAGACCTGCTGAAAGATCTCGGGTCTCCGCGCCGCGCCGACGTCGAGTCGTCGACGCCCGGGAACGGCAGATCGCGGTAGGCGGAATATCGGTCCGCCCGGGAGCACCCCGTGCGACACCCTTCTCGATACCGCTGAAACGTCCACCGCGGTGGGCTGAGGACGGCCGCCACGACTTCCTGCTGTCGGCGATGGGCGATGCCGGAACCGTTCGCCGGTGCCACCGGGAGGCCCGGTCGCCCGGTCGCGATCTTCTGACCGCCGCGCAGCACGCCGGGCGCGGTGGCTACGGTTGAGGATGCGGCATCGGGGGCGGTAGGTGAGTGAGGTGATCATGACGAACCGCGCTGCGGAGTCGCTCGTCCCGGGAAGTTTCGCGACCACTCCGGAGTCGTACCCGGACCACGCGATCAGCGACATCGTTCGCATCTGGGCGCAGCGGATTGCGCACCAGGCCGCATTCGTCACCACCGGTGGGTCCACCAGTTGGAGTGAATACGACCGGTCGGCGGACGCGATCTGTGCAGCGTTGCGCGCTACTCCCGGCGGACCACGTTCGCGCGTCGCGCTGCTCCTCCCGGATACCGCGGCAGTCCACGCGGCGCTGTGCGGGTGCTACCGCGCGGGACGCGTCGCGGCGGCCGTCGGGGTGCGATCCGGCGTGCGCGAGATCGCGCACGTGATGCGCCGGACCGCCGCGTCGACGCTGGTCACCGCGCCCGAGATCCGAGGCAGAACCTGGCAGGCGCTGGTCCGGGAACTCGACGCCGAGGGTGTCGTCTGCTCGGTGGTCCCGGCGCCGTACGGATTCGGCCTGTGGTCGGCGCATTTCCTGCCCGCCCTGCTGGGACTGGACGCGCCCGGTCTGTCGAGCCGGCTCGCATCGCGCGGGGTGACCAAGGAATACACGCCCGAATATGTCGTGGCGGTGGACCGGCTCCGCCTCGGCCCGGGCGGCAAGACCGACCGCGGGGTCGCACGCGACACCGCGATGCGCATGCTGGGGCTGCGGTGATCGCCCTCGAACTTCCCGATCTGCCCGTCCGGGCAGTTCTCGATCATCTCGTCGCGACGTTGGCCGACCGGGGGACGGCGGTCCTGGTCGCGCCGCCGGGCACCGGGAAAACGACGTTGGTGCCGTTGGCGCTGGCGGCGAACAGCTCCGGCCGGGTGCTCGTAGCCGAGCCGCGGCGGCTGGCGGCACGGGCCGCGGCGGCGCGGATGGCCGCGCTGCTGGGCGAGCAGGTGGGCGAAACCGTCGGCTACTCGGTCCGCGGGGATCGACGAGTCGGTCGGCGGACCCGCATCGAGGTCGTGACCTCCGGCTTGCTGGTGCGCCGCCTGCAGGACGATCCGGAGCTGGCGGGTGTCGACGTGGTCGTGCTCGACGAATGTCACGAGCGCCATCTGGACGCGGATCTACTGTTGGCGCTGCTGCTGGACGCCCGGGCCGGATTGCGGCCGAATCTGCGAGTACTCGCCACATCGGCGACCGTTGCGGCCGAACGCCTTTCCACGCTGCTCGGCGCGGACGACGCGGCGCCGGTGGTGCGGGTCGAGGCACAGGCCTTTCCCGTCGTCACTACCTACGTCCCACCCTTGCCCCGGGAGCGAATCGACGCACAGGTCGCACGCGCCACCCGGACCGCACTGGCCGAAACCGAGGGCGACGTCCTGGTGTTCCTTCCCGGTGCGGCCGAAATCAGAAGAGTCGCCGCTCTTCTGGACGAACGCGATGGCGTGGATATCGTTGCGCTGCACGGCAGATTGTCCGCGACGAGCCAGGACACGGCCTTGCGCCCCGGGCCTCGGCGGCGCGTGGTGCTCGCCACGGCGGTGGCGGAGTCGAGCCTGACAGTGCCGGGCGTCCGTGCCGTGGTCGATTCGGGCCTTGCCCGTGTGCCACGCATCGATCGGGCGCGCGGGCTGTCCGGCCTCGCCACGGTCCGTGTCTCGGCGGCCGTCGCCGACCAGCGCGCCGGGCGGGCCGGGCGCGAGGCGCCGGGCCGGGTGTGGCGATGCTGGCCGGAGCATGAGCACGCCACCCTGCCCGCTTATCCCGACCCGGAGATCCGCGCCGCCGACCTCACCCGGCTGGCCCTGGAATTGGCCTGCTGGGGCACGGCGGACGGACACAGCCTCACCTGGTGGGATCCGCCGCCCGCCGGTGGGCTGACCGCCGGCCGGAATGTGCTGCACGCCTTGGGAGCCGTGGACTCCGACGGTGCGGTGACCGACCGCGGGCGGCGCATGGCTCGCATCGGGCTGCACCCGAGACTGGCGCGCGCGTTACTCGACGGAGCGGCCGCCGTGGGAGCACGAACAGCCGCGGAAGTCGTCGCAGTCCTCGACGACGACACCCTGATATCGGGTGTCGATCTCACCGCCGACCTGCGTCGGCTCCGGCGTGAGCAGCCGGTGCGCTGGCGACGTGAGGTCGAGCGACTGGCCCGAACGGTCGCCGGGCCGGTCGGGGCGGACGATCCCGCTTACGTTGTGGCGCTGGCATATCCGGAACGGTTGGCGCGCCGACGCGCCCCCGGATCGGCGAGCTATCTCATGGCCGGCGGTACGGCGGTCACGCTGCCGCCCGGCTCGGGAACCGGCGATCCGGAATGGCTGGCGGTCGGCGTCGCCACCCGCGACCCCGGTCGTGCCGAGGGCTACATCCGGCTGGCCGCGCTCGCGGATGAGCACCTGGCCCGCCGCGCAGCCTCGGATCTGCTGACGATCACCGACCAGGTCGAGTGGGTCGACGGCGATGTGGTGGGGCGGCGGGTCGAACGACTGGGTGCGATCACCCTGTCGGAGAAGCCCATTCGCGATCCCGACCCGAGCTTGCTCGGCGCCGCCGTGCGCCACGGGCTGACCTCGTCGGGGCTGGGCCTGCTGTCCTGGCCCGCCGAGGCGACCGCCCTTCGTCGGCGACTCGACTTCCTGCACCGCACTCTCGGCGACCCGTGGCCGGCGGTCGACGACGAGGCGCTGCTCGCCGCCGCCGACACCTGGCTCGGCCCCGAACTCGCCGCCGCACGCCGCCGCGCCGATCTCGAACGCATCGACACCGCACAAGCCTTGCGCAGAGTGCTGCCCTGGCCGGACGCGGCGCGCATCGACGAACTGGCACCGGAACGCGTGCAGGTTCCCTCCGGCAGCCGCGCCCGCATCGACTATTCCGCCGACCCACCGGTGCTCGCGATCAAGGTGCAGGAGATCTTCGGCTGGACCGACGCACCGCGCCTCGCCGACGGCCGCGTCCCGATCGTGCTGCATCTGCTCTCACCCGCTCAGCGCCCGGTCGCGGTCACCGCGGATCTCGCCTCGTTCTGGCGCACCGGCTGGCCTCGCGTCCGCGCGGACCTGCGCGGCCGCTATCCCAAACACGCCTGGCCCGAAGACCCCACCACCGTGCCCGCCCACCGAGGCACCGCCCGCAACGCCGGGCGTGGCTAGGCCGGACCCGCGTTCTCGGCGCCGGATACGAACTGCAGGCGGGCCGTCGAAGCCTTCGTGGACGTCGTTTCGGCCGCGCACTGACCGGGTGAGCACTCCGTTCGCGCGATAGGGGGAAATTCGCGGCAATTGGCGGCAGGATGGCGGGTATGCGCGCACTCATCCAACTCCGCCCCTCCGCCGATCTGATTGCCGCAGTTGCCGATCCGGCCGTCTCGGTGGCCCCGGCCGATGTCGCCGGCGAATTGCCCGGGTTCGACCTCGACCACGACTTCGCCCCGCTGTCCCTCCCGGATACGGTGGCCGCCGAACAGGCGGGCGCGGGTTCGGTGGTGGTGCGCGGGCAGATCCCCGACGGCGACCTCGGGACCACGCTCGCGCGACTGACCGGAACCCGCGGCGTGGCAGGCGTTTTCGCCGACCCGCGGATCGAGACGAACCTCACCTGTGGCGGCGATCCGGCGGTCGGGACCTGGCACGACGTGCAGACCCTGTTGCACACCGGCGATCTGGCCGCCGGTGGGATGGACGGAAAATCGGTGGCGGTCGCGATCGTCGACACCGGAATCAACGCCGCCCGCGTCGAGCAGGCGCGCGGCGGCCCGGTGACCGTCGACGCCGCGCGCAGCTGGAATCCACCGGGTGTGAGCGGCACGGCCGGTCAGTTCGCGGTCGACCACGGATCGATGTGTGCGTTCGACACCCTGATCGGCGCGCCGAACGCCACGCTGCTCGATATTCCGGTACTGCAGAGCAAGACTCGCGGCGGCTCCACGATGGACGGGCTGCTGTCGGACGCGCTGGCCGCCTACGCCCATCTGCGCACCGTGCTCACCGATCAGCCGGAGGCGACCCGCACGCTGGTGATCAGCAACAGCTGGGGGGCGTTCGCACCGGACTGGGACTTCCCGGTGGGGCAGCCGGGCAACTACTCCGACAATCCGTCGCATCCGTTCAACGTGATCGTCGGTTCGCTGGAAGCGGCCGGCGCCGACATCCTGTTCGCCGCGGGCAATTGCGGTCGCGACTGCCCCGATTCCCGGTGCGCGTACCAGGATCGGCCGATCGGCGGCGCCAATTCGCATCCGAGCGTGCTGAGCATCGGCGGTGTCGACACCAAGGGGCAGCGCGTCGGTTACTCCTCGCAGGGGCCGGGCCGGTTGTCCGATCGCAAACCCGACATCTGCAGCTACACCCACTTCCTCGGATCGACGGTTTTCGGCGCGAAGGAGCCCGATACCGGAACGTCGGCGGCCTGCCCGGTCGCCGCCGGACTGGTCGCGGCGATCCGCACGGTCTATCCGGCGAGCAAGCTGGCACCGGCCCAGTTGCGAGACCTGGTGCGGCGCACCGCAACCGCACAGCCCGGCGGGTTCGACCACGACTACGGATTCGGTGTGGTGAACGCCGCCGCGCTGCTGGCGGAGCTGAAGAACACCGAGATCCGCGCGTAGCGTGGAACCATGCCGCTGCTCACCGTCCGGCTCTCCACCGACGCCACCCTGGCGGCGGCGCTGCGCGAATTACACCTCACCGCGGCCGAGGTCGACCTCGATTACGGCCTCGTCGCGGTGGACCCGGAGCAACACCTGTATGCCCTGCGGGTGAGCGATGCGGCAGCGGCGCGGGCGGCGGCGGTCTCGGATGCGGCCGAGATCTTCGCCGATCCGCGCATCGGCCCCGCACACGACGCCGGGCCCGATCCTCGGTCGCCCCGGCTCCCGCCCGACGACTCCGCCCCGGCCTGATCGCGGCACGAATTACCCCGTCCCGCTGCCGAATTTGACAGTCTGCGCTATATCGGCGATACGTTCCCAACCATCGAGGAGCCTTCTCGTGTCCGATCATCCGGTCGACCTACGCACCGATGTGGCACACCCAGCCCGCATGTACGACTACTTTCTCGGCGGCAAGGACCACTACGAGGCCGACCGCCGCGCCGCCGAGACCGCTCTCGCGAACTTTCCGGCGGTCCGCCTGACCGCGCGCACCAACCGCGAATTCATGCGCACCGCGACGCGCTATCTCGCCGAGCAAGGTGTGCGCCAGTTCCTCGACATCGGCACCGGGATTCCGACCGAACCCAATGTGCATCAGGTCGCGCAGGGACACGCGTGCGAGTCGCGGGTAGTGTATGTCGACAACGATCCGATCGTGCTCGCGCACGCACGGGCATTGCTGGTGAGCGCACCCGAAGGCCGCACCACCTATGTGCAGGCCGACGCCGCGAATCCCGAGGCGATCCTCGGCTCCAGCGAGCTCCGCGACACGTTGGATCTGTCGCAGCCGGTGGCGATTTCGCTGATGGCGGTGGTTCACTTCGTGCCCGGTGACGTCTACGGCATGGTCAACACGTTGATGGATGCGCTGGCCCCCGGCTCGTATCTCGCGATGAGCCACGTCACCACGGATTTCGACAACGGCGACCGCGATCCCGACGGGATGGGCCGGCTGCTGCAGGTGTATCTGGATCAGGGCATTCCGGTGCGTCCACGCAGTCGTGACGAGGTCGCCCGCTTCTTCGACGGCCTCGAACTCGTCGAGCCGGGTGTCGAGGTCATTCATCGGTGGCGGCAGGAGGGCATCGAACATCCCGCCGACCACGACAAGAAGGTGTCGCTGTACGGCGCGGTCGGTAAGAAGGTGTGAGCGCCGAAGGCGCATGCTGCGGTGCTGCGCCGGCACCGCCGAAGCAGGGGCGACGCGGTCGGGCTGTATCCGACCGTGGCATCTTCCCGCAGGCTGACCCCAGAAACATGGCCATAGGACCCCAGGAAACAGATAACCCCCAGCCGAAGCCGGGGGGTTATCTGTAACTCCAAGTTACATACAGTGTCCGGAGGGGGACTTGAACCCCCACGCCCGTTAATAGGGCACTAGCACCTCAAGCTAGCGCGTCTGCCATTCCGCCACCCGGACCGGTGGTGCTCAGCAAGGTTAACGGATCTCTCCGCAAGGTCCAAATCACGGGTGTCCGTGCAGGTCCCGGGCTTGCGAGTAGCTGCTGAGCGCCGCCTTCGGGAGGGTTAGTTCGTCAACGCCTCGAGCAGTGCGGCACGCTGACGGGACCCCAGGCCGCCGATACGGCGGTCGACCGGAATATCGGCTTCGTCCATCAGCTTTGCCGCCTTGACCGGCCCGATGCCGGGCAGGGCCTTGATGACCGCGGCGACCTTCGTCTTCTTGACCAGGTCCTCTTTGTCGGCACGCTCGAGCACCTGGGCCAACGAGACCGAGCCCTTGCGAATCTGCTCGATCAGTTCCGACCGCGCCTTACGGACCGCGGCCGCCTTGGCCAGCGCTTCTGAGCGTTGCTCGGCGGTCATGGTGGGAAGTGCCATGTCTCTAACCTTTCACTCGTTCGCTGGAACCTCAACGGCACCGATTGAACATCACCGGCAGCCCGGTGATGGGTCGACACACCGCGAGGATAATCCCGGTTCGGCGGTGGTGGCGGGGGTTCGGTTACCCGAGATGCGGGAAATTTGCCACGATTCGCCCACGTCGGCTGGGTGCCCGGCGGACGGCTAGCGGCCGGGCGATCGCACCAGGCCGTGCCGGTAGGCGTACACGACGGCCTGAATGCGGTCGCGCACTTGCAGTTTCGCCAGAATCCTGGAGACGTGGGTCTTCACGGTCTCCTCGCCGACGCCCAGGGCGGCGGCGATTTCGCTGTTGCTACGGGCGTCGGCGAGCAGGACGAGAACCTGTTGTTCCCGGGCGGTCAGGGCGTGATCGGGAGGGGGCGCCGGGGCCAGCGTGTCGGCCAGCCGGGCGGCCAGGCGGCGGGTCATCGACGGGTCGATGATCGCGTCACCGCGCACCGCCACGCGGATTGCCGCGATCAGCTCCTCCGGTGGCAGCGTCTTGAGCAGGAAGCCGCTGGCGCCGGCCTGCAGGGCGCGCGCGAGGCTCGCTTCGCTGTCGTAGGTGGTCAGGACCAGCACCCGGGTACCGCCGGCGGCCACGATGGCCTCCGTGGCCGCCAATCCGTCGAGTTTCGGCATCCGGATGTCGAGGATCGCTACGTCGGGTCGCAGCCGCGCGGTATCGGCGATGGCGGTGCGACCGTCACCCGCCTCGCCGACGCATTCGAGGTCCGGGGCCGCATCGAGCACGGCCTGCAGTCCGGATCGGAACATCGCGTGGTCGTCGGCGATGAGGACCCGGATGGTGCGGGTCACGACCGACCGCCCGGAAGCCGGACGAGAACGCGCCAGTAACCGTCGGCGACGCCGTGGTCCACACTGCCGCCGAACAGCTCCGCACGCCGGCGGATGCCGTCGAGTCCCCGGTGCACGCCCGTGGTCGCTTCCGGCGCGGCGCCGCCCGGCCCGGCGGCGCCGCATTCTCGCCACGGCATTCGCCGGCCGGAACGGAATCCGGCCCCGGCCGGTGTGGTGGCGCGGACGGTCGCACGCTCACCCGCCGCCCGGAAGCGGACCGCATCGGGCCCGTGCGCAGTCGCTGCCGCATCGAGTGGCCCCGATGTCCGCACCGCCGGTACGCAAGCGTCGGATACGTTCGAATCCTCCTCGTCGGCAAGCGGATTGGACTGTTCGATCTCAACCCCGGTACCGTCGTTGCGGACCGTCAGCCGCGCGCTGCCGGCGCCGTGGCGCAAGGCATTGGTGAGCAGTTCCTGGACGATCCGGTAGACGGTGATGTCGAGCGAACGAGGTAGTTCGGCACCGGTGGTGGTGACGGCCAGATCGAGGCCGGCGCCGCGCACGCGGTCGACCAGATCGTCGATATCGGCCATGCCGGGCTGGCGGGCGGCGTCCTCGCGGCCGTGCAGCAGATCGAGTTGACGGCGTAGATCCACCATCGCGGCGCGGCTCTCCGATTCCACGGCCGACAGGGAGCGCGTCGCCGCGGCGGTGGCGGCGCCACTTCCGCGCAGTGCCAGACGCGCCGCGCCCGCATGGATGCCGATCGCGCTCACGTGATGGGAGATGACGTCGTGCAGGTCGCGGGCGATCGCTTCGCGTTCGTCGGTCAGCGCCCGTTCCAGCGCGCTCCGCTGCTGCTGGCGGGCGAGGCGTTCGCGCTGCTCCAATTCCGCGATGTAGGCGCCCCGGCCTGCGGTGTAGCGGCCGACCAGCCAGGGCACGACGCCACCGGAGATCGATGAGGTGAGCAGCAGGCGCCAGTCCGCCGACGGCGCCCCGCCCGCGATCAGCGGCGCACCGCACGCACCCAGCACCAGGACGGGCACCGTGACCAGTGAGGCCCGGCCGGACAACCAGGCGCCCGCTCGATAGCCGGCGACGAGAAAGCCGACGTCCGCCACCCGCACGGGCAGTCCGTGCCGGTGCAGCAGGACCGTGACCGCCAGCCGGATCGCGACCTGGACGACCGCGACGACCGCGGCCGTCGCCGGTGGCGCCGCGAAGGCCAGATCGGCCGCCACGATGGCCACCAGCACCGCGGCGGCCGGGCCGGGCGCTACCGCGAAGATGCCGGAAAGCGCGAAGACGACCGCATCCACCACGGCCGCGACCACCGCGACCGCCACCGACTGCCGGGTCAGCGACCGGCGAACCGCACGCAGTTCACCGCCCTGCGGCTCGGCCGCGCTCTCTGTCCCCGGCTGCCGTGGAGTACACCGCGGCAACGCCCACGGGCTCGGCGACACCGCTCGCTCCCACCACACACCGCGACGATACCGGCGCCGACCGAGACGGCGAGTCCCTCGGCCGGGGGATCGGCGGTCCCTCTCGGGCCCGATGTTCCGGCTGGTCGGCAGCATTACCGTCGCTGTGGCACGCCGCGCGCGACGACGCTTCCCGCGCGCGACCGGATCACGGATCGGGACAGGAGTTCGGATGAACAACGCGGACCTGGCGCTGTACGCGGTGCCGGCCTTCATCGCGATGATGGTCGTGGAGTGGTGGGACGCGCGCCGCGACCCCGACCGCGCACCCAGCGGCCGGTACGGACGCGAAGCGGCCACCAACTGGGCCACCTACGCGATCGGCCAGCTCACCAAGCCGCTACTGCAGTACGTCCTACCGTTCTCCACCATCGTGCTGGCGGCCTCGTGGACACCACTGCACCTGTCACCGCGCGACTGGTGGGTGTGGCCGCTGGGACTGGTGGTCACCGATTTCTGCTACTACTGGGCGCACCGGGCCGATCACCGTATCCGATTGCTGTGGACGGCTCATTCGGTGCACCACTCCAGCACCTACTTCAATCTCACGACCGCGATCCGGTTGCCCTGGCTCAACCCGATCGCCTCGATGACGCGCAGCCTGGCGTGGGTGCCGGCCGCGCTGCTGGGTTTCCCCGCGTGGATGATCTTCCTGCTCAACACCCTCGGGCTGCTCTATCAATTCCCGATCCACACCCAGCGCGTCCGAACCCTGTGGCGGCCGGTCGAATTCGTCTTCAACACCCCGGCCCATCACCGCGTGCACCACGGTTCCAACCAGCCCTACCTGGATACCAACTACGGCGGCGTATTCATCGTGTGGGATCGCATGTTCGGCAGTTTCGCCGCCGAATCCGAACCCATCCGTTACGGGCTCACGCACGACATCGGCACCGGGAATCCCCTGATGGTCAATTATCACGAATTCGCGGCGCTCCTGCGCGATGTGCGGCATGCCCGGACCTGGCGTGGGCGGCTGGGCTATGTCTTCGGTCCGCCGGGCTGGCGGGAGAACGCGACGGGGACGCCGATCGGACAGCTGCCGGAACCGAACAGCCCCGTCGGCACGACCGGTTAGCTCGTCCGCGTGGACCGCGCCGCTGAGGCGTCACAGCTCCACGGCGTCGGACGCCACCGGAGTATCCGCCGACGGCGTGCGCGTCCACAGCATCGCCACCAGGACGACGGCGGTGATCAGGATGATATGCGCCGCGAACAGCGTGAGGAACGGCAGCGCGAAACCTTCGTCGGTCAGGGCGCCGCGCTCGCTCACGCAGTAGAGCGTGTAGTTCACCGAGGTGCCCTCGGAATCGTGGACGGTGTCCGACACCACCATCGGATCCAGATAGGGGGCCCGGCAGAACAGTGGCGCCGTGAGCCGGGCTTCCCCGGGCCAGATCGCCAGTGGCAGGACGAAGCTGACGAGACTTCCGGCGCCGACGCCGGCGCCGAGTGCGGAAACGATCGGTCTGGCCACTGTTCACACCTGCCGGATACGGAGAAACGAACCGGCGGAATCGAATTCGGCGATCATGTCCGACCGAGCGGACGTCACGTCGGCAACGATGCGGATGTCGCGTCCGAACCGGCTCACGACGACCACCGGGACGACACCGTCGGCGAGGGCACTGCGGGCGCGGGCTGTCTCGACGATCGACTCGAGCCGGGTGAGGCCGGGTACGTCGCCGAGGGAGAAGCATTCGCCGTCCAGGTTGTCGAAGGCCGAGACGCGCACCGGCCGCGGTGCGCTCACGACGCCGAGGCGATAGGAGTAGTCGTCGAGTTCGCGTGGGCGCTGCGGAGTTCGGACGCGCAGGAAGACGGCCGGTTCGCGGGTGCTCAGATCGTCGTGGTCGGCCAGGAATGCGGTCACCTGGTCGGGCTGGTCGGCCAGGACCAGCCGGAACTGCGTCGACTCGGGAGCGACGAACATCACCACACTGGCCTGAATGTCGCCGGTGCCCAAGCGGTTTCGCACCGCCTCGAATGCCGCGGCGGGCAGTCCGTCCACCAGGCCGCCCCCGCGAGCACGGATCTGCTGCTCGAAGGCGTCGCGTTCCACCGCGCCGACGCAGCCACAGGCGATCAACACGACCGAGCACACCACGGCCCGAAGCCACCTACGACGGCGCATGCCGGAATGGTAAGTGTCGCCGCCGGAATCCGCGCGCCCGATATGCGAGAAATTCCCCCGGTCGAGCCGGGCGCCGTGCGACCATCGCTGATCTCCGGCCGGACAACTCGATCAGCGAGATCGCAATGACGGCGTGCACCGAGCGGGCGCCGGGACCCCGCTGCGATGTGAGCGTGCCGCGGCGCACGTCGAGGCGGGGTTCACGGGCCCGCCCGGGTCCGGCGTCATTCGCCCCGGCCCGGCGCGTGGTAGGAAAGGGGCGTGACAGGTGTACAGCGCGAGTCCCGCTCCCGGGCGGAAGCCGAAGTGGTCGAATTGGTCAGCACGCTGATTCGCTTCGACACCTCCAATACCGGGGTGCTGGAAACCACCAAGGGTGAACGCGAATGTGCGCAGTGGGTGGCCGACCAGCTGCAGCAGGCCGGATACACCACCGAATACGTGGAGTCGGGTGCGCCGGGGCGCGGAAATGTGTTCGCGCGCTTGCCCGGAGCCGATCCCAGCCGTGGCGCCCTGATGATCCACGGGCATCTGGACGTGGTGCCGGCCGAGGCCGCGGACTGGAGTGTGCATCCGTTCTCGGGCGCGATCCGCGACGGCTACGTGTGGGGCCGCGGCGCGATCGATATGAAGGATATGGTCGGCATGATGCTGGCGGTGGCCCGCCAGTTCAAGATCGAGGGCACGGTGCCGCCGCGCGATCTGGTGTTCGCGTTCCTCGCCGACGAGGAGAACGGCGGCAAGTGGGGCTCACAGTGGCTGGCCGACAACCGGCCGGGTCTGTTCGAGGGGGTCACCGAGGCGGTCGGCGAGGTCGGCGGCTTCTCGCTGACCGTGCCGCGCCGCGACGGCACCGAGCGGCGGCTGTATCTGGTGGAAACCGCCGAAAAGGGCCTGGGCTGGATGCGGTTGCGCGCCAAGGCTCGCGCCGGCCACGGCTCGTTCCTGCACGACGACAACGCGGTCACGATTCTGGCCGAGGCGGTGGCGCGGCTGGGTAAGCACACGTTCCCGCTGGTGCTGTCCGATTCGGTGGCCGAATTCCTGGCCGCGGTCAGCGAGGAGACCGGCATCGACTTCGATCCGGACAGCCCGGATATCGAAGGGCAGCTCGCGAAACTGGGCACCATCTCGCGCATCATCGGCGCCACCTTGCGCGACACCGCCAACCCGACCATGTTGCGCGCCGGGTACAAGGCGAACGTCATTCCGCAGACCGCCGAGGCCACCGTGGACTGCCGGGTGGTGCCGGGCCGGCAGGCCGCCTTCGAACGGGAGGTCGACGAGCTGATCGGCCCGGACGTGGAGCGCGAGTGGATCACCAAACTCGACTCCTACGAGACCACCTTCGACGGGCATCTGGTGGATGCGATGAACGACGCGATCCTGGCCCACGACCCCAACGGCCGCACCGTGCCCTACATGCTCTCCGGCGGTACGGATGCGAAAGCCTTCGCGCGCTTGGGAATTCGATGCTTCGGCTTCGCGCCGCTGCAATTGCCGCCGGAACTGGATTTCTCCGCACTGTTCCACGGCGTAGACGAACGGGTGCCGGTGTCGGCGCTGGAATTCGGCGCGCGCGTCATGGAGCATTTCCTGTTGCACAGCTGACGATCCGCTCGACTAGCAGAAAGGACGGTCCTCGTGCCCGACTATTCCTACAATCCCTATGCGGCGTTGCCGCAGCTGCCCGCGTTCACCCTTACCTCCACCGATGTCACCGACGGACAGCCTCTGGGTAACGAACAGGTCAGCGGGGTGTTCGGGGCGGGCGGCCGAGATATCTCCCCGCAATTGTCGTGGAGCGGATTCCCGGCCGAGACCAAGAGTTTCGCGGTCACCGTATACGACCCGGACGCACCGACCGGCTCGGGCTTCTGGCACTGGGCCGTCGCCGACATCCCGGCTTCGGTGACCTCGCTGGAATCCGGTGCGGGCAGCGCCGGAGAGGGCAGCGAAGGCGGCGCCCTGCCGAGCGGTGCGATACAGCTGCGCAACGACGGAGGCTTCGCCGGATTCGTCGGCGCCGGTCCGCCGCCCGGACACGGCTACCACCGCTACTTCATCGTGGTGCACGCCGTGGACGTCGAATCGCTAGGAATCGACGCGGACGCGACCCCGGCATATCTGGGCTTCAACCTGTTCTCGCACGCTATCGCGCGCGCGACGCTCGTCGGCACCTACGAACAGAAGTAGTCCCGGCGCGTCGGCGGGATCTTCGGGTAGCTGCCGAAGGCCCCGCCGTCGTGAAACAGAGGGTTCCGGTAGTAATCGCGCGAAAAACAACGACGATGGCTCGACCAGCGGCTATGCCGCTGAATTGATTTGTGGTCAGAACCACAGTGCAGTTGCGCCGGAATGCGTTTGGTCCCGACCGGGACCAAGTAGCCGGTCGGGGTCTTCTCCCCATGGGGCTGGCTTGTCGGCTCAGGGCGTCCTGGCGCGGACTCGACGCCTGGGAAATCCGTTGATGTCTTCAAATGACCCTTTGACGACACGACCCCAGAGCCCGCCTTCGACCCACCGCAATCATGCGGAAACAGCCCATCCAATCCAATGCCATCCGCTCCCGATTGACGACAGGGTTTGAAGACAGATAGAACCGTGAACGGACACCACACCGGGGACGGAAGGGGCTCTGCGATGGCCGAACTCGTCTACACGCGGGTATCCACCGACGAGCGGAGCACCGACCGCCGCGGTGACCGGCTGACAGTGTCCGAGCTGTACCGGCTGTGCCGCGACCTCGCCGACATCCTCGCCGTCCGCGACTGGTGCCAGCAACACGGCGTGAAACTGCGGGTACTGTCCGGGGCACTGTCGGGCATCACCGACCTGGCCGCCGCCGACGCGACCACCACCATGCTGGTCAACGTGGTGATCTCGGTCGGCCAATTCCAGCGCGACCTGCAAAACGAACTCACCCGCGAGGGCCTGGCCGCAGCCTGGGCACAAGGCGCCAGATCCGGCCGCCGCCCGCAGGTCGCCACGATCGGAGCATTGGAGAAGGTGCGCCGGGAATTCCGCGAAGGGACGAGCATCGCCGCTCTGGCCCGCCGCCACCATGTGAGCCGGGTCGCGATTCGCACCGCCGTGGCCGACCTGCTGCCCGGCCGACCCGCACAACCCGCGACCATCGGCGGCGGCGACCCAGGCCCGATCCGAATCGAGATTCCGGGCAAGATCGCCCGCCACTTGACCAGCGACACCGTCGAACTCGGTGAGACCGAGCGCCACGCTCTACATCGAGGCCAGGAGGTACGACGCGGCCAGGGCTACAGCCTGCACGTCACCGCACCGCTGTAACGTTCAGCGGGCACTGCTGGCCGCCGCTGAAACTGTCGCTGAGAGCGCTGAAGCCGCCGACCGCAAGGCATTCCGGATCTACCGGGACCGGCTGAACGCCGCGACTACCTGATCGGTTCGCGCTTCGGACTCTGATCTGACGTTGTTCGTCCCCGTCGAGAGCGTGGTGATGGGATCACGATCGTTGTGGGACATCGCTTCAGGTGTTGGCGGGCAGATCCGTTCCGGCGCCCCGTCGGCGCAGTGCGACGAGGTCGTGGCGAGGCTGTGGGAGTGTTTGCTCGTGTGCGCCTTCGACGGTGAATCCGGCGTCGGTGATCATCTGGTGGTCGTCGATGCCGGGCTGGCCTTCGCTGGTCAGGTAGTCGCCCAGGAAGATCGAGTTGGCCAGGTGCAGTGCCAGGGGTTGCAGACTGCGCAGGTGGATCTCGCGCCCCCCGGCGAGACGGACCTCGACGTCCGGGAAGAAGAACCGGAACAGCGCAAGGATGCGCAGGCAGCGCTGCGGGGTGAGGTCCCATCGGTTGCCCAGCGGGGTTCCCTCGAACGGAATCAGGAAATTCACCGGCACCGAGTCCGGGTCGAGTTCGCGCAATGCGATCGCCACATCGACGACATCCTCGTCGGACTCACCCATGCCGAAAATTGCCCCGGAGCATGGAGATAATCCGGCCGCGCCGGCGCGCGCGAGTGTATCCACGCGATCGGCGAAGGTGTGCGTTGTGCAGATTTCGGAGTAGCGGGCTTCGGCTGTATTGAGGTTGTGACTGTAGGCATGGGCGCCCGCCGCCGCGAGCCGTTGGGCCTGGCCTTCGCTCAGCAAGCCGAGGCACGCGCAGATCTCGACGTTCGGATTGTCGGCTTTGATTGCGGCGATGGTGTTTTCGATCCGAGTGATGTCACGTTCGCCGGGCCCCCGCCCGCTGGCGACGAGGCAAACGCGCTTCGCGCCCGCGCGTACCGCATGGTCGGCGATCTGCGCTGCGGTGTCCGGTGAAATCCACGAGTACTTGAGTACCTCGGATTTCGAACCGAGGCGCTGAGAGCAGTAGCCGCAATCTTCCGGACACAAACCGCTCTTCATGTTGACGATCGTGTTCAGTTTGACACGCATCCCGAAGAACTCACGCCGCACCCGTGAACCCGCGGCGACCACGTCGATCAGCGGTTCCGAACCCGCCAGCAGCGCCATCGCCTCTGCTCTTGTGGGAGCCACCCTGCCTAAAGCCTTGTCTACCAAGAGATTCAACAATCCGCTCGTCATGTCATGGCAACCTACCTCGAGATTGAACACCGTTCAAGTATGGCTGTGATCAGTAACTTCATTGAGAGCGGCACATCCCAGAGATAGGAAGGATCGCGAGTTCGCCCCAAAAGCTCCGCCGACTGTTTCATGCACATCAACCAGACCGACGTCAGAACAGGGTGTCCCGCACTCGCAGCGGCCGGTACCCGGTCGGCCCGAGCTGGGCCAACTCGGCGTCGATATCGACCTCGATCGCGCCGAAGAAGTTGATGTTCTCGCTGTGCGCCGGACTGATGTGGGACAGCACCACCTCGTCGATGAGGCGGCCCTCCCGGCGCATCTGATCCACCGCGAGGCCGTAATACTCTGTGGTCCAGGCGATTACCGCGTTCGTGGCCAGGGTCAGGCACCATGCCTGTTTGGTCTGGGCTTCCAGATGCCGGGCCCGGAACGCTCCTTCGTGAGCGTAGATGAGGTCGCGTTTGAGGGCGTGGATCGACTCGCCATTGTTGAGCTGGCGGGAGATCTTGCGTCGATAGTCGGGATCCGACAGATACCGGGCTGCGTAGATGGTTCTGCGCATCGCGCCGTATTCCTTCAGCGCCGCGGCCAGGGCGTTCTCACGAGTCGACGCGGACAGCTTGCCCACCAGCAGCGACGCGGTGGCATGCCTGAACTTCAACGACCCGGCCAGCCGCAGCGGGTCGTCGTAGTGCTCGGCGATCAGGTCCAGATTCAGCTTGCGGGTCAGCAACGGCCCCGCGGTGGGGAACCGGGCCTCGGCGTCTGTGCGCGGGCCCGGCCGGTACAAGGTGATCCGGCCCAGATCCTTCTTGAGCGCCGTCGCCTCGGACGGGATGTCTTCGGCCGTCAACGGCGAGATCACCAGGCTCCCCCTCATCGAGGCGGACCGGGCCGTCGCCCTCGGCCAGAACCTTCTCCAGCTCGCCCATCGCCTCGTGCCATTCGTCGACGAGCGTGGCCAGCGCGCGAGCCGGATCATCGGATTTGTCGACCAGACGGCAGAATTCGGCGCGCTGCGGCTCCCACTGATCACGGGTCAGCAGACAGGCGGCCGGATCGGCGTAGCGGCGCGATCCCGGTACGAACACGTCCCCGGTGCGGAGCCCGTCCCGCAACCCGACCAGGACACACAGCTCCCGAAAGTGACGGTACGCAACAGCATTGCCGGACTTGCGAGCCTCGTCCAGGTATCCGCGCCACTTGGCCGGCACGAAACCGGTCGGCGCCTCGTCGAACACCTTCCGCCGGCCGGTAGCATTCAGCTCGCGCAGCATGTCCACCGCGATCAGAAGCTCGGTCGCCGATGTCCCGCCGGCGAACCGCACCGTCGACAACACCGCCGGAGTGAACCGCCGCAGATACGTGTACGACGAATCCAGCGCAGCCAGATGCCCGTGATCGCGCGGCAGCCTCGGCCGGGCCTGTGCGATTGCCGCACGCAGCCGCTCCCACCCGATGTCCTCACCGCGGATCATGCCGCCGATGTCCTCGTCAGGGATTTGCGGATCGGTGAGGATCCTCAGCAGGTCATCCAGCAGGGCTTGGCGGTCCTCTCCGGTCTTGCCGCGTTCGGCGAGTTCTTCTTTCATCCGGTTCTCGGCGGCACTGAACTTCGCCGACAGCGCCTGATCGAACAGCGCCACCACCTCGTCGAGGACATCGACCGCCGACTGCGCCACCACCGTCAACAGGATCGGGTACCGCCGCTCCGGATCGCGGCGTTCCAGCGCCTGCACGGTCAGCCGACGCCCCAGCGTCGCCAGGAACCGGCGGCGTTCGGCCGGTAGCACCGACATGTCCACGGTGTCCGCGCCCAGGCCACGCAGATACCCCAGCTTCTCGACCTCGCTGCGCACTGCGGCCGCCGAAGCCTCCACCGGACCGGTCGACAACCAGCGCAGCCGCGACATCCCGATCGACACATCGGGGACCAGCAGAGCATCCGGCTCGGTGCAGCGCTGCGCGGTCAGCTCGTGCGAGACCCGGTCGTAGGTCTCGCGCTGCGCCTGCTCGCGGGCGTGCACGACCCGGCGTACAACAGTGTCCGGGCCGGGCCGGATCACCTTGGCCGACAGCAGGTACTCACACCCCAGCCGGAACAGCAGCGTCGGCGAATCGTGCTCCATCGCCCGCGCCAGCAGGAACTCGTCCAGCTCCTTCAGCTCCATCGCGCTCGCCGGCCGCCATCCCAAATACATCGCCGCCAACCGCAGATGCTCGGTGCGCGTCTGCGCGCGTTTGCCCTACGACCGAATCATCGACGCATCGACTTGCAGCTGATCCGCCAACCTGGCCACCGCCACCGGCGGCGCGTCGGCCACCCGATCCGGGACGAATCCCAGCCACGGCAACGAACACAACCTCACCGACAGCCCGAGCCGCTCCGCGGGCCCGCGGCCGCGGCCTGGCGTCACGAACGCAATAGCGGCCTGGCGTCACGAACGCAATATCGGCAGGGGTGAGCGTGAAGTACCGGAACAACTCATCACGGCTGATGTCCGGAAACTCCCGCAGCCGCTCCAACTTCCGCGAACACCCGTGTCGCCACGAAACCTGACCTCCAGCACACCGATTGACCTCATCGGCAGCCAAGCCAAGCACCAACCGAGCCCGTCCGCAGCCCGAGCCGCTACGGCACATCGTGTCTGGTCAAGCCATTGTTGTTGTTTTTCGCACGATTACTACCGGAACCCCAACAGAGTGTGTACGAAACCGATTCGACTAGAGGTTGTGCACTCCCTCGGGGACCGGATCGGTGTAGAGCTCGGCGATGTCGGCGGCGTATTCGGCGGCGATCGGCGAGCGCTTCAACTTCAGCGTGGGAGTGAGTTCGACGCCGCCGGGTTCCCAGGCCCGCGCGAGGATGCGGAACCGCTTGATCTGCTCCACCCGCGACAGTTTGGCGTTACCGGCGACGATCGCGCCGCGCACCTCCTCGAGGATCTGCGGATGGGCCGCGAGGGCGTCGAGATCGGCGTCGGGGATGCCCAGCGCTTTCGCCCGCACGGCGACGGTGTCGGGATCGAGCACGACCAGCGCGGCAATGTACGGGCGGGACTCGCCGATGGCGACGATCTGGCCGATCAGCGACGAGGCGGCCTTCACCGAATTCTCGATATTGGTGGGGGAGATGTTCTTGCCGGCCTCGGTGATGATCAATTCCTTCTTGCGGTCCACGATGGTGACGTAGCCGTCACCATCGATGGTCGCGATATCGCCGGTGTGCAGCCAGCCGTCGGAATCGAGGGCCTCACTGGTCTTCTCGGGCATCTTGCGGTAGCCGTGGGTGACGATGCCGCCGCGGATGAGCAGTTCGCCGTCGCTGTCGAGGCGGATCTCCACCCCGTCGACGGCCCGGCCCACCGATCCGGGGCGGGGCTTGTCGAGTTCGGTGAAGGTGCCGACGCCGGTGGTCTCCGACATACCCCACACCTCGCTGACCGTGAATCCCAGCCCCAGCAGGAATTCCAGCGTCTCCGGCGGGATCGCGGCCGCGCCGGAGGAGGCGACCTTCAGCTCGTCCAGGCCGAGAGTGGCGCGCAACTTCGACAGCACCAGCGTATCGGCGAGTGTGTGCTGGACGGCCAGCAGCGGGCCGCCGTTGCCGCCGGCCAGTCGCGCCCGGGCGGTGGCCACGCCGACGCCGATCGCCCATCGTGCCAGCGCCTTCTTGACCGCGCTGGATTCGGTGGCGATCGCCGCGTCCACACCGGCCTTGATCTTCTGCCACACCCGCGGCACACCGAAGAAGAAGGTCGGCCGGGCGTCGGGCAGGGCGGCGGCGATCTCGCGCGGATCCGGCACGCAGGTGATGGTGACGCCGGTGAACAGGTTCAGGCAGTGCCCGGAGATGCGGTCGGCGACATGGGCGGCCGGCAGGTACGACACCGCCCGGGCGTCGATATCGGCGACGAGGGCACCATTGGTGAGCGCGACGATCTGGGCGACGACATTGGCGTGGGTGATCTCGACGCCCTTGGACGGCCCGGTGGTGCCGGAGGTGTAGATCAGGGTGGCCAGATCGTCGGGCCGCACCGACTGCCAGGCGGCGTCGAAATCGAAATCCTCGGCCGGATCGTTTTCGACCTGATCGAGGGTCAGCCCGACCTCGGGTGCGGCGCCGTCGACGACGATCACGTGCTCGAGTTGCACCCCGGAGGCGGTGATCGGCGCCAGGAACGCCTGTTCGGTGACGACCACGCCGTTCTCGGCGTTGCCGAACACGTGCGCGATCTGTTCGGGAGAGCTGGTGTTGTACACCGAGAACGGGGTGGCGCCCAGATGCAGGATCGCGGTGTCGACCAGATTGAACTCCGGCCGGTTGGTGAGCATGATCCCGACCGTGTCACCGTGCGCCACACCGAGTTTCGCCAGCCCGGCCGCGATCGCGCGCACCCGGCGCGCGTAGTCGGCCCAGGTGATCTGCTGGGTACCGCCGACGGTCCGCAACGCGACCTGGTTCGGGCGTAGTGTCGCCGTCTGCTGGAAGGCCTCTGGCACGGTGCGGACCGTGGCGCCGGTGTGGTGGGTGTAGCCGATCTCTGCTGTGGTCATATCCCTTGTTCCCGGTCAGTGCACGAACATCACTCTGAGACGTGATGCGGATCACCCATCCTAAACGGGAAATCGGACATTCGGGGGGCTCTTCCGGCCGGGAGCAACCGGCTCCGCGCACCGGAAACCGGCCGCAGCAGTGGGATCGGCGAGCGGGTGGGTCCGGCCGCGCTCAGGCGCGGGCGGTGTGGCCGGCGCCCACGGCCTCGGCGAGGCTGCGGTATCCGTCCGCGCGCAGGCGGGCGGCGATGCCGCGATGCACCGAGCGCGTCCAGAACGGCCCGCCGTAGATGAACCCGGTATAGCCCTGCAGCAGCGAGGCTCCCGCGAGAATGCGCTCGTAGGCCTGGTCGGCGTTCTCGATGCCACCGACCGAGATCAGCACCAGCCGGTCTCCGACACGAGCGTAGAGGCGGCGCAGCACCTCGAGCGAGCGGCCGGCGACCGGCGGGCCGGACAGCCCGCCCGCGCCCATCGCGGCGACCTCGGCGGCCGGAGTGGCCAGTCCGTCGCGGCGAATGGTGGTGTTGGTGGCCACGATTCCGGCGAGCCCGAGTTCGACGGCCAGGTCGGCGACCGCGTCGATGTCCTCGTCGGACAGGTCGGGGGCGATCTTGACCAGGACCGGTTTGGGTTCGGCGCCGGCCGCGACGCTGTCGATCACCGCGCGCAGCAGCGGGCGCAGCGATTCCACGGCCTGCAAATCACGCAGCCCCGGGGTGTTGGGGGAGCTGACGTTGACCACGACGAAGTCCGCGAGCGGGCCCAGCAGCCGCGCGCTGAGCGCATAGTCCTCGGCGGCGTGTTCGGGCTCCACGACCTTGGTCTTGCCGATGTTGGCGCCGATCGGCACGCCACCGCTGCGGCGTGCGGCCAGTCGTTCTGCGGCCGCGGCCGCCCCGTGGTTGTTGAAGCCCATCCGGTTGATCAGCGCGTGGTCGGCCGGCAACCGGAACAGTCGCGGCGCCGGATTACCCGGCTGCGCCTGCGCGGTGACGGTGCCGATCTCGGCGAAACCGAAACCCAGTGCGCCCCAAGCGTTCACACCGGCGGCGTCCTTGTCGAACCCGGCGGCCAACCCGAGCGGCGCCGGGAAGTCGACGCCGAAGACGGTGGTGGAGAGGATCGGATCGCCGGCCGCGGTGAGTGTGCGGGCCAGCCATCGTGTGGGCGGGAAAGCGGTCGTGAGCCGGATGACGGTGAACACGAGGTGATGGATACGCTCGGGCGGCACCAGGAACAGCAACCGCAGGAATAAGGAATACATCCCTCACATCCCCGTTTCGGTCACGGGGAAGCTGGTTTTGCGCCGCCGCAACAACACTCGCCGACTGCCGTCGGTGTAGGCGCGCACTCGCGAGAGCTCCCAGCCGCCGAATTCGGCCTGGATGGCCAGGCGCATGGACGCGGTGACCCGATTCACGTCCGGGGGTAGTCGTAGCGGCACGTACTCGTATTCTCCTTCTTCGCTGGTCTCCTCCCATTCCGCGGGAATCGACCGTCTGCGCCGGTCGTGGTGTGCGGCGCCGGACGCCGACTCGTATCGAGGCGCTCGAGCCATCACTGACCTCTCTTCCTCTGGTCCGCACCGATGCGTTGCAGACCGTCTCCGGTTGCCGACCCGACGAACATGTCGCCGGTGTGGCTGTCGATCGTCAGCGAATTGGGCTGGCGCACCGTCGCGAAGCGACCCACTTCTTCCGGTATACCGGTCGACAGATCGAAACCGACCACCTCGTTGCTACCGCTGAGCGTGAGCCACACGGTGTCGGACCGTTCATCGTAGGCCAGTGCGTAGGGGGAGGGCCCGACCGGGAAACGCTGGCGCAGCAGCAGCGGATCGGCCGTGTAGACCAGCAGGGCGCCGCCGGAGGTGTCGGTGGCCAGCAGGCGGCCGTAGTGGTCGCTGATGACATGGGTGGCACCCAGGCCCGCGCGCAGGGCCAGACCAGGGCGGTCGCGGTCGAGGTCGAGTTCGGTGAGGGTGGTCTGGTCCAGATCCAGCGTGGCGACCGCGTTCGCCGCGATGGCCACCGCATCGACGGCGCCCAGGCCGCCGACGGTTGTCTTCGGATGCCCGTCCGCGTCGAGGATCTGCACGCGGCCACCGTCGAGTCCGGCCACCAGACTGCCGTCCCCGCGCCCGGCGACCGCGCGCACGTCGCCGTCGACCGGCACCGGGTGGATCGCGGCGGTGGCGACATCGACGCGCAACACCTCCCGCCCGGCCCCGACGAGCACCTCGCCCGGCGCGCCGAGAGCGAGGCCGGTGGCGTGCGCGGGCAGGGTGATCGCGCGCGCGGACGCCGGATTGGCCGGGTCGACCAGGCGTAACCCGAGGCCGTTGGGGTCGAGGGCGACCACCCGGCCGCTGGTGGGTTCGGCGAGCAGTGCCCCGACCGGCCCGAAGGCGGTGACGGCTCCGGCGGGCGTGGCGGCCGCCGCCGGCGCGGTGGCGGCGCGTCCGGGAGCGCCGGCCGCGGGGGCAGTGGTGTCGTCGCTGTGGGAGGAACAGCCCGCGACCAGCACGACGGCACCGGCGGCCGCGAGGACGGCACCCAGTGCCGACCGGTAACCCCGCATGCTCCGAACTCCTTCGTGTGACTCATGCGTACTGCTTCATCTGACCATGATCGGACACGCGGCCCGGTCACCGGGGTCGTTCCGGCGTGGGACGCGCCTCACCCGTTACCGTGGATACCTCGCATCGGACGTCGAACCAGGGGAGTCTCGGTTGGAAACAGACCGCACGTCTGAATTCACACTTGAAGATTTAACCGTTGGTCCGTTCGCACACGGATTCGGCCGAACGGCCGAGGGGCAACCGTTCGCTTTCCGCACGGTGCGTTCCACGCTCACCCTCGAGATCTACCGCGCCGACACCACCACCGACGTGCCCGGCCCGGAGGATGTGGTGGCCGTGGTCGAGGCCGCCGTCACCGATATCGACCTCGACGACGCCCGTAGTGTGCGCGCCCTGGTGCGTGATCTGGTGCCGACCGCCGTGCCGGTCCCGGAGCAGCGCGGGGCGACCACGACGGTGCGCGCGTTGCTGAACCGGTTGAGCGCGGTCATCGAAGGTCGCTGATCACACATGCCAGACTGGAGGAACCACCGGTTACCTTCGACACATTCGAGGACGTAATGGCATTGCGACGCACGGTCCACGGCGCATTCGGAATCACGATGCTCGCGCTGGTGATCGCCGCCTGCGACAGCGGTCCCGATGAGGCTTCGGTGGCGGCGGCGCGCTCGTCGGCCTACGCCGCGCTCACCTCCTCCTCGGAGGCGGCCGCCGTCAGCAGCGCCAACCGGCCGCCGCTGCCGACCGCCGCACAGCTGGATTTACAGATCAAACGCGCACTGGATCCCTCGCTGCCCGACAGTGAACGCACCGACCTGATCGAGGACGGTGCCGCGTTCAAAGACGCCATTCCCGACATGTACAAGGCGCTGCACGACAATCCGCGCGCCGTCTACGGCGTGGTCGATCCGGTATTCGACAACCACGACGGCACCCTGACCGCCACGATGCGGCTGGACAAGGACGGCAGCGGCGAGAACGTGCGCACCACCATCGTGCATTTCGTCGACATCGACGGGAAGTGGAAGATCTCGCGCACCGATCTGTGCGGAATTCTGCGTTCGGCCGACTACCGCACCCCGGCCTGCGGCTGACCCCGGCATGCTCGAGGGGTTTCTCCTGCGCTGGGGCCGATTCGTTCATCACCATCGCTACCTGGTGTTCGCGATCCTTGTATTGATCGTGGCCGTCTCGGGGTTCTACGGCCGTGATCTGGGCTCCCGGCTGACCCAGGGTGGATGGTTCGACGAACACAGCGAATCGGTAGTCGCCTCCAAGCTCGCCGACCAGACCTTCGGCCGCGACACCGATGCCGACGTGATTGTGCTCTACACCGCACCACCCGGCCACACCGTCGACGATCCGCCGATCCGTACCGCGATCACCTCGGCGCTGAAGGATCTGCACGACCGGTATCCGGACCGGATCAAGAAGATCGACAGTTATTTCGACGGCTCGATGATGGGGCAGTTCGCCGACGCCTCCCGCGCCCACGCCTTCGCCAGCATCGGCCTGCACGGCTCCGACACCGCCACCGTCGACAACTATCTCGCCATCCGAAAGGATGTGGGCGCAGGCGGTTCCGGGCGCGGACCGGGCGGTACGACGGTACAGCTGGCGGGTCTGCAACCGGTGGTCGAGGGCATCAATATCGGGATGCAGGACGATATCCACCGCGCCGAGCTGATCGCGCTGCCGGTGGTGGCCGTGCTGCTGTATTTCGTGTTCGGCGGCGTCGTCGGCGCGCTGTTGCCGGTGCTCATCGGCGGAATGACCATCCTGGGCAGTCAGGGCATGATGCGCCTGCTCACCGACCACATCGACGTCAACGTCTTCGCCAGCGCCGTGGTCACGCTCGTGAGCCTGGGGCTGGCGATCGACTACGGCCTGTTCGCGGTGACCCGGTTCCGGGAGGAACTGGCGGCCGGACGCAGCGTGGAGGAGGCGACCGCGCGCACGGTCGCCACGGCCGGGCGCACGGTGCTGTTCTCCGCGGCGATCATCGCGGTGAGCCTGGCGGCGCTGTTCATCTACCCGAACGGGGTGCTGCGCTCGGTGCCCTACGGCGGCATCAGTTCGGTACTGCTGGCGGCACTGCTGTCGGTGACGGCACTGCCGGCGGCGCTGAGTATCGTCGGGTGGCGCATCGATCTGTGGGGCTGGCACCGGTTCGCCGGGATCCGTAGCGCCCAGGAGATCGACAACGGATTCTTCGCCAAGCTGGCGCTGTTCGCGATGCGCCATCCCGCGCGGGTGATCGTGCCGGTGGTGGCCGGACTGCTGTTCCTGTTGATCCCGTTCCGCAACATCGAATTCGGCGGGCTGTCGGAGCGGTACCTGGCGGCCGACAACCCGGCCCGGGTGGCACAGGAGAAATTCGACACGTTGTTTCCCGAATTCCGCACGGAGCCGTTGAAATTGGTGGTCGTGGGGGCGGATCCGCAGCAGTTGTCCGATATCCGGTTCCAAGCCAATTTCGCACCCGGGCTGACCGGCCCGTTCGAGGCGGCGGCGCCGACGACCAACGGCATCAATGTGCTGTCCACCGGTCTGGTGCGCAAAGCCGACGCAGACGCCGCCATCGCGGCGCTGCGCGCGATTCCGCATCCGCCCGGGGTACAGGTGATGGTCGCCGGGGTGCCGGCCCTGGAGCGCGACGCCATTCACGGCCTCATCGACGGATTGCCCTTGCTGGCAACGATTCTGGCGACCGCGGCCCTGGCACTGATGTACATCGCCTTCCGCTCGATCGTGCTGGCGTTGAAGGCCGTGCTGATGAGCGCGCTGAGTCTCGGTGCGGCACTGGGCATTCTGACGTGGGTGTTCGTCGAAGGCCACGGCGCGGGTCTGTTCGGCTTCACCCCTGGGCCGCTGATGTTCGCGGTGCTGGTGCTGATCGTGACGGTGCTGTTCGGATTGTCCACCGACTACGAAGTGTTCCTGCAATCGCGCATGGCCGAGGCGCGGGCGGGTGGGGCACCGCCGGCGGAGGCGATCCGCTACGGCATCGCCCATACCGGCGGGGTGATCACCTCGGCGGCGGCGATTCTGATCGTGGTGACCGGTGCGTTCGGATTCTCGGATCTGGTGCTGATGAAATACATCGCCTACGGCATGATCGCGGCGCTGATCCTGGATGCCACCGTGATTCGCATGCTGCTGACCCCGGCGGTACTGAAAGTGGTGTGGCGCTGAGTCTTTCGCACGGCGGCCCGACAGCCCGACGCGTCGACCGCGCAGAGCTGGGCGCTGCTCGTGCGGACCTTGCGAAACCCGTCCTGAATTCCCGGAAACCGTTCGCGCCACAGCAGCGGGCCGGGATGAATGCGCGGTGTCAGCGCTGCCGCCAGGGCCCGGCGCTGCGCGGGGCTCTGGCTGATCCTGGTGCGCACGGCGGTGATCCAGCCGAGGCGTTCGACGTGATCGTGCCGGCGCGCTGGTCACCGCGCAGCTCAGAGACGATCTGCTCACCCACGCCACGATCTATTGGGCCACCAACACCATCGGCACCTCGATCCGCATCTACGCCAACAACAATCGCTATCCCTGGACGCCTTCGCACGATCGCCTCCCGGTCGTGCAGGCGCCCACCGGCATCACCTTCGTCGGCTACGAGAATCCACCCGGTGTCGGCACCGACGGCCGCGTCGAGCACTTCCGCACCGGCGACCGCGCCCAGTGGTACAACCACGTCAATCTCACCGTCCACGACCGCGGCGGCCACTTCATCCCGTGGGAGATCCCGGATCTGTGGATAGACGACCTGCGCCGCACCTTCCGCGGGCGGCGCTGACCCGGTGCGGGGCGAGTCACCGGGGCGGGGGAGCGAACCCGTCCGGCCACTCGGTGCCGTCGTCGTATTTCACCCCCGTCAAGTCCGCGCCGGTGAGCAGTGCGCCGGTCAGTTTCGCGCCGACGAGGTCGGCTTCGTTGAGCTTCGTGCTGGTCAGGTGGACGCCGGTCAAATTCGCGCCCGACAGGCGCGCGCCGGTGAGATTCGCTCGGTGCAGGTCGGTGCCGGTGAGGTCGTCGTTGCCGAGATTCGCCTCGGTGAGGTCGGCGAAGGCGAAACGTGTGCCGCTGAGCTTCGCGCCGGTGAGGTCGACATGGCCGAGTGCCGCGCCGATCAGGCGCACGCCGGTCAGATCCGCGCCGGCGAGCCGCGCACCGTTCAGAGTCGCGCCGTTCAGACAGGTGCGGCTGAGATCGACTCGATGGCCGCCGTCACGAGCCGCGTCACGGCGGCCGACGACCGTGAGCGCGGTTTGGATGTCGGCGGGCGGATCGAGGGCGGTATCCGGCCGCGACTCGGAGGCGTCGCACGCGGTTGCGGCTGCCTGGGTACGCACGAACGCCTCGAGCACGGAGAACACGGTCGGATGGTCCACCGTCGAGTCCTTCGCGAGCCTTTCCAGCAGATAGATACCCGAGATCCGGACGTTGATCTTGTCGGATGCCAGTTGCTCTGCGGCCAGCCGGAAACGGTCGGTCACCGCGACCTGCTCGGACAGTGCGTATTGATTGTTCGTCGCGCGCAGCGATTGAGCGGTGAACCACAAGGCAACGGCAGCGGTGAGTGTCGCCCCGAGCGTACCGACGGCTGTCGCCATGGCCGCCACCTTCGCCCACCCGGGCCAATCCACCACCCGCCGCAGCCAGGATCTCGATCCGGCGGGTTCCGCAGGCGTCTTCGACGTCGTCATCGCACATCTCCCCTCTCGGAGGCGACTCCCGAAGTCGGCCTACGACCCCCGCCTCCCTCGATCACTGTAAGCCGAAACCGCTCGGCACCAACCGATTTCACGGTCCGGCGCTGGTCGCACTGTTCGGGCACCCGGATGTGCTCGTGGACTGAACCGGGTTCAGCGGCGCACGGGCAGGACCAACTGGGCGCCGGTGACGGGGTGGTCGATGACCTCGACGGGGTGACGGTACACCCGGGTCAGCAGGTCGGTGGTGAGGATCTCGCGGGGGTGGCCGGCAGCGGCGAGGCGGCCTGCGTCGAGCACGGCGACGCGGTCGGCGTAGGCGGCGGCCAGGCCCAGATCGTGCAGCACGACCACGACAGCCGCGCCCTCGGCGGCGCGGGCCGTGGCCAGGTGCAGCACCTGTTCCTGATGGCCGAGATCCAATGCGGCGGTGGGCTCGTCGAGCAACAACGTCTCGGTGTCCTGCGCCAGCACCCGGGCCAGCGCCGCGCGGGCGCGCTCACCGCCGGAGAGCGCCGGGAATGGGCGTGCGGCGAGATGGTCGATATCGGTGGCGGCCAGCGCGGCGGCGATCACCTGGTCGTCGAATTCCTGGCGTGGGGTTCGAGCCCAGGGCGAGCGGCCCATGGCGACGACCTCGCGGACCGTGAACGGGAATCCGACGGTGTGGTTCTGCGGCAGCACCGCGCGGCGGCGCGCCATATCGGTGGGAGTCCAATCGGTGACCGGCCGGCCGTCGAGTTCGACTGTGCCGCTCGCCGGTTCGAGTTCGCCCGCGAGCGCGGCCAGCAGCGTCGACTTGCCCGCCCCGTTGGGCCCCACCAGTGCCAGGATCTGTCCGGCGACGACGTCGATGTCGACCGATTCGAGCACCGGCCGCCCGCCGCGCGCGATATCGATCCCGCGCGCTCGCAGGGTCACCGCACCGCGGGGTGTCGGCTGCGGAAGACCGTGGGCAGGACGAAGTGTGCGGATCCATGCACGCACGCGTGCCGTCCCGGCGCCGGTCATGCCCAGCCTCCCGATCGGGCGCGGGTGCGGCGCAGCAGCCAGAAGAAGAACGGACCGCCGACCAGGGAGGTCAGCATGCCCAGGGGGAGATCGGCGTTGTGGACCAGGGTCCTGGCCCCGATGTCGGCGGCCAGCAGTACCACCGCACCGAGAATCGCCGACAGCGGGATCAGCACCCGGTGCGCGGGACCGACGAGCATGCGCACCACGTGCGGGACGATCAATCCGACGAACAGGATGATGCCGGTGAAGGCCACCCCGGCGGTGGCGAGGATCGCGACGACGACGATCACGTTGCGCCGCAATCGTTCCACGTCGACACCGAGGTGCCGTGCCGCCGATTCGCCGAGGGCGAGCAGATCCAGGCGCGGCGCCATCGCGACCGCCGCCGCCACACCCAGCGCGGCCAGCGGCGCCACCACGGCCACCGCCTGCCAGGTGGCGCCGTTCAGGCTGCCCATCTGCCAGAACACGATCTGATCGCGGGCCGCGGGGGAGGCGGTGAACAGCAGAAACGACATCAGACCGCCGGCGAAGGCGTTCACCGCGATACCGGTCAGCACCAGCGTCACGGTTTCGGTGCGCCCGCCCGAGCGCGACAGCAGATACACCGCGAGCGTGGTCCCCAGTCCGGCGACGAATGCGCCACCGGCCACCGACCAGGCCGCCGCGAACGCGCCACCGACCACGATCACCACGCCCGCACCGACGGCCGCGCCCGCGGACACACCGATCACACCGGGTTCGGCGAGCGGATTGGCGAATACGCCCTGCAGCAGCGCACCGGCGGTCGCGAGTGCCGCACCGACCAGCATCGCCAGCACCACCCGCGGGAACCGGACCTCCCACAGCGTGACCTCACCGGCGGGGTGGTGCGGCATCGGCCCCCAGTCGAGCCCGATCCGGTGCAGCACGCTGCCGGCCACCTCGAGCGGGGTCGTGGGGACCTGTCCGACAGCGGCCGAGATCAGTGCCAGGATCACCAGCAGTGCGATCGACACTGCGAAGACGACGGTGATGCGGGACCGGCGACGTGGTGTGCGCGGACCGACGACGGCTTCGCCGGCATCGGAACGGTCCGAGTTCGAACTCGGATGCGGTTCTGCCCGCTGCGTTTCGGAAGCCGCACCGCCACCGGTCCCGGCAGAAGGTGCGACCGTCGGCCGTTCGGCGCTCCGGCCGCTGAGCGCATCGGGCCCGGAAGTGTGTGCGCCCGCACCGTTCTGCGGATCGGATGCGCCGTTCGCGTTCGACTCGGCACCCGGCAGACTCGAGATATGTTGCGCCGCAACGGATCCCGCAGAAGGATGCACATGCGGCCCGGACGGTCGCCGACCGGGATCGGCGGCCGAGTCCTCACCGGGCGAATCGCCGGGGCTCATGCGGGCTGGGCTCCGTAGACGGCCTTGGACAGCGCTTCGAGCACATGCCCGGTCTCGGGTCCGAAGCTGAGCAGCACCGCATCGGACATATCGACGATGCGGTGATTGCGCCCGGCCGGCGTCTGGGCGACGCCGGGCACCTTCTCCAGGCCGTCGACGCCGCCGACCGATTTCAGCCCGTCCGACATCACCAGCAGCACATCCGGTGCGGCGCTGATCATCGCCTCGCTGGTGATGGTGGTGAACGGTTCGGTCAGCCCCGCCGCGGTTCCGGCGTCGACGCCGCCCAGCGCGCTCACCAGCGAATCGGCGCCCGAGCCGGGCCCGGCGAGCATGGTGATCGCGGTGCTGCGCAGGTAGACGAATCCGATCTTCAACGGCGGCTGGCGTTTCGGCACCGCGGCGGTGGCGGCGGCGATCTCGGCGTGTGTGCGGTCGGCCAGCTTCACCCCTTGGTCGTGGACGCCCAGCGCGTCGGCGACCGACCGGATCTGCGGGCCGACACCGTCGATGGTGCGCTGCGGGTCGAAATAGACGACCGTGATGCCCAGCGCGCGCAGCTGATCACGCATGGTGGGGGTGGCGCTGGTGGTGTCGGTGAGAAAGACCGTGGGCCGTTGCGCGGCAACGGCTTCGATGTTGATGCTGCCGTTGCCGCCCGCCACGTTGGGCACCTCACGCACAGCGGGGAATGCCGCCGACGTCGACCGGCCCACCAGTTTGGCGCCCAGGCCCAGCGCCCACACGGTCTGGGCCAGGGTGCCGTAGCGGTCCACGGCCACGATCCGGTCCGCGGAGGTGACGGTGACCTCAGCGCCGTCGAACGAGTGCACGGTGACCGGCAGCGCAGGTACGGGCCCGGGGCCGATCGGCGCCGGATCCAGATTCGCCAGCGTCGCGGTGGTCGCCCCCTGCCGCTCGCCCGAGGTGCCGCCGCCGCACGCGGTGGTGACCCCGACGAGGAGCACGACGCCGAGCACGGTGAGCAGCCACCGGGTGCCGGCGCGGGCCGTCCGCTGCCATCCACCCGGCTCGGTCGATGCCGAACGGTTCCGTGCGGTCGTCGCGGACCTCAGCGTCGGCGTTGCCGCATCGCCCGGCTCGGTGGGCCCCGCCGGCGCGGCGGAGGCGATGCGGGTCCATCGGACGTCGAGACACCTCATGTAGGCAAGCCTAAGTGGTCGCGCGGATCGGTTGTCATCGCCCTGTGCGCGCACGTCCCGCCGGCCCGGCCGCTCAGATACCGCTGACGTCGTCGAGGGCGGCCGCGATCGCGCGCGGAAGTTCCAGCGTTTCCGCGGCGAGGACGCCGGTGAGCTGACCGATATCACGGGCGCCGACGATCATCGACGCGACGCCCGGCCGGTCGCGCAGCCAGGCCGCCGCCACCGCCAGGGGGGAGGTGCCCAATCCGTCGGCGGCGGTGACCACGGCGTCCACCACCCGGGTGGCGTGTTCGTCGAGACGTTCGCGGATTTCGGCGGCGGTCGCTTCGTCGGCGCCGCGCGAGTCGGCGGGCACGCCGTCGCGATATTTGCCGGTGAGGATGCCACCGGCCAGCGGTGAGGCCGCGATCAATCCGACCCCGTGGTAACCGGCCGCCGGCAGCAGCTCACTTTCCGCACCGCGTGCCAGCAGCGAATAGGGTGACTGCGCGGCCACGATCGGTGCGGCCGAGGCCAGGGTCGCCAGCTGCCACGCGCTCAGGCCGCGCGCCCCCGCGTAGCGCACCTTGCCCGAGCGCACGGCGTGGTCGAGGGTGGCCGCGATCTCGTCGAGCGGGGTGTGCCGGTCCCAGGCCGCCACACTCCAGATGTCGAGATAGTCTGTGCCCAGTTCGGCGAGGGTGCGGTCGAGTTGGCGCATCAGGGTGCGCCGCGAGGCGTCCACACTCCAGTGGATGCCGGCCACGGGTCCGCCGTCGGGATCGGTGACACCGGGCACCGGTACCAAGCCCGCACACCCGCTGATCACCAGATCGTCGCGCGGCACCAGCTCGCCCACGAGCTCGCCGAGCATGCGTTGCGCGGCGCCGCCCTGATACACCGGCGAGGTGTCGACCAGCGTTCCGCCGGCCTCCACGAAGGCCACCAGCTGCGCCGCCGCGTCCTCGGCATCGGTTTCCCGGCCCCAGGTGTGGGTGGCCAGTCCCATCCGCGATACCCGCAGGCCACTGCGGCCCACCGCCCGCTGTTCCATCACCACACCGCCCCAGCTCTCGTCACAGTGTCCGAGCCTAGGGCCACAAGCGGTCCCGGAAACGGATACCGCTCGCGAACCGCCGGAAGATGCGAGGTGCACCACAGCGCCCGCCGGTGCGGGGAGGCCGGGACACGATCCCGGTCGCCGATTCCTCCGACAGCGAAACAGGTTGCATACCAGCTGGTTCCGCATCGTCGGGTCCTGCGGGCGAGGCCGCGGGCCGGTGACGGCGCGAGCCCGGCGGTGGTGATCGCCTAGTCTGGTCCCATGACGGTGATCCTGCTGCGGCACGGGGTGTCGACCTCCAACACCGCGCGCACGCTGGCCGGCCGCAGTCCCGGGGTCGAGCTCACCGAGCGCGGAACCGAGCAGGCACTGGCGGTGGCAGAACGCCTGGCACCGTTACCGATCGAGCACATCGTGCATTCCCCGCTGCTGCGCTGCACGCGCACGGTCTCCCCGCTGGCCGACAAACTCGGCCTCGAACCCGAACCCGACGAGCGCCTGCTCGAGGTCGACTACGGCGAATGGACCGGCCGGCTGCTCTCGGAGCTGGTGAAGGAACCGTTGTGGAAGGTCGTGCAGCAGCACGCCTCGGGTGCGGTGTTCCCCGGTGGTGAGGGACTGGCCCAGGTGCAGTACCGGGCGGTGGCCGCGGTCCGCGCGATCGACACCGAACTCGCCGGACGCCACGGCCGCGACGTGCTGTGGGTGGCCTGCACGCACGGTGACGTGATCAAGTCGCTGCTGGCCGACGCGTTCGGCATCCACCTCGACGGGTTCCAGCGCATCGTGGTGGAACCGGCCTCCATCAGCGTCGTCCGCTACACCCCGGCCGCCCCCTACGTGTGGCGGGTCAACGACACCGGCTCCGACCTGTCGGCGCTGGCCGCGGTCGCACAACCGTCCGAGCAGCGGGCCGGGCCCGTCCCCGGCGGTGAGGTGGGCGCCGCGCCGCGGGCGGATAATGGGAATATTGCGGATCCCCCCGATTCGGGGAACGAGCGTAATCAGTGATGCAGTCGGTTTCAGGAGGTGCAGATGGCCCGAGCAATCCATGTGTTTCGCACCCCCGACCGTTTCGTCGCCGGAACCGTCGGTGAGCCAGGGGATCGCGCCTTCTATCTACAGGCCGTGCAGGAACCCCGCGTGGTGAGCGTGCTGCTGGAGAAGCAGCAGGTGAAGGTGCTCGCCGACCGGATGGGTCTGCTGCTGGACGAGGTGGCGCGGCGGTTCGGCGCGACGGTGCCGCCGCAGGCCGAGGACGTCTCCGACACGGCTCCGCTCCAGATGCCGATCGACACCGAATTCCGGGTCGGGACAATGGGTTTGGGCTGGGACGCGGATGCCGGCGCGGTGGTGGTGGAACTGCTGGCCATCACCGAGACCGAGGTCGATGAATCGGTGGTGCTCGACGACACCGAGGAAGGCCCCGACGCGGTGCGGGTGTTTCTGACCCCGGAGCAGGCCCGCGAGTTCGCGTTGCGGTCGGCGAAGGTGATCGCGGCCGGCCGGCCGCCGTGCCCGCTGTGCGGGGAACCGCTCTCGCCCAAGGGCCACATGTGTGTGCGCACCAATGGTTACAAGCGCGGCGACATCTTCGGCGCGACCGATCTGGAGGACTGAGCACCGGTGACCACGCGCGCGGCGGCCGCAGACGAGGGCGCGGCCCGCGACGGCCTCTACAGCGGCGAGTTGTCGATCATCGGGCGGGTGACCACCGCCAGCAACCTGACCCTGGTCTGTGAGATCGACGCCCCGCCGGTCGACGGGGGCTCGGAGCCGCTGCGGGTGGTGTACAAGCCGGTGCGCGGGGAGCGGCCGCTGTGGGATTTCCCCGACGGCACGCTGGCCGGGCGCGAGGTGGCCTCGTATCTGGTGTCGGCGGCGCTGGGGTGGTCGGTGATTCCGGAGACGATCCTGCGGGAGGGTCCGCTGGGGCCCGGCATGGTGCAGCGCTGGATCGAGACCGTCGACCCGGGTGCGGCGGCGCCGGAACGCCTGGATCTGGTGGATCTGGTGCCCGCCGGCGCGGTGCCCGCCGGATTCCGGGAGGTGCTGCGGGCGGTGGACGGCACGGGTGCACGGGTGTCGCTGGTCCATGCCGACGATCCGCGGCTGCGCCGGATGGCAGTGCTGGACGTGTTGCTCAACAACGCCGACCGTAAGGGCGGGCATGCCCTCGAAGGCGTCGACGGCGGTGTCTACGGGGTCGACCATGGGATCTGCCTGCACAGCGAACCGAAATTGCGCACGGTGCTGTGGGGCTGGGCGGGCGAGCCGGTGGGAGAGGAACTGCTCGGCGATATCGCCGCGTTCGCCGACCGAATTTCGGGTCCGATCGGTTCGGCGCTGGCCGAACACATCACCGACGACGAGATCGAGGCGCTGGAGGCGCGGACCCGCGAGCTGCTGGACGATCCGGTGCTGCCGCAACCGGTCAGCTCTCGCCCCATTCCCTGGCCCGCGTTCTGAGCCAGCGCGCATCCGGGCGCGCCGATCCGCCGACGTGCGCGCCGCATTCGGTGCGCGCGGCGTACAACGGTTGACTTCGCCACACCGCTCACCCCGGCCGAGGTCTGATGTGGTGGCGAACACCCCGCGACGGGCCCGGTAGCCGGGGTCGGCGGGCGAGGTGCCCGCCCGGACCCTTACTCTCGAATCATGCAGTCCTGGTCCGAAATCTCCGTTCCCGCCGTCCCCGGATCCGGACCGCCGTTGCGGTTGTTCGATACCGCCGACCGGCAGGTGCGCCCGGTGTCGCCCGGCGCGACCGCCACCATGTACGTCTGCGGCATCACACCCTACGACGCTACGCATCTGGGGCACGCGGCGACCTATCTGGCCTTCGATCTGGTCAATCGGATCCTGCGCGACGGCGGCCACGAGGTGCACTACGTGCAGAACATCACCGACGTCGACGATCCGCTGTTCGAGCGGGCCGAACGCGACGGGGTGGACTGGCGCGAACTCGGCACCGGCGAAATCGAGTTGTTCCGCGAGGATATGGCGCAGCTGCGGGTGCTGCCGCCGCGCGACTACATCGGCGCGATCGAATCGGTCGGCGAGGTCGTGGAGCTGGTGGACAAGCTGCTCGCCGCCGGGGCGGCGTATGTGGTCGACGACGCCGACTACCGCGATATCTACTTCCGTCACGACGCCACCGAGCAGTTCGGCTACGAATCCGGCTACGACCGGGCCACGATGGATCGGCTGTTCGCCGAACGCGGCGGCGATCCGGAGCGCCCGGGTAAGCGCGACCCGATCGACGCACTGCTGTGGCGGGCAGCGCGGCCGGGTGAGCCGTCGTGGCCGGCGCCGTTCGGCGAGGGCCGCCCGGGCTGGCACATCGAATGTGCGGCGATCGCGTTGAACCGGCTCGGCCCCGAATTCGACATCCAGGGTGGCGGCAGCGATCTGATCTATCCGCATCACGAGTATTCGGCCGCGCACGCCGAGGCGCTGGTGTCGCATCGGCGCTTCGCCCGGCACTACGTGCATGCCGGGTTGATCGGCCTGGACGGCGAGAAGATGTCCAAGTCGCGGGGCAATCTGGTGTTCGTGTCGAAGTTGCGGCGCGCCGGCGTGGATCCGTCGGCGATCCGGCTGGGCCTGTTCGCCGACCACTACCGCACCGATAGGCAGTGGTCGGATGCGGTGCTCGAGCAGGCACAGCAGCGGCTCGCGCGCTGGCGGCAGGCGGCGGCGCTGGAGTCGGGCCCTGCGGCCGAGGAGACGGTCGCCCGGTTGCGCCAGCATCTGGCCGATGACCTGGACACCCCCAAAGCCCTTGCCGCCGTGGACAGCTGGGCGCAGCAGGCCCTGACCTACGGCGGGCCGGACGCCACGGCGCCGGGCCTGGTTCGCACGGCCGTCGACGCGCTGCTGGGCATTACTCTCTGAGCGCAGCGTGCGCGGTGCACCGACCGCGCATGCGCAACGACTGCACGCAGTGGCGCCGCGGCTCGGGGCCGGACAGCTGATCCGCAGGTGTTGGCACCTGCGGATCAGCTGTGGCCGTTCAGGCGCGGCGGTCGGCGAGCACCCACGAGGTGAGGGCCACCGCGCCGGAAACCACCGCCACCGACGGCCACGCGCCGATCTTCTTGGCCAGCGGATGCGAGACGCCCATCGCGCCCACCGAGAGCCCGGTCAGCGCGGCCGCCCCGGGAGTGCCGAGGACCGCCCGCCAGCGCGGGACCGCGGCCGCGGTAGCCGCGGCGAAAACCGCACCACCGAGCTGCCGCTGCTCGGTCGCCTGCGCGAGCGCGAACCCGCCGAGCAGCCCACCGGCAGCGAGCACCGCCGTCGGCACCGAAGAAATTCCGGCCATACTCACAAACCTCCATCACACATCAACCCGAACCGGGACAGCGGCCGGACGAACGCACCGCAGGGCGCGAATCCGGCCACGCCCCATTGTTCACCGCGCCCCAGGACCGGCTGGAGGCAGCCGATGCATGCCGGCACGAACCGATTCACCACCGCCGGCGCGGCCGCCGCCGCTCGCGGTGGGGCGCGAAATTGCGTGCAGCAGTTCAGGCAGCCGCCGCGGCGGCGCGTGCGTAGGTGTCCGCCAGTCCGGGCCAGCCGCCCGGCGAGCCGACCGCGTCGCGCATGGATTCCCAGCCCTCGCCGTGGTGGGCGAAGTCGCCGTGGACGAGGGTGACAGCGGTGTGGGTGGGGTCGATGGGGGCGAAGGTGACGTCGACGCGGCTGGTCAGCGCCGGGTCGGGCTGGTATTTCCAGTCCAGGGAGATGTCCCAGGAAAAGGCGAAGTGACCGGGACGGTCCCACACGAGGACGCGGCCCCACGGGCATTCGGTGCCGTCGGCTTCGCGGCCGAACAACCGTCCGCCGACGCGGGGTTCGACCACTACTTCGGCCAGCGGCCCCGCGCCGATGTGATGTTCGCGGGGCCACCAGCTGTCCATGCCGGTGGTGAAGACGTCGAAGGCGGTGTCGATGGGCGCCTCGACGGTCAGTTCGACGCGGATCTGGGTATCGCTGGTTTGCTGTGTCATGACTTCTCCTCGAATATGGTTGTGCCGCTGCATGTTTCGCCAGAATCAGCGCGTGCGGCGGCCGCGGCCCGGTCGCGAAACGACGACATCGCCGTCGTCCAGAACCGGGTGAAGTAGCCGCGCAGCGCGTCGATGCCGTTCGGATCGAGCCGGTAGATCCGGCGGGTGCCGACCGCCTCGTCGAGTACCAGTCCCGCCTGTTTGAGCACCTTGAGGTGCTGGGAGACCGCCGGACGGCTGACCGGGAGTTCGGCGGCCAGCTCACCGACCGCGCAGGGTCCGCGCCCGAGTCGTTCGAAGATCGCTCGCCGGGTCGGATCCCCGAGAGCGTCGAGCGCACCATCTTGGTAAGTCCCCACGAACCGTAAGTGTAGAGTTACGTAATGCAGGTCACAAGTCTTTGACGCCCCGAAAGAGCGGGTGAATCAATTGTCTCGGGACGCACTACGATGCCGGGTTTCGCCAATCAGCGGATGCGGCACAGCAATTGGCCGACGTCGGATTCGACGCCTGAGTCAGCTGCCGACCGCGCCCAGCCCGTGCTGCGGCAGCTCGGGCAAGGCCGTGCGGTAGAGCCAGCTCTCCCACAGGTCGCGCAGCGGGGTAGGGCTGTAGTGGCCGGCAAGGTCGGCGAAGTCCTCGGCGGCGACGGTGCCGTAGCGGTGCCGGGCGGTCCAGTCGCGCATCAGGGTGAAGAAGGCGTCGTCGCCGAGGCGCAGGCGCAGCGCGTGCAGGGTGAGGGCGCCGCGTTTGTACACCCGGTCGTCGAACATCGACGCCGGTCCGGGATCGCCGATCACGAGGTCCTGCGGGGCCCGGGCGAGATTCTGGCGAGCGGCGCGGGCCTGCTGGTCGGCGCTGGGCCCGCCGCCGGCCTGGGACCAGATCCATTCGGCGTAGCAGGCGAAGCCCTCGTGCAGCCAGATGTCGCGCCACTGCCGCACCGTGAGACTGTTGCCGAACCACTGGTGGGCCAGTTCGTGTGCGATGAGTCGTTCCGCGCCGCGCTGCCCGTCGCAGTGATTGGCGCCGAAGATCGACAATCCCTGTGCCTCGATGGGGATTTCGAGCTCGTCGTCGGTGACCACAACGGTGTAGCCGGCAAACGGGTAGGGCCCGAACCGGCGTTCGAATTCGGCCATCATCTGTGGTTGCCGGGCGAAGTCGTGGTCGAACGCGGTGCGCAGCCGCGGCGGCAGCACCGCGGTCATCGGCACCTTCGTGACACGTCCGGCGTCGATGCGGTGGGACCGGTACGGCCCGATCTGGATGGTGGCCAGATAGGAGGCCATCGGCTCGGACTGCTCGTACACCCAGGTGGTCTGGCTGGATTTCGTGGTGCGAGCGGTCAGCACGCCGTTGGCGAGCGCGTGGTACGAGGAGTCGGTGGTGATCGATATTCTGTAGCTCGCCTTGGAGCTGGGGTGATCGTCGCACGGGAACCAGGACGCCGCGCCGTTGGGCTGGCTCGCCACGAGCACGCCGTCGGTGAGTTCCTCCCAGCCGACCTCACCCCACGGTCCGCGCACCGGTTTCGGGGTGCCGCCGTAGTGCACCACGATCGACAGTGCAGCGCCCGGCGGGACCTGATGGGCGGGTGTGATCGTCAGCTTCCCGCGGGTGTGGGAGTATTTGGCGGGTTTGGCGCCGTTGACGAAAACCTTTGCCACGCTCAGTGTTTGCGACAGATCCAGCGCGAACCGCGGCTGCACCGCGGTGGTCACCGCCGTGATGGTGGCCCGGCCGGTCAGCCGGTTGGCGGCGACCTTGTACACCAGGTCCAGTTCGTAGCGCGAGACCCGGTAGCCGCGGTTGCCGTTCTGCGGCAGATAGTCGTCGATCGGCGCCTCGGCGCCACCTTTGCCCAGCTTCACCGACGACCTGCCTTCACTTGCCGCGCCGGGTATCCGGCCACGGCGCAATCGGATTGCCCTGCCACCGGGTCGACGCCGGGACGGTGTCCCCGCGCATCACCAGCGACGCCGGGCCCACTGTCGCACCGGCGCCTATGCGGGCCGCGGGCAATGCCACACAATGCGGGCCGAGGGTGGCACCGGCCTCGAGGGTCACGCTGTCCATGGACATGATCCGATCATGGAACAGATGTGTTTGCACGACACAGCCGCGTTCCACGGTCGCTCCGTCGCCGAGGCTCACCAGATCGGCCTCGGGCAGCCAGTACGATTCGCACCACACTCCGCGCCCGATGCGCGCGCCGAGCCCGCGCAGCCAGATGTTCATCACCGCGGTGCCGGTAGCCGCGCGCGCGAACCACGGCGCGGCAACGGTTTCCACGAACGCGTCGCATACCTCATTGCGCCATACGAACGAACTCCAGAGCGGATGTTCCACCTTCTCGATACGTCCGACGATCAACCATTTCGCCGCCACCGCGCATGCGCCGGCCACGGCGCCGGCGATCAGCAGCACCACACCGGAACAGAGTGCGGCCAGCCAATATCCGGGCCCGGAGGCCAGCCAGGCCAAGGCGAACAGCACACCGAGCCCGATGCCGAAACTGAGTATCACCGGGATCAGGCGACAGGTCTCCACCAGCGCGCGCGCCAGTTTCAATCGCAGCGGCGGATCGAAGGTGCGGGCGGTGTCGGAATCACCGGCGGTGCGGCGCAATCGCACCGGCGGGCTGCCCAGCCACGACGAACCCGCTTTCGCCTTCTCCGGAGCCGCCGACAACACCGCCACCAAACCGTTCTTGGGCACCCGCCGTCCGGGCGCGGTCATACCGGAGTTACCCAGAAAGGCCCGCTTTCCCACCTTGGCGCCGCCGATATGCATCCAGCCGCCGCCGAGTTCGTAGCCCGCGATCATAGTGTCGTCGGCGAGGAAGGCACCGTCGGCGACCTTGGTGAATTTCGGCAGCAGCAGCACCGTCGACGCCTCGACGCCCTTGCCGACGTCGGCGCCGAGCAGCCGCAGCCACAGCGGGGTGAGCAGACTGGCATACAGCGGGAACAGGAAGGTGCGCGCGGAGTCGGCGAGCCGTTCGGTGGCCCAGGCCTGCCAGCCGACGCGGCTGCGCACGGGGTGGTAGCCCTCGGTCAAGCCGATCGCGAGCACGCGGATCGCGACTACCGTGACCGCGGCGAAGACCGCGAGCACGATCAGCGCGGCCACCGGCAGCATCAGCATCGCGTGCGCCAGCGCCCCGGTCAGCGTGGTTTCGTCACGGATCCACCAGGCCAGCAGCAGCCCGCCCGCCGCGAGCGCGATCACCGGCAGCGCCGACAGCAGCATCGAGGTCACGCCGAAGGCGAGCACCCAGTGCGGTGCGCGCGGCGGTGTGGTGGCAGGCCAGCGATGTTCGGCGGGACCGACTTTCACCGCGGGCGATCCGGCCCAGCTCTGTCCGGCTTTCACCTTCCCGAATACGGCCGAGCCCGGTTCCACGACGGCGTTCTTGCCGATCACCGCGCCGGGCATCACCGTGGAGCGGGAACCGACGACCGCGCCGGGCCCGATGCGGATTTCCCCGATGTGCACGAGGTCGCCGTCGATCCAGTATCCGGCCAGGTCCACTTCCGGTTCGACGCTGCAGCCGTCGCCGAGTTCCAGCATCCCGGTGACCGGCGGCAGCGTGTGCAAGTCGACACCGCGTCCGATGCGTGCTCCCAGCGCGCGGGCGAACGGCACCATCCACGGTGCGCCGGAGAGGTTCTCCGCGCCCGCGGCCTCGGCCATCCGCACCGCCGTCCACAGGCGCAGATGGACCGAGCCGCCGCGCGGGTAGCTGCCGGCGCGCACGCCGCGCAGCAGGATGCGAGCACCGGCCACACAGATCGCCATCCGGCCGGGCGGTGAGATGAACAGCACGAATCCGGCCAGCGCCCACCACCACGACAGTCCCGGCATCCACGGCAGCGCACCGAAGCGGGTGGCGATGTTGGTGACCACGCCGAGCCAGGTGAGCCATTGCAGGCCGGTGAGGGTGGTCAGCGGCACCGAGGCCAGCACCTGGATCCATTGCGCGCGCCACGGTGTCGGGGTGACGTGGCGGGTGGGCGCCTTTTCGGTGGGGGCGGCGGCGTCGATGAACTCGGCCAGCGCGCCCAGGCGCGGATGATCGTAGAGGTCGGCGACGGTGATCTGCGGCAGCCGTTCGCGCAGCGCTGTGACCAGCTGCGCCGCCGACAGCGAACCGCCACCGAGGTCGAAGAAATCCGAATCCAAGCCGTCGACATCGGCGCCGAGCACCGAATGCCACAGTCCCGCAAGCCAATACGCGGTGCCGTCCAATCCCGCGCCGGGTTCGCCGTCGGCGCCGGGCAGCGGCCACGGCAGCGCGTCACGGTCGACTTTTCCCGATGTACGCGTGGGCAATTCGTCCAGCACGGCCAGCCGGGGCACGAGGGCCCCGGGTAGTCGTTCGGCTAGCAGCTCCCGCGCACGCGGCAGGTCGATGCCGTCGTCGCCGGTGGACAGATAGCCGACGAGGACCGGGGTGCCGGTGGCGGTGGTGCGCACGGCGGCTGCGGCGGCGGTGACGCCGGGCAGATGTTGCAGCGCGGCGTCGAGTTCGCCGAGTTCGATCCGGCGTCCACCCACTTTGACCTGGTCGTCGGCGCGGCCGAGGAAGATCAGCCCGGCGGGGTCGTTGCGCACCATATCGCCGGAGCGGTAGGCGCGCTGCCATCCGAGGGTCGGCATCGGCGCGTACTTTTCGGCGTCCTTGGCCGGGTCGAGGTAGCGGGCCAGCCCGACGCCGCCGATCACCAGTTCACCGGCGTCCCCCTCGGCGACCGGCGTGCCGTCGGCGTCGACGACGGCCAGATCCCAGCCGTCCAGCGGTAATCCGATGCGCACCCGCGGCGTCCCGGTGAGCTGTGCCGCGCACGCGACCACGGTGGCCTCGGTGGGGCCGTAGGTGTTCCATACCTCACGCTCGTCGCTGCCTGCGAGCCGCTCGGCCAGTTCCGGGGGAACCGCTTCGCCGCCGAAGATCAGCAGCCGCACCGCGTCGAGCGCTTCCGGCGGCCACATGGCGGCCAGGGTGGGCACCGTGGACACGATGCTGATCTCGCGGCGCACCAGCCACGGCCCCAGATCCATCCCGCTGCGTACCAGCGCGCGCGGCGCCGGCACCAGGCACGCGCCGTGCCGCCACGCCAGCCACATCTCCTCGCAGGAGGCGTCGAAGGCCACCGACAGTCCGGCCAGCACCCGGTCGCCGGGCCCGATCGGCTCCTGCTGCAGGAAGATTCGCGCTTCGGCGTCGACGAAGGCAGCGGCGTTGCGGTGGGTGACCGCGACACCTTTGGGGGTTCCGGTGGAGCCGGAAGTGAAGATGATCCACGCGTCATCGTCGACTGTGGGGCCGGGCGTGTCGGGATCGGCCGGCGCACGGTCGCCGCCGTCGCCCGGGGCGGTGTCTTCTCGGCCGATGGCGGTGTTGTCTCGACGCACGGCGGTGATGCCGTCGGCGGTGACGACGGCGGCCACCGCGGCCTCGCCGAAGACCAGTTCGGCGCGTTCCTCCGGGTCGTCGGCGTCGACGGGCACGTAGGCGGCTCCGGCGTGCAGGACGGCGAGGATGGTCACATACAGCGCCGCGGTTCCCGACGGGATCCGCACCCCGACCCGGTCGCCGCGCCGGATTCCGGCCGCGCGCAACTCGTCCACCGACGCTTCGATCGCCGCGAGCAACTCCCGATAGGTCAGTACCTCGGTGCCGTCGTCGACAGCGTCGGCGTCGGGGTGTGCGTGTGCTGATTCGGCGAGGATGTCGACCAGTGTCCGAGGCTGCGCCGCGGCGACTCCGCGCAGCAGCGGCGAGGCGGGAGCCGGCGCAGTGCGCCGATCGGAATCCGGGTCGGCGACCTCGAATGCCGATTTCCCGTCGGTGCCGGCCACCGCCGAGGCGGATGGGCCGGCAGCTGCGCGGGCTCCGGAGTCCGTCGAGGGCGGGGATTCGGGGGGCCCACCATTCGTGTCGCTGCCCGAGGGCGCGGTGAGCGGCGCATCGGTAGCGCCCGCGCCCGACTGCGAACCGACGATCACGTTGCTGCCTGCCTCTCCCGTTCCCGGCTATCGGACGTCCGGTTGTCTCACATTGGGGTTACCGATGCGCAAACACCAGCTGTCCGGTTCGCGCGCGTCCGGGCCGCCGCAACCCCCGGCAGTCGCACCGTCGGCCCGCCCTATTGTCCCAACACAACCGCGCGCGGGCTCTCGCGGGGGCGACGGGCGTGTTCGCTCGCGATATGCCGGGGCCCTGCCGGCCACCCACCGCCCCCTGCGACCGGACAGGTCAGCTGTCGACGTGTACGTGCGGGCGCTGATTCGGATCGGCGACGGCGCGCCGCAGGATCTCCCGGGTCACCGGCGCCACCTCGCCCTCACCGACGAACAGGAATTTCAGCAGGTTGAGCAGCGGATTGCCTTCGGTCCATTCGAAATACACGTGCGGATTCATGCCGGTGCGATCGCGTATCGCGAGCAGGATCGCCGCGATCGAGTTGGGCACCGCGGCGGCTTCGACGGAAAGGATTTTGTAACAGTCGATTTCGACCGCGCTGACGTGGAGGTCGGTGGAGAATTCCGAGGCGTCCTTGACGATCACCTCGAGGAACAGGATCGGCTCCTTGGCGGGGATGTGGCTTTCGATCCGCTGTTCGGCTTCCTTCTGCCGGTAGTCGTCGGGCCGGCGGCCGTCGACGTCGTCGAGGTCGTGGGTGACGATGCGGATGGTGCCCGAGGCGGCGATCTTGTCGATCAGCCAGCCCGCCTTGTCGTCGAAGTCGACCTCGATGGCCCGCAATTCGAACGCCCGCCGCGCCCGCGAGACGAACGACACCACGATGATGGCGATGATGAACAGCGAGGCCAGCTGCACGCCCTCGGGCCGTTCCACGATATTGGCGATCGTGGTGTAGACGAACACGGCCGCCACTGCGCCGAACCCGAAGACCTTGCCACGCTGGCGTTTTCGCGCCGCAGACAGGGTGACGGCGACGGCGGCGGAGGTGATCAGCACCAGCACACCGGTGGCGTAGGCGCCGCCCTGTGCGTCGACGTCGGCGTCGAAGTACCAGGTGATGCCGAAGGCGATCACCGCGAACACCAGCACCAGCGGACGGGTGGCCCGAGCCCATTCCGGCGCCATCCCGTAACGGGGCAGATACCGCGGCACCAGGTTGAGCAGTCCGGCCATCGCCGAGGCGCCGGCGAACCACAGGATGGCGATGGTGGAGATGTCGTAGACGGTGCCGAATCCGTTGCCCAGATACTCGTGGGCCAGATAGGCCAGCGCGCGGCCGTTGGCCGATCCGCCGGATTCGAATTCGTGTTCCGGGATCAGCACCACGGTGATGAAGCTGGTGACGATGAGGAATGCGCTCATGATCAGCGCGGCCGTGGTCAGCAGTTTGCGCGCGCCGACGATCCGCCGTTCCGGGTGCTCCTCGGTATCGCCGGGGCCGCCCTTGATCTGCGGCATCACCGCCACCCCTGTTTCGAAACCCGACAGTCCGAGCGCGAGTTTGGGAAAGACGAGCAGCGAAATGCCCACCATCGCGAAGACGCTGCCGTGCTGGGCGGTCATGGCGTGGCCCCAGTCGACGACCAGGTGCGAGGCGGTAGCGACCTTCCACACCCCGACGATCGCGACGACCAAGTTCAGTGCCAGATAGACCCCCACCAGCCCGATCGCGATCCGGATCGCCTCGGCGAATCCTCTGAGAAAGACCGCGGCCAGCAGTGCCAGCAGGGTGAGGGTGATCGCGAGCCCGTGCCCGTGCAGCGCCTGCGGCACGAACGGGTTCTCGACGATGTGGGCGGCGCCGTCGGCCGCCGACAGCGTCATGGTGATCACGAAGTCGGTAGCGGCGAATCCGAGCAGGACGAGGATGAACAGTTTGCCGGTCCAGCGGGGCAGGATATCGGCGAACATGGCCAGCGACCCGCCGCCGTGCGGGGATTCGCGGGCCACTCGCCGATACACCGGCAGCGCACCCAGCAACGTCAGCGCGACCAGCACCAGCGTTGCCAGCGGGGACAGCACGCCGGCGGCCAGGGCGGCGATGCCGGGCTGATAGCCGAGGGTGGAGAAGTAGTCGACGCCGGTCAGGCACATCACCTGCCACCACGACCGTTGATGCTGCTCTTCGGTCTCCTTCACCATGGGGCCGGGATGGCGAGAGTAGCGGTCCTCGTCGGCGCCCTGCAGCAACCATTCCGTCAAAGCCGAACGCGGTCGTCCGGTGGCGGTGGCGGTCACGTGATCCCCCTCGGGAGCATCTGTCCGGGCATCCCGGAGTCCAGCGATATCCGGGTCAATGTACGTGGGCCGCCACCGGAGCCACGCATACCGGATGTCGTGCGCGGCAGCGCAAAACGGCAAATCAGACACTCAATCCGGCAAATCCGGCGCAGGACCGGCCGGTGACTCCCGTTCACCGGCCGCGTCGTGCTGTGAGCGGAGTCACCCACCCCGATATCATCGCAGGTGGATCCCACCGACCGAGCCGGCCGCGCCGCCGCCGTCCGGTTTGCCGGACCGCCCACCGGGTACCCGAGTACTTCGTGTCCCACGTCGCGGCATCGCGGCCGGGCGCGCAGCAACCGAAAACAGGTGAGGAGGAGCGCGCGTGAGCACCAGCCTGCCGCACGCCCAGCAACGACGTTCGGTGGCCGCCGCGGCCATGGGCAACGCCACCGAGTGGTACGACTACGGCGTCTACGCGGCCACGGCCTCCTATCTCACCGACGCGTTCTTCCCCGGCTCGCTGGGCACCCTGGGCACGCTGCTCGGTTTCGCCGTCTCCTTCGTGCTGCGCCCGATCGGCGGCATGGTGTGGGGCCCGCTCGGCGACCGGGTCGGCCGCAAACTGGTGCTGGCCACCACGATCCTGCTGATGGCCGCGGCCACGGGCTGCATCGGCATCCTGCCCACCCATTCGGCGGTGGGTATCGCCGCGCCGATCCTGCTGATCCTGCTGCGCGTCGTGCAGGGCTTCTCGACCGGCGGCGAATACGGTGGCGCGGCCACCTACATCGCGGAATCGACCGATGAGCGCCGCCGCGGATTCCTCGGCAGCTTCCTCGAATTCGGCACCCTGTGCGGATTCGTCGGTGGCTCCACGGTGGTACTGATCCTGCAGGTTCTGCTCTCCGACGACGCGATGGAATCGTGGGGCTGGCGCATTCCGTTCCTGCTGGCGGTGCCGCTGGGCCTGATCGGCTGGTATCTGCGCAGCAAGCTCGACGAATCGCCGGTGTTCACCGAGGTCGCCGAGCATCAGAAGGCCCAGGGCGGGCTGCGGGTCCTGCTGCGCGACTACCGCCGCGAACTGCTGACCATCGCCGGCCTGGTGGTCGCGCTCAACGTCGTCAACTACACGCTGCTGGCGTATCAGCCGACCTATCTGCACAACACCTTGGGGATGGGGGATTCCGAGACCACGGCGATGGTGCTGGTCGGCCAGATCGTGATGGCACTGGTGCTGCCGGTGTCGGGTGCGGTCTCCGACCGGGTGGGGCGGCGGCCGATGTGGCTGGTGTCGCTGGTGGGGCTGGCGATCCTGGCAATCCCCATGTATTGGTTGATGGGGCGGGGCGCGGCATGGGCGATCGTCGGCTTCGTGGTGCTGGGCCTGCTCTATGTTCCGCAGCTGTCCACGATCTCGGCGACCTTCCCGGCGATCTTCCCGACGCAGGTGCGATATGCGGGTTTCGCGTTGGGCTACAACATCTCCACCGCCGCGTTCGGTGGCACCGCACCGCTGATCAACGAGTCGGTCATCGACGCCACCGGCTGGCATCTGTTCCCCGCCTACTACATGGTCGGCGCGTGCCTGGTGGGCCTGGTGGCGTGGTTCTTCCTGCGCGAGACCGCGGGCGTCTCGCTGGCCGGTACCGAGGTTCCCGACGCGGCCGGCGAGGAACCGGTACCGCAGCCGAGCTAGAGCTTGCGCGGCCGAGCCGGAGCTTCGGTAGGGCCACCGCTTGCGACGGATGCCGCGCTCGTGTGTGATCGAGCGAGCCCGCACGCGGCAGGGCGAGGCCGGGAAGGAACGACGAATCCAGATGCTCCCACTGGAGTCCGGGGATCCGGTGACCATCGGCCCCTACCGTCTGCTCGGGGTGCTCGGCGCCGGCGGAATGGGCCGGGTCTATTTGGGCCGCAATGCCGGTGGCCGCACCGTCGCGGTGAAGGTGGTGCGACCGGATCTGTCGGATGACCCCGAATTCCGCACCCGGTTCCGGCGGGAAGTGGCCGCCGCGCGGCGCGTGACGGGCGCGCATGCGGTGCCGGTCCTGGACGCCGATGTGGAGGCGGAACGGCCGTGGCTGGCCACCGGGTACGTGGCGGGGTTGTCGCTGCGCGAGGCCGTGGACTCGTTCGGGCCACTACCGGAATCGGCGCTTGTTCCGCTGGCCGCGGGCCTGGCGCGGGCACTGGCCGATGTGCACGCGGCCGGCGTTGTGCACCGCGACCTGAAGCCGTCCAACGTGCTGCTGACTCTCGACGGTCCGCGGCTGATCGATTTCGGTATCGCCCGCGCCGCCGACGACGGCACGCTCACCACGACCGGCACAGTGATCGGTTCGCCGGGTTATATGGCGCCGGAACATATTTCGGGCGATGCGCCGGTGGGGCCGGCGGTCGATGTATTCGCCCTCGGCGGGGTGCTGGTGTATGCCGCCAGCGGCAGCGGGCCGTTCGGTTCGGGTGATTCGATCCCGATGCTGTGGCGGGTGATGCAGGAACCGGCCCGCCTCGACGGCCTGCCGGCGGCATTGCGCCCCATCGCGGGAGCATGCCTGGACAAACAGCCCGGCAATCGCCCGACGCCCGCCGACGTCGAAAGGCAGTGTGTGGCGTTGGGTGACGCTTGGTCGGGGTGGTTGCCGGGGCCGATCCTGGAGGCGATCAGCCGTCAAGCGGTGATGCTGCTCGATCTGGATTCCGGTCCGGTGCCGCATGATCCGCCGGTCACGCCGCACAGCGCGCCCGAACTTCCCTCGACACTGATCGCCTCGGCGGGCCGGACCGGCGCCACAGGGCACCCGAACACGCCCGTGCCGCCGATCGAGGCGTCACCGCCGACCGTACGGCGATCGGATCCGGGCGATGCGGGCCGGTCCTCGACCATCACCCCGGGACACTCCCTGAACACCGGTATTCCCGGACAGACGGGTCCGTGGCCCGGCACGCCGACGCAACAGCTTGCGCCCTGGACTCCCCGCGGCCACACCCCAGCCGGCGCACACACCGAAAACACTCCCGCACAAAGGAATTCGTCGCGGCGCAGGCTGGTGGTGATCGGATGCCTGGCAGTGTTGTTGGTGGCAGCGGCGGTGATCAGTGCCACGCTCGCCTTCCGCAGTGCCTCATCGGACAGGCCGGCGTCGGCTGCCGGCACCGAGACCCCGGTCGAGACCGCCGGATCCGAGGAAACATCGGCTCCGGAGGCGACGGCAGCCGAGACGACTGCCGCGGGAAGCGAGTTGCCCGCGCTGCCCGCCGAGTACGTGGGCACCTGGAAGGGCACCGCGACCGACGGGCTGGCCACCTACGACATCGCCGTCACCCTCCGCGCGGGCGCGGTGGGGACGGAACTGGGCACTGCGAGCAACACCGGCCGAACCAGTGGCCTCACCTGCCGGCGCGCCGAAACCCTCACCTCGGCAAGCGATTCCGCGATCACGCTGCGGGCCCGCTTGGTCTCGGGTGCGACCTGCGTGGACGACGGCCAATCCTCCACCCTCACCCTGAACCCGGACCACACCGTCGCCTACTCGATGACCGGCCCGATCGGCGCGATCACCGGAACACTGCGACGCCAGTGACACTGCCTGCAGCACAATGGGTGTCGCCTCGGCCGTCTCATGGCGGCAGGCGCACCACCGCGATCGCCGGTTCGCTGAGGCTGCCCAGGTACAGAGTCCCGTCGGTTCGGCAGCCACGCTGCCCGGTATCGCCGGCACCGTCGAACTCGAGCGCGCGGCATTGATGAACCGCTTCATCGGCGTGCATCCCAGCCGCAGCTGTCTCGGGGCCGCGGAGGCGGATGGTTCGCCGACCGCCTCGGAGATTCTGCGGACGAGATGCCGATCGATCCGTTGGCGAGGATGTTCGTCAGGGAGCTGGGTGCGAATCGGTGACTGCCGGGCCGGCGGTGCTGGTGACGTGGACGGGGAGGTTGTCGGCCCACGGCTGGCTTTCCACCATGTCCGCAACTCGCACTGTGCCCCTTTCGAATTCGCCGGTGGCGGCGTCGACGAGGCGGTAGGCCTGCACCTGGGTGTGGATGGGCTGGGCGTCGAGCAGCACGACTCGGACTTCGCCGGGTTCGAAGTGGCAGCGCTGCTGCAGGGCGGCGATGAGTTGTTCGTTGTGCATGTGCCCGTCGCCGAAGTTCCAGCCGATCGCGGTGCTGCAGATGCGTTCACCGTCGGTGATGGTGTATTCGTCCTCGCGGCCGGCGGGCATGGCGCGATGCACGAGGGTGAACAGGGCGCGGCCGTGGGTGTTCATGGCGCGGAAGGCGTAGCCGAGATACAACGGGATCTGGGCCCGGTCCTTGCCGTAGTAGCGCTCCATCTGCGCCTGCGGCATGCTCGCGATCGCGACGATGTTGCGGTCGATCTTCTGCGCCGCGGAGGGTTTGATGCACCACACCGTGGTGTCCCAGTTGCCGGCGTAGTAGCGCATACCGGGCAGGAACGAGATCCGTGAGGGCAGCAGGTTGCCGGTGATCACGATCGCGACGAGGACCGCGAACAACAGCACCGGCAGCCAGGGATGCGTCGCGTCGGCGACGCCGACATCGGCGTGGGCGACGAACAGCACCCCGAGCCCGAACATCATGAACACGTTCCACTCGAGCGGTACGCCCATCGGGATGGCGGTGAGGATCGCCAGGTGGAAGCACACCAGGATCACCGCCGCCACGGTGGTGGGCCAGCCGCCGTGGGAGAAGAACAGCACGATCGGCGCGCACATCTCCACCGCGGTGCCACTGTGGGCGACGAACCGCGACAACCGGCCCGGCCGCAAATCGTCGGGGAAGTCGGCGAAGAAGCGGCGCTTCAACCATCGCGGACGCACAATCGGGCTGTTGGACATCATGGTCGAGACCACGAACGGGAAGTGCCGGTTCAGCTTCGAGGTCGCCGCACCCATCCAGATGACGACGAAGACGAGTTTCGCGGCGAGGATCGCATCGGCGCCGCCGAACAGGAACGCCACCGCGAGCGAACCGTACACCTCGCCGCGCGCGGCCAGGAAGATCACCTTGTCGCGCAGTCCCAGCACCGCCAGCACGGCGACGACGAGGCCGACCTGCCAGGCCGGCAACAGTCCGACTGTGGTGTCGAGGGCGTGGATCGGGCCGGTACCGTCGGACAGCAGCGCCCACAGCAGCACCACCAGCAGCAGTGCGTAGAGCGCGGCGTCGACCGGGGTGCGGGCGGTGCCGCGGGTCAGCGGGACGACGCGCGGCCACGGTGGGAGCCGGATCGTTGTGGGCCGCAGCCAGTACAGAATCGAGCCCATCGGCGGGAAGTAGCGGTTGTTGAGCGGCCCGAACCCGCAACCGAGCCCGATCACCTCGAACAGCATCGTGTAGAGCACGGCCTTTTCGAACACGATCGGTTCCGACCACCAGCGGCCCACATCGGTGAATCCGTCGATGCCGCTGGTGCTCAGCGCGAACAGCCAGCCACCGAGGATGTAGACGCAGATCTTGACGACGTAGAACAGATGCAGCACCACCGGTGTGCCGAAGCCGACCTCGGCCCAGTGCCGCGCCATGAGCCGGATGCGCTCACTGCGGCCGCTGTTCTGCCACTGCTGTTGATCGACGACCGGCAGTTCCGGCTGGACGAACCCCATCACTCTCTCCGTTCCCGCGTCCGCGGCCGGTCACGGCACCATGACCGCGGTGTTGCCCTTCTCGCTCGACGTGGCGAGGATGTCGCGGCCGATCGGATCGTCCACCGCGGCAAGGCTTTCCGACGCCATGATCGCCAGGAACCGGCTGTCGTCGGCGTGCAGGCGCCCGACGACCAGTCCGGTGCGCGGCTCGAATGCGTGGCGCACGGTGTAGGTTTCGATCCGGGCCGGCCCGTCGGCGCGCGCCCGGCTGGGCACCTGCGGGGCCGACGCCACGGCGCGCCGCAGGTGTGCGCTGCGGTCGGGCTCCCAGGGCGCCGACGTGGTCGAATACACCCCGACCGAGTATTTGCTCATGATGCCGCCGTTGGCGCCCACCAGGCCGAAAGCGCCCGGCTGGTCACGCATCCGGGCCACGGTCTCGGCGATCGCGTGCATCGAGTAGTTGTTTCCGGGGCCGCCGAAGAACGGCAGCCCGCCGGTCACGGTGAGCCCGCGTGGGTCGTCGGTGGCCAGTCCGGTGCCGTCGCAGAAGTTGAACACCGCGACGGGGAAGCAGCTGTAGAGATCGAGGGTGGTGAGGTCGTCGAGCCCGATTCCGGCCACCCGCAACGCTTCTCGCGCCGCCGCCCACGCGGTGGCCGCGGCGCCGAGGTTGACCAGATCGCGAGCCACCATCAGGCGCGGAAACGGGTCGCAGATCATCCGGTTCGCGTCGGTGACGGTCGCCAGTTCCTCGGCGCTGCGCTCGACCTGCGCGGCGGGCGAGGGGGTTCTTCGCGGCCACGCACGTGAACGGCGCCAGCAGTTTTCCCATTTCCAGCCGATACTGCTGTGGTTTCGCGCCCACGCGCGGGCAGCCGCGGCGGCGATCGCGACCGACGACAGCTGCCGATACTCGGAACTGTCGATGCGGTCGATCGCCTGTCCGACGCCCACGACGACCGGTGTCCGCGAATCCACCATCAGCGAACCCCACCACTGCGCGCGGCCGTGCCGGCTCCCCGTCTCATGGCAGTGACAGTAACACGGGAAATAGAACCTGTTACAGACGTTTGTCTCAGGTGGTGGCTCGCTGTGAGGCCGCGGCATGCTCGCCGAGATCGGCGAGGGTGAGCCGGTGCCGCGGCGCGTGGTCGACGACAGTGTGGCGGGTGGTCACCAGATCGGGTCCGACGTGCAGCAGCCGACCTACCGGCAGATCACGCCAGCCGGGATCGCTGTCCATGCGTTCGGTGGCGATCACCACGGCCGGATGGTCGGCGAGCGCGGGGGAGTGGGCGCGGATAGGGCCGGTGCCGGCGTGGTGGAGATGTTCGCCGCCGCCGGGTCCGCCCGCGGCTCGTTCGAGGACGAACAGGTCGTGGGTGCCGGGATAGCGCAGCGCCCACAGATCCTGTGCGGTGGTGAGCACGAAGTTCAGCGCGAACACCGGCAGGTTGTCCGCGATCCACCCGACCGCCGCGCCGATCCCGGCGACGACATCGCCGTCGTGTTCGTCGATGCATCGGGTGACGAGCGCGAAGACCCGCTCGGAATCGGTTTGCCCGGCGACCAGATCGCGGTAGTCACCCAGCGCGCGTTCCAGTTCCGGCAGGCCCCCGACGACACCGTTGTGGGCGAACAGCCGCCCGTGTTGCTCGAACGGGTGGGTGTTGGCCGCGACCGTCGCCCCGGTGGAGGCGTAGCGCACGTGGGCGAGGAAGGTCGCCGATTCGCACTCCATGGCCTCGCGCACGAACTGCTTGTCCTCGTAGGCGGCGATGGGCTGCTTGCGCACCAGCGGCCGGCCGTCGGGTTCGAAGGTGCCCAGCCCGGTGCCGTCGGGTTCGCGGCGACTCTGTCGCGCCAGGCTGTCGGAGGCCTCCAGCAACCAGAACGTCGCGTGCACCCGCTGCGGTGCCGCGCTGAGCCCGAACAATCGGCACATCGATTCACCTTCCGCCGCACCGGCACGGACCGGCCATCCGACTCGGACGAAAATGCTTGTCGCGCTTCGATATTCAGTGCACGGCCACCGGAGAACCGCACCGATCACGCGGCCCGGGGCCGCCGAACCGACCCTACCCGGCCGTGGCGAAACGCGAGGCCCTTCGACCCTGGATCGACGGTTGCCCGCCGTGCACTATGAGGTGATCGCAACGCGGCGGAGCTGGAAAGGGGTGCTCGTGGCGAGGAAACGGTGGAACGAGCTGGACGAGCGGACGCGGCGGCTGATCGTGGCCGCGACCGTGGTCGAAGCGCTCTTGAAAGTCGCGGCGCTCATCGATATCGCGCGCCGGCCGGCCGGCGAGATCCGAGGGTCGAAACTGCGGTGGGCGACCGCGGTCACGCTGCTCAACTCGGCCGGCGCGGTGCCGATCGCCTACTTCCTCGCCGGACGCCGGCAACCGGGCCGCGCACACTCCTGAGGCCGGTCACCGTTCGCCGCGATAGTCCTGGCATCGGCAGCGCTCGGCCGGCCGCCCGGCGCCGCTGTCGCGCGAGACGAGGACGCCTGCGTCGACGGCGCTGCGGCAGCGGCCCGATACCGGGTCGTGCACAATGTTGGAGTGCCCGCAGTGCGAGCACAGTCGGCGCGTCACCTTCCGCGGCACCAGGATCAGCAGCACCAGTGCCGAGAACGCGACGGTGACACCGACGAACCTGAGCAGATGTGGCCAATCCATCTCCACGACCTCATTTTCCGGCCGAGCCCGCCGCGGCCGACCGCGATCAACGCCGTCGCAGGTGCATGCCGTAGGGGACTGCCTCGAGCAACGTCACCTTCACCGACGCCCCACTGGGAATCCGGTACGAGCACACCTGCCCAGGCCGGGCGCCGGTGAGTGCGCTGCCCAGCGGCGACTCGGGCGAATAGACCTCCAGCTCCTCGGTGTCGGCGCCGTCGCGCCGGCCCAGCAGGAATGTTTCGGTCTGCTCGTCGTCGAACCGGACGGTCAGCACCATCCCGGGTTCGGCGATGCCGTCGTCGGCGGGCGCCTGCCCGACCACGGCACGATCCAGCAACTCCTCCAACTCCAGCCGGCGCAACCGCCGCCCGGCCGCGGACTGTCCGTCCTCGTCGCCGGGACCGTGCTGCGCCGCCCGCAACTCCAGCAATTCCCGCCGTAGCCGCTCGTACGCGTCCTGCGTCAACCAGACGCCTTCCGTTCCGGTCATCTCATTCTCTTCGTCCACTGCCGACAACACCCCGGCCCCCGGAAGGCACCGCATCCGCCGCACCGAGGGTCCACCTCCAGGGTGACCCATCGGCACACCCGCTACATTGTCGAGAGGAAACAATCTTGGCGGCACGCATTATCAGCGGGGAACATTGTGGCGCTCACCCGATGTTCAGGAAGGAGCGGTGATCCGCACCGATGGTGAAACTGGATCGGTTGATCAACATCGTGAGCCGCTACGGCGCTCGCCTCCACGGCACCGTCGTGGACCGCACCGTCGAGATCCACAGCGTCGCGGTCCACGACCCGATCCGCCCACACGCGGCCACCGGCGACGTGTTCCTCGCCGTCGGCGCGGCCGACCTGGCCGAAGCGCTCGCCCTGGGCATCGACGCCCGAGCCGGCGTGATCGTGGCCCGCACGTCCGAGACACCGGATGCCCGGATCCGCCGGCTGCTCGACGATCGCGGCCCGGCTCTGATGACCGTCGACCCGAGCGTGTCCTGGAGCCAGATCGCCTCGGTGGTCTACGGGCTCGTGCTCGAAGGCCGCGAAACCGAATCCGGGCGGGGGCCCAGCGATCTGTTCGCCTTGGCCGATACCATCTCCGCCTCCCTGGACGGACCGGTCACCATCGAGGATCAGCTCTCGCGCGTGATGGCCTACTCCACCGCCCACCATGACACCGACCCGGTCCGCTCGGACACCATTCTGGGGCGGCGCATGCCCGATCGGGTACGCCGATTCTTCGAGGAGCAGGGCATTTTCGCCCACCTCGCCCGCTCCGATGCGCCGCGCTACATCCCGCCCGCGCCCGAGCACGGGCTGCACGGGCGCACCGTGGCCGCGGTGCGCGCGGGCCGGGAGCTGCTGGGTTCGGTGTGGGTGTCGGGCCGCGAGCCGCTCTCGGCGGATCGGGCCAGAATCCTGCAGGAGGGCGCGCACACCGTCGCGCTGCATCTGCTGCGGTCGCGCGTGAGTGCGGATCTGGAACGGCAGGTCGAATCGGAGCTGGTCATCGAGCTGATCGAAGGCAGTCCCGACGCGGAGGCCGCGATCGGCAAGCTCGGCCTCCCGGCGCGCAATCTGCGTGTCATCGCCTTACAAGCCCACGCCGAGCAGGAACGCAACGCCGGCATCCTGCTCGCGTTCGAGCGCGCCACCACCGGTTTCGGCTGGTCGCGCGTGGGCCGCAGCACGCTGTTCGGCAATACCGTCTACACACTGCTGCCGGCCGGTGACGACCCCGCGCCGGCGTATCGGTGGATCGCCGATATCGCCGCGAGCCTGCCCGCGCACATGACCGTGGTCGCCGGGATCGGCGGCACCGCCGACGCGCGGGAGCTGCCCGCGAGCCGCCAGGAGGCCGACGAGTGCATGGCACTGCCGGCGACGGCCACCCCGGGACCGGCGTGCTACGACACTGCCTGGGACCGGGTCCTGATCCAGCGCCTGCGGTCGATGGCCTCCACCGGCCGGCTCCCGTCCCGAGATCCCGTCGCCCAGCTGGCGGAGATCGACGAGCGGGCCGGCACCCAGTACCTGCCCACGTTGAAGGCCTGGCTCGAAGCCCACGGCGATCCCGCCATCGCGGCCCGCACCCTGGCCGTACATCCCAATACCGTGCGTCATCGGATGCGGCGGATGCGCGAGCTGGACTTTCTGGATCCGGATGATCCGGCCAAGCGCACGGCGATGCTCATCGCCTTGTCGATCCACACCGGCTGAGCTCCGGCGGAAAATCGGTGGAGGCGGTGCCTCGGCCGGGCTAACGTCGCGCGGCGTGAGCAGACGCGCAGGCCGGCAAGTGGGTGGAACTCAACCGCGCCAATTGGGACGAGCGCGTGCCGATTCACGTCACGAGCGAGTTCTACGATCTGGACGGTTTCGTCGCCGGTGTCGAGCCGCTGCGCGACTTCGAACCCGACGAGGTCGGCGACGTGCGCGGAAACCGCCTGCTGCACTTGCAATGTCATATCGGCACCGACACCTTGGCGTGGGCGCGCCGCGGCGCGAACGTCACGGGCGTGGACTTCTCCGAGCCCGCTGTCCGCACCGCGACCGACCTGGCCGCCCGCATCGGTGTCAGCGGCGCACGGTTCGTGGCCGCCAACGTCTACGACGCGGTGACGGCACTGGACCGCAATCGCTTCGACATCGTCTACACCGGTGTCGGCGCCCTGGTCTGGTTGCCGGATCTGGTGCGCTGGGCGTCGGTGGTGGCCGAGTTGCTCACGCCGGGCGGCTTCCTGTACCTGACCGAATTCCACCCGTTCGGCGACATTCTCGCCGAGGACGACGGCCGCACCGTCGCCTACGACTATTTCGATCCCGCGCCGCAGGTGTGGGACGAGCCCGGCACCTACGGATCTCGTGGATGTCGTCTCCGGCGAGCACCCGCAGCCGTCCGTCGAGCAGGTAGAACAGCTCGGCCGAGGTCGAATGATAGTGCGGCGGCGGCCCGTCGGCACCGGCCGGCCGGAACGCCCGGTTCACGCTGAGCAATGCAGCACGAAGACCGCCCGCTCGAGCGGTGACAGCGTCTCGAGGACCACCAGCAATGCCATCGACAGCGACTCTGCTCGTTCGACGCCGGATCTCGAGGCCGCGGCGGTTCAGCAGTTCGGTCAGCGGGTCCGACAGCGATTCGGTGCGCAGCAGCCAGTAGAGGATCTGCAACGCGGGCAGGGCGCTGACCACCGACACGAACAGCAGCAGCCCGACCGCGAGCGCCAACCGCGGTTGTCCGCCGCCGGTGGCGATGCGCACCGACACCACGATCACCGCCAGCAGCGACCACGCCGAATGCGCCGCCAACGCCCGCGCATTTGCGGCCCGGTCGGCGCCGAGTCCGCCGTCGATGTGCACTGCTCGCGGTACGACCAGGTCGCTGGAACGATCGACGGGGTCGCCCGGGTGCGGCGGCTGCGCCGAGCAGGCACCGAGAAGCAATGCGGCGCAGACGAACAGAGCGATTCTCACGCCAGTCTCGCGCCGCCGTCGACATGCAGAGTGGTGCCGGTGAGGAAGGGGTTGGTCAGCGCCAGCAGTGCCGCGGCGGAGATGTCGGCCGGAGTACCGACCCGGCGAGCCGGATTGCGATCGGCGACGGTCCGGAAGAACTCCTCCTTCCCGGGGCCGTCCCACACACCCGAGTCGACGATGCCGGGGGAGATCGCGGTGACACGCACCGGCGCCAGCTCGACCGCCAGCGCCTCGGCCAGAGCGGCGGCCGCGGCGTTGGTGGTGGCCATCACCGTCCGTCCCGGGGACGGGCGCCACGCCGCGACGCCGGAGAACAGCAGCATCGCACCGCCGGTGCGGAATCGCGGAGCGAAGTGCTTGGCGAGCAGAATCGGCCCGATCACCTTGGCGTCGAAGGCGCGGCGCACCGCACTGTGGTCGAGGGCGGTGACCGGGCCGTTGGCATGGTCGGCGGCCAGTGACACCAGGTAGTCCACCTCGCCGATACGTTCGGCCACGGCGCGCACGGTCGCCTCGTCGGCCAGGTCCACTTCGGGTCTTCCCACCGAAACGACCTGCGCCCCTTGCGCTTCAGCGTCGAAGGCGAGACGGCGACCGATGCCCGATCCGGCGCCGACGATAAGCATCGTCTTGTCTTGCAGCGTTGTCATGCCCGGTTCAGCAGCGCAACAGCGTCGAATAATCCCTTCGCCGAATGAATGTTTTCGATGGATGCCATAGGATATGCGAATGCCAACGCTGCGGGCACTGGAATGCCTCATCGCCGTGCTCGACGCCGGGTCGATCACCGACGCCGCCACCGCACTGCACATGTCGCAACCCGCGCTCTCGCACCAACTGGCGGCGCTCGAACGCGAGATCGGCGCACCGGTCTTGCAACGACTACCGCGCGGAGTGCGCGCGACCGCCATCGGCCGCGCCGTGGAGGCCGATGCCCGTGCCGCGTTGCGCGCGGCTACTCGCGTCGTCGACGGCGGCCGGGCCGTGGCCAGGGGCGAAGGCGGCCTGTTGCGGCTGGCATGCGCGGAAAGCCTGACCGCGAGTCTGCTCGCCCCCGTACTGCGTACCTGGTTCCGTCGCCACCCCGCGGTGCACGTGACGCTCACCGAAGCCGCGAGCGCCGACGACCTCGTCCACCATCTCGAATCCGGAACGGCCGACCTGGCTGTGGGACCCCGGCCGACTCGCTGGACCGGCGCATCCGACCTCGTCGGCACCGAGGAGATCGTGGCCGTCCTTCCCGCCGACCACGCCCTGACCCGGCATGATCGGCTCAGCTTCGACGACCTCCACGACCAACCGCTGGTGCACTACCACCCCGACAACGGCCTCGCCGGCTGGCTCGACGCCCGAGCCGCCGCCCACGGCGTCACCCTCAGCCCGGTCATGCGCACCCGGCAGGCTGCCACCGCGGCACAACTGGCCGCCGCCGGACTCGGCATCGCCCTGGTCCCCGTCACCGCCCTCGGCCCCGGCCTGCCGGGGACCCTGAAACGCTTGCACCCCAGCGTGTCCCGCGATCTAGTCTGCCTCCTCGCCACCCCCACCGACCCACTGCTGCGCCGCTTCGCCTCCGACCTCGTCGACCGCGGCGTCCCCGTGAACCCCTCGGCCGCAAGACAACTCGGCTGATCCGCGACGGCTACCAGGTGCGGCGGCCGTAAGCCGTCGGGCATCGGTTCGAGCAGGCGCCGCCAATCCCCGCTGCCGGTGCGAATCGTCACCGAGATCGCACCGACGAGCAGGTACGCTTCTCTGAACTAACTGGCCATGCCCATCCGGCGTCGCCTGAACGCACTCTTTTGCCGAGTGTCGGACAATTTCGAGTCGTCGATGTCAGGCCAGCTCGGTCCATACATCTTCGTAGCCTCGGTCGTCGATAATGAACCGACTACCTGGAGGAAGGCGCAGATAGCTGATCACCTGTGGCAGTAATTGTTTCAAGTGATCGGTATGCACAGGCCCGTAGAAATCGGTGGCGTCGGAGAACTCGCCGCAGTGGAGAAACCACCCGACGTTGTCGCCATCACCCAACTCGAGCCTCGTGCCGTAGATGGGCATCGCACCCACTGTCTCCACAGCGAGGGCGACCATCGGCTCCGGAGGTACTCCGGTCAATCCATATCTGGCACAGACGCTTTGCTGCATTTCGAGGGTCTTCATCCAGTTCGGCTCCACGACCAATGTCGTACCCGATGATCAAGATTGCGGCAAACACCGTCCATCCGATTATGCCGCATAGTGCGCGGTTCGAAACGGCCACAGTCTCTTCAAGGCCGATCGAAGTGTGCCGAACCATGCCGAGGTCTTACTCGGCGATGGTCGGGATGTCACGGGGCAGAAGCTCGTCCGGAGATGGACCCGAACGTTGGGATGCCGAGGTCGGTTCCTGTCGCTGTTCGTCTGAGTGTGGCGTCTATCTGGGCGAGCTTGTCTTTGACACCGGCATAGCTGACTTGGAGGCCCTCAACTTCGCCGAGCCAGCCTTCCTTGTAGCCCATGGTCGTATCGATGCTCTTGTGCCCGCAGATGACTTGGGCGATGTGCGGCGGCAGGCCGTTCATGATGGCGTCGGTGACGAAGATCCTCCGGAAATCGTGAGGGCTGAAGAGCAGCGGGTCGCCGTTCGGGTCGGTGAGGCCAGTCGCGGCGAGCGTGTTGATGAGCAGCTTCCGGATCGCGGTTGGGGTGAAGGCGCGGCGCTCGTTGCCGATCCCGCGCTGGAACAGCACCGGCATGGGCGGATTCCAGATTCTCTCTCTGACGTCGTAGGAGACGACCAGCGGGATGGAGCCGTCCGGGCTGCGTAAGCGTTGGACGATGGTGCTGAGAATGTCGGCCAGTTCGGGACTGACCAGCAGTAAGCGTTCGGTGTCGGTCTTCGACGGCGCGATCTGCAGCAGCGGGACCAGTTCGCCAGTGCTGGGCAGCCGATATTCGGTGCGCGCGAGCACGGGCAGGACGGGCAACCGTTCGTGGGTGCGCTGATCCATGCGCGCCTTGCGGTGTCGGCGATCCTTGGCCTTCTGAATTTCGGTGTCGGTGATCGGGCAGGGCGCGACCCACGGCCCCCCAGCGAGCTGGGTCTTCGACGGCCCAGTGTGCGATGTCGAGGTACAGCGCCCGGACTCGCATCAGTTCGTCCTTCAGGTTCAGCCGTGGCACCGGAATTTTGATCCGTTCGCCGGTGGTGCTGATCGTGGTGCGTTCGACTGTGCTGATTTCGTTCTTCCAGGCGCGCACCACTTCCGGAGGGATCTGCTGCTCGATCGTCAACCGTCCCCCGGCCAACCCGAATGCGCGGATGCTGTGGGGTGCGTGGTCTGGGAAGACGCCCAGGGCACGTAACCGGAGATAGAAGTCGACCTTTTTCTGGCCGCCGCGGGTCTGGACTCGGCGCATGGTGTCGACCAGTTCGGCGCAGTCGCCGACGACGATGTCGGCGACAGTGCCACCCTTGCAGGCCAGGATCACGGCAATGCGGGTCGTGGCGATCTGCGCGTCGGCTCGGGAGCTGGCGGGTTCGGCAGCAGCCAGCGCTGCCAGCCGAGCGAAGCCGTTCGGATCCCTGACCTGTGCCATCACCGCGGCCAAGTGCCGATGTGTGCGGGTCAGCATCCACGGCATCCCAGGACGGAGCACATCGCCGCAGATCAGCATCAGCAGGTCGGTCGCATCGTAGGACGCGGGACCGCCGTGCGATTCCAACCAGGCCATCGGCAGGTCGGTCCATCCTGCTCCTGGACGTTCTTCGACGCCGCTGGCCAACCATCGGTCCTGCCAGGTGTCACCCGGGAACGATGAGAGCCAGCGCACCATCTTGGCGACTCCGCGTCGGCGGCCGGCTCGGGTGCCGTTCGCGGCGGGCAGGAATGCCCCGGCGGTCAATCGCTGCTGGACCTCCTCGGTCGGCGCTGCTGTGTGCGGCCACCATGCTTCGATGGGTCGTGGCGGGAATTCGTTGCGCAGCTGGCCATTCCGCAACCGCTGCTCGGCAGCGACCGAGGCGACCGCAGGCAGCGGCTTGCGGGTGCTGTGCTTGACTAGGAAGGTCACAGCGCCCTCCCGAACAACACGCTCAACGCCTTTGGGTCGTAGCCCGGTGCCGGCGGCGGAGGCACAGGTTCAGGGCGCTGGTCGGCGGTGCGGGCATGATGGGCCAGAACTCCGGCGGTCACCTCGTCCCTGTTCGGGGTCAAGTAGATCTCGGTGGTGGACAGGTGCGCGTGTCCCAAGACCAACTGCACGTCGCTGAGCGTGAGCTGCGGGTCCCGGGCCATTCTCGCGGCTGCGCTGTGGCGCAGGTCGTGCAATGTCCAATCCGCTCCGAGAACAGCGTTGGCTCGCACGAACATCCGGTGCGCGGCATGGTAATTCAACGGCCTGCGAGGTCGCCGCAGCGTCCACCACACCGGCTGCATGCGGCCGCGGGGAATCTGGCCGTGCGACTCCTCCTGATACAACCGCAGCCAGACGAACGCATCCGCCGACGCGGGAACCTGCTGGATCGCGCGAGTTCCCTTGCGCACCACGGTGATCAATTGCTGGCCAGGGTCGACGTCGCAGTGCCGGACCCCCAACAGCTCCGCCGCCCGCACCCCGGTCGAGATCCAGAACGCCACCAGCGCCCGATCCCGATTCGACCCCAGCGCTGCGAACAACTCGTTGAACCGGTGATCGGGAATCGCGCGGGGAACCCGATACGGAACCTTCGGCCGGTAACGGCCCACCCGTCCACGCGCCCATCCATCCATCGGATTGTGGTGCGCGGGCGCTCGTCGGGAACGCCGGGACGGATCGAGCGGGAACGGATTCAGGATCGGCCCGGTGCCCGCGTCGCGGTGGAAGTCGTAGAAGCTGCGCAACACCGTCTCCGAGTGTGCCACCGTCGCCGGAGCGTATCCATCCACCAGCGCAGGCTTTCCGGTGATCGGATTTGGTGCTCCCGCAACGCCATTCAATCCACCAGTGCTGCTTGAACGATCGCCCCCACGCCGTGGTTTCACCGTCAGCTGGATCCAGCAACTGAAATCGCGGGCCTCGGCGCGGGTCGCGCGGTCCCAACCGATTTCGACCGCCTGCAGGAACCGCCACCACCGCAACAGGTCCATGCCATACGAACGCAGCGTCGCCGCCGACCGCCCCGCCGCCAGCAGCTCTCGCAGAAACAACGCCACTGGCTCGACCACCACCCCGCCGCCATCCAGCAGCCGATACGGCTCGGCGTGCTCGCCGGTGGCCTCCAACCGGCCCGAGCGCGGCACTGCCAGACTCGCGAGATCGCGGTGGTTCTCTTGTGATTCGATCACGCGGGCAAGCTACCGACCGGGCTCGGACTACGTGCCCCTCGACCTGCCCAACCCCCGGAGTTAGTTCAGTCAACGGAGCGTCCGCGGCGGTGCAGTCCTCCCGCAGCGCACCGGCCTCGCGATCGCGCGCGATGATCTCGCCGACAACGGCTTCCAGCCGGGCACGAGACGATCCGCGCGGCTCGCTCCCAGGCGATCGGCGGGGCGGCTTCGACGGCCGCGATCGGCGCTGAGCAGCTCACCCACACGAGCCCTGAACGACAGCCCGATACCGGCCCGGCGGAGGGATCAACGCGGGCCCGGGATGAGCTCGGCGGCACGACCGGTCGCCCACTGACGAACACGCTGCGGGTCACGGAAATCACCCGCCATCGTCTTGGCCATCGCCGCAGCCGGGAAACCGTGAGCATCGGCCTGCAGGCGGCCACCGAAAATCGTGTAATCCCGGGCATTCACGCGACGTGCGGCTCGCTCGACGGCTTTGATTCCCGGAACCTTTTCGGGACCGCCGGCGGTGAGCGAGTCGTCCAGCGGCCCACTGGCGAACAGCCAGACCGGCCGCATGCGCAACTGCCGCGCGAAACGACGGGCGAAGCGGCGGGCGTGGCGATGCCAGCGACCGGTATAGAGTGCACCGCCGAGGACCACCGCCCCATAGCCGGCGAGGGAGCGAACCTCACGCGCATTGCGGACCTCGGCGTCGACACCGGCCGAGCGCAGCGCCTCGCCGATCCACTCCGCCATTTCGGCAGTACCGCCCCGTGTGGAGCCATACGCCACGAGAACAGGTTCGGATGTCACGGTGCACCTTCCTCTCACCGGCCGCTCGGTGGCGGACTACGGGTAGGCGATATTCGCGGCGGGCTGGGGCAGAAGCAGAATCCGGCCGATCGTCGCCGTCCATTCGCCGATCGCGGGCCAGTCGCGCAGGTCACCGAAGCGCCCGCCGCCGAGCAGGCGGTAGACGACGCGCGCCTTCAGCGACACTCCCACGTTCTCGAAATGCCCCGCGAAGGCGCGGTAGCCGACCGGGTGAATCGAATCGCGCAGCGCGGCGATCTTCCGCGGCACGCTTCTGCCCATCCGCCGCCCGATCGGCCCCCGCAGCGCCGGTCCGAGCCCCACGGTGAACAACCACACATTCGTCGCGGTCAGCTCGTAGCGGTGACTTCGAACGAACCCCGACATCTCGGGAAGCACGTCCATGTTGTGCACGGCACTGCCGAGGACCACCGCGTCGAACCGCGACAACTCGGGCGCATGCGCCACGTCGGCCACCTCCACATCGGCTCCGCGGTTGGCCAGCGCGGCCCCGATATAGTCGGCGATCTCCCGGGTCGAGCCCTGCGACGTGGCGAAAACGACTGCGATGCGAACAGTTTCGTGAGTCATACGTCGAGCCTGCGCTCCGGCCCGCGACACCTCCCAGAGGCGGCGTACCTCATGCGACGAGGACGAACGTCCCCAGTGGGCCACCTCCGAAACCGCCGGGCCCACCGACCCGGCGCCGCGTCAGTGGATATGGTCCTGCCAGTCGGCGGGCACCTTCCCCGCCGGCCCCGGCACCGGCTGCGTCTCCGGCCGGCTGGTCGGCGGCGCCAATTGCGGCCCCTCACCGACCGCACCGTCGCGGTAGTCGTAGAACCAGTCCTCACCCGGTTCGAAGCTTTGGATGATCGGATGGCCGGTGCTGCGGAAGTGGGCGGTGGCGTGCTGGGCGGGGGAGGTGTCGCAGCAACCCACATGCCCGCAGCGCGCGCACCGACGCAGATGCACCCACCAGCCGCCGGCGGCGACACACTCCGCACAACCGGTCCCGCTGGCGGGCACCTCGACATCGATATCGCTGCCGGAATCGCTCACCGCTGATCTCCTCTCAGGGTCGCGACCACAGCTTCGGCCACGCCGCGGGCACTGGCGGGATTCTGGCCAGTGATCAGCCGCCCGTCGGTCACGACGTGGACTCCGAACGGCTCCTCGGCCATGCTGTAGTCGGCGCCCAATTTCACGAGTTCGTCCTGAAGGCTGAACGGTACCGCGTCGGCCCGCTGGGCGGCTTCCTCCTCCGGCCACGAGAACCCGGTCACCCGCCGCCCGGCGATCAGCGCGGCCCCGCTTTCCAGCGGAACGTTCAGCAATCCGACCGGCCCGTGGCATACCGCCGACACCACGCGGCCGCTGTCGTGGAACGCCCCGGTCAGCGCGCCGAGATCGTCGCCACCGAAGTCGAACATGACCCCGTGCCCGCCGGTGAAATAGATCGCGTCGTAATCCTCGACCTCGATCTCGCCGATGCTGCGCGTGTGGTCGAGCAGATCCATGAATTCCCGATCGCGGTAACGGCGGTCGGTGCCGAGGTCGGCCAGGACGTCGCGAGCCAGGCTCTCCGGATCGATGGGCACGAATCCGCCTGCGGGACTGGCGATGTCGACGGCATAGCCCTGTTCGGTGACGTAGTCGTAGAAATGGGTCAGCTCGCCGAGCCACAGCCCGGTGCGATAGCCGACCTTCTCGTACTCCCCGGCATTGGTGACGATGACCAGAATTCGGTCGGTGGCCACAGCGATCTCCTTCCGGTCCGTGCGATGGGCGACCGGCCGTCCGAGATCACTGTCGTCCGATCCGGGCACGCCGCCGGCCACGTGACGTCGATCACAACCTAACACAGGCGCCGATCGCCCGAGCCGCCCGGAGCCCGGGGGAGACTCACAGGAAAATAGCTCTGAGTCAGAGGTGTTGTGTGGAGGTGACCACCCCAACCACCGCCCACGCCGAGCTGGTCCCTCGGCTCATGAGCGCCTTCGGCCGCTTCCGCCGCCAAGTCGGCCGCATCGCCGGCCGATCCTTCGACCGGCCCGGCGTCAGCGCCTCCCAAGCCGAATTCCTGCGCCTCGTCGGCCGCAACCCCCACATCTCCGTCAAATCCGCCGCCGCCGACATGGGACTGGCTCCCAACAGCGTCTCCACCTTCGTCACCGCACTCGTCAAAGACGACCTCCTCGTCCGCGAACCCGACCCCGCCGATCGCCGCGTCATGCGCCTGAGCCTGCCCGCCCACGTCCAGCGCGACGTCGACGACATCCGCAGACGCCGCCACGACATCGTCGCCACCGCCCTCGACGCCCTCACACCGGCCGAACGCGACGACCTCATCCGCGG
>NZ_PSZE01000032.1 GCF_002933465.1 Nocardia nova
CCCCACCAGCCGCCGCATCAGCCGCCGCGAAAGCCCGGCCCGGGGCAGCCCGGCGTAGGCCATCACGGCCCCGACGGTGGCCATCACGACCGCCGAGGTCACGGGCACGGCGACCACGGCCACGACCACCACCACGGCGGACCGGGCGGCTACGGTCGAGACGACCACGGCCGTCCGGGGCGGCACGACCTCGGAGGCGACGATGGGCACCGTCCTTCCGTTCGCGGGCTGCCCGGCAATGGTCACGACGGTTCGCCCGCCCGGCCCGGTGGCCACGACCGCGGCCCCGGATCCGGCCGAGGCTTCTCGAATCCGGGTGTGCCAGGTGTTCCGGTGCCGGGTTCGCAGGCTCAGCCGAACATCCCGGTACCGCCGTGGCTTTCGGAGGCAGGTGGCCCGGGCGATGCCGCCCTCGAACCGCGTGCGCCCGACGGTTCACACGCGGCGATCCCACCGGATCATGGTGTCGGACAGGGTCCTGGCGGTGCCGGCCGGTACGGCAACGGGAACGGCAACGGCACCGGCCACGACCCGGGAGCCGGAAACGGGAACGCCCACGATCGACAGTTCTCGGTCGATCGCCCGTTCACCCTCGGCGATCCGGTGGCGGGTACAGCGGGCCATGATGGGGCGCAACCGGTTCCGGCGATCCAACCGCAAACCGGCGGTCCGCAGAACGGTTTTCCGCCGTTCGCGCCACCGATGCCGAACGGCAACAACCCGGCCTCCGCCTCCACTCCGGCACGCCACCCCGTGCACCCGACCGGCTCGCCGACTCCTGCCCCGCCCCGCGTCCTGGTGCGGGAGTTCAACGGTCACCGTTGTGCGGAGGTCGATCCGCTCACCGGATCGCTGCACGAGGCCGCCGAGCCGATGGGCCCGTTCAGCGGGGTGTACGGCGATCTCGACGGCGTGGAGTTCGTCTTCTTCCGCACCGACGATCGGCTCTTCCTGCGCGTGGCCGGCCAGTTGATCGACGTCGACGATCTGGCGGTGATCGTGCACTGGCAGCGTGCGGGCCGCCGGCATACCGAGTTCACCGTCACCCGAGCGGGACTGGCGGTGTGCACGGCGCGCTATCGCCAGCGCACACCGGAACTCGACCTCGGCTTGTGGATTCGCGATGTGCTCGACAATCCGGCCCACCGTACGCAGATCTTCGCCGACGTCCGGGGTGTGCGGTGAAAAGCGCAGCACCGCACACTGTTACCGAGCATCGCACCGATGAGGATGTCCGCGGCCGGCCGCGCCGGACGGCGGACGCGAACGAGGAGAACACCGCGACGTGACCCGCCCCGATGACCACAACCCGGCCCCGCAGCCGGAGGCCGATCCGGCCGCTACAACGGTGTCGGCCCGACCGGACAGCGCACACGCGGCCGCCGCGCCGGCTCCCGCACTCGACGACCGGTCCGATCTTCCGGCGCACGACCCCGCGGGTTCCGCCGCCGAGGACGAGCCGGACGTCGGCTTCACCCTGGGTGGCGGAATGCCCGAATCCATCGCGGCGGCAGTCGATCCGGAGGCGCGCGCCAGGGAATTGGCACACGGGATCGCGCGCGAACTGGCGGCGGTCGCGCCCGAGGGGTGGCACGAGTTGACCGCTGTCTTCGCCATCACGGTGGTGGTCGGCGGCGGCGAGGTCGTCTTCACCGACGATCAGGAACGCATGCTGCGCGCCGATCCGCCCGAGTCGGTTCTGGAGTTGGTGCGCGAGCACCGCGACCTGTCCGCGGCCTTCGACAGCGGTCCCTGGTGGCGGCTGTTCGTCCGATTGGACCGGGCCGGGCATCTGCAGGTCGACTACGACTACGGTGACGAACCGTTCCCCGACGATCAACTGCTGGCGCCGGAGGCGTATCTGGCCGATCTGCACGCATATCCGCGTGATCGGGTGCCGGTCTGGCTGGGCGCCTACATCGGGCACGGCGACCGGCAGTCGCGCCCACCGGCCGTCGCGGCCCGGCAAGCGCGCGCCGATCGAGCCGAGGGTGTGGTTCCCGTGGTGTCGGACGACGACTTTCCCGATCTGCCCACGCTGTGGAGCCGGTGGGCGGTGATGGCGGCCGCCTTCGTCGCCGCCGGATCGCAGTGGGGTCCGCGCGTGTTGCCGTCGCTGGGCTGGTTCGAGGGTGCGCGGCGTGGCGGCAGCACGCTGTATCTTCTGCCCGGCGGCCGGGCCGTGCTCTCCGGCGGGGTGTGGGAGGCGCCGGCGCTCGATGCCGCCTACAACGGCGGTGCCCCGCTGCCGCGGCTGTATGCAGGAGCACCGGAATGGGTGTCGAATTCGGTGCTCAATCCGCGCTTCGGCGACGGGCTGCTGTCGTTCTGCTACTGGTGGGAGGACGGGCGATGGTATCGCGGTGAGTCACCCTCGGCCGATCATCTCAGCGACGCGCTGCCGGGTGTGTGGACCTCGGCCACCGTCGCGCAGGTGATCCGCGGCCTGATCGACGGCGAAGCCGACGACGAATTGCGCTCCGCGGTGGACACCCTGGTCGCCGCGGCCGAGGCGAATGTGGTCACCCGCGAAACCCTGGTCGCCGTCTTCGGCGACGACGGCGGCTTCGATATCGACGGCGCCTTCAACCAGCTCACCCTGGCCGGTGCGACGCCGACGGGCCCGGCGCCGCTGCCGCAGCCCGAGGCGGTCGAGCGGGTGCGTGATCACCTCGGCGAGGCCGGGATCGCTACCGACGGATATCCGCTGGATCGGCTACACGCGGACCGGATCTCGGTGGGCTGGATGGTGTACGTGCCCGCCGAGCCCGACGAGGTGGCGATCGGGCGGGCCGTGTTCTACGTCGCCGACGACGGTGTGCTGGAACAGTCCTCGTCCTCGATCGCGCCGTCGGTGTACGTCGAGGGTTTCGAACAGCGGTTCCGGGAGCGGCGCGGCGCACTGCGGGCCGGGTGGTGACACTCGCCGCCGGTGTTTCACCCCGCGTTCAACTGCCGTTGCCGCCGGTGTTGCTCGCAGGTCGCAGAATGTTCGAAAGATGATGTGGGACTTGCTATTCGGCATATCGGCGCGGGCGGGGGACGACCTGCGGCCGGTATCGCCGGCGGGGTGAACGCGCAGCAGCTTCCGCTGCGACCGAATTCGAGGAGCACGACCGATGGCGCCCGATCCGACTACGCCCGTCGCTACGGGTAATCCGTGGCCGGCGTTGAGTGACTATACGAAGAACCACACCTCCGGCAAGGATGCGTTGAAGTTCGAGCCGGACGTGGCCCTGGAGGTGGCCGCGGCCGCGGAGAGCACGATCGCCGCGCTGAAGACATTGCAGCTCTACACCGACGACCTCACCGCCGGTTCGCCGGTGTCGAATCTCGCGTCGGGCACCGCACTGGGTAAGAAGTTCGGTACCGAGGCCACCGATCTGAAGACGGTCTTCGAGGACCACAAGACGATCCTCGGCCAGATGATCGACACCTTCATCGCGGCCGGCAAGGCCTACGGCACGATGGACGGCTTCAACTCCGCGCTGCTGGACAACGTCAGCGGCAAACCGGACTACATGTGGGACGCCGACGGCCTGGACCCGATGGGTGATCCGCCGAAAGTGCCGGCGACCAACGACGATCTGAAGAATCCCGTCGACGCGATGGACAACAAGGCGGGACTGCAGTCGTTCCAGTCCTCGACCATCAGCCCCGAAGCGCCCGACTACATGAGCTGGTACGACCTGTTCCAGGTCGGCAACTACATCCGGGTCAACAAGGTGGCCGAGAATCTCGCCAACCACGCGGGTACCTGGTGGTGGATGGCGACCGAGGTGAACAAGGTGTACTCGGATCTGCTGAACAAGATCGACTCGGTGACCGTCGACAAGTGGAGCGGACCGGGCAAGGAGACCGCGGTCGCGGCGGTGCAGGCCTACGGCAAGAGCATCCCGGGGTTGTCCACCGCGATCAAGGGCACGGGTGATCTGCTCGTCTACACCTCGGGGTGGTTGAACGAGACTCAGTACAGCATGCCGCCGAACAACGAGGCCGATGCGACGACACAGCAGCAGTGGATCCAAACCGTGCGCGAGAGTTTCCGGCGTACCTATGTCTTCGGGATGAACCAGTCGTCGTCGCACGTTCCGGTACTGCCCGCGGCGGCGGCGGCATTCGGCCAGATTCCCGCCAATCCGTACGACCCGACCGGCCAGAACCCGCCGGGCAGTCAGAACCCGCCCGGCAGCCAGAATCCGCCCGGCAGCCAGAATCCGCCCGGCAGCCAGAATCCTCCAGGGGGCAGCACCCCGCCCGGCGGCGCGACCCCGCCGGGTGGTACGACTCCGGGCGGCTCACCCAACGACGCACAGGCCAAGGCCGCACAGGAGGCCGCGGCCCGGCAGCAGCGGGAGGCGTTGGCGCAGCAGCAGAAACAGGCCGCGGAATACGAGAAGCAGCAGAAGGAAGCTCAGCAGCAACAACAAAAGGAACAGCAGCAGCAACAGAAGCAGCAGGAACAACTGCAGAAGCAACAGGAGCGGCAGCAGGCGGCCGCACAACAGCAGCAGGAACAGCAGCAGGTCATGTCCGCTGTCCAGCAACTGATGTCGGCCGCGCAGCAGGGTGTCCAGCAGCTGATGCAGGCATTCCAGCAGGTTGCTCAGACCCTGACGCAGCAACAGCAGCAGGACGCGCTGGCCAAGGCCGGGCTGGGCGATATTCCGGGACTGGGTATTCCGGGTATGGACGGCTCGGATCCGCTGTCCGCCCTGGCGGGCGCCGGAGGCGGTGCGGGTGGCGGCGGTGGCGGTGTGCCCGGCGGCGGTGCCGGGGTGCCGGGATTGCCCGCGCTCAATCGCGATCTGGCGCAGGCCTCCACGTTGTTCCCGCGGGCGAGCACGCTCAGCACGGCGTTGAGCGCCACCACCGTCGACTCCGCGACCGGCCGGGCCGGCGCCGCGCCGATGGCGGGCACTCCCGGCTCACCGGGTGCGGCCGGGGCGGGCGCGCAGAACCAGCAGGGCAAGGAGCACAAGCGGCCCGCCTATCTGGACTCGGTCGAGCATCTCGAGGACGCACTCGGCGATGCGCCCGTGGTCGTGAAGCCGGTCGTCGAGAAATGAGCCGCAGCTGGAGCTTCACCGATCTCGAATTCGTCGTCATGTGGCGGCATTTCGGTGACGAGGGGCCCCCGCGTCCGTTCGTCTACACCACCGACATTCCGCTGGAGGACGATTTCCAGCGCGAATGCACGCGCCTGCGCGACCGGATGCTGGCCCGGCCCGACCACACCCTGTTCGACGCGGTACGCGACTGCACCCGGCCCGATCTCGCCGTCCTGGTCACGGGATTCGACGGCCACGACCCGCATCGCGGCGAGGGAGCGGTCCGGCTGCTGGCCGCCCGGCGAGAGGATCGCGGCTACCTGCTCACCCAACTGCCCGGCCGTACCCTGTTGCACGCCGGTGGATTCACCATGGTGCAGTGCGATCCGCTGCGGCTGGCAGATATGGTCGCGGATGCCCTGCCACCGGTCGAGGCCGGTGGCTCCGGGCACATTCTGTTACCGCCCGATCCGGAATCGGCGGCCGGCGCCACCGAAGCGCACTACGTATCGGCCGACAGTGCGGGCGGTGCCCCGCAACTGTGGGACAGCTACGACGAGCCCGACGACGCCGCCGGGCAGCGCTTCCTCGATATCGTCCCGGAACGCTCCGGATCCATCGAAATCGCGCAGGGCGTATCGCGTTTCGGCCCGCGGGGTCGTACCGTCCGGCATCTGGACTGGCGCGACCTGTCCGGCGACGGCCGCTACGTGATCCAGGCGGGCCCGCCGCGCACCGCCGCCGGAGTGGACCGGCAGGGACTGATCGCCGCGATCAATGCCGAGATCATCACCGTCGTCCGCGCGATCAAGGACGAGCGCGTCTGACCGTCCGGCGCCACCGCGCCCGATTCCGACCGACAACGAGGAGCATGATGTCCACCGCGACAACGCGATCGGGAGCGATCGCGGTAGAGACCACGGAACAGGGCCTACCGCTGCGGATTTCGATCGAAGCGAGCGAATTACGCCGAGATCCCGCCGAATTGGCCGCCGAGTTGCTCCGGCTGTGCTCGCGCGCGGCCGATCGGGCCGGACTCGCACGGCGGCGTCAACTCGCCGAGGCCGGACTGAGCAGCGACCTGCTCGCCTTGACCGGACTGCCCACGGCCGAGCAGGTCGAACGGCAGGAACTGATCGACGAGCAGGAGTACGACACGGAACCGCAGAGCTGGCTGAGGTCGGTGGAGTGGTAGCCCAGGACGCCGGAGACGACGCGAACGAGGGGGAGCCGATGGCGAATATGCCTGGTCTGTCCGGTGTTTCGGTGATGGACGAGTTGGTCGCCCGCACGGAGCGGCAGCTGGAACGCATGCGCGATCTGGGTGACCGGATGGCGGGGGTGCGCGCCCGCGAAACCTCACCGGACGGCGCCGTCACGGTGGAGGTCGACGGTAACGGCGCCTTGCTCGATCTCGTTTTCTCACCGTTGGTGAATCGGCTCACCCCAGCGGAGTTCGAGCAGGTGGTAGTGTCCACCGCGCGCAGCGCCGCCGCCCGTGCGTTCGCGCAACGCGGTGATCTGATCGCCGCATTCAACGAGGAGAACGGCGCCGGTACGCGCGAGATTCACTGACGCGTAACGCGTTCTTAAGCTGCGCGCGTGCCAATCTACGTCGACGCCTGTTGCAATTGCTCGGTAGATGTTCGATCCGCCGGTTACGCGAGCGCGAATCGGCTTACCGGGCAGGGGCTTTCAGATGAGCGAGTTGGTAGCAGTACCGGAGGCGATCCGTCGCTACGGGGACACGGCGGCCGCTATGGCCACCGAAACACTCTCCGCGGGCACGGTGAACCAGGCGGTGGCCATCGCCGCGGCCGTTCCGGTCTTCGGTTTGATCGGTCAGGACTTTCTCGCGACATACGCGCTGGCGCAGGCGAATCACCTGAGTTCGGTGGTCGAGCTGGCGACGGTGCACGCCGGTACCGCGGTGACCGCGCATCAGAGTGCCGCCACCTACGCGACGACCGACCAGGACAACGCCGACCTCCTCGGCGGAATCGGCCGCGCGTGATGGAACCGGGCCTGGACCGGTCGATCGTCGACCTGTTGCGCCAGAGCGCGATGGGGTCGATCGTGGACCGGCCGGTCAACGACGTACTGCGGGAGATGGGGCTGCCGGGCCTGCCGCAGCTGCCGCCGGCGCCACCGCTGCCGCAGCTACCGCCGCTGCCGGTGCTCGACCTGCATGCGCTGACCAAACCGATCACGGATCTGGCCAGCAGTTTCGGCACCGGCAAACTCGGCGCCGGCCCAGGCGCGGACCCGACGCAGGTGCTCTCCCAGGTCTCGGCCGTGCTGCAGACCGTCGTGCAACTGGGCACCACGGCGATGCAGACGGCGATGTCGCTGTGGCAGGGCGCGGGCGCGCTGTCGGCGGCGGCCACATCGACCCAGGCGGCCGCCGACGGTACGGCGGTGGCGGGCCAGGGTGCGCAGATGTCGCTGGGCACGACCGCCGCGGCCGGCAGCGTATTCACCGGAAACGCGCTGATGACCGGCATCACCTCGAAGTATCTGACCTCGCTCGCGGCGGCCGCGCCGTTCATCGTCACCCCGCCGGGTCAGGTGTTCGTGCTGGCGATGTCGGCGCAGACGCTGGCCGAGGCGCTCGCCGTGGTCACCAAGACGCGGGTCGAGCTGACCGCGCACAGCGCGAAGATGGCGCACACCGGCCAGAAGGTCAAGATCACCAACGTGCCGCACGGGGTGTCGAATGTCGCCGCGCAGCGGGTCACGGTGCCGCAGGCTTCGCTGAAGTCCGTGGCCGGCACCACGTCGCGGCTCAGCGCCACGCCGTCCGGGATGTCGCTCGCGACCAACGCGTCGAGCTCGAATAGCGCCGCCGGCAATGCGACGCAATACGTTGCGCAGGCACTGCAGATGGTGCAATCCTTGTCGGCCGTCGGCGGGACGGGTGCGCAGGCGGCCACGAGCCTCACCGGCCGCGCCGCGAAACCGATCGCGGCCCCGGTCGCGGCGGCGGCCGGAGCCGGGGCCGGAGCCGGGGCACCCGGTGGCATCGGCGCACCGGCCGTCGGCCCATCCGAGATGTCCTCGCCCCTGCAGGCCGCGCGCACCCCGTCGATCATGACGGAGGCGGCCGTCACCGCGAGCACCGAGTCCGCGATCGTCTCCTCCGGCACGGCCGGCGGCCCGGGCATGATGCCGATGGCGCCGGGCGCGGCCGGAATGGCCCGCGCCGCATCGGATTCCAGCGGTGCGAGCGACGCGGTGCGCGGTCAGCTCGTCACGGCCGCACACGGCAACGACGTCGTGGGCGACATTGCCGGAGCCTCCCTCCCCGTGGTCGGGGCCGCCGACGCGGTCACCACCGCACCGGACACCGAGCCACCGGACAAAGCTCTCACCCTCTAGGAGTTCGTGATGGAATTCGATCCCGTAGTCGCGGCGCGCACCGCCGCCGATCTCGACGCACTCGCCGACCGTCTGGAGGCGGGCCTGCAGGCCGACACCCCGGCGCTGTCGGTCGCGGCTCCCGGTATCGACGAGGTGTCGCTGCGTGCGGCGACGACCCTGACCGAGGTCGGCGCGTCGTTCGACTCGTCGGGCAACCTCGGCGTGCAGGAGCTGCGCAAACTGGCCGCCACCCTGCGGGCGCAGTCGCGCGGGCTGTCCCGGATGGACAGCGAGAACGCCGCCGACCTCGGCGCCACGGCCTGATCGGGGCGCGACGACATGGTCGAACCACCGGGTGACGGCTTCACCGGGGTGGTCTGGGAGGCCAGGCCGACCGAGCGGCTGGCGCGCGAACTGACGACCGGTCCGGGATCGGTGCCGATGGCCGAGGCCGCTTCGGCATGGGGACGGCTGGCCGCGAACTTCGATGCCGCCGTGGTGGATTACGACCGGATTGTCGCCGAGATCCGCAGACATTGGCAGTCCGACCGCAGTGACGAAGTGCTGGAACGTATTACGCGGATGCGGGATTGGCTGCTCGACGCCGCGACGGCTGCCGGGCGCAACGCCACCCACGCCGCCGAACAGGCCGCGGCGTACGAGGTGGCCCGGCTGGCGATGCCGCATATCGCGGAGATCGCGGCGCTGGAACAGGCGATGCATACGGTGCAGGCCATCGGGGCCGCGATGGGCGCGCCGCTGGTCGGCGCCGCCGCCGATATCAGCGCCGATCAGGACGTGGCCAAGGCCGGCGCGGCCCGGGTGATGCGCACCTACGAGGCCGCCACCGAACCGCTCGCGATGCCGTGGCAGCAGATCGAGCCGCCGGTGCTGGCCACGGGCGACGCCCTGGCGGGGGAGCAGGCGGCCGCCGCGGTGGCCGCCGAATCGGCACCCGCGATGCCCGCCATTCCCGGGATGCCCGCCACGCCGAACCCGGCCGCCTTCGATATGCCGCGCGCCCTCACCGGCACCCGTGTCCAGACCGTCGCCCAGGTGGCGCGGTCCACCGAATTCACCGCGCTGCAGGCCTCGCCCGCGCAGACCGGGACGGCCACCGGCCAAGCGGTCCCCGCCGCGGCCGGCCCCGCCGCCGTGCAGTCCGAGGAGGAACGCGTCGCCCGGGCGGGGGCGGCGGACGCACCCGCCGTCGGCGAATTCGAGATCGACGCCGGATTGGCCGCCGCCCCAGCGGTTCTCGGTGGCATCGAGACGCCGCCCGCGGCCGGAACCGCGAGTCCCGCATAAGGAGTGTCATGGCGACCCTGACCAACGACGCCGTCCTGGCCGTCGCCGAATTGCTCGGCGTGCAGACGTTGCCGCTGGTGCTGGAGGTCGGACCACGGCAGGACTCGATCGACGCCTTCACCGCGGCGCGAGCCGAGGCGCTGCGCGGGTTGCGCGGCGCCGGACTCGTGGACCGCTACGACGACGTCGAGCCGGAACTCGGTGCGGCCCTGTCGATGCTGGCGCGGCCCGAGTCCGAACTCGCGGCGCGGATCGTCACCGCGGCCGGGGTGCATCGAGTGTCGGTGGTGCGGCGCGGCGCCGGGCACGCGGTCGCCGTCCGCACCGGCGACCAGATCGACGTCCGCACCATCTGGGCGGACGAGGACGGTGCGGCACTGGCCCGCCCCGTGCTGGAGGTACTCGGTCCCGCCGAACCCGCGGATATCGCGAGCTTCAGCGCCGCCACCGACGAGCTGGTCCCGCGTCTGGACAACGCCAAGGCGGCAACGGAATTCGCCGAAGCGCTGCACGGACTGGACGTGCCCGAACGCGCGGCGATCGAATTCGGCATGGCGCTCTCGCGGTGCCACGCCCACGCCGAGATCGTCGCCTACCTCCACGCCGACGGCATCACCACCCGATCCTCCGGCGCCGTGGCGGTGTACGACACCGCCCGGGGCCGGATCGCGGCCAGCCCGGGCGCCGCATCCGACCAGCGGATGTGGACCACCTTCACACCGGGATCCGATCACCGCGTCGCACAGGCGATTACGGCGCTGATCGGCACCTTGCCCGGGGGAAGGTGGATGCCCTAGCTCGCGAAATCCCGTGCCAGTGACCACCTGTACTACCGACCACCCGCATTACCGGAAAACACAGAGAGGGGCCTTTCGATGGCCGGACAGCAAATCAGTAACGATGCAGCGAGTACTTCGCAGGCGCAGACCGATATGGCCAACTCGGTCGATCGCATCCGCGCCACCATCGCCCGCGTGACCGAGGCGGTCGATTCCGCCAAGCGCGGCTGGCAGGGTGACGCGTTCTCCGCGTGCAACAAGGCCGCCCAGGACTGGGACGAGGAAGCCGCCAAGCTGAACCAGATCCTCAACGAGATGACCGAGGAAGTCGGCCACGGCAACAAGACCTACACCGGCCTGGAGAGCGAGAACGAGAACGAGTTCCGGCAGCTCATCTCGCAGACCGGCGGTCTGACCAACCTCGGCGTCTGAGGCGAATCCAGCACAACCGTTCCCCCGCACACGTACGAAAGGTAGTGACATGCTTTACGAAAGAACAGTTCTCCAGGAGCTCTCCGACCTGCTGAACGGCTTCCACAAGGACCTGCAGTCCGAGGCGAGCAACCTGCAGGACTGCGCGGCCAAGCTGGCTCAGGCATGGGAGGGCAACGCCGGTCTCGAGGCGTTCCAGCAGTCGAAGCAGAAGTGGGACCAGCAGTTCGGCGACGTCAACGGCGACAGCGACCCCAGCACCGCCATGGGCAAGGTGTCGGCACTGTCCAAGGCCGTCGCCGCCGCGATGAACAACGCGACCGCTGCCGACAAGGTCGTCGCCAACGGCTTCGGCGGCTGAGTCCGGCACGGCCGGAACAGTTCTCACCCACGAAGGGCCCGCCCGACGTCCCAGATCGGGCGGGTCCTTCGCCGAACGAGCAGGGCCTAAGGTCAGCTCTGCTGCAGACTGCGGACGATCTTGAGCAAGTGCTGGACTTCGTGATACGTGGGCGACAGCTGGTATGCGTGCTGGTGGCACGCTTCGGACAACCGCGTCCACGCGTACTGGGATCGGGACGACACGTCGCTCTCGTCGCGGTAGGCGACCTCCAGGCAGGCCAGGCGGGCCCGGCTGCTGGCTCCGCCTGCTTCAATTCCTTTTGCGCGCAGGAGTTCGTCGACGATTTGTTCGAGCGCAGTCCGGGTCAGCCAGGCCGCGATCCGGTTGCTGTGCGGGGATTGCCGGGCGACCTGCGCCGCCGCCAGATCCAGTAGACTGGTCACTTTCCCGCCTTCTCGATGTCGTCGACCAGGCGCTGAACGTCCTTGGCCGCTTGGCGTGGATCAGAGGCCGGGGTGAGTCCGTTGTGCATCTTGGGTCCCGCGATGTGCAGCGCGGACTTCTGATAGGGCGCTCGTGCCCACTGTTCGAGTACATGGTTTGCCTGTGGTTCGCCGAACACGCCGAGGATTACCTTGGCTCGGGTCGTGGCCGCTGCCCCCCACTCACTCTCGAGTATTTCGAGCGACCGTCCAGCTCTGATGTTGCGCGTGAAATACGTATGACGAGCGGCTGTTTCGACGGCAAACCGCAGCATGCCGGGCAGCGTCCGGCGCATGGCTTCATCGGGGAGCTTGCCATTCTCATATTCGAGCACCAGGCCGAACGCGTCTTCGATATACCGTCGAGCGGGATCGGTGAGCGTGGTGATCGACACCTGGGAGTCCTTGCCGCGGTTGACTTCCACGATCGTGGCCGCGAAGTCTCCACGCCGCACCGCGGCGGGTAGACGGTCGTCGTGGGAGAAGACCACGACTTGCCGGGTCTGGGCGAGTTCGCTCAGCAACGTGACGAGCCCGTCCACCTTGGCCGGATCCATGGCTTGCACGGGGTCGTCGAGAATTAGGAACCGGAAGGGTGATTCGGCCATGGTGGCGCGGGGCAGGAAGAGGGCGAGGGCCAGTGCGTGGAGCTCACCCTGGCTCAGCACGGTGAGCCCATCCGCGGCCACACCATCGACCAGCGAGTCGATGCGCAGTTTGCGCCGGGTCGCGGACCCTTCCAGACAGAGGTCACCGATCTCGACGTTGCTTTCCTGCCGCAGCATCGACCAGGCGTGCTGGACGCCGACGCGTATCGGCGCGAGGCGTTCGTTGCGCAGTCGGCGATCGTTGTCCTGAAGCCACTTCTTGGCGTCGTTGAGCTGATCGACCACTGGTTTGGCCGCGAGCCATGCTTCCCAAGCGGCGCACCAGGATTGGAGCTCGGATTGCACCGGCTGCCATCGGTCCTCGCGCTCAGCGATGCATGCCGCCGTAGCCTTGGTAACCGCGTCGACCGCGTCGCTGAGTGCGGCGGCGTGGGTTTCCAGATGGTCGGCGAGCTGTGTCGTCGTCGGTGCGACGGGGCCGCTCATGATCGCGGCCCACCCTTGCCACGCGCGGCGGGCGGCAGCCACCGTCTCGTCGAGTTCCTGGACGGGGGAGCGGTCGAGTACGCCGGGAGCCGGCTGCAGCGCGTGAACGGCCGCGGCGTGTGCCAATTCCCTCAGTTTCCGGGAGTCGTTCAGCGCGGCCAGGTGTTGGCGGTCCGCGCTTACCGCGGCACGGCTTTCCCGAGCCCACGTCGCGTTCAGTGTGCCGTCGTGACACACCGGGCACGCCATGTCGCCGTGCTCTTCGTGTACCTGGAGAGCCTGTTCGAGCAACCGCAGGGTGGACAGTTTGCGATCACTGGCCGCGTCGTTGAGCTTGGTCACTTCTGCATCGCTCTCGCGCAACCGCTTCGCGATGGCGATGGCGTTGTCCGGTGTGACCGGCACCGTCAGGTTTGCGAGCTCGCGCAGCTGCGGAACCGGCCCGCTCGCACAGGTTTTCGTCTCGTGCAGTAATGCGCGCAGCCGGATCAGATCGGGCGCGGTCTTTTTCAGTAGTGGCGCGACTGCGGTGGCCCGCTCATCGTCAAGCTCTGCGACCGCGTCCGCCAGCACTTTGCGCCGTTTCACGAGTTCGTCACCGGGTGCCTTGTAATCCTTGTGCCGCATCGATATTCGATTGATCACGGCTGTCAGCTGTTCGACTCCCAGGACGCGTGAGATCGCGTCGTGCAGATCGCTGGGGGTGCCGTTGAGCATCGCACCGAGCTCGTCGTAGGACAGGATCGGGCGGAATCGCTGCAGCGGTCCGTCCCACCCGAGGTCGCCGCGACCGATCTGCTGTTTGCCGCCGCGTCGTTGGGTGCGGGTGGTGTGCTGGTTCACGTCGGTCTCGTCGTCGGTCCAGTGGAGGGTCACCACGACCGGCTCGTTGTCCTCCTCCACCAAGCTCACCGCAACGCGCGCGGTGGGATGGTGCAGATTGCGCCATTGGTCACGCCACTGTGTCGATTTCTTACCGGCCCAGCGAAAGGCGCTGTCGGTGAGCGTGAGCTCCAGCGCCTCGGAGATGCTGGACTTTCCGGATCCGTTGCGTCCCGCCACAATCGTCAGTCCCGGTTCGGGCCGCAGATTCAAGGTGGTGGCCGGTCCGATCCCCCGAAAACCCTCGACCTGCACCGAAGTGAGGAATGTGCCGCGAGCCTCTGATGCTGTTTCAGCGGCAGCCGGCTCCACGGCGTACTGGGCCGGCGTGCTCCCTCCGAGGTAATCGTCGAGCGCTTGATCGCCTTCGAAGGCCGTCAGTATCAACAGTCCGACTTCGTCGGGTAGGTCCGATCCGTCGATCTGTTCGGCAATCCATGGTGCGAGGAGTGTCCTGTCCGAAAGCGGATCGGTCATGGCGGTGAACCCTTTCCGTGGGAGGTGATTCGGGTGGAGCCAGGTAGGGCAGGCACGACGTCGCCCGCTCAGTGATGTTCACATAGTCATGGAGTGCGTGAATGTTGTCAAGTGATAAGTTGCTGGTAAATCTTGGCGCGACACGTCCAGTGAAGGTTGTGCATCTCGGTCATCTCATTGACGAATGCGCCTGTGTCGCTGTGAATCGCGTCGGCGGTAGCGCCGTCCCAGCCCGCGCTGAGGGTCGAGCAGATCTACTGCCCGGCCCGGCCTGGGCAGTCGCTGGCAGCGGCATGAGAGCCTTTGGGAGGTCAAAAGCCGGGTGGCCCGGTCTGGAGGTAGCCGTTGGCGATACCTGCGGTGACCTGTCACGGCGTGCCGATACCAGCCTTCGCCGGTTGTCCGGTGCGGTGAGGCTTCGGCGTGATGGCGGCGAACGCTTCTTCCGTGTCAGTTCACCCACTCCGCGGGCAGGCCTCAGGCTTGGTGTCGCTCGGGGTGAGCTGCGAGTTCCATGATCAGGACATCGAAGAGGGGCGCGTCGGGCCAGTTCGGACGTAGATGTCCGACGCGTTGCCAACCCCATTTGAGGTATGCGTTGTACGCGCGAGTGTTCTCCGGTTCGACGAGCAGTGTGGCGCGTTGTTCGGGACGATTCCGGAGCAGTTCGTCGTGTAGAGCGTGGGCAAGTCCGTGGCCGGTGTGTCCTTGGCAGACCATGATCTCGCTGAGTGCGAAGGTGCGGGTGCCCGTTTCGGCTGTGAAGTCGTCGGTATCGCCGCTGTCGAGGTGGAGCCCGTCCCACCAGGCTGTTGTGGGAGTGAGTGGCCATCCCCATGCTTGACCGATGGCGTTGCCTCGAACGCGGCTGATCACGAGTTCGAACCCGGTTGATCGTGCGGGATCGGTATATGCGTCGAACCGGGCCATGAACTGCTCTGGCGTATCGAATAGCTCGCCTGATGCGACGGCGTCGGCATAGGACCGGCGATAGATGTCTTCGACGATGTCCTTCAGTTCTCGCGCTTGGCCGGCGTCTAGGTGCTCGAACTCGACGTCGTCGGGAAGCTGGGTCATCCGGTGATGGCTTTCTGTGTGAGAGCGTCGAATTGGTGGCGGAAGGTGTCGCCCGCCGCCATGTCGTCGGCGGCCCGGCGAACTGGTTCCAGGACGCGCAAGGTTCGAGTTGAGGCCACGGTGGAGAGGTCCGTGATCACTGGTGTGCCGGTCTCGAGGGCGCCTGCGACATCGCCCATCTGTGCCCTTGTCGTGGCGATCCATGCGCGGAGATTGATCGCGTTGCGTGTGCCGGCCTGTTGGTCGGCGGCGATGGTGTACAGCTCGAGTGATCGAGGTAGATCGCCGACATCGCCGTATCCGCGCGCTTCGTGGCCGCCGATTTCAGCGTGGTTCACGAACCGTAGCCATTGGGGGCAGTCCTCGATCGCCTCGAACTGGGCGGCATGGTCCATCTCACGCCATGCGGTGGCAATGGCGCGGCCGAATGCGATGCGATCGCCGAGAGCGGCCTCGGCCTGTGCTTCCCGTACAGCGATCAGGGCGTGGATCCGGCCTGGAGGTCGGCCGCGCATGAGGTCGCGAGCCCGGCCGACCAATTGTAAGGCTTTGTGTGGACTGCCTTTTCCGGCGCGTGCGAGCGCGATGGATTGGTTGGCCGCGCACAGGCAGGTGTCTGCGATCAAGTCGTCGTTGTCGGCTTCGGTGCCGAGCGCCATGGCGTCGGCGAAGCAACGCTGCGCTAGGCGATGGCGGTCTGCGTCGTAGGCCAGCCATCCAGTCAGTACCGCCAGTTCTCCGGTCGCGCTGGTGAATGCGACTCCGGTTTTGCTGTCGTACGTGCTGATGTGCAGCGTGTGCTTGGCCCGCTCGAGTTGTCCGAGCGCGAAGTCGACCAGTTCGGCGCCACCGGTGTGTTGGTCTTGTTGTTCGAGGGTATCTACCGCGGCCAGCAAGCGATGGGCGTCGCTCATCCCGATTCGGGCGTGATCGCCGGACAGGAAGGCTACTGCTCCGGTAGCGGCGAGCTTTCCGAAATCGCGCCGTCTCACCTCTTCATCGACTTCCCGCTCGACTGCCCCGGACTCGGTCGAGCCAGGGGTGTTACTCGACGCGAGGACTGGTGCCGCGCCGCTGAGAACAGGATGCCAATTCGTAGCCGGCCGCGCACCATGCAGATGTATCCAGAACCGTTGTTCCTGAGCGTATGAGAGACGCTGGTACACGGTGTCGAGCGCTTCCGCTGACCGCCCTCTGACGGGGCGGTCGGTGGTTGCCTTCTGCTCCCACTTCTGGACCGTTTCGACCTTGAAACCGACGAATTCGGCGAATTCTTCTTGGGTCATCCGGAGGGCAGCCTGGCGCAGAGCGCGAACTTCGGCCTTGGTCCATGTGCTCACGATCATTGCCGCCCCCGTGATTTCGGCGCTGGGTATGAGAAGCGTACGACTTCCGTCGGAATTCCGTGCCTGGGATCACACCTGAGGGTGCGCGACGCTCAATCCAGGCCTCCGCTGCCGGTCCGACCTCAGACCCTTTTTGGGACGTCTTTCATCTGATCGTGACTCCACGATCGGCGCGAGATCGCGGTGGCGGATGCCTGCAGGCACGAGCTGAGAGGACTTCGCAATGAGCTCCGGAAAGTGGAGTGTTGAGCGCCCGACAGCGGTCGGTCTGGTGCGCACCGATGTTTCTGGAACCCGAATGACACGACATGCCAGCATGATTCGTCGACATGCCCACCGTTTGGGGTACCTCTACGTCTACACGGTGTGCCCGCCTGTCGATGATGATCCGATTGCGTATGCGCTAGGGGTGGCCGCCGGTTTCGATGCGGACGCGCTGTTCGTCTACGACCTGAAGACAGTCGGTCATACGCCGAGCCGAGTGTGCGAGATGGTGGGTCTGGAGACGGTCAGTCCGCCTGCGACCTGGGCGGTTGCCGTGTCCGGCGATGCCGATTCGGCGCACGCCTACCCGGAGCAGTCGCTTACGGCCGAGGCCGCTCATCGAATCATGCAGCAGCACTTGAGTTGCCGTGCCTTCGGATGCCAGAGGAAGGCCGCCGCTTATAGCTTCCTGGTCCGCGCGGGCAAAATTGTCCCGCCGGTAGCTAGTCCGCGTGAACGAGCTGCCGCGCGAGGGTTGCCGTTCCGCCTACATCGCGACGCGTGCGGCTCGCTGCCCGCGGGCGTCACTCTGTCGACTCTGCTCAACGTTTTGGCCGGGCTCGCTGAGCTGGAAGGCGATGCGGATGCTTCGGCCGCCACTGACCCGCCAGCCGATAGCACTGAGGCTGGAAGTGATAGCAGGTTGTCATGAGCTTCGCCAGTCCTTCGGCAGCTCAGCATGTTTCGCCTCTGCCGCACGAGCCGGACGTGCTTCTTCGTGTCCGCATCGGTCTCTTGCGCGGGCAGGAATTGAGGTTCGTTGCCTGCGAGTCGGCAGCCCGCCGGTTCGCCGAGTGCTGGGTCGCCTATCACCGGCCCGACACCGTCGTGTTCGCGCTACCCGATCGGACGTGTCCGCGGCTCCCATGCGAGCGCCTGTGGGCACTCCCATAGCCAGTTCCACTGATACTTCGCTTCCAATGAAACCGAAACGCAAGGGGCCAGAATGCGTGACCATCATCGAATCGAACAAATTGCCATGCCGAGGAGGCTGAACGAGTCCATCCGGCAGCGCTCGACCGCAGGTACAGCCAGCGCTGATCTGCACCGTGCCCTCGATCTCGGAATTTTGTTCAAAGGGCAGCCTGATGTTTTCGAAAGGCGAATGCCGGTCGACGAGATTCGGGATCGTCTGGTCACCGAGTTGCCGGCGGAGGGACTGACCGTCGAAGCGGCCTTGGAGCATTTTATTGCCGAGATTCTGCCGCTGTGTAAGAACGAGGCGAGTCCTCGGTTCCTCGGTTTCGGCGACACCGGCGATGATCCGGGAGCGTTGGTCGGTGGCGTCCTTACGATGTTGACGCAGCAGAACATGATCAATCAGAGCTTCGATTCACCGAGCGCTACCTTCATCGAGATTGCGGTACTGCGGTGGTTGAGGGAGTTGATCGGGTACCGCAATCTCGCCGTCGCCGATGTGTCGTCGGTGTGGGACGTCGGTGGCGTGGTCACGTACGGCGGAACGACGAGCAATGCCGTCGCGATGTTGTTGGCACGTGAAGCGAAAGCACCGGGAACGATGCAGCACGGTGTGACTGAGGTCGACAAGTTCGGTGTTGTCGTGCCCCGTGGTATCGGTCATTACAGCGTGAAGAGTGCGTTGGCCTGGATCGGTGTGGGAGCGCGTGTGATCGAGGCGAAGACTCGCGGGTTTCGCTATGACCTGGACGATTTGGTGCGGTTGTTGGCTGAGCACCGGGGCCGGGTGATGGCTGTGGTCGCATATGCCGGCGACAGCCGTACGCAGACTGTCGACCATTTGCGCGAAGTGCACGATGTGGTCCGCGCTGCCGATCCGGCGATCTGGCTGCATGCCGATGCATGCTGGGGGCTGGTTGCCACATTCAGCGACGTGTTGCGTCACCTGGTAGCGGGCATCGAGTTGTTCGACAGCGTGACGGTCGACCCGCACAAGGTGATGGCGGTGCCATATGGATTGAGCGCGTTACTGGTTCGGAGACCCGACAGTTTGCGCATGGTCGCGAGTCATTCTGATCTGATCATGCAGGAGGACTTTGCATTCGGGCAGGTTACGCCGTTCATCGGCACGAAAGGCTGGTCGTCTTTGAAGCTGTGGATGATGATGGTGACCAACGGGCGAACCAAGCTCGCCGAAATCGCCGAACGGCGAATCACCCTCGCTCGTCGGTTTTCAGACTTGGTGGATGAGCGGCCCGGGTTGCGGCGCCTTCATGAACCCGAGCTTGCGGCAGTCGCGTTCATTTGTCTTCCGTCCGGCCTTTCCGCCAATGGATGTCTCACCGCCGCGGACCTGGAAGAAATCAACGTGCTGAACCGCCGTGTCCATCAACGAATGCTCGAGGACGGCCGTTGGTATCTTCACCACTTCACTTTGCCCGATGACAACGGTGTGCTTCGCCGCGGAGAGATCGTGCATGCGTTGCGGTTCATGGCGAACAATCCGCGGCTGACCGACAGCCACATGACCCAGGTCTTGGACTACGTGGCAGAGCTCTGCCGGCTGGTGGATGCGTGCGATGAGTGAGCTTGGTCAGTTCCGGGCCGTGTACGAGTCCGCCGGTGTGTACGACCAGCTGTTGGTGCCGCACTACTTCGACGGCCGAGATGACGTGGCGCTGGTCGCGGACCTGCTCGAGCACATGATCGGTATGTCCGGCCAGACGTTGTCTATTGTTGAATTCGGTTGTGGTACAGGACGAATGACCTCGGCATTGGAGCCATATGCCTCTCGATTGCTGGCTTGTGATTACAGCGCGGCCATGATCGATGCCGTGGTCGACAATGTCCCGGCAGTCGAAACGGTCCGGGCGGATACTCGTGACGCGGTGGCAAAGTTGTTGCGCGAAGGTCAAGGCGGCCGTTTCGATGTCGTCGCGGCGTTCTGGTCGTTGAGCTATCCGATAGGGGAGTTCTTCGAGCAAATGTCCGCACGCGCGATTATTCCGCGCGAGGACGTCGACCTGGCTCGGGAGCGAGCCATGCAGTTCGTCGGAGACATGGTGAAACTGCTTGCACCGCAGGGGCATTTCGTAGCCCTGCACTTCGATGCCGAGACGCCCGAACAACGGCTTGTCACCCGACTGTGGGAACGAGTCTGCCCATTTCCTGAGGGCGGGCGCAGCTACACGCTGAACCTCCTGCTCGACGGGCTACGTGCCTCCGAAGACCACGGGTATGGCGTTGTGTCGCACACGCGCTGTGGTGGGTCAGCCTTGGCGCCCAACCGGGAAGCGGCATTGCGATGGTTCTTGGCGGTGCACCTCAAGAGCTATCCACCACTCGTCCAGGACCCGCAAGTTCATGCGGAGATAGAGGAGTTTATCGACCATTACGCTCTGCCAGACGGGTCGGTCGCCCTGCCCAGTGGGGCTCACGTCGTCCATTTCCGGCGCAGCAGCCACCCCGTCTGTCACATCCCTCGGCGGCAGCCATGAGCATTCTCGCCGCAGTGGAACAAGCCTGCCGCATACGGGGTGACTACGTCGGTCGCCAGGGATATGGGCTGGTCTACGGCTCGCATGCCGCCGGGACCGGCACGCCGACATCGGATCTGGATCTCGTCCTGATCGGTCCTGAACAACTTCCCGCGACGCGAATGGGCCAGCTCATAGCCGAGGTCTGCGCACTTCATCATCGATTCGGGCTCACCTTGGATACCGAAGTCGCCTACGAGACGAAGTTGTTCGCCACTTTCGATGACGTCCACAACGCCGTCGCGCTGCGGTGCTTCGACCGCGACGACGGAACCATCCGAGCGGTCCCAGTCGTGGCCGAGCCTGAATTCCTGAACTCCCATCGGTTTGGAGCGCGCCTACTGCTCAACGCTCTCACCAGTCCACATATCTTTCTCGGCGGCAACACCACTCGATATCGCGTTCACCAGCAGGAAGCAGAGGCAGCGTTGGCGCGGCTCGCGTTGGCATTGGTGCCGGACACGGTCGTGAGCATGGCTGACATCAGCCGCGCCGTTGTCTGTTGTGCGAGCGCGGCTGGTAAGGATTTCCTCGGGTACGACGATGGAGCGCACCTGCGGTCGACACTTGCACGTGGGTTGGGCGAACTCATGGCCGAAGGATTCATCAGCGACATCGACGGCACACACATCCGCAAACCGACGGATCGACCGCAAGAGATCTGAGATGCCAACAGGCCTGCTCCTTGCCGGCCTGGGATACTGACTCATCCCTACTATTCAGGAGGATTTTTCCCGTGGCCCAAACCGGGGTTCTGCCGTTGATCGACCTTGTCGCTGATGCCGTGTCTCGTGCGGTCAGCGTGGTCCGACCCGATGCGGCAGGCGCAGACCCGGTAGTCCGACGATCCGCACACGCCGATTTCCAATCCAATGTCGCTTTGCCTCTGGCCAAGCGGTTGAAGACCAAGCCGGCCGAACTGGCGAAAGAACTCGCCGAGAACCTGGAAACTGCTGGAGCACCAGTTGTTTCAGTGGAGTCGTCCGGGCCGGGTTTTCTGAATATCGGGGTTTCGGACACGGCGGTGTGGCAGCAGGTCACGGCACGACTGGACGATGAACGCCTCGGAGTGGCGGCGTCGGAGGAAGGTCGTCGGACGGTGATCGATTACTCGGCGCCCAATATCGCTAAGGAGATGCACGTCGGGCATCTGCGGACGACGATCATCGGTGACAGCCTCGCTCGCGTGCTGGAGTTCCTGGGGGCAGAGGTGGTTCGTCAGAATCACTTGGGCGACTGGGGAACCCAGTTCGGGATGCTAATCCAATACTTGGACGAGCACCCGGATGCGCGCTGGCGCCACGAGGACCTCGCTGAGCGGGACGGTTCGTCGGTGTCCGCGTTGGACGCGTTGTACAAGGCGGCGCGTAAGGAGTTCGATGCCGACTCGGCGTTCGCGGACAGGTCGCGGGCGCGCGTGGTGGCGCTGCAGGCCGGTGATCCGGCGACGCTGGCTCGGTGGCGCGAGATCGTCTCGGAATCGGAACAAGCTTTCGCCGATATTTACCGTCGACTCGGGGTGCTGCTGACTGCCGAGGATTCGGTGGGAGAGTCGTTCTACAACTCAATGCTGGTGGACATCATCGACGAGCTGGTCGGCAAGGGAATCGCGGTCGAAAGCAATGGCGCGCTGGTCGTTTTCTCCAAAGAAGTGAACGGTCCCGACGGCCGGCCCGTGCCATTGATGGTGCGCAAAAGTGACGGTGGATACGGTTACGACACAACCGATCTCGCTACGATCCGCTACCGGATCAACGAGTTGGGGGCGCAACGGCTGCTGTACGTGACCGACTCACGGCAGGCCCTGCACTTCCAGCTGATCTTCGAAACCGCCAGACGCGCAGGCTGGCTCACCGACAAAGTCGACGCCGAGCACATCGCCTACGGCACGGTCCTCGGCCCCGACGGCAGGCCGTTCAAGACCCGCACCGGTGGAACCGTGCGATTGATGGACCTACTCGACGACGCTTTCACGAAGGCCCGTGAAGTTGTCGCTGACAAAGACCCCGACCTGGACCCGGCAGAGCTGGACAAGATCGCTGAACAGGCCGGGATCGGTGCGGTGAAGTATGCCGACCTGTCGACTTCGCGGATCAAGGACTACACCTTCGACCTCGACCGCATGATCGCGTTCAACGGAAACACCTCCGTATATCTGCAATACGCGCACACGCGGATCCGTTCGATCCTCCGCAAGGCAGGCGAACCTGCACCGGTTGTCGATGTCGACCTGGTCTTGGAACCGGCCGAACGCGCACTCGCCCTGGAACTCGACGCCTACAGCTCGACCGTCCGCGAGGTCGCCGAAACACTCGAGCCACACCGGTTGTGCGGATATCTGTACGAGCTGGCGCGCGACTTCACCACCTTCTACGACAACTGCCCGGTCCTGAGCGCGGACGAACCTGTCCGCAGAAACCGCCTGGCGTTGTGCCGGCTCACTGCCGCAACGCTCGCTCATGGGCTCGGATTGTTGGGAATTGCTGCTCCTGAACGGATGTAGACAGCGGATCGACGCGAGCGGCTGCTGGAGTGGAGACTCACCCTTTGCCCCATCGGCCGTTGCTTCTGTCAATCCCCTCGAAGTGTGGCGGCTTCTGAAGCAGCCTCGTCTCGTGACAAGGTTGCTGCTGAGGCCGCACGGACGGCGGCCATGTGGGTTTCGTAGTCGATCGGTGACATCCATCCGCACAGGCTGTGCCGGGGCGGGTAGTAGAACCCTCCGATCCAGGTGACGATCCGCAGGGCGGCCTGGGCATGGATGCGGAATGGGTGCCGATGCACGAACTGGCGTCATCCGCTGCCGGTGATCACCGTGAATGTTGTCAAGAAAATTTGGCCCTCTTGATTTTCACACCGCCATGCGCCAGGATCGTGATGTACACGAGAGGGGTCACATGTCGAACCTGGTTCCGCCCGTGACCGCCACGGAAATCTCCAAGCTGGTCGGCGTGACACGTGCGACCGTGAGTAATTGGCGTAAGCGGCACGAGGACTTCCCGAAGCCGGTGGGCGGCACCGAGTTTCGGCCCGTATTCGATTGGAACGCGGTGCGGGCATGGTTGGCCGACCGTGGTCAAGACATCTCTGACGCGCCGATTCTGTCATTGCAGACATTGTTGCGGTCGTCGTTGTCCAGCGACGAAGCGCGAATTCTGCTTGCCGGCCTGAAGCGGTCCGAATCCGGGTGGGTGTCGGCGGAACCGGCAACGGATGCTGTGGCAAACGTCCTGAAAACATTGACGCATGCCGCCGAGGTCGAGGGGCCGCGTTCGGCGCTGCAGGCGTTGGCCGACCACGCGCACGGGGGTGAGCAGAACGTCGGCCTCTACCGGACTCCAGAGCCGGTCGCCACACTCATGGCCGACCTGCTGCAGCCGCTCGGAGCCGGGGTGGCGCGGGTGCTGGACCCTGCGTGCGGTGGTGGTTCGCTGCTCGTTGCCGCCGCGGCGCGCGGAGCCACCGAGCTCTACGGTCAGGATATTTCGGAAACCCAAGCGGCGCTGGCCCGTCTGGTGGTGCGGGCCGAAACCGACATAGAGGCGAACATCGCCACGGGCGACAGTGTGCATGACGATGCGTTCTCCGGCATGGAAGTGGACGTGGTACTGAGCAGTCCGCCCAGCCTTCGGGATTGGGCCGCGGATCGGGTGCATATCGATGATCCGCGGTGGGTGTTCGGCGCACCGGGGCGGATGGATTCGGACCTGGCCTGGGTCCAGCACGCTCTCGCGCACCTTCGTCCCGGTGGACGTGCTGTTCTCCTCCTTCCAGCATCCATCGCGGCGAGGGCCTCCGGCAGGCGCATTCGCAGTTCGCTGCTGCGCGCGGGAGCGATTCGCGCAGTGATCAACCTGCCACCGCGACTGCCGCAGCTCCTGTGGACACGACTGAATCTGCAGATCTGGGTCCTGGAGAAACCGGACCCCGACGCAGCGGTGCCCGACAGCGTGCTGCTGGTCGATACGGCTGCGGGCAAGGCCGCGCAGATCGGTGCCGGCGATGCTGTCGATTGGCCGCCGGTCGCCGAGACGGTGCGGCGCGTGTGGTCGGCCTTCGTCGAGGGGCGTTCAGCGGATGCCGAAGAGCCCAATATGTCGACGGTCGTCAGGGTTGTCGACCTGCTCGATGAGGAGGTCGACCTCACGCCCGGACCGCGGGTGAAGTTGGCGATCGACCCCGGAATCGTTGCCGGCGAGGTCGATACGGCCGTCGCGCGCCTCAGCGCGGCTGTGTCAGAACTGGCGCACGCGTCCGGCGTTGCCGGTCAGGTCGCGCCGGTCTCGGGTATCACATGGCGCACTGCCACCCTTTCCGATCTGGCTTCGGGTGGTGCCGTACGCATCGTGCGTGCTCAGCCACCGAGGTCGACGGCGTCCGACGACGCCGATCTCCGGTTGGCCGTCACCGGGCGCGACATCGCCCTCGGTAGTCCGGCGTCCGGCAGGGTGAAGGTGGAATCCGGCAGCCCAGCGGTCGAAGTCGAGGTCGGTGACGTTCTGGTGCCGACCGTGCGCGCTCTCCGTGGCGAGGCCTTCCGGATCGCGGGCCCCGAAGAGGCGGGGATCGCACTCGGCGCGAACGTCCAGCTCGTGCGCCCGGACCCGCAACGCCTGGACCCGTGGTTCGTCGCCGGATTCATCGGCGGCATCGACGACGTTGCCGCCGGTGGTACGACCGCGATTCACTCCGCCCTGCACCGAACGCGAATACCGTTGCTGCCGTTGGCGCAGCAACAGCGTTATGGCGAAGCGTTCCGCCGCGTGCACCAGCTGCGGGCGGCTTTGGCGCAGGCCGGTGCGGCGGTAGATCAGGTTGCCGAGGTGGTGAACAACGGTCTCGTCGCCGGTGCGCTCGAACCGACCGCGAGCAGCGAGACAAACGAAGACATCAGTCATCCTCGAGGAGGCAGTGAGTGAACACCGGCAAGCACAGCGAGCTGGCCAACCACGCGTGGTCGGTCGCGGACCTGTTGCGCGGCGACTACAAGCAGTCCGACTACGGCAAGGTGATCCTGCCGTTCACCGTGCTGCGCCGCCTGGAGTGTGTGCTGGCGCCCACTCGGGACGCGGTTGTCGCGAAGGCCGAGTCGCTGGCGGGCAAAGACCTCGACGTGCACAAGTTCTTGACCATGGCGGCCGGCGCGGTGTTCTACAACACCAGCGATCTCACTTTGAAGAAGATCGCCGCCGATCCGACCTACGCCTCGAAGAACCTGATCACCTACATCGGCGCCTTCTCCGAGAACGCGCGCGAGGTGCTGGAGAAGTACGAATTCGCCCAGCAGATCCGCAAACTCGACGCGGCGGGTTTGCTGTACCAGGTGGTCGGCAAGTTCGCGGACCTGGACCTGCGCCCGGAGGTGGTGTCCAACCATCAGATGGGTTACGTGTTCGAGGAACTGATCCGGCGCTTCGCCGAACAGTCCAACGAGACCGCGGGTGAACACTTCACCCCGCGCGAAGTCATCGAGCTGATGGTGAACCTGCTGATCGCGCCCGACGCCGAACTGCTCGGTGTGCCCGGTGTGGTCCGCCGCGTACTCGACCCGGCCTGCGGCACCGGCGGCATGCTCAGCTCTGCGGAAGCGCATATCACCGCGTTGAACCCACAGGCGACCGTGGACCTGTACGGGCAGGAACTGAACCCGGAGTCGTGGGCGATCTGCCGGTCCGACCTGATGATCAAGGGTGAGGACTCCGAGAACATCGTGCTCGGTAACTCCCTCGACGACAACGACGGTCACTCGAAGACCAAGTTCGACTACATGCTCGCCAACCCGCCCTTCGGCGTGGAATGGAAGAAGATCAAGGACGATGTCGAGTGGGAGGCCGCCAACCTCGGTGAAGCGGGACGCTACGGCGCCGGACTGCCCCGCATCAACGACGGGTCGCTGCTGTTCCTGCAGCACATGATCTCGAAGATGAAGCCGGTGAACGCCTCCGGCGAGGGCGGCAGCCGGATCGCGATCGTCTTCAATGGTTCCCCGCTGTTCACCGGCGCCGCCGGGTCCGGCGAGTCCGAGATCCGCCGGTGGATCATCGAGAACGACTGGCTGGAAGCTGTTGTCGCCCTGCCGGATCAGCTGTTCTACAACACCGGCATCTCGACCTACTTCTGGATTCTCACCAACCGCAAGAAGCCTGATCATCTGGGTAAGGTGGTCCTGCTGGATGCGCGGGAGTACTGGGTCAAAATGCGAAAGTCCCTGGGCGACAAGCGTAAGCAGCTCAGCGATGAACAGATTCAGGAAATTACACGGCTGTACGGGGAAGCGCTGACGGTTGCCAAGGACCCGACCCACCCGCTGCACGGCAAGGTGAAGGTCTTCGACAACGACGAGTTCGGATACCGCCGCATCACCGTGGAACGGCCGCTGAAGCTGCGGTTTGCGCTCACCAGCGAAGGTCTGGACAAGCTAGCCTCCTCGGCACCGGTCCGCAAGCAGTACGGCGACTCCGACGTGTTCCGGGTCCTCCTCGCGCCGTTGGTCGGTACTTCCTGGGAGACGAAGGCTGACGCCGTATCCGCCATGCGTGATGCCGTTGTTGGTGCTGGTGAAATGTGGCCCAGTGGTGCACCTTTCGCCAAAGCCTTCCGTGAAGCGGTCGGCTCGCGTGATGCGGAGGGCGAGGTTCAATTCGTGAAGGGCGCTCCCGAACCGGATCCTGAGCTGCGCGACTATGAGAACGTTCCGTTGACCGAGGACGTCGATGAATACCTGAGCCGCGAGGTCCTGCCTCACGTTCCGGATGCATGGATCGACCACGCCAAAACCAAAGTGGGGTACGAGGTCCCCTTCACGCGGCACTTCTATGTGTATACGCCGCCCCGGCCGCTGGCGGAGATCGACGCGGAGCTCAAAGCGCTCGAGCTTGAGATCCAAGATCTCCTTGGGGAGGTGACGAAATGACTTCCGGAGCACTTTCTTCAGTCGCTGCACCTGTTGGATGGTCATGGCGGTCGCTCTGGTCAGCGATGACACGCCAGAAGCGGGTCGGCCAGCCCGGCCTCCGGCCGCTCTCGGTGTTCCTCGATGCTGGCGTAGTTCCTCGTGACTCGCGCGGAGACAACCACAACCGGCTCGGTGAGGACCTGGCTAAGTATTTGGTCGTTCAACCTGGAGATGTGGTCTTCAATAAACTGCGTACCTGGCAAGGTGGGATTGGTTCTTCGTCTTATCGGGGTATTGTCAGCCCGGCTTATTATGTGTGTCGGCCTGACTTGGGATACGATTCGAGATACCTGCATTATCTTCTGCGCTCGACGCCCTATCTTGCCGAATTGACAAGAATTTCCAAGTATATGCCTCCATCGCAGTTCGATACGCCGTGGGAAACGTTGCGGCTGCTGCCAATCCTCACGCCTCCATTGGAGGAGCAGCGCCGCATCGCCGACTTCCTCGACGCCGAAACCTCCCGCATCGACCGGCTAGTCGCCCTACAGAGGCAGGTAGTCGAAAGGCTCAATGAGCGAGACGCAGCTGTGAGGGACGTTCTGATTGACCGCATGGCCAACCGGCGCGGCGAACTTCCCTTACGGCGGTTCATACTCAAGATTGAGCAGGGTGTCAGTCCACAATGCGAATCCGCTCCTCGACAGGATTCCTCTGAATGGTCGGTACTAAAGCTGAGTGCTGTAAAGGGCGGTGTCTTTCGTCCCGGCGAAAATAAGTTGCTGCCCGGTGGGACCGCACCCTCCCGGGAATATGAGGTACGCCCGGGGGACCTCCTTGCTACTCGGGCGAACACGCCAGAATTGGTCGGCGATGTTGCGGTCGTATCGTCCGATTGTGCCCGTTTGCTGCTTCCGGACCTCATTTACAGAATCGGCCTGACCGAGGCGATGGATGCTGAATATGTTACTCAAGTGGCGCTCGGCGGCAGAGTACGATCTGTAATCGAGGCGGCGGCACGAGGATCTTCGGGATCCATGGTCAAACTCCGGGGCGAGGACATTAGATCCTGGCCGGTTCCTCCGGCGAGCTTGAGCGAACAGCACGAGCTGGTCCGGGAGATCTCGCTCGAAACAGTGACTACCGGCCGCTTGCGTGCATTGCTGTCTCGCCAGATCGATCTCCTTGCCGAGCGCCGCCAATCGCTCATCACCGCCGCAGTGACCGGCCAATTCGACGTCACCACCGCCTCCGGGCGGAATCTCACCCAGGGGGTATAACGAAAATGTCGGTCCACAGCGAGCAGGTGTTCGGGGCGGCCATCGTTCAGGCGATGGTGGAGAACGGCTGGCGGGAGGGGAATTCGCATGAGTACCGGGCGGAGCTCGGGCTGGATACGGGGGAGTTGCTGACCTTCATCTCGCAGACTCAGCAGACGGAGTGGGATGAGCTGCTCGCCACCTACGGCGACGATCAGGATGAGGCGCAGCGGGGGTTCGCGAAGCGGCTGGGGCAGGAGCTGGTTGCGAAGGGGCTGGTGCGGGTCCTGCGGGAGGGGGTGAAGGATCGGGGGGTTCTGATCCGCGTTGCTTACTTCAAGCCGAACCTCGTCGGCTCGCAGGACGTGCTGGATGCTTATAATGCCAATCGGCTCGCGATAGTTCGCGAACTGCCATACGCCACGAAGCCCGGCGCTTCGCGACCGCGTCTGGATCTCGCGTTGCTGCTCAACGGGATTCCGGTGGCAACAGCGGAGTTGAAGAATCCGCTGACCGGGCAGGGTGTCGAGGAAGCGAAGCGGCAGTATCGCGAGGACCGCGATCCCACTGAGCTGATCTTCAAGCATCGGGTGATCGCCAACTTCGCTGTCGACCCGGATCTGGTGTTCGTCACTACGCAGCTGCGGGCGGCGAAGACGGTGTTCCTCCCGTTCAACACCGGCTCGGAGGGGCCGGGAAATGCCGGCGGCAAAGGGAATCCGCCGGCCACCGCGGAAGGCGAGTACGCGACCTCGTACCTGTGGAAGCAGGTGTGGCAGCCGGATAACTGGCTGGACCTGCTGGAACGGTTCGTGCACACCGCCGAGACGAAGGGTGCGGGCGGCAAGGCGACTCGCTCGACGATCTTCCCACGCTTCCACCAGTGGGACGTGGTCAAGAAGCTCGCCGCGCACGCGGCGACCCACGGATCGGGGCATGACTACCTCATCATGGCCTCGGCAGGCTCCGGCAAGTCGAACACCATCGGCTGGCTCGCGCACCGGCTCAGCGACCTGCACACCGAACGGCTGGAGAACCTCGACCCGGAGGCGCGGGCGGCCGGATTGCCGCCGGGCGTACCGGTTTTCGACAAGGTCATCATCATCACCGACCGGCGCAACCTGGACTCGCAGCTTCGCGACACCGTCGGCGGGTTCGAGCAGGTGTCCGGTCTGGTGAGGAAGATCGACGACAAGGCGGGCTCGAAGTCCGAGCAGTTGGCCCAGGCGTTGAACTCGCAGAGCGGCAAGATCATCACCGTCACGCTGCACACTTTTCCGGCGCTGCTGGATTATCTGCGCCGCGAGCAGGCCGAGCTGGCCGATGGCCGCTACGCCGTCATCATCGATGAAGCGCACTCCTCGCAGTCTGGTGACGCCGCAGCAGCTGTTCGGACCGCATTGCGCGACATGGGACTTGATGCGGATGACGAGGACCAGGGCGCGGTCGAGGTGAGCATCGACGAACGCCTGCGGCGTAAAGCCGAGGCGCGGGCGAAGGCCGCCAACATCTCTTATTTCGCGTTCACCGCGACGCCGAAGGCGAAGACCCTCGAGAACTTCGGTACCGCCGACGGCGCCGAATACCGTCCGTTCCATACGTATTCGATGCGGCAGGCGATCGAGGAAGGGTTCATCCTCGACCCGCTGCGCAACTACGTCACCTACAAGGCCTACTACCGCCTGGTGAACCAGAATCCCGACGACGTCGAAGTGCCCGAGGCCAAAGCCTCGAACTTGCTCGCACGGTTCGCGTTCATGCACCCGTACGCGGTGCAGCAGCACGCGCAGGTGATCGTCGAGCACTTCATCGCGCACACCCGCGGGCGGCTCGGTGGCCGGGCGAAGTCGATGGTGGTGACTGCTTCCCGGCAGAGCGCGGTCGCGATGGCGCGGGCGATCAAGGAGTACCTGAAGGACCGGGAGTACGACATCAAATACCCGGATGTCGGTGTGCTGGTGGCGTTCTCCGGCAGCCTCGAGGTCGATGGCGTGGAGGTCACCGAGCCGTCGGAGAACGGTGGGCTCGCCGAATCCGCACTTCCCAAGGCGTTCCGGTACACGCGGGCCGACGACCGGGCCACCCAGGTGGGTGGCATGGGGCAGAAGGAATACCGGATCCTGGTGGTCGCCGAGAAGTATCAGACCGGGTTCGACGAGCCGCTGCTCACCACCATGTACGTGAACAAGACGCTGACCGGAATCGCCGCCGTGCAGACACTGTCGCGACTCAACCGCACCCGCGAAGGCAAATCGCAGCAAGATCTGGTGGTGCTCGACTTCGTCAACGAAGCCGAGAAGATCCAGGAAGCGTTCGCGCCCTACTACGAAGACGCGTTCACCCTGCCGACCGACCCGAACCTGCTGTACGTCGCACGCGACCTGGTGACGGCCGCGCCGATCCTGATCACGCAGGAGATGAGGGATTTCGCCGCCGCCTATCTCGTCGCCGAGCAGAAGGCGGCCGGATCGGCCGCGAAGTGGGCCAAGTTGCATGCCGAGCTGTATCGGCATTTGGCACCGGCGGTCGACCGGTTCGCTGTGTTTCTCAACAGTGAGGAGGAAGACGATGTCGCGCTCGCCGAATCGTTCCGCGCCAACCTCAACGACTACGTCCGCAAGTACGGGTTCCTCGCGCAAATCGTGCCCTATCAGGACCCCGATCTTGAGCTGCTGCACCTATACGGGCGTCACCTGCTGAATCGGTTGCCGCGACGTGCTGATGGGGGCATCGACATCGGCGAGATCGACTTGAGCCACCTCCGGCTCGAGCAGACCGGGGAACACGACCTCGGGCTGGCTCCGGAAGGCTCACAGGAATTACGGGGGTTCGGTGACGGTACCGGGCCGGCCAAGGAGCCCGAGAAGTCCCTGTTGTCCGCGCTGGTCGAGCGGTTCAACGAGCGGTTCGGTACCGAGTTCTCCGAGGAACACCTCGCTGTGCCATTCAACGCCGCCATGGATGAACCGCAGGTGGAGCAGGCGCGCCTGGCGAACAAGAATGTCGACGACTTCGGCGTCGTCTTCGACAAGGTGTTCGCCGAGAAGATGGTCGAACACTTCGATACTCTCAACGACCTGGGTGAGCGGTACTTCGCCCGGGACAACGAGTTCAAGAAGGACCTGGATCGGCAGGCGCGGACAGCGGCGTTTCGGCTGCTCGGGCGGCGGCACGGACTGCCCGAGATGTAGCGGACGGTGGAAGGGCTGTCGCGGGATGGCAGGGGGTAGACGGTGCCGGCGCGTCGCATCGGTATGCGGTACGACCTGATCGAGGAAATCGGGTTCGGTGGGATGGGATCGGTCTGGCGCGGGTACGACACCGTGCTCGACCGTGAGATCGCGGTGAAGATGATCCGGTTCACCCAGATTCACTCGCAGACCGATGCCGCCGAGTTCGCCGAGCGGTTTCGTCGGGAAGCCCGGATCACCGCGCAGATCCGGCACCACGGCGTGCCCCAGGTGTACGACGCGGTCCTCCATGCGGACTTGAGCGAGGTGTACCTCGTGATGGAACTCGTCGAGGGCGCCCACACATTGCGGCACTATCTCGACCCCGATGTCCCGCTGCCGGTCGAATGGGCCGTCGCGGTGACCGCGCAGATCGCCACCGCGCTCTCCTACGCGCATGCGCTGCCAGTGGTCCACCGCGATCTCAAACCCGACAATATCCTCGTCACGCCCGGCGGCACCGTGAAGATCATCGACTTTGGCATCGCGGCGCTCCTCACGGCCGGCGTGCCGAAGCTGACCATGACGGGCGCGATTCTCGGCTCGGTGGCGTATATGTCGCCCGAGCAGGCCATCGGCGCCAAGGCAACACCACGTACCGACCTGTATGCGCTCGGCTGCATTCTCTACGAAATGTTGTGCGGCGCGCCCGTATTCGACGGCACGGCGCCGATGGTGCTGCACCACCACGCTGTCACCCCGCCCGCTGCGCCCCGCGAACTGCGCGGCGAGATCCCTGCCGAATTGGACCGGCTGGTCTTGGACCTGCTCGCCAAGGAGCCCGAACAGCGACCGGCTGCCGCAGCGGACGTGTACGAGCGACTGCTTCCGTTGCTGCCCCGAACGGAGTCGACTGTCGGACCGAGCGATGGGTATCTGCCGGGCGTGCCCGACCCGACGGCGATTTTTCGCCGACCCAACGCACCTCTGCGCCCGGAACAGGTAGCGCCCACTATCCGGTTCCAGGGCGCGCTGCCCGCCACCACGCCGATCAGCGATGAGGTGCTCGAGCAGCGGCTGCGACAACAGTTGGACGAGTACCGCGACCTGCTCGCCGCGGACCGTCCACTGCAGGCGGCGGATGTCCTCAGCAGCATCCTCGAGCCGGCGGGGCGCGCCTTCGGCACCGAGAGCCCGCGGGTACTGGAACTACGGTTCGACATAGCGCTCGCTCGCTTCCTCGGCGGCGAATACCGCAAGGCGAGAACGGAATTCGATGTTCTTGCGGCGGCCTCGGCCCGGGTGAAGGGGTTCGCCGACGACCTGACGATCCAATGCCGCAAGTTCGCCGCGGACTGCCGCATCGAGCTCGGCGAACTCACCGAAGCCTTGTCCGGAATGCGTGCGGTGCTGGACGATGTGCGCGCCGCGCAGAGTGACTGTAGCGAAATGGCGTTCGAGTTGCGATTGGCTCTCGGACGGTTGCTGGCGCTCATCGGTCATCGCACGGAGGCCCGCACCACATTCAGCGAGCTGCATGAGGATCTCGTGTGGTTGCGCGGAATCGACGACCCGCTGACCCAGGAAACCGCGGCCGCGCTGGAGCGGTTCGATGCGGACGACGGACTCTCAGCGGGATAGGTGCCGAGCAATCCGCAAGGCGCCCCCGCAGCCGCGGTTGCGTTCAGGCCGGGACCGCAGGATTCGCCCCCACATACCGCAGTTCCTCCGGCGTGGCGACCATGTACACGCTGGTCTCCCCGCTCTCGGTGCGCACGGTGACCATATTCGCGGTCACGGGGTCCTCGATCAGGGTGACATCGGGCTCAAATCCGTCCGCTACCGGCCCGTGCTGGCGCAGCACCATCACGGTGGCGTCGGAGTGGTGCCCGCTCGGCGCGATGCCGTCGAACACCACCATGGTCGCGAACCGATACGAACTGGCCTGCTGGGAACCGGCCGACCAGGTAGCGAGCGTGAGCGCCTGCGGCATATCGACATAACCGACCATCGGCCGCCACTCGTCGTGCCGATTGGTATGCACCACCACACTGGCGCCCAACGCGATCGCGCGCAGGATGACCTGTTTGGCGACCAGCGGGGAGCCGATGACCTCGACCCTGCGCACGTGCCGGCTCACCAGCGGCAGCGCCACGCCTTGTCCCGAGTTGTCGGCGCCGATGAGCTGTCCGCAGCCGGCGATCGGCATCGGCACCCGATCCAGCGCGTCCGGCGGTCCGAGGTAGCTGTCCAGCGGCAGCGCCGGCACTCCGGTGCCGAGCGGCAGGCTGAAAAGCAAGGCGCGCCGCTGCTTTCCGGGCAGTGGAATCAGTCCGGCCGAGCGCACCCGGCACGGCGCGTCGCGGGTCGCGAAGCGTGCGGTCGCCGTCACGGCGATGGACGTGTCGGTGATCGCGCCCGTGGTGGGACCGGAATCCACCCGCTGTAGCCGCACGGTGATCGTGGAGGTTACCGTCGGCGTCGACCACACCTCGGCGATGCCGCGAGAACCCAGGGCCTCGGGGGTCATCCGGTAGGTGGTGTGGTGAAAACCGTTGTGGATCAGGCTGTCCGTCGTCTCCTCGAATTCCTCCGGCGCCGCGCCGAGGGTCAGCTGGGCGACCGCCTGATTCATCTCGGTCGCCGAGAGCGCGACCGCCGACAGACCGTGCGCGGCGAGTCGATTGGCCACCCGCCGCGTGGCCACCACCGCCGAGCGCAAGGTCCCCTCCGCCCCGCCGCCGCGCCGATCGACGGCGGCGGCGTTGGCCAGCGGATCCAGCCGCAGGACGACCCAGACCGTCCGATGCGCCACGGCCGGCAGCGGCCCGAGGATGCTCTCGTAGGTGCGTGCCACCGCACCGGTGCCGGCACTGCGTGATCCGGTACTGATCACATCGATGGCGGCCAGCCGGATGTCGAACTGATCGAGACAGCGCGCGATCTCGGCCAGCGGCAGCATATCGTCGCCGAGCAGCCCGCTGGGGCTGAGCCGGGTGACCGTTCGCGGCTGTGCGTCGATCCGCAACATGGTGATGAGCCGGTCACCGTCCCAGCGCATTCCGTAACTTCCGCCTTCGGTCAGTGGAACATTGAACGGCGAATGTTGAACGGCGGTGGAACGATTACGAAACAATTGCCAACGAAAGGTAATTCCGCGTGCCAGAGATTGTGCGAGAGAAGTGCCGCGAATCGGCGCCAGCGCGACGATCACCAACACCGCGGCGACACCGACCGGAACCCACCAGAGCGGCGTGAAAACCCTTGCCGCGAAGGCGCCAACAGCCGCCGTGACCAGCACCGGGAGCACCAGACGCAGGGGCAGCAGGTGGAAGAGCCAGAATTCCGTCGAGCGCAATTGCGGTGTGTTCGAGCGCGATTCGGAAGCGTCGGATGAATCGTCTTCAGGCGGTGTGACTTTTTCTCCGCGCGCGGTGGAGTTCATGCGCACATAATGGACCGAACTCGTTCGGCTTCGCTAGTCTGTCGAGGCGCGGCCGGATGCGGTTCGCGCCCTCGAATCGGGTCATCGGAATCAGCTAGTGGGTATCGGGAGGCGGTTGTGCCGGCGCAGTTGACGACCCGTGCCCAAGTCAACGGCTACCGGTTCCTGCTCAAGCGCTACGAGCACGCGCTCGTCCGGCGCGACGTGCGGATGCTGCACGATCCCATGCGCACCCAGTTCCGCTCGCTCGTGATCGGCGCCGTACTGGGACTGCTGGGCGTGGCGGGTGCGGCGATCCTCGCCTTCCTGCACCCGCAGGGCTCCGTGGGTGACTCGAAGATCGTGATGGGCAAGGATTCCGGTGCGCTCTACGTCCTCGTGGACGGAACGTTGCATCCGGTGCTCAACCTGGCCTCGGCGCGTCTCATCACCGGCACCGACGCCTCGCCGGCCTCGGTCAAGGACAGCAAACTGACCCAGCCGCGCGGTCCGCTGCTGGGCATTCCGGGCGCGCCCGGCGCCCTGCCCGGATCAGGGGAACCCCGGCGGTCCACCTGGACGATGTGCGACAACCTGCTGCCCTCCGCGACGGGTGGTGCGGTCGCGACGGGCCCGCTCACCACGGTGATCGCCGGGCCGCTGGACACTCCGGCCGGTGGCACCCGCGCGGTGCCGGCGCGCGCGGATCAGGCGCTGCTGGCCACCCACGGCGGTAAGACCTTCCTCGTCTACGACGGTAAGCGCGCCGAGATCGATCCCGGTGATTCCGTTCTGATCCGCTCCCTCGGATTGCGCGATCAGCGTCCGCGCCCGATCGGCGGTGCGTTGCTCGATGCCACCGAACCCGTTCCGCCGCTGACGGTTCCGGAGATCGACCGGCACGGCGCGCCCGGTCCGGGCAAGCTGTCGGATGTGCCGGTCGGTGGTGTGATCCGAGTACACGGCGTGGACGCCGACGAGTTGTACGTGGTCCTCGCCGACGGCGTGCAGCGGGTCACGCCGTTTGCCGCCGGCTTGATCCGCGACGCGAATTCCCAAGGGATGAACGAGATCTCGACCGTGCCGCCGGACCGCATCGTCGGTATTCCGGTTCTGCACCGGCTGCCGATCGACGATTTCCCGCAGCAGATTCCGTCCGTGCTCGCGCCCGACGCCGATCCGGTTGCCTGCCTGTCGTGGACCCGCGCCGCCGACGATGCGCGCGCCACCGTGACCCTGCTCGCGGGCCGCGCATTGCCCCTGCCCGCGGATGCGGAGCCCGTCGTTCCGGCGACCGCCGACGGCGCCGGCGATCGGATCGACGGCGTCTATCTGCGCCCGGGCACGGGGGAGTTCGTGCGGTCGGTCGGCGCGGAGCCGGGCGCGGTGAGCAACGGCCCGCTGTTCTATGTGGGCGACAACGGGATTCGATACGGCATCCCGGATGCCGACACCGCCAAGGTCCTCGGGATGCCGAAGACTCCGAAGCCGGCGCCGAAGCCGATCGTGGAGGCCTTGTCGGCGGGCCCGGCGCTGACCCGGCAGGACGCGTTGACGAGTCACGACAGCCTGCCGCAGTGTCCGGACGCGGGTCCGAGCGCGACAGCGTGCGCCCGGCCGATCCCGCCGCCCGGTAAGATCAACTGATCGGCACCGGCCGCCCGACGGGGCGACCGGTACGCCGGCCGCGGGTGCGGCTCAGCGCAACCCGCCGAGCACACCTTCCAGCGCCTTGGCCATATCGGCGCCTTCGATCCGCATGAGCACCGTCTCGTCCACCGCCGACAAGTCGATGGATTCGTCTGTGGCCAAACGGAATTCGCGCTCCTCCTCGGCGGCCTCGATCACGTTGCGGATGAAGCGGCCGTTACCGGCGAGGTCCACCGCCCGCCGCTGCTCACCGCTCTGGTCCACCACCTGGCGCTCGTAGAGCTCCCGGCACGCGGCCTGGAGCAGCTCCAGCGCATCCTCGGCGACCTCCGAATCCCGTTTGCTCGCAATGAACTGACCGATCCGGCCGAGTTCCTCGGGGGTGTAGGACTCGAACTTCACGCGCTTGGCGAAGCGGGACGCCAGACCGTCGTTGGAGGCCAGGAATCGATCGATCTCGCCGTCGTAGCCGGCGATGATGACGATCAGCCGATCGCGGTCGTTCTCCATCCGGGCCAGCAGGGTGTCCACCGCCTCGCGGCCGAACGCGTCACCGCCGGACAGGCCGGTCTGAATGAGTGTGTACGCCTCGTCGACGAACAGCACTCCGTCCATCGCGGAATCGATCAATTTATTTGTTTTTATCGCGGTGCTTCCCAAATGTTCACCGACGAAATCCGAACGCTTTACCTCTACCAGTCGATCGGTTTTCAACAAACCCAACCCACAGTAAATTTTTGCCACCACTCGGGCAATCGTCGTCTTACCGGTTCCTGGCGGTCCGGTGAACGCAAGGTGTTGTCCGCGTGGCGCGCTGGACATACCCTTCTCGGCTCGAATTTTCGCCAATTGCGCGGTGGCCTGGAGTTTCGCGACCTGAGTTTTCACCGCGGCCAGGCCGATCTGCTCATCCAGCTCGGCGCGGGCGACCTCGAGCAGGCGCTTGGCCCGATCGCCGCGTTCCTCGGACTCGACCTGCTCGGCGGTGGGCGCCGAGGCCGGATCCCAGCGGTCGGTGCGCGCGTCGATCAATTCTTTCGAGGTCACCGTGAGGCGGTACTTGCGGTCGCGCATGGCCTGGGTGTTCGCGGCGAAATCCGGCGCCTCTGAGAACACCTTCTCGAACAGGGCCTGCGCCTCGTCCTCACGGCCCATCTCGCGCAGGCACAGCCCGCGGCAGAACCGGGCGGTGGTGGCCGCGGCCGGAATCGGGCCGCTCTCGGCGGCCTCCATCCGGCGGATCGCCTCGCCGAACAGGCCGAGCTGCGCACAGGCCGTGCCGACCATCACGTGCGCGCCCGCGGCCAGGTAGGAATCCTGCCAGTCCGCCGAACCGGCCAGCACCGTCATCACATCCGGCCAGCGCTGCGTCGTGTAGTGCAGCAGGCCGCGGACGTACTGGCAGATCCGGTCGTCGAGGTCCTGATCGGGCTGCGACAGCAGGCCCGCGCGATGCCGGGCCAGCTCGTCGAGCACCTGCTCGGCCTCGTCGTAGTCGCCGGCCGAAATCAGCTGGGTCGCCTGCGCGAGCCAGATCTCGGTGTATCCGGCCAGCGGATAGTCGATGTACTGGCCCACCACGAACCGGCCCGCCAGCTGCCGCGGCGCCAGACCGAGCCGGCGCTGCTCGCGGTAGAGGGTCGAGCCGCTGGTCTTGTAGAGGTTGAACACCACCTCGGGGGTGATCTCCCCGGCCGCGGCGCGGCCCAGCCAGGCGTCACACATGCCCGGATCCCATTCGGTGGCGCGCTGGAATGCGAGCTTCGCATATTCGAGATCGGGCGTGGATTCCTGGCCGTCGATAGCGATGCCCAATGACAATACGCCGGCATCGAAGGCGCGTTGTGCTTGGCGGTTGCCGGTCATACGGACAGTCCCCTAAACGCGTGAATGTGCTAATTCTCGCTCAGCATACCGGCTGCCGTGACAGCCGATCTCGGTTAAGTTTGGAACGTCGCAATACAGCGACGAAAATCGTAGGGAGTTCTGTAATCCGTGACCGAGTCGTCGAGCAGCGGCGTGGGGGCCGTTGACCCGGAATTGTGCCGAGTGTCGGTGATCGGCGGAAATACTCAACTCGATGTGGGCCTGCCCGCGACCGTGCCGGTCGCGGCGTACATCACCGACCTGGTCGAGCTGATCGATTCCCGCAATCCCGACCTGACCGAACACGACGAGGGCGCGCCCGTGCGCGCACAGCACTGGACGCTGGCGCGGATCGGCCGCGATCCCATTCCGCCGCACCAATCGCTCACCGACGCAGAGGTTTTCGACGGCGAGTTGCTGGTGTTGCGCTCGGTGACCGCCAAGGAGGCGCCCGCGCTCTTCGACGATGTGATCGACGCGGTCTCGCGGCTCACCGCCGAATCGGGCAACGCCTGGTCACCGTCGGCGGCGCGGCGAATGGGATTGGGCGCCGGGCTGATCGCGGTACTCGTCGCGGTGGCGGTCCTGGTGTCCGGTAAGGGCACCGGCATCTGGAACGGATTCATCGCGCTCGGCGCTGGTGTGCTCGCCGCCGGCGCCGCGGTGATCGTCGCGCGCCGCTATCGGGCGGAGCGCGCGACCGCGAACGTGTTGTCGCTGTTCGCGATTGCGCTGCTGGGCGCGAGCGCGGGCCTGCTCACACCGGGCCGGGTGGGGTCACCGCACGTCCTGTTCTCGGCGGTGGCGGCACTGGTGGTGGCGCTGGCGCTGTATTCGATGACCCGCGCCGGATCGCTCGTGGTGGCCGCGGTGGTCACCAGCGCCGCGGTGCTCGCGGTCGCCGCGGCCGTACGGATGGTGTGGGACTTCGACATCGCGAAGATCGCCGTCGGCGTGCTGATCGCCGGGCTGGTGCTGATCACAATGGCTCCCCGGGCGGCCGTCGCCGCGGCGCGCCTGCCGGTACCCCCGGTGCCGACCGCCGGTGGAGCCATCGACCCCACCGATCACGAGCCGCGCCCGACCATCGCCGATATCGGCGTCATCGGCGCGACCGCGCTGCCCTCGGCGGCCGGGCTGGAACGCCGAGCCCACGCGGCCAATCAGTACCAGTCCGGAGTCATCGTGGGCGCCACGCTCGCAGCGGGTTTCGGCGCCGTCCTGGGTGCCGACCCGCTGGGCGGGGCGCGCTGGCAGGGGTTGGTGCTGGCGGCGATCACCGCGGTGGTGCTGTGCCTGCGTGGCCGGGCGTACGCGGATCTCACCCAAGCGTCGACGATGATCGCGGGCGGCACCGCGCTGGCGCTCGCCGTCACCAGCGGAGCCGCTGTGGCCCACGAGGATTGGCGCGCCGTCGGTGCGGGCCTGTTGCTGATCGTCGCCGCGGCGGTGGTCGCCTTCGGTGTGCTCGGGCCTCGCGCGGACGTGTCGCCGGTGGTGCGGCGGGCGATCGAGATCGTCGAGTACCTGCTGATCATCGCCATCGTGCCGCTGTCGCTGTGGCTGATGGATGTCTATTCGGCCGCCCGGAACATCTGATCGGGCGATGGCTGTGCTGCGCTACGGAAGGGATTGTCCGGTAGCGGGTTTCGCGCGCGGAGCGGCTCGCCGGTTGCGCGTGGCCGCTGCCGCGGCGGTACTCGGCGCGTCGCTGCTCGGCGGCGGTCCCGCGACCGCGGTCGCCCCGCCGGCGATCGACGAGGGCGCCCTCGGGCAGGCGCTGGCCGTCAACGCGAAGAACGGTCCGCCGGACCAGACCGAGAAGCGCGCGGTCTGCGCCGAACCGTATCTGACCGGAGCGATTCCGCGGGATCCACCCTTGCCCCAGCGGATTCTCGATCTGGACCGGGCCTGGAAGTTCAGTCGCGGCGCCGGGCAGAAGGTCGCCGTGATCGACACCGGGGTGAACCGCCATCCGCGCCTGCCGGACCTGCAGCCCGGCGGCGACTTCGTAACCGCCGGCGACGGCACCGAGGACTGCGACGGCCACGGCACCCTGGTCGCCGGATTGATCGCCGCGCGCCCCAGCCCTGCCGACGCCTTCTCCGGGGTCGCCCCGGAGGCGCAGATCCTGGCTATCCGGCAGCTGAGCCTGCAGTACGAGGCGAAGAACCGCAACAACGACGCGACCGGCAAGGTCGCCGCCGGCGGATACGGTGACGTGCTGACGATGGCGGCCGCCGTGGTGCGCGCGGTCGACATGGGCGCCACCGTGATCAACATCTCCGAAGTGTCCTGCAGCCCAGCCGGTTCCGAAACCGCCGACGGCGCATTGGGCGCGGCGGTGAAGTACGCCGCCGATCACAATGTCGTGGTGGTCGCCGCGGCGGGAAATCTCGACCAGTCCGCCTGCTCGGCCCAGAACGACACCAGCGGCTGGAACGGGGTGCGCACCGTCATCAGCCCGGCGTGGTTCTCCTCGTACGTGCTCTCGGTCGCCTCGACCGATCCGGACGGTGCGACTTCGCCGTTCTCGATCCACGGCCCATGGGTGGGCGTCGCCGCGCCCGGCCGGTCGATCATCTCCCTCGACAGCAAGCCGGGCGGAACCGGCCTGGTCGACACCGAACACGGTGACGAGGGACCGCTGACCATCGACGGGACCAGCTTCTCGGCGGCCTTCGTTTCAGGTCTGGCGGCGTTGGTACGCAGCAGATTTCCGGAGCTGAGCGCGGCGCAGGTGATCGATCGGATCGAGCGGACCGCGCACAACCCCGGTGCCGACCGCGACGATCGGGTCGGATTCGGCCTCGTCGATCCGCTGGCGGCGCTCACCACGCAGCTGCCGCCGCCACCGGGGAAGGCCGCGCAGGTGCCACGGGCGATCGCGCCGCCCGCCCCGGATCCGGGCCCCGATCCGCTGCCGCGCCGGGTGGCGATCATCGGCTCCGGTGCGTTGCTGGCCCTGCTGGCCGTCGGCTGGGCCGCCGCCCTTCCCTACCGGCGCAGGCGACCCGAACCGGTCGCCGACGATCCGGCCGCCGGATACCTTTCCGCCACCCCGGCTCCCCCCGGGACCGACTCGCCTCGAGGAGAGTAGGCATGTCCACCGACGGATTCGTGCGCCGACCGCGGATCGCCCCGCCGCGGGCACCGGGCGGGGAGGTGGCGCTGACCGCCCCGCCGGAGATACCGCGGCCGGTGCCACCCGCTCTGCTGATGCGGCTCATGCCCGTGGTCATGGTGGTCGCGGTGGTCGGCATGCTCGCGATGATGGTGATGATGGGGCGCAATCTGCTCGCCAACCCCTTCATGTTGATGTTTCCGATGATGATGCTGATGTCGATGGTCGGGATGATGGCGGGAATGCGTGGCTCGGGCGGCCCCAAGCGCGCCGCCGAACTGAACGAGGAACGCAAGGACTACTTCCGCTACCTCGACCAGGTCCGCCGCGACGTCCGCAAAACCGGTGGCGCACAGCTGCAATCGCTGATCTGGAGCCATCCGGAACCGGCCGATCTGCGCGCGGTGGCCGGCACCCGCCGGATGTGGGAACGCCGCCCCAACGACCCGGATTTCGGGCATGTGCGCGTCGGTGTCGGCAGTCACCGGCTGGCCACCAAACTGGCCCGCCCGGAGACCGGTCCGCTCGAGGACCTCGAGCCGGTGTCCACGGTGGCGCTGCGCCGCTTCGTGCGCACCCATTCGGTGGTGCACGGCCTGCCCACGGCCCTGTCGCTGCGTGCGTTCCCGGCGATCAACGTCGAGGGCCGCCCGGACGAGACGCGCATGCTGGTGCGCGCCATGCTGATGGAATACGTGACCTTTCACGGCCCCGACCACGCCGCGGTCGCGATCATCTGCGCCGACCCGGACGCCGAGGCCTGGTCGTGGGCGAAATGGCTTCCGCACCTGCAGCATCCGGTCGACCGCGACGGCATGGGCGCGGCCCGGATGATGTATCGCTCGCTGGCCGAACTGGAGACCTCCATGGCGGCCGAACTGCTCGAGCGCGGCCGGTTCATGCGCAACGCCCAGCCCACGGCCGGGCGCATCCATTTGCTGGTCATCATCGACGACGGCTATGTCAGCGGTACCGAGCGGATCGTCAGCGACGCGGGCCTGGACTCGGTCACGGTGCTCGACCTCACCGCGCCGCAGGCCGGGCTCGCGGTGCGCCGCGGTCTGCAACTGGTGGTCGCCGACGGTACCGTCGCCGCGAGATCTGCCGCGGGCGTGGAACAATTCGCCACGTCCGACCCGGTGACGATCGCCGAAGCGCAGACGCTGGCGCGGGCGCTGGCCCGCTATCGGGTGGCCACCGCGGCGCAGATCGTGAGCCTCGGCGACGAATCGCGAGCCGTGCCCGGCCTGATGGAGCTGTTGAAGATTCCCGATGCCGCGCAGATCGATCCGGCGTCGGTGTGGCGCCCGCGCAACGATCGCGAGCGGCTGCGCGTGCCGATCGGTATCACTCCCGACGGCACCCCGGTCGAGATCGACATCAAGGAGTCGGCCGAAAACGGTATGGGACCGCACGGATTGTGCATCGGCGCAACGGGTTCGGGTAAGTCCGAATTCCTGCGCACCCTGGTGCTGTCCATGGTGACGACCCATTCGCCGGATCAGCTGAACATGGTGCTGGTCGACTTCAAGGGTGGCGCCACCTTCCTCGGACTCGAATCGCTCGCGCACGTCGCCGCGGTGATTACCAACCTGGAGGAGGAGATCGCGCTTGTCGACCGCATGAAGGACGCGCTGTCGGGTGAGATGACCCGGCGCCAGGAACTGCTCCGCTCGGCCGGAAACTTCGCCAACGTCACCGAATACGAGCGAGCCCGCGCGGCCGGCGCGGCGCTGGATCCGCTGCCCGCACTGTTCATCATCGTCGACGAGTTCTCCGAACTGCTCTCGCAGAAACCGGATTTCGCGGATTTGTTCGTCATGATCGGCCGCCTCGGCCGCTCCTTGCGCGTCCACCTGCTGCTGGCCTCGCAGCGGCTCGAGGAGAACAAACTTCGCGGCCTCGACTCGCACTTGTCCTACCGGATCGGCCTGCGCACCTTCTCCGCGAACGAATCGCGCGCGGTGCTCGGCATCACCGACGCCTACCACCTGCCGAGTGTGCCGGGCTCGGCGTACCTCAAAAGCGATGCCGACGATCCGCTGCGGTTCAACGCCTGCTACGTCTCCGGCGCCTACGAATCGCCCGCGGGCAACGCGCCCGGGCGCACCGGCGGCGGGCAGCGCGGGGGCGGGCAGGAGCCGGTGGTCTTCACCGCGGCGCCGGTCCCGGTGCGCACACCGGTGGCGGCCACCCAGGCGCGCGGGCCGCTCGGCCGCCCCGAACTTCCGCCGCCGCCCGGCTCACCCGAGGCGGAGCTGGAACTGCCGCCCGGCACCCCCGCCGAAACGGTGCCCAAGACACTGCTCAACGTGGTCGTGGACCGGCTGCGCGGTCACGGCCGCCCGGCCCACGAGGTGTGGCTGCCTCCGCTGGACGAATCACCGTCGGTGGACATGCTGCTACCGGACCCGGACTGGCGCTCGCCGGTGAACCGGCACGGCCGGTTGTGGTGGCCGATCGGTGTGATCGACAAGCCCTATGAGCAGCGCCGCGATGTGCTGATCGTGGATCTGTCGGCGGGGCAGGGCAATCTGGCCGTGGTCGGCGGTCCGCAGTCCGGTAAGTCGACCACGCTGCGTTCGATCATCATGGCGGCCGCGGCCACCCACACGCCGGAGCAGGTGCAGTTCTACTGTCTGGACTTCGGTGGTGGCACGCTGGCGGGTCTGTCCGACATCCCGCATGTCGGCTCGGTGGCCGGGCGCATGGATGTCGACCGGGTGCGCCGCACCGTCGCCGAGATGGTGACCCTGCTGCACCAGCGCGAGGAGCGGTTCCGGGAGCTGGGCATCGAGTCGATCCACGAATTTCGCCGCCGCAAAGCCGAACTGGCACAGCGGAGTCCGGCCGAACAAGCGGCGGACCCGCTGTCGCAGGATCTGTTCGGTGACGTCTTCCTGGTGGTCGACGGCTGGGCGACCATCCGCGCCGAATTCGACGTACTGGAACCGGCCTTCAACGCACTGGCCGCGCAGGGTCTGTCCTACGGCATCCACCTCATGATCGGGGCCACCCGCTGGGGCGAGATCCGCCCGGCGGTCAAGGATCTCGTCGGCACCCGGCTGGAACTGCGCCTCGGCGACCCCAGCGACTCCGAAATGGACCGCCGTACCGCGGTGCTGGTACCGGTGGGCCGCCCCGGCCGCGGTCTGACGCCGGAGAAGTTGCATATGCTCGTCGCCCTGCCGCGCCTGGATTCCAGCTCCGATCCGGCGACTCTCTCCGACGGAATCGCGCTGGCGCGCGGCCAGTTCGCCGAGCTGTACGGCGATCGGCGCGCACCCGCGGTCCGCATGTTGCCGCTGCGGGTGCCGCGTGAACAGGTGCTCGCCGAGGCCGCGAAGCGCGGGATCGAATGCAGCGCCACTCGGGTAGTCGTCGGCCTCGGCGAGAACGAATTGACACCGCTGGTCATGGATTTCGACGCCCAGCCGCACCTGATGGCCTTCGCCGACGTGGAATGTGGCAAGACCACGCTGCTGCGCAACATCGTGCTCGGCATCACCGAGAATTCGACGGCCGAGCAGGCGCGCATCATCCTGATCGATTACCGGCGCACCATGCTCGGTGTTCTGGAGGGGCAGCAGCTCGCCGGCTACTCCACCTCCGGCCAGACGTCGTTCGACATGATCAAGGAGGTCGCCGCCTATCTGCGGCAACGGATTCCGGGTTCGGACATCACCCCGCAGCAGTTGCGCGACCGCAGTTGGTGGACCGGGCCGGAGATCTACATCGTGGTCGACGACTACGACATGGTCGCCACCGGTACGGGCAATCCGCTCGAACCGCTGCTGGAATTCATTCCGCAGGCCCGCGATATCGGTATGCACCTGATCGTGGCGCGGCGCTCCGGCGGTGCCTCGCGGGCGCTGTACGACAAAGTGCTGGGCATGATGAAGGACCTGTCGGTCGACGCGCTGCTGATGTCGGCGCCCAAGGACGAGGGCAAATTGCTCGGCGACGTGCGGTCGGCCAAGCTGGCACCGGGCCGGGGCACGCTCGTATCCCGTGCCCGGGACAACGAAATGGTGCAGGTGAGCTATCTGCCGCCGGTCTGAGGTCAGGGCACCGGATCTCCCCGGTCCGCGGGCAGGTGCTGCCGCAGGATCGGTTCCGGTAGGTCCCAGCTGTCGGCGCGGCGTTCGAACAGCGCGGCCGACGGTCCGCTGACGGCCGGGTTGGCGATGCGGGCCAGCCGGAATCCCGCCGCCCGGTAGTACCGGTGCAGGTCGGTATTCCTGGTCCAGGCGTCCAGCCGCACCCAATGACGTTGCCGCACAACGCCCAGCGCGGCGGCATGGGTGAGGAGCGCGCGGCCGACACCGTACCCGGCGAAGCGCAGATCGACGATCATGTAGTGCACGATCACCGCGTCGGCGATCTCCCGCGGTGACCACAGGCCGGGATCGGCGCGATCGTTCACGGTGACGGTTCCCGCGAATTCGCCGTCGACCTCCGCCACCCAGGTCTCCCCGGCCGAGACCGACCGGCCGACGGCGTGCGCAAACCGCTCGATCGACAGCCCCCGGCCCTGCCGAGTCCACTGATCCGACCCGCGTGCCGCAAGCCAGGCCGTGCGTTGGAGCCGTAGTCGGCAAATGCTGCCGAGATCGGCCGAGCGGGCCTGGCGGATGCGGATCGTCATGGTGAACCGGGAACCAGTGAGTTACCGAAGGAATGGGAGTTGCCCGGAGGATGCGGCGCCCCCAGGGTCTTGCGGATGAGGGCGGTGCCCTCGTCGTCACCGAGTTCGTAGGCCAGCCGGTTGCGTGCGGCCAGCGACCGCTGGCGGGTGACCCGCATGATGCGGGTGTTGCTGGCGCCGATGCGCAGATGGTCTAGCAGCATGGTGCCGGCTCCGACGCCCAGGACGGCGGCTTCGTCGGCATTCGCGGGGCGCGCCACGACTGTATCCCGGTGGGCCGTTTCGGGATATCCGCGCGCGGCCAGTCGCCGCGTGGTGCCCTCCGGAATGTCGTGCGGGGAATCGATTCCGGTGAGTTCAGCCAGGTCACGCGGGTAGTAGCTGACCTCCCACGACCACGGCTCGTTGTCCAGGTACTGCACGACGGTGCGGGCGACGACCCAGGAATCCTTCGGCACGCCGAGCCAGTGCGCGACTTCCGTACCGGCCGGTTCCATTCGGGCGCTGAACTGTTTGGCCGGTTCGCGCCCGGCGGCACGGGCGGTCTCGGAGAAGATGTCGTGTGCCGACTTGGGGCGGTCGCGCCGAATGTGGCTGGTCACCACGGATTCCAGGACCTCCTGGCTGCGCACGATCGTGCCCCGGGAAGTCGCTGTGAACAGCAGGTTTTCGGCAACGAGCACCTGAATCGCGTTACGCGCGGTGGTGATCGAGACGTGCATCTGATCGGCCAGCTCGTTGTGGCTGGGCAGGCGATCACCAGGTTTGTACGTGCCGTCGCGAATCGCCTCCCGTAGGACATCGGCGATGCGCTGGTACCTCGGACCGGCGGCCATCTCGCTCCTCGGTTGTACCTTCAAGGAAAGAAAGTTTACTCTGCTGGTTGACGGGGCGGTGTGACCCTTGACACACACATTCAGAGGTTTATTGTAATGAACGTCCTGACCATTGGTTGTACGGCGACGACGGCGAGGCAACGTGGCTGGTTTGGAGACGTCCCCGATGGTGGTCGTGGCATTGCCCGACACACCACACACACCGACGGCCGTCGAGTTCCTGACGACCGAAGTTCTGCCGAGTTCGGATCTGTTGTTGCGTGCGTGCCGGGGGCATCGCGTGATCGGCGGCCCGATCCTGTGGTTCGCGCGCGACCTGGCGGTACTGTTCGAACGCCAGCTCGGCCGCGGCGGTTCCACGCCGGATCCGGACTCCGCCCTGATGATCGAAATCGGCAGACGGCGAATGGAATTGGTGATGGCGATCGACGATTGGATCGTCCGCGCCGTGCCGCAGCAGGGTTCCGGCGCCACCTTGCACACCGAAACGATCGGCGCCGTCATCGACCGGCTGGCCGAAGCGTCGGTCCGCGCGCACCACGCGCTGATGACCCTCGACGCGAACGACGATGTGCTGCATAGCGCCTGGCATCACCTGGCCGAATTGGCCGACGGTTACGACGATCTGGTGCGGGAGGTACTCACCGGACGGCGTCGCCTGCCGACCTGGTGAGTCGGTCTAGTAGCTCAGCGATCGGCACGAGCCCGCGATCCGCGGTGCGCGGCTGTGCCGCGACCGATCCGCCGGCAGCGGTGCCGGATTCAACCGGGTCACCCGCCGTGGTCGTGACCCACCGGCCAGTTCGGTGAAGCGAATCGTGTTCCAGCCGAACGGTATGAGGTGAACCAGTTCGCCGCGTTCCTCCAGGCGCTCGGTGAGCTCGGACACGACGTCCAGCGCATCCGCCAAGCCGGTGAGTACGTCGTCGGGGTCACCACCGCCGGCGCGTCGATCGGTTCGTGCCCACGGCGCCACGCTTTCGACGACGATGTAGCGGGCGTCGTTGTGTAGCGCAATGGTTTTCACGACCTCGACCGCCGCCGGAAGTACCGCGGCATCGCCCGGCTCGACCGCGATCTGCAGGACCAGGCAGTCCACGAACAATTTCCGGGCGCGCACGGCCGCCGGATTCAGCGCGACCGCGCACGGCCCCGCCGCGGTGACCTCGTATCCGAAGAGGTGACACGCAGTGCTCACGATGCGCATCGCGCACCTCTGTTCACCCACACCGTCATACCGGCAACCCTAAGCGGTGGATACGCGCAATATCAGTGTCGTATCCGACGCATTCAGTACTGTTTACGACATGGATGTAGCGGTTTTCGTCGTAGACGGCGTCGGAGACCTCGGTCTCGCCGCCGTCTTGGAGGTCTTCAACACGGCGAACTCGCTCGTCGACGATCCGGAGCTCGAGCCCGAACCGTGGCGGGTGCACACCGTCGCGCTCGGCAGCAGCGTCCGCTCGGGCCACGGCCATCTGATTCCCACCACCCCGTTGGCCGAAGTACCCGCCGACATCGGCCCGATCATCGTGCCCGCGGTGCTGGCCGTGGATGCGGACGCGGTGGTCGACCTCATCGCCGCGCCCGCCAACAGGCCGGTACTGGAACGTATTTCGCAGGCGCACCGCGCGGGGACAGCGCTGGCCGCCGCGTGCACCGGAACCTTCTTTCTCGCGGAGGCCGGGGTGCTCGACGGGCTGCCCGCGACGACGAGCTGGTGGCTCGGCCCGGCCTTCCGCCGCCGCTATCCGAACGTCGACCTGGACGAGGGGCGCATCCTGTGCCGCTCCGGTCATATCGCGACGGCCGCGGCCGCCCTGGCGCACCTCGACCTCGCATTGGCCACGGTGGCCGGTCGCAGTCCCGCCCAAGCCGAACGCGCGGCCCGGATGTTGTTGGCCGGCAGCGGAGGCGAGCAACGCGACTACATCGTCCCGCAGGTGATCGCGCGCGGGAATTCGCTGGTGGCGGCGTTCGAACGCTGGGTGCGTGGACATATCGCCGAGCAGTTCCGGATCACCGACGCCGCCCGCGAACTCGGCGTCACCGTGCGCAGCCTGCAGCGTGCCACACAGGCCGAAATCGGGATGTCACCACGGGATTTCGTGAACGAGATCCGCCTCGAACGCGCCACCCGGCTGCTGCACACCACCAATGCCACCGTGGAGGCGGTGGCCGCGCGGGTCGGCTACCTCAATGCCGGCACCCTGCGGGGCCTGTTCCGGCGCCGCCGCGGACGCAGTATCGCCGAGGTTCGGGCGACCCCGCTCACCTGGCAGGCCCGCGGCACTCAGTAACCGCCGAACCGCCGATGGTCGGTGGCGAAATCGTCGGCCACCGTCGCCGCCAGTTCGACCAGCGCACGCTTGGTGTTCTTGTGCAGCCGGGCCAGATCGATCTCGGCGCCCTCGGCCAGATGCGGGTCGTAGGGGATGACGTGCACGGCGCGGCACCGGGCCAGGAAGTATTCGCGCAGATGCTGAATCGCGACATTCGGCGACCCCTCGCGCGGGAGATTGATCACCACTACGGCATTGCGCACCAGGTGGTCGTGCCCGTGCAGGGAGAGCCAGTCCAGCGTCGCCGCCGCACTGCGGGCGCCGTCGATCGCCGAGGACGAGATCAGCACCAGCGAATGCGCCAGATCCAGCACTCCCGCCATGGCCGAATGCATCAGTCCGGTACCGCAGTCGGTGAGGATGATGTTGTAGAACCGCTGCAGGACGCGCAGCACCTGGCGGTACTCGTCCTCGCTGAACGATTCCGACGCCGCCGGATCACGCTCGCTGGCGAGCACTTCCAGCCGGCTGGTGGCCTGCGAGGTGTGCCGCCGCACGTCGCCATAACTGCGAATCTGCTGATCCAGCAACAGATCCCGCACCGTGGACCGGGTCTGCAGCGGCACCCGCTGCGACAGTGTGCCGAAGTCCGGGTTGGCATCGACGGCGATCACGCGGTCGCCGCGGATGGAGGCGAAGATCGAGCCGATGCCCATGGTAGTGGTCGTCTTGCCGACGCCGCCCTTCAACGACAGGGTGGCGATCCGGTAGTCGCCGCGCACCGGCTGCCGAATCCGAGCCACCAATTCCTGCAGGCGGCGCTCCTCCGCGGACATACCCGGATTGATGGCACCGCCCGACATGTGGTGCACCGCGCGCCGCCACCCCGAACCGGGGGCCTTCTTCGCCCGGCGCATCGGCACATCCTCCAGCGAGGGCGTCACGCCGTTCGGTGGGTACTGCTGCGGCGGCTGACCCTGCTGGTACTGCGCCTGCGGGTTCGGGGCCTGCTGATATTGGGCCTGTGGGTTGGCAGCCTGCTGATACTGCTCGGGCGAATTGACGTGCGGCCCGGGCATATACGGATTCGGCCGCGCGTACTGCTGCGGCTGGGAGTACTGATCCGGCTGCCGTGCGGCCCACTGCTGTTCGGGACCGGTCGCCGGGCCCGGCACATGCGGCGGTTGCGGCCCGCTGTGCCACTGGGCGTCCGGGGCGGGCTGTGGGATCCGAGGCTGCGAAACGCCCTGCGGGCCGACGACCATCGTCGATTCGGAATTCGGCGCCTGCGGCAGCGGGCCGGAACGGTCTGTGTGCGTGCCGAAGTCCGGAGCGGGCGGCTGCTGGTACTGCGGTATCTGTGGCGCGACGCCGTACGGCGGATTCGCTCCGTCGGGCGCCTGCGGCCGCGCATCGGGCCGCGGCGGTACCGCGTCCATCCCGTTCCACGCGGCGGTGCCCGCATCCGGTCCGGGCCGCACGGCAGGTTCGTGAGCCGACACCGGTTCGGAGACGAGCCGATGCCGCCCGCTCCACTGCGGACCCGCCGAACCGGCGCCACCGGTGTCGGCATTCCCGGAGCCGTAGAATCCCACCCCACCGACCACCGACGATGCACCCGAATCGCTTTCCGGCGCATGGGTTCCCATCGTCGGCGAGTGGACGGGCCGCGTACCGGAAGTCGAATCGCTACCGTGCGGAACTCCGGCGGTGCCGCCTGCGAACGCATCCCACGTGGTGCCGCCTCCGTGCCCGGAGTCTTCCGCCGCCGCGCCGGGGATGCGCGCACCGGGAGTGTTCGATACGGCGGTCTCGCCGGGCGCACCCGAATCCTCGGTCGCCCGATGCGCGACCGAAGCCGCGGCGGCGTCGCCGTGCCCGGGCGCGGAATCGGCCGGTGCGGGCGATTGCTCCGTTGCCCGGCCGAGCCACGCGGGCGCCTCCTCCACGACGCCGGAAGTTCGCACGCCCACGTTCCCGGCGTGTTCACTCGCATCCGGGTTCGATCCGAACGGACCGCCCGCCGACCCGTGCGCCGGAACGTCGGCCGATACGGGGGGAGTGGTCCCGACCGGAGTGTCGGCCGAGGCGGGGCGTGCGTGCGCCGACTGCCGGGGTAGGTCCGGTGCGCCTGCGGTCGGCGCGGCCGTGGTGTCGTTCGATGCGGACGAAACCTGCTGAGCACCGGCGTTGTTCGGATGCGACGACGCGTCCTCGTACCCTTCCGGCACGCCCAGCCTCGGCGGCGGCCCGGGACGGGCGGGGGGAGCCGAGGCAGGCCACTCGGGCAGCGGCGGCGGAGTCGGCGCCGACTGCTGGGGCGGCGGCGGCAGGTCGGGCCGTCGCGTCACCCGCACGGTCATCTCCGCATCCGCGCTTTCAGCGGCCGGAACCGGAGTGCTCGGCATATGTTGCGGCGCAGGCGGAATCGGCGGGTGGGTGGGAGTCTGCGGCGGTGCCGTCGGAAACTCGCCGGACAACGGCGCGGAGGGAAGCGGGGTGACCGGGCCGGACGCTGCCTGCGGCGGCTGCAAGAACTGATTCTGTTGCTGCGCACGGAAATCGGCCGGGATCACACCCTGGGTGCCGTCCGGGCGGTAGCCGTCGGGCGCGTGCTGGCCCGGCATCGCCTCGGAGCTCTGCGAACCGTTGCCGCGCAATGTTTCCGGCCCCGGCTGTGCATCGCCCCTGGGCGCGGCGGATTCGGGCGGTCCCCAGGAGGGCGCCGCCTCACCGGCGGCCGGCTCGGTGTCGGCCTTGTCCTTGCGCCGGGATTTCCGCCTTTTCCGGTCGGAATCCTTCTTGTCGGAGTCCTTCTTGTCGGAGTCCGCGCGATCGTCTGATTTGCGGGAGAACAACCGCCGCGGACCGCTGTCTTCGGGGATGTACTCCTCGTGCGGCAGGTTCTCGACCGGAGCTTCGTATCCCGTTTGCGTGACATCGCTCTCCGACAGCCACGGGGGCAGCATCGGCAGATCGTTGTTGTTGCGACTCACGGCAGTACCTCACCGCGGTTCGTGGTCGGGGCCTCGCCGGGGATCGTGCCGATCGGGTTCGAGGGCGCTGCGTCCGTAATTCGCTCGCTGCGCACGCTCACGGGTGTCCCCCTGGGATCTGCTGGACCGATTTCCTGGACAGCCGGTAGTTTACGCGAGGGCTATCGGCCGTGACGGGCGTCCTACCCACAGCCGACAAGCCGGACGGCGGACGCGCCGCGTGGTTCGGTTGCCCCTTATTTGCGAGGTCGGGAGCGTATCGAAATGGCAATCACCGCAGGCGATGATCCCCGCGCGGCCCGGTTGGACGAACTTCCCGTCCGTCCGGTCCATCGCACACTCGTCGCCCTGGTCGGCCTGGGTCTGTTCTTCGATCTCTACGAACTGTTCCTCGCCGGCACCATCACCGGTGTGCTGAAGCAGCAGCTCGCGCTGTCGACCTATCAGCTGAGCGGCATCCTCGCCTCCGCCTTCGTCGGCCAATTCCTCGGCGCCCTGCTCATCGGCCGGCTCTCGGACCTCTTCGGGCGCCGCCGGATGTTCATGATCAATATCGGGGTGTACGCCGGATTCACCCTGCTCGGCGCGTTCAGCCCCAACGTCTGGTTCCTGATGGCGACGCGCGTACTCGCGGGCCTCGGCATCGGTGCGGAGATGACCGTCTCCGACACCTATCTGTCGGAGACGATGCCGCCGCAGGTCCGCGGGCGGATGATCGCCATCGCCTACACCATCGGATTCTGCGCGGTCCCGACCGTCGGATTCCTGGCTCGGTGGCTGGTTCCGCTGGAACCGTTCGGCACCGACGGCTGGCGCTGGCTGTTCGTCTTCGGCGGACTCGGCGCCGCCCTGGTCTTCGTCGCCCGCCGGCACATGCCCGAGTCCCCGCGCTGGCAGGCCCAGCACGACAAGGCGGCCGGGACCCCGGCGAAGGTGGCGTTCGCCGACATCCTGCGCGGCGCCAATCGCGGCCGCACCCTGCTGTTCTCCGCGGTGATGATCCTGCAGGTGTTCGGCTACTACGGTTTCGGCACATTGGCGGTGCTGGTCTTGCAGCACAAGGGGTTCACGGTGGTGAACTCGCTGGGCTATCTGACCGTCACCTATCTGGGCTATCCGCTGGGTTCGCTGCTGTCGATTCCGCTGATCGAGCGCACTGAGCGCAAATACCTGGTACTGGCCTCGGCCGGACTGATGGCGCTGTTCGGCCTCGTCTTCGGATTCGCCACCAGCGTGCCGCTGATTCTGCTGTCGGGCGGCCTGTTCACCCTGGCCAGCAACATCTTCTCCAACGCCCTGCACACGTATCTGCCGGAGTCGTTCCCCACGACCGTGCGCGGCACCGCCTCGGGTACGGCCTATTCCCTGTCGAAACTGAGCACCGCCGTGCAGCCGTTCGTGCTGCTCCCGCTGCTGGACAACCACGGGCCCGGTGCGGTGTTCACGGTGATCACGGTCGCACTGGTGGTGATGCTCGGATTGATCGCGGCGTGGGGCCCGCTGACCGGGCGCGGTCCGCTCGCCGACCATTAGCCGAAGCCGCGCGAACGGTGCGCAGAAGCCGCCGCGAACAGCGCGAGGGGACCGCATTTGGCCGGATCGCGGGCGCACGGGTAAGCTTGGTCGGCGGTGCACCTGCCCGACGTCTGTGCTCATGCGACTGTGTGTCCGCTTGGGACTTACGAAGAGTATGGCACCGGGTCGACTGGAGTGCACCGGTAACTGCAGTGCACCGGTAACTGCAGTGACAAGCTAGCCGAAGAGTTGAGACCACACAGGGTTTCAGCGTAAGCGGGATCGCGGAGGATATGGCGAAGAAAGACGGGGCCATCGAGGTCGAGGGTCGAGTTATCGAGCCACTGCCGAATGCGATGTTCCGCATCGAGCTGGAGAACGGTCACAAGGTTCTCGCGCACATCAGCGGCAAGATGCGTCAGCACTACATCCGCATCCTGCCCGAGGACCGCGTGGTCGTGGAGCTTTCTCCTTACGACCTGTCCCGCGGTCGCATCGTCTACCGCTACAAGTGAGTTTCCGGGAAGCGATTCCCGGGAGAGTCCGGACGCCGGACTCGCGAGGTTCAGGGGTGGATTCACCCCGGAATCCGCGCCAAAGATTTCCCCAGTCACACGGCTGGGGAAAAGCTGTGTTCACACCCGGTGTGGACCACAACCAGATTGGACGGACGTGAAGGTTCAGCCGAGCGTCAAGAAGATCTGCGAGAAGTGCAAGGTGATCCGCCGTAACGGCCGGGTCATGGTGATCTGCGACAACCTGCGTCACAAGCAGCGTCAGGGCTGACCTGGACTGCGCCCCGACGCAGGGGTTCACCAGCCAAGCACCGAACGCAGTTCGGATTGGCACAGAAAAGAAGACCTCCCAGCGCCAGTCGCCGTCGGCGAGCTCGCCGTCTCGGAAACGAGCGGAGAGCGGACGGACGACCTACCCCCGGAACGGAGGCCGGGGCCCCATTCGAGGGGACGGACAGGGAGCAGACCTCCGCAACAGTTAAGGAAGCTGCCACATGGCACGTCTGATGGGCGTCGATCTCCCGCGCGAGAAGCGCATGGAGATCGCGCTGACCTACATTTTCGGCATCGGTCGTACCCGCGCCAAGGAGATCCTGGACGCCACCGGCGTCAGCCCCGACCTGCGGTCGAAGGATCTCAGCGACGACGACGTCACCCGGTTGCGCGATTACATCGAGGCGTCGGAGTTCAAGGTCGAAGGTGACCTGCGCCGTGAGGTGCAGGCCGACATCCGCCGCAAGATCGAGATCGGCTGCTACCAGGGCATCCGCCACCGCCGCCACCTGCCGGTGCGCGGACAGCGGACCAAGACCAATGCGCGCACGCGCAAGGGTCCGAAGAAGACCGTCGCCGGCAAGAAGAAGTAGGGATAAACCTACTTCCCGAAGGGATACCACCATGCCTCCGAAGAGTCGGGCCTCCGGCCCCAAGAAGTCCCAGAAGGCGCGTCGCCGGGACAAGAAGAACGTTCCGCACGGCCACGCGCACATCAAGTCCACGTTCAACAACACGATCGTCTCGATCACCGACCCCGAGGGCAACGTGATCTCGTGGGCGTCGTCGGGCCACGTCGGCTTCAAGGGTTCGCGTAAGTCGACCCCGTTCGCCGCGCAGCTCGCCGCCGAGAACGCCGCCCGCAAGGCGCAGGAGAACGGCGTCAAGAAGGTCGACGTGTTCGTCAAGGGCCCGGGTTCGGGCCGTGAGACCGCGATCCGCTCGCTGCAGGCCGCCGGCCTCGAGGTGGGCACGATCTCCGACGTCACCCCGCAGCCGCACAACGGCTGCCGTCCGCCCAAGCGGCGTCGCGTCTAGCGGGAAAGGATTTAGCGAAAAATGGCTCGTTATACAGGCCCCATCACCCGCAAGTCGCGTCGTCTGCGTGTCGACCTCGTCGGAGGCGACCAGGCGTTCGAGCGTCGTCCCTACCCGCCCGGCCAGCACGGCCGCGCGCGGATCAAGGAGAGCGAGTACCTGCTCCAGCTGCAGGAGAAGCAGAAGGCCCGCTTCACCTACGGCGTGATGGAGAAGCAGTTCCGCCGCTACTACGAAGAGGCGAACCGTCGCAAGGGTAAGACCGGCGACAACATGCTGCAGCTGCTCGAGTCGCGTCTGGACAACGTCGTGTACCGCGCCGGTCTGGCCCGGACCCGCCGCCAGGCCCGTCAGCTGGTCTCGCACGGCCACTTCCTGGTGAACAACCGCAAGGTCGACGTCCCCAGCTTCCAGGTCTCTCAGTACGACATCATCGATGTCAAGGAGAAGTCGCTGCCGACGCTGCCGTTCCAGATCGCCCGTGAGACCCAGGGCGATCGCCCGATCCCGGGCTGGCTGCAGGTCGTTCCGAACCGGCTGCGGATCCTGGTCCACCAGCTCCCGGAACGCGCGCAGATCGATGTGCCGCTGAACGAACAGCTCATCGTCGAGTACTACTCGAAGTAAGCCGTTCGTGCTGCTGGTGGGTGAGCACTTTCCGTGCTCATCCACACCCCAGTTCGTGGGCGTCAAATAGCGGGCGCCCCTGAAGGAGGAGATCCTCATGCTGATTTCACAGCGACCCACACTGGCCGAAGAGGTATTGGCCGAGAACCGCTCGAAGTTCACCATCGAACCCCTCGAGCCGGGCTTCGGTTACACCCTCGGCAATTCGCTGCGCCGCACCCTGCTGTCCTCGATTCCGGGGGCCGCGGTGACCAGCATCCGCATCGACGGCGTGCTGCACGAGTTCACCACCGTCCCGGGCGTGAAGGAAGACGTCACCGACATCATCCTGAACCTCAAGGGCCTGGTCGTGTCGTCCGAAGAGGACGAGCCGGTCACCATGTACGTGCGCAAGCAGGGCCCGGGCACCGTCACCGCCGGTGACATCGTTCCCCCGGCCGGTGTGACCGTGCACAACCCGGATATGCACATCGCCACCCTGAACGACAAGGGCAAGCTGGAGATCGAGCTCGTCGTCGAGCGCGGTCGCGGTTACGTCCCGGCCGTGCAGAACAAGGCCTCGGGTGCGGAAATCGGCCGGATCCCGGTGGATTCGATCTACTCACCGGTGCTGAAGGTGACCTACAAGGTCGAGGCCACCCGTGTCGAGCAGCGCACCGACTTCGACCGGCTCATCCTGGACGTCGAGACCAAGAACTCGATCTCCCCGCGGGATGCGCTGGCGTCGGCCGGTAAGACCCTGGTCGAGCTGTTCGGCCTGGCGCGCGAGCTGAACGTGGAGGCCGAGGGTATCGAGATCGGGCCCAGCCCGGCCGAGGCGGACCACATCGCCTCGTTCGCGCTGCCGATCGAGGACCTGGACCTCACCGTGCGCTCGTACAACTGCCTCAAGCGCGAGGGTGTGCACACCGTCGGCGAGCTGGTTGCGCGGACCGAATCGGATCTGCTGGACATCCGCAACTTCGGCCAGAAGTCCATCGACGAGGTGAAGGTCAAGCTGCATTCGCTCGGCCTGTCGCTGAAGGACAGCCCGGCCTCCTTCGATCCGTCGAGCGTCGTCGGCTACGACGCCGCCACCGGAACCTGGAGTGACAGCGGCTCCTTCGGCGATACCGACAACGGCGAGCAGGATTACGCCGAAACCGAACAGCTCTAGGTCGCACGGGGTGCCAGCCCCGGTTCGGCCTTCCCAAAGGAGAACAACCAATGCCCAAGCCCAAGAAGGGTGCTCGCTTCGGCGGGTCGGCGTCGCACCAGAAGGCGATCTTCGCCAATCTGGCCACGGCGCTCTTCGAGCACGGTCGGATCACGACCACCGAGGCCAAGGCCAAGGCGCTGCGCCCCTACGCCGAGAAGCTGGTCACCAAGGCAAAGGCCGGTTCGCTGGCCGACCGCCGCGAGGTGCTCAAGGTGATCCGCAACAAGGACGTGGTACACGAACTCTTCGCGAACATCGGACCGTCGTTCGAGGGTCGCGAGGGTGGCTACACCCGGATCATCAAGACCGTGCCCCGCAAGGGTGACAACGCGCCGATGGCGATCATCGAGCTGGTCCGGGAGAAGACCGTGACCAACGAGGCCGATCGCGCCCGCCGGGTCGCCGCCCAGCAGGCCAAGACCGAGGCTGCTGAGGCGAAGGCCGACGAGGCTGCTGAGGCGGAGTCCGCCGAGGCTCCTGCCGAGGAAAAGGCGGAATGAGTTGGTCCCCGCCGCGTGCGGGGACCTCTCGATCCGCGTCGGGAATTCACGAGTGAGCCCGCCGTCCCCTCCGGGTCGGCGGGCTTCGCTCATGTTAACCAGGAAATGGCTGTGACCATGCAGGATCCGGTGGCAACCTCGGTTGCGGTTCGAGTACGGCTCGACATCGCCTATGACGGCACCGATTTCACCGGCTGGGCCCGCCAGCCCGGCCTGCGGACCGTGCAGGGTGTGCTCGAGGAGTCGCTGAGCAAGGTCCTGCGCGAACCGATTCAGCTGACGGTGGCCGGCCGCACGGACGCCGGAGTTCATGCCGAGGGACAGGTCGCGCATTTCGACACGACCGCGCTGCCCGACTACGACAAGTTGCTGCACCGTTTGGCACGATTCCTGCCCAAGGATGTGCGTGTCACCGGAATTCGCACCGCCCCACCGGAATTCGACGCTCGTTTCTCCGCGATCCGCCGCCACTACGCCTATCGGCTGACCACCGCCCCCTATGGGGCCCCGCCCCTGCTGTCCCGCAGCGTGGTTGCCTGCCGCCCCGGTGTCGATGTCGACGCGATGCGCGCGGCGTCGCGAAAACTGTTGGGACTCCACGATTTCGCCGCGTTCTGCCGTCGGCGCGAAGGGGCGACGACGGTCCGCGAATTGCAGCGGTTCGAATGGGTCACGACGCCCATCGATCCCGTGCTTGCCGCCGGAACCGGCCTCGCGTCCGATCCGGTGAATCGGGGCGATGAGGCCGCCGTCGCTGCGCGGTCGTTCGCGGATGGCCCCGCGCAGATGCTCACCGCCTATGTCAGCGCCGACGCGTTCTGCTGGTCCATGGTGCGCAGTCTGGTGGGCGCGGTGCTCGCGGTGGGGGAGGGGCGCCGTACACCCGACTGGGTGGAAAGCCTGCTCGCGGAACGGGAGCGGGCCAGTTCGGTCACCGTGGCCCCGGCCCACGGCCTGAGTCTGATCGCTGTCGACTACCCGGCGGATGCCGACCTCGCCGCACGCAACGCCGAAACCCGGGAGATGCGCACAATCCCCGAGCCGGGCGGCTGCTGCGGTAGCTAACACCGCCCGGCTCGGGGGCAAAGCCGCTGCCGGCCTCCGACAGCCGACGGCCCCGCGGAGTCCGCGGGGCCGTACGAGTCGCTATTCGAGGGTTGCGCGTTCTCACCTCCTTGTCGCTGCGACGATCCTCGGTTCCGCCCGCCCATCCGGCCACCTTGCACCGGTGAATGGTGTTGTGCGGCTTGCACGCTCGTCTGTCGCCGATGGCGCGGGCTGGTCCGTGCCGCGGCCGTAGGGCCGCGGCTGCCCGGTCAGCTGCTCTCGGAGTGGCCGGCCTCGATGGTCTTCGGGCCCTGGCTCATTCCGCCGATCTCGATGCGACGTGGCTTGGCCTTCTCGGCGATCGGCAGGGTCACCGACAGCACACCGTCGTTGTAGGTGGCGCTGATGTCGTCGGTATCGATGCCCTCACCGAGCGACAGCTGCCGCATGTACGTTCCCGCGAATCGTTCCGACGCGATCCATTGCACATGCTCGTCACCCGGCAGGCTGCGCTGCGCCTTCAGCGTCAGGGTGCCGTTGTCCACGCTCACGTCGACCGATCCGGGATCGACGCCCGGTAGATCGGCATTGAGGACGTAGTGGTCACCGGCCTTGAACAAATCCATCGGCATGAATCGCGGCGCGCGGGTGGTTCCGGCGGCATCCCCCAGGAGCTGCCGGGCGACGCTGTCGATGTCGTGGAACGGGTCGAACCTCAGCACAGGAATCACCTCCATATCCAGTGGTGACGCCCGCCTCGGCGGCGAGCGCCGTGAGCTGTTCGACCCCCAATTTAGCACTCTCCGAGTGCGAGTGCCAGATTGCTGCCATCGAATTTTCTCCGCGCCGATCGGAATAGTCGCCCGCGCAGGGGAGTTCGCAACGACTATGACTGAGGGTGTGCGAACCAGGAATATCGGCAAGTTCGGCGTGTGGCGGTATTACGCGGGCTTCGAACCGGGGCAGGCCCGTGAACTGGAGGGTCTCGGCTACAGCACGTTGTGGCTGGGCGGCTCGCCGCCGGCGGACCTGCCGGCCGTGGAAGCGCTGCTCGAGGAGACCGAAACGCTGACGGTCGGAACCAGCATCGTCAACATCTGGTCCGCGCCGGCCGAACAGGTGGCCGAGTCGTTCCATCGCATCGACCGCCGGTTCCCGGGCCGGTTCATCCTCGGATTCGGCGCCGGACATCCCGAACAGGATTCGGACTTCCGCAAGCCCTATGACGCACTTGTCGACTATGCCGACGTCCTCGACGCCAATGGCGTCCCGAAACAGCAGCGCGCGCTGGCCGCACTCGGTCCGCGGGTGCTGAAGCTGGCCGCCGACCGCACCGCGGGTGCGCTGCCCTACCTCGTGACCGCCGAGCACACCCGGCAGGCCCGCGAGATTCTGGGACCCGATGCGCTGCTCGTGCCCGAGCACAAGATCTCGTTCAGCGCCGACCCGGTCCAGGCCCGCCTGACCGCCCGCCCGCGCACGGAGTTCTACCTGAACCTGCAGAACTACGTGGCGAATTTGCGTCGGCTCGGCTTCGGTGACGAAGATCTGACTCCGCCCGGCAGCGATCGGCTCATCGACGCGCTGGCGCTGCACGGATCCGCCGATGAAATCGCCGACGCGCTGGTCGAACATCTGACGGCCGGCGCCGATCAGGTAGCCATTCAGGTCACCGACAACGACCACGTCGGAGTGCTGCGCGCGCTGGCGCCGGCGCTGGCAGCGCGGGTCTGATCGTTGCCTCGCGACCGCCGGCCGCGTCCGACTTCAGGGGCGGAGCGGCGGTCGCTCGGCGTGAATGTCGGCGCGGCTCAGGAGCGGACCAGCCGCGCGATGGCGTCGGTGGCCTCTTTGATCTTGGCCTCGGCCTCGGGCCCACCCTGAACGGCCGCGTCGACCACACAGTGACTGATGTGGTCCTCGAGCAGGCCCATGGCCACCGCCTGCAGGGCCTTGGTCATGGCCGAGACCTGAGTGAGGATATCGATGCAGTACTTCTCCTCTTCGACCATGCGCTGTAGGCCGCGCGCCTGCCCCTCGATCCGGCGCAGCCGCTTGAGGTAGTCGTCCTTGGCGGTGATGTAGCCGTGGGTGGCGTGGTCGTGCCCGGGCTGCGCGGCCGCCTCTGCGGTCCGAACCATGCTGCTCTGATCCTCGGTCACCGGCTGTTCCTCGCTCCCGCCCTGGTGGTTCATACCCCCCTAGGGTACATTATTCGAGGGGTACTGTCAGGGTAGCGGGTGCGAGGTGAGGCGGCGGGGGCCGCCGTCGCGGCGTACGCGAGAATTGCGGGTATGAGTTCGGATCCCCGCCCCGCACTGGCCATCATCGGCGGTAGTGGCTTCTACGATTTCTTCGGCGACGACGCGACCACCCTCGAGGTCGAAACACCCTATGGTGTGCCGAGCGCGCCGATCACGGTAGGGGAGGTCGAGGGCCGTCAGGTCGCATTCCTGCCGCGGCACGGGCGCAAGCACGAGTACTCCCCACACACTGTGCCGTATCAGGCCAATATGTGGGCCCTGCGCTCGATCGGCGTGCGACGGATCTTCGCGCCGTGCGCGGTGGGCAGCCTGCGGGCGGATTGGGGGCCTGGCACCGTGGCGGTCCCCGACCAGCTGGTGGACCGGACCTCCGGCCGCGCGCAGACCTACTTCGACAACGGCGGTATCCACGTCTCCTTCGCCGATCCGTACTGCGACGATCTGCGCGCGGTCGCTACGCGCGCGGCGGTGCCCGAGCTGCCGATGCGGCCGGCGGCCACCATGGTCGTGGTGCAGGGCCCGCGCTTCTCCACCCGGGCCGAGAGCCGCTGGTTCGCCGGACAGGGATGGGAACTGGTGAACATGACCGGATATCCGGAAGCCGTTCTCGCTCGCGAACTCGAAATGTGTTATGCCGCGATCGCTTTGGTGACCGACCTCGATGCCGGTCTGGAGGCCGGGGAGGGTGTCAGTGCGGCCGCCGTCTTCGCCGAATTCGAGCGAAACCTGGTGCCGTTCAAGACCCTGGTGCGTCGCGCGGTCGCCGGTGTCGAGGGCATGGAGACTTGCGAACACTGCACGGTGCACGCCGGGGTCGCGCTGCCGTTCGAACTGCCCTGACGGACTCTCCACGCCGCATCGACCGCTAGGGAGTGGCGGGTTCACGGAGATCGATCCGGGCCAGCGCGAAATGGGGGACGCCGGTGCCGTCCGGACCGTGGGGTAGTGGTGAGACCTCCACGTCCACGGTGAGCCAGCCTCCGGTCGTATCCGCCAGCCGGAGGTTCGGCAGCGTCCACGACGGCGCGCCGGCCCGGATCGCCGTGCGCGCGGCGATGATTCGCTCCCGGTCGCCGGGGTGTGGCAGCGTGCGTTCGTCCGTGCCGCCGGACCAGTCCAGTCCCGGCACCGGCGCGCTGATCCACCGGATCACCCGGACTCGCTCGGTGTCGACCACCACCAGATACATTCCGGGATTGCGGCTGACCAGGGCGTCGATCGTGGCCGCCTCGAAGGACTTCGGCTGCGGCGCAACGCTGTCGGTGACATCGGCCAGAATGCCGCGCCACAGGTAGGGATCGGCGGCGGAGTTGCGTGTCGCCATCATCAACGTGTGTAGCCCCTCCGGCGTGCGCACGCAGATTTCGCCGCACCAGCGCGATCCGGGTGTGGCGCGTGTCACGATCGCGGCCAGATCCAGGGCATCGTCGAAACGTTCGACATGTTCGAAGGATTCGGCTCCGATCCAGACGCTGCGCTTGCGGTCGAATGCCGGGCCCCGACCCGCGGAACGCACTTCCGTGCGCCGGGTGCGCGCGTCGAGCAGAAGGGTCGCGACCGACGGCGGCGCGGGTGGCTCGCCGGGGCCCACCCACAGCTGCACCGCGTGCACCCGGTCGTCGGGCCCGGTCAGCGCGATCGCGCGGGCGTTATGTCCGGACCAGGCATGTCGGGACTTCGGCAGCTGCCGCTCGACCCTCTCACCGCTCGCGGCCGCGGCGGTGAGGATCGGCATCAGCCGGGTGGGAACGGTGCGCGCCAACGATTTCCATCGCCGCGGTGCGGTGTCGACGGCCAGGACCGACCAGGTGGGCGGAACGTCGAGTGTTTCGATCAGCAACCAATGTCCGAGAATCACGAATTTCGCCCCCTCCTGATCGATCCGCGGCGCCCCGCCTGTCGCGGCCATCGGCCATAGCCGTCCAATATGGTGCTCGAAGATTTTCGCCCGGGGCACAGGGTATCGGTGCCGCCGGTGCGGCCCGCGAGCAGGCCGTCGCTGCGGCGAGTGTGCCGACTAGGCTGACGCCATGGACGATCCGCTGCGGTTGGAGGTCATCGTCGCCAGTGTGCGGCCCGAGCGGTTCGCGCCCGTGGTGGCCGACTGGTTCCTGCGCACGGCGCGCGCCGACACCGGCCTCGACGTCGGGGTCATCGATCTGGCAGACACCCCCCTGCCCACCGACCTGACGACGACGCCGCAGGTCGAGGCCTTCCGCGAGCGGGTCGGCGCCGCGGACGGATTCGTCGCGGTCACCTCCGAGTACAACCACGGCTATCCCGCCTCGCTGAAGACGGCGCTCGACAGCGCCAAGCGCGAGTGGCGGGCCAAGCCGATCGGATTCGTCGGTTACGGCGGACTGTCGGGCGGTCTGCGGGCTGTCGAGCAATTGCGCCAGGTCGTCGCGGAAATCCATATGGTGTCGATTCGCGAGACCGTGAGTTTCCACGAGGCCAAACGCAAATTCGACGCGGACGGCAACACCGCCGACGGGGCTGCTGTCGACGCCGCGCAACGGCTCCTGCGGCAATGGGCTTGGTGGGCACGTCATTTGCGCACGGCACGCAGAACCGACCCATACCCGGGCTGAGCCGGTCGGGCCTCCGCGCCGACGTAAGCAGGTGCCCCGCACTCGGCCCCGGTGGGGCGGAAATTACCCGTGCGCCTGCGCGACTCGCTGCCGGGAATCCTGCTGCGGCATCGGGCGGCGGCCCCGCGGGCTGCCGATATAGGTCGTCTCCCGGGGAATCGAGACCAGCGTCAGATCGACCTGAGTGGTTCCGGTCCGCATCACCACGTGGTTGCCGATCGCGCCCGGCTGGTGGATCGACAGATCCGGGTTGGTGGCCGGCCAGTCCATCGGATCACCGGTGACGTAGATCGTGGTGACACCGGCGTGCGGTGCGGGCGCGAGCACACCGTCGACCACGGCCGCGGTGAATCCGGCGTCGCTCTGGTGGGTTTCCACCGCGATGGTGAGCCGCTCGGGGTTGCCGATGGTGGTGACCAGCTGTTCCCACGCGTGCGGGCGATCGGTGCGGATGAGGATGCGCTCGCCGACGGCCAGTGCGCGGAACACCAGCTGCTGTGCCAGATACAGCTCGCCTGCCACGTAGACGGTCGAAATACCCTGTCCGATAAGGCGAACCGCGACGCCGTTGCCTTCCTCGTCGGAACCGATCAACTGACCGCAGCCCGAGGAGGGCAGATGCAGCGCACCGACCACATCGATGGGGTACTGGCTCATGGGAACGGTGTCGTCGACGCCGGGAATGGCGATCGGCAGGTGGGCGAGCAGACTCTGGCGATGCCGGCCGCTCAGCGACACCATGCCCTTGCGCTTGGTCTTCTCCGGCAGCTCGCGGGCGGTCAATCGCCAGGCCGCACCGATGTTCACCGTCTCGGGCGCACTACCCGGTCGCAGGCGGACCGCCACGGTGGTCCCCCGCGACGGCGCGACCCACAGCTGTGCCAGCAGATCCGAGCCGAGTTGCTTGGGGTCGACCGCCGCGCCGATGTTCACGCTGTTGCCCAGTTCCGCGTAGCGCCAGCGATGGGTGAGCGTCCGCGGGTCGACACCGGCGCTGATCTGCCAGACGGCCTTGCGGATCTCGGGCGCGGTGAGCACCCGGGAGGCGCAGTCGGCATCCTCGAGTGCGCGCACGATGCGCTGGGTGGCGATGGTGACCGCCCGGCCCGCGCCCTCCGTGCCGCCGCCGCGCCGTGCCGCGGCCTCCGGACAGGCCAGTGCGTCGAAACTGATTGCGAGCCAGACGGTTCGGTGTGCGGTCGCGGGCAGCGGACCGAGCAGCGATTCGTAGATCGGCCCCGCGGGCGTGCCGGAGCGGCTGCGGTGGCCGTGGCTGATGATGTCGATACCGGACAGCAGGATGTCGTGCTGGCTCAGGCACTGCGCCAGTTCGGGCAGCGGCAGCAGATGCGACGCGTGCACGGTGTTGCGGTCGATCCGGGTCAGACCGCCCTTGGGCGGCAGCACCTCGACGACGGCGACGACGCGGCTGCCTTCCCAGTACAGACCGAGCGAGCGGCCGTCCGGGCCACGGAAATCGACTGTGTCACCGAGGTCGTAGTCCTGGCGGGTGACATAGCGCCACGCCGTCGCGATCCACGAGGCGAGGGTGCGCTTGCCGATCGGGATGAGCAGCACCAGGCCGGCCACGATCGCGGCACCCAGTGCGTACCAGCCGGGTACCCCCACCGCGAGCACGACGACGCCGACGAGCAGTCCCAGTAACTGTGCGGCCAGCAGATTCGGCAGCGAGATCCGTCCGAGGAGCGGGCGGCTGTTGGTGCCGCTGGATTCGGCCATCGTCGTCCCCCAAGTACCCGGTGTCGGCCGATTCCTCGATGGCCGAGCTGAACTTCAGTCCTGCTGAACTGTACTGTGTTGGGCGAACGCGAGCACTGTTCGGGGGAGGACTCATGCCTTCAAAGCCCACTACGCGCTGGCAGGTGAGCGGCTATCGCTTCCTGGTCAGGCGAATGGAGCACGCCCTGGTACGCCGGGACGTGCGGATGCTGCACGATCCGATGCGCTCGCAATCGCGTGCCTATGCCGCCGGGCTGGTACTGGGTGTCGTCGCGCTGGCCGGCTGCGGCGTGCTCGCGCTGCTGCGGCCGCAGGGGTCGATCGGCGACAACAAGATCCTGCTGGGCAAGGATTCCGGCGCCGTCTACGCCGTCATCGACGGTGTCGTGCACCCGTCGTTGAACCTCGCGTCGGCGCGGCTCGCGGTCGGCGAACCCGCAAAAGCGGTGTCCATCAAAGAATCCGAGCTGTCGAAGAAGCCGCGGGGAGCGCTGATCGGCATTCCGGGCGCGCCGTCGTCGCTGAATTTCGACAGCAACGGCAAGGGGCGCGCATGGTCGATCTGCGACGAGCTGAAGAACGACGGCAGCCGCGAGCTGACCACCACGGTGCTCGCCGGCGATCCGTCGCTGGGTTCCAAGGCCACCAAGCTGGATTCGGGTAAGGCGCTGCTGGTGCAGGGCCGCGACGCCGCCTATCTGATCTACGACAATCAGCGCGCCCGGGTCGATATGAACGATCCGAAAGTGACCGAGGCGCTGAAGATCCGCGGGATGACTCCCCGTCCGATCAGTGCCGGTCTGCTGAACGCGGTGCCCGAGGTCCTGCCCATCACGCCGCCGAAAATCGTCGATCCCGGTGGCACCCCGGCGTATTCACTGAGCAATCACCGCATCGGCGATGTGGTGCATGTCGACACCAAGGACCAGTACTACGTGGTCCTGCACGACGGTTTGCAGCCCATCTCGCCGCTGACCGCCGACATCATCCGCAACTCCAACCCGACGGCTTCGGAAAATCCCGAGATCAGTCAGTACGACAGCACCCAGGCGCCGCCGTCGAACGACCTTCCGGTCCAGCAGTATCCGACGTCCGCGCCGGCCATCGTCGATTCGAAGGATCAGCCGGTGGAATGCATGTCCTGGAAGCCGCTGTCCGGTGCGGCCGACAAGGCCGACGGCAGTAAGCGCGCGGAATTGGCTGTGCTGACCGGACATTCGCTGCCGATTCCGGACAGCGCGCAGACCACGCCGCTGGCGCAGGCCGACGGTTCCGGGCCGAACGTCGATGCCTTCTACTCCACACCCGGCTCGGGATTCTTCGTCCAGACCACGGGTATCGAGGCCGACAGCCAGCGCCGCGACAGCATGTTCTTCATCGCCGACACCGGCGTGCGCTACGGCATCAAGGACGCCGCGGCGCAGAAGGCGCTGGGAATGGACGCCGACAAGGCCAAACCCGAACTCGCGCCGTATCAGATCGTCGGCCTGCTCGCCGCCGGTCCGACGCTCGGTCGTCAGGAGGCCATGGTGGCCCACGACGGCGTGGCGCCGGATCCGAATCCGGCCAAGCAGCTGGTGCGTTCCAAGCAGGACCAGTCGGCGCAGCAACCGCAGAACTAGCCAGCCCGGCTATTGCCGGGCGGGCGTTTCGGGTAACGCGCTCTCGTTCGTGCCGAAGCGAATTCCCTTGGCCTCCTTGCCGATCAGGGTCAGGAAGGCCACCGCGATCAGCACCGGCACGATGGTGACGGCCAGGGCGAACGGATATCCGTGGCTTTCGGCCACCCGCTCCTGGATCGGCAGATTGAGCGAGGCGAGCAGATTGCCCAGCTGGTAGGTCACGCCCGGATAGAAGCCGCGGATAGCGTCGGGCGACAGTTCGGTCAGATGTGCCGGGATGACACCCCAGGCGCCCTGCACGACCAGTTGCATCAGGAACGATCCCAGGCACAGCATGGCCGCGGTCGTCGAATACGCGAACAGCGGCACGATCGGCAGTCCGAGCAGTGCGCAGAAGATGATGGTGTAGCGGCGACCGTACTTCTGCGACAGGCTGCCGAACACCAGACCACCGATGATGGCGCCGATGTTGTACACCACCGCAATCCATTTGGCGGTCGCCGAGGACAACCCGGCGCCGCCGTTGTCGACCGCGGACAGGAAGGTCGGGTAGACGTCCTGGGTGCCGTGGCTCATCCAGTTGAACGCGGTCATCAGCAGGACGAGGTAGGCGAAGCGGCGGATCACGACCGGGTTCATCACCACATCACGCAACGAGGTCTGGGTGAGCCGCATATGTTCGCGGCTGCTCTCCCACGCCTCCGATTCACCCACGCGGGTCCGGATCGCGAGGATGATCAGGGCCGGAATCACCGAGAGCGCGAACAGCCAGCGCCAGGACAGGCCGAGCCAGTTCATCACCAGCAGTGAGGCCAGCGAGGCGAGCAGGTAGCCGAACGAGTAGCCCTCCTGCAGGAGTCCGGAGAAGAAGCCGCGCCGTTCGGCGGGGATCTTCTCCATCGCCAGCGCCGCGCCGAGGCCCCATTCCCCACCCATGCCGATGCCGTAGAGCAACCGAAGTATCAGCAGCACAGTGAAATTCGGTGCGAAGGCGCACAGGAACCCGATCACCGAGTAGAAGGCGACGTCGACCATCAGCGGAATACGCCGGCCCACCCGGTCGGCCCACAGACCGAACAGCAGCGCGCCCACCGGGCGCATGATCAGCGTCGCGGTGGTGATGAACGCGACGTCGGATTTCGGCATATCGAAGGAAGCGGCGATATCGGCATAGACGAAGACGACCAGAAAGAAGTCGAAAGCGTCCATCGTCCAGCCCAGTTGGGCCGCGATGAACGAATTGCGCTGATCGGGAGTGAGACGTTGCCTGCCGGCGACTGTCATGGCTGTTCCTGCCCCTCGTGCGACGACCCGCGACGGCCGTACCGCTGGACCGCCGCTGTCAGAAATACTGAGTCATCGCCGGGCAGCCCGTGTCGATCTTGGACGGATTGACCCGTGCCGACCAGGGCATATCGCCTATAACGGGCGAATCGATGGCACGCGCACCGATGAATCCGGTCGCCGCGCCTCGTCGCACCATCATGGACACTATGCAGACGACCAACCTCGCCGAACTGTACGAGCTGGATCCGCTGGACTGGTCCGCCGTCGTGGCCGGTCTGGACGCCGGATTCCCGCAGGCGCCCGGTACGGGCGGCCCCGATCGGCACACCTGCTGGCTGGCCACGATCGATCCGGACGGCAGTCCGCATATGACCGCGGTGGGCGCGCTCTGGGTCGACGGTGCGTTCTGGTTCGAAACCGGCCCGCGAACACGCAAGGCCCGCAACATTTCTCGGGATCCGCGCTGCACGATCGGCGTCGCATTGGATACCTTCGACCTCAGTGTGAACGGCACCGCCGAACGCGTCACCGACCCGGCGACGGTGGCACAGCGGGCCGCCGACTGGGCCGGCGAGGGATGGCCGTGCCGGGTCGACGAGTCGGGCACGGCCCTGACCGCCGATTTCAGCGCGCCGTCGGCCGGCCCGCCGCCCTGGTACGTCTACCGCATCGCGGTGCGCGCGGCGACGGCGCTGTCGACAGTCGAACCGGGCGGCGCGACGCGCTGGCGGTTCGACGAGCCGCGCTGAGCCTCACTCGCCGCGATCACCGAAGCGGCGGCGCAGCGGGAACGAGGCGAGATATCCGAGCACGGCGAGCACGCCGATGACACCGGTTCCGATCAGCGCCACGTTGCGGGAGGTGTGGTCGGGGGCCGGGGGAGTGGTCGGCACCGGGAGTTGCCAGCTCTTGGCGGCACTGGGCCGCTTGGGCGGCAACGAGTTCGGGACCTGTGCGGTGAGCGCGGCCACCGGGTCGACCGCGCCGTATCCGACATACGGGTTCCACCCCTCGGCGGGCGCGTGGGCGGTGGCCTCGATCCGCTTGATGACGTCGAGCGCGCTCAGTTCCGGGTAGCGGGCACGGACGAGCGCGGCCACCCCCGCGACATACGGTGAGGCGAAACTGGTTCCGGAGATCGGCTCGGCCTTGCCCTGCTGATCCACCTTCGCGACGGCGGTGCCCTTGCTGCGCGGATCGTCCCAGTGCGGGTCGAGCGAGGTCAGATTCTCACCCGGTGCCGCGACGCCGACCCACGGGCCCGGCACGGTGAACTTCGAGGGCTGGCCGTTGTCGTCGATCGAGCCCACCGGCAGCACATAGTCGTCCCACCGCGCGGGCGAGACGTTCAGATCGACCTTCGTCCACGGATCCGCACTCGGATCCAGCGGATCGATGACCGGGTTGGTCCCCTTGCACTTGTCGTTGTTACCCGCGGCCGTGACGACCACGACGTTCTTCTCGACGGCGGCGTAATGTACCGCGGCGCCGAGGTCGTCGTCGGGAATCGCCCCGGCCTGGCAGGCCACCTCGGACATGTTGATGACCGTCGCGCCCATATCGGCCGCCCGGCGCACCGCCTGCGCCAGGGTGTGGGTGGTGCCGTACCCCTCGGGCATGGCGTCGGGCCCCTTGTCGCGGCCGGCGCCCTTCTTCTGGAAATAGCTCGAGGTCTGCCGGATGCTCAGGATCTGCGCCTGCGGCGCGACGCCCGAAAAACCTTGTCCCGCAATTTGAGTCGCGGCGATGATGCCCGCCACGAAGGTTCCGTGCGCATCGCAGTCGTCGGTGCCGTCGCCGGCGGAGACGTAGTCGCCGCCCGGGATGATGCCCGGCAGCCGGGGATGGCGCATCACGCCGGTGTCGATCACCGCTACCAATTGCCCTGCGCCCCTGCTGAACTGCCACGCCTTATCCAGTTCCAGACTGCGCTGCGCGGTCGGCACGGTCGGGCCGTCACCGCCGGTGCTCGTGCTGGCACAGGGTGAATTCGCCGGCTGCTCGGTGGCGTCCGGCGGCGCCGGGTTACCGCCGGACGGCAGCGCCCCCGGGTTCACCACCGGTTTGTCCGCGATCGCGGCCCCCGCGCCGGTCGAGGCGCTCAGCCCCAGCACTGCGACGACCGCCGCGACTCGAATTGCTCTGCGCCCGAACATTTTCGGATTCATGCGCGGCTCAGAGCGATCGAACGAGCGTGTACAGCTCGGCTACCCAGAACACCAGCGGCAGGACGGCGGCGACGAACCCGTACTCCAGCAGCTCCACCGCGCGGCGCATCGGCGGTGTCGCCGACTGGTTCGGCACGATGGTGCCCAGGATCAGTGCGGCGATGAGCATCACCATGGCGGCGCCGAACACCGCGAGCGGCTGTTCCACCACGAAGGCCGCGCCGACCGTCATGATCAGCAAAATGGCCGCACCGCCGGCGAGCAGCACCACCGCCAGCTCGGCGCTGACGTAGGTGCGGCTGCGGAACATCAGCACCACCGCGCAGACCAGCGCCAGCGCGATACCGGGCCAATAGGGACTGTCCGAGGCCGGATCGGTCGAGGCCAGCGCTCCGATCACGGTCACCAGTGTGGTCGCGCCGACGAGGCCGGCCAGATACATCCGCGCGCGTTCGGATTTCGTGCGCAGCACGTCCATCGTGGGCAATGCGCGGTGATCGTCGGGATCGTCCTCGGTGGGATCGATCGGGGTGCCGGGCGAAGGTACCGGCGGCAGTGGCAGTTTCGCCAGCAGCATCGACACTCGCGGTGCCAGCGACAGGGCGCCGAGCGCGAGCGCGGCGGCGACCGCGCCGATGGCCTTGACCGGCTGCGAGGTGAGCAGGCCGACCAACGCGGCGGGGATGGCGAAGACGGAAAGTGTTGTGGCGCCGATGAACAGGGCCAGGCCGACCCCGCTGACGCGCCAGGCCAGCAGTGCCGTCGCACCGACGAGTACCGAGCCGAGCAGCAGATTCGCCCAGCCGTAATGGTCGGGCACGATCAACATGCCGGCGGCGAATGCGCTCGGCAGCGCACAACCGCCGAGAACCAGCGCGGAGGCGGTGTCGCCGTACATGCGGCTCATCACCGTGCCGGCCACCACCAGCAGAATCGTCAGCACCGCGGCGATGGACCCGGTGATCCAGCCCGCCATCGCATCCGGCGCGGCGAGCAGGCCGGTGCACCCGGCGAGCATGGTCAGCACCGCGATGATCGATCCGGTGATCCGCGCGACCTGCGGTGACCAGCTGCGGAAATGGTCGGTATCGGCGATCGCGACGTTGTACATGATGTCGTCGAACAGCGGACTGGGCGCGACGTGATCGGCGCTTTCCAACATGAGCAGTTCGCCGTCGCGAACGCCTTGCTCACCGAGGCTGAGTGAATTGGAGAACGGCGGCTGCCCGATGCGCGCCAGCACCCATTCGGCCGGCTGGAATTGTTCGCCGCTGCTGTCGAAATCGTTGGTGCGGCTGTGCTGTGCCACCATGTCGACCACGCTCGGAATGACGAGGGCGACCGGAACGTCGACCGGAATCGCCATATCGACCTGCGTGTGCTTGGCCAGAATTGTCACCCGCGCCAGATCGGGCGCCCGGACTATTCCGCGGCTCGAATCCTCTTCGATGTGGTCCAGTCGCGCGTGCGTCACGCTTCCCCCAACTCCGTCTCTACCTGGTGTTTCAGCATGCGCTCCGGTTTGCGGTGGCGCGGCCGGTCCGTGCAGAATGCTGGTCGAACTGTACGACATGTCGGCCGCTGCCTCTACACTGAGTCCGCAGTACAGCCGCCGAAGGGGGATCTTCCGACGATGAGCACTGTCAGGTTCCAGCGTCGTGCGCGCCGGGAGGTTCCGAGGTCGCCGGGCGGCGAAGTGACACTGCAACCGCCGCCGGAGATTCCACGCGCTATACCGGGCAGTCTGCTGGGCAAACTGATGCCCGTTGTGATGGTCGTCGGCATGGTCGGAATGATGGCCATCATGTTCACCCGCGGTGGAGGTATCGCCTCCAACCCGATGAGCATGATGTTCCCGATGATGATGGTCTTCTCCATGGTCGGCATGTTCGCCGGTCAGGGCGGCAAGGGGCAGAAGGCCGCTGAGGCCAACGAGGACCGCAAGGACTACCTGCGCTACCTGGATCAGGTCCGTAAGGATGTCGACGAAACCGCCTCCCAGCAACGCGCGGCGGTCGAATGGAGCCATCCGGAACCGGGTTTGGTGTGGATGCTGGCCGGCACCAGCCGCATGTGGGAACGCCGACCGGGGGACAAGGACTTCTGCCATGCGCGGATCGGCCTGGGCGGTCAGCGCCTGGCCACCCGCCTGGTCTCACCGGAAACCGGCCCGGTCGAGGAACTCGAGCCGATCGCGGCCGTATCGCTGCGCCGTTTCGTCCGTACCCATTCCACGGTCCCGAATCTGCCGACCGCCATCGCCGTCAAGGGCTTCGCCACCATCCAGCTCAACGGCGACCGCGCCCAGGCGCGCGATATGACGCGCGCGATGTTGTTGCAGCTGTGCATGTTTCAGGCACCAGACCAGGTCCTGGTCGCGGTGGTCTGCGGCGCCGACACCGCACCGGAATGGGAGTGGACCAAATGGCTCCCGCACACCCAGCATCCGGATGCCCAGGACGGTGTGGGCACCGAGCGCATGGTCTACGGTTCGATCCGGGAACTTGCCGATGGCCTGAATCCACTGCTGCACAATCGGGTTCGTTACTCACGTAACCAGCCCGCCAATCAGAATCTGGTCCACATCATCATCATCGTCGACGGTGGTCTGCTCGAGGCCGAAGAGGATTCGCTGCGGGAATCCGGGTACGAGGGCGTCACCATCATCGATCTGTGCAGTTACGCTCCGCGCCTGGCGGTTTCGCGCGGCATTCAGATGGTTGTCGAGAACGGTGAATGCGTCGGCCGCGGCGCCACCGGCAATATGGAACGCTTCGCCCTCATCGACCGCATCAGCGCGCGGCAGGCCGAACAGGTCGCGCGGCGGTTGGCCCCGTTCCGGGTGGCGCCGGTCCAGCGCGGCGGCGAAGCCGTGGTCGAGGAGAATGGAGAGGTCATCGATAGCTGGGCCAAACTGGTAGGCCTGGGCGATATCGGGGCCTTCAACCCGGAAAACGGATGGAAACCACGTTACGGTCGGGACCGGTTGCGGGTGCCGTTCGGTGTAGGCGCGGACGGCTTGCCGGTTTATCTGGATATCAAAGAGGCGGCCGAGGGTGGAATGGGGCCGCACGGCCTGTGTATCGGTGCGACCGGTTCCGGTAAGTCGGAATTCCTTCGCACTCTGGTGCTCTCGATGCTGGCAACGCATTCGCCGGACCAACTGAACCTGGTTCTGGTCGACTTCAAGGGTGGTGCGACCTTCCTGGGCTTGGAAGGTGTTCCGCACGTAGCGGCCATCATCACCAACCTGGAGGAGGAAGCGGACCTCGTCGACCGCATGAAGGATGCGCTGGCGGGCGAGATGAATCGCCGCCAAGAGGTGCTCCGTGACAAAGGCAACTTCGCGAATGTCCTCGAATACGAGAAGGCTCGCGCTGCCGGAGCCGACCTCGACCCGATGCCGGCGTTGTTCGTCGTGCTCGACGAGTTTTCGGAACTGCTCAGTCAGCACCCCGATTTCGCCGAGCTGTTCGTGATGATCGGCCGTCTGGGTCGATCGCTCCACGTGCACCTGCTCCTGGCCTCGCAGCGCTTGGAAGAAGGCAAGCTCAAGGGCCTGGAATCGCATCTGTCCTACCGCATCGGCCTGAAGACGTTCTCGGCCAACGAATCTCGTCAGGTATTGGGTGTTCCCGATGCCTACAACCTGCCGAACAATCCGGGTGGTGGTTATCTGAAGTCCGATTCCGGTGAGATTCAGCGGTTTCAGGCTTCCTATGTTTCCGGGGCCTATGTGGGTGGCGGTTCCCAGCGAGAAGTGACTCAGGCGGGAATTGTCGGCGGGGAAATCGATATCAACGCCCGCCCCTTCATTGCCGGGCAGGTGCCCTTCCGTGCCAGCGACCGTCTCCCATTGCCTCCCGAGCCCAGCATGGTCGAGGAAGTTCAGCAGGACGAAGGCGCCGAGAAGATCTCCAACCTGGGCATGCTGGTGTCGCGCATTCAGGGACACGGTCGCGCGGCCCACGAAATCTGGTTGCCGCCATTGGATGACGCGCCGACCCTCGATCAGCTCATCCCACGCTCGATTCTGACCGGTGACTACAGCCCGGTCGCGAGTTTGCGCACTGCCATAGGAACAGTGGACCGCCCGTACGATCAGCGGCGCGACCCCATGGTGATCGATTTGTCCGGTGCCCGCGGCAATGTCGCCATTGTCGGTGGCCCCCAGTCCGGTAAATCGACCGCACTCCGTTCCTTGATCATGGGTATGGCGTTGACCCACACCGCAGAACAGGTGCAGTTCTACTGCCTCGATTTCGGTGGTGGCACGCTGGCGGGGATCGAGGGCCTCCCACACGTCGGTTCGGTGGCGGGGCGCCTGGATGTGGACAAAGTCCGCCGCACCATCTCCGAGATGACCGCCATCGTCCGTCAGCGCGAAATGCGTTTCCGCCAACTGGGCATCGAGTCGATGGCCGACTTCCGCAGGCTGCGCGGTACGGATCCGTCGACCAGTCCTGCGGCCGCGGGCGCACACGAGGACCCGTTCGGCGATGTCTTCCTGGTGGTCGACGGCTTCGGATCGATCCGTCAGGACTTCGATGCCCTCGAACAGCCGATCATGAACCTTGCCACGCAGGGGCTCTCGTACGGTGTGCACGTCGTGATCGCGCTGAACCGCTGGGCCGAAGCGCGTCCCGCCCTCAAAGACCAGATCGGCACCCGCATCGAACTTCGCCTGGGTGACCCGATGGATTCCGATCTGGGCCGTCGTGTCGCTGCCATGGTTCCACAGGGCCGTCCGGGACGCGGTATGACTCCGGATGCAAAGCACATGCTGACGGCTTTGCCTCGTGTGGACGGGGACTCGAATCCGGAGAATCTCGGTATCGGCGTGGCGGACGCGGTGCAACGGATGGCGGCTGCCACACCTGGCCACCCGGCGCCGCAGGTACGCATGCTGCCCGAACTGCTTCAAAGGGATGACCTACTGCGCCTGATGGGGGGTTGGCCGGCGGGATTCGATTTGTCGGTGCCTAACCTGTCGGTGCCGATCGGTCTCAACGAAGCCGAATTGGCACCGGTGTCCCTGAACTTCGGCGAACTGCCACATTTCATCACCTTCGGTGACACCGAATGTGGCAAGACGAACCTCCTGCGCAACATCGTACGAAACATTGTCGCGTCGAACTCTCCATCGAGCGCGAAGCTGGTGATCGGTGACTACCGCCGGACACTGCTCGGCTTGGTGGAGACCGATCATCTGGCCGGATACGCGCCCTCCAGCGAAATGCTGGCGGGGATGATGCAGCAGGTTGCCGAAATCCTCCGCCAGCGGATGCCCGGACCGAACATCACTCAGCAGGAACTGCGCGAAAGGTCTTGGTGGACTGGCCCCGAGATATACGTGGTGGTCGATGATTACGACCTCGTCGTCACCCAGAGCGGCAATCCTCTCAACGTCCTTGTCGAGTACATTCCGCACGCCAAGGACGTCGGTTTCCACCTGATTATCGCTCGTCGCTCCGGTGGTGCGTCCCGCGCGATGTACGAGCCGGTGATTTCCCGAATGAAGGATGTGGGCGCCTACGCGTTGGTGATGAGCGGCAGCCGCGACGAAGGGAACCTCTTCGGGAACGTACGTCCGAGCGAGATGCCGCCGGGACGCGGCACATTCATCAGCCGTCAAGGTCCGAGGCTGGTTCAACTGGCGTGGAGCCCGGAGCAATGACGCCGGCTTTCGGTGGTGGTAGCCGGTGCCACGCCGGGCCTACCGAGTCGAGTCTGCTCAGTCGCTGGCGCTTACCGCGCGAAGGTGGCACTCTCAAACCAGGACAGTTCCGGAAGCGTCGAGAGGGGCCGGGTGTCCATGCGGGGCTTGGCCTTCGAGAGCGGCAGGATCGACTTCGGAGGTCGTGACTCATCGGCCGCGGGCACATGTAGCCCGCCCGGGTGTGAAGGGGAGGTAGAGCACAAACGAATCCATGTGTGCGCACGTCGTGCGGTCGCTGGTTGTCCACTCCTGGCGGGTTCTCGGAAATTCAGGGGGAACCGATGGAACCGATGACGAGGGCCACGCGTCCAACCAAGATATAGGGACCAGTCCACCGGCTGCCTGGGGCAGCAACTTACCAACGTTCAGGAGTCAAAATGGGTTTCAAGGCATCAGCACCCCAGATGGATAAGTTCTCGCAGGACATGCAGAAAAAGCACGACGATATCGCGGGCTTGATCACAGCAGCCCATCAGATCGCTGACAACGTGAATAATCCGTCGTTCCAGGGGCAAGCGGGCCGAGCATTTCAGAGCGCGATGGAAGAATTCCTGGCTGCCGCCTCGAAGCTCAACGAAGAGCTGAATACCAATGCGCAGACTGTGAAGACCATCGCCTCCCAGTTCTCCGACAGCGAGCTCGAGAATTACAAGCGCATCCATGCCGCCGATATGGTCGAGGTTCCGCAGCTCAAGATGTGAGTTCCGCGACCAGGCCACACTAGATCCCATTCCGAACAGAGAGGTTTATCCGTGAGTGACTTCGAGCTGCTGTCATACAACTTTGACGCCATCAACGACGCCGGTACCGGCCTGAGCCAGCAGGCGCAGAACATCACCAACGAACTCGAGCATTTCGAGCAGATGTTCCAGCGGTTCATCCAGGACCACTGGTCGGACGGTCAGGGTACTGTCGCGTTCCAGGAAATTCAGAACAAGTGGCGGGCATCCTCCAACGACTTGGTCGCGAAGCTTGCGAAGCTTGGCGTCGCTGTGTCCGCGGGCGGCGACCACATGCGTGAGGCCGATGCTCTCGCTGCCAAGTCGTTCGGCTGATCCGGGACGCATCTGTCAGTGATGGAAGGTGGCGGGGTCGTTTCGGACCCCGCCACCTTCGCGTATCCGATCGATTTGGAGCAGTGTGACGATTCGCGGTAAACGAGTGGCGCTATGTGTGGCGGCAGTGTCGGTTGCTTTGACAGCGGCCTGTACGTCAACGGTATCGGGGGAGGCGGTTCCGGGAGAAATCGACATTCGGACCCTGGACGTTGGCTCGTATTCTACGGATAAGTCGAAGATATTCGATTCTCTGCTCGAGAGCGAACCTCCGATTCTGGAAGCTGTCCGATTGGCCGACGCCGTGGTCTCCCCCTACGAAGTGGACCACAAGTATGTTTACGGTCTGGGCGGAAAGCTGGAAATGAACCCGGACGACGTTACCCTGCAACTGCCAGCTTTCATGAAGCCGATCGTCGCCAAATTTGGGATGGTTATGGCAGTCCGGACCGCAGCCGCGGATGCGAGTATCGGCGACGGGAAGACTTTCGAAAACGGCGCGTTCGAAGGCCTCACCGCAACGATCATTCGCTTTCCTGATCATGCTGCGGCAAAGTCCGCGGCGGCGGAGATGGACGCGGCAGATTTCGCCTGGAGCCCAGATAACGTTGCGGTCGAATTGCCGGATATTTCGGATGCTCTGGCCCATTGGCGGCCGATGGTCCCGACAATCGGCGTAATCGTACCGCACGGAGAATTCGTTATTGCGGTATACGCTGGTCGTCATACTGTGGACAAGAACGCCTTGATAGCCATGGTGACGAAGTATATCGCCGAGCAAACAAATAGGTTGGACCAATTTCGGCCGACGCCCGTGTCCGACTTCAAAACGTTGAAACAGGATCCGGATAACATGCTGGTTCGTATGCTTCAGCCGTACGGGACGATTTCTGGACCGAGTCCGGAATCTGACATTGTCCTTACGCCGCGCGGTTTCTCGATATTTCAATCCGACATTGCGGGCAGGGCTCAGATGATGGACAGGTTCGGAGTCGATCGAGTTGCGGCATCTCAGGGGAGATTCTTGTTTCGCACTCGGGACTCGCAGGCTGCAAGAGCCTTTTTGGCAGATGCTGCAACCGTTCTCGATAAGGACAAGCAGAAAAAGAAGGAGCTCGGGCCTGCGCCTGGGCTGCCCGAGTCGAAATGCCTCGAGTATTCGTCGCCTTCGTCGCCGTCGGCTACAAAATACAATTGTTATGTTGCGTATCGGCGATACGTCGCCATGGTCAAGTCGGATCAGTTGATTGACGTTCGTCAGCAAGCAGCGGCCCAATATGCTGTCCTGGCCAACAATCAGTAGAGCCACTCTCGGGGGAATGGACTGAATCAAATGGCGAAGTTCTTGCGGATCACTGTTGTCGCCGTGATCGTCTCGTGCGCCACGGCGTTTGTGTCGGCATGTGGGGTCTCAGGTACTGCCTTGCCGTCGAGTCTGGTTGTCGACGTGTCGCAGTTGGATCCGGGCCCTTACAGCACTTCGGTTCATATACCTCCTGAGTCGAGTCTGTCGGCTGAGGAGCGCACGGTCCGGGAGGCACAACGAATGGCGAACTATCTGGTGGATCCATTCGAGCTGAACGTGACATTGACGGGCAAGCTGGATCCGACCGGTATTCTTTACCGTGTACGCGACGTCGCCGAGTACGAGACGTCCGGATTCAGCACCGATGGTTTGGAGGCGCTTACGCGGGCTGCAGCCGAAAACAACTTCGCCGGTGGCGCGTGGGTCTCCCGCGGCGACGGAAAACGAAACGGCTTGCAGATTTCCAACGCTCTTCTACGGTTTCCCGATCCCGAGTCGGCCGCTCGTGCGTCGGCGGCAATGGAGACAGCAGTACGTGACTGGAATAATTCCCCGAGAATCGCATTTGTCCATAAGGTTCCAGCGGCTGACATCTCGATTCCGGGATACCCGGATGGGCACGCATACCATACAGAATCAGATTATGGCCTGGTGAGCGCGTGGTTTGCGACCGGACCTATAGTCGTGCATTCCACGGTCGTGGATTCGGGAAAGGATGCTGCGGCGATCGCATCGGTAGCTGCAGGTGTGATAGGAAAGCAAGTCGATCTTTTGAGAACGTTTGTCCCGACTCCGCTGGATCAACTGTCTTCCCTGATGATCGACAAGGAAGACATTCTCACCCGTGCGCTGCCGTTCAAGAAGGGCGACAGTGTGAGTCCCGCTCAGCAGGCTTATTATTTACCACGTGGTATTCTGCATTTCTCTGAAGATGCTACCGTCTTTCAGAAGCTAATGGTCGACGCTGGAGTAGATTTGGCGGGATACAACGCCAGCGTTATATTCCGCACCAAAGATCAAGTATCGGCGTGGCGCATGCAGTCGGCCTGGATGAAAGCCCATCGCAAAGGGTATACAGAATTGAAACCGCCCTCGGGTTCGCCCGAGATAGAGTGCGTGAAGAAAAAGGCGGAACCCAACGAAAGTGCCATCCGCGCCGCGGACGGGAGATTTCAGTGCGCGATCGCGTATGGCCGCTATATGGCAGAAGTGGCAAGCGACCAGCAGTTGGATCTCAACCAGAAGGCCGCGGCACAGCTTGCGTTGCTGGTGAAAAACCCCTGATCCGTTCGCCGGCGTAAAGCGTTTTATGGTTACTTAATTTGTGCTTGGAGTGTTGGTAACAACTTGTTCAAAAGGGTTTGCTCCGAGTAGGCGTCCCAGTTCCGCATAGCGGAAACTGCGGCTGGGTCATCCAGGGGAATTACAGTGGCTTTCGAGCTGGTGATAGAGAAGGGCAGACCGAGTAGCCCGCCTCCGCCCGCATGCTCGTCACTGCGCACGGCAAGAATGTAGCTTTCCGCTGAAGCCTTCAATTCGCTGTATCCGTCTGGTGTCGGGCGCGGAGAGACTTCGTCCCCCTGCTGGGTATAGTTCAAGTTGTAAACGAACCCGAGATCTTGCAAAAACTTGGTCTGTGGAGTGCCCCCGAGGTAAATGGAGTACTTGTTTTCCTGAGAAACGTCGACCATCGTGATGATCTTTCCAGCAAATGCAGGGTTCGCACCCCGTGCCTGAGCCGCTGAAGTAACAGAGGTGGGCGTCGCTATCGTGCTACTCATAGCCGCTGTGCTCGTCGTCGGCCCCGTCCCGCCCGAATTGCCGTTTGTCGCCCACACTCCGATGCCGGCGGCCAATCCTACGGCGACGAGTGCTCCGACTCCGCCGAGGAGCAAGGGTTTGCGGCTCTTGGGTTTCGGTTCGAGGAGGCGGGAGAGGTCGGGGTCGGGGCGGTGGCCGGTTTGGGTGGGGATTGCGGATTGGGTCCGGTGGCTGTCTCTTATACA
>NZ_PSZE01000033.1 GCF_002933465.1 Nocardia nova
CCCGTTGCAACGCCCCCCGCCCGCGCCTGCCCACGACCAGCTTGCCGGCGGTCTCCGACCGCACCAGCAGGTCGCCGATGATCAGCTCCAGGCCCAGTTCGGCGTCGATATCGAGATCCGGTCCGCCGATGTCGCGAGCCACCTCGGTGGCGTGGGTGAGGATCTGCTCACCGTCGGTGCGCAGCCAATCGGGCTGTGCCGTACCGGCGGCCAAGCCGGGACCGAAGCTCGCCGGAATCGCGATCGAATGGACGATCTGCAACGGTGATCCGCCCAGCGCCGCATCGCGGGCCGCCCATGCCACTGCCTGCAGCGAGGTCGGTGAACCGTCCACGGCGACGACGATCGGTCCCGTCGCGATCTCCGGCTGCCCGGCGGGCCCGGACTTCTCGGTCACGGATTCCTCGGTGGTCACGGACATCCTCCTCGGTCGACTGCGCGGCGTACGAAAGCCGGTCCGGCCCGACGGCCGCCGCCGGGTGAAACTCGGGGATCACCGCACGTATCGGAACAGCTCGATCGTAGCGGGAGTGCGACGATTTCCCACGAATTCAACTGGTCTGACCACTTGACCTCTGACCAAGCCGGGATTACCGTCCGAGCATGGCCTTTCAGCGGATCGACCGGCAGACGGTCCCCGACGCGGTATTCGACCAACTCGTAACCGAGGTCCTCGACGGAGAACTTCCGGCCGGCGCCACGCTGCCGGCCGAACGGCAGCTCGCCGAGGCGCTCGGAGTGTCGCGGCCGACCGTGCGAGAGGCGCTGCGCAAACTCGCGCACACCGGCCTCATCGACGTGCGTCAGGGCGGAGCGACCACGGTGCGCGACTTCCGCCGCGCGGCCGGATTGGATCTACTGCCGCGACTCATCGTGCGGGGCGGCGAGTTCGACCACACCGTCGTCGCGAGCATCCTGCAGGCGCGGCTGGTCCTGGGCCGGGAGGTAGCCGCCCTGGCCGCCGAGCACGGCGGCGCGCAGCTGCACGCCGAACTCGGGGACTGCCTGGAATCGCTTGCCGCACAGCAGGAACCGGTCGCGCAGCAACTCGAGGCGCTGAAGTTCTGGGACCACATCGTCGATGGCACCGGATCGATCGTGTTCCGGCTGTTGTTCAACACACTGCGCGAGGTCTACGAGCCCGCGATCGTCGCGCTGGCGGGCGTGATGGCCGCCGAGGTCGGCAGCATCGACCACTATCGCCGGCTCACGGCCGCCGTCCTCGGCGGCGACCCGGCCGCGGCCCGCGCCGCCGCGGACACGCTGTTGCGGGTGGCCGCAACACAATTCGACACCGTAATACGCACGATGGAAGGTGCCGACGATGACCGCTGAGACCCGCTCCCACCGCCGGACCACGACGCTGCCCGACGCCTTCGGCGTCTTCGTGCGCCGTCCCTCGCCGTGGATCATCACCACACTGCCGGCGGGCGCACTCGCCGCCCGGATCGCGGTGGGCGACTGGCAGCTCAGCGATGTCCTGGTCGCCGGCGTGATGGTGGCATTCTTCCCGGTGACGGAGTGGGTGATCCACGTCTGCATCCTGCATTGGCGCCCCCGTCGGATCGGCCGTCTCACCCTGGATTCCCTGCTCGCGCGCAAACATCGCGAACACCATGCCGACCCACGCCGGGTGGATCTGATCTTCATCCCGTGGCAGACCTTCCTCTGGCTCTTCCCGGCGCTGGTTGTCATTGCGGCACTGGCCTTTCCGCGCATCGGGCTGGGATTGACCTTCCTCGCCGTGGTCGGCGCACTGGGTCTGGCCTACGAGTGGACCCACTACCTGATCCACACCGACTATCAGCCGCGCACCCGCCTGTATACCGCGGTCCGGCGCAACCACCGGCTGCATCACTTCAAGAACGAGCACTACTGGTTCACCGTCACCAGCTCCGGCACCGCCGACCGGCTGCTCGGCACCTACCCGGATCCGGCGTCGACGCCGAATTCCCGCACCGCCACGGCATTGCACGGCACCGGCCGCTGAAAGCGAAGCACCGGCCCGGTCCAGCCCTGCGCACCGAGGCGGGCCGCCCCCGGCATTGCCGCCCCGGACACTCGGGGCTGTCCGAATCCACCCGGATGTAGTGGATTTGACGATGTGGCAGCCGCATTCACAACGACATCCACGGAATAGGACCTCATCCGAATGAAGAAACTCGGAACTCTCACCCTGATCGGTGCCGCCGCGGCGGCCGTGCTGTGCGGCGGCGCGGGTGTCGCGGCGGCGGACGCCACCGTCTCCGCGACGCCGGTGGTGGCGCCGGGCGAGCCCGACCCCACCGGCACCGGCTCCTCGTCCGGCATCACCGATCTGGTGAAGGCGCTTTCCAGCGGAAGTGCGCAGGCCGCGACGCCAGCGGAGTAATCGGGACGGTTCCCCACCTCACCGGAGGTGGGGAACCGGCGCGGCGGGGCCACTATGTTCGTGGGTATGCACTGGGATCAGATGACCGCCACGACCGAGGAGTTGCGCAAGCGAGCGACCCGGCTGCGACGCGGCGTCGGTCAGCTCGGCATCCTCGAATCGATTCTCAGCGCGGCGCACGGCCCGTGGCTGGGCGCGATGGACGCCGACGGCCGCGGCACCGCCGAACTCAGAATGCATCTCGCCGGGCGATACCGGGTGACCGCGGTGGTGACCAGCGCGGGCAAGCTGAGCCTCATTCAGTTGCACACCCCCACCGCCGACGGCGGCGACAGGGAGCGCGTGCTCTCCCCCAAGCCCGCGCTGCGCCGCGGCTGGGACGACGACGAGCCGATGCCGAAGCAACCGCAGTGGCTGGACTATCTGGTCGAGTGGGTGGGTTCGGCCAGTACCGACGTCGACCGGCGTTCGGTGCTCGAATGGCATCTCGAGGGCGCGGACCGGCGCCTCGCGGCGATGAACGAGACCATCGAGAGTCTGCGGCTGAGCCTGACCGAACGCGAAGAACTGCGCGACGAGATCGCCGCCGAGGTCGAGCGGCTGCGCACCGAACTCGACTCGCTCGATCCCGCACGCTAGGTGCGGGATCTGTCGATACGCGACAGCGGCCGAGTGCTGCACCGGAACGCACCGCCGAACCGCCGCGACGCACTGCGCGTGGCGGCGACAGGGGCAGGGGCAGGGGCAGGGGCAGGGACAGTGCCCGGCTACGCCGATTCCGCGATGCTCGCGAGAATCGCCACCCGTGCCACCGACCACGCCGCCGATCCGGGATCGGTGAATTCGGCGTGCCCGACGCCGGGCAGGATGTGCAGGTCGGTGGGGTCGCCGGCGCGGCGGGCGGCCTCGGCGTAACGGCGGCTCTGTTCGACCGGCACCACCCGGTCGGCGTCGCCGTGCACGGCCGTGATGTGCACGCCCCTGGGGAGATTGACGATCGGCGAGGCGTACCGGTAGCGGTCGGGCACCTCGTCGGGCAGACCGCCCAGCAGTTTGCGCGCGAAACCGTCGTTGCCGTGGGCTACCGCGTAGTCGAGATCCAATACGGCCGCCATCAACGTCACACTGCGAATGTGCAGCCCGCGCGAGACGGCCGCTCCGTCGGTCCCGCGGCCCGCGACCCACGCCGCCAGCTGCCCGCCCGCCGAATGACCGGCAAGATGGACGTTGTCCAGATCGAGCCGTCCGCCGGCGCGCTGCTGGACAACCGTGGCCAGGGCTGCGACGGCGTCGTCGACGTCGGTCAGCGTCACCGGCCAGCCGCCGGCCCCGTTGACCCGCCGATACTCGATATTCCACACCGCGACACCGGACTCGGCGAGTTGCCGGGCCTGCGTGGAGAACTGGGTCAGGTCGCGGTACTGCGCCCAGCCGCCGCCGTGGATCGACACGACCACCGGACAACGGCCGGACGATCCGGACAACGGCCCACCGGCGGGCAGATACAGGTCACCGAAGGTATCGGCCTCGCGGCCGTACGCGATTCGGATCGGCACACCGGCTTCGGCCGGTGGAGTGATCAGACCGGGCACCGCCGGACCGGCATGCCCATCCGGTGCCGCCGGTTCCACGGAACCGAAACCGATCGCCGCGACGACGACCGCGAGTACCCCGGCCATGACCCACCGGCGCGCCCCACCCTGTCCAACGCCCACCACGTGCGGGCACCTCCTGCTCGAGCCACTCGTGGATACGGTACTGGCAATCGAGCCGCCGTGTCGCCCCACGTGACACGCAGCACTACCACCAGTGCAGCAACGGCCGCAATCGGCGGCCGAGCACGCCGGACAGCGAGCGCGAATAGCTCGAGGTCAGATGGTGTTCGTCGTGGTAGATCAGGATATTGCCGGCGACCACGGGGCAGACGGACGCATCGCAGAACGCATCGCTGAGATCGATCGGGAAGATGTTCGGATAACGCGAGGCCGGTTCGAGCTGCGGATCGACCGGGTCGAGCGCATCGCTGCGGCGCATGCCGCAGCTGACCGGGTCGCCGCCGCCGGCCAGACAGTCGGCCGCCGTGTAGCGAATCTCGTTGTGGCGCAACCACGGTGAATCGCGAATGGTGGTGGTGTCGAGGCCGCGCTCGGCCAGCGCCGACCATACGTCCACGTAGTCGGGCGGTGTTTCGTCCCCGGTTCCGGCGCGGGGCCGGCTGCCGGTGGTGAACACCCACTCCGGCCGGTCGGCGGCCAGGCGGTCCAGGACCGCCCGCGACCAGTCGCGGCAGTCGGGAATCGGTTCCCCCTTGTAGGTGGCGTCGTCGGCCAGGGTGAGGGGGCAGCCCATCTTCAGATACACCCGGATGCGGAACGAATGCTGCGCGGCGAGCTCCTGGAGCGCCGGAACCCAATGTTCGGCATGGGAACTACCCACCACCGCCAGTGTGCGGGTGGCGCTCGCGTCGCCGTAGGTGCACGTGACCACCTCGCGGGTGTCCCAGTCGGCGATGCAACCATCGAGGGTGGGTGGTGGTAGTTCCCCCGGAGCCTGCAGGACGGTGGGCCGCATGGGGGCCTGAGGTGTCGGCGCCCCCGCCGCCAGCGCCTCCGCACCCGGATACAGCACTGGATCCAGCAGCCGCATCGGTTGCGCCGGATGCATCCGCACCACGCCGAACTGCCACGCACCCGTGGCCGCGACCACGACGACGGCCACCGCACACACCACCGCGCCCGCGCCGCGCCGATACAGCCGCGAGGCGATCGCCGCCGGCACACCGCGCGCACTCACCCGCAACGGCTGTTCGATCAGCCGGTTCGTCGCCCAGGCCAGCAGCAGCGACACCGCGACCACCAGCGCGCCGTCGCGCAGCCCGGCGTGCGGACGACCCGATTCGGCCAGGTAGAAGATGAGGATCGGCCAGTGCCACAGATACAGCGGATAGGCGACCTCGCCGAGCCATCGCGCCACCCGTGCGGCGAGAATTCGATTGGGCCACGGCATCTGTGCCGCGGCGACGTTGGTGCCGGAGACGATCACCGCCACCGCGGCCAGGACCGGAACCAGCGCCGCGGGACCGGGATAGCGGTTGGCGCCGTCGACGATCAGCCAGCCGCACGCCAGCACGCCCAGCACGCCTGCGAGCGCCGTCACCGCCCGCAGCATCCACGGCAGCAGCAGGGCCGGTCCGGCCAGTGCCAGCGCCGCCCCGGCGAGCAGTTCCCACAGCCGCGCGCCGCTGTCGTAGTAGTTCCAGCCCTGATGAGTTGCCGCCCCGTGGGTCGCGTACAGCAGCGACGCGACGGCCGCGGGTGCGATCACAGCAGCCAGGACGGGGCGCAGCAGTGCGGTGCGGCCGGTGCGGCGCAGCACGGTGGCGACCGCCGCCACCACGACCAGGGCCAGCACATAGAACTGCCCCTGCACGGCCATCGACCACAGATGCTGCAGCGGGCTCACCGACGGATCGGCGGCCAGATAATCCGACCAGCTCGTCGCGAGTCGCCAGTTCTGGTAGTAGAACAGCGAGGCCAGGGTCTGTCCCGCCAGATCCGACCACTGTGTGTAGGGCCGCGTGTACACGGTCGCGGCGACGACGGCGGCCAGAACGACGACCATCGCCGGCAGTAGCCGCCGCCCGGTCCGGCGCAGGGTGAATCCGATGCCGACGGCTCCCCGTTCGGCGCGGCGCACCAGCAGTCCGGTGAAGAAGAATCCCGACAGCACCAGGAAGACGTCCACGCCGCCCGACACCCGGCCGAACCAGATGTGGAACACCACCACCAGCGCGATCGCCACTCCGCGCAACCCGTCCAGGTCGCCGCGGTAGGCGGTGGTCGTCCGCGGCGCGATATCGGCCGTGTCCGAGGCCGAGCGGGCCGGCCGTGCCGGCGCGGCGATCCGGGCGCGCGCGATATCTCCGGTCACCACGCGAAACGCCGGTTCCCGCGAGGGGGCGCCGGTACCGACACACGAGGGTGGAGATGAACATGCGCAGACCACAACACGTCCACTCTCTTAGCACGCCGCAAACACTCAGCGCCACTTCGCCTTCCACGCGCGCACCGATGAACTACACTGCGCGCGCGACGGTGGCGCCGCCGGTCAGCCGGCGTCGACGACCGATGCGGGCAGGCCGGCCAGGCTGCGACTGAGATAGCTGCCGTCGCCGGTGAGGCAGCGTTCGAATTCGACGGGGTCGTTGAGGTAGGTCGTCGCCAGGGATTTGGTGTGCACGTGCGCGTACTGTTCGCCGTCGGTGGAGCGGGTCTCCATGCGGACTCCGGACAGCAGATGGACGCCGGACTCCCCGTCGGCGGCGTCGAAACCGTATGCGACCGGGCCGGTTTCGTCGAGGCCGTAGCAGATGGTGATCGGCCCCGACACGGCCCGCACCCGGGCCGCCACCGAGGATGCGACCGAATGCGGGGACAGCCGCAACCGGATCCGGCGCAGTGCCGCCGCGACATCGACCGACAGATCCTCCCGGGTGCCCTGCACCATCGCCTGATAGACGGCGGGTTCGGCCACCAGTACGGTCGGCGATTCCGCGGCCAGGTGACGATGGATGTTGCCCGGCGCATGGGTTCCGGCGGGCAAAACCAGATCGGCGCCGGCGACGAGGTTGGCGACGGTGGCGGTGTGGAATCCGAATCGCCCGAACAGACTCGCGAAACACAGCGTCCGATCGGATTCGCGCAGTTTGCTCGCACCGACCCAGGCGGTGGCCGCGTTGAGGACCGCGGTCGCGGAGTATTCGAGACAGACCAGCCGTCGCGACGGCGCGGAGGCGACGCGGCACAGTTCGGTGTCGCGGTGCAGGGCCGGGCGGTCGCCGTCGAAATCGGTACGCTGCGCCCAGGATCGTTCGTCGAGCCGGATCCCGCCGGCCTGCCCGGAGGCGACGACGGCGTCGATTCCGCACTCCTCGATCAACTCCCGCATCGCGGTGAGCGGCAGTGCCGGATTGGCGAGAACCGGAATGTCGCCGCGGGCGAGCAGGGACAGCATCGTCGAGATGTAACCGGGCGAATTCCCGAGCGCCACAAGGACTCTCGCACGTGGACGGCGCAACACCGTATCGAACCGCGCGGCCTTGTCCGAGGCCTCGGCGAGCAGGTCGCCGAAGGTCCGGCTGTCGTGCGTGCTCGACACCGTCGCGTACGGGCGCATCCGCATGGCGGTCGTGACCGCGCTGAACAGCAGCGCGGGTCTACCGGCACCGGTCGCGATATCCCTGCCCCGATATCCTCGAATATTCACCGATGCAGAATGTATTGTCATCGAATACCAATCTTTGTTCCCCCTTGTCCGACATCTACCGCATTCCTCCCCGCAGTACACGCTCACACCCGATCACATGTGGACACAGGCAGCGACACATCGCCTGCGGATGAAAACGTCACATGTACGCCACCGGGATGCGGGACACATTAGCCAGAACAACAACAATACGCAACCGCGCGCATTATTAGGTGTTTTGCGAACACATTTACGGATGCAAGCACATTTGCACGGATGAATGTACGCGATTTCGTACGTGCGCCGGACCGCTCGCCGCTCTTCATCAGGTGCGGTCCGGCGAGCTCAGCGGTACTGCGCAACCCGGCGCGGCACCGGCTGTTCCCGCTGGGCTCCGGGGTGTGTCGCGGCCGGTGCCGGTGCGGGCCCGCCTGCACCTCCCCAGGCCGGGCGGCCGCGCGAATTCGCCTCGCGACCACCCGGACAATCCTTCCCCGCATCGGCGGGAACGGAATTCCTGCCGCTCGGGCGGGGGTTGCCCGCACCGCCGATGGGTATTCTCCACAAATGATTCCGCAGCCCGCAGGGAATTGCCAGAAGTTCGGCGGCACTTCCCCGCCCGGATAGCACCGGCAATTGCTCGTCAGGCCGGAGTCCGAGCGGCCTCGGCCGACTCGGCCGGCACGCCGGACGTCGCCGCCGACTCCGGTACCGCCAGGTCGTAGACCGTGTACGCCGCGCGGATCACCGGCTGGGCGACATTGCGCACCCGGACCCCGCCCGGTGTGGTGCCGCGCTCGTATCCGGCGTGCGCGTGCCCGTGGATCGCAAGATCGGCGCCGCCGCAGGTGTCGATCGCCTCACCGAGCAGGTACGAGCCCAGGAACGGATAGATTTCGGGCGGCTCGCCGTGCAGGGTGTCCCCGCAGGGCGAATAGTGGGTGAGCGCGACCTTCACATCGGTGTCCAGCCGGCACAGTGCGACGTGCAGCGCGTCGGCGAGATCGACGGTATAGGAGGCGAATTCGCGCATGATCCGCTCACCGAAAACGCTCGCGCACTTTCCGGCGAAGCCGCCACCGAACCCCTTCGTGCCCGCCACGCCCAGCGAGTGCGGCCCCACGGTCACCGTGGTGGAGGTCCCTTCCAGGACCCGGATCCCGTGATCGCACAGCAGGGCCGTGATGTCGTTCTGCCGATCGGAATGGTGATCGTGATTGCCGAGCACCGCGATCACGGGCACACCGGGGTCCTCCAGTTCGCTCGCGACCACCCGCGCCTCGTCGAGAGTGCCGTGCCGGGTGAGGTCGCCGCCGACCAGCAGGACGTCGGCCTCCTCGGGCAGTCGTTCCAATGCCGGGCGCAGGGTCCCCTGCGATTCCGCGCCGAGGTGGATATCGGCCACCGCCGCGATGCGCACCACCCCGTCCGTCGTCCGTTCGGCGCCCGTCATCAGCTCAGCCGTTCGTGATCGACGGTGGGCGCGTGCGTGGGGGTAACCCGAATATCGTTGTGAATGCGCAGTTTCGGCGCGTGCTCGCGCACGATGTCCTCCAGATCGCTGCGCTGCTGTTCGCTGCCGACCTCCCCGCACAGCACCACCACGGCGCCGCGGATGGTCACCTGCACGCCGAGTTCGGCGGTGCGCGGATCCTCCGCGAAAGCCCGCCGCAGATTCGCGACCAGATATTGCGGCAACACCTCGTCGCCCGAGTCCTGAGCCATGACCTCACCTCCGATTCCGAGATCCTCGATCAGCGCCAGAAACGCCCGCGCGTACGGCGACACCGCGGTTTCTTCCCGCGCGCGCCGCCAGTCGACCTGTTCCCGCAGATCCCGGGCGATCGCCAGCAACCGCGTGAAGTCGAGCCGGTGCGGGTCGAGGACCATCAATTTGTCCACCATCAGATCGGTGCCACTGAGCACCGGAGCCGCCGCCGGACCGATCCGCATCCAGGTCGCCCGGCCCAGCAGATCGTCGTCGACGTTGCGGTAGTTGGGCCGGAAGATCAAGTCCACCAGCGTATTTCCGTCGTACACCTTGGTCAGCCAGTCTTCGGGCGGGTCGACGGCGTGCAGCCCGGATGCGGTCAGGATGTCGCGGGCGCGGGCCGCGTCGACGGGTTTGACGTAGATGTCGACATCGTGGTCGCTCGCGGGGCCACCGCGCGCGTACACCGCACAGCCGCCGCCAACCGCGAAGTCGATCTCGTGGGCCAGCAGCGCGTTCACCACCTTGGTGAGCGTGTGGAGCAACTGCTCTGTCGAGGCGGTCATAGCGGGCGCATACCCGCCGTGGGCAGCGGTATTCACGGCGTCGCGACGGCCTGCGGCGCGGTCTCCTTGATCTTCGCATTGGCCCAGCGCATCTGGCGCAAGGTCTCCGGATGGCAGTCGGAGGCCAGATCCAGCAGTTCGCCGTCTCGCGCCGCCTGCGCCGCTCGAGCCAGGATTTCCCAGTTCACCGACACCACCGCGGCGTGGCTGTGAATCTCGCGCAGATCGTGCAGCAACAGCAGGGCGGGCGCATGGCGTCGCCCCACCAGGGTGCCGAGAGCCCGCCGGACCGATTCCACCGATCCGGAAGCCGTCACCGGCGAAGGGTCCAGATGCAGACCGCGGTCTTCCCCGACGGCGGCCAGTTTGCGGCGATGGTCGTCGGTCCAGACCAGCAGGTCCCGGCACACGTGATGAACCTCGTGATCAGTGCGGTGCCGGTCGGCGGTGCGGATCAGCAGCTTTCCCAGATGGGTCTCGCTGCGGTGTATCTCGGCGAGCATGGCGTCCAGGTCGTTCATCGCGCACTCCGCTCCAGTTCGACCGCCGGTGTGGTGACGCGTTCGGATCGCCGGGCGGGCCGGACGAGTTCCACTGCGGCGGCGCCGGATTTGAACAGCGGTTGTTTCGAGACCGGATCCCATTCGGTGGGGGTGAGTTCGTTGGCGGCGGTGCCGTCCTTACCGGCGGGGCGATCCCCGGCCGCGGTATCCCAATAGCCGTAGTGGAACGGGAGGAAGACCACGCCGGAGCGGATGGCGCCGGTGCGCAGCCGGGCCGTCACCTGCCCGCGCGCGGTGCGGACGCGCAGCAGGTCGCCGTCGTCCCACCCCTCCCGCCGGGCGTCCTCGGCCGCCATCTCCACCCACACCTGCGGCGCGGCGGCCTGCAGCTGCGGTACGCGGCCGGTTTTGGTGCGGGTGTGGAAGTGGTAGAGCGTGCGTCCGGTGATCAGCGCGTACGGATAGTCCTCGCTCGGCGTCTCGTGCCGCGGCAGGTACTGCGCCGCCTTGATCACGGCGCGGCCCTCCGGGTTCAGCGCGCGATACTCCGTCGGTTCCAGCGGAGCACCGGTGATCAGGTCGCGACCGTAGGTCTCGCAATCCTGCGGCGCCGCACGGAATTTCGCGTCGGCGTACAGCCGCTCGGTGCCCTCCGGATGCTCCTCGGTGCACGGCCACTGAATGCCACCCCGCGCGCGAAGTTTCGCGTAGGTCATGGCCGAGTAGTCGCACAGGCGCCCCGCGCTGCACCGCTTCCACTGCTCGAACACCTCCTCCGGGGTCCGCCACGGCAGCAGCGGTGCGCCGTCGGCGTCGCGCAGATCCAGGCGGCGGGCGTAATCGAGGAAGATGTCCAGATCGGGCCGGGCGCCCCCGGGCGGCTCGACCGCCTTCTCCGACAGGTGCACGGTGCGGTCGGCATTGGTGAAGGTTCCGGTCTTCTCACCCCAGGTCGCCGCGGGCAGCACCACGTCCGCCAAGTGCGCTGTCTCGGAAAGGAAGATGTCCTGCACGACGAGAAACAGCCGCCGCTGCGACAGCAGGGCGCGAACGCGCGCGAGTTCGGGCAGCGACACCGCAGGATTGGTGCCGTTGACGTAGAGGAAGCGGATCGACCCGTCCTCGACGAAGCGCAGGATCTGCATGAGATGCGTCGGCGCGCTGAAGTGCGGTATGCGTTGCGGGTCGACATTCCACAGCCGGGCCAGTTCTTCGACGTGAGAATCGTTGGCCCAGTTGCGAAAACCCGGCAGATCGCCGTCGGCCCCGCATTCCCGGGTGTTCTGCGCGGTGGGCTGGCCGTTCATTTGCAGGACGCCGCAGCCGGGCCGGCCGAGCATGCCGCGAATCAGGTGAATGTTGTTGACCTGCACCGCGGCCGCGGTGGCCTGATGGGATTGGTAGAAGCCCTGCAACACGGTCGACAGCACCCGCTCGCCCGTGCCGATGATCCGCGCCGCGGCCCGCAGATCGGCCTCCGGCACATCGCAGACCTGTGCCGCGCGTTCGGGCGTACAGTCGGCGACCTGTTTGCGCAGTTCGTCGAATCCGACCGTATGCGCGTCGATGTAGTCGCGGTCGATCCAGTCGTTGCGGATCAGCTCGTGCAACAGCGCGTTCATCACCATCACATTGGTGCCCGGGCGCGGCGCCAGATGGACGGTGGCCGCGCGCGCCACCTGCGTGGTGCGCGGATCGACGCAGACGAGGGCGGGCGGATTCGGGCCGCGCAGGCGATCGAGCATGCGCGCCCACAGCACGGTCTGGGTTTCGGCGACGTTGTGGCCGTAGAGCGCGATCACGTCGGCGTGGTCGACGTCGGCGTAACTGCCGGGCTGCCCGTCGGATCCGAAGGATTCCTTCAACGCCTCACCGGCGGTGGCGGTGCACAGCCGGGTGTTGCCGTCGAGATGATTGGTGCCGATGCCGCCCCGGGCGAGGACGGTCAGCGCGTAGTACTCCTCCAGGAACAATTGCCCGGTGGTGTAGAAGCCGATCGAACCCGGCCCGCGCTCGCCCAGCAGTTCGCGGGTCCGCTCGGCCACCATCGACATGGCTGTGTCCCAATCGGTTTCGACCAGTTTGCCGCGCCGGCGCACCAGCGGGGCCGTCAGCCGGTCGGGTGAATTGTTGGCCTGCCAGCCGAAGAGGTCCTTCGGTCCCAGCCGACCGCGGTTGACCCGATCCCCGGCGCGGCCGCGCACTCCCACGATGCGTCCCTCGTGCACGGCGATATCCATGGCGTCGCCGTTGGAGTGCAGCACCGAGGCGGTCGGCACCCAGCGTTCCACCATGTCCTCGCGCACACCTTCGGCCAGGAACATATCCACGCGCTCCGGCCACGCTTGGCCGGGGCCGTACGGAGTTCGCGTTCCCCACGGGTGTGCGATGCGGTCGTGTTCACTCGTCCCGGCCGTGTCTGTGCCGGATCGGATATGCATGGTCACCTCGGAGACGAAGAGTGGCGGACGAAGCGGACCGGTCCTGGCGGTAGCTCAGGTTTGTGTGCGCCATACCCGCGCTCACCGGGTTGTAACTGCTTCGCGCTGTTTGTGGCGGTCCGGTGCGGTTACCTTCGGAGATACGGGCGAATCGTCGGCACTCGAAGGGAGCAGCAATGGCCACCGCATCTGTACCTCGGCATCGGGCGCGGGTTTCCCCGGTGCAGGCCGCGGCCTATCTGGTCGGGGCGGCGTTCCTGGTGGTCGGGGTGCTCGGATTCATTCCGGGCGTGACCACGAACTACGACATGCTCACCTGGAGCGGGCACCATTCCGGCGCCGAACTGTTCGGGGTGTTCCAGGTCTCGGGCCTGCACAACACCGTGCACCTGGTGTTCGGCGTCGCGGGTCTGGCGATGGGCCGCACGACGATGACCGCGCGGACCTACCTCATCGCCGGCGGTGTCGTCTATCTCGCGCTCTGGGTGTACGGACTGGTCGTGGACAAGGAGTCGACCGCGAACGTCATTCCGGTCAACACCGCGGACAACTGGCTGCATCTGGGCCTCGGCGCGGCGATGCTGCTGTTCGGCCTGTTCCTGGGCCCGGCCGACCGTCCCATCCTGTTCGAGGGCTCTCCGCAGCCGGGACGGCCGGAGTCCGCTCCGCCGCCCGGGACCGGCCACGGCCGGACCGATTGACGGGCCGATCAGAGGATCGGCCGGCCGCCGGTGACGGCGAGCCGCGCGCCGGAGATGTAGCTGCCGTCGTCGGAGGCCAGCAGCACATAGGAGGCGGCGAGCTCGGCGGGCTGCCCCGCCCGCCCGAGCGGGACGTCGTCGCCGAAGTTGCGCACCTTCTCCACCGGCATGGTGGACGGGATCAGCGGCGTCCAGATGGGGCCGGGCGCCACGCTGTTGACGCGAATCCCCTTCTCCCCCAACATCTGCGCGAGGCTGGCGCAGAAGTTGGCGATCGCCGCCTTGGTGGCGGCGTAGGGCGCCAGCGTCGGCGAGGGCATATCGGAGTTCACCGAGGAGCTGCCGATGATCGAGCCGCCCGCCGGCATATGCGGGACGGCCGCCTTCACCAGATGGAACAGCGCGCCGACATTGAGCTTGAACGTGTAATCCCATTCCTCGCCGGAGATCTCGTCGAGGCTTTCGTGCGTCATCTGATACGCGGCATTGCTGACCAGCACGTCGATCTTGCCGAATTCGGTTGCGGCGCGGTCGATGACGGCCTTGCAGTGTTCGGGATCGGAGAGGTCGCCCGGTACCGCGACCGCCTTGCGGCCCGCCTGCTCCACCAGCGCGACGACCTGCTGCGCGTCCTCGTGCTCGTCGAGGTAGGAGATCAGCACATCGGCGCCCTCGCGCGCGAAGGCGATGGCCACGGCCCGGCCGATTCCGCTGTCGGCGCCGGTGATCACCGCTGACTTTCCGGTGAGCTTGCCCGATCCCTGATAGCTGCCCTCCCCGCAGTCCGGTCGCGGAGACATCTGCTGCTGCACCCCGGGGACCTGTTGCTGCTGCTCCGGAAAACCCATCGCGATCTCCTGTCGACGTGGCGGCGGTGGAAGCCCCGTGCTTGCGCGGAGCCTCAGCACTCGCGCTACCCGCGACCACGGCGGGCAAACCGGCGCCACACTCAGGGGGCGATCAGCCGCCGGGCCGCGAGAACGGTGGCCGCGCGCCGGTCCTCGGCATCGTCGTCGTGCAGGGCGTGGACCGCGGAGGTGCGGGCGAGATCGGTCAGCAGAGTCAGCAGCGTCAGCGGATGGAAGGTGCCGGTGATGACCCCGGCGCGCTGACCGCGGCGGATCTCGGCGATCTTGGGTGCGACCGCGCGGCGGATCGCCTCGTCGGCGCCCGGGATGTCGGTGCGTTCGATCTCCGCCCACGCCTGCAGGCGGGCATTGTCGGGGTTTCGCAGATAGTGATCGAAAAGCCTGCCGACATAGGACGGCAGATCGCCCGCGTCCAGGGCGGTCTCGGCGGTGGTCTCGGTCGCCCACTGCTCGGTCACCGCAGCGTAGAGATCGTCCTTGCCGGCGAAATAGGCGTACAGGCGATCCTTGCTGGCATTGGCCGCCTCCGCGATCCGGTTGATCCGGGCTCCGGCCACGCCGTAGCGGGCGAACTCCGCCTTGGCCGCGGCGAGGATTCGCTCCCTGGTGGCATGGCCTGCTGCGCGCATGCCGCGGATCCTATCTTGCCGAACCAGCTGGTTCGGGTGTAGGTTGCCGAACCAGCTGGAGGCGCGGCCTTCCGCACCGGACATCCGCTGTGCCGCGCACTCGACAAGAGCGGCTGGTACGGCAAGACCTTTCATTCGACGATGGATGCCGAACCGCTGATCTGCCGCGCCGAGGACGGCACACTGTTCTCCGATGTCGAATTGGGCGGCGGCAAGGCCACGCTGTGGAATATCGAATTCCGCGGCGAGGTCACCGCGACCATGGTCTACGACGGCCGCGCGGTGTTCGACCACTTCAAGCGCCTCGACGACAACACGCTGATGGGCATCATGAACGGACGCCCCGAATTGGTGCTCGCCGGCGGCGAATTCTTCTACTTCCTGCTCGAGCGGGTCTGAGCCGTGCCACTGACCACTGCCGCGCTGTCGCGTGATCCGCAGGCTCCGTTCAGCCTCGAATCCGTCGCGATCGACGAGCCGCGCGCGGACGAGATCCTGGTCCGGATCGAGGCGTCGGGCATCTGCCACACCGATCTGGTCTCCCGCGCCGCCGGCGCGTCCGACCGCCCGGTGCTGCTCGGCCACGAGGGCGCGGGTGTGGTGGAGGCCGTCGGCGCCGAGGTGACGGGTGTGCGGCCCGGCGACCGGGTGGTGCTGACCTTCCGGCACTGCGGGAACTGCCGCAACTGCCGTCTCGGCCGGCTGCCGTACTGTGCGCGATCCACCGCGTTGAACCAGTTCGGCGGCCGTGCCGACCGCTCGCCCCGCATCACCGTCGACGGCACGCGCGTGCGCGACGGCTTCTTCGGGCAGTCGAGTTTCGCCGGGTACGCGCTGAGCACCGCAGACAACACGATCGTCGTCCCCGCCGACACCGATCCGGTCGTCGCCGCCGCGCTGGGCTGCGGTTTCCAGACCGGCGCGGGCGCGGTCCTGAATGTGCTCGCCCCCGAACCGGATTCGCAGATCCTGATCTACGGCGCGGGTGCGGTCGGCATGGCCGGGCTCCTGGCCGCGCGGACACTGCCCGGCACCACGGTGCTGGTCGTCGAACCCTCGGCCGATCGCCGTGCGCTCGCCCTCGAACTCGGCGCGGCCGCCGCGCTGGACCCGGCCGACGCCGAGACCGCCGCCACGATCGCCGAACTCACCGGCGGCGGCGCCACCCATGCCCTCGACACCGCCGGCCGCCCGGAGGTGCTCGCCGCGGCGGTGGCGGCCCTGGCCACCGGTGGCGCGGTGGCGGTGGTCGGCCTCGGCGTCCCGCAACTCGACATGCGCGAGATCGTGTTGGGCGGCAAGACCATTCACGGCTGCCTGGAAGGCGACGCCGTGCCGCAGCGGTTCATCCCGCAGCTGCTCGAGCTCTACACGGCCGGGCGGCTACCGCTCGACCGGCTGGTCCGGTCCTACCCGTCCACCGAGATCGGCACCGCCCTGGCCGACCACCACGCGGGACGCGTCGTCAAACCCGTTCTGACCTGGTAACCCGCGACGCGGCGCCGCACGCACTCGGCGCCACCACCGAGTGATCCGTGTACGAGCGCGTGGCGCGGGTATGGCGTCAGCGTTGCCCACCGAGACCACGAGGAGGTCGCAGCATGACAACAGTCACCGAATCGGTCGATGTGCACGTACCGGTAAACACCGCGTACAACCAGTGGACCCAGTTCGAATCGTTCCCGCAGTTCATGCAGGGCGTCGAGCGGGTCGAGCAGCGCGACGACACGCACACCCACTGGACGGTGCACGTCGCCGGCGCGACGCGCGAATTCGACGCGAAGATCACCGAGCAGCACCCCGACGAGCGGGTGTCGTGGACCTCGGAGGCCGGTCCCCGGCATGCGGGCGTGATCACCTTCCATCGGCTCGACGAGGACACCACGCGCGTCACCGCGCAGATGGATATCGATCCGGACGGGTTCGTGGAGAACGTCGCCGACAAGCTCGGCATACTCGATCGCCGCGTCAAGGGTGACCTCGAGCGTTTCCGCGACTTCATCGAAGCGCGCCAACAGGAATCCGGTGCGTGGCGCGGGGACGTCGACCGGCCCCGGCCCTAGCGAGTGCCCATGTCCTCGCCCGCTCCCGGTGGTTCGGCGCCGCTCGACGCCGAGCCGGTCGATGCCGTGATCATCGGCGGCGGGCACAACGGCCTGGTGAGCGCCGCGCTGCTCGCCGATCACGGCTGGGATGTGGCGGTGCTGGAGGCCCAGGACACCGCCGGGGGCGCCGTGCGCAGTGCCGAGCTGGTGCCCGGCTACCGGATGGATCTGTTCAGCGCGTTCTATCCGATGGCCGGGGCCTCGCCGGCGCTGCGGGACCTCGGTCTGGAAGATCACGGATTGCGATGGAGCCGAGCGCCCATCGTGTACGGCCACCCGTCGGGCCCCGAGGATACGGATGCCGCCGTCGTGCATCCGGACGCCGAAGCCACGGCCGAGGCGCTGGCTCGGCGCGATCCCCGCGACGGCCGCACCTGGATGCGGCTGTTCGAGCAGTGGCGGCAGGTACGCGAACATCTACTCGGGTCGTTCCTCGGCCCGTTCCCGCCCGTGCGCGGCGCGGCCGGGCTGTGGCGTGATCTCGGCTCCGCCGAGCTGTTCCGCTATCTGCGGTTCCTGATCCTGCCGGTCGGGCGGATGGTCGACGAACTGTTTCACGACGAAGCTGCCAAATTGCTGATCATGGGCAACGCCATGCATGCCGACGTACCGGTGGACGCGCCCGGCAGCGGTGTCTACGGCTATCTGCTGACCATGCTGGCCCAGAACGGCGGATTTCCGGTTCCGGTGGGCGGAGCCGGGGCGCTGAGCGCGGCCCTGATCCACCGCGCCGAGTCGGCGGGGGCCCGGGTGCACTGCGGCCAGCCGGTAGATCGCGTCCTCATCCGTCACGGGCGCGCCGACGGGGTGATTACGGCCGCCGGGCAGGTGGTGCGGGCACGAAAGGCAGTCATCGCCGACATCGACGCGCCGACGCTCTACACCCGGCTGCTCGCCGACGCGCAGCTGCCGCGGCGGCTGCGCGCGGATCTCGAACGATTCACCTGGGACGCGCCGACCCTCAAGGTGAATTACGCACTCTCCGAACCGATTCCATGGCGGTCGAAGCAACTGCGGGCGGCGGGCACGGTGCATCTGGGCGCCGACCGCGCGGGGCTGGCGCGATGGACCACCGATATCGGCACCGGCGTGGTGCCGCATACGCCGTTCATGCTGTTCGGTCAGATGACCACGGCCGATCCCAGCCGGTCGGCGCCCGGCACCGAATCGGCGTGGGCATATACCCACCTGCCGCGCGGGGTCACCGACGACGCTTCGGCCGACCTGCTGGCCGAACGGGTCGACGCCGTGCTCGAGGCCCACGCGCCCGGCTTCGGCAGCCGGATTCACGCGCGGATCGTGCAGCGACCCAGCGACCTGCACTGCGCCGACGGCAATCTCGTCGGCGGCGCGGTCAACGGCGGCACCTCCCAACTGCACCAGCAGTTGGTGTTTCGCCCGGTTCCCGGACTCGGCCGCCCCGAAACCGTGGTGCCGGGACTGTATCTGGGCTCGGCGTCGGCACATCCGGGCGGCGGCGTACACGGCACCTGCGGCGCCAACGCCGCGCGCGCCGCACTGGCCGACTCCCGGCCCACCGGGTGGCCGCGGCGAAAGGTGTTGTCCCGCTTGCACACCGCGCTCTACGACACCGACCGCTGATGCTCTGTGACACCGACCGCTGACCGGACGGAGAAAGCTGGCGACAGCTTGCTGGTGCCGGAACTCGAGCAGATCCCGCAGCGATTCGACGATATCGACGCCGGTGTCCCGCATCGGGGCGGGCCCCGGCTGCAAGCCGGGCCGCGACTGCCCTGCTGGACTCAGCGTCACGATGGACGGCGCACAGGGAGCCGGCGTGGCGGATCTGCCGCGACTGCCGCCGCGCGGTGCCGGTGCACGACGACGACTACACCGCTTCGCTTCCCCGCCCTCGGCACGTGTATGACGCGCCGCGTTGGGCATCCGAGCTGCAAATACCCGGCGAACACAATACCCGGCGAACAGGAGCACATCATGAGATCACCGCATCGTCTGCTGGTCACCACCGCCGCCGCGATCGGCCTCGGGCTGGGCGCGAGCGCGGTCGGCGGGGCCCAACCGGCCGCGTTGCCGGCGCAGGACAGTGATTTTCTCGTCGCGGTCCACCAAGGGAATTTGACCGAGATGCTGTCCGGAGCCGGCGCGGCGGTCATGGGTACGTGTCAGCAGGTCCGCGATCTCGGTCCCGTTCTGGTCGCCGACCATACTCGGCTGGAGGCGATGGGCGCCGCGGTCGCGATACCGAACGGCGTAGCCCTGCCGTTGATGCCGTCCGCCGAGCAGTCGCAGCAGATGCGCGACACCGCGATGAAGACCGGCCGCGACTACGACCTGGCCTGGCTGCATATGCAGGAGGGTTTCCACCTTCAGACGCTGCAGGCGGGTGCCACCGAGACCGCGCAGGGCGGCAGCCCGCAGGTCACCGGGCTGGCACAGAACGCCGCGCCCGTGGTCCAGCACCATCTGGACATGATTCGCGACGCGTTGGCGGTGTGCTGATGGGCGAGGTCACGATGGGAGTTCCCGGCTCGGCCGAGCAGGTGTTCGCCGTGCTGGCCGACGGCTGGTCCTACGGCCACTGGGTGGTGGGGTCCACCCACATGCGTGACGTGGACCAGGACTGGCCGCGGATCGGCTCCCGGATTCATCACAGTGTCGGCGCCTGGCCGCTGATGGCTCAACAGGCCACCCGGGTGGTGGCCGTGGATCCGCCGAACAGCATCGAACTCGAGGCGGAGCTGTGGCCGGTGGGGGTGGCGTGGATCCGGCTGGCGATGACGCCGATCGATGCCGACACCACCGAGGTGAGCATGAGCGAGGAGCTGATTCGCGGACCGGGCCGGCTCATCCCCGACGTGCTGCAAACCATGGCCCTCAAGCCCCGCAACAAACAGTCGCTGACGCGCCTCTGCGATCTGGTGGCCTCCCATTACGCCGACACCCGCAAGCCCGGCACCCGTGGATCCGGCACCCTCGCGCCCGACAGCCCGGAGCCCTAGTCATCGGCGTTGATCGGGCACCGGCGTTCATCCCAGCCGATGGTCCGGCCGCTGATCCTGGTGCGTCGGGCGGCCCGGGCGAAACCGCAGCGGACCGGGATTCAGCGGCGGGCTGCCGCCGGAGGTGTGCTCGCGCAAACCGGCGGCAAGCTCCGTCGCCACATCGACGGCGGAATGCGCCGGCCGCCAATCGAGTTCCCGCCGCGCCCGCTCCGCTCGCACCAGACATGCCCGGTCGGCCAGCCTCAGCCAGGCGGGGTGCAACGGCAGCAGACCGAGTCGCCAGCCCGCGAAGGCGGCGGCGGCCAGCACGTGGTCCCCTACACGGAACAACCGTCCGCGGTCGCCTCGGCCAGTTCGTCCACCACGTCGGCGATCGCTCCGCGCCGGCGCAAGGCGGCCGACTGCCGCCGGGCTCCGTTGCCGCGGGCCGTCACCGCGGCGATCGTCTCGGTCACGAACTGCTCCTCCTCGAGTTCCCGCAAGACCGGGGTGACATAGTCGACGAGCCGCGCCAGCCGGATGCGTGCCGGTTCCACGCGGCCGTCCAGCGGATCGACGCCGTCGCCGTCGAGTCCTTCGCGCGCGGACTTCCAATAGGCGGCGCGCAGGGTGGCGGCCGGTACCGCAGGCGCCCGCCGGCCGCGGCGCACCTCCGCACGGCCGACCACGGCCGCGGCACGCACCAGGCTCGCCAGCAACGCCGTTTCCTCGGCCGTCATGGGAACGTCGCTGATGCGGATCTCCAACGTCGGGACATGCGTGGAGCGGCGAATATCCCAATAGACCATCCCGGTGTCGAGGATGCTGCCGCAGGTCAGCATCATGTCGACCGCGGCGTCGTAGTCGGCACAGGACTGAAAATACGGTGGCGGCCCGGCACTGGGCCAGCGCCGCCACAGCACGTTGCGCCAACTCGCGTATCCGGTGTCGGTTCCGCGGTACACCGCGGAATTGGCTGTGAGCGAAAGGAATACCGGCAGCCAGGGCCGCAGATGATTGCTGATCTGCACCGCAGTCTCCGGATCGTCCACCGAGACGTGCACATGGCAGCCACACAACCCCTGTTCGTGCGCGAGCATGCCGAAATGCTTCTCGATGCGGCGATAGCGCGGCGTATCGGTGACCGGATAGGCGTGGGGCACGGTCGGCGGCACTCCGGTCGCGAGCAGTCGGGCGGTGTTGTCGGCCGCGGCGCGCACCACGGCGGCGCGCAACTGCCGCAATTCCCGCAGCAAGTCGGCCGTGCGCGTGTGTACCGAGCTACGCGTTTCCACCTGACAGCTGGTCAGCTCCAACTGCAGATCGATACCGGCGTCGCACGCCGACCGCGCGACCTCGCAGTTCTTCGGGACCGGCGCTCCGGAGACCGGATCGACCAGCAGGAACTCCTCCTCGACCCCGAACGTCACATCGGCGGCATCCATCGGCTCACCCGCCCGGCACACTCCATGGCTCGGAGATGCCCGGCGACCGGACCCGCAAACGCATTCCGGCGCGGATCGAGGTTTCACTCGGCGGGTGCGGGTAGCCGCCGCATGTGACCATTTCAGGATTACGAGAGTTGACCGAGCACCCCCGGATCCGACCGCGGCGCAGGCGTCGGATCTGTCCTCGGGCCACAGCGCCGTCCGTCGCGCCGGCGCGGCGCTGCCGCTGGCGGGGGCCGACATCGTGACCATCGATCGAGATCCCGTCCCACCGACGGCGTCGCTGCCCTGCTCCGACACCGGTGATCCGCGAAAGGAGAGGACGATGGACCGAGGAAACACCAAACACGGTGCGCGCGAAGATGATCAACTACGGCACGACCTACAGGGAACCTTGCGCGGCAACCGCTCCAGCCGCGCCGAGGAGTGGCGCGATCCCGAACCACCCGCCGACGACGACCCGGAACTCACACCCCCGCGCACCACGACGCCGGAGGGCGCCGAGCACGACCGGACCGGCGAGGTCGACTGATCGCGTTCACGTCGAATCGACGATCACTGCGCCGGTTACGGTCGAGCAGTCAGGGTACTTCTCCTGTACCGAGAACGATCCGGACGTAGCGCCCTATCCGTCAACGGCGACGGATGCCGCCATTCGGTTCCGCACAACGGAGTGCACCGGCGCGAGGCATACGACGGATCGTCCCTCCGGACGGGGCGCTAGTCACAGCAGGCCCCGAAGAATGCGGCGACGGTCGGCGCCGGCGTTACGGCCGGTGCCGACCGATTTCTCCGATTCTGTTGTGCCAGAAAATTTTTCGTGAGGTGATCCCACCCGAACCGGGCGGCGACGCATGCGTCGGGCGATGCGTGGCGTACGGGCGGTATCCGCGGTCGCGACAAAAGACCGCCCCGCATCGCGCGCCCCGGACCACACCCACGATCCGCTCGCCGGCGGGCTGGTCATCGAGTTCCGGAGTCACCGGCTCCTCGTCGAATTCCCTCTGGTCCACCGACACCTCGCCCCCTCCCTCCGGCCCGCGCCATCGCGATATGCGCGCGAGTACCCGATCCCGAGGGAAGGAAAACCGTGAATTCGGTTGAGCTCGACAACGTTTCGGTCAAGGGCCGAACTCGTCAGGCCAGGGATACGATCAGCGCGATCACGACGGCGACGAAGACCAGCACGATCGCCGCGACGATGATGATCAGCATCGCCCCGCTGGCGGGGAAATGGTGACGGGTGCTCGGCTCCGGCGCCGAGAGGCCCGAGGTCTGTGCCGTATCCGGCGGGGTGGACCCGGGGGCTACGCCACCACCGGGTTCCAGGTCCGGAGTCTTGGCCGGGTCCGGATCCATTGCAGACATGTTCGGCGTCCTATCCTGGGCGAATCGCCCCTTGATCGTCGTCGGTTCTCACTGCGGCCGATACCCGCCATCGGCGCGGGCAACCTCTCCGGTGCGGCGAAATCGGGCGAAACCTCTACCGGTGGCGGCACGGCAACTGGTGGGCCCGTCGCGCGAATTCCGGCGCACAGGTATGTGTTCGCCCTGTCCGGGTAGGCGGGAGATATGACCGACACACCTCCCCTCGCCCCCCTCGCCCTGGTAACCGGCGCGTCCAGCGGTATCGGGTTCGAGCTCGCCAGACAATTCACCGAACGCGGTCACGAGGTGGTCCGCGCCGCCGAGGACGGCCGCGTGCTCGACGCGGCGGCCTTCTCCGCGGGCATCGGGCGCTGCGGCGATGTCCAGTCGACCGACCTGATGGGGATGGTCGGCCGTGTCGTCCTCGACGCGCTGAAAGCGAAAGCGGGACAGATCATCCCGGGGCGCTGATCGTGTACCGCTACGCCGCCGTCGACCTGCCGCGCACCACCACCGCGGCCGGGGCGGCCCTGTTGCTCGGTCTGGGCGGGGTGCATCTGTATGTGCTGGTGCGCGAGGCGGGGCTGCCGAACTACCTGCGGGTGGGTTTCGGATTCCTGATCGGCTGCTGTGTCGTCGCGGCGGCGCTGGTGTGCGGGTCCCGCACCGCACGCGCGGGCTGGGTCCTGGGCGGGCTCGTCTGCCTCGCCTTCCTGGTGGTGTATGTGGTCAGCAGGCTCGCCGGGCTCCCCGGCCTGCCCGAGGTCCGAGGCTGGTGGGACAGCGCTCCGGGCAGCGTGGCCGGAATCTGCGCGCTGACCTTCCTGGCGGTGATCACCGCGATAGTGCTGGGTATCACCGTGGCGCACCCGCGGGCACAGCACTGGCACGACTGAGCGGAACGGGGTGATATGCGATGACCACCTTGGATTTTCCGGCCTGGCTGCGCATCGAACATTGGCTCAATGTGCTGTTTCTGACCTTCGCGATGCGCAGCGGTGTGGAGATCCTGTCGAGCTACCCGAAACTCTTCTGGCGCGACGACAGCAAACCCGGCACCGAATGGGCGCGATTCACCCGCAAGCAGATGCCGACCGACAAGCTCTACGACACTCTCGACGAGCAGGAGAGCTACTCCTCCCTGATCGCACTGCCCGGCCACAAGAAATTGGGCCTGGGCAGACATTGGCATTTCGCGACGGTCGCGGGCTGGATACTCGTCGGCCTCGCCTATTACATCCTGCTGTTCGCGACCGGCCAGTGGCGACGCTACATCCCGACCTCATGGTCGCTGTTTCCCGCGGCCTGGGACGACATCGTGACATATATGAGTTTCAACCTGCCGCCGCTGCTGCCGGGGCAACCGTTCGACGCGGTCCAGAAACTCGCCTACGCCGGCGTGATCTTTGTACTCGCCCCGTTCCAGATACTCACCGGCGCAGCGCAATCACCAGCGGTGGAGGCGCGCTTTCCGTGGTTCGTGCGCATGTTCGGCGGCCGGCAGTCGGCGCGCAGCCTGCATTTCCTGGGTCTGCTGGCATTCGCGGTGTTCATCGTCATCCACGTGTCGATGGTGTTCTTCTGGAGTTGGGGCCAGCTCAGCGCGCTGATGATCTTCGGACAGGTGCGCAATATCGATTGGGCGATCACGCTGTCGTTCGTGATCATCGGCGCGATCGTGCTGCTGCATATCGCGGCCACGGTGTGGAGCCTGCGCGACCCGCGGTCGGTGCAGCGGGTCCTGGGCGCCTTCGTGCGCCGGCTGCGGCGCGTACTGCTCCGGCCGCTGACGTCTCGACAGGACTACTCGACGCACGCGCTCTCGCCGGAACATCGAGTGAACGGCAAACCGCCGACGGCACTGCCGTACAAGGTGATGGCCGTACACAATTTCGCGGATTGGCGCCTGGACGTCGGTGGTCTGGTCGAGCACCCGATGCACCTGAGCCTGGACGATCTGCGCGCGCTCGGCGAACCGCAGACCCAGCGGGTGCTGCACAACTGCGTACAGGGCTGGTCGAGTATCGGCGAGTGGACCGGACTGCCGCTGCGCGAACTCGTCGCCCGGGCCCGCCCGCTGCCGGACGCGAAGTATCTGTGTTTCCTCACCATGCAGGACACCGGTCGCGACGATCCGAGCGCCGACGGCGTCGGCCAGTTCTACGAGGTGCTGGATCTGGAGCTGGCCGGCAAACCACAGACGCTGCTCGCCTATCGCATGAACGGCGCACCGCTGCCCATCGAACACGGTGCGCCGCTTCGGCTTCGGGTGGAGAGCCAGGTCGGATTCAAAATGGCGAAGTGGATCGACCGGATCGAGTTCGTCTCCGACTACTCCCATATCGGCCACGGGATGGGCGGCTGGCGGGAGGACAACGTCTACTACGACAAGGACGTCGAGATATGACGACGCAGCACAGGACGGCCACGCCACGGCGACCGGAGAACATCGAACTGACCGAGCGGCAACGCGATCGCGTCCTGGCATACCTCGACCGTCGGCGCGCGCGCTGCCCGGCTTGTGGCGCAACGGATTTCCGTGTCGGCGATGCGCTGTATCTGGGGTTCCTGTTTCTCGACGAGGAACTCGACAGCTACATGGTCGCGTTGACCTGCATGAATCCGGCATGTCCGGTGCCGCACACCGGAATCCGGATGCGCCGCGCTCAGCTGTGGCTCGAACCGGTGGCCTAGCGGGCGGGCTCGGACCGGCCGCCTGTTCGCGCCGGGGCCAGCCGGAAGCGCTCGATTGTCGCGGCGGCGGCGGCGAATTCGCGGGCCAGCCGGTCGAAGCGCTCCCGGTCGGCCACCGACAGCGCGCCTCGTTCGCGGTAGTACACCACGCGCGGCAGCCGTCCGGACATCATCGCGCCCCATCGGATGCCGAAGTCGTAGACGACGCCGTCCGCCGCGGTCAGATCCGGGTCGGCGGCCAACTCTCGCAAACCCCGCAGTTGCTCACTCAAAATATCCAGATCCTCACCGACATCGACTGTGCCGGAATGCTTGTCGGCCACGGCGACACCCTCTCACAGTTGCGGCTTGGCGACGGAGACGACCTCGGCCCGGTCGCGCACGGTCAGATAGACCCGGTGCGGACCCACCGCGATTCCCGACCACGCCGGCCCCTGCGCCTGCCGCACCGGCAGATCGAATCGGCGCAGCACGGGTATGGTGCCGCTCGCGTACCCCTCGAAGCTGCGGGTCTCCAGCACCACCAGCTGCCGGTCCGTCGCGGCGTAGATGCGGGTGTCGTCGGTGGCCAGATAGCGGATCGGCGCGCCCAGGTCGACGGATCCGACCGTCTCGTTTCCGGATCCGTCGCGGCGGGAGTCGAGAGCGACCAGCCTGCCCCCGGGCCGCGCCACATACAACCGGGTGACCTTGGTGCCGTCCCCCGCCGCCGCGAGTACGGGTTCGTCGTCGGCGCCGGTTTCGTCCGCGGGCGAGGAACTGCCCTTGTAGTGCGCGCTTCCCCGGGGTCCGTAGATGTGGAACTCCACTTCACGGCTGCGGTTCGCCCCGTCGAGCCGGGCCTGCGGCCCCGCGTTCACGACCGTGGGCGCCAAGGTGGTGCGGCGGTGCAGATCCACCGGCGTGACCGTGGCCCCGTCCTGGGACAGCGCCAGCAGCATCCGCTCCCCCGCATCGAGGGCGAGATACGACGGCCGCGGTCCGGCGGACAGCGTGCCGGTATCGGCCAGATCGGACAGCCGAATCGAGGCGACTGCCTGCCGATCCGTGGCACTGACCAGCGCCGTGCCGTCGTCCACCGGGCTGATCTGCAGGTTCGGCCCCAAGCCCGGCAGGCGTGCCGAAGTGACCGTATCGCCGCGACCGTCGGCCAGGCCGTTCACCTTCACCACCCGGTCAGGCGCCAGCGCCACGAGCGCTCCCGATCGGTAGGACCACACCGGCGCGTGCACGATCGCCCCGATCGATGTCACCCGCATGGCGTCCGGTGCTTCCAATCGCGACCCCGGCGCCGAGCAACCGGCGACGGCCACGACGGCCGCCGCCGGAACCAGATATCGGCGCAGCGCGCGCGTTACGCGGCCTGGGCCTGCCACATCCAATGCAGTTGCTCCAACCGGGCGGCGATATCGATGAGCAAATCCTGGGTGACCGGATCGGCCTTCTCGGAGGCGTCGATCCGCTCGCGCAGCCTGCGCACGACCGCGGCCAGGGTGGCGACGATCGCGGCGACCACGTCGCCGTCTTGTTGCCACCCCGAGGGGAACGGCTCGGCGCTGGAGCTCTCCGCGACCGTGCGGGCGCGCCCGTCCGGGCTGACGCCGATCGCGGTGGCTCGTTCGGCCGCCGCGTCGGTGAACCCGCGCGCGGTCTCGACCAGTTCGTCCAACGCCAGATGGACGGTGCGGAACCGGGGGCCGATCACATTCCAGTGCGCCTGCTTGCCGATCAGGCTCAGGTCGATCAGATCGACGACGGTGGCGCACAGCGCGTCACCGGCGATCCGTTGCTGTTCCGGCTCCAGCACCGTCGCGATCGGATCGGTGGTCGTGGAGGTCTTGGCCACGATGGTCTCCTTCCTCGCTGACAGTCATCACCTAGGCGACTGCTTGCGTGCACGACCTACCCGCTGCCGGCGACTCCAAACGAGCGGCCGGGTTCAGCCGGCGGCCATCGCCATCGCCAGATACACCACCATGACCGCGAACAGAAACCAGCCCGCGCCCTGCCATACCGGCCACGGCTGCCCGCCGCGCCACTGTCGCACGGTGATCACGAACGCGCCGATGCCGCCCAGTAACAACACGATTCCGGGCACCAGGCCCACGGCCAGCCGGGACGCGGTATCGCAGGCCACGTGGTCGGCGTTCGCGCACTGATCCCGCGAGGCCGCCCAGCCCAGGGCCACCCCGGCGACGATCGCCGCCACCACCAGCACACCGACCGCGTAGCGCACCGCCCGCCGGAAACTCGGCGGGTCACTCCAGCGGGGGTTGACCTCGCGTGCCATCGTCACCTCCGGCCCGTTCATCCTGCGCTCGTCATGTCGCACTATCCGATCACCGTGGCACTACCCGGCCTCTCCGCGAATATTCGATCGCGGCCGGCTGCCGCGGCAGCCGGACGACGGGGTGCGGTGGGCGCGTGCCGACATACGCTGCGACGATCTGCTCACCGAATTCCGCGGCGCCGATGTGGTGGTCCATCTCGCGTGGTTGTTCCAGCCGACACACTGGCCACTCCAGACCTGGCGCGCGAACGTACAGGGCACCGAACGGGTACTGCGCGCGGTGGCACAGGCCGGTGTTCCGTCCCTGATCTACGCGTCGTCGGTCGGCGCGTATTCCCCTGCGCACCACGATGATCCGGTCGGCGAGGACTGGCCCATCTACCCGGGAGCGTGGACCTCGTCCGGCGTCTTGTCCGGCCGCAATCCGCGCCAGGACGGGTGGCGCAGGCGCCCGTCTCCGGTCCGCTCCGTGAACGACACCTCGCCCACCAGTGCGGGTTCCACCCAGATCGCGTCTTTCACCGGCGCCGCGACAGTGGGGGTCTGCCGCCGCAGCGGACCCAGCCTGGCCTGGAGATCGTCGAGCATGGCCTGGGTGAAGCCGGTCCCCACGTTACCGATGTAGACCAATTCTCCGGTCTCGTCGTGCACGCCCATGAGCAGCGAGCCGATGCGCCCCGCCCGACGGCCGGCGCCGGGCCGCCACCCGACGATGACGATCTCCTGATCGTTCACGTTCTTGACCTTCGTCCACAGCGGACTGCGCCGGCCCGGCAGGTAGGGGCTGTCGAGCCGCTTGCACACGATGCCCTCGAGCCCCAACCGCGCCGATTCGGCGAGCACGTCGGCGCCGGTGCCGGTCAGCCGCGGCGGGATGCGCCAGTTCGGGCCCCGCAGACCGAGTTGTTCCAGCAAGCCGCGGCGTTGCTCGTACGGCAGGTGGATCAGCGGCCGGTCGTCGATATGCAGCAGGTCGAAGATGAGGTAGGTGGCGGGCACCGAGCGCGTCAGTGCGCGGATCATGGCCGGATTGCGCTGGTGCATACGCGGCTGCAGGGCGGCGAAGGAGGTGCGGCCGTCGGCTGCGAAGGCGACGATTTCGCCGTCGACGACGATCGGCGGCGCCGCGGGCGCGAGACCGGCGAGTTCCGGCCAGGCGGCGGTCACATCGTTGCCGTTGCGCGAGATCAGCCGCAATTCCCGATCGACATAGCCGATGGCGCGGATACCGTCGAATTTCACCTCGTACGCCCACGCCGCACTGTCGGCCGGCAGAGCGCCGGCGGTCGCCAGCATCGCCGCATACCGCGGCAATCCGCTCACAGGTACCCCCTTTCAGCACGTGGCTATTTCTCGGTTACCACCATGAAATCCTCCTCTTACCGCGGCGACGATGCCGATATTTCGGTCACTACCAGATCTCGCAACCTGCCGATTGACCATCCGAACGGCAATTTCGTATGGTTGTGCGAGCGACGATTCGAGGAACCCGGTGAAAATCCGGGACGGTCGCGCCACTGTGAGCGTTTCGCCGGGCGGAATGTGAGTCAGATACTCGGATCGCGTGTAACCATCATCGAGCGGGGACGCGCAATCCCCGGAGGAGAGTCACATGGCAACGTCCTATGTCCCCCGGTCCGGCCTGGAGTCGATTCGGCTCTCCATTCCCACGACGGCCCTGTGGCTGGGCGGCACCACGATCCTGGCTCTGCTCGCCCTCTACTTCATCGGCATCGACCAGGGCGCGGTCTCGATCTTCGGAGACGATATGCACGTGCACGAATTCGTCCACGACGCACGGCATTTCCTCGGCTACCCCTGCCACTGACCGCAGGATCGAGCCCCACAATGGAAAAACGAATCATCGCCCGCGGTGTGCTGGTCGGTGCGATCGGCGGGCTGGCGGCCTTCGTGTTCGCGCGGATCCTGGCCGAGCCGATCATCGATCGCGCCATCGACTACGAGGGCGGGCGCGACGCGGCGCACACGACACTCGAAGCGGCCACCGGACATTCGATGGCCGGCATGGAAGACACCGAACTGTTCACCCGGTCCGTGCAGTCGACCATCGGCCTCGGCTTCGGCACGATCGTCTTCGGCGCCGCGATGGGCGCGCTTTTCGCGGTGGTCTACTGCCTGTTCGTGGGCCACGTGGGCGCGTTGAGCCCGCGCAATCTCGCGCTGTGCGTGGCGGGCGGCATGTTCGGCGTGCTGTACGCCGTGCCGTTCCTCAAATATCCGGCTAATCCGCCCTCGATCGGCAATCCCGACACGATCGGGCAACGCACCGGCCTGTACCTGTCGATGGTGGTGATCGCCGCGGTCTGCGCGATGGGCGCCGTGTGGCTGGGCCGGAAACTACGAGTGCGCCTGGGTAATTGGACGGCGACCATCGCCGCGGGCCTGGCCTTCGCGGTGGTGGTGACCGCGATCGCGGCGTTGCTGCCCTCGCTCGGGCAGCTGGCCGCCAACCGGGCACTGGGCGACGCGGCCACCGAAACACCGGGCCCGCTTACCGATTCGACCGGACGGATCGTCTACCCGGGCTTCCCCGCCGACGACCTGTACTACTTCCGCTTCTATTCCCTTGCCGCGCAGGTCATTCTGTGGTCCGTCATCGGCGTGGGTTTCGCGACGCTGGCACCGCGGCTGTTCCACCGCGCCGGCGACTCCGCCGGGGCCGTGCCGGCAGCGGCGGTATGAGCGCGACCGTCACCCGGCTCACGCTGATCAGCCACGGCATGACCGAGGCGATGCGGACGGCCCGCTTCCCGGTCGACGAACCGCTCGACGAGCTGCCCCGCGGCGCTGCCGCCCCTGCGGCGCCGCGGGCCGAGCGGGTCCTGGCCGGGCCGGAACTGCGGGCGGCCGCGACCGCCACCCTGTTGGGTCTGCCGGCAACCACCGAGCCCGCCCTGCGCGACCTCGACTGCGGCGACTGGGCGGGCAGGCCGATGGACTCCCTGGACCCGGCCGACCTCATGGTGTGGATGTCCGACCCCGTCTACCGCGGCCACGGCGGTGAAGCGATCACCGACCTGCTCGACCGGGTGCGCGACTGGCTCGAATCGGTGGCCGGGGACCGAAGCCGCGTCGTCGCGATCACCCATCCCGCCGTCGTCCGCGCGAGTGTGCTCCTCGCCCTCGCCGCACCGCCGGAATCGTTCTGGCGCATCGACATTCCGCCGCTCAGCGCCACCACACTGCACGGCCGCGGCGCGGGCTGGACCGTGCGGCACACCGCGAATCCGCTGTGAGCCGGGAACGGTCTGTCTCCGGTTGTGCCCGGCCACCTCAGTGCGACGCCGGCGTCTTCCCGACCAGATCGGCGAGCACGGCTGCCTCGCTGAGGTCGATCCGCTTGGTGGCCGACAGGAGAGTGAGCATGCCGCGCCCGGCGAGTTCGCGGAGGTGGTCCAGGTCGGCAGCGCGTTCCGGATCACGGAGCTCCTCGCGGTAGCGGCGACCGAACTCGTCGAACTTGGCGGGATCGTGGCTGTACCAGGTGCGCAACTCGGTCGAGGGCGCGATCGTTTTGCACCATTCGTCGAGGTGAGCGTTCTCCTTGCTCATCCCGCGCGGCCAGAGCCGATCGACCAGCACCCGCATACCGTCGTCGGGATCGGGATCGTCGTAGATCCGCCGGACCTGGACCCGCGGTCGTGTGCTCACCATCGCCCTGCTCCCTTCGGTCGGCCGTATCGTCCGGCTCCCCGCGGCGCGGGATCGCCGGTCCCGTTCTACATTCGAGGGTAATCACGTGAGCGGCATCTTTCGCCCGCTGCCCGCGGCGAATACCCTCTACCTACGTAGCCGTAGGTTACGGTAGCGTAGGTTGAATGAACGTCCCGACCTCGACCGCCGATCCCGTCGCCGCGCCCCCGGCGGTCGAATTCGACAATCGCGATGCCGTCTACGAGTACTACCGCACCCACCGGGCGCCCCGCGCCCGCGCCCGCCTGTTCTACGCGATCACCGCGTATCGCAAGCGTCCCGCGGTCCGCTACGCGGACGGCGCCCGCGCGGCGATCCGGCAGCTGATCCGTGACAACCGCCGCATGATCATCGCGATCAACCATGTCAGCGTGGAAGATCCGCGCACCGTCGCCGCCTTCGCCTGGCGCAGCGTGTTCCGGCCGCGGATCGGCCACATCCGCGTGCTGGCCAAGGACGAGCTGTTCACCGAGCAGGGGCAGCGATCTCGCATCGACATCATGGGCGCCATCCCGGTGTTCCGCGGCAAGGACCACGGCCCACGGGCCGCCTACACCGCCGGCCAGCAACTGATGGACGTCTGCGTCGGGCGCATGGTCGACGGTGACGACCTCGCGTTGTTCCCGGAGGGCACCTGCAACGAGACCGATCCGACCCGCGTGCAGGCCATCGGCACCGGCATCGGCCACATCGCCGCACGGGCCCGAAAGGCCGGGGCGACACCTGTTTTCGTCTTCCTCGGCCTGACCTACGGCCCCGACGGCCGCGCCACGTTCTACCTCGACGAGCCGCTGCCGGACTTCCCGGAGCGACCGGCCCAGATCACCCGGGTCGTCGGCACCCGGATGCAGCGCGCGCTCGACGGAGCGATCGCGGCCGTCCGGTAGCCCGCAAGTCAACCGCCACTACCTTTCCCCTCGGACGGCCCCAATCGCCCGAGCGGAGACCAGTTGATTTTTCCCAGCGGGAGAAAATATCGGCGGAACTCGTATCCGTCCGCCGGGCGTGTTGTCCGGACCCGCCGCCGGCATCCGTAGCCTGAGAGGAGTGAGCGGCGGGAATACAACCGGGTCCGGGGCTGGAATCGTGCAGACATCGCGGCGCGGCCGCGGGCGTCCGCCCCAGCTGAGCCGGGACCGCATCGTCGCGGCCGCCCGCGCGCTGCCTCCGGAAACACTCACCATGAAAGCGGTCGCCGACGCGCTGGGCGTCGACCGCAAATCGCTGAACTACCACGTCAGCGACCGCAACGGATTGCTGGAGCTGGTCGCACTGGACGCCTTCGAAACCGAGATCCGCCGCCTTGCCCTGCCCGCCGAGGGTGATTGGCGGCAGCTGCTGCGGCTGTTCACCGCCGCGGTCGCCGAGGCCCTCACCCAGGTCGGCATCTTGATCTCCCATGTGCGATTCCGTGGCCGAGGCGGCCTGTCGACGTCGGCGGAGATCGAGCGGATTTCCCAGTCCCTGGTCAGCTCCGGATTCGAGCCGATGGAGGCCGGGCGCACGCTGCGACTACTCACCGATATCGCGCACTCCGCGGCGCGCGAGGCCGCGGAGGTGCCCCGGGGCCACGTCGACATCCAGGCCGAACATGTCGCGCGGACCCTGAATTCGGAAGCGGGACGGGATTTCCCACTCCTGCGGCAGGTCGCGACCACCCGCGAGAGCGCCGCGCGCGTCGGCGAGCAGTTCGAATTCGACCTCGAGCTCGTGATCGCCGGGCTGGAACGCAAGCTCGAGGCACGCGGCCGGGCCTGAGGTTCCCGTATTTCGATCCCCGTGACCGTAACGCTGGCCGGACGCGGCCACCGGATGGTTACCTACCGGACGTCCGACACGGTGGAAGAGAGGTCGTGCGATGTCCGTCGACGAGGTAACCGGTACCCCGGTGCGAGTGGTCCGGCTGGGAAACCACATCGGCGCCCGGATCGAGGGCGTACGCCTCGGCGGTTCCCTGGACGCCGACACCGTCGCCGCCATCCGCGCGGCTCTGCACCGGCACAAGGTGATCTTCTTCCGCGGCCAGGACCACCTGACCGAGAACGGGCAGTACGAGTTCGCGCGCCTGCTCGGCACACCCACCACCGCGCACCCGACGCTCACCTCGGCGGGGGTGAAGAGCCTGGCCATCGACTCACAGCACGGCCGCTCCAATGTCTGGCACACCGACGTCACCTTCGTCGACCGCGTGCCGAAGACCTCGATCTTGCGTGCGGTGTCCCTGCCGTCCTACGGCGGATCCACCACGTGGGCCTCCACCGTCGCCGCCTACGATTCACTACCGCACCCGCTGCGGGTGCTGGCCGAGAATCTGCGTGCCCGCCACACCAACCGCTACGACTACGCCGCCGATACCGACGACCGGCCCGACGACGGAACTCGTTCGTACCGAACCGAATTCGAGTCCCGCTATTTCGAGACCGAACATCCGGTGGTGCATGTCCATCCCGAGACCGGCGAACGCGCGCTGCTGCTGGGCTGCTTCGTCAAGGAGATCGTCGGCCTGTCCACCGCCGAATCGCGGGCGCTGTTGCGCCTGTTCCAGGATCGGGTGACCCGGCTCGAGCACACCACCCGCTGGGATTGGGCGCCCGGCGATGTGGCGATCTGGGACAACCACGCCACCCAGCACTACGCGATCGACGACTACGACGGCGCCGAACACCGCCGGCTCACCCGCATCACACTGGCCGGTGACGTACCCGTCGGCGTCGACGGCCGGCCGAGCACGGTGATCGCCGGTGACGCACAGGCGTACTCCCGCGTGGAGTCGCTACCGCGAGCGGCGTGAACCGCGCGGCGTGCGGAACCGGAGCCGCACCGTCATTTAGTCTTTGACACACCGCCGCCCGGCGGCGGCGCGCGGGCGGGTGCCGGCAGAGGGCTGACGATGGGAGTCCCGTGAACCTGTGGAATTACATCCGAGGGCGGGGTGACACTCTGGCCTTCCTCACCTATCAGCATGCGTCACTGGCGTTTCAGACGGTTCTGGTCGGCACGATCGTCGCCGTGCTCATCGCGATGGCGGTCTACCGGCTGCCGCTGCTGTCGCAACTCTCGCTCACCTCCAGCCGGGTAGCGCTGACCATTCCGTCGCTGGCGCTGCTGGCGTTGCTGCTGGTGCCGTTCGGGCTGGGCGTCGTCCCGTCGTTCATCATGCTGGCGTTCTTCGCGGCGCTGCCGGTGATCGGCAACGCGATCGTCGGGTTGCGCTCGGTACCGGCCTCGGTGGTGGAATCCGCACGCGGAATCGGATTCTCCCGCACCCGTATCCTGCTCACCGTCGAACTGCCGATCGCGTGGCCGGTGATCCTGACCGGTATCCGGGTCTCCACGCAGATGATCGTCGGAGTCGCCGCCATCGTCGCCTACGTCCTCGGGCCGGGTCTGGGGTCGCTGATCTTCAACGGCCTGTCGCGACTGGGCGGCGCGAACGCTCTGGAGACGGCGGCCACGGGCACCATCCTCATCGTCATCGTGGCGCTGGTGTTCGACGCGCTACTCGTTCTGCTGGGCCGCCTCACCATCGCACAAGGACTCTCATGACCGACGCTGTGACCGACCGGCCCGCGCCGGCAACGCCGGAACGCAATGTCACCGGGGCGTCCATCGTCCTCGACTCGGTCGCGAAGAGGTACAAAGGCCAGGACAAACCGGCCGTCGCCCGCCTCGACCTCGAGATCGAGGCCGGCCGGATCGTCGCCTTCGTCGGCCCCTCCGGCTGTGGGAAAACGACCACCCTGAAGATGATCAACCGGCTGATCGAACCGACCGAGGGCCGCATCTTCATCGGCGGCCGCGACGTGACCCGCGAGGACCCGGACAAGCTGCGGCAGTCGATCGGGTACGTCATCCAATCCGGCGGCCTGTTCCCGCACTGGTCGGTGCGCAAGAACGTGGGCGCGATCCCGCGGGTGCTCGGCTGGGACAAGAAGCGGATCGCCGAGCGCACCGAATATCTGCTCGAACTCGTCGGCCTGGATCCCGGTGTCTTCGCCGACCGGCTGCCCAAGGACATGTCCGGCGGACAGCAACAGCGAGTCGGTGTCGCGCGGGCGCTGGCCGCCGATCCCCCGGTGCTGCTGATGGACGAGCCGTTCGGCGCGGTCGACCCGATCACCCGAGTTCGCTTGCAGGACAGCCTGATCGCGATTCAGCACGAACTCGGCAAGACCATCGTCGTCGTCACCCACGATTTCGAGGAGGCCACCAAACTCGGCGACAAGGTGCTCATCCTGTCCGAGGGCGGGCACGTCGAGCAGTACGCGCGGCCCGAGGAGATCCTCACCGCACCGGCCACGCCCTTCGTGGAGGAATTCGTCGGATCCGGCGCCAAACTCGCCTATCTGACCGTGCAGCGGGTGCGCGACGTGGAGTGGGACGACGTGGTCACCGCCCGCATCGGCGAGCCGGCGCAGGCGGTGATTCAGCGCGCGCGGGCCGCCGGCCAGACCTGGGTGGTGGTCGTCGACGACGCCGGACGGCCACGGTCGTGGCCCTCGCTCACCGAACTGGCGAGCAAACCGGAGGTGTCGGACTACCTCGATCGGCGGTTGCCGGTCGTCGCCCGCTCCTCGACCCTCAACGACGCCCTCGACGCGATGCTGGCGGCCAGTCAGGGTGCGGCCCTGGTGACCGACGGGCGCGGTGCGGTCGTCGGCTCGATCGGCATCGGCACGGTGACCGAGACCATCCAGGCCGCACTCGCCGACGTGCGCTCCGAGGAACACGACACCTCGTACGAAACCTACGTCGACGGAACCGATCCCGCGCCCACGCCGGTGATCGCCGCCGACGACGACGAACACGAATCGGCCAGGCGGTCATGACCCGCCTGCGCCGGTTGCCGATGGACGTCTGGTTCGAGCCGCTGATCATCCTCGTCATCGGCATCGGCTACATCGTCTGGTATCGGTCGACGACATTCACCCCGACCGAACAGGCCTCGCTGGCCTGGTCCAACCTGCAGACCACGATCTGGTCGCATATCGAGCTGACCGTGGCGGCCACGGTGATCGTGGTCGTCGTCGCGATTCCGCTGGGTATCGCGCTGACCCGGCCCGCACTGAAACGCCTGGAGCCGATCGCGGTCAACATCGCCAATATCGGCCAGGCCGCGCCGGCGGTCGGGCTGCTGGTGTTGTTCACCTTCTGGCTGGGCACCGGATTCCGCACGGCGGTCGTCGGTTTGGTGGTGTACGCGATTCTGCCGATCCTGCAGAACACCATCATCGGCCTGCGGCAGGTGGATCAGCGCACCATCGAGGCCTCGCGCGGGATCGGGTTCTCCGCCACCCGCACCCTGGTCCGGGTGGAGTTGCCGCTCGCGGTGCCGGTGATCCTCAACGGGGTGCGCACCGCCCTGGTGATTCTGGTCGGCACCGCGACCCTGAGCACCTTCATCGGCGCCACCAGCCTCGGCACACTGATCACCACGGGCGTCACGCTGTTCCTGCCGAAACTGCTCGTATCCGGAGCGATCCTGGTCGGACTGCTGGCGTTGATCATCGACTGGCTGGGCAGACTCGTCGAACTGGCCGCGACCCCGCGAGGTGTGTCATGAGATCGGCCCGGGCCCTGGCATTGGTCGCGATCGTCGTCGCGGTGGCGATGCTCAGCGGATGCGGGCTGGTGAGCTCATCGGGAACCTTCCACGACGCGAGCCTGCCCGGCGGGCAGCGACCACTCGACGGCGCGAAACTCGTTGTGACGTCGAAGAGTTTCACCGAGGGCGTGCTGCTGGGCAAGATCACCGCGACCTATCTGGCCGCGGCCGGCGCGAAGGTCACCGACCTGACCGGCGCACCGGGTTCGGCCTCGTCGCGGCAAGCTCAGCTCAACGGTGACGCCGACATCCTGTGGGAGTACACCGGTACCGGCTGGGTCAATTACCACAACGAAACCGAGACGATCTCCGATCCGCAAGAACTCTGGCAGCGCGTGCACGACATCGAGACGCGGGAGCACAACCTGGAGTGGCTGCCACCGGCGAATTTCAACGACACCTACGCTTTCGGTGTGTCGACGCCGACCGCGCAACGGCTGGGGGTGAAGTCGCTGTCGGATGTGGCGGCGTTGCCGGTGCGCGACCGCACGTTCTGCGTCGACGACGAATTCTTCAGCCGCGCCGACGGTTTCATTCCCATGCTGCAGAAATACGGCATCCCCTACAACGATCCGAACGGCGTGCCCACCGGCAACGTCACCCGGATGGACGCCGGCGTCGTCTACACCGCCACGGCCAAGAGCTCGCCGTGCAATTTCGGCATGATCTACACCACCGACGGCCGGGTGAAGAATCTGAATCTCGTCGTGCTCGACGACGACAAGAAATTCTTCCTGCCCTACAGCGGTGCCGCCGTCGTGCGCGGTGAGGTCCTGGACCGCTATCCGCAGTTGCGACAGCTGCTGGGCACGATTTCCGACCGTCTGACCAATGACCTGATGCAGGAACTCAACGGCCGCGTCGATATCGACGGCGAGGATCCCGCCGACGTCGCCTACGACTGGTTGAAGAGCGAAAAGCTCGTCGAATAGACAAACATCAGCGGGTGGACATCTCCCGCGCCGCCTGCGCGGCCGCCAGCCGCGGAATGATGCCGCCGGCCAGTACCGTTTCCACCTGACGGTCCGAAAGCCGGTGCCGCAGCGAGATGTCCACGTTCGCGGTGACATCGCGGGCGGTGATCGCGGAACCGGTGGTGAGCGCCGCACGCAGCCCCTCGATGCGCAGCACGTCGCCGACCCCGATGCGGTCGTAATCGGCGGGATCGGCGAATTCGAGGGCGACGATGCCGAAATTGGCCAGATTCTGCCAGTGGATGCGCGCATACGATTTCGCGATCACCGCCCGCAGCCCCAGATACCTCGGCGCGATCGCGGCATGTTCCCGCGACGAGCCCTGCCCGTAGTTGTCTCCGCCCACGATGACGTGTCCGGTGGTGCCGGAGATATCGGCCGCATGCCGGGGATAGTCCGGATCGATACGGGTGAAAGCGAATTCGGCGAGTTTCGGAATATTCGAGCGGAACGGCAGCGCCCGCGCTCCGGCCGGGGAGATGTCGTCGGTGGAGATGTCATCGCCGACCACGAGCAGTACCGGCGCCTCGATCACGTCGGGCAGCGGATCGAAATCCGGCAGCGCGGAGATGTTGGGGCCCTTCACCAATTCCACCGCGCGCGCCTGCGCCACCGGCAGCGGCGGCACCAGCATCGCGGTGTTGACCGATGCCTGTGCGGGCAGATTCAGCACCGGATAGTCGAGGCCCAGCTCGTTCGCGAGATCGCGCGGATCGGTGATCGTCCCGGTCAGCGCCGATGCGGCGGCGGTCTCCGGCGAGCACAACCACACCGCATCCTCATCGGTGCCCGAGCGCCCCGGAAAGTTGCGCGGCATGGTGCGTAGCGAATTGCGGCCCACGGCCGGTGCCTGCCCCATGCCGATGCACCCCATACATCCGGACTGATGGATGCGCGCCCCGGCACGGATCAGTTCGAAGGTGGCGCCCATCTTGGTCAGATCCTCGAAGATCTCGCGCGAGGACGGGTTGACGTCGAAGCTGACGTCGCTGTGGGTTTGGCGGCCGGAGACGATGGCGGCGGCCATCGCGAAATCACGCAGCCCGGGGTTGGCCGAGGACCCGATGACCACCTGCGCCACCGGCTCGCCGGCGACCTCGCGCACCGGCACCACATCCCCGGGGGACGACGGCCTGGCGATCAGCGGCTCGATCGCGGACAGGTCGATATACTCGTCGACGTCGTAGGTGGCGCCCTCGTCGGCCCGCAGTTCGGTGAAATCGCCGGCGCGATCCTCGGCGCGCAGGAAGTCGCGCACCGCGTCGTCGGCGGGAAAGACCGTGGTGGTGGCGCCGAGTTCGGCGCCCATATTGGCGATCACATGCCGATCCATCGCCGTGAGGGTCGCCAGGCCGGGACCGTGATATTCGAGGATCCGGTTCACGCCGCCCTTGACGCCGTGGCGGCGCAACATCTCCAGGATCACATCCTTGGCCGAACACCAGGGCGGCAGCTCACCGGTCAGTTCGATGCCCCAGATCTGCGGCATGGTGATGTAGAGCGGCTCACCGGCCATGGCGAGCGCGACCTCGAGACCGCCGACGCCGATCGCGAGCATGCCCAGCGAACCACCGGCCGGCGTATGGGAATCCGAGCCGACCATCGTCACGCCGGGTCTGCCGAAACGCTGCATATGGGTCGGATGCGAGACCCCGTTGCCCGGTTTCGAGAACCACAGCCCGTAGCGGCGGCACGCCGACAGCAGAAATTCGTGATCCTGGGCGTTCTTGTCGTCGGTCTGCAGCAGATTGTGGTCGACGTACTGGGCGCTGAGCTCGGTGCGCACCCGGTCGAGGCCGAGTGCCTCGAGTTCCTGCATCACCAGGGTGCCGGTGGCGTCCTGGGTGAGGGTCTGGTCGATGCGCAGCGCGATCTCCTCCCCAGGACGCATCCGACCCGACACCAGGTGGGAGCCGATCAACTTCTGCGCGACGTTCCGGGGGCCGTCCCCGCGGATCTCCGGATCGGTCATCTGCCCTCCTCTGCGCCGGCCCTGGCAGGATCACCGGATCCGGGCGCGGTCGTTGGTGCGATGTCCCTTCCAGGATGCGCCCATCCCCGCCGGCTCGCCGCCACTTCGCCGCCCGCCTCGAACCGGCGCGCCCATGGGGCGCCGTGACCGCGGTCCCCCAACGTCGGCGAGCACGCCCCGCCGCGGGCCGTTCAGGGGTGCCCGCGCCGGAACACCTTGCCGGTCAACGGGTCTCGTTCGGTGAGGCAGTACACCCCGCCTACCGGATCGTTCATCACCAGCCACTGCGCGCCGCGCCGCACGCGCCGGGCGCCGAGGGATTCGTGCCAGGCCGCCACCGCCTCGGCATCGGCGCAGGCGATATCGATATGGGCGCCCGGCTCCCGGTCGGTGTCCAAGCGCTGCAGCAGGATTCGGGTCGGCAATCGCGCCGGCACGAGCAGCCGGGCGAACTCGGACCGGCCGGTTCGCTGCACGGGCCAGCCGGTGAGCGCGGACCAGAAGGCGACCTCGTCGTCGTAGCCCGACGGCGGAATGTCGAAACAGAGCTGATCGACCCGGCTGAGGCTGCCGTCGGGCCCGGCCACCGGCGCGGGGATATGCCGCCCGTCACCGGTGGTCAGGCAGAACGGCAGGCCGTGCGGTGAACGCACGAGCGACCAGGTGTCGTGGTCGGCGACCAGGATCGCGCTGAGATCGCGCGCCGTGCGGCGGGCGCGGTCTAGATCGACGACATCGATGTCGAGATGGGCGCCCCCGTCCCCGCCGACCGCCTGCGCCGCCTGGTAGGCGTCGCCGGTCGCCGGGTCGAGGGTCGCGAACTCGGCGCGCTCACCCTGGCGGGCCGACAACCGGGTGCCGGTGACCGCCGACCAGAAGGCGAATGCCTCGTCGAAACGCGCGGCGGGCCGGTCGATGTACATCCAGCTCCAGCGAATCATGCGCTCCTGCACGGTCGTCGGACGGTTCAGGCGGGTCGGAAGGGCGGGGTCGCGAGCTCACCGGCGAACACATCGGGCAGGTCACGCTCGACGCTCTCGGGGAACTGCGCGGGCCGCTTCTCGAGGAACGCCGAGACACCTTCGCGGGCATCGGCACTGGCACCGCGCTGGTTGATACCGCGCGATTCGATGCGATGCGAGATCATCGGATGTTCGGCGCCGAGGCCGCGCCACAGCATCTGCCGCGACAGCGCCACCGACACCGGCGCCGAATGTTCGGTGAGCCGTCGCGCCAGTGCACGGGCCTGGTCCAGCAGATCGGCGACCGGATGCAGGGCGTAGAACAGACCCGCGTCCAATGCCTCGTCGGCCTCGACCAGCCGGCCCGAGTACACCCAGTCCAGCGCGGTCTGCATCGGCACCAACCGGGGCAGGAACCAGCTGGAACAGGATTCCGGCACGATGCCGCGCCGATTGAAGACGAATCCGATGCGCGCGGTATCGGCGGCGAGCCGGAAGTCCGCGGCCAGGGTCATGGTGATGCCCACGCCGACGGCGGGTCCGTTGACCGCGGCAATGATCGGCTTCTGCGATTCGAACATCCGCAGCGCCACCTTGCCACCGTCGTCACGGAAGGTATCGGTCGCCTCGGCGGCGAAGGTTTCCGCTCCGGCCGACAGATCCGCACCCGCGCAGAACGCGCGCCCCGCCCCGGTCACGATGATCGCCCGCACCCGGTCGTCGCGGTCGAACTCGTCGTAGGCGGCGATCAGTTCCTCGACCATCGCGGTGGTGAAGGCGTTGAGCTGTTGCGGGCGATCGAGCGTGATGGTGGCGATGGAGTCGGAGATTTCCCAGCGGATGTCGGCCATATCGGACAGCATGCCAGCAGCCTTCGGAAGGTGACCATCCCGGTCACCGTTCCCCGCCCGGCATGGCACGCGAGTTCCGTTGCTTGCCCCTTCGCCCGCGCGTGCCGCGAGCAGTCTCGGCCCCCGGCATCCCCGCAGGCCGAGCCCTATACTTGACATGCCAGCGCGACGGGCTCCGCGACAAGCAGTACAGACGGAAACGGTTCCGATGGCCGACAAAGATCCCATGGCGACCCAGCGCGACCGCTCTCCGGTGATCGATGACGATCTGCGAGCGGCCGGGTTCGCCGATGCGCACATCATCGGGCGGGGCGGATTCGGTGTCGTGTATCGCTGCCGCGAACTCGCACTGGGCCGCATCGTCGCGGTGAAGGTGCTTACCGCCGCACCCGATTTCGGCGACGAGAATCTCGAACGATTCCTCCGCGAGCAGCGGGCCATGGGCGGGCTGCCGGAACATCCCAACATCGTCGCGATCCTGCAGGTCGGCACGACCGGCGACGGACGACCCTATCTCGTGATGCCGTATCATCCGAAGGGCTCGCTGGAACAGCGGATCCAGCACGGCGGGCCGCTGGATATCGCGACCGCGCTGCGCATGTCGGTGAAGCTGTCCGGTGCGCTGGAGACCGTGCACCGGGCTGGGATCCTGCATCGAGACATCAAGCCGGGCAACGTTCTCCTCACCGACTACGGCGAACCACAGCTGACCGATTTCGGCATCGCCCGGGTGGAGGGCGGCTTCCGAACAACCACCGGAGTAGTCACGGCGTCACCGGCGTTCACCGCGCCCGAGGTCCTGCGCGACGGCACCCCGTCGGTCGCCTCCGACATCTACAGCCTGGGCGCCACGCTGTTCTGCATGCTCACCGGCCACGCCGCCTACCAGCGCCGTTCCGGTGATCGGCTGGTCGCCCAGTTCCTGCGCATCACCGAGGAACCGATTCCCGATCTGCGTCCCGGCGGCATCCCCGACGACGTCTGCGAACTGATCGAGGAGAGTATGGCCGTCGACCCCCGCCGGCGCCCGGTCGCCGCGGTGGAGTTCGGCGCGCGAGCGCAGCAGCTGCAACGCCACTACGGACTGCGCGTGGACGAGATGGCGATCCCGACGCCGGAGACTCCGGCGGCCGAACCGGCGCCCGCCGCCGATCGCGTCGGAGAACCGACCCGGCTCGGCCTGCTGCCCCCGGCCGACCTGGTGACGACACCGCCGACCGCCGAAACCAAATTCCATCCCGGGCTCGCCCCCCGTCCGCTGGTGCGCCGTCCCCGTCTGCTGGATTCGATGGATCCCGAGCGCTGGCCGCGCCTGATCGTCGTGCACGCGCCGGCCGGTTTCGGCAAGAGCACGCTCGCCGCCCAGTGGGGGCAGCGGATGGTGAATCGGGGGGTCGCCGCGTGCTGGCTCAATATCGACGACGACGACAACAATCCGGTGTGGTTCCTGCTGCACCTGATCGAAGCCGTCGGCCGGGCGCGGCCGGCCCTGACCACCGAACTGCTGCGCGTCGTCGAGGAACACGGCAACGATGTGATGCGCTATGTACTGACCACGCTGATCAACCGCATCCACGCCGACGGCGAGCGGATCGTGATGATCATCGAGGACTGGCATCGCGTCACCGATGCCGATACCACCGCCGCACTGCGTTTCCTGCTCGACAACGCCTGCCACCATCTGCAACTGCTGATCACCAGCCGCGAGATGATCGGACTACCGCTCTCGGCCATCCGCGTGCGGGACGAGCTGATCGAAATCGATTCCGCAGCCCTGCGTTTCGACGAGTTCGAGACGGCGGACTTCCTCACCCGGGTGGGCGGGCTGGCCCTGGAGGAGGCCGATATCGACCGGCTGCGGACCAGCACCGACGGCTGGGTCGCCGGGCTGCAACTGGCGTCGATCTCACTGCGCGGCCGCGAGGACCCCGGTTCCGCGATCGCCACCATGTCCGGACGGCACCAGGCGATCCGCGAATATCTGACCGACAACGTGCTCGAAGCACTCGAGCCAGGATTGCTGACCGCGCTACTGGAAACCGCTGTCACCGAGAAGATCTGCGGATCGCTCGCCGCAGCGCTGACCGGACGGCGGCAGGGGCGGGCGCTGCTCGAGGACATCGAGCGACGGGACCTGTTCCTGCGCCGCCTCGACGACGACGGCGAATGGTTCCGCTATCACACGCTGTTCTCCGATTTCCTGCGGCAGCGGCTGGAGCGCGACCACCCCGAACGCGTGCCACAGCTGCACCGTCGCGCCGCCGAATGGTTCGCCGCCAACGACATGCTCAGCGAGGCGATCGACCATGCGATGGCCGCCGGGGAACCCGAGCGGGCGGTGGCGCTCGTCTCCGCGCACGCCCGCGAACTGGTGCAGCATTCGCATCTGGCCACCCTGGCGGCGCTGGCGGCGAAACTGCCCGTCACCGAAGCCGCGGCCGATCCGACCCTGCAGATCGCGCTGGCCTGGGCGGCGGTGTTGTTGCGGCGGCCGAGCCGCATGCACACCGCGCTGCAGTTGGCGCTGGCCGCCGATTCGGCGAAACAGCCTCCGGGACAGCGGAAATCCGATCTCGCGGTCGAGGCGTCGATTCTGTGCGGGGTGGAGGCGGCGCTCGCCGATCACCTCGACGGCCTGGCCGACGCCGTCGAGCAGGGTTGCGCCCGCGCCGGTTCGCTGGCGCCCTTCGTGCTGGCGGCGGCGGCCAACCTGGGCGCCTTCGTCGCCCTGCACCGGTTCGACTTCGACCGCGTCCACGAATGGCACCGGTGGGGCCGGACCTACTTCCGCCACATCACCGGGGCGCTGAGCATCATGTACAGCCACTGCTTCGCGGGGATGGCGGCGCATGAGCAACTCGCCGAGGAGGCGGCCGAGGAACATTTCCGCACGGCGCTGCACTTGGCGCGCACCACGACCGGGGAGGGTTCCCTCACCGCCCGCCTGGCCTCGGCCGCACTCGGCGATTTCCTCTACGACCGCGGCGAGATCGCCGAGGCGCGCCATCTGCTCGACGTCGCGGTGGAATTCGGGTTCGAGGGCGGCACAGTCGATTTCCTGACCGGGGTCTACGGCACCGGTGCGCGTATCGAGGCGCTGCGCGGGGATCGCGCGGCCGCGCAGCGACTGCTCGCCGACGGCGCCGCGGTCGCCACCGCACACGCCCTGCCGCGACTGTCGGCACGGATCGAACTCGAGCGGATTCGGCTGGGGATCGGTGAGATCGTGCCCGGCGAGCCGGCCGGCGCTCGCGGCGCGGAGGACGGCGTGGCCACGGCGATTCGTGAACTCACCGAGGAAGCCGCCGTCCGGTGGCTGTTGCGTGTGGATCCCGAACAGGCGCTCCTCCGCGCCGATGCCCTGCGACAGTCGATCGATGCCGCCGCGCGCCCGCGCGCCGCCCTGTGCGCCACGCTGTTGTCCGCGAATTGTCTCGAGACGGTGGGCCGGTCGGAGGAGGCGGAGGCGGTTCTCGCGCCGGCCCTGCGCCGCTGCGTCGAAGTGGGACTGGTGCGCCCGCTGCTCGACGAGGGCCCCGCACTGCTCGCTGTCGTCCGGCGGCTCGCGGCCGGCAAGGGACGAAATGCCTTGGGAAAGCCCGCGATCGCGCTCCCGCGGGCCCTGGCCGACCACCTCGGCTGAATCGCCGGTCGGTCAGAAAGGCACGTCGGTGCGAGTCACGGTCAGCCCTGCTGCCCGCGCCAGCCCGGCGAACACCACGGCGTCGCGGACAGCCGCGCCGCCGGGATCGTTGTTGAAGTACACGTAACCGTCGGCGGGACCGAAGGTGTCCGCCAGCCGATGCGCCCATGCGGTCAGGGCGCGCCGGCCGTACCGGGGTTGCGGCCGCGCCAGCCCGGAATGCAGCCGCAGATACGACCAATCGGTGGTGCGCCACAGCGGCGTCACCGGGCGCGAGCGCGCATCCGCCCAGCACAGTGCCACGCCGCGTTCCTCCAGCACAGCGCGGATGCGCGGTGTCCACCACGACTCGTGGCGCGGTTCGACGGCCACGCGCACGGTCGCGGGGAACTGTCGCAGACAGTCGTCGAGCAGGCCCGCGTCCGCCCGCAGGGTCGGCGGCAGCTGCACCAGCATCGGCCCCAACCGGTCGCCCAGTCCCGCGGCATGATCGAGGAGCCGCTGCACCGGCTCGGCCGGCTCACGAAGTCGTTTGACGTGGGTGAGGAAGCGGCTGGCCTTCACGGCCACGACGAAATCCTCGGGGGTGCGTTCCCGCCAGGCCGCGAAGACCTCGCGACTGGGCAACCGATAGAAGGCGTTGTTGCTCTCGACGGTCGCGAACGCGGCCGCATACCGTTCCAGCCACAGCCGCTGCGGCACGCCCGGCGGGTAGAGCACTCCGCGCCAGTCCCGGTACTGCCAGCCGGAGGTCCCGACGAACAGGGTCACATCGTCTATCGAACCAGACTCGCCCCGTCTACTTCCACGCCGATGCGGCCGCTCTCGCCGCCCAGGGCGACCGTCCGGTGCTCGCCACCGCGCGAGGACAGCATTTCGGCGGCTATTTCGATCAGGCCGCACAGCTGTGGGGCGCCGACGGCCGGCGCTGGCCACCACGCACCAGCTGGTCTACTTCACGGACTGAACTGGCATCGCGACCGGCCGCAGCGGGTATGCCCCGAGCATGCAGTGGTTCACGGCGCCCGAGTACTGGTTCGCGCGCGAGGTGTTCCAACGCGGCCTCGCGGTCGTCTATCTCATCGCGTTCGTGGGCGCCGCGCGGCAGTTCCGGGCGCTCATCGGCGCCGGGGGCATGCTGCCGGTGCCCGCCTTCCTGGCCCGGTCGTCGCTGCGGGGATCGCCGAGCATCTTCCATCTGCACTATTCGGACCGGTTCTTCGCCGGTGTCGCCTGGGCCGGTGCGGCGCTGGCTGTGGTACTGGCGGCCGGGGCGGGCAATCAGGTGCCGCTGTGGGCATCGATGCTGCTGTGGCTGGCCGCATGGGTCCTATATCTGTCGATCGTCAATGTGGGCCAGGCCTGGTATTCGTTCGGCTGGGAATCGCTGCTGCTGGAGACGGGATTTCTGGCGATCTTTCTGGGCAACGATCACACCGCGCCACCGATTCTCGTGCTGTGGCTGGCGCGCTGGTTGCTGTTCCGGGTGGAGTTCGGCGCGGGATTGATCAAACTGCGCGGCGACCCCTGCTGGCGCGATCTGACCTGCCTGTACTACCACCACGAAACTCAGCCCATGCCGGGCCCGCTGAGCTGGCTGTTCCACCACCTGCCCACACCGCTGCACCGCGTGGAGGTGGCCGCGAACCACATCGCCCAGCTGGTCGTTCCGTTCGCGCTGTTCACCCCGCAGCCGATCGCGAGTATCGCCGCGGCCGTCGTCGTGATCACCCAGCTGTGGCTGGTCGCATCCGGCAATTTCGCCTGGCTCAACTGGTTGACGATCCTGCTGGCCTGTACCGCGATCGACGCCCGCTCGGCGGCGACCGTCCTGCCGCTACCCGCTCAGCCCGCCGTCCCGAATCCGCCGACATGGTTCGTCGCGGTGGTGTGCGCCTTCACGGCTGCGGTGGCCGTCCTCAGCTATTGGCCGATACGCAACCTGTTGTCCGGGCACCAGCGAATGAACGCCAGCTTCAATCGATACCACCTGGTCAACACCTACGGCGCATTCGGGCGGATCGAGCGCCGCCGATGGGAACTGGTGGTCGAGGGCACCCGCGACCGGCACATCACCGAGCAAACCCGTTGGGAGGAATACGAGTTCAAGGGCAAGCCCGGTGATCCGCATCGGCTGCCCCGCCAATGGGCGCCCTACCATCTGCGCCTGGACTGGCTGATGTGGTTCGCCGCCATCTCCCCGATCTACGCCCGCTCCTGGCTGGGTCCGTTCCTGCGACGGCTGCTGACCAACGACCCGGCCACCCTGCACCTGTTGCGGCACAACCCTTTCCCGGACTCCCCGCCCGCCTATGTGCGAGTCCGTCAGTACCTCTACCGATTCAGCAGCCGGGACGAGCTGCGCCGTGACCACGTGTGGTGGCACCGCGACGTGGTCGGCGACTACGTGCCACCCACGGCTCTGTCCTCCCCGCGGATCCGGCACGGCTGAGCTCGCCCGGATGCCGATCAGGTCCGAACGGAGCGCTGCCCGACACCGACATATTCGCCGAGCGGGCGGATCAGCGCATTCGAGGCACCCTGTTCGATGATGTGCGCGGCCCAGCCGGTGATCCGGCTCATCACGAAGATCGGGGTGAAGGTCTCGATGTCGAATCCGAGCAGGTAATACGCCGGGCCGGTGGGAAAGTCGAGATTCGGCGCGATCCCGGTGGCCTCGGCCATCGTGCGTTCGAGTGTCTCGTATATGCGCACCCACCGGCCGCCGTCGGTGGCGGCGGCGATATCGAGCAACGCCTGCTTCATCGTCGGCACCCGGGAATCGCCGTTCTTGTAGACCCGGTGGCCGAATCCCATCACTGTGTCCTTGTCCGCCAGCTTCTTCCGCAACCATGCTTCGGCTCGCTCGGGTTCGCCGATCTCGAGCATGTCGCGCATGACCGCCTCGTTCGCCCCGCCGTGCAGGGGCCCCTTCAGCGCGCCGATGGCGGCGGTGACCGCGCTGTAGATATCCGACTGCGTCGAGGTCACCACCCGCGCGGCGAACGTCGAGGCGTTGAAACTGTGCTCCGCGTAGAGAATCAGCGAGACCTCGAACGCTTTCACCAGTTCCGGCGCCGGTACGGTCCCGAAACACATGTTCAGGAAATTCTGCGCGTATCCCAGATGCGAATGCGGCGCGATCGGATCCAGTCCGTGCCGGCGGCGATGGTCGGCGGCCACAATGGTCGGCAGCACCGCCAGCATGCGCAACGCCTTGGCGCGGTTGGCTTTCGGCGAATTGTCGTCCTCGAGCGGATCCTCGGCGCCGAGGTAGCTGATCGCGGTGCGCACCACATCCATCGGATGGCAGGTGTCGGGCAGTTTCGTCACCAGCGACAGCAGTGACCGATCGGCCCGTCGCGCCGCGCGTTCCTGCTGGCAGAACCGTTCCAGCTGGGCGTCGTTCGGCAGTTCGCCGTAACACAGCAGATAGGCGACCTGTTCGAACGTGCAGTGGGCCGCCAGGTCCTGGACGGCGTATCCGCGGTAGGTCAGCGAATTCGTTTCCGGCACCACCTTGGAAATCGCGGTGGTGTCGACGACGACGCCCGCCAGGCCCTTGTTGATCGCCGGAGTCGCGGCCTTCGTCATCACTGGTTCCTTCCGAGAGTGAAAGTGAAGATGTCGGAATCGAATTCGTTGTAGCGCTCGTATCGCAGCAGTTCGTAGAGACGGCTGCGATGTTGCATCCGATCCAGCAATCCCGCCTGGGTGCCGGTTTCATGGATTTCGCGCAAGCCGGTTTCGGCCGACCACATCGCCAGGCGCAGGGTGGACACCGGATAGATCACCGCGTTGTAGCCGATCGATTCCAGTGTCCGCGCCGGCAACAGTTCGGTTTTGCCGAACTCGGTCATATTGGCCAGCAGCGGAATCGAGACCGCAGCCCGGAATTTCTCGAAATCGGCTGCACCGCTCAATGCTTCGGTGAAGATCAGGTCGGCCCCGGCGTCGGCGTAGGCGCGGGCCCGTTCGATCGCCGCGTCGACGCCCTCGATCCCGGCGGCGTCGGTGCGCGCGCAGATGACGAAATTCGGATCACGCCGCGCCGAGACCGCCGCGCGCAGGCGACGCACCATCTCGTCGGTGGGCACCACCGCCTTGCCGTCGAGGTGGCCGCAGCGCTTGGGATTCACCTGGTCTTCCAGGTGGCAGCCCGCGAGGCCGGCATCCTCGAGCAGCGTCACCGTGCGGGCGGCGTTCATCGGTTCCCCGAAGCCGGTATCGGCGTCGATGAGCACCGGCAGATCGGTCACCCGGGCCACCTGAGCGCCGCGGCCGGCGACCTCGGTCAGCGTCGTCAGCCCGATATCGGGCAGCCCCAGTTCCGCCGACACCACCGCCCCCGAGACATAGACCCCTTCGAACCCGATTTCCTGAATCAGCCTGGCTACCAAGGGATTGAAGGCGCCGGGGAATCGCTGGATCGACCCCGACGCGAGCCCGGCGCGGAAGGCGACGCGTTTGTCGGCGGCGGAGGTGGCGGCGGCGAGTAGTCCGGTCATCGGAACAATCCCTTCGATAGTTTCGGGGCGCGGGCGAGCACCTCGTCGGACACCGTGAACGTCAGTTGCGGCAGTTCGTCCGGCGACAGCGAGCCCGCCCGCTGCGCGACGTCGAGGAATCGATCCTGTTCGGCGGCGTCGACGATGCCCTCGGCGAGCGTGCGGAATTTGGCGATGTACTGCTCGCGGGCGAACGGCCGCGCGCCGAGCGGGTGGGCGTCGGCGACCGCGAGCTCGTCGACGATCACCTCACCGCTTGTCAATGTGACCTCGGCGCGGGCGCCGAATGCCTTCTCGGCGGGATCGGTGGAGTGGTAGCGGCGGGTCCATTCCGGGTCCTCGGCGGTGGAGATCTTGCGCCACAGCTCGATTGTGTCGGGGCGGCGGGCACGTTCGGGTGCGTAGGAACGCTCGTGATGCCAGGTCCCGTCCTGCAGGGCGACCGCGAAGATGTACATGACCGAGTGGTCGAGGGTTTCCCGCGACGCCTCGGGATCGAATTTCTGCGGATCGTTGGAGCCGGTGCCGATCACCACGTGGGTGTGGTGGCTGGTGTGCAGCACGATCGAGGCCACCCGGCCGAGGTCACCGATGCGGTCGCGCATCCGCCGGGCCAGATCGATCGGCGCCTGGCTCTGATATTCGGCCGAATGCTCCTTGGTGTAGGAGTCGAGGATCGCCCGTTTGGGCTCGCCCGGCCCCGGCAGCGGTACCGAATACTCGGCGTCGGGCCCGGCGAGCAGCCGGGCGATCACACCGTCCTCGCCCTCCCAGATGGGCGCGGGCGCACCCTCGCCGCGCATCGCCCGGTCGACGGCTTCGATCGCCATCTTGCCCGCGAAGGCCGGCGCGTAGGCCTTCCAGCTGGAGATCTCACCCTTGCGGGACTGCCGGGTCGCGGTGGTGGTGTGCAGCGCCTGGCCGATGGCCTGATAGATCGTCTCGGTGTCGAGACCGAGCGCCGTACCGATTCCGGCGGCGGCCGAAGGGCCCAGATGCGCGACGTGGTCGATCTTGTATTCGTGCAGGCAGATCGCCCGCACCAGATCGATCTGGATCTCGTAGCCGGTGGCCAGGCCGCGAATCAGATCACGGCCGCTGCGTCCGGCATGGTGGGCGGCGGCCAGAATCGGCGGGATGTTGTCGCCCGGATGAGAATAATCGGCGGCGAGAAAGGTGTCGTGGAAGTCGAGTTCACGCACCGCGACGCCATTGGCCCACGCCACCCACTCCGGGGAGTACCCGCCAGGAACGCCGAACACCGGAGCACCCGGTCGATACAGGTGCGCCAGAGCCTGCGCGCGGGCGTCGGCCACCGCACGCCGGGTGATCGATGCGGCGGCGACGGCGGCATTGTCGATGATCCGGTTGACGATCATCTCTTCGGTCTCCGGCGCCACCGCGACCGGATCCGTGGCGACCTCGGCGATACGCCACGCCAGGTGTTCGGCCCGGGGGAACACCTCGGCGGAGCGGTGCGTGCGAACGAGGTGATTCTTCACAGTCGGGACCTCCCGAGAACGTCGTTGAATCGCATGATTCGGACGCTACTCAGGAGGAGTACCCGTCGAAATACGTTGCAACTGCCTAGTTCTGTGTCATCGATCCGGCGAAGTTGCGAATATTGCGGACAGTGGCGTCGTCCGCGAACCGTTCATCGATCGGCGGTCACACGGTCCAGCAGACAGCTCAGCGCGAACCGCACCGTCTGCTCGAGAACCTCTTCCGGTTCGCCGTCGAATGCAGCCCGGCAGGCGGTGACGGCGGTCTCGGAGGCGGTGGCGAACCACACCGTGCCGGGCGGTTCGCCGTCACTCGGTTCGGGACCACCGACACCGGTGACCGCCACCGAATAGCTCGCGCCGAGCAGCTTGCGCACGTTGGTGGCCAACGCCTCGGCCGCGGGCCGCGACACCACGGGGACGTCGGGCATATCCAGGACGGTGCGTTTGACCTCCGGGCTGTAGGCGACGACCCCGCCGCGAAACCACCGTCCCGCATCCGGTGCCGCGCCGAGGGCGGAGGCGATCTTGCCCGAGGTGAGCGATTCCGCCACCGCGATCGTCGAACCGGCCGCCGCGGCCAGTTCGGCGATCCGCTCGGCGCCACCCTCGGTCATCGCCCCGCCTCCCGGGCGGCCACGGTGTCCTCCCTCATTCCGCTCCCCGTTCTCCGCCGTCGTCTTCGCTCTCGCGGTACGCCTGTAGCGCGGTGTCGAGTTCGCGTTGCAGCCGTTGCACTTCCGCCTCGTCTCCGGCATCGGACGCAGTGGTGATGTCCTGGCGAAGCTGGGCGATGACGTCGTGTGAAAGCACGGTAACCTCCTCCGGCACGGAACGGGTGAGCGGTCGAGAAGCTAGCTGCCCTGCTGGTGGGACCGTTGCCGGGCCTCGTCGACGTTGGCTTCGGCTCGGGCCTTCTCGGCCTGCGCTTCCTTCTCGGCCGCCTCGCGCTGCGATTCGGCCTTGTCCTGCTGCGCCCGGCCCTCCGACTCGAGGTCGTTGTTGCCGGTGACGATGCCCGCCGCCTCCTTGGCCTTACCCTTCACATCTTCGACGACGCCTTTGATGCCCTCACGCGGGCCACTGTTGTGGTCGGACACGAAGTCCCCTTCCGTCGCGATTTCCTGACATGCAACGCCTACCCAGCGCAGCGGTGGTCAATCGGACGATTACCCGGCCCGCGGCCGCCGGCGCCGCCTTCGCGATCGGCGGCTTCGGGGTGTGGGCGATCGCAGAGGCTCCCAGAGTGATCAGGAATCGAGAAGCGACGGTCGCGCGATCGCCGATAACGTCTTCGACATGACCATCACCACAGCTCAGAGCACCATCGCATCGGTAGTCCTCGAGACCCCTGACCCGGCTGCCGCCGCGGCCTTCTACGAGGCCGCGTTCGGACTCGGCGACCGGCTGCGGGTCCGCAAGTCGGAGGCGGAGACCACGGGCTTCCGCGGATACATCCTCTCCCTCGTGGTTTCCCAGCCGAGCACCGTCGACAGCCTCATCGGCTCCGCGGTCGCGGCGGGCGCGACGACGGTGAAGCCGGCCAAGAAGAGTTTCTGGGGGTACGGGGGCGTCGTGCAGGCTCCTGACGGCGCGGTCTGGAAGATCGCCACCTCGGCGAAGAAGGACACCGGTCCAGCCACCCGCGAGATCGACGATTTCGTCCTGCTGCTCGGGGTCGAGAGCGTGAAGGCGACCAAACAGTTCTACCGCGAGCGCGGCTTGACCGTGGCGAAGAGTTTCGGCGGGAAGTACGCCGAGTTCGAGTCGCCGGCCGGGTCGGTCAAGCTCGCGCTCTACGGCCGCAGGGCCGCCGCCAAGGACGCGGGCGTTCCGGTGGAGGGCTCCGGGTCGCATCGCATCGCCGTCACCGGTTCCCTCGGTTCCTTCACCGATCCCGACGGATTCGTGTGGGAGGTCGAGGCCTGAGCCGGGTAACCCGGCCGGATTCAGGCCGCCCGCAACGGAACTCGGAAGGACCTGCGCAGCGACGACGGGCCGAGCATCGCCGCTACCGGTGCCGGTGCGAATCCGTCGGATGACGCTGCGGTGGCGTAATCTCCATGACCTCCATCAGCTGGTTCGCGAACTCTTCGGCCTCGGCGCGTACGCCGTTGTGTGCCCCGGGAAACTCGACCACCCGGAGTCCGAGCCGGGCCGCGATCTCGACCGCGGGCCGATAGGGCAGGCACGGCCACTGCGACAGGGTCCGGTGCAGCGCCTCGAGAATGCGGTGCCAGCCGGCCGTCGATCGCCCGGGAGCGCGCGAATCCGCCCGCCGCCTCCAGGTGGCGAAACCGTGAAATGAATTTCGGCCACGGATATCGAGTCGGGACGAGGCGGGGACGGCGACCGCACGAAGGACGGTCCCGCAGACGTCACCGGGCGGTGATACTCACCGGCAGCATTCGGGGTCCAGAACGACACACAATGCCGCCAGCGCATCACGTTTGGCGTGGTGCACGACATTCATTCCGACCCGGCCGGATTCGACCAGCCCGGCCTTGCGGAGCTGGCCGAGGTGGTGGCTGACCGTCGATTCCGCCAGCCCCACCGCGGCGGCCAGGTCACCACCGTTCTCCCCGGTGTCCGGACTCGCCAGCAGCAGCGACATCAACTTCACCCGCACCGGATCGGCGAGCGCTTTCAGCCGCAGGGCCACCTCCAGGGCCGCGGCGTCGTCGATCGGCCCGGCCGCCACCGGGGCACAACACACCGGGGCGGACATGTCGATCACGGGAAGCGCTTTGGGCATATTTCCACCATATCGACGGGATTGACATATGTCGAAAAGGTGGAGCAGACTCGGAACCGCCAACCTTTTCGACATATATCGCACCATGGAGGTTTCCATGTCTCGCATCCAACTCGCCCTCAATGTCGACGACCTCGATCGGGCGGTGGCGTTCTACTCCACGCTGTTCGCCACCGAACCGGCCAAACTCGAGCCCGGCTACGCCAACTTCGCCGTCGAGCAGCCGCCGTTGAAGCTGGTACTGCTGGAGAACACCGGCACCGGCGGCACGATCAACCACCTCGGAGTCGAGGTGGAAACCTCCGACCAGGTCCACGACGAGATCGCGCGATTGTCACAGGCCGGATTGTTCACCACGGAGCAGATCGGCACGACCTGCTGTTTCGCTCAGCAGGACAAGGTATGGGTCACTGGACCGCACGGCGAGAAATGGGAAGTCTACACGGTGCTGGCCGACACCGAAACCTTCGGCGCCGCACCGGAATTCGACGCACCGGAATTCGCCGACGACACCTCGGCCGCGCAGACCTGTTGCGGCACCGACGCCTCGGCTCCGAAAACCTGCTGCGGGTGACCACGACACCTCGCGGCGGTGTTGGAAGCACTCGCCGACCCCGTCCGGTTGCGGGTCTGTCGGCCATCGCGGCGCGCGCTGGCGGGGAAGCGCGCGTCTGCGGGGTCTCCGACGGGCTCGAGGTCACCCAGCCCACCGTCTCCCATCACCTGAAGGTGCTGCGTGAGGCCGGTTTGGTACCCAGTGAGCGCCGCGCCTCCTCGGTGTACTACCGGGTGATTCCCGAAGCGGATCGCGGTACCGCTGCCGACGTACTTCGCGATCATGCGGGGTAGCGGCTACCTCTGCCGGCGGGTGGCAGGCCTGGGCTCCCACGCACCACCCTCGCCTTCACATCCGCGACGAAATCCGTTCTCGCGTAGAACAACTGATCGCCGAACTCGTGCCGACGTCGTGAGGCCGGCCGCCCGCGACCGTGGTACTCACAGCGCCGGCGATTGCGTGCCCAGCACGATCGCCGGTCGAGGCGAGCGGCGTCCTCGGTGCCGGGCTCGGCAATGGCGGATTCGCACGGGCGCGGCGCGGGGTACCCGCCGGGCCGCACCCGGTCGGTAGGTTGGCGATCATGCGTAACGACGAGGATTCCTGGGATATCAACACCGGTGTCGGATCCACGGCATTGTTCGTCGCGGCGGCTCGCGCACTGGGCGGACGCGCGGGCGACGCCCCGGCTCGGGACCCGCTCGCCGAGCTGTTCGTCTCGGCCGCGGGCGGCGAGTGGGCGGATCTGATGGCGGGACGACTGCCTGAACATCCCTTGCTGACAACCGATTTCGGCATCCCGTTCCAGCAGCATCAACTCTTCCGCACCCGGTATTTCGACGACTACCTGGAGGCCGCGGTGACGTCGGGAATCCGGCAGGTGGTGGTGCTCGGGGCGGGCCTGGACGCACGCGCCTATCGACTGCCATGGCTGGCCGGCTGCACCGTTTACGAACTGGATCGGCCGCAGGTACTCGAGTACAAGCGCGAGACCCTCGCGCAAGCGGGGCGCGAACCGATCGCGGATCGCCGGGAGGTGGCGGTCGATCTGCGCGGCGATTGGCCGAAAGCCTTGCGCGACAGCGGCTTCGATTCCGATCGGCCGACCGCGTGGTTGATCGAGGGGCTGCTGATCTACCTGACACCCGTCGCTCAGGACCGGCTGTTCGACGCGGTCCACTCGCTCAGCGCACCCGGCAGCCGGGCCGCCGTCGAACAGATGGATCCCTTGCCCGCCGAGGCCGCCGAAGCCCTGGCAGCAGACGGGGCATCCGGCTCGGAGTGGGTGAAGTTGATCTACAACGAGCCACGCAGCGAGGCCACCGCCTGGTTCACCGACCGCGGCTGGAGCGGCGAGCGCATCGACCTTCCCGACTACATCCGCAGCCTCGGTCACACCCCGGCGGGCCCCGACGGAGGCCAGCAGTCGCTGAGCAATCTGGCGACCGTCACCCGGTCGTGAGACGAGTGCCTGGCGCGGCCCCGAGTGGGCCGATCCGCACGGATCGCCGCGCTCGCCACACGACGCGGCAGACCATGCGAACACCGCGGCTAGGATGACACGGCTTGATGAGCAACAGGCGCTCACCAAGCCGGTTTCACGTTCTTCCTACCCCCGGTAGCCGCTCAGGTCGTACACCGTGGCGTTGCCGATGTGCCGGGCCGGGAAGGTGGCGGTGACCCAGGTGGTGATGTCGGCATGCTGATTGCGACCGACACCGCCGGGGCCGCCGATGTTCTCGGCGGTATCCGGCTGCGGCTGCCCCGGCGCGCTTCCCGGCGTCGTCTGCTCTCGGCCCCGGCCCGTGGTCGCACCCTCGGCGCGCCCGGTCGTGCCCGGATTCCGGTCTCCGGGCGCGGCCTGTTCGCGCGCATCCGCGGGACCTTGATCGCGGCCGTCGGCCTGCACGATGTAATAGGCGATCTTCCCGTCCTTCACATCGGCCTGGAACCGCGCCAGCGTCGGCACCGGGTCGCCGCCGGAGAACCCGCCGATCGCCATTACCGGCCTGTCGCTGTCCACTTCGAGTGCGGCGGCCGCAGACGAACCGTTGACCGCCGCCGCCCAGGTCGTAGTCGTCGCCTTCAGCATCGCCGAGAGCTGCGGATCCGGACGGCTCTGACCGAAGCCGCCACGCCCACTCGCCTGCGCCGGGCCGACGGTCGGTCCGCCGCCGGCGTGCGCGGTGGCGACGGTCGCGAACGAGTAGGCCGCACCGCCCGCCAGGCCACCGATCAGGCCGACCGTCAGGACGACGGCGGCGAGGCGGCGAGGCGCCGCATGGGTCCAGGGCACCGCCAGCAGCACCGAGGCGGTCAGCGTCACACAGAGAATCGTCCAGCGCAGCTCCGGATACCACCCGCTGTTGCGGTGCAGCAGAACCACACTCCACACGCCCGTCACCACAAGCAGTGCGGCCGTGCCGAATCGGCCGAAAGCCGTGTCGCGCCGGTTCCACAGTTCGGCGACACCGACGGCGAACGTTCCGGCGACCGCCGGGGCGATCGAGAGGCAGTAGTACGGATGCACCATGCCGTTCATGTAGCTGAGCACACCGCCGTCGATGACGATCCAGCCGCCGAAAACGATGGCCGCCGCACGTATCCGATCGGTACGCGGTGCGCGGCCGCGCGAGATGAGCACCAGCACCATCGCCAGCAGCGCGGCCGGCAGCAACCAGCCGATCTCGAAGCCGAATTCACCGGTGAACAACCGCTGCACACCGTGCACCTGCCCGCCGAAACCACCGAATCCGTTGTGCGCATCCGCGGGCGCCGACGCGGCCGCCTGCGCCGCAGCCGCGGGATCGTGGGCCGGCGCTCCCCCACCACCGTGATCGCGGCCGAGCACCCGGGCGAAACCGTTGTACCCGAGTACCAGGTTCATGAAGTTGTTGTCGGTCGAGCCGGCCAGGTACGGGCGGCTCGCCGCGGGCCACCAGAGTGTGAGCAGCACATACCAGCCGCTGGACACCAGCAGCGCGGCGAGTCCGCCGACCAGTTGCAGCAGGCGGGTGCGCAGCGACGTCGGCGCGGCCATGAGGTAGGCCGCCCCCAGCGCGGGCAGCACCATCAGACCCTCCAGCATTTTCGCCAGGAACGCGAACCCCAACGCCGCACCGGCCAGCAGCAGCCACATCGTGGAGGCGCGGTCGAGTGCCCGCACGGTGGCGTAGGCGGCGGCCGTCATGAGCAGCACCATGACCGCGTCCGGATTGTCGAATCGGAACATCAACGCCGCCACCGGTGTGAGCGCCAGCGCCGCACCCGCGAGCACCGCCATCCAGTGATTGTTCGTGATCCGCCGGACCGCGCCATGGAGCAGCGCGACCGCGGCCACCGCCATCAACGCCTGCGGAACGAGCATGCTCGCGCTGGAGAAGCCGAAGATGCGGCCGGACAACCCCATCACCCACTGCGATACGGGAGGCTTGTCGACGGTGATGAAATTCGCCGGATCCAGGGAGCCGAACAGCATCGCCTCCCAGTTCTTCGATCCGGCCCAGGCGGCGCCGGCGTAGAACTGGTTGCCCATCCCGTTGACGGTGATGTTCCACAGGTACATCACCGCCGTCGCGATCAGGAGCACCGCCAGACCGGCCCGCTCCACGGCTCTGCCGCCGAATCCGGAGACGGCACCGACGTTCGCGGGCTCGGGCGGTACCACCGGCGAATTCTCGAGGAGTGATGTAGTCACGGTGCCTATTCAGCCCGCGCAGCTCCACAGCTACCTGTGAGCGAGCAGTGAGGTTGCGATGAACGCCTAGCGGGCCGGCTTCGGCCCCGCACCCGCGACCGCCCGGCGCCGGGGACGCTCGCCGGGCACGAGCAGCGCGAGGACGGCGACGACCACCGCGCCGCCGAACAGGTACAACCCCCACGTACCGGTGAGCAGATGCCGATAGTCCCCGCGCAACTGGCTGTCGAACCGCTGATCCAATCGCCAGGCCGGTACCGCGAGCGCCGCGATGGCGGCCAGCACCGCCAGCCATCCCAAGACGCGCGAGCCGAACAGCCCCGCCAACAGCATCACCAGGGCGACGAGCAGCAACACCACCGTGTAGGACGCGCGCAGCTGTGTCGCCTGGGCCTGCACCCCGTCCAGCGGAATTCCGGTCGCGAAGCCGTCGCGGATATCGACGAGCCGGATGTGGCGGGCCTGCACAACTCCGACGAACGGCCCGAACGCTCCGACCGCCATCACGACCCCACAGGCGAACAGCACCAGATGGACGACAGCGCGCATACGTCCACGGTATTCCGGGCGGCGCCGCAATGCACCGACCACGCCGCGATCGTCGTCGTGTCGCGACCGGACACGCCGACGGTTCAGACGCCGGTGGTCGATCCCGGGCGCACGATCATCAGCACCGCGACGATCGCCCACAGCAGGTTGAAGATTCCGGCGGACATGGCCAGGCGCGCGGCCGTGGCATCGACGCGGCCGGCTGCCACGGTCGTGAGCGCGGCGCGTTGGTCGGGCAGGATCATCGTGGCCAGGATCGCGGCGGCGGCAGCGGTGAGGGCGATCGAGGTGATCAGCCACCCCGTCCCGAGTACGCCCAGAGCGGCACCGGTGGCCAGCCCGAAGATCGGGACCGCGAGACCGACGGCCGCATACACCCGGCAAATGCGGTGCAGTATTTGAAGGTTCGCACTCGTATCGGCCGATCCGGCGGCCCGGCGCAGGGCCGGGGGAAACATGCTGGCGGCGACGGCAACAGGGCCGATCGCGATTACCGCGGCCAGAACATGCAGCGAGAGCAGCACTTTCGTCACCGCGTGCGCTCCGGTCCGCCGCGGCGCACGCCGGTAACCGTCGACGCGGGCAGGCGTCCCGCCTTGGCGGTGCCGATGAGCACGTCGCCCTCTACGGTGACCGCGAAGGCGAGATTCAAGCGCATCGGTTTGCCGACGGCCTGATTCCAGGTGAGCCGATCACCGTCGAGCACGATGTCGTGCAGCGAAACCCGTTCGCCCGCACGGCGCTGAGGACCAGCACCACACCGGGTCGCGCCGGATCGAGTGCCGCGGTGGCGCGCGAGGTCAGCCCGCCGGTGCCGCTCACCACCTCCCGCGCCCCTTCCGCCGAGACCAGTTCGACGCTCACGGCGCCGTCGGATGCGGCCCCGCCGGCATAGAGCACCTCGTACGGGGCGATGACGTCCAGCGGATCGAACCCGTCGAACAGGACGATCTGAGCATGCATGGGAATCCCTTCGAATCCGCCCGGTCGGCCCGGGCACGGCCCGACGGTATTCGGCCGGGTCCACGGTTCCCAGTGGCGTTTTCGACAGGTTTCGACGGGAAAACGACATACCTCGAAAAAGCCGCCACTACCTGGGAGAACAGAGCGATACCCGGGGAATCATGGCGAACGTCACAGGCGGCAAGGAGGTATGTTCCGGCCATGCACACCGTCGCTGTTCTCGCCCTGCAAGGGGTGGTCTCGTTCGACCTCGCCGCCCCGATCGAGGCCTTCACCCGGACCCGGCTGCCCGACGGCCGCCCCGGCTATCAGGTCCGGGTCTGCGCCGAACAACCCGAGGTCGACGCCGGCGCCTTCACGTTGCGCGTCCCCTGGGGGCTGGCCGGACTCGAGGACGCCGACACCATCATGGTGCCCGGCACCGCGAACCCGGCCGCGCCGATTTCGCCCGCCGTCCGGGACGCGCTGCGGACCGCGGCCGCGCACGGCACACGTATCGCCTCGGTATGCTCGGGCACCTTCCCGCTCGCCGCCACCGGACTGCTCGACGGGCTGCGCGCCACCACACACTGGATCGCCGCCGCCGAGCTGGCGGCCGCGTATCCGGCGATCGAGGTGGACCCGGATGTGCTCTACGTCGACAACGGCCAGATCCTCACCTCGGCCGGCGCCGCGGCGGCCCTGGACCTGTGCCTGCACATGATCCGCCGCGATTATGGTTCGGCGGTGGCGGCCGACACCGCCCGGCTCTCGGTGATGCCGCTGGAACGCGAAGGCGGACAAGCCCAATTCATCGTCCACGGCTTCGCGCCCACGCCGCGTGGCTCCGACCTCGAGCCGCTGCTGAACTGGCTCGAGACCAACCTCGCCGCCGACTTGACCCTCGACCAGATCGCCGCGCGCGCCGGAGTCAGCACCCGCACCCTCATCCGCCGCTTCCGCGAGCACACCGGTACCACGCCGCTGCAGTGGCTGCATCGCGCGCGCATCCGCCGCGCCCAGCATCTGCTGGAATCCACCACCCATTCGGTCGAACGCATCGGCGCCCAGGTCGGCTTCGGTTCGCCCACCGCCTTCCGCGAGCGGTTCAAACGCACCACCGGCGTCAGTCCGCACAGCTATCGCCGCAACTTCAGCTGACCTTCGGCTCACGGTCGCCACCCCGGCAACTCATTGCTCACGCACAGCTCGCACCCAGCGTCGCTCCGCATGCTGGCCTTTCAGAGAGGGCCGACGCGCGTCGGCGAAGCACCGAACGAGCAGGTGACCGATATGGGAACGTCACATCCGAACCGCCGCCTGGGCCGGACAGCGGCCGGGGTACTCCTGGCCGTCGGCGCCGTCGGCACCACGACGGCGGCGGTCGTCGCATACGCCGACACCCAGTCCGCCGCGACCACCAGCACCAGCATCACCGACAACACCGGCAGCGGCAGCACCGGCAGCGGCGGCACTGATCAGTCCGCCGGCACCGCGGGTACCGTGCCCCAGCTGAGCCCCGGGCAGGGCACCGCGCACGCGCGTTCGAGCGGCTCATGATCTCGACACCGGCGGCAGAGACCACCGCAACCGAATGGGAGCTGTGGAGCACCACCGCCCATCTGGTCGTCACCGATCCGGCCGCGCTGGCCGGCGCGCGCCGCCTCGTCGACGCCCACCTGGATCGAGTCGACAACGCCTGCAACCGTTTTCGCGCCGATTCCGAAATCAGCACACTGACACCCGGCCGCCCGGTCACCGTCAGCGCGTTGTTCGACGAATATCTCGACGCGGCCCTGACCGTCGCTCGCGACACCGACGGCGACGTCGATCCGACGCTCGGCGCCGATCTCGAAAACCTCGGCTACGACCGCGATTTCACGCAGATCACCGCGGGGCCGGCGGTCGTCCCGCTGAGCGTCACCCGGCGACCCGACTGGTCGCAGGTGATCCGTTCGCCGCGGTCGGTGACGCTACCCGCCGGCATGCGGCTCGACTTCGGCGCGACAGCGAAGGCCCTGGCGGCCGACCGGTGTGCGCGCACGGTCGCCGAGGAACTCGACTGCGGCGTACTGGTGAGCCTGGGTGGCGACATCGCCACCGCCGGGCCCGCTCCCGACGGGCACTGGCAGGTGCTCGTCCAGGACGGTGCGACCCAGCCCGCCGCCCTCGTCCGGTTGCCCGCGGGTGCGGCGATCGCCACCTCGAGTACGATGCGGCGGCGCTGGATTCGCGGGGGACGGCCGCTGCACCACATCCTCGATCCCCGCACCGGCTGTGCCGCGGAGCCGGTCTGGCGCACGGTGTCGGTGGCCGCCGAATCCTGCCTCGCGGCCAATGCGGCCGCCACCGCCGCGATCGTGCGCGGGCGCGCGGCACTGCCGTGGCTGCGCTCCGCCGGTGTGCCGGCCCGGCTGGTCGACCGGGACGGGCGAGTCCTCACCCTCGGCGGCTGGCCCGACGAGCCGGAAGGAACTCGATGATGAACACCTCTGCGTTCGACCAGGCATTGTGGGTGTTCGGCCGGGCCGGCGGCATCACGGCACTGATTCTGCTGACCGTCGCGGCCGTCGCCGGGATCGCCGCCCGCTCGGGGCGGGCCGTCCTGCTCCCCCGCGCCGGCCTCGCCGAATTCCACCGCGGCGCGGCACTGTCGGCGACGGCATTCGTCGCCCTGCACGTGCTGGCAATGCTCGTCGATCCGTACGCCCAGTTGCGGCTGCTGACCGTCGTGGTGCCGTTCACCGGCGGCTATCGGCCGCTGTGGGTGGGTTTCGGCACTCTGGCCGTCGACCTGCTGGCCGTGGTCGTGGTCACCGCACTGCTGCGACATCGGCTGGGCCCCAACGTCTTCCTCCTGGTGCACTGGTCGGTGTACGCACTGTGGCCGGTGGCCCTGATCCACACGCTCGGGTCGGGAAGCGACGTCGACCGGATCTGGATGCTCACCCTCGTCGGTGCGTGCATCCTCGCCGTCGCCACCGCCGGCGTCTGGCGGTTCAGCCGCGGATTCACCGAATTCACCACTATCCCCGAAAGGAGCCGGCGATGACGACGACACCGACCGGAAATCCCGCGGCTCCACCCGCCCCGGCCGGCACCGAGCGGCTGCTGATGGCCGGCGCTCCCGGCCTTTCCGCGCATGTGGCCCGCTACGGCCCCGCCCGCGCCGTCGGCAGCGAGTTCATCGACATGGTGTCGGCTGCCGGTCTCACCGGTCGCGGGGGCGCGGGCTTCCCGGTGGCGCGCAAACTCGCGGCGGTGGCCGGCGGACGGCGCGCCGTCGTCGTCGCCAACGGCGCCGAGGGCGAGCCGGCCAGTGACAAGGACGCGGTATTGCTCTGGCGCGCACCCCATCTGGTGCTGGACGGCCTGTCCGTGGCGGCTGCCGCCGTAGGGGCGCGGCGATCCCACCTGTACGCCCCGGAGTGGCTACTCGACCCGATTCGTCACGCCCTCGCCGAGCGGCAGTCCACCGGCTACGACACGCGGCGCGTGGATCTCACCCCAGCCGCCGACACCTTCCTGGCCGGGGAGAAGAGCGCGGTACTCGAGCGGCTGGCCGGGCGCGCACCGATTCCGCGGGACAAGCCGGTCAGCACTTCCCGCTCCGGGCTGAACGGCCGCCCGACGCTGGTGCAGAACGTGGAGACGCTCGCGCATCTGGCACTGCTGGCCCGATTCGGCCCGGCCTGGTTCCGTTCTGCCGGAACCCCCGACGAACCCGGCACCATGCTGGTCACCCTGTCCGGAACCACCGCATCCGGTGTCGTCGAGATCCCGCTCGGCACCGGCCTGATCGAATTGATCCAGCGGTTCGGACGCACCGATCCGGCCCAGGTCCAGGCGGTCCTGATCGGCGGGTACCACGGCACCTGGCTGCCGGGCAGCGCACTGGCCGGCGCGGCGATGTCCCGCAACGCCCTGCGCCACTGGCAAGCATCGCCCGGCGCCGGGGTTGTACGCGTACTACACCACGACGAATGCGGGCTGCGGGTCACCGCAGACCTCATCGCGTACCTCGCCGCCCAGAGCGCCGGACAGTGCGGGCCGTGCCGGAACGGATTACCGCAGCTGGCCCGCACCCTCGGCGATCTGGCGGCGCACGGCCGCTCCCGGCCGCAGGACATCGCGCGCATCGCCGATCTGGTCGACGGTCGCGGCGCCTGCCACCATCCCGACGGGACGGCGCGGCTGGCACGTTCGGCCCTGACCGTCTTCGCCGAGGAAATCGACCGTCACCGGCACGGTTGCTGCCGTGCCCGTTTCCAGGGAGCCGCGCTGTGACCGCACCCGATCGCCCCACCTGGCGCCTGCACATCGATTGGACTCGCTGCGACGGCCGCGGCCTGTGCAGCGAACTGCTGCCCCATGCCATCGCCCGCGACGACTGGGGCTTTCCGCTCACCCGCCACCACGGGGATTCGGTCATCGACAGTGGTTCGGCCGCCGCGGCCCGTGACGCGGTGAGCCTGTGTCCGCGCCTGGCGCTGTCGCTGCGGCGGATCCGATGCCCCGGGGTTGAAGACGACCATCCCGGGTAAGGGCTCGGTATGGAATTACTGGTGATCGCCGGCTTGGTCGTCCTGGTCGCGGCGGTGGTGCTGTACCGCACGATCCACAATCACCGGTCGGGTCCGGCGGAGCCGCCGGACAAAGAGGGCAACCTGCGGTGACCCGGCGCGCGCAACGACAGGAGGCTGGTTCGGTGACTTCTCTGTGGCTCGATCGAGCGCCCGTCTCGGTCCCGGTGACTCCGGATCCCGGCGGGGAGTACGACGTCGTGGTCGTCGGCGCCGGGCTCACCGGTCTGGTGACCGCCCTGCTCTTCGCGCGCGCCGGGCGCACGGTCGCGGTCCTCGAGGGCCGCACGATCGGCGCGGCCGCGACCGGCAACACCACCGGCAAGCTGAGCTTGCTGCAAGGCACCCACCTCTCGGCGATCATCGCGAAACATTCGACGGGCACGGTGCGCAAATACGTCGACGCGAATCTGGAGGGCCAGCAATGGCTGCTGCGGTTCTGCGCCGAGAACGAGATCGCCATCCAGCGCGCCGACGCGATCACCTACGCCGGCACCGAAGACGGAACCGACTTGGTACGCAAAGAATTTCGCGCCTGTGAGCGGGCCGGGCTCGACGTCGCGTGGTCCGACGACACCGCCCTGCCGCTCCCCACCTACGGCGCCGTGCGACTGGCGGAACAGGCGCAGTTCGATCCGATGGACGTCCTCGAGGGACTGACCCTGCAGGCCTGCCGGCACGGTGCGACGATCTTCGAACACACCCGCGTCCACGCCGTCCACGGCGATACGGTGTCGACCGACCGCGGCGATATCCGCGCCGGAACCGTCGTGCTGGCCACGGGCACACCGATTCTCGATCGCGGCGGGTTCTTCGCGCGACTGGAGCCGCACCGCTCCTACGCGGCCGCGTTCCGGGTCCCCGGCGATTTCCCGCACGACATGTACCTGTCCGCCGATCAGCCCACGCGGTCGCTGCGGTACGCCCCGCACGGCGGGGAGGATCTGTTGCTCGTCGGCGGCAGCGGGCACGTCGTCGGCCGCACCCGTTCGGAGAAGGCGCACGTCGCCGATATGTACAACTGGACGCGCACGCACTTCCCCGATGCCGAGCTGACTCACCGCTGGTCGGCCCAGGACTATTCGGCCATCGACGAACTGCCCTACGCCGGACCGCTGCTTCCCGGCAGCGATCACATCCTCGTCGCCACCGGCTACGCGAAATGGGGAATGACCAATGCGGTGGCGGCGGGCCTCGCGCTGGCCGGCATCGCGCTCGGCGGCCATCAGCCGTGGGCGCAGGCGTATCGCACCTGGCGCGGCAGCGAAGTGACCGGGCTGGCGAAGGCCGCGTCGATGAATCTCCAAGTCGCACGGCACCTGACGACGGGCTGGCTGAGCGCGGCCTTCGGCGGCGGCGGCACCCCCGCCGAGGGCGAGGGCAGGGTGGAGCGTCGCGGAGTCCGACCCGTCGGAGTCTGCACCGTCGACGGCACCACCTCGGCCGTCTCGCCGATCTGCCCGCACCTGCACGGCATCCTCAACTGGAACGACGCCGAACGTTCGTGGGATTGTCCGCTGCACGGCTCGCGATTCACCCACGACGGAAAACTGTTGGAGGGACCGGCTACTCGCGATCTCGAACAGCTGTGAGGGGCTGGTCGCCGCCGGCCTAGGGTGTCACGATGGCGAAGTCGGGATCGGGCGCGTCGAGATATCCGACCAGTTCGATCAGCGTCGACACGTTCCCCTCGGCGGTCACCGCGCCGTCGGCGATCAGCTGCCGGATATCCTTCGCACCGAGCAGGGCCGCGTGCAGATCGGCGTCGGACAAAGTGAACGTGGCGTCCGGGGCCGGCACATCCGCGCTCACGTCGAAGTGGACGAGGACGCCGTTGCGCAACTGAGTGCGATGCACGAGATTTCGATCGGAGACATTCCAATCGATGGTGATCTCGGCCGACCAGGCCTTGGGGCCGTCGATCCGCAGCGCGATGGCGTCGAAAAGCTGTTCCACCGTGAGCGCCGCCGCGATATCGGGTGCATCGGCGGTGGTCGGTGTGCCGACCGATCCGTGGCGCAGCTCGTAGGCGCCCATCAGGAAGAAGTTGCGCCAGGTACCGTTCTCCGAGCCGTAGCCGAGTTGTTCGAACGTGTCGGCCTGCAACGCCCGCGCTTCTCGATTGTCCGGTTCGGCGAAGATCACGTAGTTCAGAACCTGTGCCACCCAACGGAAATCGCCGGCGGCGAACGAGTCGCGCGCCTTCGTCAGTACCTGCTCGGCACCGCCCATGTAATGAACGTGCCGCTTCGCCGATTCGGTCGGCGGATGCTCCCACAGGGCGGCCGGATTACCTTCGAACCATCCCATATAGCGCTGGTAGATCGCCTTCACGTTGTGGCTGACCGAACCGTAGTATCCGTGCGCATGCCAGGCCGCGGCGACGGCCGGGGGCAATTCGATGGTTTCGGCGATTTCGATACCGATGGCGCCCTTGTTCAGTGCGCGCACTGTCTGGTCGTGCAGATATCCGTACAGATCACGTTGCAGCGCAAGGAATTCCGTGAGCTTCTCGGTACCCCAGGTCGGCCAGTGGTGCGAGGCGAACAGCACGTCCGCCCGCGCGGCATAACGATTGATCGATTCGGTCAGATATTTCGACCACACATGCGGATCGCGCACCAGGGCTCCGCGCAGCGTCAGCAGATTGTGCAGGGTGTGCGTCGCGTTCTCCGCCATACACAGAGCACGCTGGTCGGGAAAATAGAGATTCATCTCCGACGGCGCCTCGGTGCCCGGAGTCATCTGGAACTCGATGCGCACGCCGTCGACGACCTCCGTCTGCCCGGTGTGGGTGATGTCGGTCGTGGGCGTGATCAGGGTCGGGGTTCCGGTCGAGGTCGTCGGCCCCAATCCGGCGCCGACCGCGCCCTTCGGCCCGCGCCCCAGCGCCGCGCCGTACATGTAGGCGGCGCGCCGAGCCATGGCGGTGCCGGCGTAGACGTTCTCCTCGACCGCGTGTTCCACGAATCCCGACGGCGCGAGAATCGGGCAGCGGCCCGCCGCGACATCCTCCGGCGTGGTCACACCTTTGACGCCGCCGAAGTGGTCGATGTGCGAATGCGAATAGATCACTCCGGTCACCGGCCGGTCACCGCGATGAGCGCGATAGAGCGCGAGTCCGGCGGCGGCGGTTTCCCGGGAGATCAGCGGATCGATCACGATCACACCGGTATCGCCCTCGACTACGGTCATATTCGACAGATCGAGCCCGCGAATCTGATAGATCCCCTCGGTCACCTCGAACAAACCCTGGATGGCGCACAACTTCGACTGCCGCCACAGGCTGGGGTGCACGGTGGGCGGACATTCCGCGTCGAGGAAGGAGTAACCGTCGCTGTCCCACACCACATCGCCCGCCGCATTCTCGACCACTCCGGGTTCCAGCGCCGCGATGAAACCGCGCCGCGCGTCGGCGAAATCCTGATCGTCCCCGAAGGGCAGCGCCCGGGTCGCCTCCTCGTTCCGGGTCCGCACGCTGCCGGAAACGTCGCCCTGGCCGCTCATGGCACGCACCCCAATCTGCACGAAGGCTGTGGTTGTGTCGACTCGTCTGCGACACTCCCAGCGCCGTCGAGAAGCCACCTCACCCGAGACGGGTGAACATGATTGCCGCGGCCGACACCGCCCGCATCCCGCGACATACGCACCGGTCCCGAGCGGAAATCACCTGTTACGGGTGAAGCCCGCCCGGCTGTAACCCGAGATCATCGGCTCGACGGCATCCGGCGCTGCCGGTCGGCAATCGTGTCACCCACGAGTACCAGGAGGACGATATGGATCGGGCCGCGAAACCTTCCCTGCTGTCGCGCATTTCGGCACGGCAGTGGGTGGCGATCGTGCTGGCGGTGCTGGCCGTCATCTTCGTCGCGCAGAACCATCATCGCGTCGACATCAACATCCTCACCGTCACCATCCGGTCGCCCATGTGGCTGATTCTGCTGATCATGTTCCTCGTCGGCTGGATCGCGGGCCTGCTCACCCGGCGCAGCCGGCGGTGACCGGGCGGCATTCCCCGAGAGAATGATCAGGATGGCGGCCACGATCGGGATCGGCGAGATCACGATCCGGGCCGGCGCCGAGAAGATCCGCGCCACGTGGAATCCGGCGGCGCCGGGCCTCGTGCCGCTACAGCAGGCGCTCCCGGCCGTAGGTCGCGAATGCGGCCTCCACGTTGGACCCGGTGACCGGCAGATCGGCCGACACCCGAAGCAGTCGTGGTGTCCCCTTGGTGCCGAGATCCCTTTGCGCGGTGAGGAATTCGGCGAGAGTGTGGCCGCTCGCCGGGTCCTTCCGGCGAATCTTCCCGCTGGGTGGGCCTCAGGCGATGGCACCGTTGGCGAAGAGAATCTGGCCGTTGATCCAGCGGCCGGGGCCCGCGAGAAAGGCACACCCGCGCCGGGCGGGTGATCGCCGAACTCATCGGACAGTCCCACACCGATCCGGACTTGTCCGCCGCCCTGCGCCTGCCACCACCGCCTGCTGCTGCCGAACCTGCCCTCGGCGAGCACTTCGCCAGCGCCCTCGTCGCCAACGTCCCGCACGGCACGGCTACGTCGCCAGAAGGCCGAAAACCCGTCCGAGAGGAATGAATACACTCACTACGTCCGCGAGCCGATCGATCGATGGGAGTGCCGTGCCGTTCCCCCTGCCCGGACCGTACGCGCACGGGATGCCCCCCATCGGCGACGGGCACGACAATCCTCGGCGGACGACGGCCGAATGGTCTTACCTCTCGGCGTCCTGCCTGCGGGATGCGCCGAGCACGAATGAGGCCGCGCGGCGGGCGCTCACCGGATCCGGGGTGCGGGGGTCGGGAGCGTGAGGGCGGCGTGGGGGCGGATCGCACTCGAATCGATTGCCGCGGTCGCGACACTCGTGGGCGCCGGCGGTGTGGCGCTGCACGTCAATCGATCCGAGTCCCGGTGGCTGGTTCTGGCGGCGTCGGGCGCGCCGTATCTGATGTGTGCCGCGCTGGTCGGGGTGGCGCTGTTCGCTGCCGCGAGGCGGTGGACCGGGGTAGGGGTGGCCATTGCCGTTGTGGGCGTTGCGATCTGGACGCAAGCTCCGTTGTATGTCGGCCGCTCTCCCGGCGATCACGGCACGCCGGTGACGGTGATGCAGGCCAATCTGCTTTTCGACGGAGCCGATCCGCAGGCGCTGATCGAGCAGGTGCGCGAGCGCAGGGTCGACATTCTCACCGTCGAGGAACTGACTCCGGCCGCGGTGCGCGCGCTCGAGGACGTGGGCCTGGACCGGTTGTTGCCGCATCGCCATCTGTCACCCGGGCGTGCAGCCACCGGTACCGGAATCTGGAGCGCCTATCCCCTCTCGGACACGGTGGAATACGACGGATTCGTCCTGAATCAGCTTTCCGCGACAGCGACCGTCCCGGGGACCGGACCGGTTACCGTGTACGCCTTCCATCCGGTGCCCCCGATCTCCGGAACACACCTGTGGGCCGACGAATTGTCCCGGCTGCGAGCCATTCTCGACCGCTCGCCCGCGGATCGGCCGGTGATCGTCGGGGGCGATTTCAACGCGACCTTCGACCATGCCCAGTTCCGCGTGATGCTCTCGGGCCGGTTCCACGACGCGGCCGAACAGGAGGGCTCCGGCCACCTCGTCACCTATCCCACCGACAAGCGCTGGCCACCGCTGGTCGGCATCGACCACATCCTGGTCGCCGACGGCCGCGCGGCCACCGTCGACACGATCGGCCTGCCCGGCGCCGATCACAAAGCGCTGATCGCGGAACTGCGCCTCCTTCCGCAATAGCTCGGATCAGCTCCGGCCGGTTGTCGGTGCCCGCCGCTATCGTGCGCATATGCACCCGGCTACCGCAGTCGTCGCGGACATCGTCGCAGCGATCACCCCGCTGGATCCCCTGGAGCAGGAGCACATCGAGCAGACGCTGTCCTGGCTCGCCGGCACCGACGACATCTTCCGGCGGGAACCTCCCGTCACACCGCCGCAGCATCTGGTTTCGTATGTGGTGGTCGTCGAGGTCAGGGCTTGTGTTCCTCGCGGGGGCGGTCAGCAGCGCGTGCGGTCACACACGGCGACGAACATAGCCGCGACTCGGCAGGTCGTCCATCCCGTCTCGGGCCCGATGCCCCATTCAGCCTAGATACGGCTCGCCACGTTGCTCTGCATGGTGCTTCAGCCGTAGACGAACCGTATCGTGTACCGGTATCTCGGGGAGTTCGTCCGGCCGGATGAATCGGACTTCGGTCGATTCGGCGCTGACCGCGATTTCCATCACCCCGCCGGGAAGCGACCAGTTACCGGAGTCGCTTCGGCGCTGCATCAGGATCGAGCCGTCGGTGTCGACTACCAGAGCGGAGCCGCCGGGAACCAACGAGTTCGGCGTAGGTGCGTCCGGATCGCGGTAGTAGTCACGCCGTGAGCCCATCCCGAACCCCTTGTGAGCAGCTGGTGGTTGTTTCCCAAATCTGATGCATTCGGCAGCAGTTCGAACATGAACGGGTAGGCGTACCCGATGATGTCGATCTGCTTCGTCGCTTTGTGTAGTAGCTGAACCCACAGATCAGTCGGGATGTCCGCTCGGTGTGCGTATGCTCCGACGACTTCGGCTGTCGCCGGCGCTCCGGCGGTTTGGTCCGGCCGGGTCTGCGGCCATAGCGCGTCTTCGGATTCGTGGAGTATCCGCGCTACCTCCGCGCGGGTACGTCGGTGCGGCACTCTTCCGGCCAGCCACCGGTTGACGGTCTTCGTGTCTACGCGTACCGCTGCCGCCAGCGCGGCCGAATCGAGCTGTGCGCGAAGCATTGCCGATTGCAGGCGATGACTCATACCAGAACTTTAGGGGACGTTTCGAGCGCGAGAAAGTGTCCACGAGAACGTCCCCGACGAGGTTCAGGTGTCCGACCTGCATAAATACCGTTTCGGTAGCCCCGGCGCCGGGCCGAAACCGACTTCCCCGGCGCCGGGTGCCCTACCAAGCGACGATGGAGCCAACATGGATGCGAAGCCGAGGGGTACAAGGCTTTACGTATTTCCGGGCGGCGTGCTCGAGACAGCCGACTACGGGGATGACGAGTGCGGCGGACTCTTTCTCGAGTTCCGCGCTAACTCACTGCCGCAACGTATCTCGGCCGCTGCCGACGTGCCGTCACCTATCGGATCGGTCGATCCGGCCGACGCCGAGACGTGCGAGCGGGTGCTCCGGCTGCTGAGGGAACTGTGATGCAAGCACTCGGTTGGATCGTTGTGGTCGGGCTGCCGCTGGGCGTGGCCGTCTGGGCTGTCAGGCCGGATCGAGACCGAGGCGCCCCGTACCGATCGCGGTACGGGGATACATCCTACAGGCCCCGAGTTGTCGACCGGGAGACGATCAGGGCTTGTGCTCCTCGAGGTGGGTCCAGTAGCCGGGCGCGTAGTAGGTGTACTTCGCCGCGGTGTAGACCGCCAGCACTCCCCCCTCGAGGAACTTGAAATTGTCCTCCGGACCGGGGAAAGACTGCTCACGGTCCGGCCCACTTACTGTCGTGTATACGCGGAAAGGCATGACAACCACGGTATCCCTCTCACGGGAACCGCGGACCGCCCCTCACCGACTTCTACACCAGCGATTTTCCGAGTGCCTGCCGCCGCCGCAATTTCCTCGATGTACCCATCGAACGGATAGCTGCGCCAGTGTGGCCACGGCCGTTCCGGCATCTGCAAGGTCGTGCCGAAACGTGCGGGCTCACGATAGAACTTCTCGGCCAAGTTATCGTCGATTCTTCCGTAGAAGAACCGAGTCGAATCATCGACGCCACGATAGATGCAGGCGGCCACCCGGAGCTGGAGTTGCGGTTCGACGGCGTTGTAGCGAACCGGGCCGCCGGGTTGTTGTGCAGCGGCGACGTCGACATTCGACGCCGACGGCCGGCTGAGCGAATCCGGCCCGCCACAAGGTTCCGCGCGAGGTCGTCGTCGACGAACTGCCGCGCAACGCGACCGGGAAATTACCGTGGCGTCAGCTGGAATCCGAACGCGTCGCGCCCGCCGTCTAATTCGCTGCGCAGAACCGATCCGCCATCGGATACCAGCCGGGGGCCGCCGACGCGAGTTCCCCGGCGACACCGAGTAATTGCGCGGCCAGCAGCTCGAGGCCGGTCTCCGGCCGGGCGAGGGTCGTGGCGAGCCCCACCGGTACGGTTGCGCTCAACTCACGCAGCCGGGTGAATCCGTCGGGATCCCGGTTCGCCGCGCAATACAGCAGTGCACTGCTCCATCGCTGGCAGAATTCGGCACTGTCCCACAGGTTTTCGGCAGAGCCGACGTCGATGACCACCGTGGGCGGCCCGTCTATCACCCAACCGCTGCGGGTGACCCGGCCGACCACCGCCACCGACTGCTGCCCACAGAGGCGGTCGATCACACTTCCGAGCGGCCCGTCCGCACCGACGATCGCCACCGCACCACGATCGGCCGTTTCCCGCATACCCACCTCACCTGCCTATCAGATCCACCAGTTGCCCGCAGCCAGGACAGCGCCGTCTCACCGTCCGGCCCGACGACGTAGAACGGATAGCTCTGGTGGACACCGGAATTCACGAACTCCGCGATCTGGGCCGTGCGCTCGTCCACGGCGTTCGCGTCGAGTTGGCCGGCCAGCACGGCGCGGGCTCGCGATTCGACAGCCGCCGAACGGGTACGCGCACGGCATGAGTCATCCCGAGAACACCGACGCACGCGCCGGCGCCGAGCAGGACGATCAGGAAACTCAGGGTAAGCGCACAGTCGATGCGCCGCCGAAACACTCCGGCAAACTGGCCGGGCCCGGACCCGCCCGCGACCAGAACGAAGACCCTGACACCTGACTCGCCACTGTGACGGCCGACGGTTTCGCCTGTGCGCCGTCGCATCGCGCCAAAGGTGCGAAAGAAAGTGCCGAGGCCGGTCGGCTCCGGCCCGCGTTCCGGGTCGGACATCACCGGCAACGCGGGCCACCACCGCTAGTTGTATTCGTAGAACCCGCGACCGGTCTTGCGGCCCAGGCGGCCGGCGTCGACCATGCGACGCAGCAGCGCCGGGGGCGCGTAGTGCGGCTCGGCGAATTCGCCGTAGAGCGATTCGGCGGCGGCGAGCGCGACGTCGAGGCCGACGGTGTCGAGGAGGGTGAGCGGGCCCATCGGGTAGCCGCAGCCGCCCTTCATCGCGGCGTCGATATCCTCAGCACTGGCGTAGCCCGATTCCAGCATCCGCACCGCCTGGCACAGGTACGGGATCAGCAGCGCGTTGACGATGAATCCGGAGCGGTCACCGGCCTGCACGGTGGTCTTGTGCAGGGTGTTCTTCGCGTAGTCGGTGACGGCGGCGGCCGTCTCCGGCGAGGTGACCAGCGTCGAGATCACCTCCACCAGCGGCATCACCGGCACCGGGTTGAAGAAGTGCAGGCCGACAACCTGTTCGGGACGCTGCGTGGCTCCGGCCACCTTGATCACCGGGATCGAGGAGGTGTTGGTGGCGAGGATGCCGGCCGGCTTCACGATCTTGTCCAGCTTGCCGAAGATCTCGTACTTCAGCGACTCGATCTCCGGAGCGGCCTCGATGACCAGGTCGCGGTCGGCGAACTCCTCCATGTCGAGGGTCACCCGCACCCGGGCGAGCACAGCGTCGGCCTCGTCCTGAGTGATCTTGCCCTTCGTCACTCCCCGCGAGATCGACGATTCGATGCGCTTGTGCGCCGCCTCGGCGAAGTCCGGCGTCGTCTCGAGGACGAGAACCTCGCTCCCGGCCTTCGCGCATACCTCGGCGATTCCCGCACCCATGGTTCCGCCACCGATCACACCGATCAGCTTCACAGTCGTCTCTCCCACCATCTCCGTTTCGAACACTTTCGCACCCATTATCGCTGTTCGGGTAGTTGGAACAGATTGCGGGCAAACCTCGGGAGCCGGCAACTGCTCCGTCACCTGCCCCGCCGCGATGGGCAGCCGGGCCGCACGGTTACGCAACAACGCCTGTTCGGCGGCGTTGGCGGTGAGAGCGGCGGCGCGCAGGTAGGCGGCGCGGGCTTCGGCCGGACGGTCCAGCTGCGCGAGAAAATGGGCGCGCACGGCGTGGAGCAGATGGTAGGAGTCGAGTGCGCCGGTCGCGGCCACCGCGTCGACGAGGTCGAGGCCCGCGGCGGGGCCGTGCACCATGGCCACCGCGACGGCGCGGTTCACCTCGACGACCGGCGACGGGAAGCGTTCGGCGAGAACGGCGTACAGGCCGGCGATGCGCCGCCAGTCGGTGTCCTTCGAGGTGGCGGCCATGGCGTGCGCGGCGGCGATGGCCCCCTGCAAGGCGTAGCGGCCGGGCGGAACACCACGCCGCACGGCCAGGTTGTGGGCCCGGCCGAGGGCGGCGAAACCGCGGCGGATGGACAGCTGATCCCAGCGGCTGCGGTCCTGATCGGGTAGCAGCACAAGCTGTTTCGTCGCGTCGCTGCGCGCACCCGTCCGGGAGCCCTGCAGTTCCACGAGGGCGGCGAGGCCGAACGCTTCCGGCTCCCGCGGCATCAGCCCGGTGAGGATGCGCGCCAATCGCAGTGCGTCGTCGCACAGTTCGGCGCGCACCCAGTTCTTTCCGGAGGTGGCGGCGTAGCCCTCGTTGAAGATCAGATAGATGACCTCGAGCACGGATTCCAGCCGATCGGCCAGCTGCGGACCCGACGGAACCTCGTAGGGCAGCTTCTTCTCGGCGATGGCGCGTTTGGCTCGCACGATCCGTTGTGCCACTGTTGTTTCCGGCACGAGATACGCGCGGGCGATCTCGTCGGTCGTCAGGCCGCCGACCATGCGCAGCGTCAACGCCACCCGAGCCGGCTGCGACAACGCGGGATGACATGCGGTGAAAACCATGCGCAGCAGGTCGTCATCGATGTCGTCCGTATTCGGTTGCTCGCCGGTCTGTTCGGTGAGCAGGTCGTGTCCGAGCATCGGCAGTTTGCGGGCGAAGGTGGCGTCACGCCGGATCCGGTCGATGGCGCGGTGTTTCGCGGTGAGCATCAGCCAGCCGCCCGGGTTCGGCGGAATCCCCGCGCGCGGCCACTGTTCCAGGGCCGCCAGGTGTGCGTCCTGTGCGAATTCTTCGGCGGTGGCGATATCACCGACCAGCCGGGTAAGCCCGGCCACGAGTTTCGGCCATTCGATGCGCCACGCCGCCTCGACGGCCCGAGCCGCCGGTGAGCGGCCGTCGGCACCGTCGTGCGGGCGGCCACTCACCTCGGATAAGGACATGGCGTCAAGCCTGGTCGTCGAGCTGGCGAATCTCCAGTTCGATATCCCATTCCGGCCCGTGCACCCGCAGAAACCGCGAACCCCATTCCACGGCTTCGTCCTGCGAGCGGGTCTGCACGAGGCAGTACCCGCCGATGACCTCCTTGGACTCACTGAACGGGCCGTCGAGCACGCTCTGCTTGCCACTGGTCTGGCGAACCCGGACGCCTTCCCCGACCGGTCGTAGTCCCGCGGTGTCGAGCAGTACGCCGGCCTTGGTCATCTCCTCGAGCAGTTTGCCCACATTCTCGGCCATAGCGGGATCCGGCCCCTGCGTCGGCGCGGCCGAGGGATCGAGACGGATCAGCATCAGATAGCGCATGTCCGCATGCTTCCTCATCGCACCTGGTAGCGCAGATACACCGCGCCCGAACCGAAAGCCTTGGACTCCAGCAGGTCGAGATCCAGTTTCGCCTTGTCGTGAAACACCGGTGTGCCGGAACCGAGCGTGACCGGATGGACGACGATACGGAATTCGTCGACCAGACCCATATCGATGAACGAATGCACCAGTTTGGGACTGGCGTAGATCGCGATCACGCCGCCGTCCTCGCTCTTCAGTGCCTCGATCTGCGCGGCGAGGTCGCTGCTGATCAGCCGGGTGTTGTTCCAGTCGGCCGACTCCAGCGTGGTGGAGCAGACGATCTTGTCCAGGGCGTTGATCCATTCGGCGTGCCTGCGCTCACCCGGCGAACTCTCGGCATTCGGATGCTGCGACCAGTATCCGAACATCCCCAGATAGGTCTCCCGCCCGTAGACCGCGGTGTCGAAGTCGGCCTGAATATGCTCGGCATACGCCTGCAACTCGTCGTCATAGGCGCGGAACGTGAACTCGAATCCCAGATTCTCGCCGGAGGAGGCGAAACCGTCCAGCGTCATGTGCTCGAAAGCCACCACTGTGCGCATGCTTGTGTCCTTCCAGGGGTGGGCTGCCTCTCAGCCCCTCACCTACTCCTCGAACGGGGCACCCCCGGAATCGACATCACCGGGAAAAAAATTCACCGCTTGCGGCCCACCGCGGCATATCCGGCGGCCGAAGGCGCGGGCGCACCGGTATCGAGCCTGCTGACATCGTCGGGCAACACGGGAGCCACCCCGCCGGCGTGCCAGTCGTCGATCGCTTCGACCACTCTCGCATCGGGTGCGGAAAGGAGTTAACCACCACGCCCGCCCGCACACCACGGTGTCGAAGACGGCGCGGGCGCGCTCAGGATCACCCTTTCCGAACACTTACTGCCCGGCGACCGGGCTGAGGCAGCTGGCCGGGGGGTCGACGAAGATGCAGAGCTGTCTCTTATACACATCTGACGCTGCCGACGACTTAA
>NZ_PSZE01000034.1 GCF_002933465.1 Nocardia nova
GAAATCGTCGCCGTAATCAAATACGCCGTCGTCGCCCACGCCTGCTGATCGAAACCATGCAAACTATTCGCGATCCGGACAATCGCCACACTCACAATATTCTGATCCAGCGCCGCCAGAAACATCCCCAGCAACAAACCGGACAAAATAGTCAAAACCTGCCGATGCGACAGAGACGGCCGCACGTCCGCCGGCGGCGCGACGGTCGGAGCGTTCGGCTGCGCTGGCGGAGCCTCACTGGTCGAAGTCGTCATGTGTATGTAAGCCCTAATTCGAATCGGCTGTTGCAGTGGATTTTTCGGCTGTGAATTCTTCGATGCCGCTGACCAGCAGCTCGAGGAGATCGGTAAATCTGGCCCGTTCGTCGGCGGGCCACTCGGCCATCACCCCGGCCAGCCAGCGGTTGCGGTTTCGACGGTTCTCCTCGAAGACCCGCACCCCCTTGGCGGTGGGCGCCAGCACGCAGGCCCGCCCGTCCACGGGGTCGGCTCGGCGTTCCACCAGGCCGTGCGCCACCAGCGATCGAGTCTGCCTGCTGATGGTCGATGTTTCGGTGTGCAGGGTGTCCGCCAGCTTCCCCGTTCGCTGCGGACCGTCATGCACCAGGCAGAACAGCACGGAGTAGGCCGATCGTTCCAGACCGTCCGGACCGTACTTGGCTGTATGCGATTTGGTTCTGCCGATCGCCCGCATCAACCGGATCAGCTGGCCGCCGAGTCGATCGGCCACATCCTGTTCGGTGACGCCGGCGCCGGGATCACGGGCATCGACGACCATGACCGAACTTCCTTCTACCCACGACGCATTTGATTAGCATGTACAACTAGTTGCTGAGGCCAACTATACATACGTTCGGATCCCACTCGCACGTACCCCGGCTCACACCCGGGAACACCGAACCGGACACGCCGAGCGCAATCCGGACATCTCGGGATTACCGGTGGTTTGCTCGAGCTGTCGCATTTCCGGCTCTGATCGATCGGCAAGTCGACGCGGAAGGACCGAACTGACCATGTCTGCGCCAATCGACCCCGTCCGAATTCCGGCCCAGCCGACAAATCAAACTCCGAACACCGCGGATTCCGCAACGCATTTTTCGGCTGCCTTCGCCTCGCCGATCGGCTCGGCAACCTCGTCGCCATCTTTCGACCTCACCCGGACCGCAGCCGAAATTGTGACCGAAGCGACACCATCGCCCCATCTCCGCCGCGCCGCTCTCGCCGCGTTCTGCGCGCTGTGGCTGGTCGGCGCACCGACGGCCCTCGTCGCGACGGCCGGCGCCGAGTGCGGGCCCGCCTGCGCCGACACCTCCGGATCGGCATCCGGTTCGGCCTCGGGTTCGGCGGCATCCTCCGGTTCCGCCACCGCGGGTCTGCTGCTGGGCCTGCCGATGAAGGCGGTCGCTCTCACGATCGTCCCGGTTCCGCAGTTCCCCTCGTTCGACAACGTGATCACACACGAGAGCAGCTGGAATCCGTTCGCGGTCAATCCGGAATCGGGCGCCTACGGTCTGGGGCAGGCGTTGCCGCCGGAGCGGATGGCCTCCCACGGGGTGGACTGGATGATCAACCCGGTGACCCAGCTCCGCTGGACCTACGACTACATGGTCGAGCGGTACGGCAGCCCCGACGGGGCCTGGGCGTTCTGGCAGTCCCACCACTGGTACTAGCCCTCGATTGTCGCCGGACCACTTCAGCTGTCACAATCGAAGGCAGGGTTGCGAGCACTCTGAATGCTGTAACCCGCGAGGTCATACCCCCCGCGGGTGTCGAATTGACGAAAGGCATCGGCATGTTCGTGCGAGTTTTCGCCCTGTCGTTCCTGGTTGCCGCGGCGTCTCTCGTCGTCGCGCTGCTGTACGGCGGGCCGGAGGCCGTGGTGCTGGTCGCAGCCCTCGGCGTTCTCGAGGTATCACTGTCGTTCGACAACGCGGTGGTCAATGCCAGTGTCCTGCAACGCATGAGCGCGTTCTGGCAGCGCATTTTCCTGACCGTGGGCATGGTGATCGCGGTCTTCGGTATGCGCCTGGTGTTCCCGCTGGTGGTGGTCGCGATCGGTGCGCATCTGGACCCGATCGAGGCGCTGCGGCTGGCGATGAACCCTCCCGCCGGCGGCGCGCCGTTCTTCTCCGACGGCCGGCCCAGTTACGAGACGCTGCTCAACGACGCCAATCCGAAGATCGCGGCCTTCGGCGGCATGTTCCTGCTGCTACTGTTCCTGAACTACATCTGCACCCAGCGTGAGGTCACCTGGCTGAGCTGGCTGGAGCGACCGCTGGCGCGGATCGGGCGGTTCTCGATGTTCACGGTGGTGATCGCGCTGATCGCATTGGTGCTCACCGCCGGTGTGCTCGCCCCCAACAACAAAGCCGACGTCGTCATGGTCTCCGGCGCTCTCGGCATGGCTACCTACTTCCTCGTCGACGGTCTCGGCGCGCATTTCGAGAACGAGCAGCCCGGCCAGGGCCCCTCGCGCGCCGCCGTTCTGACCGGGCGCGCCGCCTTCTTCGGCTTCATCTATCTGGAAGTGCTGGACGCCTCGTTCTCCTTCGACGGCGTGATCGGCGCCTTCGCCATCAGTGCGGATCCGATCGTCATCGCCCTGGGACTGGGTCTGATCGGCGCGATGTTCGTCCGTTCGATCACCGTCTACCTGGTCCGGCGCGGCACTCTGGCCGAATACATCTACCTCGAACACGGTGCGCACTGGGCGATCGGCGCGCTCGCGGCGATCCTGCTGGTCTCCACCGGCCACCACCTGAACGAGGTGGTTACCGGCCTGCTGGGAGTGGGGATCATCGCCGCGGCCTACATCAGCAGCATCGTTCACAAACGGCGCCACCCGGCGCCCGCTGCCACCGAGACCGAGCTGGAGCATCTGTCCCTCGGCGGGGACGAACTGACGCTGCGCGGCGACCCCGGCGAGCTGTCCAGCCTCGACGGCGGGTTCCCCATCGATCGGGTCACGGTGGACGGCGACGCGCTGCCGGCGCGGGACAAGCTCAACACCGAAGCGCACTGAGGGCCGACGACCGGCGCCGGCGTATCGAGGACTACCGCACGAGTTCGCTGCCGAGCCCGGTCGTATTCTCGGAGCATGAGGTCGCGGCCGCTGACATTGATCCAGGATGAACTCGTCGACTACGACAAGGCCATGGAGCGCATGGCCGAACTGGTGGAACAGCGCCAGCGCGACGAACGTCGGGATACGTTGTGGCTGCTCAGCCACCCACAGGTCTATACGATCGGGCGCCGGACGCCGAGTGCGCATCTCCCCGATCCGGACCACGGGATTCCGGTGGTCGAGACCACCCGCGGCGGGCAGCTCACCTATCACGGCCCGGGACAGCTGGTCGGATATCTCGTCGTGAAACTCGGTGACGGCGAGGGCGTGGTGGACTATATCCGCGAGGTCGAGCACCGCCTGGTCGCCGCGCTGGACTGGCTGGGCATCCGGGCGCAACGCCGCGACACCCCACCGGGTTCGGAACTGCTCACCGGCGTGTGGACCGTCGAGACCGGCCGCAAGATCGTCTCCATCGGCATGCGGCAGAGCCGCGGCGTCACCAGTCACGGATTCGCGCTGAACGTCGACGGCGATCTGGAGCCGTGGCAGTGGGCCGTCGCCTGCGGGCTGCCCGATGTGGATATGACGTCGGTGCGGCGCGAACAGCCGGGCGCGCGAATGGATCAGGTCCGGCCGATCGTGGCGGAGGCGTTCGAGGCCGTCTGAGCATTCGGCGGCCCACATTCCGCCAGTCGCAGTATCGACGCGGTTACCGCCGCACTGTAGGCCCGGCTGGCCGGGGCCGGTCGGCGCGCCGGATAGTTCGAGCGATGGGTCACCACAACGCCGTTGCCCAGCACCACGGTCGCGTCGGTGACGGTCGCCGCGCAGTTGCCACCGGCCTTGGCGGTCAGGTCGACCACGACCGCACCGTCCCCGAGCGCGTCGAGTGCGGTGCGGTCGACCAGCAGTGGCGCCTGTTGTCCGCGTCGCACCGCGGCGCAGAAGACCAGATCCGGTTTGTCCGCACGGATCCGCTCCAGGACGCAGGCGGCGTCGACCTCGCCGGACCAGTGAAAAACATTGGGGCCCTGGGCATTCAGTGTCTGCCGCAGTTCGGGCCGGCGCCCCAGTATCACGGGCGGTTCGGCCCCGCAGGCGGCTGCCGCGGCGACCGCGGACAGTCCGGCCTGGCCGCATCCCAGGATCAGTGAGCGGATCGGCCGGCGCACGGTGCGCGGCACCAGCCGCCGGCCGGCGAGATAGGCCACGCTGCCGGCGATCCGGCTCATCGCCGAGAGCGCGTCCAATTCACCGGTCTCGTGCGAAAAGAGTTCGAACGCTACCGATTCCACGCCCAAGCTGCGCAGTTCGGCGATCTGCGGGGCTCGCCGCAGCGGGTCCTGGAAGCCGATCAGCGTGAGGTGCGGCCGCCGCGACATCGTGCGCAGATCATGTGTAGTCGGCTTCACCCAAGCCAGCACATCGCAGGCCGCGACCACGGTGACCGGATCCGCCGCGACGGCTGCCCCCGCGGACCGGTAGGCCGCGTCGCCGAAGCCGGCCGCCCGCCCGGCATTCGCCTCCACGACAACTCGCATCCCCGCCGAGGTCAGGCATCGCGCACCGTCCGGTGTCAGCGCCACCCGCCGTTCCCGGGCGGCGGTTTCGCGCAGCACGCCGACGATCACGCCGGCGGCTCCGCGATACCGCGCCGACGCAGGATGTCGCGATAGGTGGCGCCACCGGCCAGATCCGCGACGAGCCCGCCGAGCCGGTCGAACAGCTCGTCGATCAACTCCCGGGACTCGGTGCCGGGGCCGTGCCGGGGTGCGAGGACGTTGAGCCGCACACCCGGCCGCGGTGATCCGGTGCGGCCCAGCGCGACGCTGTCGATTCCCGCACCGGCCAGCAGCAGATCCTCCAATGCGGCGCTGTCGCCCACCCCGGCCGCGTCCAGAAGAGTGGAATCGGCGACCACGGACACGAACATGCTGGCGCCGGACCCCAACGGCCGCAATGTATTCGATCCGAATTCGGCGTTGATCGCGGCGATCCGCTCCAAGGCGGTGTCGAACTGTTCGCGCACCAGCTTCCGGTTGTGCTCAAAATAGGCGTCGGGCGTATGGTCCAGCACGGCACGCACCAAGTGCGTACTCTCCCGCTGAAAGGCGATGGTGAGTCGCGCCCGGATGCGTTCCAGCCACTGCGCGTCACCGGAGCAGGCCGCGCCGAGCTTACAGGGGCCGAAGGCGTTGTAGCCCTTGGAATTACCGGTGACCGTCACCATCCGGTCGTACAGCCGGACCGGACCGTGCGCGGTCGGCACCTCCAGCGCGGCGAGCGGAATGTGCCCGCCGACGATCCGGTCGAAGGCCATATCGCAGACCACCGGAACACCGGCCGCGACCAGAACCCCTGCCAGCTCCCGCAATTCGTCCGGTGAGTATCGCGTGACGACGGGATTGCCCGGCAGCGTGAGCAACACCGCGCAGACGTCGTCACCGTGCCGTTCCAGTTCCCGGGCCAGTGCCATCGGGTCGATTCGGAACGAATCGTCCGGAGTCGCCTCCGGAACAACCACTCGCACATCGAATTTCGCGATGTGGGTGGCGAAGTTCTTGTAGAAGCCCTCGGGACAGACGATCACGCCGCCGGGCCGCACGACCGTGGCGATCACCTCCTCGAGCATCAGCATGCTCGAATACGGGCAGACGATAACCTCTTCGGGACGAACCCGGACGCCGGCTATTCCGTCGGCGGGGCGGTGCAGCCGGTCGAACAGGCGGGCGGCGGCCGACTCGCGCAACTCCAGTGGTTGCCGCTTGTCGTAGTCCGGCAGGCCTCGGCGCCGGATCCGATGGGGCGCCACATCGTTCCACGCCCGCCGCAGCGCGCGCGCCGCCGCCGGATCGATCTCGAATCCGGTTTCGCCGTGATACGCGTCCAGCACACCGTGGTACCGGCGACCGGATCGGCCGAGAAATGGCACTGTCTCCGGCAGCTGCCGGCGCAGTTCCTTCTTGCGCTCCTCCGAACGCAGGATCAGCCCGGCGGCGGCCCGCCCGGGATGCCGGGGGCCGGTTGTCACAGCCGCCCTGTTTCCAGCGGCGCCTGGCCTGGGGCCGGGATATCGTTCCACGCTCGAACGAGCGTCTCGCGGAACAGCTCCCGTCCCTCATCGTCGCCCAGACGCTCGAACCGGGCCAGTTGCGGATCGGCCAGCAGATCGTTGACCACGATCGCCGAACCGATGCGCCGCAGGTCGTAGAGCTTCTCGAAGCGCCGGACCGCGAACGCCACATCGTGTTTGAGCACCGAGAAACGCGTCGCGACCCGAGTCTGCCGCGAGTAGTCGTATTCCCCTACGCAGACGTATCGGTCGTCGACGACGAGCATGCTCTGCGCGTTGCGCGCGTGCTCACGCTTGACCAGCACACTCTCGACACCGGAGCGCGCCTGCCACCACAACTTGTCGTCGTAGGGCCACACATCCTCGATGCGGTCCAGAACGTACATGCGCCGCACCGTGACTCGCGGCTCGTGCACCGAATCGGCGAGGCGCACGATCGCGGCATGGTAGTCGTCGCCGACGTCACCGCCGATGGTGCCCAGGTCGGCGGTGTGTATCGCGCGAACGGACCGCTCGGCCTGTTCCAGAATAGTCAGCCAGTCGTTGACCGTATTCCACTCCCACACCGTCGCACTGCGCGAAGGTATCTGCGCCAGCAACTCTTCCGCGCGTTCGAGCTGGCGGGCGGCGATGAGGCGCAGCGGCTCCACCTCCTCGCGCGCACCCCGGGCGTCTAGCACGGTCTGGGCGATCGTCAACACCCGATCCACGACCGCAGGGTCCTTGCCGAGGAGCACATTGAAACGCATCCGCAGGTCGTAATGCCCGCCGGGATCGGACGAGCCGGCGACGCCGTCCATCGGAAGTTCCTGCCCCAGTGCCGAACTCAAACGTTCCCGCAGCGGCAGCGGCGGCACTCGGGTGCCGTTCTCGATCTGCTGTACGAGGCTGCGCGAACAGTCCGCCTGTTTGGCCAGCGCGGCCTGGGTGAGACCGGACTCGATACGGAGCCGGCGCACCAGTTCGCCGATCCGCTCGCCACCGTCTGGGTCAGATTGTGTCACGGTGCAGAATTCTAATCACACGTGGCCCATTGCATCATCGGCTAAACATCAATTTTTCATTACTCCGGTGAACGCACGTCGAACACAGCTCGGAGATAACGCGAATGTGCCCGGCCTGCCACAGATTCTGCCACAAGACGCCCGAAATCGTTCCGCAGAGCCAACTTTCACACCTTCGCGCCCATCTGCGGTAATCAATGCAGATATTCGCTGGGCATATCTGATTGAAGTTGGGCATTGAGGTACCGAAGATATCGCAGATAAGCACAGATGCTTAGTTGACAGCCCCGGAAAGCCGTCCTTAGCATTTAGCTATAGCCACCGGCTCTCCGTTTATCGGAGCGGCAACGACCGCCGCAGCGACCGGCTTGGTGGAAGGGGAATGCCATGACGCTTCATATCACCGACTGGTTGATGACCAGCGATGTCACCCCGGAATCTGCCCAGCGTCTGCCCGCACTTCCCGGGCAGTGGCTGCTGAGCTGGCTGCCCGGCGAGCTTCTGACCCAGGAACAGGCGCTGAGCGGCATGATCGTCGACGAGATCCTGTCCGATCCGGCTTTCGTGGACGACCTCGGGGCCGTCGAGATGGCCACCCTGCACGCCGCCGAACTCGGCATCACCCTGGACGAGGCGGTGATTCGGCTGTGCGCCCGGGTCCTCGAGCGCACCGCCCTGCGATCCGGCGATGTCGGACCGGGCGATATCGAGCCCGGGGATATCGGGCCGGGCGATGGGGGGCCGAACACCACCGAATACGGCCCGTTCCGGGGCCACCCGCACCTACCGCACGCCCACCGCACCCCGGTCTCGCTGCACCGGCCGCGGCATACCGATCACGATCTGTCGGCGACGCCGTCGTAGCAGAGCCGCAGGTCGTGGGCGATCCGCTCGCCGTCGACCGCGACCCGCGCACTGGCGGGCGGATAGCCGCGACCCACCACCGTGTAGTCGCCGGCGGGAAGATCGTCGATCCGGTAGCGACCGTCTGGGTCCGTCAACGCGGCGGCCACCACTGTGCCGCCCGAGTCCAGCACCGCGACGTGGGCATGAGCGACCGGACCGCGCTCGGAGCGCACCCGGCCCGACAGCACCGCCGTCGGCGCGAGGTCGATGTCGTAGCGCAGCATGCCGGTCGCGGGCACGGTCAACGTGATGGCATCGGGCCTGCGATGTCCGGTGACCGCGACCAGGGTGTAGGTGCCGGCGACGATGCCGTGGCAGGCGTAGGCGCCGTCGGCGCCGGTCACCGCCGCACCGACGACCTCGCCCCGCCGATCGGTCAGCGTGACGGTCACGCCCGCGAGGGGACGGCCCGGCCCCTCGGTGACGATGCCGGACAGCTCCCCCGCGCCCGGCAGGGTGAGGTCGACCGTCTGCGGCTCGGAACCGATCGCGACGTTCACCGCGGCGGGCTGATGCCCCTCGGCGGAAACGATCAGCACATAGGTGCCGAGGACCGGCACGCGCAGGCGGTAAGCGCCCGCGGCGTCGGTCGTGGCGCGGGAAACCTGATGTCCCCGTTGATCGATCAGCGTCAGCGCCGCGCCGGGTACCGACTGCCCGTCTTCGCGGTGGATGCGTCCGGACAAGGGCGCGTCGCCGGCCGACTCGCCGGTAACCTCCGGAAACGCGGCGTGCGCGCCCGTTCCGGCAGTGGCAGGCGCCGGTTCCGGACGGACGGCCCCGCCGTCCGCCTCCCGCAACGGCTCTCGCTCCCAGCCCTCCGGCTCCGACCCGGCCGCCTCCGCGTCGGGCTCGGGCACGGCCCGCTCGTCCGGCGCCGGCTCCACGCGCTGCGGTTGCGCCGGTGGCGTCGAACTGTCCTGCAGCGGAATCTCTTTCATGAACAGCAGCACCACACAGGCCAGCAGCGCCACCCCGGCGGCGGCGTAGAACACGCCGTGCAGGGATTCGGTGAAGCCGATGAGAATCGGATCGCGCACCTGCGCCGGCAGTGCCGCGATACCGCTGGTGTTGGCCTGCAACTGGTCGAGTTTTCCGGTGTCGAATCCGGGTGGCAGTACACCGCCGAAGGCGTCGGTGATCTTGTGCGGCAACAGATTGAACAGAATCGTCAGGAAGACCGCGACACCCAGCGTGCCGCCCATCTGCCGGAAGAAGGTCGCCGACGCCGTCGACACACCCATATCCGCCCGCGGCCCGGCATTCTGCGCCGCGATGATCAACGTCTGCATACAGCCACCGAGCCCGAAGCCGATAACCGCGCTGTACACCAGCGGCTGCCAGAGCGGGCTGTCGTAATGCACCTGTGCGTACAGGGCCGCCCCGCACGCGATGACGAAAGTGCCCAGCACGGGCAGGATCTTGTAGCGGCCGGTGAGTTTGGTGATCTGCCCGGCGATCAGCGAGCCGATCATGATGCCCAGTACCAGCGGCAGCATCAGCAGACCGGCCTTGGTGGGCGAATATCCGCGCACCACTTGCAGATACAGCGGCACCATGCTGACCGCGCCGAACATCGCGATACCGACGATGAAGCCGCCGAGGATGGTGATGGAAAACGTCGAATTCCGGAACAGCCGTAGCGGAATCAGCGCGGCATCCTTCATCAGGAATTCCACGAGGACGAACAGCACCAGACCGGCGGCGCCGATCCCGTAGCAGAGCAGCGCGCGTGGCGATTCCCAGCCCCAGGTGCGGCCCTGTTCGGCCACGATCAGCAACGGAACCACACAGATCGCCAGCGCGATCGCACCCCACCAGTCCACCCGATGCCGCTGCCGCTCGTGCGGCACGTTGAGCACCTTCGCGACCACGGCCAGCGCCAGCACGCCGATCGGGACGTTCACCAGGAACACCCAGCGCCAGCCGTCGATCCCCCACAGCGTGTCGTAATCGGAGAAGAAGCCGCCGAGCACCGGGCCGGCGACCGTCGCGGTGCCGAACACCATCATGAAATAGCCCTGATACCGCACGCGTTCGCGAGCGGGCACGATATCGCCGATGATGGTGAACGCCAAGGACATCAGGCCACCCGCGCCCAGCCCCTGGAACGCGCGGAACGCCGCCAGCTCGTACATCGACGTCGCGAACGTACACGCCGCCGAACCGACCACGAAAATACCGATCGCCAGCAAATAAAACGGCTTACGACCATAAATATCGGCCAACTTGCCGTACAACGGCGTAGAAATCGTCGCCGTAATCAAATACGCCGTCGTCGCCCACGCCTGCTGATCGAAACCATGCAAACTATTCGCGATCCGGACAATCGCCACACTCACAATATTCTGATCCAGCGCCGCCAGAAACATCCCCAGCAACAAACCGGACAAAATAGTCAAAACCTGCCGATGCGAGAGTGTGCCCGGCGTGGGGCCCGGAGTCGGCTGCGCCGCCGGCTCCCGGGTGGTCGAAGTGGTCATATTTCCAAGCCCTGTTTCGGTTCGGCCGTCGATGGTGGGGTTGATTCGATACCGCAATTGAGCCGGTCGAGCAACGCGATCAGCGTGGACCGGTCCGCGGCGGGCCAATCGGCCATCACCTCGGCGATCCAGAGGTTGCGCAGGCGCCGATTCTCGGCGAACACCCGAACACCCTCGTCGGTCGCGGCCAGTACGCATGCCCGGCCGTCGATCGGATCGGCGCGACGCTCGACCAGGCCGTGTGCCACGAGAGATCTGGTCTGCCGGCTGATGGTGGAGATCTCGGCGTGCAATTGCTCGGCCAGCTTGCCCGTCCGCTGCGGTCCGTCGTGAACCAGACAGAAGAGCATGGCGTAGGCGAGTTTCTCCAGTCCGTCCGGGCCGGTCTTGGACAGCTGCGTCTTGGCGCGATTCACCGCGCGTACGAACCGGATCAATTGGGCGCCGAGTCGATCGGCGTCGTCGAGCGCTGTGGCAGTGACGGTGCGGTCAAGGCCGGCAGCGGTCATCGGGTGTCCCCTTTTCCCAGATCTGCAGACTTGCTTGGCGCGTACAAATAGTTGCCGACGCCAACTATACAGACGGCGTACAGCGGTGGTTCGTTTCGTTCAGAACAAGGTCATCGGCTCGATCGGCGCCGGATCCACCAGGGCCGGCAGTTCCGCGCCGGCGGACCGCACGTCATCGTAGAACCGCCGGGCCAGGAGTAGCGAATCCGCATTGTCGGGAGTGTGGACGAATACCGTCGGTGACCGTCCTTCCCGCAACCACTCGACGACGAGGTCGCGCCACGGCCGCCAGCCGGCGACGGTCGCCTCGATATCGTCGTTGCCGTGATACCGCACGATCGGATAGGCGGTCAGTGCGCGCAAGCGGCGCGGCAGCCGCGGCTTCTTCGCGCTCGCCTCGTACTCACCGGGGCTGCGCGGCGGCGCGGCGAACAGAGTGGTGGTGTCGAACGGAATCCATTCGGCGCCAACACGTTCCAGCACGTACTCCAGCCGACCGGCGGCCTCGGGATCGGCGAAGAACGCGCGGTGGCGCACCTCGACCGCGCAGCGATACCGGCGCGGCAGGCGGTGCAGCAGTCCGGCTAGCACGCCGAGATCGTCCGGCCCGAACGAGGCCGGCAATTGCGCCCAGAGCGCGTGGATGCGCGGCCCCAGCGGTTCGACGGCGCCGAGGAATTCCGCCAATTCCGTTTCCGCACCGCGCATCCGGCGTTCATGGGTGATGGTCCTCGGCAGCTTGAGCACGAATCGGAAGTCGTCGGGCGTTTGCTCGACCCACGACCGTACGGTGGCCGGACTCGGCGTCGCGTAGAAGGTGGTGTTGCCCTCCACCGCGGTGCAGTACCGGGCATAACCGCCCAGCCGCCGCCGCGAATCCGGCTGATACGCGCGCCACGCCTCGTGGGTCCACTGCGCGCATCCGACCGAGAGTGTCATGGTGTCGACGGTAACCGCCCGCGGTGACAGGTACCGCGGGGCGGCTCAGCCCTGCCGCGTACCGCCGCGGAAGAACAGGATCTGGTCGCCGTAATCGGCCAGCGCACGCGCCTGCCCCGCCTGCCGGATTCCACTGGCGGGCAGGTTGGTCAGCTTGGCGAACATGCCGGAGTTGCCGAACGCCGCCCGGACCTGGGTTTCGGAGGCGTAGTCGGCGCCGTAGTCGGCGAGCATCGCGAAGTCCAACGGCGCCAGCGGAGTGTCCAGCGGCTCCTGCCCGGCCGGGCGGCCCAGGGCGGCGAACTGCCGCGCGGCACCGTCTGCGTACCAGCACAATTCGTAGGTCAGATTCTCGATGGTGTTGACCGCGAGCACCGGCCATTGCCGCGAAAGCCGCAGCGCCAGCGGGTTTTTGCCGGTGGGGGCGAGTTCCCAGAACAGGCTCAGCACATGGACCCAGCTGCCCGCGCGCTGCAGCAGCACCACGTCGTCACCGAGGTTCGGATCGGCATTGAGGGCGGGATCGGGCATATGCCAATGGGTGTCGCCGACTCCGGCGAAGGCACTGCTGTCCACCGGATGCGCGCCGTCGGCGGCATAGGCCTCGATCACCGCCGCGCGCACCCGGGCCACCGCGTCTGCGGCGGCGCAGCGCACGCTCAACGCACCGTAGGAGGTGGCGATCTCCATGGGCTTGGACGGCGGGTCCGCCAGCGCACCGGCGGCGAGGGGTTTGAGTCCGACCAGACCGAGCTTCCAGTTGATCTCCTCGATAGTGGTCAGATCGCCGGCGGTTTGGTAGAGGATCTGCTGCTGGGTGAGATATCCGGCCCGCTCGAGCGTCGGGCATTCCAATTTCACCAGGGCGGCATGGGTTTTGCTGGTGAATTCGAGCTCGTCGATCGAGGTCTCACGCAACCGGGTGGTCATCTCCGGCGTGGTCCACGCCGAATACCGTTCGCGATACATCGCCAGTGCCTGTTTGCGCGCGCGGCCGATCATCAGGGTGCGCAGCAGCATGTTCAGGCTGGCCAGATAGCGGCCCGCCTGATCGGGATTGGCGGCGAACAGACCCGCGCGGATACGCACCGCCTCGGCACTGGCCGCCACCGCCGATTCCGGATCCAGCCGGCACAGCCACACCCCGCATTTGGACAGACCGTCGGCGCACACGCCGGCCGCCATCGGATAGTTCTGCGCCACTTGGTGATACGCGTCGCAGGCCTGGCGGATGGTCGCGGTGGCCAGTTCACGATGACCGATGGTGCGGGCGGCCTGCTCGAACAGTCGCAACGCCTCGGTGACCTTCCCGGCGAATTGCGCGGTCACATGCCCGGCGGTCAGCCAGTGCAGCCGGATCAGCACCGCCTCCTGGGCGGGTTCCAGCGCGGCGGGGGCGCGGTCACGGTCGGCGCCTTCGGTTTTGGTGTCCAGGCAGGCCCGGGCCAGCTCGCACAGCGACGTCGCCAGGCGCAGTTCGGCCTCGGCCGATCGTTCCTGGGCGGCGGCCCGTCTGTGCTCGGCCACCTGCTGTTCGATCGCGCTCAGCGCACTCGCCATCCCAACTCCCGCATCACCTTCCGCATACGGTCGTCGACCGGCCGCATCGTGCCGTGCCGAGTCTGCCACATCCGGGGACCGCGCAGCAGCCGACGATGCCCGCGAGCCGCGCGCCACCGGGCCGTATGTCACCGGCAGAACCGGGCCCATTCCCCGAAAAGAAGGAATCGGTGTTAACTTATCAGAACCTCGAGTAACTGTTATCGATCGGAGTGGCTATGACCACGGCAGTCGTCGTCGATGTCGTCCGGACCCCGTCCGGTAAGGGAAAAACCGGTGGCGGCCTGTCCCAGGTCCACCCGGCCACCCTGCTGGCCGGAGTGCTCACCGACCTGGTCGCACGCAACGACCTGGATCCGGCGCTGGTCGACGACGTGATCGCCGGCTGTGTGACGCAGAGCGGGGAACAGGCGTTCAACATCGGCCGCACGGCGGTGCTCGCGGCCGGATTTCCGGAGGCCGTCCCCGCTACCACCGTGGACCGCCAGTGCGGCTCCAGCCAGCAGGCCGCGCACTTCGCCGCTCAGGGGGTGATCGCCGGCGCCTACGACATCGCCATCGCCTGCGGTGTGGAGTCGATGTCGCGGGTCCCGATGTTCTCCAACGGCCAGGGCGCCGACGCCAATCGCGGACCGATCGCCCACCGCTATCCCGAAGGTCTTGTGCAGCAAGGTATTTCGGCAGAGTTGATCGCCGCGCGGTGGAAGTTCGACCGCGCCGCACTGGACGAATTCGCGGCCCGATCGCACCGGCTGGCCGCCGAGACCGCCACTGCGGGCGGGTTCGATCGCGAGATCGTCACGGCCGGAACCCTGCAGGCCGACGAGACCATCCGCCCGTCCACCACGGTCGAGGGTTTGGCCGGTCTGCGTCCCGCCTTCGCCGACGACCAGTACCTGGCCCGCTTCCCCGAGATCGAGTGGTCCATCACGCCGGGCAACTCCTCGCCGCTCACCGACGGCGCCTCCGCGGCACTCATCATGAGTGAGGAGAAGGCCACCGCACTCGGCCTGCGCCCGCGCGCCCGCTTCCATTCCTTCGCCGTCACCGGCGACGATCCGCTGCTGATGCTGACGGCGGTCGTCCCCGCGACCCGGAAAGTGCTGGCGCGCGGCGGTCTGTCGATCGACGACATCGACGCCTACGAGGTGAACGAGGCCTTCGCGCCGGTCCCGCTGGTGTGGGCGCACGAACTGAACGCCGACCCGGCCAAGCTGAACCCCCGCGGCGGCGCCATCGCGCTGGGGCATCCGCTCGGCGCCTCGGGCATCCGTATCCTCGCGACGCTGGTCAACCACCTCGAACAGTCGGGCGGCCGCTACGGACTGATGACCATGTGCGAGGCCGGTGGCCTCGCCAACGCCACCGTCATCGAACGACTCTGACGATCGAACGGCTCACGCGTGCCGGTCGGCGTCCCCGACGCCGACCGACGCACGCTACCCGCGGCGCCGGCAACTGTCGGGCACGATATGCCCGGCGGTCACCAGCGCGTCGAACGCCGCCTGCTTGATACCGCAGCCGTCGGTCGAACAATCGGTGTGCAACTGCATCACCTGATGCGCACGTTCCACTGTCAAGGGCCGGGTGGGCGCCGAATGTGCCATCACCACAATGAGATAATCGGTAGACAACTCCATGACATTGCCCCATATCCGGTTCTACATGTTGATGTAGCTACACGGTAACTCCGCAATGGGACGTCGCCGACGGACAAGTACCGGACAATCCGGTGCCCAGAGGACATCTCAACGGGCACACGAGGATTGCCTCACCTAATCGGCCGCCCGCTCCGCCGCGGCTAAGTCGTCGGAGACGTCCGGGAAGGCCAGCTGCCGGTGGCCGCCGCGCAGCGTTCCCGTCAGATATGCGGTCTTACAAGCACGTCGGGCGATCTTCCCGCTCGACGTGCGCGGAATCGATCCGGCCGGGACCAGGAGCAGTTCGCGCACGGTGACCCCGTGGCGCGCCGAAATCGCCGACCGCACCGCCTCTGCCACCGGTCCCACATCGAGTTTCGCTGCGCCACTTCCCCGTTCGGCGACGATTACCAGATGTTCGCCTCCCGCCCCGGAGCCGGCGAGCTCGGCGGGCAGCTCGTCACCGCGCACCGAGAAGGCCGCGACAAAACCCGGCCGCAATGCGGTCGACGACTCCTGTGCCGACATCTCCAGATCCTGCGGATAGTGGTTGCGCCCGTCGACGATCACCAGATCCTTGACCCGCCCCGTAATGTACAACTCGCCGTCGTGATACACGCCGTAGTCCCCGGTGCGCATCCAATACGCCTGCGGCGCAGTGCCTTCGGCATGGCTGCCGGCGGGCTGCCGGGCGCTGAGCCGGTTGCGGAAGGTCGCCTCGGTTTCCTCGGCACGACCCCAGTAGCCGATGCCCATGTTCTCCCCGTGCAACCAGATCTCGCCCACCCGGCCGTCCGGCAGTTCGGCGCCGTTGTCGTCGACGATCACCGCCCACTGTGAACGCGCCACATACCCGCAGGACACCTGTGCCACGGCGTCTTCCGCATCCGGCACGACCTCTACCAGGTGTCCGGCATTGAGGCGGGTGCGGTCGGCGTAGACGACCCGCGCGGCGTCCTCGCGCCGGGTGGCCGACACGAACAGGGTGGCCTCGGCCATCCCGTAACACGGCTTGATCGCCGTCTTCGGCAATCCGTAGGGCATGAAGGCCTCGTTGAATTTCGCCATCGACGACACCGACACCGGCTCGCTGCCGTTGATCAGACCGATTACATTCGACAGATCGAGGTGCTCGCCCGCCTTCGGCCGTCCGCGCGCCGCGGCGTGTTCGAACGCGAAATTCGGTGCGGCGGCATAGGTCGCGGCGCCGTCCGAGGCGGCGGCCAACTCCTTGATCCAGCGATAGGGCCGCCGGACGAACGCACTCGGCGACATGATGGTGATGAACTTGCCGCCGATCGCCGGCAGGATCACACACAGCAAACCCATATCGTGGAACAGCGGCAACCAAGTGACGCCACGAGCTGTTTCGTCGATGCCGAGCGCGTCGATCATCTGCAACAGATTGGTCCCGACCGAGCGATGCGTGATCTCCACGCCGGCGGGCGTGCGGGTGGAACCGGAGGTGTACTGCAGATACGCGACGCTGTCGATGTTGATATCCGGTTCGGTCCAGCCCGCGCCGACGCTGTCGGGAATCGCGTCGACCGCGATGATGCGCGGACGCTGTCGCGCCGGCATGCCGCGGAAGAACTCCCGCACCCCGGCCCCCGCGGAACTCGCGGTCAGAATCGCGGTCGGCCGGCAGTCGCCGAGTACGGCGTGCAGCCGGTCGGTGTGGCCGGGTTCCTCCGGATCGAACAGCGGTACAGCGATATTGCCCGCGTACACCGCCGCGAACATCGCCACCACGTAGTCCAGGCCCTGCGGCGCCAGAATGGCCACTCGATCGCGCGGCCGGGTCACCTGCTGCAACCGGGCCGCCACCGCCCGCAACCGCGCACCGAACTGACGCCAGGTGAGCTCGTGGTACTCACCGTCGCGCTCGCGCGAATAGTCGATGTAGCGGTAGGCCAGCTCGTCCCCGTTCGCCGCACTGTGCTTGTCGACGAAATCGATCAGGGTCGCATCGCCCAGAATCTTGATGTTGCCGTGTTCGTCCAGATAGTCATCGAAGGTCTCGCCGATCATTCCCTTATCCTTTTCACGCACGCACGTCACGCACGAACAGTCACGCAGGAACGAAAGCCCGGAGCCCGCCCTCGGCGGGGCTCCGGCGGGGGCAACTCAGTACCGTCCGAAGGTCAACGACACGTTGTGGCCGCCGAATCCGAAGGAATTGTTGACCGCGTAGTCGATCCGCCCGGGCCGGGCCTGACCCTTGACGATGTCCAGATCGACATCCGGATCCTGGTTGTCCAGGTTGAGCGTGGGCGGGACGAGGCCGTCGCGAATGGACAGCACCGTGAGCACCGATTCCAGGGCCCCGACGGCGCCGATGGAATGTCCCAGCGCAGATTTCGGTGCATAGACCGAGGCGTGGCTGCCGACCGCCGCGGCGATGGCACGGGCCTCCGCGGTATCGCCGATCGGGGTGGCGGTGGCGTGCGCGTTCACATGTCCCACATCGGTTTTCGACAAACCGGCGGTCTGCAGCGCGCGGGTGATGGCCCGCGCCGCGCCCTTGCCGTCCGGATCCGGCGCCACCAGGTGGAAACCGTCGGAAGTGAGACCGGCGCCGAGCAGCCGGGCGTGCACGACGGCGCCGCGAGCCCGGGCGTGTTCCTCGGATTCGAGCACCATCATCGCGCCGGCCTCACCGAAGACAAATCCGTCGCGATCGGTGTCGAAGGGACGCGAGGCGCGTTTCGGGTCGTCGTTGCGCGTACTCATGGCGCGCATCATGGTGAACGCGGCGATCGGCACGGCCTGAATCGACCCCTCCACACCGCCGGCCACGACCACGTCGGCATCGCCCATCACGATCATCTTCCACGCGTTGGCGATGGCCTCCGACCCCGAGGAACACGCCGAAACGGGGGTCGCGATACCGGCTTTGGCGCCCAATTCCAGCCCGACCACCGCGGCCGCGCCGTTGGGCATGATCATCTGGACCGCGAGCGGGCTGACCCGGCGATATCCGCCGTTGGCCATCTTGTCCTTGACGTCGATGAGCGCCTCCGCACCACCGAGCCCGGTGCCGATGGAGACGCCGAGCCGCTCCGGATCGACCTCGGGCGCACCGGCGTTGCGCCACACCTCGCGGCCCAGCACCAGCGCCATCTGCTCGACGTAGGACAGCCGGCGGGTCTCCTCACGGCTCAGAACGGTGGACGGAACGACCTTGAGATGACCGCCGATGCGGACCGGGAGTTCGAACTGGTCGATGAAACCGTCGTCGAGTACGTCGATTCCGCTCTCACCGTTCAGCAGTCCCTTCCACGTCGAGTCGACATCACCGGCGATGGACGTGGTCGCGGCCAAGCTGGTGACGACGACATCGCGGTAGCGCGTACGGCTGGAAACCGTCATTCTCGGCTCACTTTCGACAGGCAACACTGCGGAACAGGGGCAACACTGCGGCGAATACAAGCTGGAGCGACAACGGTGGCGGTGGAGCGGCTACATTAGCGAGGCGAACCCGACCGGCGGAGCCCTGAGTGCCACCCGGCAACCCGGTCGTGACTGCACTGTACCGGTTTCTTCCCGCAGCGTCGCACGACGATCCACAACGAGGAAGGGCAACACCGTGGTCAGGAATCTCACCCAACTCGAGTTGCTGCTGGAACTAGAGCCCGTGGCGGAGAGCAACGTCCATCGGCATCTGTCGATGGCGAAGACGTGGCATCCGCACGACTACGTCCCGTGGGATGCGGGACGCAATTTCGCCGCCCTCGGCGGAACCGATTGGGACCCCGCCCAGTCACGGCTGAGCGAGGTGGCCCGCGCCGCGATGGTCACGAATCTTCTCACCGAGGACAATCTGCCGTCCTACCATCGTGAGATCGCCGAGAACTTCTCCGCCGACGGCGCCTGGGGGACCTGGGTGGGGCGCTGGACGGCCGAGGAGAACCGGCACGGCATCGCGATTCGCGACTATCTGGTCGTCACCCGCGCGGTCGATCCCGTGGCGCTGGAACGGGCTCGGATGGTCCACATGACCAACGGCTACGACGCGATGAAACTCGTGCGCGAGAGCGGCAAGGCAGCCGTGGTGGACCGGGCCGACACCGGATTCCTACACTCGGTCGCCTATGTGACCTTTCAGGAACTGGCCACCCGGGTCTCACACCGCAACACCGGGAAGGTCTGTGACGATCCGGTCGCCGACCGCATGCTGGCGCGCATCTCCACGGACGAGAACCTGCATATGATCTTCTACCGCAATATGTGCGCGGCGGCTTTGGATCTGGCGCCCGACCAGGCGCTGGAGGCGATTGCCGATATCGTGTGCAATTTCCAGATGCCGGGCGCCGGAATGCCGGATTGGCGACGCAACGGCGTGCTGATGGCCAAACATGGAATCTACGATCTGCGTCAGCATCTGGAGGACGTGGTGATGCCGGTGTTGCGCAAGTGGAATGTGTTCGATCGCAACGACTTCACCGCGCGCGGCGACCGGGCGCGCAATGCCCTCGGCGAATTCCTGGAGAAACTGCGAAACGATTGTGCGCGTTTCGAAGAACAGCGGGACCGGGCGCTGGCCCGGGAGGCCCGCAAACGGGAGCTGGTGGGCTCCCGGCCGTGAGCGGCAGCGGCGCGGCGGTGTAAGCGACTGCATCGCCGAGCATTTCGATTGGGTTTCGAAAGCGACAGAGCGGCAGAACACATTGCCAGAAAATAGCCGCGGGTGCACACTGGGAGTTATGACCGCTTCACCCCGCGCTGCTCACCCCACGGACCGCGAAACCGTGGCGCTGATCGACGCATCCCATCCCGTCGTGCACGTCGAATTCCGGATCGGCGATCCGCACCGGCAAGCCAAGATGCGCGCGGTCATGGACCGGCTGCGGGTGGGAAACCGGTTCCGGAACCACTGATTTCGCCTGCCGTCCCGACCGCACGCTAGACCGCGATACCGACCAGGTGGCCGACCACATAGGTCGTCGCCATCGCCAGCGCACCGCCCGCCAGCACGCGAATCGTCGCGCGCCCCACCGGCGCCTGCCCCAGACGGGCGCCGACGGCGCCGGTCGCGGCCAGTGCGACCAGAACCGCCGTCGCGGTGACCGGAACCCGGATCGCCGCCGGTACCAGCATTGCCAGCAGCGGCAGCAGGGCCCCGACGGTGAACGCCGAGGCCGACGACAGCGCGGCATGCCAGGGGTTGGTCAGTTCACTCGGGTCGATTCCCAATTCGGCCTCGGCGTGGGCGGCGAACGCATCCTTGGCCGTCAACTCCTCGGCGACCTTCCACGCGGTGGCCGGCGTCAGGCCCTTGCCCTCGTAGATGGCGGCAAGCTCGGAAAGTTCCCCCGCCGGGTCCTCGGCGAGTTCACGCCGTTCCATGGCCAGCACCGCGCGCTCACTGTCGCGCTGTGTGCTGACCGACACGTACTCGCCCAGTGCCATCGACACCGCGCCCGCCGCGAGTCCCGCGACGCCCGCGGTGACGATCGCCGACGTCGACGTAGTGGCCGCCGCCACACCCACGACAATCCCTGCGACGGAGACGATTCCGTCGTTGGCACCCAGCACCCCGGCCCGAAGCCAATTCAGTCGTACCGACAAACCCTGCCCGTGAGTTTCCGGCCGTACCACACTCTCCATTACCGCCGTATCCGCTTGCACCAGACAAAAATAACCCGGCCGCCGTTTACTCGCCAGCAAAGAAAGGCTGGCCGAATTTAGGTAAACCATTGCACAGGAAGGTATTCCATACCTTATTTCGGAAAAGCCGGAACACCCACCGATCATTGCGTCCGATATCGAATCGCGTTCGTCGCCAGGCCTTTCGGCGGCGCCTCCCGGCCGGACGCGCACGCGCTGCGGCGCTGTCCGATTCGCGTTGATCGCCCGAGGAGCGTGGACCTTCCCGGCTGGGGCGGTGTGGCGCCACCCAGCAGAGGGGATGCCGGATTGCGGGGTGATTGCGGCTCGCGGCGCTTACACTTTGCGAGACCAACTGGAAAGGGACTGGCGCAGAATGGACGCGGTCGTCACGGAAGTCGCGGTCGAAGGTAAGCGGCTCATCGACGAGGTGTGGCTGGGGCGGATCAGTCGCGAGCAGGCGGTACATCGGTTCGTGCAGGTCGGCGACGGGTTGGTCGAGTTCGACACGGCCGCCGACATCGTCGACGACGGCCTGGCCTGGCTCGATTCCCATGCCTCCCGGCTACGACTACTGGCCTGGTGCTCCTGGCTGGAACTACCGGTCTTCGGCGGCCTGGCCGTGCTCGGCGTGCTGACCGAGGACTACCTGTCCACCGGATTCTCGCTGATCCTGCTGGCCGCCCTGCAATTGGTGCACCGGCACATCGGTCCGCCGCGGCCGCCGATCCGGCGGCGGCAGCGCAGCACCTGAGCGCTCGGACTTCCAGCGCCGATACGCCTCCGGCAGACATCGTGCGCACGGCCGGTATCCGGCGGCGACGGCGGTGGCCTCGTCGGCGAAGAACACCCGGTATGCGGCGTAGTTGCCGCGGCGCAGCGCGCGCAGTGCCGCCGGACAGTCCAGCCGCCCGTAGATGCGCTGACGCCGATGCCCGCCGACTGTTCCCGCGGTCGGGCTGCGGTACGGCACGGCATCGGAGCCGAGCAGCATGAAATACCGCGCCGGAGCACCGTCCTCACCATCCATCGACCTCACCCCATCGATGCCGCCCTCACGCATCGTGGAAAACCAGGCCGAGGGTATGGCGGTGCCCGCTGCGCACCACGCTCACGCCGTGGCGCACGGGCGCGGCCGACCAGCCGCGAGTGGACCGCACCGGGCGTTCCCGGGTGGTGAAGACCAGCCCGTGCCCCTGCGGCAGAGTGATTGCCGCGCCGCGGGATTGGGCGCGCGGACGCTGTTCGACCATCAGGAATTCGCCGCCGGTGTAGTCCGAGCCGGCGGCATCCAGTCCGATCACCACCTGCAGCGGAAAGATCATATCGCCGAAGAGGTCTCGATGCAGCGCGTTCCAATCGCCCGGGCCGTAGCGCAGCAGAATTTGCGCCGAGCGGTTCTGCCCGGCCCGGTGGCACTGGGAGATCCAGTCGTCCAGGCCGTCCGGCCACGAACCCGGGCGGCCCAGTCGTTGCGCCCACATCCGCGCGATGGGCAGCAGTTTCGGATACAGCGCGGCGCGCAACTCGGAGACCACCGGAGGCAGATCGTGGGTGAAGTAGCGATATTCGCCGGACCCGAAACGGTGGCGCGACATCTCGATGGTGGAGCGGAAGCGGTCGTCCTCGGCGTACAGGGCAGCGAGTGAGCGGCATTCACCCGCGCTCAGCAGGCACCCGCTGAGCGCGTACCCGTGCTCGTCGAGGTCGTCGGCGATCCGCGTCCAGTCCTGCGCATCCACCCGAGCGCCGAACGACGTCGCGGTAAGCCCCGGCACGGTCGCTCCCGGACCGTTGTCACGCGGCATGTTCGAGCTCCAGCAGTTGCCGCTTGCGGTCGATCCCGCCCGCGTAGCCGGTCAGGCGGCCGTTCGCGCCGATCACTCGATGGCACGGTCGCACGATCAGAACCGGGTTGGCGCCGATCGCGGCCCCGACAGCCCGCACCGCTGCCCGCGGCGCACCGACCCGGGCGGCGATGTCGCCGTAGGTCACCGTGCGGCCGTACGGGATGTCGTCGAGCGCCTGCCACACCCGTCGGCGGAATTGGCTGCCCTCGACCGCGTAGTCGAGTTCGAAGCGGGTGCGCTGCCCGGCGAAGTAGCTGTCGAGCTGATCGACGACAGATTCGAACGGGGCGCGAACCTCGGACCAATCGGCTTGTGCGACAACATCTTTCTCGCCCACGATGGACAGGACGGTGAGGGCGACACCACCCGGGCGCACCTCGCCGACGAGCATGAGCTCGCCGAGCGGACTCGCCGTCGTCGTGTAGACCGTCATTGCTGATCCTTTCGGTATTCGATCCGTACGCTCCCCAATCTGCCGGAGCCCCGGATCGAATACCGGCGGAAATCAGACATCACGTCCAGCCGTGCGGCCGGTGCGCGCGCCGCGGGAATGAAATGATTCACGCAGGCGTCGCATCGGATATGCGACTTCCCGATTCCGCGCGCGAATTCGTCGGCGCCGGTGCCAACGCGACCCTGGTCACCCTCAATGCCGACGGCAGCCCGCAGATCTCCGTCGTCTGGGTGGCGTTGCAGTCCACTCCCGAGGGCGACGAGTTGGTCAGCGCGCATCTCGGCGAATATCTGAAGGTGCGCAACGTGCGCCGCGATCCGCGGGTGGCGCTGACCATCGTCTCGGATCAGCCGAGCGAGTTCACGCGACCGTATCTGTCGGTCACCGGCACCGCGCGCATCGTCGAGGGCGGGGCACCCGAACTGCTGAAGGAGCTGGCCGCCGTGCTCGCCGCACCGGGTCTGGACTTCCCTCCTGCCGACGCACCGCCGGGACTGCTGACCCGCATTCGGATCGACAAGTTCGGCGGGCTCGGCCCCTGGGCGAGCTGACCGGACCGGCGCGGCGCTCAGGCGTTCGACAGCACCGCGGTGCGCCGGACCGGCTGCAGGGTCTTGTCCAGATTCGTGCGCATGGTGGTGGCCGAATCCAGCAGGTAGTTCTGGCGCACCTTCCACGGATGCCGATCGCCCTGCCGCGGGAAGTCGCCGATGGACCGCTGGATATAGCCGGAAGCGAGGTCGAGCAGGGGATGTTCGGTGAGCTCGCCCTGCGGCTGCGGCACCACCGCCTCGTAGCCACGCCGGTCCATATGGGCGATCACCCTGCACACCAGCCGTGAGGTCAGGTCGGCGCGCAGCGTCCAGGACGCATTCGTGTAGCCGATGCAGACCGCGAAGTTGGGAACGCCGGTGAGCATCGTTCCCTGCCAGACGAACCGGTCGGACAGGTTCACCGGCTCACCGTCGACCTCCAGCGTGATACCGCCGAAGGCGAGCAGCTTCAGACCGGTCGCCGAGATGACGATGTCGGCGGGCAGCACCCGGCCCGATGTCAGCCGGATTCCCTCGGGCACGAAGGTATCGATGTGATCGGTGACCACCTCGGCCTTGCCCGTGCGCATCGCCTTGAAGAAGTCGGCGTCCGGCGCCGCGCACAGGCGCTGATCCCACGGGTTGTACTCCGGGGTGAAGTGTTCGGCGACCACCTTCTCATCCTTGAGAATGCGAGTGGTCAGCCCGGTGAGCAGCTTGCGCGCCGCCTGCGGACGACGCCGGCAGTATTGATAGAAACCGACGTTGAACAGGATGTTCTTCGTGCGGATCACCCGGTGCGCCAAGCCCGCCGGTAGCAGTTCCCGAATCTTGTCGGCCTGCTTGTCGCGGCCGGGCACCGCGGAGATCCAGGTTGGTGAACGCTGCAGCATGGTCACCAGTTCGGCCTGCTCGGCCATCGCCGGAACCAGCGTCACGGCGGTGGCGCCACTGCCGATGACCACGACCTTCTTGCCGGCGTAATCGAGATCCTCCGGCCAGAACTGCGGATGCACCATGGTGCCGGAAAATGTCTCCACGCCCGGGAATTCGGGCGCATGCCCCTGGTCGTAGTCGTAGTAGCCGGCGCAGGAGTAGAGGAAGCGGCAGCTCAGCGTGCGCTCCGCAGCGCCCTGCCGCAGGGTCAGCGTCCATCGCGACTCGGCGCTGGACCATTGCGCCGCAACGACTTTGGTGCCGTAGTGAATATGCTTGTCGATCCCGTAGCGGCGTGCCGTCTCGGTGATGTAGCGCAGAATCGAGGGACCGTCGGCGATCGACTTGGCATCGCGCCACGGCTCGAACGGGTAGCCGAGGGTGAACATGTCCGAATCCGAGCGGATGCCAGGGTACCGGAACAGGTCCCAGGTACCACCCAGGGTCTCGCGCGCCTCGAGAATCGCATAGGACTTTCCGGGCAATTCCGTCTGCACGCGGTAGCCGGCGCCGATTCCGGACAGACCAGCGCCCACGATGACGACGTCGACATACTCACCAACTGCGGTCATGGTTCCAGTCTCCCGGTTCCGCCTCCGGCATTCTTGACTTTGCGCGACAAGTATTTGATTCTGAATGACATGTCGGTGATCCGCTCGGCCGGTTTGCGCGGTTTTCGCGCGACCGTGGCCGAACTCGGGGGAAATGCGGAGGAATACGCGGCCGCGGCCGGTTATCCGATCGCCGCCCTGGACGCCGACGATCTGCTGGTGTCGGACGAGGCGATGGCACTGGTACTGGAGATCGCCGCCGACCGGCTGCGGTGTCCCGATCTGGGCCTCCGGATCGCCGCCCGGCAGGACCTCGGCATGCTGGGACCACTGGCGCTGGCCATCCGCAGCTCGCCGACCCTGGCCGACGCGCTGGAGTGCACCTCGCGCTACCTATTCGTGCACGCGCGCTCGCTGAGCCTGACCATCGAACCCGATCCCTACGGCGACCGCGGTGTGACGGCCCTGCGCTACGGCGTCGAACCGGGGTTTCCCCAACCCGTCCAGGGCACCGATCTCGGCCTGGGCTTTCTCCATCGCACCCTGATCCGGCTGGTGGACGGGCCGTACGGCCTGCGCTCGGTGGAGCTGCCGTACCGCCCACCGGGCCCGCGCGCGGCCTACGAGAACTTCTTCGGCGTCCCGGTGCGCTTCGAGCGACCGGCGGCCATCCTTCGGCTGCCGAGCAACCTCACGAGCCGGGCGATCGCGGGCGGCGATGCGAATCTGCGCCGGCTGGCGGTGGCGTTCCTGGCCGAACAGGCGGGCGATACCGGCGCCTCCGCGGTGCCGGGGGTGCGGGCCGCAGTGCAACAGCTCCTGGGCACGACCGCACCGCAGATCGATTCGGTGGCAAGGCTTTTGACGATCCATCCGCGCACCCTGCAGCGCCGCCTGGCGGCCGAGCACACGACCTTCGCCGCCATCGTCGACGATGTGCGCCGCGGTGAGGCCCGACGCTATCTGACGACGACGGATCTGCCGATGAGCCAGATCGCCTCACTGCTCGGCCTCGCGGAACAGGCCACCCTGACCCGCTGCGCGCGCCGCTGGTGGGACAGCACTCCCACCGCGATCCGGCGCACCGCCCGGGCTTGAGCGGCCGGTCGGGTCAGTGCGTGACGCTGGGGTCCCAGCGGCTGGCGGTGATGGTGAATCCCTGAATCGAGGACAGCGGCATCATCGTCTCGTAGTTGCGCTGATAGCCGGTCTTCGTGATGCGCCAGCGGCCGTCGGATTCACGGCGATAGGTGTCGCGGTAGTACGCGGCGCCGCGAATCATGATCCCGTGCTCGGGAACGATGACCGTATCCTCCAGACACCAACTGCCGGAGGCGGAATCACCGTCCACCGCGATCTCGGGGTGACTGCACACGTGCGAGGTGATCATGGTTCCGGTCATCGCGCCGCTGAGATAGCCGACGATGGCGTCGCGGCCCTCGAACTGCAGCGGCTTACCACCCGACGGCGAGCCGTAATCGGCCACCGCGTCCGCGGCGAGGGTATCGGCGAACTCGTCCCACTCCCGCAGATCCAGCGTCCGCAGATAGCGGTATTTCAACGTACGAATCTCTTCCAACGCAACCAGATCCATCGCGGTCACCTCCCGGTTTCGGCCCCGCCAGCACAATAGAACAGGTTTCCGTTTCGGTCCGGGCTTTCCCGATGACCGGGACGGCTCGGACCGATTCGCCGTATCAGGCGTGGGTGCCGCCGTCGATGCGCACCTCGGTGCCGGTGATGAAGGCGCCGTCGTCGGAGGCGAGCATGGCCACCACGCCGGCGACCGTATCGGGCGAGGCGAAACCCTGGCCGAGCATCGGCATGAGCTTGGTGAACAGCGAGAAATCGGCGTCCTCGGGCAGGCCCGGGCCGCGGCCGTCGGTCATATCGCTCGAGATCGAGCCGGGCGCCACGGCCACCGCACGCAGGTTCTGCTTGGAGTATTCGGAGGCCAGCGCATGGGTCATCGACATGATGCCGCCCTTCGACGCGGCATAGGCGGCCATATACGGGTGCGCGAAGTAGGTGGAGGTGGAGGCGAAGTTCACGATTACGCCGCGACCACTGTCCAGCAGCGCGGGCAGCGATTCGCGGATCATCAGGAAGGTGCCGGTGAGGTTGGTGGTGATGATGCGGTTCCAGTCGGCCAGCGACATCTCGTGGGTGTGCGCCGAGCGGAGGATGCCGGCCGCGTTGACCAGCGCGTCCAGCCCGCCCAGGGTCTCCACGGCCGTGGCGACCCCAGCTTGCACCGAGGACTCGTCGGAGATGTCGATCGTGACGGTGGTCAGCCGATCGGCGCTGCCCTTCTCGGCGGCCCGCTTCGCGGTTTCGGCCAGGCCCGCCTCGTTGACGTCCGCGGCCACCACGGTGCCGCCCTCGGACAGGATGCGATGCACGGTGGCGCGGCCGATACCGGATCCGGCGCCGGTGATCAGAACCCGGCGGTCTGCGAAACGCTCCATTGCGAAACTCTCCTCAACTGCGATTTTCCCATTCGACTGACACAGTACGCCTAAGTGGCACGTTGTGCCAGAGTAGCAATTCGCGCTTAGACTGTGCGGACAGGAGGTGACTCATGCCCGAATCGAGAACCGGCCCGTCGGCCACCGCATCGCCGCGTCCGAACCTGGCCGAGCGGCGCAAGTCGGCGACCCGGATGGAGATCGCCCACACCGCCGCTCGCTTGTTCGCCGAGCGTGGCACCGCGGCGGTCACCGCCGAGCAGATCGCCGCCGCCTCCGGCGTCGGCCTGCGCACCTTCTATCGCTATTGCCGCACCAAAGAGGATGCCGTGGAACCGATGCTGTCGGCGGGTGCGTCTCGCTGGCTGGACATCCTCGGCGATGGACCGGACCGGTTGCCTACCATCACGGAACTGGAGACCGCCGCGATCCGCGCCCTGAACGTGGTGGACCGCGACGAACTCGACATCACCCGCGGCCTGTTGCGCGCGATGGCCGACGACTCGGCCCTGCGCGCGGTCTGGTTCCGGGTCAACCTCACCGGTGAGCACGCGCTGCTGGAACTGCTGACGAAACTGTCCCCGGAAACCGATCCGCTGCGCCTGCGCACCCTGGCCGCGGCCGCCGCCGGCGCGATCCGCATCGGACTCGAGCAATGGGCCGACGACGACGGCCCGGTGGGACAGCCGGGTAGTGTTGCCGAAACATCTTCGGCCGCAACGGAAACCGGTATCCGCCCGAGCGGACCGGCTCCGCTGGTGGTCAGATGCATGCGCGAACTCACCGTCGGCGTCTATGCGCAAGCCCAGGCGAACACGACAACGGCGGGCTGAGAGTGGCCACGGTGCCGAACGCGTACCGGACTGACCACCTTCGGCCGCAGCGCCTCGTCAATCCACCGGTGCCGCATCATTTTTCAGTGTGCGCCAACCGCCCGCGCGATCGTTCGCGATGATCTGCCGCAGCATTGCCGGCAACGCGGGGGCGTTGATCTTCTCCCCCTCGCGAATCGCCACGGTGCGCGCCGTCGTGTTGTCGTGACGACCCGTGATGATGCCCTCCGGATCGGGAACCATCGCACCGTCGTAAAGGAATATGTCGGCATCGCACCTCGCGGCCGATATCACGCTGCCACGCCGGTAGCGCGTCGATGTAGGCGTCGACGCGCGGGTCGGCCAGGTAGCTCACCACCCGGACCCCTGGCGGATGTCAGCTCTTCCCGGATTTCGCTCCGGACTTCTTCTCGGACTTGGCATCGGCCTTACCGTTCGCTTTCTTTCCCGTCGGCTTCTGACCGTTGACGGAGCCGTCGAGTGAGCGTTCGGCCCCGGATCCGGCCACCGCGGAGACGATCAGCCCGGACTCGTCCGCATCGACGCGCACGGTGTCGCCTGGGTTCAGCTCGCCACCGAGCACCAGCCGCGACACCTGATTCTCCAGCTGCTTCTGCACCGTCCGGCGGAGCGGGCGAGCGCCGAATTCGGGTTGATAACCGTTCTCGGACAACCAATCTCGCGCCGCGTCGGTGACGTCGAGCTCGATATCCTGGGCACGCAGGCGACGCCGGGGGCCGTCGAGAACCAGATCGACGATGCGGCGCAGCTGTTCCCGGTCGAGCCGGTGGAACACGATGGTCTCGTCGATGCGGTTGAGGAATTCCGGCCGGAAATGCTGTCGCAGCCGTTCCATCAGCCGCGGGGTGATGTCGTCGAGTTCCGCCGAGGTGGCTTTCAGGATCAGATCCGAACCGATATTGCTGGTCATGATCACGATGGTGTTCTTGAAATCGACCGTGCGGCCCTTGGCGTCGGTGACGCGCCCGTCGTCGAGCAACTGCAGCAGCACATTGAAGACGTCCGGATGTGCCTTCTCCACCTCGTCGAACAGGATCACCGAATACGGCTGGCGGCGAACCTTGTCGGTGAGCTGTGCGGCATCCTCGTAGCCCACATATCCGGGCGGTGCGCCGACCAGCCGGGACACCGTGTGCCTCTCCTGGAATTCGCTCATATCGAATCGGATCAGCCGGTTCTCGTCGCCGAATACCGCCTCCGCCAGCGCTTTCGCCAATTCCGTCTTGCCCACACCGGTCGGGCCGAGGAACAGGAACGAGCCGATCGGACGGTTCGGATCCTTCATCCCGGCGCGGGCGCGGCGCACCGCCTCGGCGACGGCCACGATCGCCTCGTCCTGCCCGATCACCCGCTTGTGCAGCACGTCCTCCAACTGCAGCAGGCGCTGCCGTTCCTCGACCGTCAACTCCGACACCGGAATTCCGGTCTGCTTGGACACCACCTCGGCGATGTCGTCGAGAGTGACCGTCGGCGCCTCGTCGCCGGTGATGTGGCCGACCCGTTCCTCGGCAGCGGTGATCTCGCTCTTGAGTTCGTCCGCGCGGGCGTAGTCCTCGGCCGCGACGGCGGCATCCTTCTCTCGCTCGAGGCGCGACAATTCCTCCTGTGCCGCACGCAGATACGGGCCCGGCATACGGGTGCGCAACCGGACCCGGGCGCCGGCCTGGTCGACCAGATCGATCGCCTTGTCGGGCATGAACCGGTCGGTGATGTAGCGGTCGGAAAGCTCCGCCGCGGCGACCAGCGCCTCGTCGTCGTAGTGCACCTGATGGTGCTCCTCGTAGGCATCGGTAAGGCCGCGCAGGATTTCGATGGTGTCGGCCACCGACGGCTCCGGGACCAGCACCGGCTGGAAGCGGCGTTCCAGGGCGGCGTCCTTTTCGATGTAACGACGGTATTCGTCGACGGTGGTGGCGCCGATGGCATGGAGTTCGCCGCGGGCCAGCGCCGGTTTGAGCAGGTTGCCCGCGTCCATCGAGCCCTCACCGCCGGTGCCGGCGCCCACGATGGTGTGCAACTCGTCGATGAACAGCACCAGCTCGTCGGAGTGCTCGCGGACCTCGTCGAGGATCTTGGTCAGCCGCTCCTCGAATTCGCCACGATATTTGCTGCCCGCCACCAGCGAGCCCACATCGAGGGCCACCACCCGCCGGTCGGCCAGGGTGCTGGGCACATCGCCGTTGACGATGCGCTGCGCCAAGCCCTCGACGATCGCGGTCTTGCCGACACCGGGATCGCCGATGAGTACCGGGTTGTTCTTACGCCGCCGGGACAGGATTTCGACGGTCTGCTCGATCTCCTCAGCACGGCCGACGACCGGGTCGACCTTGCCCGCGCGGGCCTCGGCAGTCAGATCCCGGCCGTATTCGTCGAGCGTCGGTGTGTCGGTGGGCTTCTTCTGCGCCTCGGCGACGGGCAGTTTGGCCCCCGAAAGAGCCTGCGCGGCAGGGCTTTCCGGATTGTCGGCGATGCCCAGCAAAATGTGCTCCGGGCCGATGTAGCTGGATCCCGCCTCGGCGGCGTTGCGCTGCGCGGTGCGCAGGGCCAGTTTGGCGCCGGGTCCCAGGACGACTTGGCCGCCCGCGGCCGCGGTGGCCTCTCCGCTGCCGACGGCACCGCGCATCTGCGCGGCGACCTGGTCCGGATCCCGGCCCAGCCGGCCGATGATCCCGCGCGACGGTTCGACCTGGGTGGCGGCATAGAGCAGATGTTCGGCGGTGACTTCCGGATTACCCCAGTCCTGCGCGGCCGAGCGGGCGATCGCGATCAGCTCCTTGGCGCTGTCGCTGAGCAGCCGCCCCAGGTCGATGCGCTGTACCGGTGGCTGCGCGGCCATTCCGGGGCCGAAGAAGCGATTGAACAGATCGTCGAAGGAGCTGAACGAACTGGGCCAGGCAGCGGTCATGTCCACACCTCGTATCTCGGAATCTCGTCGTCGCAGCGGCGAGCGAACGGACAGCTACGGTCCGCACCGCCGCACTCACCTCAGAACCACTCCGAAACGGTCGGGTCCCACCGTACTCCCGGCCGTCGTTTCCGTGGAGGTCACCGACGCATCCGTTACTTCCCAGCGATCCACGTGGGAGTTTCCGGCGATCCATCTGCCGGGAAGTGGGTATCGATGGGAGCATGGGCCGCGTCCGGCGAAGATCACGACCGATCGCGCACCGATGCCCGGCGGGATTCGAACACGTTGATCTTGCCGCGGTGCCACACTCGAAGATGGTTGGGCTCCGAGGAGGAACTGTGACTACAGCACCATCTCGCGGCGCCGCCGAGATCGAAGCCGTAAGGCCTTATCCCCGGCGGATCGCCCCGAAGGGTTCCCAGATCTGGTCGATCGTCACGACGACCGATCCGAAGTTGCTCGGGATCATGTACATCGTCAGCTCGATGGCATTCTTCCTCATCGGCGGGCTGATGGCACTGCTGATGCGCGCCGAGCTCGCCCGCCCGGGGCTGCAGTTCCTCTCCCCCGAGCAGTTCAACCAGCTGTTCACCATGCACGGCACGCTGATGCTGCTGTTCTATGCCACCCCCATCGTGTTCGGCTTCGCCAACTGCATCCTGCCGCTGCAGATCGGCGCGCCCGATGTGGCCTTCCCGCGGCTGAACGCACTCAGCTACTGGCTCTATCTCCTGGGCGCCTCCGTGGCCACCGCCGGATTCATCACCCCCGGCGGCGCCGCGGACTTCGGGTGGACCGCCTACACCCCGCTCTCGGATATCGTGCACTCCCCCGGGGTGGGTTGCGATATGTGGATCATGGGCCTGGCCGTCTCCGGTCTGGGCACCATCCTCGGCGGGGTCAACATGCTCACCACCGTCGTCGTCCTGCGCGCACCGGGGATGACCTTGTTCCGGATGCCCCTGTTCACCTGGAACATCGTGGTCACCAGCGTGCTGGTCCTGCTGGCCTTCCCGATCCTCACCGCGGCGCTCATGGCCCTGATGGTCGACCGGCACCTCGGTGGTCACATCTACGATCCCGCCACCGGCGGTAACCTGCTCTATCAGCACCTGTTCTGGTACTTCGGCCATCCCGAGGTATACATCATCGCGCTACCGTTCTTCGGCATCGTCACCGAGATCTTCCCGGTGTTCAGCCGCAAACCGGTCTTCGGGTACACCGCGCTGGTGTACGCCACCATGAGCATCGGAGCGCTGTCGGTGGCCGTGTGGGCGCACCACATGTTCGCCACCGGAGCGGTACTGCTGCCGTACTTCTCGTTCATGACTTTCATGATCGCCGTGCCGACCGGTGTGAAATTCTTCAACTGGATCGGCACGATGTGGAAGGGGCAGCTGACCTTCGAAACGCCGATGCTCTGGGCGCTCGGGTTCCTGGTCACCTTCCTGTTCGGTGGCCTCTCGGGTGTCATCCTGGCCAGCCCGCCGCTGGACTTCCATGTCACAGACTCGTATTTCGTTGTCGCGCACTTCCATTACGTGCTGTTCGGGACCATCGTGTTCGCGACCTTCGGCGGCATCTACTTCTGGTTCCCGAAGATGACGGGCCGACTGCTCGACGAGCGGCTCGGCAAGATCCACTTCTGGACCACCTTCCTGGGCTTCCACACCACCTTCCTGGTACAGCACTGGCTGGGTGCGGAGGGGATGCCGCGCCGCTACGCCGACTATCTGCCCTCCGACGGATTCACCACGCTCAACACCATTTCCACCATCGGCGCGTTCATCCTCGGCTTCTCGATGATCACCTTCGTCTGGAATGTGTTCCGCAGCTACCGCTACGGCGAGGTGGTCACGGTGGACGACCCGTGGGGGTACGGCAATTCGCTGGAGTGGGCGACGACCTGCCCGCCGCCGCGGCACAACTTCTACGAACTGCCCCGAATCCGTTCGGAGCGACCGGCATTCGAGCTGCACTATCCGCACATGATCGATCGTCTGCGCGCCGAATCGCATATCGGCTGGGGCGCCCCGCATGCGGATGTGCACGAGACCGTCGCGGCCGAACAGGAACGGGCCTAGATCGTCGAGACGGCCGGTGGCGGCAGGGGGTCCAGTGGGCCGAGCCTGCGATGGACCACATGCTGCTGCACGAAGGTCCAGATATTGCTGGTCGCGAAGTAGACCAGGATGCCGACCGGCATCACCAGGCCGGCGACCAGTGTGCCCAGCGGAAACAGCCATAACGTCATCGCGTTGATCAGCCGCGTCTGTGGGGTGATCTCGAGCTGGCGGCCGATCGACGCCCGCGCGGTGCAGTGGGTCGCGACGGCCGCGATCAGCACCAGCGGGACCGCCACGACCGCCACCGACGCCACGCTGTCGGTGGAGGTCAGCGTCGCCGACAGCGGTGCGCCGAACAGATCGGCGTGCAGGAACGACCGCACCTGCTCCGGCGCGAACACGTAATTCGCGGTGTCGGCGTTCTGCGCGGCGGTCATCGCCGTGGTGTTGCCGAGCAACGGCACATACGAGACGCCGCCGGTGCGGTCGAAGGAATGCAGCACATGCAGCAATCCCAGAAACATCAGCAGTTGCACGAGCACCGGCAGGCAGCCGCTGAGCACAGTGAAGTTGTGCTGCTGCTGCAATTTCCGGGTTTCCACGGCCAATCGCTCGCGGTCGTCGCCGCATTCGGCGCGCAGCTGCCGCATCTTCGGTTGCAGAACGGCCATGGTGCGGGAGAACCGGACCTGAGCCAGGAACGGCCGATACAGGGCAGCGCGCAGGGTCACCACCAGCATAACGATCGCCAGCGCCCAGGACAGGCCGCTCGCGGCACCGAACAGGACGGCGAATCCGGTGTGCCAGAGCCAGAGAACGGCGGCGACCGGGTAGTACACGAAATCGAGCATGGGATATCACCTCACTTCGAGGCACCCGTGAAGGTACGGGCGAGTGAACAGGGGCGGCTGGACAGCTGCGCGTTCACTGCGGCCGGCGGCGAGCACCGGCGTGAGTGACGCGCGATCAGCTCCAGCGACCCGGTGCCCTGGGCCGCACCCGGCCCGCCGTATCCGGATTGCTCTGTCGCAGAAAAGATCCCCGCCGCCGCTGCTGCGCCGACACGGGTGGTCCACTGCTGCCACCGATCGGCTGCAGTCGTACCCGGCTCGAGTAGGCGGCGACCACCGCCAACGCGAGGACCGCCGCGGCGGCAACCGCCAGCAGTGAATTCGGTTCGCCCGCAGGCATGATCGTGGCGGCGGCCACGGACAGCACGAGGGCGCACAGCATCAGCGCCGCCGAACGGATCCGCATCACCATGCCGATCAGGGTACCCAACGGCACGGCGCGTCGCGCTGAGCCACGGCCTCATGTCCGGGCAGGGACCGCGCAGCGACACCGTCTTTCGGCTCACGAGTCCGGATTTCGAGCCGGAGACCACGCTCGACATCCGGCATGCCTCCCACCGGATCGGTGGCGCCGACGAGTCCCCGGCCCTGGACTGGAGCGGAGCGCCCGACGACACGGCCGGCTTTCTGCTGGTCGTCGAGGATTCCGACGCTCCGACGCGGAAGCCGTTCGTCCATTGCGTCGCGCTCCTCGAGCCGTCGCTGCGGAGCCTGTCGCGCAACGCGTTACATGCCGATACGACCGAGCCCGGGGTACGGGTGCTGCGATCCGGTTTCGGCAGCGGCTGCATGGGGCCCGCGCCGATCAAGGGGCACGGTCCGCACCGGTACGTCTTCCAGTTGTTCGCCCTCGGCGCGCCCCTCACCACAGCCGCGGGGAAACCTGTAGGGAACGCGAAACCCCGGGATGTGCTGGCGGCCGCGCAGGCCGTAGGGCGGGCCCGGATCGATGGTTTCTACGAACGTCGTTGAGGCTCACTCGCCGTTCGGCCGATAGCTGCGCAGCGCCTGGCACAGTACCGCCAGTCGCTGTTCGCGCCAGTCCGTCCGGCCCTGTTCGATCGCGTCCAGCACGTCGAGTGCGGGGTCGGCACATGCCCAGAAGCGCAGCTTGTTCTCGGTGACCGGCCCGAGATCCCCTGCGCGACACCGCTGGATCTCGCGCACGAAGTCGCGCCCCGCCTCCGGGTACAGGTAGCAAAGGTCGTAGTCGGGGTCCCCGATCTCCACATCGCCGAAGTCGATCAGGCCGCTGATCGCACCGCCGGTGATCAACAGATGATCCAGGCTGATATCGGCATGGACGAGGGTCGGTTCGAAGTCGAAGTTCGCGTCGTCGTCGAGATATCGCTGCCAGGCCGCGGACAACTCCTCGGCCTCGGCCGCGTCCAGCAACGGAAGCACCGCGCCGCGAACGGACTTCAGATCCGCGGCGAAATCACCCCGCAGATCGGCGACCTCGACACCGTAGCTCCGCGCACGGTCCACCGGAAACGAGTGGATCCGTTCGAGCAGCTCCGCGATCGTCCGCGCCGCGTGCAAGCCCAGCAGGCCCCGCTCGGCCCATTCGGCTTCGTCGAGCGATTCGCCCGGCACCAGCGGATACACGCAGAACTCACCCGGCCCCAGCGGATTCGGCGCGGTGAACAGGAATTGCGGAATCGGCATCGGCAGGAAGGGGGCCAATTCCGGAAGCAGACCGGCCTCGCGCGCGATTCCTTCCGCGCCGTGCGGGTCCTGCGGCAGGCGCAACACGTAGGGCTTTCCCGCCGAATCCAGCTGGAGCGCAACGCTGTCCAATCCGGCACCCAGCAGGCGCAGTGAACCACCCGCCAACTCCGGCCGGGGCGAGCCGACGAGGGCGGCGCGTACCCGGTCCTGCCAGTCGGGCGGAAGTTCCACGCTCGCGCGCATATCCATGTCCGCATCGTAGAACCGGTGTCCACCGGTTATCGCCGATCGGCGCGCACCGGGCGGCCGGGGTGACGGCCGTCTAAGATCGGCGACGTGCCGGAATCCGGGAGCTCAGTACCCACCTCGGTGCAGGTGTGGCGGGCGTTGCAGCGGGTGTACGTCGACCTGCGCCCGGAGCTGGATGCCCAATTGCGCCGCGGCTACGGCATGCCCGCCAGCTGGTACGACATGCTCGTGGAACTCGCGGAAACGCCGCGTCTGCGGATGAGCGACCTCGGCGCGACCATGGTGCTCAGTCGCACCCGGGTGAGCCGCCTGGTCACCGAATTGGAGGCGCGCGGCCTGGTCACCCGCGAAACCAATCCCGCCGACGGCCGATCGGCGTACGTCGCCATCACCGTGGCCGGGCGGCAGCGGTTGCACGAGGCCACCCCCCATCATCACGCGGTCGTCGACCAGCATTTCGCCGGTCTGGGCGCCGACGAACTCGGCGCTCTCGCCACCGCCCTGCACAAGGTGCTCGCCGAGGACCGTCCGTGACCCGGTGGCGCACAATGGACCGATGTCCGCACTCTCGACGGTGCTCGATCCGCTTCGGCACACCGCCGGCTATGCCCGCTACTTCCTGAACAAGAGCGCTCGCGACCGCGAGGATGCGCAGGCATTGCGCGAACTCGAGGCCCGGCCGCTGACGCTGCCCGCCGGCCTCGAACTCGCCTGGCTGGGCACCGCCGGCTACCGGATGACCTACCAGGGCTCGACGCTGCTCGTCGATCCGTTCCTCACCCGGGTGCCGCTGTCTACGGTGGTGCGCCGCCGTACCGCACTTCCCGATCCCGCATCGATCGACCGCTTCCTGCCCGGCCTCGGCGACGTATCGGGAATCGTTGTCGGACACGGTCATTGGGATCACGCGCTGGACGCTCCCGAGCTCGCGCGCCGCTTCGGCTGCCCGGTCTACGGCTCACGATCGGTGCGCAATCTCATGGCTCTGCACGGACTCGGCGAACGGGGTGTGGAGGTGGAGCCGTACCGCCGCTACGAACTCGGGCCGTTCACGGTGACCTTCGTGCCGAGCGTGCATTCGAAGATTCCCTTCGGCACCCGGATCCCCTCCCCCGGCGACACCAGTTGCGAATCCCTGGCCGCGCTGGCGCCGATGGCGTACGGCTGCGGACAGACCTGGGGCATCCACATCGCGGTGGCCGGTATCGAGATCTATCACCAGGGCAGCGCCGATCTCATCGATGAGGCGATCCGGCACCGCGAGGTCGACATCTTCCTCGCCGGAGTGGCCGGACGGTCGGTGACGGCGGACTACTGGCACCGGATCCTGACCCGGCTGCGCCCCGCCACCGTCGTGCCGATGCACTACGACGATTTCCTCCGGCCGCTGGACGCGCCGATGGGCTTCACCGTCGATATCGCCCTGGCCGCGGTGCCCGACGAGATCGGCGCCGTGAGTCGCGCGATCGATGTCGTCGCCCTGCCGGCGCTCAGTCCTCGCGAACCGGACGTCCGATGAGCAGATGAGCCGGAATCGGCCGCCGGTCGATCTGCCGGTGTTCGACCGTCAGCCCGGCTCGTTCCAACGCGCCTGATACCTCCTCGACCGGCCGCAGCCGGAAGCCGTGCGCGGTGAACGGCATCTTCGCCATCGCCGCCGGATCCCCGATGCCGACCACCACCCGGCCACCCGGGCGCAGCACCCGCGCCAGCTCCGCGCAGGCCCGGTCCAGATCGTCGATGAAATAGACGGTGTTCACCGTGATCACCGCATCCAGGCTCGCCGATCCGAGCGGCAGCTCGGTGAGCGCGCCGTCCACGATCCGCAGTCGGCCGGTGCCGATATCGCGGGCGAAGCGAGAACGGGCTCGCGCCGACATATCCGCAGAGATCTCCACGCCGTGCACGGTCCCCGCCGCACCGACCTTGCGCAGCAGGATCGCCAGCCCCACCCCGCCGCCGAAGCCGATATCGCCCGCGGCCTGTCCCGCGCCCACCTCGGCCGCCTCGACCGCGGCGTCGATGGCGAAGCGATTGGTCCGGTTCAGCGTCCGCGCCACCACCTTGCCCAGCACCCCGTGCGGATTGCCCAACTGTTCGGCGACCGTGGACATAGCGCGTGTGACAAGGGAATTCATGTCACACATGCTACCGATCCGGACACGCCTCAGCGGCGGGCGCGGCTCGCTTGCGGCGCAGGTCCACCACTCGGCCCGCTGGGCGGCCTACTCTGCATCCGTGAACGACTCCGATAGTGTGCGCGACTCCGGGAGCTGGAAGCATCCGCACGAACCACACGGCGGCGGTTTCGCCTCCCGGCTGAACTGGTTGCGGGCCGGCGTGCTGGGCGCCAACGACGGCATCGTGTCGACCGCGGGCCTGGTGGTGGGCGTCGCCTCGGCCACCGCGGCCACCACGCCCATCCTCACCGCCGGTGTGGCCGGGCTGGTCGCGGGTGCGCTGTCGATGGCGGCCGGCGAATATGTCTCGGTCAGCACCCAGCGCGACAGCGAACGTGCCCTGCTCTCGCTGGAGAAGCGGGAGCTCGCCGAAGATCCCGATTACGAACTCACCGAGTTGACCGAGATCTATCGGCGCAAAGGACTGACGGAGGCGACCGCGCGGCAGGTCGCGCAGGAACTGACCGCCCACGATGCCTTCGCCGCGCACGCCGAGGCGGAATTGGGTCTGGACCCGAACGAGCTGACCAACCCGTGGCAGGCCGCGTTCTCCTCCGCGCTGGCGTTCACCTGCGGCGCCCTGTTGCCGCTGCTGGCGATTCTGCTGCCGCCGGCGAACTGGCGCATTCCGGTGACCTTCGCCGCGGTGCTGGTGGCACTGGCAGCGACCGGATCGCTGAGCGCGCGCCTGGGCCGCAGCAATCGGCGCCGAGCCGTCCTTCGGGTGGTGATCGGTGGTGCGCTGGCCATGGTGGTGACCTACGGTATCGGCCAGATCCCCGGGATTTCCAGCGGCTAATCTCGGATTCTGTTGTCGCGCACGATGATTCCCGCCGCCCGTGCGAAGGCGGGCGCCATCTCCATCAGCTGGGGTGTGGTGATGATCGCCCCCTTCAACGTCCCGATATCGGCGATGAGGTCCAGGGCGGCCGCGCCCCGCAGGTCCACATCCTTCAAGGTGGCCCCGTGCAGGGCGACACCCTCGAGCCGCGATCCGGGAAAATCGACCTTCCGAAGTGTGGCGGCGGAGAAGTCGGTATCGCGGAAGACGCATTCGGCGAAGGTCACGTCCTGCAGCGTGGCCGCGCGGAAGTTCACCGATTCGAATTTGCAGCCCTCGAACCGGATGCGGCGCAGCCGCGCGTCGACGGCGATCACTCCCGACCACGCGGAGTCGACGAATTCGGCATCCAGCCAACGAGTTTCGCAGGCGTCGATCCCGATCCACCGCACCCCGTGCAGCCAGACGTCGTCGAATCGGCAGTGATTCACGCTGCCGCCGCCGAGGACCACACCGGTCAGCGCCGACTCGTTGAACCAGGAGCCGCCCGCCGACACCTCCTCGAGGGACGTGGCGTCGAGGTGGACCCGCTCGTACTCGGTGTCGGGTGCGAGCGGCTCCAGCAGCGGCGTCAGACTCCGGGCAAACGGCAGATCGGCGAGGTCGCGAGGCATTCCTGCACCATAGACATGCGCACCGATCCTTCAATTAGATATCGGTGGGTTCGTAGCTCATGCCGCCGAGTCTGTCCGCGGGCCCGCACTCGCGCGATTCCCTCCAGGGTATGGCGGAGCGCCACGCCGGGGCCGACGATGATCCTTCCTGCCCGCCGACGAATCCACCGCCGAACTGCTTCGGCAACGCGCCGGGTGACCGATCGCGCTCGACCGGCCGGCGTCGAACCTACTGCACCGGTTCGAAATCCATGCGGCCGTCTTCGGTCACCGCGTAGATGCCCGAGGCCAGATCCAGCGCGACCACGGTCCGCGCCGCGGCCTCGGCGATATGAATGCGCGGCGGATCGGGCCGATCCGCGTTCTCCGGATAGTAGGTTCCGGGACCGTAGAATTGGCCGTAGCGCAGGACGACGCCACCGATCCCGAGCACCGCATCCTCCAGGAACTGCTTGGCGGCCTGTCCCTCTCCGGTCATCTCCCACGCGACGCTCTGGGCGAGAAAGCGTTTCGCGCCCGCTGCCTGTGCCGCGGCGATCAGATTCGCGGTGCCCTCGCGGCGCATCCGCGAATTCGCCGCCCGTCCGGCGGGCAGATCGGCGGGATCGTCGGGCAGGTCGGTGAGCTGGTGCATCACCAGATCGGGCGCGAAGTCGCGCACCGCCTGTTCCAGCGCCGCCGCGTCGTAGACGTCGCAGACGACCGGCTGGGCGCCGAATCCGGTGAGTAGCGATGTCTTCGACTCCGAGCGCGTGAGCCCGGCAACCTCGAATCCGGCCGAGACCAGCAGAGGTGTCAATCTGGCGCCCAGGACTCCGGTCGCGCCCGCCACAAAGATCCGCACGACGAATCACGATAACCGCCCGACTCCGGCCGGTTGGTTCGACACCTCGACCACCCGGGAGTGCTCGCCGTGTCCACGCCGTCATTCGCCTCCCGCTTGCGGAGCGATACTCGTAGACGTATATTCGTAGCCGAGTAAGGAGGTGTGGGCGATGCACCGGAAGCGAAAAGTCGCCAATCTACTGGCTCTGGCGGTCCTGGCGACGCTGATCGAACGTCCCATGCACCGCTACGAGATCGCGGCCCAGATGCGCGAACGCGGCAAGGACCGCGATATGGACATCAAATGGGGTTCGCTCTACACGGTTGTGCAGAATCTGGAGAAGCACGGATTCGTCGAGGTCGTCGGCAGCGAGCGCGACGGCGCCCGGCCCGAGCGGACGATCTACCGGCTCACCGACGCCGGCCGCGCCGAGGCCGAGGACTGGATCCGGGAACTGATCTCGTCCCCCGAACCCGAACCCCACCGGTTCGTGGCGGGTCTGTCCGTCGTGGCCCTGCTGCCGCCGGACGAGGTGATGACACTGCTCGACGAACGCACCCGGCTGCTCGCGGCGGAGATCGCCGCGCGCCGCCGGGAAATCGAGGAGCAGACACAACTCCTGCCACGGCTCTTCCTGGTCGAGGCCGAATTCGGCGTGGCGATGCTCGAGGCCGAGGCGGCCTGGGTCGCCGAACTGCGTACCGAGCTCGGCTCCGGCACCTTCCCCGACATCGATTTCTGGCGCCGCGCCCACTCGGAGCAGATTCCGCCCGCCGAGGTCGCCGCGATGGTGGAAGGAGGGACGTTCCGACAGCCGACCGACGACTGACATCCACGCTGATCCACTTATGAACCGGGCCCGGCGAAGTGCGGCAACACCGCGCCGAGCCCGATCCACACTGCACCTCTCGAACCGCATTCACGCAGGCGAACCCAGCCCGAGTATGGCAACTTCAGGATAACTGGGCAGCGCGTGCGCGGATCGGATCGGGTTCATCCACTCGAGGAGAATTCCCATGTCCGCAGTCACATCCGCCCTCGTCATCGGCGGCGGTGTCGCCGGCCCCGTCGCCGCCACCGCCCTGCGCAAGGCCGGAATCGAGGCCACCGTCTACGAGGCCTACCCGGGACCGGCCTACAACATCGGCAGCGCCCTGGGTTTCGCACCCAACGGCCTGGCCGCCCTGGACGCCATCGGCGCCGGCGATGCCGTGCGCGCCGTCGCTCTGCCGATCTCACGCACCGTGATGTCGTTGGGCCACAAGGACATCGAGCTGCCGACGGCCGCCGGGCTGGAACCGCTGCACGCGATCGATCGCAGCGCCCTGCATCAGGTCCTGCATGATCATGCCGTCGACACCGGCGTGGCGGTCGAATACTCCAAGCGCCTGGTCGGCGTCGAGGAACATCGCGACGGCGTGACCGCTCGGTTCGCCGACGGCTCCACCGCCTCCGCCGATATCCTCGTCGGCGCCGATGGCATCAAGTCGCGTGTGCGCACGCTCATCGATCCGAACGCCCCGGGCGCCGACTACACCGGCATGCTCGGTTTCGGCGCCTACACCGAGTGCTCGCACCCGGTCACCCCGGAGACCATGGTGTTCGCCTACGGTCGCAACGCCTACTACCTGTACTGGTCGATGCCCGACGGCCGGATCGCCTGGGGCGCCAATCTGCCCCATAAGCAGTATCTTTCGCTGACCGAGGCGCGGGAGGTTCCGGCCGAACGATGGCTGCGGACCCTACGCGAGGTCTACGGCGAGGACACCCCCGGCGCCGAACTGGTTCGCAACACCCGGCCGGAAGAGTTGGTCGTCACCGGCGGCCTGCACATCATGCCGCCGGTGCCGCACTGGTATCGCGACCGCGTGGTGCTGGTCGGCGACGCGGTGCACGCGCCGTCCAACAGCACCGGCCAGGGAGCGTCGATGGCCATCGAGAGCGCGGTGCAGCTCGCTCGCTGTCTGCGCGATTTCGATTCACCGGCAACGGCTTTCGCCGCGTACGAACGGATCCGCCGTCCCCGCGTGGAGAAGATAGCGGCCCGGGGAGCCAAGATCAACCAGTCGAAGACCGTCGGTCCGGTGATGCGCCGGATGATGCCGCTGGTCATGCCGCTGGCGACCAAACTCTTCAACATGGAGGAGGTCATGGCCCGCGAACAGAGCTACACCATCGACTGGGAGGCACCGGTCGACGAGCGCGCCGAACTCGCTGCCGCATGAGCGTATTCCTCTGGAGTACAGTCTGATTCGGCCCGGCGCTGCGGCCGGCGACGATCACACCGTCAGCCGCAGCGCCTCCGGTCGTTCCACTTCCGCCAGCAGTTTCGCCGTGATATTGTCCAGCGCCCGGTCGAAGAGTGCGCGATCGTCCGGGTATGGCTCAGGGGTGCGGGAGATTCGGCGACCGCGGCAACACCGGACATTAGCTCAGTATGTGCCCTTAGCCCGATTCGATCGGCACAACACGGCAATACGCCAGCTCGCTTACCTCGTCCGCAAATCTCCGGCATTCAAATCTCGCATGCCGGGACCACGGTCGATACCCTGATGACACCGTGACCGAACCCTACCGCCGGAACTTACTCTGGAGTAAGGTCGGGCGGTGAGGATGCGACGAGGCTCCTTCTCCCCAACGTAAACAGTGAGGTCTCCCCATGGCGTGGAATCCCAGCGAGATCCCGGCGCAGCACGGACGCACGTTCGTGATCACCGGAGCCAACGGCGGTATCGGCAAGCACACCACCCGAGCACTGGCCGCCAAAGGGGCGACCGTGATCATGGCCTGCCGCAACACTACGACAGCACAGCAGGTCGCCGACGGTATCGAAGGCGACGTCCGAGTTTCGGCACTGGATCTGGCCGATCTCGCCTCGATTCGCGAATTCGCCGAGCGCACCGGGGAATTCCATGTGCTGATCAATAACGCGGGGCTGATGAACATCCCCTTCTCGCGGACCAAGGACGGATTCGAAACCCAGTGGGGGGTCAATCACCTCGGTCACTTCGCGCTGACCGGACTGCTGCTGGACCGCATCGGCGACCGGGTGGTCAGTCTCGCCAGCATCGCGCACCGGCAGACGCCGAAGCTGTGGATCGACGACCTCAACTACGAGAACCGCCGCTATCAGCGCAACCTCGCCTACGCACAGTCGAAGTTGTCGAATCTGATGTTCGCACGCGAGCTGCAACGGCGCCTAGCCGAATCCGGATCCGCCAAGCGGTCCTATGCCGTCCATCCCGGCGTCTCGCCCACCGATCTGTTCACCCGGACCGAAACCCCGCTCGACAAGGTCGCCAAGCCCTTCATCGCACTGGCCGGGCACTCCCCGCGCAAGGCCGCGGAGTCGAGCCTCTACGCGGCCACCGTGCCGGATGCCGATCCGAACACCTACTGGGGACCGACGCTGCTGTTCGGTTCCCGCGGTCCGGTGCGGCCGTCACCGTCGAGCGAGCTGTCGAAGAACACCGAGCTGCAGCGGCGGCTGTGGGAGGAATCCGAGCGGCTGACCGGCGTGACCTACAAATTCTGACCAGCGCACCTCACACTACGGCCCGTGTAGTAGACCGGGTACCGTGGTAGGCGTGTCCGCTCCACATCGTCGCCCGGCTCTGATCATCTTGGTGGTCGTGGCCGCGCTGGCCTGCCTGGGGCTGGGCTGGTGGCAGTGGGGACGGTTCGAATCCTCATCCGGAACCGCGCAGAACCTCGGTTACGCACTGCAATGGCCGCTGTTCGCCGGATTCGTGGTCTTCGCCTATTTCCGGTTCGTGCGACTCGAACGCGATACCGCCGCCCAGCACACCGAGGCGACGGAGCCGGCCGAGTCATCGAACCCGGCCGAATCCGCGACTCCGGCTCGGCGGAAGACCAAACGCGCCGCTCCGCGCGAGATCCCGGCCGGCATCCTGCCCGAACGGCCGACCGCCGCCCGCGACGACGATCCGGTGCTGGCCGAATACAACAAATACCTTGCCGATCTGCACGCACAGGATGCGCGCGAGCGGATGCACGCCGTGGGGCTCGACGGCCCCGACACCGAGAGGAGAGCCGGTTGAGCGCCGACCACCCCACCACCCCGGCCGCCACCACCACACCGGCTCCGGCCGGCACGCCCGCCCCCGCGGCCCGCGACACCGGCCGCATCCGGTCGGCGCTGACCCGCTACCGCGTGCTCGCCTACATCACCGGTGTCTGGCTGCTGCTGTTGTGCGCGGAGATGGTGTACAAGTACCTGCTGCTCGACGACAGCAGCAAGGCGCCGCACTGGCTGTTCTACATCGGCCAGATCCACGGCATCTTCTACATGCTGTACCTGGTGTTCACCATCGACCTGGGCATCAAGACGCGCTGGAAGCCGCTGACCTTGGTGATCACCGCGCTCGCCGGAACCATCCCGTTCCTGTCCTTCGTCTGCGAGCACTACCGCACCCGCCAGGTCCGGGCCGAGTTCTTGAGCTGAGCCGCCGCTCCGGGTCTTCAGGCCGGATTCAGGCGGTGGGCGGCTGGGTTCCCCTGCGCTGGGCAGTTGGGCCGGTAGGGTCGAGCGCCTCAGGACTCGGCGAGTGCCGCCAAGGCCGGGAGGAGCGCGCGTAGGGCTCGGCCGCGATGGGATGCGGCGTCCTTGTCCGCCGGTGTGAGCTGGGCCGCCGACACCGATCCGCCGTCCGGAACGAACACGGGGTCGTAGCCGAAACCGCCGTCGCCGATCGGCTTTCGCGCGATCCTGCCCGGCCATTGGCCGAGGGTGACGACCTCACGGCCGTCGGCGACGAAGGCGCAGGCCGAGACGAAGCGGGCACCGCGGCGTTCGTCGGGCACGTCTCCCAGCTGGGCGAGCAGCAGATCGTTGTTCGCGGCGTCGTCGCCGTGGCGGCCCGCCCAGCGCGCCGACAGCACGCCCGGCATACCGTTGAGAGCGTCGACCGCGAGGCCGGAATCGTCTGCCACACAAGGTAATCCGGTGGCCGCCGCGCCGTCGCGAGCCTTGGCGAGAGCGTTCTCCTCGAAGGTCGCACCCGTTTCGGGGGCCTCCGGGAACGGCGGCACCTCGTCCAGGCCGATGATCTCCAGACCCGCGACGCCCGCCTCGGCGAGGATGCGGCGCAATTCGCCGAGCTTCTTCGCGTTGCGACTGGCCACCAGTACCCGGCGCGCCATTACTTCCTCTTCTCGCCCGGCTCGGGCAGATGTCCCGGATACGGCAACGCGAGCGCCTGCTTCTGGACCTCGAACAGCTGCTCACAGCCGGCCAGCGCGGAATCCAGCAGCTTGTCCAGGGTCGAGCGGGGGAAGGTGGCGCCCTCGCCGGTGCCCTGGATCTCGACCAGGGTGCCGGTGTCGGTCGCGACCACGTTCATATCGACCTCGGCGCGCGAATCCTCCTCGTACGGCAGGTCCAGGCGCACCCGCCCGTCCACCACACCGACGCTGACCGCGGCGATCATGCACGAGATCGGCTGCGGGTCGGCCAGGCGGCCGGCGGCGCCCAGGTAGGTGATCGCATCCGACAGCGCCACGTAGGCACCGGTGATCGCCGCGGTGCGGGTGCCGCCGTCGGCCTGTAGGACATCGCAGTCGAGGGCGATGGTGTTCTCGCCGATCGCGGCCAGGTCGATGCACGCCCGCAGCGACCGGCCGACCAGACGGCTGATCTCCTGGGTGCGCCCGCCGACCTTCCCCTTCACCGACTCGCGCCCGCTGCGGGTGTGGGTGGCGGCCGGTAGCATCGCGTATTCGGCTGTGAGCCAGCCCAATCCGGAGTCGCGTCGCCACGGAGGCACGCCCTCGGTGACGCTCGCGGTGCACATCACCCGCGTCTGACCGAATTCGACCAGTACCGAACCCGCCGGATGCGTGGTGAATCCCCGGGTGATCCTTACCTCGCGGAGTTCGTCGTCCGCTCTGCCATCGGCTCGTCTAGACACCACGCCAGCCTAAGGGATGGGTACGACGGCCCTCCCCCGGCGGGGCACAGAGCAACGGCCCCGGGTGCGACACAGCCCATCGGCCCCGGCGGGGTGCGTGCTCAGATGTCGATGACCTCGCCCGGCGATACCGCGTGCACGGGCCCGCTGAACTGTTCCTTGGCCTCGGCGATGACGTCTTCGCGCGAGATCCACGGCGGTATGTGAGTGAGCAGCAGTTCGCCGACACCCGCACGGGCGGCGATCATTCCGGCCTCGGTACCCGAAAGGTGAATTCCCGGTGGGCGATTGGCCGGATCGTGCGTCCACGAGGCTTCCGACAGCAGGATGTCGGCGCCCTCCGCGAGTTCGAAAACAGCGGGGCACAACGCGGTGTCACCCGTGTAGACCAGGGTGCGGCCGGTGGCGGTGGTGATGCGCAGACCGTAGGACTCCGGCGGGTGGTACATCCGGCGGGCGACCACCGTGTGGCCGGGACCGAAGCGCACCTCGGCGCCCTCCTCCCAGGGGCGCATATCGATCACATCGGACCAGTCGTCACATTCGCCGCCGATCTCGGCCGAGGCGTTGCCGATCCGCAGCGCCGAATCCGACGGGCCCTGCACGATGGCCTTCCCGGTCGGCGGGTGCGGGTGATACCGCCGCCACACCAGCAATCCGGGCAGGTCCAGGCAGTGATCGGCGTGCAGGTGGGTGAGGAAGATGTCGACCTCACCGGGATCCAGGTGGCGCTGCAACGCACCCAGCACGCCGGGACCGAAATCGAGCACGGTGGGCGTCATCTCCGGACCGGTCAGCAAATAGCCCGACGCAGGGGAATCCGGGCCGGACACACTGCCCGAACACCCGAGGACGGTGAGTCGCATTTCCCCATGCTGCCACGCTGCATTCTCACTCAACTGGGGATCCCCCAAATCGCCGGGCGGGTCCGCGGTCACCCCGACGATGCGAGGCGGCCGGCACTCTCCCCGCGACGATGACGACGTTCACTCGATGAGAGTACCCAGCCGGCCAGTAGTCCACCCATCGCACCGAAAAGATGCCCTTGCCAAGAGATTCCGGGCTGGCCGGGCAGCACACCCCACAGAATCGAGCCGTAGAGCAGACCCACGACGACACCCACGAGGATCTGCCCCAGGTTGCGGGTGAACAGGCCGCGCGAGATCAGATAGGTGAGCCAGCCGAACACCAGGACCGAGGCGCCGATATGCACCGAACCGCTCGCCCCGGTGAGCCAGGTGCCGATCCCCGCCACGACCCAGACGATGGCGGTCGCGGCCAGACCGCGACCGATCCCGGTGAGCAGCGTCAGCAGTCCGAGCACGATCACCGGCAGGGTGTTGCCGATCAGATGCGCCCAGTTCGCGTGCAGCACGGGGGCGAAGACGATGCCCTCCAGACCCGCGGCCGTCCGGGGCCGCACCCCCGCACCGTCGAGGTCGTGATGCGAGACGGTGTCGACCCCCTCGACCGCGTACAGCAGCGCGACGAAGCTGAGGGTCATCGCAATTGCCCGCTGCCACAACAACTTCAGCGCGGCGGTACGCCCGGACTCGGATACCGGCGTATCGGGAACGGGCCGCGACGGCGGAAATTGCGAACCGGACGGTACGGAACCGGCGGGCGTTCCCGCGGACTTCTGCAGCTCGGCCCGCAGCGCGGCAATCCGATCCGGGTCGAAGGACGAACCCATCTGCTCGGCCACCGCCATCACCTCCTCGCGAGACCGGCCGTCCGGTCGCTCGCCCTCAACGGTACCGCCGCGGCGAGAAACCGGACTCGGACCGGCGATTCGGCCGGTCCACCGGAGTTACGCCCAGAGTTGGCCTTCGAGCCGTTCCTCGGCTTCCTCGAGCGTGCCGTCGTACGCGCCGGTCGACAGGTATTTCCATCCGCCGTCGGCCACCACGAACGCGATATCGGCCCGCTTGCCCGCGCGCAGCGCCTTGTTGCCCACACCGAGGGCGGCGTGCAGGATCGCACCGGTGGAGATGCCGGCGAAGATGCCCTCCTCCAGTACCAGCTCCCGGGTGCGCCGCACCGCGTCGTAGGGCCCGACGGAGAACCGCGAGGTCAGCACCGATTCGTCGTAGAGCTCCGGAATGAAGCCCTCATCGATGTTGCGCAAGCCGTAGACCAGTTCGCCGTAGCGCGGCTCGGCGGCCACGATATCGATCTCCGCGACGTTTTCGCGCAGGTAACGGCCGGTTCCCATCAGGGTCCCGGTAGTGCCCAGACCGGCGACGAAATGGGTGATCTCCGGAAGGTCCGCCAGGATCTCCGGGCCAGTGCCCTGATAGTGCGCGTCGGCGTTGGCCGGATTGCCGTACTGGTACAGCATCACCCAGTCGGGATGTTCGGCGGCGATCTGCTTGGCCTTCGCGACGGCTTGGTTGGACCCACCGGCGGCCGGCGAGTCGATGATTTCGGCACCGAACATGGTCAGCAGCTGCCGCCGCTCGACCGAGGTGTTCTCCGGCATCACACAGACCAGGCGATAGCCCTTGAGCTTGGCCGCCATGGCCAGCGAGATGCCGGTATTGCCACTGGTCGGCTCCAGAATCGTGCAGCCGGGCCGCAGGGTGCCGTCGGCCTCGGCCTGTTCGATCATGCGCAGGGCAGGGCGGTCCTTGATCGACCCGGTCGGGTTGCGGTCCTCGAGTTTGGCCCACAGCCGGACGTGGTCGTCACCGTCCCATTTGGGCGAGAGCGTCCGCAGACCCACCAGCGGGGTGTTGCCGAGGGTCTCGATCAGCGATTCGTAGCGTGCCACGGAAATCAGCGGCCGAGCGCGCCGCCGGCGACGGTGCTGTCCAGGCCGCCTCCGGCGACGGTGCTGTCCAGGCCGCCTCCGGCGACGGTGCTGTCCAGGCCGCCTCCGGCGACGGCAGGAAGAATGGTCACCGATCCGTTGGCCGGAACCTCGGCCTCCAGCCCACCGGCGAAGCGAACGTCCTCGTCGTCGACGTAGATGTTGACGTAGCGGTTGAGCTTGCCGTCGGACAGCAGGCGCTGTTCGAGTCCGGGGTAGTTGGCCTCGAGGTCGCCGATCACCTCGGCGAGGGTGGAACCGGTCGCCTGGACCCGCTTCTCACCTCCGGTGAGGGTGCGCATGATGGTCGGGATGGACACGGTTACCGACATGGGTGCTCCTGTTTCTTCTGGTCGCCTGGTTCGCGGACGCGTCGGGCTCAGGCCCGGGGGTATTCGGTCACGATCTTCACCGGCTCCTCGGTGACCACACCGTCGAGGATCCGGTAGCTGCGCAGTTCGTGCTCGTGCGGGTCACGGGTGGACACCAGCACGTAGTGAGCGTTCGGCTCGGACGCGTACGAGATGTCCGTACGGCTGGGATAGGCCTCCGTGGCGGTGTGCGAGTGGTAGATCACCACCGGCTCCTCGTCGCGGTCGTCCATCTCCCGCCAGACCCGCAGCTGTTCGCCGGAGTCGAACCGGTAGAAGGTAGGCGAGCGCTCGGCGTTGATCATCGCCACGAATCGCTCGGGACGGTCGGAGCCCTCGGCGCCGGCGATCACACCGCAGGCCTCGTCGGGATGATCGGCGCGGGCGTGCGCCACCATCGCATCCACGAGATCGGCCCTGATCACCAGCACAGTTCGAATCCTTCCGCTCACCGCACGACGCGCCCGGCCCGCACGGGCCGTATCGCTGCCGTCAACGGCCGAGGATATTCGGCTATTCCCACCCACCGCGCGGCCGGGCCTGATATAGCGCCTCGGACGGCGACGGAAGACCTCGGCCGGTGCCGGACACCACTCAGCCGAACAACTCGCGGTAGGTCGGAATACCCGCCACCGGGCTAGCCCGCAAGATCGCGTCCACGATCGCCCGCTCCACACAGACCGCGGCCGCGGTGCACAGTTCGTCGAGCAGCGGCAGATCCGCCGGAAACGCGGGTGGCAGTGCGATATTCGATTCCGTGGTCACCGTGCCGGTGGCAAGCGCGAACAGCGTGTCGCCGTCGAGCGGGGAATGGGCGGGGCGGATCGCGCGCGCCAGCCCGTCGTGCGCGGTGACGGCGAGGCGACGGCATCCCGCCGGATCCAGCGCGGCATCGGTGGCCACCACACCGATGGTGGTGTTGAGCACCGTTCCCTTCACCGGTAGGGCATTGGCGCGGGCCAGCGCTTCGGCGGTGGCGGGTGCCAGACCGAAATGCTCCGGTCCGTCGGTACCGGCTCCCCACGGCAGACCGGTACGCGGATCGAATACCGAGCCGACCGGATTGGCGACCACCAACGCCCCGACGGTGTGACCGTCGGCCGGGCCCGCGGTGAAATGCACACTGGCCGTGCCGATTCCGCCTTTGAGGGAGCCGGCGCGCGCGCCGGTACCGGCGCCCACACTGCCGCGCTCGAACACCGCACTCGCCGATTCCGTTGCGCGATAACCGAATTCCGCGGTCGGCCGGATATCCCACGCTCCCACCGGGAGATCGAAGATCACCGCGCCCGGCACGATCGGCACCACCCGGGAGGGATCGGCCGGATCCATCGGAATGCCCTCGCCGTCCTCCTCCAGCCGGCGCATCACCCCGTCGGCGGCCGCCAGCCCGTAGGCGCTGCCGCCGGTGAGCAGCACCGCATGCACCTGCCGCACCGTCTGTCCGGGATCGAGCAGATCGGTCTCGCGGGTACCCGGTCCCCCGCCGCGCACGTCGACCGAGGCGGTGGCGCCGCCCGGCACGCGCACCACGGTGCAGCCAGTCGCGGCGCCGGAACCCGGAGTCGCGTCCGGATCGAGTTCGTGATGATGGCCGACGAGCACACCTGCCACATCGGTGATCGCATCGCGTTGACCCGGCACCGAAGTCACATGTCCTCCTGCAGAGGTCGGCATCCGCGCGAGAGCGGAATCAGGGAGCGAGGGCGTGCAGCAACGAATCCTGCATCCAGGTCAGCCAGTGGTAGACGTCCAGGTGCGGGGCGCGAGGGTCGTCCGGCTCGAGTTGGTCCGGCGTATCGGCGTCGATGCCCAGCGCGGTGCCGAGCGCCAGCCGCACGTCGTTGAGCGCGTTCAGCCAGGCGTCGGCCTGTTCGGGGGTGAGCACGATCTTGCCGCCGCGCTCGGGCAGGGTTTCCAGGACCACCATGCCGGCGGCGACCTTCGCGTCGATGATGTCGGGTTCGTGCAGGCTGCGCAGGGCGCTGTTGAGATCGGCGCGGTCGGCGTCCGGGGAACCGGGTTCCTTGCGATGGAAGTCGGGCAGCAGCCGCGCCAGGCGCGGGTCCTCCGGCGGAACGCTGTTGCCGGTGCGAAGTCCGGTCAGCTCCGCGAGATCGTCCTCGGGAGTGGACCGGGCCCGATCGGTGAGCAGTCCGGTTACCGCCCCCACCAGCGAACGCAGGACGTCCGCCTCCCTGGGGTCCATTTCCGACCGCAGCTTGAGCCCGCTCAGCGAGTTCTTCCTGCTCCACTTGCGCACGGGGCTACCGTAGCCGTCGCGGTCACTGGTCACGTTGCATGGTCGCCCAGAGTCCGGCGGCATGCAGACGCTGAACGTCGTGCTCCATCCTGTCCCGGGACCCCGACGACACCACCGCCTTGCCCTCGTTGTGTACCTGCAGCATCAGCTCGGTTGCCTTGGCTTTGCTGTAACCGAAGAGCTTTTGGAAGATGTAGGTGACGTAGTGCATCAGGTTCACCGGGTCGTCCCAGACCACCGTGACCCACGGCCGATCCTCGGCCTCCAGGATCTCGGTGACCTCGACGGCTTCCGGTGTGGCCTGAGCCGCCGACAACTGTCCGGCCACGACGCATACGCGGCTGCTCCGCCCCGCCCACGACTGCCCGAGCCACGCCGTGTCCTGCGGGCCCGTCACTCGCGCCGCTGCCTGGTTCGCGCCGACCGGACCGGCGGCGATCCGGACGGCGTCTCTCATGCACAGACCCATACCCTCAGAGTACGACGCGCCTCCGGATTAACAACACCCGCGCCGTGCTGTCCCGAAGCCCATCCGCGCCGCCGCGCGTCCGGTATGTCTACAGTGGCCGGGTGGACACATCGGCCGCCGCCGCGAGCACCGCCCTGCTGACCGACCAGTACGAGCTGACCATGCTCGCGGCCGCCCTGGCCGACGGTTCGGCACAACGGCAATGCACCTTCGAGGTATTCGCTCGCCGGTTGCCACACGGCCGCCGATACGGCGTTGTCGCGGGTACCGACCGGTTGCTCACCGCGTTGCGGGACTTCCGTTTCGGCGAAGCCGAACTCGCTGTGGCAGCGCGATTCCTGGACCCGCGAACCCTGGAGTGGCTGCGCGATTTCCGCTTCACCGGCGATATCGACGGCTACCTGGAAGGTGATTTCTACTTCCCCGGCTCGCCGATCCTGTCGGTGCGGGGCAGTTTCGCCGAGTGCGTGGTACTGGAGACGCTGATCCTGTCGATCCTCAATCACGACAGTGCGATCGCCGCCGCGGCGGCCCGTATGGTCAGCGCGGCCGCGGGGCGCCGGATGATCGAGATGGGTTCGCGCCGCACTCACGAACTGGCCGCTCCCGCCTGCGCTCGCGCCGCCTATCTGGCCGGATTCGACGCCACCTCGAATCTGGAGGCGGTGCGGCGCTACGGGATTCCCGGCGCCGGCACCAGCGCGCACGCCTTCACGCTGTTGCACAGCGGCCCCGACGGACAGCACGAGGCGGCGGCATTCCGCAGTCAGGTGGACGCGCTGGGCATCGGCACCACACTGCTCGTGGACACCTTCGACATCACCGCCGGGGTGGCCCGCGCGATCGAGGTGGCAGGGCCCGAATTGGGCGGTGTGCGTATCGATTCCGGCGACTTGGGCGTGTTGGCGCGGCAGGTGCGCGACCAGCTCGACGCCCTCGGCGCGAAACACACCCGCATCGTGGTGTCCGGTGATCTGGACGAATACGCGATCGCCGCCCTCCGCGCCGAGCCGGTCGACGTATACGGCGTGGGCACGTCACTGGTCACCGGGTCGGGCGCGCCGACCGCCGGAATGGTCTACAAGCTGGTGGAGGTCGAGGGCGTCCCGGTGGCCAAGCGCAGTAGCCACAAACAGTCGCGAGGCGGCACCAAGCGCGCGGTCCGACTGTCCCGCGATACCGGCACCATCGTCGAGGAGATCGTGTATCCGGCCGCGGCGCCCCGACCCACCGGCAATGGGTACGAGGTGCGGGATCTGCTGATTCCGATCATTCGCAAAGGCGAGCCGGTAGCCGATTCACCGGACCTGGCGAGCAGCCGGGAGTTGGTGGCACGCGGGCTGGTCAGCCTGCCCTGGGAAGGTCTGAAACTGTCCGCGGGCGAACCGGCTGTCGCGACCACATTCCTACAATGAAGTAGAGGCAACCGGCGCGAAACGAGGTGCGGGAGATGGGTAGAGCACTCATCGTCGTCGATGTGCAGAACGATTTCTGCGAGGGCGGCTCCCTCGCGGTCTCCGGCGGCGCCGCGGTGGCCCGGCAGATCAGCGACTATCTGGCCGCGCACCGCGGCGACTATGCCGCGATCGCCGCCACTCGCGATTTCCATATCGATCCGGGTTCTCATTTCTCCGATCGTCCCGATTTCGTTGATACCTGGCCGCCGCACTGCCGGGCCGGCACGCCGGGTGCGGATTTCCATCCGAATCTCGATATCTCCGCGGTGGACGCGGTGTTCTCCAAGGGCGCTTACAGTGCCGCCTATTCCGGATTCGAGGGTTCGACCAATGATGCGGTCGAGCTCGCGGAATGGTTGCGCGGCAACGGCATCGACGCCGTGGACATCTGTGGAATCGCCACCGACCACTGTGTCCGAGCCACCGCCGACGATGCCCGCGCTGCCGGTCTGTCCACGCGGGTGCTGCTGCATCTCACCGCGGCGGTGTCACCCGAGACGACCGCCACCGCGCTGGAAGGTCTGCGGGCGGCCGGAGTGGAGTTGGCGGGCAGCGTGCCCACGAACACATGAGCGGGCGGCGAAGGCCCCTTGCCCGATCGCGACGCCGGCACGGTCCGCGGCGCACGCCGGACCACCGCCGCGAGATGGACTAGGAGTCCGCGGCCAGGAATTCCACCAGGGCGGCGGCCACCGGTCCGGGGTTCTCGACCTGCGGGTAGTGACCGGTCGCGGGCGCCGCGTCCAACACCTCGAAACGCGCCTTCGGCAGCCGTTCCCGCAGTCGCGGCAGCAGGTGTCCACCGCTGATCGGGTCGGCCGGGCCCCAAACGAAAAGCACCGGGCCGGGATAACTTTCGAGTGCCCGCTGCCAGCGTTCGGCGTTGGCCCGACGCTCGGCGTGGTAGCGATTGAGCGCCCATTGCACGCGCTTACCGCCGCCGTCGGTCATCGCCAGCCACATCTGATGCAGATCGGCATCGGAGACCGGGCGCCCCAGGATCCTGCGCAGCGTCATCCGGAAGGTCGTCTCGGACATGAGCGGATTCAGTATCTTGCCGATCGGGGTGGTCATCAGATGCTGAATCGGCAAGGGCCGGTACAGGTCCGGGTACAGGCCGCCGTTGAGCCAGGCCATCCGCCGTACCCGCGCACTGTCGCGGGCCAGCAACTCCTGTGCCACGCTGACCCCGTAATCGTGTGCCACGAGCGCGGTGCCGGTGATTCCGAGCCGCTGCCAGAGCTGTTCGACCAGCGTGGCCTGTTCGGTCATCCGGTAGTCGTGCCCGCGCGGTTTGTCGCTGGCACCGAAGCCGAGGAAATCCAGAGTCGTTACCCCGCAGCCGGATTCGGTGAGGGCGGGCAGTATCGAGACCCAGTCGTGCGAGGACGTCGGATATCCGTGTAGCAGCGTCACCGGCCGCCCGTCGCTCGGGCCGTCCTGCCGGTGGAAGATCCGGTGGCCACTCAGTTCCAGGTGCGAACCCCCGGCGATCCAGGTGCGGTAATCCGGCTCCACGCGCGTCTCCTTCCCCGTACCGCACCCCCTGATGCGGATCACCGCCAACCCTACTGGCCGTCCCGGACGCGGCCACCGGATCCGGCGTCACCCCGACGCCCCTGTGGACAACTCCCGGCTTGTGCACAACCTCGCGCAGACGGGAGCGGGCACGCACGGGCGACCACCGCCGGTCGGGTCGATTGTCGGCAGGGGGCGCTAGTCTTCCTGAGTGCCCGAACTCCCGCCCGTACCGACCCTGCTGGCGACCGCCGTGGAAGCACTCGGCGGTACCGCGCGCACCGGTCAGCAGACGATGTCGGCCGCGGTCGCGCACTCCATCGACACCAAGGAGCACCTGGCCGTCCAGGCCGGAACCGGCACCGGCAAGTCGCTGGCCTATCTGGTGCCGAGCCTGCGGCACGCGGTGCAGAGCGGACGGACGGTCGTCGTGTCCACCGCCACGATCGCGCTGCAGCGGCAGTTGGTGGACCGCGATCTGCCGCGGTTGGCGCAGGCGCTGGAGAAACCACTGGGCCGGCGCGGCCGATTCGCGATCCTCAAGGGCCGCAACAACTATCTGTGTCTGCACAAGATCAACAGCGCGATCCCGGACGAACCACCGGAGACCGAACTGTTCGACGCCTTCGCGATCTCCCGGCTCGGGCGCGAGGTGCAGCGACTCAACGAGTGGGCCTCCGACACCGAGACCGGCGACCGGGACGAACTGGTCCCCGGCGTCAGCGACCGGGCATGGCGCCAGGTCAGCGTGTCGGCGCGAGAATGCCTGGGCAAATCGCGCTGTCCGTTCGGCACCGACTGCTTCGCCGAACGCGCCCGCGCGGAATCCGGACAGGCCGATGTGGTGGTCACCAACCACGCGCTGCTGGCCATCGATGCCATCAGCGGTATCCAGGTGCTGCCCGAACACGATGTGGTCGTCATCGACGAGGCGCACGAACTGGTGGACCGGGTCACCGGCGTGGCGACCGCGGAACTGTCCACCGCCACCATCACCGCCGCGGCCAAGCGCTGCGCCAAACTCGTCGACGAGGGCGATCTCGACCGGCTCGAGGGCGCGGCGGAGGCTTGGCACGAATTGCTCGAGGATCTGCCGGCGGGCCGCTGGGACGAGCTCCCCGCCGGCGGCGATCAGGTCCTGGCTCTGCTGCGCGACGCCGCCTGGACCGTCCGCACCGCCCTCGCGCCTCCCGGTTCCGGTGCGCCACCAGGCGATCCGGAGGCCGCAGCGGCCCGCAATATCGCGGTGGCCGCGGTCGAAGAGGTACACGATACGGCCGTGCGCGCGCTGACGGCGTTCGAGGAACCCGATCCCGCGGCCCGCCGCGATGTGCTGTGGCTGGCCGTGGACGAGGTGCGCGGCGTCGCCCGGCGCACGCTGCACATGGCCCCGCTCTCCGTGGGCGGATTGCTGCGCAGCCGGTTGTTCGGCGCCGCGACGGTCATTCTCACCTCGGCCACGCTGCAGGTCGGCGGATCCTTCGACGGATTGGCCGTCACGTGGGGGCTGCCCCCGCAGACACCCGATCGCGCCGGAACCGACGTCCCGAGCGCCGAGCGCGCGGACAAGGGCATCCGCCGCATCGACCCGGCCCTGGCCAACGGAGCCGAAGCTCCCGCCGACACCTCGGTCATGCGCTGGAATTCGCTGGATGTGGGCTCACCCTTCGATCACGCGAAATCCGGCATCCTCTACGTCGCCAAACATCTGCCGGCCCCCGGCCGCGACGGCCTGGCCCCGGCCTACCTGGACGAGATCGAGCGGCTGATCGAGGCGGCCGGCGGGCGCACGCTGGGGCTGTTCTCCTCGATGCGCGCCGCCAAGGCCGCCAGCGAGATCCTGCGCGAACGCCTGGACACGCCGATCCTCTGCCAGGGCGAGGACGCCACCGGCACCCTGGTCCGCCGCTTCGCCGACGATCCCGCGACGTCACTGTTCGGCACGCTCTCGCTGTGGCAGGGCGTGGACGTTCCGGGACCGTCGCTGAGCCTGGTCATTCTCGACCGGATTCCCTTTCCCCGGCCCGACGATCCCTTGCTGGTCGCCCGGCAGCAGGCCGTCCAGGCACGCGGCGGCAACGGCTTCCTGACCATCGCGGCCAACCACGCCGCCCTGCTGCTGGCTCAGGGCACCGGACGGCTGCTACGCAGCGTGCACGATCGCGGCGTAGTGGCGATTCTGGATCCCCGGCTGGTGACGGCCCGGTACGGCGGATATCTGCGCGCCTCGTTGCCGCCGTACTGGGAGACCTCCGACCCCGAGGTTGTCACCAAGGCACTACGGCGCCTGACCGCCACGGCCGCCGACCTGACCGCCGCCGCCGAAAACTGAACCGAACCGTTATGTGACACCAGCCACATCGACTGGGAACCTACTTCTGTTCGGAAGTAAGTTGGCGAACGATACTTCCGGTGCACCCCAATTCCCACATCGGAGTATCCGAGGTCCCCGCGTCGCGAACCCTGCACGCGACGTGGGGACACTCATATCACCCGGCCCGCGAAACTACTTCACCAGCAAAGTGATCACCGCGGCCACCACGCCGATCACGACCGCACCGACTCCCCACACGATGCCGTGCCGCTGCCACGGCCGCCCGTGGTCGACCGAGAACCGGCCCGGACCGGTGAAGCCCAGCACCGCCGCGACCACCGCGAACAACAGGGCGGATTCGTATCCGGCGAGCCCGTGCGGCCAGGTCACATGCATCGCATTGATCATGGTGCCGAGCACGATCGCAGCAGCCAGTGGCGTCACCAGCCCGAGGAACAGCAGACCGCCGCCGACCGCCTCACACAGCCCGGCGAGCGTGGCGAAGAATTTCCCGGGGTCGTAACCCATGTGCTGGAATCCGTCGGCGGTCGCGGACAGGCCGTCGCCATTGAACCAGCCGAAGAGTTTCTGAGTGCCGTGCACGAACAGCAGTCCGCCGAAGACCAGCCGCAGCAGCAGCAGGCCGATATCGGCGGCGAAGGGATCGGCCGCGGTCCGGAATTCCAGCGGGCGGGCGGCGGTCCGGGACTCGGGATTGGCGGTCATGATCGTCGGAGTCCTCATCTCGTTAGTTGGCGAAAGCAAATCGGACCACGGTCCGATTGATAACACGGTGACCAACCGAACCCGGTTCACGGGTCATTCCATGCGGTTCGTTCCGTAAGGCTTGCCCATAAGACGAGGAATCTCCGCCGAACTCATCGGCGGCCGCCGGGTCGGTCTAATCGGCGAGGAAGAAGAAGTACGCGAGGAAGACCGCCATCAGCACCCACATGACCGGGTGCACCTCCCGCCCCCGCCGCCGCGCGACCATGACGACGGGATAGAAGGTCAGCCCCATCGCGATTCCGTTGGCGATCGAGTAGGTCAGCGGCATCATGATCACGGTGATGAACGCCGGAATCGCGAACTCTAGCTTGCTCCAATCGATGTCGCCGAGCGCCCGCGACATCAGCACACCCACCACGATCAGCGCCGGCGCCGTCACGGCGGGAACGTCGGCCACCACCGCGAAGACCGGAAAGAAGAACATCGCGGCCAGGAACCACCCCGCGGTCGACACCGCGGTGAGCCCGGTTCGCCCGCCCGCACTGACACCGGCCGTGGATTCGACATAGGCGGTGGTCGTCGAGGTGCCGATGATCGCGCCCGCGGCGGTACCGATCGAATCGGCGGCCAGCGCCTGTGCGGCACGCGGCAGCTTCCCGTCGGGCCCGAGCAGCCCGGCCTGGTTGGCGATTCCGATCAGGGTGCCCGAGGCGTCGAAGAAGTCGACGAACAGCATGGTCAGCACGACGATCGCCATCTGGCCGGTGAAGGCGTGCGGCAGATTCACGATGGCCTGGCCGAAGGTCTGGTCCAGCCCGTGCGGCAGCGCCACCACCTGATGCGGCAGATGCACCAGGCCGCTGACGATGCCGACGACGGTCGTGCAGACGATGCCGTACAGCACGGCGCCGTGCCAGCCCAGTACCAGGAACACTACCGTTACCAGCAGCCCGAACAAAGCCAGCAGCGTGGTCCCCTTGGTGAAATCACCCAGGTGCACGAAGGTCGCCGGATCCGAGACCACGATCCCGGCGTTCTTGAGGCCGAGGAAGGCGACGAACATACCGATTCCCGCGCCGACGGCCAGTTTCAGCTGCAGCGGAATCGCATCGATGATCTTCTCGCGGATCTTGGTCACCGCGAGGATGAAGAAGATGATGCCCGACAGCAGCGTGCCCGACAGCGCAACCTGCCAGTCGATCCCCATCCCCAGCACGACCGAATACGCGAAGAAGGCGTTGAGCCCCATCCCGGGCGCGAGCGCGATCGGGTAGCGCGCCCACACCCCCATCACGAGCGTGCCCACCACCGCGGCCACCGCGGTCGCGGTGAACACCGCCTGGGTCGGAATGCCGCGCGATCCGAGTTGACCGTGGTCGCCGAGGACCGCCGGGTTGACCGCGAGCACGTAGGACATCGCCAGGAAGGTGACGGTGCCCGCCATGAGCTCGCGCTTCATGGTCGATCCGAGCCTCGCGATCCCGAAATAGGAATCGAGGCGTCCCTTGGACCGTGCCAGGACGTCGACACTGCTCATCTACTGCTCTCCACCCTCGCCCCGGACCGATCGGACTGCGCCGAGGGCACCGTATCGGTCCCGGACCGCTCGATGCCATTCGGATCGGCGAACATGGGGCAGATCACTCCCCGATATCCCCGCTGACCAGACGCTCTACGGCCGCGCCGCGGCCACCAATCCAAGTTCCGCGGGGCTCGACAGCAAATGATGTCTGGGCAACACGCGGACGGTATATCCGACGGCACCGGAATGCGGCACCGGCGTGGTGACCGCGAACTGCTCGGTGCCGGCATCCGTGCGTATGTGGTCCATGTCGACGACCTCGGTATCGGTCAGCTCGTCGTCGGAACCGACCCGGCCCAGTACGGCCTGCACCACCACGTCGCCGACGGACAGCCCGGCGAGATCGATGCGGGCCCACAGCGACAGTTCCGCCCCGATCACCGGAATGTCGGGCAGGCCGGAGCTGTCGACCTGAAGGACTTTCACCTGCGACCACGCCCCCTCGAGGCGGCGGCGGTATTCGGCCAGCTCCCGCGCCCCGGCGAAGTCGTCGGCCGCGATCGCACCATACGAACCGGCGGCCGGGAGATAGTAGCCGGTGGTGTAGTCGCGGACCATGCGCGAGGCGAGCACCTTCGGGCCGAGGGTGCGCAGCGTGTGGCGCACCATTTCCATCCAGCGCACCGGCAGGCCGGATTCGTCGCGCTCGTAGAACCGCGGCAGCACCGAGCGCTGCAGCATCTCGTACAGCGCGGCCGCCTCCAGATCGTCGCGCCGATGTTCGTCGCGGACGCCGTCGGCGGTCGGGATGGCCCAACCGTTGTCGCCGTCGTACATCTCGTCCCACCAGCCGTCGCGGATGGAGAGATTGAGGCCGCCGTTGAGCGCGGCCTTCATCCCCGAGGTCCCACAGGCTTCGAGCGGACGGAGCGGATTGTTCAACCACACATCGCAACCCCAGTACAGGTAGCGGGCCATCGACATGTCGTAATCGGGCAGGAACACGATGCGGTGGCGCACCGCCGGGTCGTCGGCGAACCGCACCACCTGCTGGATCAGCGCCTTACCCCCGTCGTCGGCGGGATGGCTCTTTCCCGCGACCACCAGCTGCAGCGGCCGCTCCGGATCGAGCAACAACGCGCGCAGCCGGTCCGGATCGCGCAGCATCAGCGTGAGCCGCTTGTAGGTGGGCACCCGCCGGGCGAATCCGACGGTCAGCACCCCGGGATCGAAAACCTCGTCCACCCAGCCCAATTCGGCCGGGGCCGCGCCGCGTTCGAGCCAGGATTCCCGCAGCCGGCGACGTACCTCGGCGACCAGCACCGCACGCAGCGTCGCCCGGGTCTCCCACAGCTCGTGCAGATCCACGAACCGCAACTGTTCCCAGCCGCGTGCCTCGGCCACGAGCTCGGGCCCGACCACCTCACGAGCCTTCTCGAGCCATTCGCGAGCGGCCCAGGTCGGGGCGTGCACACCGTTGGTCACCGAACCGATCGGCACCTCGGCCGCGTCGAATCCGGGCCACAGCGGCGCGAACATGTCGCGGCTGACCTCGCCGTGCAAACGCGAAACACCGTTGGCGCGCTGGGCGAGTCGTAAACCGAGGTGGGCCATGTTGAATACCGAAGGATCGGCCTCACGTCCCAGCGCCAGGATCCGGTCCACCGAAATTCCCGGCAGCAGCGGCGATTCCCGTTCCCCGTGGGCGCCGCCGAAGTAGCGCCGGACCAGCCCGGCGGCGAAGCGGTCGATGCCGGCGGGCACCGGAGTATGCGTGGTGAAGACGGTCGCGGCGCGCACCGCGGCGAGCGCGGAGTCGAAATCCATTCCGCCCGCGAGGTATTCGCGGATCCGCTCGATCCCCAGAAATCCCGCGTGGCCCTCGTTCATATGCCATACGTCCGGATCCGGCAGACCGCGAGCCCGGGTGTAGGCACGGACCGCGCGCACGCCGCCGATGCCGGCCAAGATCTCCTGTTTGATGCGATGGTCCTGATCGCCGCCGTAGAGCCGATCGGTCACCGCCCGCAGTTCCGGATCGTTGTCGCTGATATCGGAATCGATCAGCAGCAACGGAATTCGCCCCACCTGCGCGATCCACACCCGGGCCCGCAGCACCCGGCTCTCGGGCATGGGCACGTGGACGAGCACCGGGGCGCCCTCCTCGGCCAGCAGCCGCAGCGGCAGACCTTGCGGATCGAGGTCGGGATAGCGCTCGGCCTGCCAGCCGTCGGCGGTGAGCGACTGCCGGAAATAGCCGGACCGATACAGCAGTCCGACGCCGATCAGCGGCAATCCCAGATCCGAGGCGGCCTTGAGATGGTCACCGGCCAGAATCCCCAGCCCGCCCGAGTAATTCGGCAGCACCTCGGTCACACCGAATTCCATGGAGAAGTAGGCGATACCGCGCGGCGCCGGGGTTTCCGGCTGCGCGGCGATATGTTCGGCGAACCAGCGAGGTCTGGTCAGATAGACCCGCAGATCGGCCTCGGCGGCGTCGACGGCCGCCTGATAATCGGGGTCCGCGGCCCACTCGTCGAGCCGGTCCGCGTCCACCTCGCCGAGCATCCGCACCGGATCGCGGCCGACCCGCACCCACAACTCGGGATCCAGCTGCGCGAACACATCCTGAGTGGGCCCGTGCCACGACCACCGCAGATTGGCGGCCAGCTCACCGAGGGCGGCCAGCCGCTGCGGCAGATGGGCACGGACAGTGAAACGACGCAATGCCTTCACCGGGTAGACCCTACACGGCGGCACCGGGCCGCACCCCGCACGCCGAGGCCTGGCCAGCGCGCTGACCTGCTGCGAAAGATGCTATCCCCGCAGCGTCCGAGCGAGCAGCGCCAGCAGTTCGCGCCGGTGCCGCTCATCGGCTTCACGGTCGTAGGCCGCGGTGTCGGCCTGGGTGTAACCGTGGTGTGCGCCGGGGTAGACCTCGGTGCGGTAGCGCACTCCGGCCGCGGCCAGCGCCTTGTCGAACGTCTCGATCTGGTCGGGCGGCAGCGAGTGATCCTGGTCGGCGTGGCCGAAATACATTTCCGCCGTGGCGGTCTCGACCGCCAGATGCGGGCTGTCGGGGCCGTCGACGGCCAATCCCCCGGTGTGGAATCCGGCCGCGGCCGCGATCCGGTCACCGAACGCGCTGGCCGTGTACACCGCCAACCGGCCGCCCATGCAGTAGCCGGCGGCGGCGATCGGCCCGTCGGCCGTGTGCTCGAACGCCGTGAGCCAGTCCAGGTAGGCACCGGCGTCACGGACCACGAGATCGCGGGTGAGCTCCCGCAGCATCGGGACGATCGTGGCCAACAGGTCCGGACGCTGCTGCGGGTCGATGAAATCCGGCAACTCGACCAGCGGCGCCCGGCCGTGCCGGTAGAAGACGTTGGGGACCAGCACGGTGTATCCGGCCGCGGCGACATCGTCGGCTAGGGCGCGCAGGCTCGGACGCAGTCCGAACGCGTCCATGTACAGCAACACACCGGGGTATTTCCCGCCCGCCGCGGGATAGGTGACGTACGCGTCGGCGTCACCGTCGGGCGTCGCGATCTCCACGGTCTGCCCCTGCACTCTTGTCATGCGCAATTTCCTTTCTCTCGGCTCTCTCGGCGAAGTCGTTCGTGCCGGCCGTCCGCACCGCACCGGCGTCCACCAGAAACGGAACCAACGCCCCGGAAAGTCTGCCACGGGCACCTGCGGGCCGCAATTGTCCAGGCCCACGTCGCGCGTGTTCGTGATCGCCCCCGCACTACCGGTACGGTTGGTGCCGTGACCGGTCGCATCGCCATCGATGACACCGCCCCGGCCGTCGCGGGCGGATATCCGGCCAAGGCCGTGGTCGGCGAGGTGGTCCCGGTGCGAGCCGTGGTGTGGCGCGAAGGCCACGACGCGGTGGGGGCCACCCTGGCCGTGCGCGGACCGGGCGGCGGCCGCACCCAGCGGATCCGGATGGCGCCCGAGTTCGAACCCGATGTCTTCAACGCCGTCTTCACCCCGAATACCCCGGGGCTGTGGACCTTTCGCGTCGAAGGCTGGGGCGATCCGATCACCGGATGGCGTGCCGCGGTCGAGGCGAAACTCGCTGTCGGCCAGAGCGCGGCGGATCTGGCCAACGATCTCGAGATCGGCGCCCGGCTGTTCGAACGTGCGGCCCAGGCGGTGCCGAAACGCCAGTGGGAGAAGTTGCGTGCCGCCGCGGCCGCGCTGCGCAGCGATGCGCAACTGCCGGCGCGGGTGGCGCCCGCCTTCAGCGCCGAGGTGGCCGAAATTCTGCACGAGACACCGCTGCGCGATCTGGTGACACGCGGTCCGGCCCACACCGTGCTGGTCGAGCGGCGGCGAGCGCTGGTCGGCTCGTGGTACGAATTCTTCCCCCGCTCCACCGGCGGCTGGGACGCCGACGGAAATCCGGTGCACGGCACCTTCGCCACCGCGACGAAAGAACTGGCACGCATCGCGGCCATGGGTTTCGATGTCGTCTACCTGCCGCCGATCCACCCGATCGGAACAGTGAATCGCAAGGGCCCCAACAACTCTCTGACGTGCGGTCCCGATGATTTCGGCTCCCCCTGGGCGATCGGATCGGCGGACGGCGGCCACGACGCCGTCCATCCGCTCCTCGGGAGCGAGGCGGATTTCGCCGAATTCGTCCGTGCCGCAGGCGCACTCGGTCTCGAGGTGGCGCTGGATCTGGCGCTGCAGTGCGCGCCCGACCACCCGTGGGTGCGCAGCCACCCGGAATGGTTCACCACCCTGCCCGACGGCACCATCGCGTTCGCGGAAAATCCGCCGAAGAAATATCAGGACATCTACCCGCTGGATTTCGACAACGATCCGGACGGGCTCTACGCCGCCGTCCTGGCTGTCGTGCGGCACTGGATCGCCTTGGGAGTCACCATCTTCCGGGTCGACAATCCGCACACCAAACCGGCCGACTTCTGGGAATGGCTGATCGCGCAGGTGCGCCGGACCGATCCCGACGTGATCTTCCTGTCCGAGGCATTCACCCGCCCGGCCCGGCTCTACGGCCTGGCGCGGCGCGGATTCTCTCAGTCCTATACCTATTTCACCTGGCGCACCGGCGCCTACGAGCTGGCCGAATTCGGCCGCGAACTTGCCGCCAAGGCCGACGAGGCCCGGCCCAATCTGTTCGTCAACACTCCCGACATCCTGCACGAGAGCCTCCAACACGGCGGTCCGGGCATGTTCGGCGTGCGCGCCGCGCTGGCGGCGACGCTGGGCCCGAGCTGGGGTGTGTATTCCGGCTTCGAACTTTTCGAGCACCAGGCGGTACGTCCGGGCAGCGAGGAATACCTCGATTCCGAGAAGTACCAGCTGCGTCCGCGACGCTTCGCCGAGGCCGCGGCACGGGGGGAGTCGCTGGAACCGTTGATCACCCGGTTGAACGAGATTCGCCGAGCCCATCCCGCGCTACAACAACTGCGCTGCATCGCCTTTCACCATATCGACAACGAGGCGCTGCTGGCGTATTCGAAGGTCGATCCGAGTTCCGGAGACGCGGTGCTGGTCGTGGTCAACCTCAACCCGTTCGGCGCCGAGGACGGGATGATCTCGCTCGACATGCCGGCCATCGGACGGGAATGGCACGACCGTCCGACGGTCCACGACGAGATCAGCGGCGAGGAATACCACTGGGCACAAACCAATTACGTGCGGCTGGACCCCGTGCGCGCGCCCGCTCACATCCTCTCTCTCCCGGCCGTCTCCGCGGCCGCGCGCACCGAATTGGCCTACCGCAGGACCTTCCGGTGACCGCACGCCGGATCACGGCACGGCGGCCGCGCCGATGAATCGGCGCGATCTGATGTTGCTGGCCGCCGGTACCCACACCGACCCGCACACGGTCCTCGGCGCGCATCCGCATCCGCACGGTACGGTGATCAGAGCCCTTCGCCCCCATGCCAATTCGGTGTCGGTACGCATCGGCGGCGCCGACCATCCGCTGCACCACATCGGCCACGGCGTCTTCGAAGGCGTGGTCGAATTTCCGGATCTGTGGGACTACCGCCTGATCGTGTCGTATCCAGGCAGCCGGACCGTGCTCACCGCCGACGGATACCGCTTCCTGCCGACCGTCGGAGAACTCGATCTGCACCTGCTCGGTGAGGGACGGCATGGGCGGCTCTGGGAGGTACTCGGCGCCCATCCCCGCCGCTACACCACTCTCGACGGCGAGGTGACCGGCACGTCGTTCGCGGTATGGGCGCCGAACGCGCGCGGTGTGACCGTCTTCGGCGATTTCGACAGCTGGGGTGGAACGAGTACACCGATGCGCCGACTCGGATCGTCCGGTGTGTGGGAGGTGTTCGTACCCGGCGTCGCGGCGGGCACGCGCTACAAATACCGCGTCCACGGCGCTGACGGACGGATCACCGACCACGCCGATCCCCTGGCCTTCGCCGCCGAAACCCCGCCTGCGACCGCGTCGGTCGTCGCCGAGGCCGGCTACCGGTGGACCGATCAGGACTGGTGCGCCGCCCGTGCCCGGCGCGACCCCACCCGCGAGCCGATGAGCGTCTACGAGATTCATCTCGGCTCGTGGCGGCCCGGGCTGGACTATCGCACCGCCGCCGAACAGCTCGCGGAATACGTTCGGGCCCAGGGATTCACTCACGTCGAACTGCTGCCCGTAGCGGAACATCCCTTCGGCGGCTCCTGGGGTTATCAGGTCACCTCCTACTACGCACCGACCGCCCGCTTCGGCTCCCCCGACGATTTCCGTGCCTTCGTCGACCACCTGCACGCCCACGGGATCGGCGTCATCCTCGACTGGGTGCCCGGCCATTTCCCGCGCGACGAATGGGCCCTGGCTCGCTTCGACGGCACTGCCCTCTACGAGCATCCCGATCCTCGCCGTGGCGAGCAATTGGAATGGGGCACTTACATTTTCGACTACGGCCGCAACGAGGTGCGCAACTTCCTGGTCGCCAACGCGCGATTCTGGCTCGAGGAGTTCCATATCGACGGGCTGCGCGTCGACGCCGTCGCCTCGATGCTGTACCTGGACTATTCGCGTCCGCCCGGCGGCTGGGAGCCCAATGTGCACGGCGGACGGGAGTATCTGGAGGCCGTCGCCTTCCTGCGCGAGCTGAACGCCGTCGTCCACGCCGAGCATCCCGGCGTGGTGACCATCGCCGAGGAATCCACCACCTGGCCGGGGGTCACCCGGTCCACGGAAGTCGGTGGGCTCGGCTTCACCCTGAAATGGAATATGGGCTGGATGCACGACACCCTCGGCTACTTCGGGCGCGAGCAGGTGCATCGCAGCTGGCACCACAACGAGATCACGTTCTCGGCGGTCTACGCGTGGAGTGAGAACTATCTGCTGCCGATCAGCCATGACGAGGTGGTGCACGGCAAGGGCACGTTGTGGACCCGCATGCCCGGCGACGACTACGCCAAGGCCTGCGGCGTTCGCGCGTTGCTGGCCTATATGTGGGCGCACCCGGGCAAACAGCTGCTGTTCATGGGCCAGGAATTCGGCCAGTTCCGGGAGTGGTCACACGATCGCGGACTGGACTGGGAGGAACTCGCCAATCCCCTGCACGACGGTATCCGCGCCCTCGTCGCCGATCTCAACACCGTCTACCGCGCCCACCCCGCGCTGTGGACGCAGGACACCGCGCCAGGTGGCTACGCCTGGATCGAGGCCGACGACCACGTGCACAACCTGCTCGCCTTCCTGCGCTACGGCACCGACGGCTCGATCGTGGCCTGCGTCTTCAATTTCTCCGGCGTGGAACACCGCGACTACCGCATCGGCCTGCCGGCCTCCGGCACCTGGCGGGAAATCCTCAACACCGACGCCACCTCGTACGGCGGCAGCGGCACCGGCAACCTCGGCGCGGTATCGGCATCCGCCTGCCCCTGGCACGGCCGGCCCTATTCGGCGGAGGTCACCCTCGCCCCCAACAGCGCCATCTGGCTGACCCCCGCTCACCACCGCAGCATCGGCAACGGCCGCAACGGATGACGCAGTGCCCACCGTGTTGCGTTCGCGGCCAGAAAGCGGTGAAACCGTGATGTGGCAACGCGGCGACCACGGCCCGCACCTCGCCCCGCGGCAGACCGCCGCGCAACAAGCCGCCGCTGACGTCGATACGGCCCGCGATCCGGAAGGTTTCGGCGATCGGATCGTGCACCGCGCGCACGCGGTGATGGTCGAAGACCGCGGTGGCGATCGGATGGTCGGTGCGCCTTGTCATCCAGGCTCAGAACTTCCAGGGCGCCGGCAGGTCCGGGACCACACACCCATAGGTGTGCTCGATCGACACCGGGGTGCCGCGAACCGTACCGTGCGCACGCAACTCCACCGGGTAGTACCGGAAACAGCGAACTGCGGAATCCGAATCGGGTAACGCCAGTTCGGCATCGGCCAGATACGCGCACGCCGCAGCTGCGCCGGGATGTGAGCCGCCGATCGGATCGCAGGTCAACGTGACGGTGCGGGGCGAGCGGTCGGGTTCGGTGCGGGTGAGGATCAACTGGGTGGCCGCGTCGTGGGCCGCGGCGCTGCTCGCCGGCATCAGCACCGCCACGGCGCATGCGGCGCCGATCAGACCACGCAGCGTCGCCGTCACATCGGCCTCCCGTCCCCGCGCCGACGGCGGATTCCGTCGGCGCCTGCGCCGATTATCGGTCGTCACGGCCGATCGGTCGACCACCGCGGCGACCGGGCGTGCCTCAGTAGAGTGCTGTCGCCAGCTTGCGCCGGGCCGCGACCACCACCGGATCGGCGGTGTCGAACAGCTCGAACAGTTCGACCAGCCGGGTGCGCACGCGATTGCGGTCGTCGCCCGCGGTCCGCTTGATCAACCCGATCAGCCGATCGAAAGCGGCCTCGGGCTGCTGATTGAACAGTTCGGCATCGGCGGCGATGAAGGCGGCGTCGATATTGCCGGGATCGGCGTCGGCCACCGCGATCGCATCGGCCGGCAGCTCGCGCGCGCGGCCGAAGAACCGCACCTGGCGCAACGCCGCCTTGGCCTCCTCGTTGGCGGGTTCGGCGGCCAGAATCGCCTCGTAGGCTGCTTCGGCCCCGGCGATGTCACCGCGATCGAGCGCCTCTTCGGCGGCCACGAACCGCGGATCCTCGGGCGCGGCCGCCTGGCCTTGATCGTCACCGGCGCCGGGGAGTTTGCCCCGCACCGCGTCGACGACCGCGGCCAGCCACTGCTTGACCTGTCCCTCGGGCTGCGAGCCCTGGAAATCGGCCAGCGGCTGCCCGGCGGCCACCGCGATCACGGTCGGAATGCCCTGGACCCCGAAGGCTTGCGCGATCCGCATATTCGGCTCGGCCTCGATGGTGGCCAGCTCCCAGCTGCCCTCGGCGCTGCCGACCAGCCGCTCGAAGAGCTTGACCAGTTCGACACTTCCCGGGCTGCGCTGCGAATACAGGACGACGACAACCGGCACCTCGAGCGATCGCCGCAGCACCTTGGTCTCGAAATCGGCCTCGGTGACGGCGTGATCGCCCGGGACGTCCGTGGCGGCCGGCTGTTTCAGAGCTGATAGATCCACCGCGCCGGACATGGCAGCGGCAACGGCGGGCGAGGGACGACGTGCAGCAGGTCGAGTCACAACATCCAGTTTGTCACGACACCGCGGGCGCCGGGCCCGCGGCAGGGCTCAGCTCTCCCAATTGTCCGGTCCGAATCGCCCAGCGCTCGAACCACACCGAGGTGAACGGCACCACCGTCGAGAGCAGACCCAGCAGGATCGTCTTACCGGGCCATTCGTATTCGCGCCAGGCAAGCAGCAGGCTCACCGCGTACAGCAGGAAGATGATGCCGTGCAGCATGCCGAACACCATCACCGGCCAGGTGATGGGTTCGGGCAGCCGCTTGAGCACGGAACCGAGCAGCAACAGCGCCCACGACGGCGCTTCCAGCAGTCCGAACAGACGCACCCGCTTGGCCACGGTGCTCACGTCGAAGAATTCGCCCATGGCCACCATTGTGCCCAACGACTACGCAGCGTCGTAGTAGGTGTGGGTCATGCCACAGCGAATCGGTGTCAGACGCGGACGATGAGGGCGTCGCCCTGGCCGCCGCCACCGCACAGCGCCGCCGCACCCACACCGCCGCCGCGGCGCTTCAACTCCAGCGCCAGATGCAACACGATCCGCGCGCCCGACATGCCCAGCGGGTGACCGATCGCGATCGCACCACCGTTGACGTTCACCTTGTCCGGATCGATCCCCAGCTTGCGGGTCGAGGCGATACCGACCGCCGCGAACG
>NZ_PSZE01000035.1 GCF_002933465.1 Nocardia nova
TCGCGGCGGTATCCGGCCCCCGTCCCCCGCCGGTTGCCCGGACATCTCCGGCGGTGTCACGCGCCTCCGGAGCCTTGTTCACCGCGGCGTTCCGTCGGGTCACACCCGTCGCCGGCGCCGGGTCGCCGGGGCGGCCACCACCGACCGGTTCCGTTGTTCCCCAACGGCTTTCGATGTCTACGCCGGTGACGGCGCGTCCCAGTCGCAGCCGGTCGTCGCCGAGTGCGGTGCGCAGAATGTCGAACAGGTCCGCACGGTGGACGGCCACCACCGGGCCGTACCGCTCGGCCATTGTCCCGGTGTCGGTGCGGGTCAGCCAGCGGCCGGAGCGGTCACGGATTCCGCCCTCGGTATCGGCCAGCGCCCGCGAGCGCACCCGCGCGCCCACTCCGATCGCATCCAGGGCTCGTAACCCGTTGGGCCACAGTGTCAATCCCGACCCCGCCTGGCCGATATCGGCGGCCCGCTCCCAGACCTCGACATCGTGCCCGCCCCGGCGCAGGCCGATCGCGGCGGCCATTCCGCCGATTCCCCCGCCGACGACGATCACTCGCAGTGCCCGCATTCCCCACTCCTCGGCTCCTAGGCGTCGGAGTCCAGCCAAACACACCGCGCCCACCGCCGCAGGCCACGGCGGCGTCACCCACCGATGCGCGCATGTGCCAGCCGGCACAGGTCCACCGGCTGCAGCGCATCGGCCCGCTTCCACCGATCCGCCGGTACGGCCGCTCGGTGGCTGATGTGCTCGACCGTGGTGAATCCGTACCGGCGCAGGACCTCGTCGAGGATTTCCGGAGCGAAGGTGCTCAGCCACGGTTCGCCCTGCGCGCTGGTGATCGGCTGGACGGATTCGGCGTAGGCGTGTCCGTTGCCGTCGCGCAGTGCCGGATCGAGCATGTACTCCATCACCAGTTCCGTGCCGGGGGCCAGACCGGAGAGGGCGGCCAGCGTGGTGTCGATCGCCTCGGCGGTGAGATACATGCTGACGCCGAGCCAGCTGACCAGTGCGGGACGGGCACGGTCGAATCCGGCATCGGCCAATCGCCGCGGCAGATCGTCGCGTTCGAAATCGACGGGTACGAAAACCACCTCGCCGACCGGGCGGATATCGCCGATGGCGAGGATTTCCCTTTTCCACCGCTGGGTGCTGGGATGGTCGACCTCGAATACCCGGATACCTTCGGCCGCATCGCGATATCCGAAACTGTCGAGTCCCGCCCCGAGAATGACATATTGCGCCGCGGCCGATTCCGCGAGGCGCTGTTCGACCCACTGGCTGCGCACCGTCGCCTGCGCCCGGACCGCGGCGAGCAGCGGATGTTCGCCGTGGTGCAGGTGGTAGCCGATGAGCTCCTCCGCATGGGGGCCGAGCAGGGCGGACGCCATGGTGTCGCGGAACAGATAGGGCTCGTTGTCGACCAGCAGGTGGGCGGCACGGGCCGCGGCCGCCATCATCGCCGAGCGACTGGGTTCGGTGCCGATCATCGAATTCCCTTTCACCGTCCGAAGGATCCGGTGGATATCACCGCGCGAATGCCGATGATAGACAGGAATTTTCGTGCTCGCTGTCACCGTATCACACGAAGATAAATTTCCGATATACGACGAACCGCGGCGGAGGGGAATTCGGGGGCCTCAACCGGCCGCGGCGGTGGCGACCACGCCGGCGGCGATGCGGGCGATATCGTCGGCACTGCTGATGAACGGCGGCATGGTGTAGACCAGATTGCGGAACGGCCGCAGCCACACGCCGGCCTCGACGGCGGCGCGGGTCGCGGCGACCATATCGATCGAGTGGTCGAGTTCCACCACCCCGATCGCGCCGAGCACGCGCACGTCCACCACGCGCGGATTATCCCGCGCCGCAGCGAGTCCCGATGTCAGCCCGGCTTCGATCGCGGCGACCTCGCCCGCCCAATCCCGTGAGAGCAGCAGTTCCACCGAGGCGACCGCGACCGCACAGGCCAGCGGATTGCCCATGAAAGTGGGCCCGTGCATGAGCCCGCCGTGGGCCGCGCTGACGGTTTCGGCGATCCGGGTGGTGCACAAGGCGGCGGCCAGGGTCATATATCCGCCCGTGATGGCCTTGCCCACGCACATCACATCGGGCGCCACCCCCGCGGCCTCGGCGGCGAAAAGCGTTCCGGTGCGGCCGAATCCGGTGGCGATCTCGTCGAAGACCAGCAGCACGCCGTGCTCGTCGCACAGCCGGCGCAGCTCGTTCAGGTAGCGCGGATGATGGAAACGCATCCCGCCCGCGCCCTGCACGACCGGCTCGACGATCACCGCCGCGGTCTCGTGCGCATGCGCGGCCAGCAGCCGGTCGAGCTCCGCGACGTAGCCGGGATCGAAGTCGACCGGCGGTACGGGCGCGAAGATCTGCTCGGCCAGCACATCGGTCCACAGCGAGTGCATGCCCCCCTCGGGATCGCACACGCTCATCGGAGTGAAGGTGTCACCGTGATACCCACCGCGCCAGGTGAACAGCCGCCGTTTCTCCGGTTGTCCGAGCGCCCGCCAATACTGCAGGCACATCTTGGCCGCGACCTCGACCGACACGGAGCCGGAATCGCAGAGGAACACCTTGTCCAAACCGTCGGGAGTCAGCTCCACCAGCAGTTGGGACAGCCGCACCGCCGGTTCGTGGGTGAGCCCGCCGAACATGACGTGACTCATCCGCTGCGACTGCTCGATCAGCGCGGCGTCCAGCACGGGGTGCCGGTAGCCGTGCACCGCCGCCCACCATGAACTCATCCCGTCGACCAGTTCGCGGCCGTCGGCGAGGGTCAGGCGGGTGCCCGCGGCCGAGGCGACCACCAGCGGTTCGGTGCTCGCCGGGAAGCCACCGTAGGGATGCCAGACGTGCGCGGCGTCGAGGGCGGTGATTTGGTCGGCTGTCAGGGCCACGCGAATCCCTTCACGAGACGGTCTTGAACATCGTTCAAGTTATCACCGCGGCGAATCGGGTGTACACGGGGCCGTCGCGCGATATATTTGACTCAGTCAAAGAACTGCGAAAGGAGGGCCGTGACGATCTCCGCACTCGATCAGGACGACGTCGACGCCGTGCGCGCGTTCAACCGCCGCTACACCCGGGTGATCGGCGTGCTCGAGGAACACCTGCTCGACAGCGACTTCTCGCTCACCGAGGCACGGATCCTGTTCGAACTCGCGCACTCCGGACCGCTGGGCGTCCGCATGCTGCGCACCGACCTGGGCCTGGACCCCGGCTATCTGAGCCGGATCCTCACCCGCTTCGAGAGCGCCGGGCTGGTGCGCCGGCACCGATCCGACTCCGACGCTCGGCTGCAACTCGTACAGCTCACCGAAGCCGGACGGGCCGCGGCCGACGATCTCGACCGCCGCTCCGCACGCGACATCGCCGCACTGCTGGCCGGGCACAGCGCCGCGGACCGGCGTCGCCTGCGCACCGCGATGCGCACGATCGAACAACTGCTCGCCCCATCCACCCCGGCGAGCCGCGCAAGCGTCCCAGCGGCGAGCCACACCAGCGCACCAGCGGCGGACCGTACGAACGAGGTCCGCCTCCGATCTCCACATCCCGGCGACTACGGCTGGATCATCCAGCGCAATGCGGTGCTCTACGCCGCCGAATACGGCTGGGACACCGACTACGAGGCGCTGGTCGTGAAGATCGTGGCCGACTTCCTGGCCGGGCACGATCCGGACACCGAGCGGGCGTGGATCGCCGAGACCGGCGGCGCGGCGGCCGGTGCGGTGTTGTGCGTGCGCGAGGACGAGACCACCGCCCGGCTGCGGCTGCTGCTCGTGGAACCGTCGGCGCGCGGGCTCGGCGTCGGCACCGCACTGGTCGAGCAGTGCCTGCGGTTCGCGACCGAGGCCGGATACCGGGACATGGTGCTGTGGACCAACGATGTGCTCACCGCGGCGCGGCGGATCTATCAGCGCGCCGGATTCGAGCTCGTCGATTCCCGGCCACACCACAGTTTCGGCGCCGACCTCGTCGGCCAGACCTGGCGGCGCAGCCTGCGGTAACCGCGGTGCCGCGGGAACCGCGAGGCCCGTCGGCCGCGGCCGGGCCATCGATAGCCACCGGATTACCGGCCCGGCACGACTCGGCCCACCCGCACCGGCGGCTCCGGCGCGACGGTTACTGTCGGTATATGGTTCGGCCCGATACATCCGGTGAGATGACGCCTCTCGGCGTCTGGCCGGGTGCCGCCTATCCGCTGGGCGCGACCTACGACGGCGCCGGCACCAACTTCTCGGTGTTCTCCGAAGTTGCCGAACAGGTCGAGCTGTGCCTGATCGATCGCGCGGGCGGTGAGCACCGCATCCCACTCGACGAGGTCGACGGATACGTCTGGCATGCCTATCTGCCCACCGTCGCCCCCGGGCAGCGCTACGGGTTCCGCGTGCACGGCCCCTACGAGCCCGCCCGCGGATTGCGCTGTGACAGCAGCAAACTACTGCTCGATCCGTACGGCAAGGCCTTCACGGGCCGGTTCGCCGCCGATGCCACCCTGCACACCTACGGCGCGGATACGCTGGGACACACCATGACCGGCGTGGTGGTGAACCCGTACTTCGACTGGGCCGGTGACCGCGCGCCGCGGCGGCCATTTCACGAAACCGTCATCTACGAAGCCCATGTCAAGGGTATGACGATGACGCATCCGGCGGTTCCGCAACGACTGCGCGGCACCTACGCGGGTATCGCGCATCCGGCGATCATCGACCATCTGCTGTCGCTGGGTGTCACCGCAATCGAACTGATGCCGGTCCACCAGTTCCTGCACGACCGAATCCTGCTCGACCGCGGACTGCGAAACTACTGGGGGTACAACAGTTTCGGCTATCTGGCACCACACCACGAGTACGCGGCCGATCCGCGGGCCGGGGCCGCGGTCACCGAATTCAAGGCGATGGTCCGCGCACTGCACAGCGCCGGCATCGAGGTGATCCTCGACGTGGTCTACAACCACACCGGCGAGGGCAATCACCTCGGGCCGACGATCGGCCTGCGCGGGATCGACAACGCGGCGTATTACCGTCTGGCCGAGGACGATCCGGCGCACTACATGGACTACACCGGCACCGGCAACAGCCTCAACGTGCGCCATCCGCACACCCTGCAGCTGATCATGGATTCGCTGCGGTACTGGATTCTCGATATGCACGTCGACGGCTTCCGCTTCGATCTGGCGGCCACGCTGGCGCGCGAATTACACGATGTGGACCGGCTTTCCACGTTCTTCGATCTGGTGCAGCAGGACCCGGTGGTCAGTCAGGTCAAACTGATCGCCGAACCGTGGGATGTCGGCGAAGGCGGCTACCAGGTCGGGAACTTTCCGGGGCTGTGGACCGAATGGAACGGCAAGTACCGCGATACCGTGCGTGACTACTGGCGCGGCCGACCGGCGACCCTGGGCGAATTCGCCTCCCGGTTCACCGGCAGTTCCGATCTGTACGAGGCCACCGGCCGCCGCCCGGGCGCGAGCATCAACTTCGTCACCGCTCACGACGGGTTCACGCTGCGAGATCTGGTGTCCTACAACGACAAACACAATCACGGCAACGGCGAGGACAACCGCGACGGCGAGAACGACAACCGGTCCTGGAACTGCGGGATAGAGGGTCCCACCGACGATCCGGAGGTCTGCGCGCTGCGAGATCGTCAGAGCCGCAACATGATCGCCACCCTGGCGCTGTCGCAGGGCACACCCATGCTGCTGCACGGCGACGAGATCGGGCGGACCCAGCAGGGCAACAACAATGCCTATTGCCAGGATTCGCCACTGTCCTGGATGGACTGGGGCGCCGCGCAAAAGTACGCCGACCTGCTGACGTTCACCCGCACGGCCTTCGCACTGCGCCACGCCCATCCGGTGTTCCGGCGCCGGCGCTTCTTCGACGGACGTCCCGGCACTCTCGACCGCAGGCGCCCCGGCTCGGTATCCGATGGGCGCCCCGGCGCCGTATCCGATGGGCGCCCCGGCGCCGTGTCCGATGGGCGCCCCGGCGCCGTGTCCGATGGGCGCCCCGGCGCCGACTCCGGCGATATCGCGTGGTTCACCCCCGGCGGCACGGAGATGACCACCGCCGACTGGAATACCGGCTTCGCCCGCTCCCTGGCGGTGTTCCTCAACGGCGAAGCGATCGCCGAACCGGGCCCGCGCGGGGAACGAGTGCGCGATGATTCCTTCCTGCTGTGTTTCAATGCCCACGACGCACCCCTCGAATTCGCCGTACCCGGACCGGAATTCGGCGCGCACTGGACGGTAGCGCTGGATTGCTCGACACCCACCGGGCGCACAGATGCCACCTACCCCGCAGCGGCCACGGTCGCCGTACCCGCCCGCTGCCTGCTCGTTCTCCGCCGTACCGAATCCACACCGATATCGAGATGACAGACACCCCTTCCCCTGAACACCGCACCGGCCCGATCGCTCGCCGGACCCCCGTGCGCAGCACGTACCGGCTACAGCTGCGCCCGGACGCCCTGACCTTCGCCGATGCCCGCGCGATCGCCGAATATCTGCAGCAGCTGGGTATTTCGCATCTGTATCTGTCCCCGGTGATGACCGCGATGCCGGGCTCCGCGCACGGCTACGACGTCACCGATCCGACCACCGTGTCGGCGGCACTGGGCGGGCCGGGCGGGCTGAAGGCGCTCGCCGACGAGGTGCGCGGCCGCGGCATGGGCCTGATCGTCGATCTGGTGCCCAATCATGTCGGTGTCGGCGATCCGCGGCGCAATCCGTGGTGGTGGGATGTGCTGCGCAACGGCAAGAATTCGAAATTCGCGCATTTCTTCGACATCGACTGGAGCTCGGGCAACGGCGCGGGCGGGCGGCTGGCGCTGCCCGTCCTGCACAGCGAGAACGATCCGGCCGCGCTGACCGTCGACCGCTCGGGCCCCGAACCCGTCCTGGCCCTGCGCGATCTGCGTTTCCCGATCGCCCCCGGCACCGACGGGGAGAACGCGCTGCGCATCCACGACCGCCAGCACTATCGCCTCGTCAGCTGGAAAGCCGGGATCTGCAGCTATCGGCGATTCCTGGCGGTCTCGGAGCTGGCGGCGATCCGGCAGGAGGAGCCGGCGGTCTTCGACCTGACCCATCGCGAACTGGCCGCCTGGTGCGAACACGATCTCATCGACGGGGTGCGCGTCGACCATCCCGACGGATTGGCTTATCCGGCCGCCTATCTGGCGAAATTGCGCCGACTGATCGGCCCGCAGCGGCTGCTGCTGGTGGAGAAGGTGCTCGGCCGCCACGAACCGCTCGACGCCACCCTGCCGGTCGACGGCACCACCGGATACGAAGCGCTCGCCGAGGTCGGCGGTATCTTCGTCGATCCGGCCGGGGAGAACGCGCTCACCGAGCTGTCGCGGCGGATGTCGGGACACGGCAGCGATGCCGCCTGGATGGCCGATACCGAACACCGCATCAAACGCGCGGTGGCCGAACGCCTGCTCGTGCCCGAGGTCCGGCGACTGGTCGGCGCGGTGAAGCGCGACGCCGCGGTGAACGGATTCGATTCGGCCGCGATCAGCGATATGGCGCTGACCAACGCCACCATCGAGGTGCTGTCCCATCTGCCGGTGTATCGCACCGACTACGCACCCCTGTCCGGGGTGCTCAGCACCGTGGTGGCCAAGGTGCAGCAGCGCAACCGGGAGCTGACCGCCCCGCTGTCGGTCCTCGTGCGGGCGCTGGCCGCCGGCGGGGAAGCAGCGCGGCGGATGCATCAGGTCGGCGGCGCGGTCGCGGCCAAGGCGGTCGACGACACCATGTTCTATCAGGCGGCGCGTCTGGTGTCGCTGCAGGAGATGGGCGGTGACCCGGGCAGGTTCGGCCGTTCGGTGCTGGAATTCCATCTCGCCAATGCCGAACGCGCGGGGCGTCGCCCGGCCACCATGACGACCCTGTCGACGCACGACACCAAGCGAGGCGAAGATGTGCGCGCCCGCATCACGGTGCTGTCGCAGGTCGCCGACAGCTGGGCCAAGGCGGTGGGCGCCTGGTTGGACCTCGCGCCCGCACCGGATGGGCCGACCGCGAACTTCCTGCTGCAGAACATGTTCGGTGTGTGGCCGGTCGACGGGCGCCGCCCCGCCACAGTGCCGAGGTTTCGCGAACGCCTGCACCTGTTCGCGGAGAAGGCGGTGCGCGAGGCCGGCCTGCGTTCCTCGTGGGAGGAACCCGACGTCGACTTCGAGGCCGAGGTGCATCGCTGGCTCGACACCGTGATCGACGGGCCGGTCGGCGCCGAACTGGGCGAGCTGGCGACCCGGCTCGCACCGCACGCGTGGTCGGATTCGCTGGGGCAGAAGCTGCTTCAGCTGTGCGGTCCCGGCATCCCCGATGTGTATCAGGGGTGCGAGTTGTGGGAGGACTCGCTGGTCGATCCGGACAACCGGCGGCCGGTCGATTTCGGGCATCGGCTGGCGATGCTGCAATCCCTCACGGGCACACCGGAATTGGAGAACTCCGGTGCGGCGAAGATGTGGATCGTCGCCTACGCCCTGTGGTTGCGGCGAGAGCGGCCGGACTGCTTCGTCGGCGGCTCCTACACACCACTGTTCGGCAGCGGCGACCGCAGCGAACACCTGGTGGGATATGCGCGCGGCCGCAGCGGTGAGGCGCCACAGGTGATTGTTGCCGCGACCCGCTACAGCGTGGCCCTGGCCGAGGGCGGGTGGGCCGATACCGTCCTCGACCTGCCCTCGGGCACCTGGACCGACCGCCTCACCGGCCACACCTTCACCGGCCGCACCCGGTTGGAGAAGCTGTTCGCCCGCCTGCCGGTGGCGCTGCTGGTGCGCTGAGGCCGGATCGAGCCCGGATCAGTACGCGGAGAACACGTGGTCGATCGAGCCGTAGCGGTGCGCGGCGTAGTTGCAGGCGGCGGCGATGTTGGCGACCGGGTCGTAGATGTCCCCCGAGGTGCCGTCGACGTGGTAGGCGGCGAAGGTGGGATCGATGACCTGCATCAGGCCCTTGGAGGGGATGCCGGCCGCGGCGTTGGAGTCGTAGAGGTTGATGGCACGCGGGTTGCCGCCCGACTCGCGCATGACATTGCGGTAGATGCCGTCGTAGCTGCCCGGAATGCCGTGCTGCCCCATCACGAAGAGCGCGTGCTTGATCCAGCCGTCGAGGTTGTCGGTATAAGTCTGCGGGATCACCTGCTGCAGCGGCTGCGGCAGGGTCTGCAGGAATTGCTGAGCCTGATCCTGCTGCGGCTGCGGCAATCCGTGCACCCACTGCTGGGCACTCTGCTGCAGCTGCGGCGGCACGCCGGCATCGGCGTGGGCCGCGACGGGCACGGTGACGACGGCGGCGAGGACGGCGAGGGGTAACAGTCTTCTGATCTGCATGGTGATGCGAACTCCGGATGCGTCGAACGGTGGTGGGACCAACGCGACGATCCACAGGACGAAAGCCCGCTCGCCGCGGTGAAAACAGACCGTTTGTCTGCTTCTTGGCAAGTCACAGAATGATTGCGGCAAGTTAACGTAAACATAACGTCAAATGAACAATGGATTTTATTACGCTGAGAAAAATCGGCTGGACCTGCAGTGATGTGTGCGACCGATCACACCCCGGTTTTATCTCGATCAGGTCACGCGTCCTCGCCGCATGCACGGTTCGGACCGCCGCGGCCGTCTAAGGCACTGAGACACAAGCGAACCCGGGCGCGCACCGGACGCGCCCGGGGAGGGGTTCGGCCGACGGGCACCGCCCGGCGACTCGGCAGCACCACACGGCGAACGAGGCGCCGCCGATCCGCCGTCGGCCGCCCCGGCGGTCGCCGAAACCGGTCATTTCCGGCAGTTCAGCAGGGCCGTAGCTCCGCACCGCCGGCGAGCGCGCCGGGCGAGCGCCGAGATGGGCGGCGGCGATCAGGCGGCGGTCCCGGCCACGGAGCCGCTACCCGTCGGGTGCTGTCCGCCCGCGACATATTCACCTGCCGGGTGATCGCCGATGCTGTCGTCGCTCGCACCGACCGGCAGGGTGGGCAGCGGTCCGGCCAGTTCCTCGGCCCAGCGGACGACGTTCGGTGGGCGGTAGGTCGCGCACGGCGCGGCACAGTCGGCGAGGTAGACACGTCGATCACCGGGGGCGGACAGACGGCGCCAGGAATCCGCGTAGAAGCGGGGGTTGCGCGGATGCAGCGCCCAGCCCACGCGATTGAGGACGCGGTAGAAGACGGTGAGCGAATCGTGCGCCCGCGGAGGCGAATCCGGCACCGCGACCGCCGGCTCCGGCGCGGCGGCCGATTGCGCGGAGGTACGGCGGTTCAGGAGTTGTTCGATGCGCTCGTCGTCGAAGCTCAGTCCCGCGGTCCGAGCCTGGTCCACCATCCACCGCAGCGTGATGTCGGAGAGCCGGCTGTCGACGTAGCCACCGCCGATATCGGTGTGCACACCCTCGAACCAGACCTGCTGCACCCGGTCGGCGCCGCTCGGGCCGCCCTCGGGGTCGTCGGTGATTTCCCACAGGCACGGCGCGTACATCCGGCGGCGTTCGTCGATCGCGAGCGCCTGGCGCGCGTACCGCACATTTCGCGACAGCCGTACGTCGTGGAAGCGGTAGCGCCACGACGTCAGCAGCGGCACCCCGAGCGCGCCGACGGTGTCGAAGACGCCGAGGAAGGTGATCGGCACCGGGTAGACGCAGTGTCGTTCACGGAATTCGATCCACTCCGGCCGATCCGGACCGTCGGGATCCACTTTGCGCTGACGGTAGATCTTCAGCGCCTCGGGATAGGCGCGCTCGACCATCGCGTCGGCGGTGAGCAGCCCGAGCCGGTTGATCATTCCGACCAGACTGCGGGCGGTATAGGCGCCACGACTGAAGCCGAAGACGTAGATCTCGTCCCCTGGTTCCCAGTTCAGTGCCAGCTGCCAGTACATCGTGGACAGGTTGGCGTCGAGGCCGAGCCCGAACGCGCCGCCGAGCAGTTTGTCGGCCAGATAGCCGCGGGAGCCGGGGCCGTCGACATAGAAAACCCGTTGTCCCACATGGTCGCCCGCATCGGTGACGGCGCTCGACCGCACCGACTCGGCGATCTTCACAACGTTGGAGACCGTCGGATTGCTCTCCGATCCCCACGTGCCGTCACAGCACACAACCAAACGCTTCATACCGGCAATCCTCGCGCCCCGTACCGTGCCGCTCGCGAGTAGCGAACTACTCGAATTTTGACAGTCCTCCCACGAATGAACGCGGAAATCTCCGCACCGGCTAGGGCGGAGGCAGTAATTCCTCACGGTTTCCTGCTGGTTCCTGCTTCCCAGACCGACCGTTGTCGAGGTCTCCACAGGCTGTGACCGCCAGCCCGGCGGCCAAGATGTTCCGTGCAGCGTTGATGTCCGCATTCAACGTCATGTCGCAGCGGGTGCATACGAAACGCGCTTGGCTCTTACGCGATCTCGCGTCCACCGCGCCACACGCTGAACACGCCTGTGACGTGAATGCTGCCGGGACTTTGACAATCGTACTCCCGGTGTACCGGGCCTTCGCCTCCAGCGCAAGCTGAAGCTGATACCAACCCTTGGCGAGAATGGCGCGGTTCAGTCCAGCTTTTTGCCGTACATTGGTGCCCGGAGCGTTCACGCTGCCCTTCGCGCTGCGGGTCATGCTCCGAATCTTCAAATCCTCCAGCACCACAGTCGCATTCGCTGTCGCGATCCGGTGCGCGACCTTGGCAGCAAAATCTTTGCGCTGGTCTCTTTCGCGCCTCCGAAGGCGGCGTATCCGGCCGACCGTATCCGCCCGGTTGTGCGAGTTCACCTTCTGCCGAGACAACTTCTTCTGCAAGCGACGAAGCCGGGCTACCGCGCCGTCGGCACCGAAGGATCCGTTCAGCGTCGCACCATCCGAACAGGCGACCGCAACGCTCACACCGCGATCCACGCCGACCGCGCTGCCCGGCCGCCCATGACATCGGGGGCGTGCTTGTCCGTCGTCGATGAGAAAGGACACCATCCATCGGTCACCATCACGTCTCACCGTCGCAGACCGTATCTTCCCGCCGAGCGGACGCGACCATCGGAAGCGCACCCATCCCAGCTTCGGCAGCTTTACACGGCCCGCTTTGCGCCCCCACCGCTCCACGACAATCTTCGAGCCTTCCGGGAATCGGAACGATGGGGCCCACCGGCGCCGCGAACGCCACCGCACCTTCCATGTGCCCTGCGTGCGGCAAGCCCTGTCCAGGTCCATCAACGTCTGCTGAAGACAATGCGCGGGCACACTTTTCAGCCAGTCGTGTTCCGATTTCGCCTCGGGCAACTGCGCGGCCTGCTCCGCGTAATTGATCCATGCACCCCGCGAGCGGTACATGCGTCGTTGCTCCAGCCCAGTATTCCAGACGGACCTGCAGCCGGCGGCAAACGTCTCGCACCGAGCCTGCTGATCGGAAGTGAGTTCGAGACGGTACCTCCGCCCGGTCAACACGGCGGGGTCACCACTTCCGGTGCCGGTCGGCGTGGCGTCCGATCACCGTACCGACAGGAGTACTCGCTTCTACTTCGAACGCATCTGCCGTCCCGCTCACGTTCCGCCCCCTGAGCCAATTACGTTGTGCGTCAACGCCTGCCCTTGACTGCCTCAGTGTTACCGAGCAGCTGTCGAGTCACAAGATATCAGTGACGCCCGACAAGCCGGCCTCCTTGCAGGACCTCTGCACCACCCGGCTTCCCGAAGAGAATGATGACGGCCGACCGCCCTCGTCTCGGTCGACCGTCATCGGCGAGACGGGGAGCGGCACGCTGACCGCCGACCGCCGTGACGCACCGATCTGCCCTTCCGGACCGTTCGTCTCTCGCAGCCGGGTTATCGCCGCCGGGCCCGCGTGGCGTTACCGGTGCGACTCGAATCCGTTCCGGCTGTCGCCCGCCCGCCGCGGTCGCGGTGGTGAGGTTCGCCACGGCGATGCGCGACACTCCCCGGCGAATCCGGGAGACTCGCCCGACACGCCGAGCTCCGAATTGCACGCATGTAGTTCCCTGGCATCGGCTGTCGGTCCGGTCGACTAGGATTCCTCGCGTGGCCGACTCGGGATTCGTACATCTGCACAATCACACCGAGTACTCGATGCTCGATGGCGCCGCCAAGATCACGCCCCTGTTCAAGGAGGCGGAGCGGCTCGGGATGACCGCGGTCGGGATGACCGACCACGGCAATATGTACGGCGCCTCGGAGTTCTACAACTCGGCCAAAAAGCAGGGCATCAAGCCGATCATCGGCATCGAGGCCTACATCGCGCCCGAGTCCCGGTTCAACACCAAGCGCGTGCAGTGGGGTGACCCGAGCCAGAAGAGCGACGACGTCTCCGGTTCCGGCGCCTACACCCATATGACCATGGTCGCCGAGACCGCGACCGGTCTGCGGAATCTGTTCAAGCTGTCGAGTCTGGCCTCGATCGAGGGCCAACTCGGCAAGTGGGCGCGCATGGACGCCGAGATCATCGCCCAGTACGCCGAGGGGATCATCGCCACCACCGGCTGCCCGTCGGGCGAGGTGCAGACCCGGCTGCGACTGGGGCACGAGCGCGAGGCGCTGGAGGCCGCGGCCAAGTGGCAGGAGATCTTCGGCAAGGACAACTTCTTCCTCGAACTCATGGACCATGGATTGTCCATCGAGCGCCGGGTGCGCGAGGGCCTGATCGACATCGGCAAGAAGCTGGGTATCCCGCCGCTGGCCACCAACGACTGCCACTACGTACACGAATCCGACGCCACGAATCACGAGGCGCTGCTGTGCATTCAGACGGGTAAGACGCTCTCGGACCCGACCCGGTTCAAATTCGACGGCAGCGGCTACTACCTGAAGTCGGCCGCGGAGATGCGTGAGATCTGGGACGGCGAGGTCCCCGGCGCCTGCGACAACACCGTGCTGATCGGCGAGCGCGTGCAGTCCTACGAGGATGTGTGGACCCACCGCGACCGGATGCCGAAATTCCCGGTGCCCGAGGGTGAGACCGAGGCGTCGTGGCTGCGCAAGGAGGTCGCGCGCGGCCTGGAGTACCGCTTCCCCGACGGCGTCCCGCAGAAGTACCTCGATCAGGTCGAGTACGAGATCGACGTGATTTTGAAGATGGGCTTCCCGGCCTACTTCCTCGTCGTCGGCGACCTGATCAACCACGCCCGCGAGGTCGGGATCCGGGTCGGGCCCGGCCGTGGTTCGGCCGCCGGTTCGCTGGTCGCCTACGCGCTGAAGATCACCAATATCGACCCGCTGCCGCACGGTCTGCTGTTCGAGCGATTCCTCAATCCCGAGCGCGTCTCGATGCCCGATATCGATATCGACTTCGACGATCGCCGCCGCGGTGAGATGGTCCGCTACGCCACCGAGAAATGGGGTAGCGACCGGGTCGCCCAGGTCATCACGTTCGGCACCATCAAAACGAAAGCGGCGCTGAAGGATTCGGCCCGCGTCCTGTTCGGCCAGCCCGGCTTCGCGATCGCCGACCAGATCACCAAGGCGCTGCCGCCGCCGATCATGGCCAAGGACATCTCGGTATCGGGTATCACCGATCCCGAGCACGAGCGGTACAAAGAGGCCGCCGAGGTCCGCACCCTCATCGAATCCAACCCCGATATCGCCAAGATCTACGACACGGCGAAGGGTCTGGAAGGCCTGATCCGTAACGCCGGCGTGCACGCCTGCGCGGTGATCATGTCCTCGGAGCCGCTGACCGACGCGATCCCGGTGTGGAAGCGAGCCCAGGACGGCGCCATCATCACCGGCTGGGACTATCCGTCGTGTGAGGCCATCGGCCTGCTGAAGATGGACTTCCTCGGCCTGCGCAACCTCACCGTGCTCGGGGACGCGATCGACAATGCCAAGGCCAACCGCGGCGTCGACGTCGATCTCGACGCGCTGCCGCTGGACGATCCGAAAACGTTCGAACTGCTCGCCCGCGGCGACACGCTGGGTGTGTTCCAGCTCGACGGTGGGCCCATGCGCGATCTGCTGCGACGCATGCAGCCCACCGCCTTCGAGGACATCGTGGCCGTCGGCGCGCTGTATCGCCCCGGCCCGATGGGCATGAACGCGCACAACGACTACGCCGACCGCAAGAACGGGCGCCAAGAGGTCAAGCCGATCCACCCGGAGCTCGAGGAACCACTGAAGGACATCCTCGGCGAAACCTACGGTCTGATCGTCTATCAAGAGCAGATCATGCACGTCGCGCAGAAAGTGGCCGGCTACTCGCTCGGCCGAGCAGACATCCTGCGCCGCGCGATGGGTAAGAAGAAGGCCGAGGTGCTGGCCGCGGAGTTCGAGGGCTTCGAGGCGGGCATGTTGGAGAACGGCTACTCCAAGGCCGCGATCAAGGCGCTGTGGGACACCATCCTCCCGTTCGCCGGTTACGCGTTCAACAAATCGCATGCCGCCGCCTACGGATTGGTCTCCTACTGGACCGCCTATTTCAAGGCCAACTATCCGGCCGAATACATGGCCGCCCTGCTCACCAGCGTCGGCGACGACAAGGACAAGGCCGCGGTCTACCTGTCGGACTGCCGCCGCCTCGGTATCACGGTGCTGCCGCCCGATGTCAACGAGTCCGAGCAGAACTTCGCGCCGGTCGGCACCGATATCCGTTTCGGTCTGGGCGCGGTGCGCAATGTCGGCACCAACGTGGTGTCCTCGATCATCGCCGCACGCACCGAGAAGTCGAAGTTCACCGACTTCTCGGACTACCTGAACAAGATCGACACCATCGCCTGTACCAAGAAGGTCACCGAATCCCTCATCAAGGCAGGCGCTTTCGACTCGCTCGGACATCCGCGCAAGGGCCTGCTGCTGGTGCATTCCGATGCCATCGACGCGGTGATGGCCACCAAGAAGGCGGAGGCGATCGGGCAGTTCGACCTGTTCGGCGGGCTCGACGACGCCGACGATTCGATCTCCTCGGTCTTCGACGTCAAGGTGCCCGACGAGGAGTGGGAGGCCAAGCACAAGCTGGCCCTGGAGCGAGAGATGCTGGGACTCTACGTATCCGGCCATCCGCTCAACGGGGTGGAGCACGTGCTCGCCGCACAGGCGGATACGCCGATCCCGGCGATTCTGCAGGGCGATGTCAAGGACGGCGCGCAGGTGACCATCGGCGGCATCCTCGCCTCGGTGACCAGGCGCGTCAACAAGAACGGAATGCCTTGGGCCTCCGCACAATTGGAGGACCTCACCGGTGGTATCGAGGTGCTGTTCTTCCCACAGGCCTATTCGGTGTACGGGATGGATATCGCCGAGGACGCCGTCGTACTGGTGAAGGCACGGGTCTCGGTGCGCGACGACCGGATCTCGCTGATCGCCAACGATCTGGTGGTCCCGGATCTGTCGTCGATCGGCATGGAGAAGCCACTGGCGGTGACGATTCCCACCCGGCTGTGCACGCCCGACAAGGTGAGCGCGCTCAAGCGGGTCCTGTCCAGCCATCCCGGCACCGCCGATGTGCACATCCGCCACGTCGGATCCCGCGAGAAGACCACGATGCTCAAGGTCGCCGACAACCTGCGGGTCTCGCCGTCCTCGGCACTGATGGGTGATCTGAAGGCGCTGCTCGGCCCGGGTTGTCTGGCCGGTTGAGGACGTGCGTGACGTCGGCGGCCCCGACCGGGCGTCGCGCCACGAAGGGCGGGTCAGCCGGCGGTGCGCGGCGGGCGTCCGGCCGTGACACCCACGATCCAGCGCAGCGCCGCGGCACCGGCGGCAACCAGGACGGCGAGCTGTGCAGATCCGGTGATCAGGCCCAGAACCAGCGCGACCAGCGCACCCAGCGCGACGGCCTCGAGCTTGTACACCGGCCACGGCACACCCGCGAGCCGCACCGTCTGCGTGGTACGGCGGACCGGGCGAACGATGGGGCTGACCGCTGTCATGTCGTCAGGCTACATGTATCCGGAATTTCGGTCCACCGAACATTTGCGGCGATCCGGTCACGAACGCCGCCGGGAACACATCCGCGGCCATCGATTGTTATGCGGGTCATGCCACTCACCGGAGAATACGCACCCAGCCCGTCCGCCTGGTCCCGCGAGCAAGCCGAGAAGTACGAGGCCTCCAACGGGACCGAAGCCAACACCCTGCCCGACCGGGGAATTCCGATCGTTCTGGTCACCAGTGTCGGCGCCAAGACCGGCAAGTTGCGCAAGACCCCGCTGATGCGGGTCGAGCACAACGGCGAGTACGCGGCGGTGGCCTCACTGGGCGGCGCCCCGAAGCATCCTGTCTGGTACTACAACCTCAAGGCCAACCCGACCGTCGAGCTGCGCGACGGCGATGTGGTGAAGGACTACACGGCACGCGAGGTGACCGGCGAGGAGAAGGCCGTCTGGTGGGAGCGGGCCGTCGCGGCCTACCCGGACTACGCCGACTACCAGAAGAAGACCACCCGCGAGATCCCGCTCTTCGTCCTGACCCCGAAGTCCTGATTCACCCGGATCACGACGGTCACCGGTTCACGACGGTCACCGGTTCACGACGGTCACCGCTGCGACGCCCGGCCCACGGCCCGGGCGGCGCCGGTTTCGGGCGTACCGGACCACTACGGAAGCTGCCGCGCGCCGGAGCTAGCGCGACCGATAGCATGTTCGGGTGTCTGAACCGCTGGATGTCGTAGAGAAGGTATCCGCTCCGCTGCCCGAACTGAGCGCGGACGAGATCGACGCGGCCGCCAAGCGAATTTCCGACATCGTCGAGCCGACGCCGCTACAGCGAATCGAGCGGTTGTCGGCGGCCACCGGCGCGAACGTCTACCTCAAGCGCGAGGACCTCACCGCGGTGCGCTCCTACAAGTTGCGCGGCGCCTACAACCTGATCGTGCAGCTCGATGCCGGCGAACGCGCGGCCGGAGTCGTCACCGCCAGCGCCGGCAATCACGCCCAGGGCGTCGCCTTCGCCTGCCGCGCGATGGGGATTCAGGGCCGCATCTACGTACCGACCACCACACCCAAGCAGAAGCGCGACCGCATCCGCGCCCACGGCGGCGAATTCGTGGAATTGATCGCCGTCGGCGACACCTTCGACGCGGCGGCCGCGGCGGCCGCCGGCGACGTCGCCCGCACCGGCGCCACCATGGTCCCGCCGTTCGACGACGCCCGCACCGCGGCCGGGCAGGGCACCGTGGCGGTGGAGATTCTCGAACAGCTGCCCAGCGTCCCCGATCTGGTGATCGTCCCTGTCGGCGGTGGCGGGTGCCTGGCCGGCATCGGCACCTATCTGCGTGACCGCTCGCCGGCTACCGCCATCCTCGGCGTCGAGCCGGCGGGTGCGGCCTCGATGACGGCCGCACTCGTCGCGGGCGGTCCGGTCACGCTGCCGCAGATCGATCCTTTCGTCGACGGCGCGGCCGTGCGGCGGGTGGGCGACCTGCCCTATGCCACGGTCTCGAAATTCGGTGGGCGCGTGGTGTCGCATGCGTCGCTGCCGCTGCTCATCGGCACCGAATCGCCCAGGGGCGCGGGGTCTTTCCGCATGATGCAGGTCGACGAAGGCGCCATCTGCACCGCCATGCTCGAGCTGTACCAGAACGAGGGTGTGATCGCCGAACCGGCGGGTGCGCTGTCGGTGGCCGCGCTGGCCGAGATCGATATCGAGCCGGGGTCGACGGTGGTGTGCCTGCTGTCGGGCGGCAACAACGACGTCTCGCGCTATGGCGAGATCATCGAGCGGTCGCTCGTGCACCGGGGCCTCAAACACTATTTCCTGGTGAACTTCCCGCAGGAACCCGGTGCGCTGCGCCGGTTCCTCGACGAGGTGCTCGGCCCCGACGACGACATCACACTTTTCGAATACGTCAAGCGCAACAACCGGGAGACCGGGGCCGCGCTGGTCGGCATCGAACTGGGCGCGCCGTCCGGCCTCGAAGCACTGCTGGCGCGCATGGAGGCCTCGCCGATCCAATGCCAGCAGCTGGATCCCAACTCCCCCACGTACCGGTACCTCACCTGATCTCGACGAACGAACTGCCCTGTGCTGCACGAGTTTCTGCGGCACAGGGCAGTTCGGCGTCCGATCAGGCGGCGGGTCGCTGCGACGAACGACGGCCGTCCTGCATGGCTCGCGCGCCGCGAACCACCAGCGGCAGCACCCAGGCCGCGGCCAGCTGATCCCACACGAACGAGTGGGGCGTGAACCGGTTGTGCACGAAGCCGACGGACAGGCCCAGCCGCGGTTCGGCCCAGCCGAAGGATCCGGCCAGGCCGATATGGCCGAATCCGGAAGAGGCCCCCGGAATCGGGAACGTGTGATAGCCCAGATGCCACATCATCGGGAAGTAGAACAGGGCGTGGTCGAGCCGGCGGGTCTGCACGCGCCGGATATGGCGCATGGTCTGCGCCGACAGATACCGGCGACCGCCGATCATGCCGTCGTCGGCGAGCACGCCGTAGACCGAGGCCAGCGCGCCCGCGGTGAAAACGCCGTTGCCCGCGGGCATTTCGGTCGCGAGGATGGACGGCTCGTCACCATCGAAGAGGGCATGCAGGCCCGGCAGGAACAGGGCGCGAATCGCGGCGCCGGGCGGACCCGGAAAACGCCCCGCCTGCCCGAGGACCAGGGCACCGAGTGCGGTGCCGGCCACGGCTAGCCGAGAACCGGCGAGAGCGGCGACCGTGGTATTCGATCCGGGCGCCGGGCGTCCGAGATGCAGGCCGTCGATGCCCAGCGGCTCGGAGACTTCGGTGCGGAACAGCTCGCGCATACTCATACCGGTGACCGCGCGGGCCAGCCCCGCCAGCAGCCATCCGTAGGTGAGGGCGTGGTAGGCCGGTACCCCCAGCAACCGGTCCGGCGCGGCGGCGGCCAGGCGGTGTTCCATGAGTTCGTGGTCGAGCACCTCGTCCAGTCCGCCGGCGACACTCGGCAGCGAGGACAGTCCGGCGCGGTGAGTGAGCAACTGCGCCACCGTGATTCGCGATTTTCCGGCCGCGCCGAATTCCGGCCAGTATTCGGCCACCGGGGCCGCGTAGTCGATCAGGCCGCGGTCGGCCAGGCGATGGATGACAGTGGAGGCGATGCCCTTGGTCGCGGAGAACGCGACGCTACCCGTATCGCGGGTCCAGGGCGTGGTGAGATCGGAGTAGCCGGTCCAGACATCGACCACCGGCTCACCGTGCCGAAGCACGGTCAGACCGCCTCCGGCTCCGGCACGGCCCCCGACAATCCGCGCGAAATTGCGCACCAAGGGTTCGAACTCGACCGCGGCCGAGCCACGCACACCTGCGGGCAGAGCCGCAGAACCTGCGGGTAAAGCGTCGTTGCTCACATACCCTACGGTACGGGCGTACCGTTGCGCGGGCAACGACGTTGTCCGCACGGTGACACCCCCGAGACCGGTTCGAGGCGGACCCGACGCGGCACCGATCGTTTCCGTGACCTTCACGACCGCTTCGACACCCGGTGTCGTGATCTGCCGAAGCACCTTTGTGCCCGCGGCGGTGTGCCATCGTTGAGGCATGCGATCGTCGCGATCAACGAGGTCCGATCTGCCGGGTGCCAACGCGGGGAGCCCACCGAGATCCGAGCGGCACGGACGTCTGATCGTCGTGGTGGCCGCGCTGCTGGCGGTGGCCCTGGTGGCGGCCTGCTCGAGTTCCCAGAAGACGACCGTCACGCCGCGCCCCGCGCCGGTCACCGGCGACTGGAACGGGGTGCTGCCGGTGCCGGGTCCGCAGCTGCCGATCGGAGTGACATTCACCGAAAACGGTGGCAGCGTGACCGTTCCGGCGCAGGGCATCTACGATCTCCCGCTCGAACAGGTCGACGTCGCGCCGAACGCCGTCGCCTTCACGATTCCCGGGTTGCCGGGCGACCCGCATTTCCACGGCCGCTACGACCGTTCCGCGGACGCCGTCACCGGCACCTTCACCCAGTCCGGGCAGGATCTGGCACTGACCATGCATCGCGGGAAGGTGCCCACTCCGCCGCGTCCGCAGGAACCCCAGCCGCCGTGGCCCTACACATCCGAGGACGTCAGCTACCGCAGCGACGACATCACCATCGCCGGGACGCTCACCCGGCCGCGCGGGCGGGGACCGTTTCCGGCGGTCGTCCTGGTGACCGGCAGCGGACCCCAGGATCGCAACGAGGAGATCGCCGGGCACAAACCGTTCCTGCTGCTCGCCGATACGCTCACCCGCGCCGGATACGCCGTCCTGCGCACCGACGACCGAGGCGTGGGTGGCACCGGCGGGCAACTCGACACCTGCAGCTACACCGACCTGACCGACGACATCATGGCCGGACTGGGCTATCTGCGCAGCCGTCCCGATATCGACGGCAACCACATCGGCCTGCTCGGCCACAGCGAGGGCGGCTATCTCGCACCGCTGGCCGCCACCCGCCCCGACAGCCGGCTCGCCTTCGTGATCATGATGGCCGGACCCGCCGTCTCCGGCTCGGAGGTGCTGCTCGCGCAGAACGACCTGCTGCTGCGCAGCGAGCACGCCGACGCCGACGCCATCCGCAAGCAGGTCGGCTACATCACCACCCTGACCACGTTGATCCGCACCGGCGACGACGAACACATCCGCCGTTTCGCCACCGAACACAACGACTCCCTGCCACCCGAGCAGCGGCAGCCGCAATCGGCGATCGATCAGTTGACCACCCCGTATTTCCAGGCCCTGGTCGACTACGACCCGGCACCGGCCCTGCAGGCACTGCGTATTCCGGTGCTGGCTTTCTACGGAACCAAGGACATGCAGGTTCCGGCCGCCCAGAGCGCCCCGGCCGCGCGGGCCGATCTCGCGGGCAACCCGAATGCCGACATCCACGTGTTCGACGGGCTCAACCATCTGATGCAGCCCGCCGATACCGGCAGCCCGAGGGAATACCCGACCATCGAAACCACGATCGCACCCGAGGTGCTGAGCTACATCACCACCTGGCTCGGCACATACGTCACCCCCGTGCCCTGACGGGTAGCGGCGCGCAGGGTGACTTGACACAGTGAGAGGGTGGGAATCTACAGCGAGCGGGTGCTGCCGCGGTTGATGGATCGGGTCTGCGGAGTGCCGGCCAACGATCGGCTGCGCCGCCGGGTGTGCGAGGGGTTGCGTGGCCGGGTGGTGGAGATCGGATTCGGCTCGGGTCGCAATGTGCCGTTCTATCCCGCCGGGGTGAGTCACGTCAGTGCCGTGGAGCCGGCGGATCTGGGATGGCGGCTGGCGGCGGCGCGGGTCGCGGACTCGCCGGTGCCGGTGGAGCGGGCCGGCCTGGACGGACAGTCGTTGCCGTTCGCGGACAACAGTTTCGACAGCGCGCTGTCGACGTGGACGCTGTGCACGATTCCCGATATCGCCGTCGCGCTGCGGGAGGTGCGGCGAGTTCTGCTGCCCGGCGGCACCTTTCATTTCCTCGAGCACGGGCTGGCGCCGGATGCGAACGTGCGCGCCTGGCAGCATCGGCTCGATCCGGTTCAGCAGGTGATCGCCGGTGGATGCCACCTCAATCGCGATATCCGCGGATTACTGGACGAGGCCGGATTCGAGATCATCGAACTGGACCGGTTCTACGATTCTCCGGCACCGAAAACCTTCGCCGCCCTGTCGCTGGGTGTCGCGGTCTCGCGCTGACACCAGTGGATTCGATCGCGGAAAAGGCCGGCGGACGAAGCGAATTCGGCCGCCGGGCGCACACTACCGCTGTTCGCCGTTCGCCGCGGGCCAGCCACCGTAGTGCACGGTCAGCCACTCCAGGTAGTGACCGCTGGGGTCGAGGACATAGATTCCGCGACCGCCGTCGTTGTGGTTGATCTCGCCTTCCCGGCTCTGCCGCGGATCGGCCCTGAACCTCAGGCCTCGATCCCGGATCTTCGCGTAGGCCGCGTCGAATTCGGGTTCGGAGACCAGCAGGGCGTAATGCTGCGGCTGAATCTCGGTGATATGCGGCGGGACCGGAGCGAAATCGAAGGTGACTCCGTTGTGCACGGTGACCGGAATGAACGACCCATTAACCCAGCGCGTCCCGCCGTGCCAAGCGCCGGGATCGGTGCAGAGCGTCGGCGGTGAATACCGCCAGCGCCGTCCAGATCAGTCCGAATCCGATCCAGCGCGAGGCCGGCATCGGCTCGTGCCCCACCAGCACACCCCACGCCAATTGCAGTGCGGGAGTGAGATATTGCAGAATCCCCATGGTCGACAGCGGCACGCGCGACGCGGCGAAGGCGAACAGCAACAGCGGGATCAGCGTCACCGGGCCGGTGGCGACCAGCAAGGCGGTGTGCCCCGCACCGTGCCCGAACTCGGCGTCCCCGCGCACGCCCAGAGCGACGACGACCGCCAGCGCGAACGGCGCGGACACCACGCCCTCGGCGGCGACGCTGCGCATCGGGTCGAGCCGGATCACCTTCTTCACCAGACCGTAGGTGGCGAAGGAACAGGCCAGCACGAGCGCGATCACCGGCGGCTTGCCGTAGTCGACGGTCAGCACCACCACCGCGGCGCCGCCGAGCCCGAGCGCCACCCACTGCGGCCACGCCAGCCGCTCCCGGAACAGCACCACCCCGAACAGGACCGTGACCAGCGGGTTGATGAAATAGCCGAGCGCGCATTCCACCACGTGCCCCGACGTCACGCCGTAGACGTAGGTCCCCCAGTTGATCGAGATCGCCGCCGCGGCCACCGCCGCCAGCCGCCAGGTCCGGCCGTCGATCGCCCCCAGTTCGCGCAACCGCCCGGCCGCCAGCAGTAACACCAGCACCACGACCAGGGTCCACAGAATCCGCTGCGCCAGGATCTCCACCGGCCCCGCGAATCCGAGCAAACCGAAGAAGGCGGGGAACATTCCCCAGATCAGATACGCTCCCGCGCCGACCGCCGCGCCGCCACCGGCCAGCGAGCGCCCCCACCGACCTCGGCCCCCCGCACCGGTCGTCTCCTCCACGTCGTTCACCGATCCACGCACCTGCACCAGCCGCACGCTACTTCCGTCCGGTAACGCCTGTCGAGCGGGTTTCGGACCGCGCGCTCATTCGTCGGCACGACCGCAGACCGACGCGGTCACGGGTGCTCGACGGCCGCCGGCCCACGGCGGCCCGATCCGGCGCACGGAGCGGATTCGTTCAGGGCGAGGTCGGCAGAATTTCCGCCCGCGGGAGTCGGACCACCCCGTCGAGGTAGCGGTGGCAGCGGCCGGTGAGCAGCACGCGCGAGCCGCTGACCGTGCAGCGCAGACGGCCGGTGCGGGCGGAGAGCTGGCGGGCCGATAGATCGCCGCGGCCCAGATCGCGGGCCCACAGCGGTGCCAGCTGGGCGTGCGCGGAGCCGGTGACCGGATCCTCGTCGACACCGACGCCGGGGGCGAAGAAGCGCGAAACGAAATCCGTGTGGTCACCGGGTGCGGTGAGGATCACCCCGCGGCGCAGCACCGGGAAGGCGGCGAAATTCGGGCGGGCGCGAATCACTTCCGCTTCGGTGGCGACCACGACCACCTCGTCCTGGCCGGTCAGCACGCGCAGCGGCCGCACCCCGAGGGCCGCGATCAGATCAGGGTTCGGGACGGTATCCACGGATTCCACGAGCGGCAGATCGAGTTCGAGCTCGTCGCCGCTGCGGCTTACCCCGAGCCAGCCACTGCGGGTGTAGAAGTGCAACTGGCCGGCGGTGGGATGCATATCGTCGAAGATCTGCGCCGCGGTGGCGAGGGTGGCGTGCCCGCACAGGTCGACCTCGGTGGCCGGAGTGAACCAGCGCAGCCAGAACGCCGGGCCGTCGCCGGGCGGCAATCCGGCCTCCACCGGCAGCGCCGAGGTATAGAAGGCCGTTTCCGACAGCCGGTTCTCCTCGGCCAGTCGCTGCAGCAGCTCGTCGGGCAACCAGCCGAACAACGGCATCACCGCCGCCGGATTACCCGTGAAGGGCGCATCCGCGAACGCATCGATCTGATGCAGCAGGACCTCCATACTGCCGAAGGTACCCGCGTTGCGAATCGATGCGTGGCACAAGGACGTTCACGGCGCGCCATACCATGCGACCAGTTGACGCGCCGTCGCGGCTCAGTCCTTGCGCCCCAGCGACTTCCGGCCCGGCGAGTCCGGGAACAGGTGCCGCTGTTCACCGGTCACCGTCGCGGTGATCCACCACGCCACCTCCACCAGCACGATGCCGACCGCGCCGCAGGCGAACGCCACCCCGGTCAGCTCGGCGTTCGACGGGTCGAGTTTGAAGAAGTGGCGGGTGAACGGCACCGTGAACAGGATCAGATAACCGGCGACCGAACCGGCGATCAGCAGGATCTTCCACCAGTTCCACGGCCGCGCGACGATCGCCAGCACCCACACCGCGATCACCAGCAGCGTGATCAGCGCCGTCGTGCCGATCTGCACCTCGCGCGCCTCGGTCGGCAGGCTCTGGTCCGCGCTCCAATAGGCGATCAGGTAGGCGATGAAGGTCATCACCCCGATCACCGTGCCGGAGGGTATCGCCAGCCGCAGCACTCGCGGCACGAAACCTGTTCGCGCCCTTTCGTTGTTGGGAGCCAGCGACAGGATGAAGGCAGGAATGCCGATGGTGAACCAGGCGGCGATGGTGACGTGCCGCGGTAGGAACGGATACGACAGCGGGGCGTAATCGAAGATCTGCGATCCGATGCCGGCCACTCCCACGAGGAAGGCCAGCAGAACCGAGTACACCGTCTTGGTGAGGAACAGATTCGAGACTCGCTCGATATTGCCGATCACCCGCCGGCCCTCCCCCACCACATACGGCAGGGTGGCGAAACGGTTGTCCAGCAAGACGATCTGCGCGACCGCGCGGGTGGCCGGACTGCCCGATCCCATCGCGACACCGATATCGGCATCCTTGAGCGCCAGGACGTCGTTGACGCCGTCGCCGGTCATCGCGACGGTGTGCCCGCGCGACTGCAACGCTCCCACCATCGCCCGCTTCTGATCCGGGCGCACCCGGCCGAAGGTGGTTTCGCGGTCCAGCACATCGGCCAATTCGGCCTGGGCGGTGGGCAATCGGCGCGCGTCGACGGCATGGTCACCGCCGGGCAGGCCGAGAGAGGAGGCCACCGCGCCCACCGACACCGCGTTGTCGCCGGAGATCACCTTGATCGCGACATCCTGGCCGGCAAAGTAATCCAGCGTTTCGCGCGCGTCCGGGCGAACCTTCTGTTCCAGCACCACCAGCGCCTGCGGCGTCACCGTGCCCGGCGCGTCCGGGTCGTCGACGGGCCGATCCGAGGACGCCAGCAGCAGCACCCGCAGCCCCCGCGCGCCGATGTCCTGCGCGGTGGCGGCGATGCCGGAATCCGGGTCGAGTAGCACGTCCGGCGCTCCGAGCAGCCAGTTCCCGTGCTCGCCGTAGGAGATGCCGCTCCACTTCTTGGCCGAGCTGAACGGGGCGACCGCGGTGGACGACCAGCCCGGATCCTCGGTCACGGCCTCGGCGATGGCGAGCACGCTGGCGTTGGGACGCGGATCGTCGTGGGCGAGCGCGGCCAGCACCGAGCGCAACCGCTCTTCCCGCACATCACCGACGACCCGCAGTTGCGACAGCCGCATCCCGTTCTCGGTGAGGGTGCCGGTCTTGTCCGCGCACACCACGTCCACCCGGGCCAGGCCCTCGATCGCGGGCAGCTCCTGGACCAGGCATCTGCGCTGGCCGAGCCGCACCACACCGACCGCGAACGCGATCGAAGTCATCAGCACCAGGCCCTCCGGCACCATCGGGACCAGCGCGGCGACCATACCGTTCAGCGCGTGCCGCCAGCTCTGATGGCTGGAGAACAGCTGGTTGTAGATCGTGACCAGGCCGGCCGGAATCAGCAGGTAGGTGATGACCTTCAGGATGGTGTCGATACCGCTGCGCAGCTCCGAATCGACCAGCGTGAACTTCGATGCCTCGTGCGCCAGCTGCGCGGCATAGGCGTCCTTGCCGACCTTGGTCGCTCGGTAGGCGCCCGATCCGGCCACCACGTAACTGCCGGACATCACCTTCGCACCGACCGACTTGTCGATCGGGTCGGCCTCACCGGTGAGCAGCGATTCGTCGACCTCGAGCAGTTCGCATTCGACGACCTCGCCGTCGACCACGATCTGGTCACCGGGCCCCAGCTCGATCAGATCGTCGAGCACCACATCCTTCGGGCCGACTTCGGTGGCGGCACCGTCGCGGCGCACCACCGGTTTGGCCTGGCCGACGATGGCGAGTTTGTCCAGGGTCTGCTTGGCGCGCAGCTCCTGCACGACGCCGACCACGCTGTTGGCCACGATCAGCAGGCCGAACATGCCGTCGATGATCGATCCGGTGGCCAGGACCAGCACGAAAAGGACGCCGAGGATGGCGTTGATCCGGGTGAACACATTGGCCCGGACGATGTCGGCAACCGATCGGCTCGCCCGATCCGGCACATCGTTGGTCTGCCCGTCACGAACGCGCTGCGCGACCTCGGCCGCGGTCAGGCCCGGTGCGCGCGCTTGCTGCTCGGTGATCGACATGTCCGACAGCCTAGAGGGTTTCCGGCGAATCGGACGGCAACCCGGTCCCGAGCCCACAGGCGGGCAATCATCCGGCATCCGGCCGAACGCGCGGTGCGATCCGGCCATCGACGACGCGGCGGGTGAGCGCGACCAGATCGTCGCCGCGCAGCCGTGGATATCCGTGCAGCAGCGCGACCCACTGCGGCGGAATCGCCGACGCGCCCCAGCGGGACCGCCGGGTGGTGCAGCGCCCCGTGTTCGGCCGCCGCGAGCGCGATACCCACCGCCTCGCGGTGTCGTCGGTCCACTCCCCCGGTTCCCACCGCAGTGAGCCGCCGCCGCGCATCACGATCACCGAATCCGGTGCCGGATGGGTGAATTCGTATCCGGCGCCCAGTGCGTCACCGGCGGCTGTCCCCCAGTAGCACCCCCTGCGCCCTGTCCCGCTGCCCTGCGTCTCGATCCACCGGCACATCCTCTCCCCTCGCCCGCTGCCTCGATTATGCCGCGCGGAACCGACAGCGCCGGACGGGCTCAGTGGTCCGGAATCGGGCCGTCGTCGGGTCCCGGCGCCACGACGTCGACGTGTTCGGGCAGCAGCGGCAACACCGCGAACGCGCCCGCGGAGGCATCCGGTGGCAGCGCCTGCACACTGCGAATCCCGGTGCGGGAGGCCAGACCTCGCAGCTGGGCGAGGGTGCCGCGGACCACGAGGTTCACCGCGCAGGCGCAGCCGGAGTGCAGGCGCGCGGCCAGCACCGCCGCGAGACGCCGGGAGCGGTCGTCGTCGGCCTGCACGTGATCCATCGCACCGGCAGCCGCCGCCTGCGCGGACCGCAGCGCGGCGGTCCCGGCCGGGACCGGCACCGTGATCACCGGGCTGTCCACGCGGTCGATCGGAACGTGGTAGAGCACCTGCGAAATACGCAGTGCCGCACCGATATCGATGACAGCATCGGCGCTCAGGCCGGTGCTCGAGACCACCAGCGCCCAGCGGGGAGCGGTATCGACGCCGGACAGCGATTCGTGCGCGCGCTCGAGATAGTCGGCGACGCGTTCACCGGAGTCCGGCCCGAGCCGGTCGGTGCCGAGGACCGACGCGCGCGGCGGCCGCGCCCAGCCCGCGACGACCACGGCGATCAGCAGCACCACCACGACCGCGAAACCGATTGCGGGGCGCCACTTCTCACTCACCGGCCGCACCCGTCACACCGCGCGCAGCACATCCAGGGCATGCTCCAGATCGTCGGGATAGTCGCTGGTGATCTCGATCCAGCGGCCGTCGGCGGGATGGGCGAATCCGAGACTGCGCGCGTGCAACCACTGCCGCTGCAGACCGAGCCGCTCGGCCAGTCGCGGATCGGCGCCGTAGGTGAGATCACCGCAGCACGGGTGGCGAATCGCGGAGAAGTGCACACGGATCTGATGGGTGCGCCCGGTTTCCAGGTGGATGTCGAGCAGGCTCGCGGCCTGGAACGCCTCGACGGTGTCGTAGTGGGTGACGCTGGGCCGGCCGTCGGCGGTGACCGCGAATTTCCAGTCGTTGCCGCGAGCCCGCCCGATCGGGGCGTCGATGGTGCCGCTGGAGGGATCCGGATGTCCCTGCACCAGTGCGTGATAACGCTTGTCGACCGTGCGCTGTTTGAAGGCCCGCTTCAGCACCGTGTAGGCGTGCTCGGACTGCGCCACCACCATCACCCCGGAGGTGCCGACGTCGAGCCGGTGCACGATGCCCTGCCGTTCGTGCGCGCCGGAGGTCGAGATGCGGTACCCCATCGCGGCCAGTCCGCCGACCACGGTGGGACCCGACCAGCCGACACCGGTGTGCGCCGCGACGCCGACCGGCTTGTCGACCGCGACGATATCGTCGTCGGCGTAGAGGATCTTCATGCCCTCGACCGGAGTGGCCTCGACGGTGAGCTCCCGTTTCGGTTCGGGGAACTCCACTTCCAGCCACGCTCCGGCCACGAGCCGATCGGACTTACCCGCCGCGGCGCCGTCGATCTGCACCGAACCGTCCTCGGCTAGTGCGGCGACCGCGGTCCGCGACAGGCCGAGCAGCCGCGAGAGTCCGGCGTCGACCCGCATGCCGTCCAGACCGTCGGGGATCGGCATCGCTCGTGTTTCCCTCATTCGCCCGCCTTCCCGCCCCGGGCAGCGCCCTGATCGTCACCGGCGCCCTGATCGTCGTCGTGGCCGGCGCGGGTGCCGTCGGGTTCGAATCCGAACACCGTCAGCACCACCAGCAGAATCGCCCCGCACACGATCGAGGAATCGGCGACGTTGAACACCGGCCACCACTTGGTGACGGCGATGAAGTCGATCACATGTCCCTGCAGCGGACCGGGCGAACGGAACAGCCGGTCCACCAGATTGCCCAGCGCACCACCGAGGACCAGGCCGAGACCGATCGCCCAGCTCAGCGAGCGCAGAGTGCGCCCGATGCGGATCACCCCGATCACGACGGCGACCGCGATCAGGGTCAGCAGCCAGGTCATGCCCGTGGCCATGGAGAACGCCGCGCCGGAATTGCGGATCAGGGTCAGTCGCACCACGTCGCCGATGATCGAAATCGGTTCGCCGGGCGTCATCTTCGCCACCACCAGGGCCTTCGTGCCGAGGTCCACGGCCAGCACGACGGCCGCGATCACCAGCAGCCACGGCAGGCGGCGCGGGAAGGCCGCCGGGGCGCCGGAAGGCCGCGCGGGCGATCCGGCCGCCGAATCGTCGCCGGTCCCGGCGGCGCTCGCGGCCTTTCCGCGATCGTCGCGGTCCGGCGCGGTCCCGTTCGACGCGGTCCCATTCGTCGCCGCCTCGCCGGGAGCGTCGGCGCCGGAGCCGTCCGGAGCCGGAGCGGAATCCGCGCTGTTGCCGCGAGTGCCGGAACCGCCGTCGCGGTCGGCGCCCCGATCCGCCGCGGACTCGCGCGGGGGTTCGTCGGGGTCGTCGAGGTGCTGCTCACGCGGCCGGTCCGTATTCACAGCTAGACATCATTCCCTATCACGTCATCACCGGTTCGCGGTGCTGTCACCCAGCGCGTGGACGGACAGGGAGTCAAAGCTGTTTTTCAGGAACCGGTCGTACCCTGTTCGGCGTGACGGTGTTGTCTTCCCACTCCTGCGCCTCGGTGACCGGTCTGCGCCCCGCGGGCGCGCCCGGCCGGGTCCCGAATCCGCGCGCGGCGCGCTCGGGAGTGCTGTTGATGGTGCTGGCGTTGACCCTGTCCGCGCTCGGCGTCGGTTGCAGCGACGGAACCGAGGCCACCAGCGACGCCGAGGTGGAGCCCTCCGGTTTCGGCAAGGAGGTCACCCTGCCGATCTCCGCCGCGGTCGCCACCCTGGTCACTCCAGGCGAGGAACCGCACACTCCGCTGCGCCCGGCCCTGCGCCCCGGCACCTCGCAGCAGGTGACCCTGCGCACCGACCACCACGTCGAACAACAGATCAACGATCAGGCGGTGCGGGACTTCTCGCCGCCGTCGGTGACCATTCCGCTGACCGCGGACGCGAAGGCCGACGGCGTGGATCTCGTCCTCGGCACGGCCACGTCACCGGATCCGGCCCTGGATCGGCAACTGGTCGCGGCCGACGGATCCCACGCCGGCATCGAGTTCACCGACCTCGGCGCCGTCACCGCACTGCGGATGGCACCGGCCCCGTCGACGCCCGACACCGCCCGCGCCGCCATCGAACAGGCCTTCTACCAAGCGGTGTATGAGGCGATCGCCTTTCCCGTCGATGCGGTCGGCGAGGGTGCGGTGTGGACGGTGCATCAGCGCGTCTCGGGAGTGGTTCCGCTGGACCAGATGACGACCGCGACGCTCACCAAGCGCGACGGCAATCTGCTGACCATCGCCCTCGACATCACCCAGACGCCGAAATCGGCCACCTGGCAGCTGCCCAACAATTCGGGCGACCTCGACATCATCGACTACCTGATGCACGGTGCGGGCACCATCACCGTGGATCTCGGCCTGCCGCTTCCGGTTTCGGGCGCGATCACCATCGGCGGCAATCAGTGCTACCGCGATCCGCACACCGATGTGCTGCTGCGCCAGGACATCCGGACGCAGGTGCAATGGGGCGAGTGAATCGCGCCGCGGGCGTGCTCGCGGGTGTCGTCGTCGGGGTGAGCGCATGCGGGCATCACGACGATTCGCTGCCGTCGCTGCCCGCGACGGCGACCGTACCGCCGATCACCGCCCCGGCCGTCACCGATTCCGATGCCCTGCGGGCGCAATTGCTCACCCCATCCGATCTTCCCCCGGGTTTCACGCAGCTCGAGGACGCCTCGGCCGGTAACGGGCAGACGCCGCCGGACCGTTCCCGCACCGACCCGGCCGAATGCGCGAAAGTGCTGGCGCCCGTGGGTGATCTGTACAGCGGGCCGTCCGCCCGGGGCGCGGTGCACTACTCGTCGCCGAATTTCGCCAGCATCGATATCGATATCGCCAGCTACGCCGACGGCAATGCGGCGCAGGCGTTCGCGGCGGCGCAGCAGCTGCTGCGCGACTGCCGCAGCTATTCCGGCACCGACGCCGACGGCACCTCCGTCGACTACCGGCTGGGCGGGCTCGATCAGCCGAAGGCCGGTTCGGCGTCGACCTCGTTCCAGATCCGCACCACCAGCGGCGGCATGTCGCTGTATTCCGCGGCCACGATCGCCGTCGTCGGCAGCAGTGTGGTGCAGATCGCGGAAACCTCACCGGCGCAGGTGGATCCGTCCTCGCTGCAGGACCTCACCACCAAGCAGGTCCGGCGACTGGAAGGTGTCGCCGGACCGTAAGGGCCTCACCCCCAGGCGGTGTTGATGTGGCCCGGATTCCACATGCCGCCGTGGGTCTCCCGAGTCACCGTGGGCACCGCGGCGGTCGCGGAGGTGTCCCGCGGTGTCAGCCGCTGCAGCTCACCCCAGTCCCGGCGCCAGTCGTCCTTCAGATAGGTGGCCAGGGTCTGCGAGCTCAGCAACTGCTGGCTCCAGCCCAGCGGGCCGCCGCCATCGTGGCTCTCCCACAGCGTGGTGTCGTGTGCGGCGGCGCGATCGGGCAGGATGCGCCAGCTCGGAACCTGCGCGATCCCGTCGCGGTGATCGTAGGGCCGCTGGCACGGGAACTGCAGTCCCACCGCCCAGTCCAGCAGCACCGGACTGTGCGAGCCCACCATGTCCTGCAGCGTCGTGGTGCGCGGGACGCGCGGCGGCGTCAGCGCCACCCACTGGTTGGGATCGCGGCTGCTGTCCTGGGCGACGATGCGGATCACATCGGCCTGCGGCGGAATCTGGCCGAACGGCACCCGCAGGTTGCGCCACGACGGCGTCGGCCCGATATCGACCGGGATCACCGACCCCAGCGCATGCGCCTCGGTTGGTGAATCGCTGGTGCCGTATTCGATCTCGACCCGCTGGCCGGGGGTGACCACGCCGTCCTTGTCGATCGACCGAATGCGCCCGGCCGCGGTGACCGCCACGATCCCGGTGCGCTCGGCTGCCGGGGGCAGCCGGTACCAGCCGGTGGTGAGTTCGGCCGGATCCTGCTCACCGGCGGTGCCCAGTTCCGGTGTGGTGGCCGAGTCCAGGCCGTACGGCAGTGGCGCACCGGCGGTCTGGGTCCCGGCCTCGCCCTGGTTCTTCCCGCTGTCGAAGGCGCTGGAGATACTGCTGCTGTTGGTCGGCTCCCCCTCCGGAGTCAGATCACCGACCCCGTTGGGCACGAAGCCGGTGGCGCCGGCGGTGAAGGTCGCCTGCGGGTCGCCGGTCAGCGGCGGCAGCATCGACGCGTTGGGATCGGTTTCGACCAGGACATCGTTGGCCAGTCCGCACGGTTTGCCCAGTACCGCATCCACATTGGAGCGGGCCAACGAGAACGCCGGATACTGGGCGACCGCGCCCTTGGCGAACGAGGCCATCTCGAACACCACCAGCAGCGCCGCGGCCACGGTCAGCGGCGGAATCTTCGCCCATCGCCACGCTGGCCGCGAAATCCGGTGCGGGGTACCGGGTTCCGGCGCGCGCACATGCCACCATCCGGCCAGTGCCAGCAGCACCACGGCCACGGCGAGGAAGACCTTGCTCAGCCCGAAGCCGTGGATCGACGGCGGTTTGTCCCACCACGGAATGCCGTAGCTGGACACGTACCACCATTCGTTGACGCTGGTGAAGATCTGCGCCATCACCAAGGCGACCACGGCGCCGAACAGCGCCCGGTTGCGCGGCGACCGCATCACCCGCGGGCCGACCGCGACCGCGGTCAGCACCGCCACCGCACCGGCCAGCCCGGCGTACACGCCGTTGTGGTGGGTGAATTTGGTGGGTGTGGTCGCCATCAGCAGCATCGACGCGAAGGTGATGCCGAGCAGCCGGCGCGCCGGCCCGCCCGCGGTGAACGGGATCCGCCCGCCCTTGCGCAGCAGGACGAAGACGCAGACCAGCAGGCCCAGCCACATCGCCACCATGCCGAAGCGGCGCCCGATCGAACCGTCGGCGGTCGGCATGAACAGCCACTGATAGTTCAGGTAGTCGTTGTACCAGGGGTCCGACGGGCCGACCGCGGTGTGCACGCGGCGCATCTCGAACATCGCCGAGAGCGGCTGCACCGAGAACGCGATGGCCAGCACCAGGGCGCCGGCCGTCGCCAGCGGCGCGAGTAGGGCACCGTAGCCATACCCCACGGCCCAGCGCGAGCGGCGCTCACCGGTCCGCGGATCGGCGGCCAGCTCACCCGCCCGGGCACTGCCGAAGCGGAACACCGAGCGCATCCCGGCCAGCAGCGGCGCCACGCAGATCACGCCCGAGGGCGCCGCGGTGAAACTGAACGCCGCCACCAGGATCGCGATCGCATACGGCAGCAGGCGCCGGGTCGCGATGGCACGTTCGACGAAACACCAGGTGAGCAGGACACAGACCGCGATCACCGGTTCCGGCCGCAGACCGTTGTTGTAGGGCAGCCAGACCGCCAGGAAGATCAGCGCGCCGGTCCACACCGCCACCCGGTCGTGGCGCACCGCCACCCCGAGGCGGGGAATCACCTCCCGGCTCAGCGCCAGCCACGTCACCACACCGGCCAGCAGCGTCGGAATCCGCATCCACGGACTCGCGGTGCTGATCTCGGTCATATGCGCGATGATGTCGTACGGCGGTGTGCCGACCGGGTTCTCGGGCACGCCGAAGAACCGGAAGTAGTTCGCCATATAGCCCGACACCAGCGACGCGCGCGCCATGCCGAACTGATAGCCGTCGTCGGAGGTGGTCGAGCCGATGAAATGCCAGATCACCAGTCCGCCCAGGACCACGGCGTCGACCGGGCCGAAACTCCACCACCGCTGCGGCAACCAGCGCCGGATGCGACGGCCGTCGAGCCGGTCCAGGCGGAACAGCGCGGCCAGCGCGATGAGGGTGAACACCACCGCCAGCACGGTCGCGATCCGCTTGATCACGGTGGGCACCACGGAAAACCGGCTGTCGACCTGCGCGGTGACGCTGGTTCCGGCGGCCCGGGTCAGGTCGCTGTACACGCCCACCAGTTGCGGCCGCCAATCACCCTGCAGCGTCACCGGTTTCGCGTCGGCGCCGGTGAAAGTTGCTGTGGTGTGCGAGATTTCGGAATGCACAGTGAAGGCGCAGTCGCCGCCGAGCCGGTCCACCGGCACACTGGCCAGGGACTGATTGCGCAGCACCGCTTCGAACTGACCGGGCTTACCGTCGGTTCCGGGCCGCACCCGCGCGACGAAACCGTAGCGCTCCAGGTCCGGGGCGCCGGCCGGCATGGTCGCGGTCAGCGTGGAGCCCTGCGCGGGCAGCTGCGCGATCGCCGCGCACGGGACGGTGGCGTCGAAGGTCAGCGGAGCATAGGAGACCAGCGGCGCGTCGAAGCCGCGCGTCGAGTCCTGCTGCGGCCACGACAGCGTGGTGTGGTCGACCTGGACCGGCATCAGTGGTACGGCGATGGCGCACAGGACGCCCAGGAGGCCGGCGATCAGCGCGATCGGCTGGGCCCAGCGAGCGAGTCGTGACCGGTCGACCCGGTGCCCCTGTCCTGCCGCGGGCGTGTCGTCCGCCCTCACCATCGTGTCGGTCACGGAGGCAGATGCTAGCGCGGGGTGTCCGGGACGAACGAAGTCGTCCGACCTTTCTCAGTCTTTGTTTAGTTTCGTTGTGCATCCGGCACGGTGTAGCGCCTCGTCGTCGCCCTGCCGACGACTCGGGCCGGCGTTCCCCACGGAACGCCGGCCCGTGCCGGTACGACGAGAGCTATTCGCACGCGGGCGACTGCTGGCCCAGGTTCTTCAGTCCGGCGCAGGCCCAGCTCTTCTGCAGCTTCCAGCTGTTGTCCTGGGCGACGAACGGCACGTCGGCCTTGGTCGGCGCACCGCCGTTGACGGAGAAGTCCACCTTCGCGGTCAGCGTGTCGCCGCCGAGATACGCCACATCGGTGACGTTGATCTTGGCGTTGTTCTGCTGGTACGCGTCGGTCAGCTTCTGCATCATCTCGGGGTCCTTGGCCACGGCGTCCTGACCGTCCTCGAGCCACTGCGCCTTCTGCGCGGCCGGCACGCTCGGGTCCAGCGCCTGCGCCAACTCCGAGTTCAGATCGGCGACCGTGGGCACCGGCGGCACGTTGGCAGCCGAGGTGGCGGCGGCCTTGGTCGTGGTGGACTTGTGGCTCGAGTGCTTGTCACCGCTGCCGCAGGCCGACATGCCGAGCGCAGCCACGACAGCCAGGGTGGCGACCGCGATGCGTCCAGTCATCTGAAGCTTCAATGCTCGTCCTTTGCGTTCGAGTTGGTCTGGTTCCGTTCACGTGACAGCTCCCACCCGACCGGCGGCAGTGCACGAGTGGCCTCACGCTACCCGCCAAATTTCAACGAAGACTAAGGAGCGGATCGGCCGGGGTGAGATCGTCATCGTCGGCAGCGAACGTATACGCCGGTCCCGGCCCTGTCGAGCGGGTCTCGAATCGGACGGTGACCCGGCCGTGCCCGCTGCCCTGTACCCAGCCGTGGCCATACCGGGGATGCCCGACATCGCGTCCGGGATACCAGAACTCGGTGGTGTAGGAACGCGTCGGCGGCGGCACGACCGGCTCATCCGCCAGCGCCGGCGCGGCGATCGGTTCTTCGAAGACCGCGGCGCCCACCGCACCGGTGTCGCGGTCCAGCTCGGGGAACAGCGATTCCTGCCGCACCGCGGACAAACCGCCGAATCCCACGCCCACCAACCGGATCGAGCCCAGTTCGACGGGATCGATGGCCGAGCGCTGAGCCGCGGCGGTGAGGGTGGCCGGATCGGTGGTGGCATAGGGCAGCGTGAGCGAGCGCGTCACGATGCTCATATCGCCCTTCTTCAATTTCAGGACCACCGTGCGCGCCGCGCGGCCGTCGCGCAGCAGCCGCCGGTGCGCGGCCTGGGCCATCGCCTCGATCGCGGGGCGCAGCTGCGCCAACGTGACGATGTCGGTCTCGTAGGTGGTTTCGGCGCTGATCTGTTTGGCCTCGGCCCGCTCGGCGACCGGTCGTTCGTCGATACCGCGGGCGAGCCGGTGCAGCGCCGCGCCGACACTGCCGCCCAGCAGCGAGACCGCCTCCGGCTCGGGCAGCGCCGCGAACGCACCGACGGTTTCGATGCCCACCGAACGCAGCCGGTGTTCGGCCACCGGCCCGATTCCCCACAGTTTGCGCACCGGCAAGCCGGCCAGCAGCGCCTGCTGTTCGGCCGGTGAAATCACCCGCACCCCATCGGGTTTCGCGAGTCCCGAGGCGATCTTGGCCAGTTGTTTTCCGGTGCCGGCGCCGACCGAGGCCACCAGCCCGGTTCGCTCCCGCACCGATTGCCGCAGCTGCTCGCAGAATTCGCGCACCTGCCGGACATCGGCGCCGGCGAGCTCGGCGGGCTCACCGAATGCCTCGTCGAACGACAGCGTCTCGAGCACCGGAATCCACGACCGGAGGGTTTCGAAGACCTGCCCGCTGACTTCGCCGTAGACCACCCCGCGCGGCGGGATCACCACGGCCGTGACGCCGACCAGCCGACGCGCCTGATGCATGGGCATCGCCGACCGGGCGCCGAAGACCCGCGCCTCGTAGCTGGCGCCCGCGACCACGCCCCGGCCGCCCATCCCACCCACGAGTACGGGCCGGCCGCGCAGCGTCGGGCGGGTCAGCTGTTCGACCGAGGCGAAGAAGGCGTCCATATCGATGTGCAGCACCCAGCGCCGCGCCGCGACCGTGTCGGTTCCGAAATTGCTGTCGGGTTCCTGTGCGTGCAGATGCACGGCCGACCCACCCCCGGCACCCGCACCGACCCCGGCGGATACTCGCTGACCAGGCACGAGAGAGCTGGTAGCCGCGTCGGGGGCAGAGTGCATACCCGGAAATCTACGCGTGGGGACCGACATATCCGGCAGCGGAAGTGTGTGATGATCGGTTCATGACCATCCGCAAGGCAGTGATCCCAGCCGCCGGCATCGGCTCCCGCCTGCTGCCGCTGACCAAGGCCATCCCCAAGGAGATGCTGCCGGTCGGCGACAAACCGGTGATCGAGCACACCGTGCGGGAGCTGGTAGCCTCCGGCATCACCGATATCACGATCGTGGTGAGCGGCGGGAAGTCCCTGATTCAGGACCATTTCCGCCCCAATCCGGCATTGGTGGCGCAGCTGCGCGCCGACGGTAAATCCGCCTATGCCGACGCCGTGGAAGAGGTCGGCGAACTCGGCCGGCTCGGCCACATCACCTATCTGGACCAGCACGGTCCCTACGGCAACGGCACCCCGGTGCTCAACGCCGCCCGCGCGCTGGGCGACGAGCCGATGCTGGTGTTGTGGCCCGACGACGTCTTCGTCGCCGAGGTGCCGCGGGCGCAGCAGCTCATCGACGCCTACAACAAGACCGGGTCGCCGGTGCTGGCGCTGATGCCGATGGATCCGGCCGACTCCCAGCGCTACGGCGTGCCGGTGGTCGAGGATTCCTTCGAGCCCGGTCTCATGCGCATCAGCGGGCTGCGGGAGAAGCCGAAGCCGGTGGACGCGCCCTCGGCCTACGCCGCGATCGGCGGATACGTCGTCACTCCCGGCATCGTCGACGAACTGCGCAAGCAGGTCGACCAGTGGTACACCCACCGCACCGGCGAGGTGTACCTGACCGACGCGATCAACGTGTTCGCGGCCTCGAGCCCGGTCTACGGACAGGTGATTCGCGGTCGCTGGTACGACACGGGCAATCCGGCGGACTATCTGGTCGCCCAGTTCGCCTCGGCGCTCAGCCATCCCCAGTACGGGCCGCTGCTGCGCGATCTGTGCAACGAGTGACAAGCACGGTGTAACGAGCGAGAAGCGTCGGCGAGTGTCCGGGCTGCGGCGCGAGATCCGCAGCCCGGACACTCGGTTCAGAAGAAGCGCCGGATCGCGTAGATGTCGAATTCGCTCAGCGGCGTCAGTCCGATCGGCACACCGGGCCCGTAAGCGTTGAGCAGCATGCCCCCGCCGGCGTAAATGCCCTCGTGGGAGCCGTCGGTATTCACGATGACCACGTCGCCGGGCATCATCGCACCGAACGGCACGGCGCTGCCGGCGGTGGCCTGCTCCCAGGTGGTACGCGGCAGCATGATGCCGACCTGCCGGAACGCCCACTGCACCAGCCCGGAGCAGTCGTAGGCGTTGGGCCCGGTCCCACCCCATTCGTAGGGCTTGCCCGCCTGCGAGCCGGCGATGCTCAGGGCGATCGACGCCCGCGGGCTGGGCAGCGGCAGCGCCGCCGAACCGCTGGCGCTGCCGGAGGCCGATCCGCTCCCCGCACCGGAGCCGCTACCGGAATCGCCGGATCCGGAGGAACTGCCGGTGTCGGCGGGTGCGGCGGTGGCCGGACCTGCCCAGATCGATATGGAGACGGCCGCGGCGATCGCGGCCAGGAGATAGCGGGTGGATCTGCGGCGCGAGGATCCGCGCACGGATGACGGTGCCATGTGCTCGCCCTTCGATATGACATGCATCCACCACGGCACACCGACCGGCGATTACACAGCACACAGCATGGACTTGGGATGGCCGCTTCCCCACGGGCATCTCAGCCGGTCAACTACCTGGTAGTGCAGTTTTCAGCGGGGGTCGATCCAGGAAAAACGCCTAACCTCAACTAAAGAGTGACGGTTGCTGTGACATAGCTGTTTTAGCGCAAGTCACATGCACACCACAAGTGCCAATCCGCAACCGTGATCTGCTCCGGCCTCACGGGACACACCCCAGCTCATGCCGGGAATCGGCGTACGCACGCCTCGCTCGCACCTGTCGCGGTACTCCAGGGCCATGTGTAACCCACGTCTACCTGGGTATACACGGTGCGCGTCCCAGACCCGGCGAAGGACACCCAGGCTCGCGCGGCCGCATCGAACTCGCGCGCGCCCTTCCGGCACGGCGGGCAGAAAATTCGCGACGCGCACACCGCCCACCGCATCGGCCACCTCGGCGCCCGCCGGCGCGAAGCTCAACTCGGTGGCGAGGCGGGACGACCGCGCTCCGCACCGACATCGAACGACGAGGTCCGCCCGGCACAGCGCCGGGCGGACCACGCAGACGACATCCGTCGATCAGGCCTTGGCAATCGCCGCGCGTACACCGCCGACCACATCGGCGGCCTCGGCGCCCGCCGCGCCGAAATCGAGTGCGGTGGCGAGGATCTCCCCGGCGATCAGGTCACGATGGGTCCGCGCCCACTCCGCGCGCTCCTGCGGCACCTCCAGGACCACGGTGATGCGGTCGGAGACGTCGAGGCCCAGCGACTTGCGGGTCTCCTGCAGATCGCGGATCAGGTCGCGGGCCCAGCCCTCGGCCTCGAGTTCCTCGGTGACCTCCGAATTCAGCACCACCAGGCCGGCATTGCCGGGCAGGGCGGCGGTGGATTCGGGTTCGGCCGCCACCAGGCGCTGGGTGTACTCCTCGGGCAGCAGCACGATGCCGTCGTCGTGGCCGGGCACCAGCGCCTTGACCACACCGTCGTCCTCGCGCCACTGGCCGGACTTCACCGCCTTGATCACGCCCTGGACGTCCTTGCCCAGCCGCGGACCGGCGGCACGGGCATTGACGACCAGTTCGAACCGGCCGTGGGCGGCCACCTCCGTGGTCAGGTCCACCTTCTTGACGTTGACCTCGTCGGCCACGAGCTCGGCGAACGGACGCAGCCGCTCAGCATCCGGCGCGGCGATGGTGACCTCGGACAGCGGCAGCCGCACCCGCAGGTTCTGCGCCTTGCGCAGGCTCAGCACCGTCGAGCACACCGAACGCACCTCGTCCATCGCCGACACCAGCTCCGGATCGCGCGGCAGCTCGGTCTCGGCCGGCCAGTCGGTCAGATGCACCGACCGCTCCCCCGTCAGCCCACGCCAGATCACCTCGGTGATCAGCGGCAGCAGCGGGGCGGCCAGCCGGCAGGTGACCTCCAGCACGGTGTGCAGGGTGTCGATGGCGTCGCGATCCTCCTCCCAGAACCGCGAACGCGACCGGCGCACATACCAATTGGTGAGCGCGTCGGCGAACGAACGCAGTTCGTCGCAGGCGGTGGCGATGTCGTAGACCTCGAGCGCCTCGGTCATCACATCGCGGGCCGCGGCCAGTTTGGCCAGGATGTAGCGATCCAGCACATGCGCCGAATCCGTCCGCCACACACCGGGTTTCGAGGCATAGAGCTGCAGGAACGTCCACGCGTTCCAAAGCGGGCGCAGCGCGTGGCTCACGCCTTCGCGGATGCCGCGTTCGGTGACGATCAGGTTGCCGCCGCGCAGCACCGGCGACGCCATGAGAAACCACCGCATGGCATCGGAGCCGTCGCGGTCGAACACCTCGTTGACGTCGGGGTAGTTGCCCTTGGACTTGGACATCTTCAATCCGTCGTCGCCGAGTACGATGCCGTGCGCCACAACGGATTTGAACGCCGGTCGGTCGAACAGCGCGGTCGAGAGCACGTGCAGGTTGTAGAACCACCCCCGCGTCTGCCCGTTGTACTCGACGATGAAGTCACCGGGGCTGTGTGCGCGAGCAACGGAAGTCCCCGCGGTGTCCGATGTGACGGCTCCGCCGTCGAACCATTCCTTGTTGTCGAACGGGTAGTGCACCTGCGCGTACGGCATCGACCCCGACTCGAACCAGCAGTCGAGCACCTCGGGCGTGCGCCGCATCATCGACTTCCCGGTGGGGTCGTCGGGATTCGGGCGCACCAGCTCGTCGATGCCCGGCCGGTGCAGATCCGCCGGGCGCACGCCGAAGTCGCGCTCCAGCTCGTCCAGCGAGCCGTACACGTCGACCCGCGGATAGGCCGGATCGTCGGAGATCCACACCGGAATCGGCGCACCCCAGTACCGATTGCGGCTGATGTTCCAGTCGCGCGCGTTCTCGAGCCACTTGCCGAACTGCCCGTCGCGGATGTGTTCGGGCACCCAGGTGATCTGCTGGTTCAGCTCCACCATGCGGTCGCGGAATTTCGTGACCGCCACGAACCACGAGGGCACCGCCATGTAGATCAGCGGCTGACCGGATCGCCAGCTGTGCGGATAGGAGTGCTCGATCGTCTCGTGCCGCAACAACTTTCCGGCGGCCTTGAGATCCTTGATGATGGCCGGATTCGCGTCGAACACCATCAGGCCCTCGTACGGCGGCACCATTGAGGTGAACTTGCCGCCGGCGTCCAGTGGCTGCACCACCTCGATCCCGTTGGCGGAGGCGACGTCCATGTCCTCCTCACCGAACGCGGGCGCCAGGTGCACCACGCCGGTTCCGGAGTCGGTGGTCACGTAGTCGGCGTTCAGCACGCGGTGCGCGTTGGGGTGGCCGAGGAAAAAGTCGAACGGCGGCCGATAGCGCAGGCCCGCCAGCGCCGCGCCCGAATACTCCGACAACACCTCGAGTCCGTCGTCGGCGGTGCCGAGTTCCCGGGCGTAATGGGAGACCCGCTCGGCAGCCAGCACGTACCGCTTACCGTCCTTGCCGCGCACGTGGGCATAGGTGATGTCCGGGTGGACGGCGATCGCCAGGTTCGACGGCAGCGTCCACGGCGTGGTGGTCCAGATCAGCGCATTGGCGCCGTCGAGCTCGTGCAACGGATGGTCGGTCGCCACCTCGAGCAGCATGTCGACGGTGACCGCCGGATCCTGGCGCATCCGGTAGGCGTCGTCGAGGCGCGCCTCCTGATTCGACAGCGGCGTCTGCTCGTACCAGCTGTAGGGCAGCACCCGGAAGCCTTGGTAGACAAGACCTTTGTCGTACAGCGACTTGAACGCCCACATCACCGACTCCATGAAGTCGAGATCGAGGGTCTTGTAGTCGTTGTCGAAGTCGACCCACCGCGCTTGGCGTGTCACATAGTCACGCCACTCATTGGTGTAACGAAGCACAGAGGATTTGCACGCGGCATTGAATTCCGCGAGGCCCATCGCATCGATCTGTGATTTGTCCGTGATACCGAGTTGCTTCTCCGCTTCGATTTCCGCGGGCAATCCGTGTGTGTCCCAACCGAAGCGCCGCTCCACGCGCTTACCGCGCATCGTCTGGAACCGCGGAACCAAATCCTTCACATATCCGGTGAGCAGATGTCCGTAATGTGGCAAACCGTTGGCGAACGGCGGCCCGTCGTAGAAGACGAACTCGTCGCACCGCTCCCCGCGATTGTCGATGCTGGCACGGAAGGTGTCGTCGGCGGCCCAGTAGTCCAGCACCCGGCGCTCGAGCTCCGGGAACGACACGCTCGCGCCCTGCCGCGAGCCGGCATCCGCGGCGGTGAAGTCGACGCGGGGATAGGCGTTGCGGGTGGATGTCTCGTCCGCCATGGCGGCTGTGGTCTCCCTCGTGCCAGTGCGCTCGTTCGGCGCAGTCGGTGGGCACGGGGACGACTTCGGCGCCTGTGCGCCGCTGCCGCGGTACCACCCCGCTTGTCCGGCCGGATGTTCCGGCGGGCGGACCTCTCGTTACGAGCTGTGACGGGCTCACCCGTTCGGTTCTACTGGGCGCCTGTGGCGCCGTTCTTCCGAAGGCTCCCCGGTGATGGCCGGATCACTGCCGATCTACAGGTTTGATTGTAGCCAGTGCGGGCAACATTATTTCCGTGCCCTGCTCCCCACGCCGTTCACCGCACCTGTGCCCGCTCAGCGCTTGGCATGACGGCCGGGACGTGATTGCGGGTCGTCCTCGGGCTCACGCATGGCCAGTGCGCTGACCAGCAGCAGGATCGCACCGATCACGCAGACGACGATGCAACCCCACGCCCAGATCACCGATCCGGTCGTCAACGCCGTCACCAACAGGGCGAAGCCGATCGCGGCCAGGACGAGCGTCAGAACGAGCATGGTCACCCCCTAGGCGGGCAGGGCGGGCCGCAGCGCCCCGAGGGGCCGGGCGGCTCGGCAGAACTACGACCACACAGCGGCATGCGACGCCGGACCCCGTCGTATCGGCGGGGTGGCGGGCACCCGGGACGAGCTATTTGCCACCCTTGGCGTACGACGCCGGACCATGGCTGTTCGATATCGCCTCGAAGGCCTCACCACCGTCGACCGGAACGGCCGAACCGCGGTTCTCCAGCTCCTCGAGCTGCGATTCCAGGTAGGACTTCAGGCGCACCCGGTACTCACGCTCGAAGGTCTTCAGCTGCTCGATACGGCTCTCCAGCACGCTGCGCTGCTGGGTGATGGTGGCCATGATCTCGGTGTGCTTGCGCTCGGCGTCGGCCTGCAGGGCGTCGGCCTTCTCCTTGGCCTGGCGCAGCTGGCTGTCGGAGCGGGTCTGCGCGTCCGACAGCAGCGAATCGGCCTTCTGCCGCGCCTCGCCGACCATCGCGTCCGAGCGGGTCTGCGCTTCGCTGACCATTCGCTCGGAATTCGCCCGGGCGTTGGAGAGTAGCTGTTCGGCCTCGGCCTTGGCGTCGGTGGTGAGCCGGTCGGCCATTTCCTGCGCCAGGCTCAGCACCTTCGCGGCCTGCAGGTTCGCGTCCGCGGCGGAGTTGTCCTTGGGGGCCACCGGCGCGGCGGCCGGCACCGGCACCGGCGGTGCCACCGGGGCGGGCTTCGGCGGTTCCGGTTGCGGCGGAGCGGGTTTCACCGCCTGCGGCGCAGGACGCGACTTCTTGGCATCCGCCAATTCGGCATCCAGCTCAGCAACCCGCTGGCGCAGGTCCGCATTCTCCTCGATGAGGCGCGAGAGCTCCTGTTCGACCAGGTCGAGGAAGGCGTCGACTTCGTCCTCGTTGTAGCCGCGCTTCCCGATCGGCGGTTTGCTGAACGCGACGTTGTGCACATCGGCTGGAGTCAGCGGCATGGAAGGATCCCTTCGCGCTTCGTACGGAGATCTAACGTAGATCTTCTAGCAAGCTCTTCTTCTCGGCCCATTCTGTCACACCGGAGCTATCGGCTGCCCGAGCCTGCTGACTATGGACATCAGAATGAACACGATGAAAAGCAGGACCATAATCGACAGATCCAGTCGAATTCCTCCCAAGTTGACGGGAGGTATCAGGCGCCTCAACAGTTTCACGGGTGGATCGGTGATCGTGAAGATCACCTCCAGAACGACGGCGACGAACCCCCGCGGATGCCAGTCGCGCGCAAAGCTGCGGATGAACTCGACGATCACTCGGCTGATCAGCAACAGCCAGAAGAGGAACAGGAGTACATACAGCACCTGAAACAAGGCCACCTGTCCACTTTGCCTCAGATTCGGTGTCGTGCAAACTCCCCGCGCCGTGCATCCGGCGTCCTTTTCCCCCCACGCGGCTCACCCGACCGGGGCCGCCGCCGCGCCACGGCACCCGGTTCGGGGTTTATTTCTGGTTGTAGAAGCCGTTTTCGGCGATGCGCCGGCGCTCCTCGGCCGATACATCGACATCCGACGGTGAGAGCAGGAACACCTTGGTGGCCACCTTGTCGAACGAGCCACGCAGCGCGAACGCCAATCCGGCGGCGAAATCCACCAGGCGGCGCGCGTCGGCGTTGCTCATTTCGACCAGGTCCATGATCACGGGCGTACCGTCACGGAAACGCTCGCCGATGATCGCGGCCTCGGCATAGGTGCGCGGACGCAGTGTCGTGATCTTGGACAACGGACCTCCGTCCTCGAAGACGGGGGTGCGGCGCGGAGCCGGCTCGAACCGGGCGCGCTCCTCCATCCGCCGCTCTTCCATCCGCCGTTCGGCCTCGGGGTCGACCGCCAGCGCACCGTGCGTGGTGCCACGCACCATCGGAGTGCCACCGCCGAGTCCGCGCGAGCGGCCCGAGGGTGCGGACTCGATCCGGGTCGGGCGGCGCAGGGGCTCGTAGCGGTCGTCGGAGTAGGACTCGTCGGCGAACTCCGAGCGGCGCGGCACCGTGTAGCCGGGCTGATAGGGCGCCTTGTAGGCCGGCTCCGGGTAGCCCGGATCCTCGGCGAAGCGGTCGTCGCCGAAACGCGAGCGCGCGGCGTCGTACGGATCGTCGCCGAAACGCGAGCGGCGCACACCGCGGTCGTCCGCACCCAGCGGACCACGGTCGTCGATACCCCGAGGGCCACGGTCGTCGACGTAGTCGTCTTCGTATTCCTCGAGCGGGACCATGCCGAAGTAGGCCTTGAACCTGTGCAGCGTACTCATGCTCCCACCTCACTAACGCTGGGCTCCAGCACGAGCATGCTCGTGGCTGCGCTGATGTCTCGCTCGCTACGCTCGCTCATCCTGGTCGACCTTCCTACGGCCCCGACTGACCTGGGGTGTTGAAGTCCTGCTCAGTCCTCGTCAGCCCCAAGCATATGTTTCGAATGTGACTGATGAGGTTTCTTTGCTACTGCGAGGTTATCGGTCGTTCGCCCATGAGAGCAGTACCGACACGCACGCAGGTAGACCCGTGTCGAATGGCGGCCTCGAGGTCGCCCGACATGCCCGCCGACAATTCGGTCGCGCCCGGATGCGCCGCCAACAGCGTGCGATGCAGACCGGCCAGTTCGGCGAAGGCCGCATCCGGGTCCGCGCCCAGCGGCGGAATCGCCATCAGGCCCGCGAGCTGCAGATTTTCCGATTTCGCGACCTGATCGGCGAGCACCGGGAGATCATCCGGGACGACGCCGCCGCGCGCCGGATCACGATCCAGGCTCACCTGCAGTAGCACACGTAGCGGATCCGCGCGCGCTCGGTCCGCACGCGCGGCCGCCGTGGCGGTGTCAAGGGCCCTCACCAGACGCTCCGAGTCCACCGAGTGCACCGTATCGGCCCAGTGCACAACCGATTTCGCTTTGTTGCGCTGCAATCGGCCGATCATATGCCAGCGCATCTGGGCCAGATGGCCTAATGAGGCCACCTTCGCGGAAGCCTCCTGCTCCCGTGATTCGCCGAATTCCCGCCGGCCGAGCCGATACAGGATCTCCACGTCGGAGGCCGGAAAGTATTTGGTCACCGGCAGCAACCGGACGGCGGCCCGATCGCGCCCGGCGGCGCGACACGCGGCATCGATGCGCTGTTCCAGGCGGGCGAGGGCGGCGGCGAGCTCGGCTTCGCGAGAATGTTCCATCCCCGGCCCGGATTCTGTTGTGCCGACTTCGGATTCGGCGTGGTTCACCGCTCGTCCTCCATCCAGATCACCCCGGCGATGCGGCCGGTGGGCGCGCCGCGGCGGTGGCTGAACAGGGTTTCGTCGGTAATGGTGGACCGCGGATCGACCGCGACCGCGCCGACTCCGGCCGCCTCCAGCTGACGGCGGATGCCGGCTCGCAGGTCCAGCCCGGGCGTGCCGCGCCGGGTGGTGGTGGCGCTGCCGGGCAGATGGGCCTCCACATCGTCGCGCATGGCGGCGGGCACCTCGTAGTCCTCGCCCCCGGCGGCCGGGCCGAGGAAGGCGCCGATGCGGTGCGGCTCGGCGCCGACCGACATCATCGCCTCGAGAACCTTCGGCACGATCCCGATGCGGGCGCCGACGCGTCCGGCGTGCACGGCCGCGATCACACCGGCCACGTCGTCGGACAGCAGCAACGGGACGCAATCGGCGGTGAGGACCACCAGCGCGAGATTCGGCACGGTGGTGACGAGCGCGTCGGTCACCGGTACCGGTTCGGCGCGCGGGCCGTCGACGATCTCGACGTTGCGGCTGTGCACCTGTTCCATCCAGACCAGGCGGCCGGACGGCAGGCCGATGCCCTCCGCGAGGCGGATCCTGTTGCGCCGCACCGCTTCCGGATCGTCGCCCACGTGGTCGCCCAGGTTGAACGAGTCGTAGGGCGCCACCGAGAACCCACCGGCCCGCGTGGTCGTCACCCGTCGCGTCCGCACCGAAGCCTGTGTCATATCTCCGAGATTAATAGCCCGCGCCGGTCCGGAGTCGAGCGTGCCGCCGAGTGATCCGGAACGGATGGGGCGAGGCGACGGAACGGGGCACAGCGCGAGCATGCCCAGCTAAGTACCCCCGGCGTGCGAGTTCATGCACACGGCAGTGCCGCCACACGACAGCGCCGCGTTCACCACCGCCGGGGCGACGCCGTCCCTGCGGGTGTCCGGTATCACACATCGTGGCCCCGGACATCGTTGGCGACACCCCGAAGACCTACACCCCGGACCGCCGCGCGGCGACTGCCCACCGGAATTCCCGTGGCCCACAAGGTTTCGATCGCCCTGGGCCGCGAACGCCGCTGCCCCCTCCGAAACGTTCGGAGGGGGCAGCGAGATCGGCGTCTTCTACCGGCGCATGAAATCGGGGACGTCCACGTCGTCGGTGTCCTCGTCGGGCATCTGAATGTGCGAGCGGCTGTTGTGCGCGATGGTCGGCTCGGTGGCCGGGCGCGGTTCGTAGGACGGTGCCGGGCCGCGGGCCGGCGTCGGGTCGGCCGCGCGCTCGGGCTCCGATTGGCGGGTACTGCCGAACTCGCGGCGAGTCGTGGACTGGCCGATGTCACCGGCTCGGCCCGCGCCGATATTCGTTCTGCCCGCCGGTTCGATGCGCCGGGCCGGAGTGCCCCCGTCGAAGCCGGCGGCGATCACCGTGACCCGGACCTCGTCGCCGAGCGAATCGTCGATCACCGTGCCGAAGATGATGTTGGCCTCGATGTGCGCGGCCTCCTGCACCAGCGAGGCGGCCTCGTTGATCTCGAACAGACCGAGGTCGGACCCGCCCGCGATCGACAGCAGCACGCCGTGCGCACCGTCCATCGACGCCTCCAGCAGCGGCGAATTGATCGCCGCCTCCGCGGCTTTCACGGATCGTCCCTCGCCGCGGGCGGAGCCGATGCCCATCAACGCCGAACCGGCGCCGGACATGACGCTCTTGACGTCGGCGAAGTCGACGTTGATCAGACCGGGGGTGGTGATCAGATCGGTGATGCCCTGAACACCGTTGAGCAGCACCTCGTCGGCGGAGCGGAAGGCGTCCATCAGGCTCACCGCGGCGTCGCCGAGCTGCAGCAGCCGGTCGTTCGGGATGACGATGAGGGTGTCGCAGGATTCGCGCAGCGCCTGGATACCGGCTTCGGCCTGGTTGCTGCGCCGCTTGCCCTCGAAGGAGAACGGCCTCGTCACCACACCGATGGTCAGGGCGCCCAGCTTGCGGGCGATCGAGGCCACCACGGGCGCGCCACCGGTCCCGGTGCCGCCGCCTTCACCGGCCGTCACGAAGACCATGTCGGCGCCCTTGAGCACCTCTTCGATCTCGTCCTTGTGGTCCTCGGCGGCCTTGCGGCCCACCTCGGGATCCGCGCCGGCGCCCAGACCTCGGGTGAGTTCGCGGCCGACGTCGAGCTTGACGTCCGCATCACTCATCAGCAGTGCCTGCGCGTCGGTGTTGACGGCGATGAACTCGACTCCCTTGAGTCCCTGTTCGATCATTCGGTTGACGGCGTTCACGCCGCCGCCGCCGATACCGACGACCTTGATCACTGCAAGGTAGTTGTGCGGGGGCGTCATGGGCTCTCGCCTTCCTTCGATCCAAAGCCTGTCGTTTTCGGATTCTCGGCAGAGCGCCGATTCGAGGTTCCCGGTCCGCCCGGGTTTTCACTCGAACAAACCCTAAACCTGAACCATAGGGTTGGCGTTATGTCAAGTATCCGACTGGTGCGGAACGCTATTCGCACCCGTCGCGATCCGTGCGCAGGCGCGCCGACACGAGGGTCAGAATCTTGTCTGATCCGTCTCGTCCGAGCCCGTCGGGCATGGTATCGCGAACGGCCGCCACAGACACCGAGATCGGGTCTCGATATCCGCACGACCGCGGATTCACTGGCCCCGCACGCGACTGCGGCACCCGGACGGGCCCAGGTGCCACGGCCATCACGCACGGCCATCGACTCCCGGCCGCCGGTCGAAAACCGCAACGGCACAACGAGTGTCACTATCTTACCGTTACCAGATCGGGACTCGAAACGTCGAATACCGTTCCCGGTCGCGTCAGCACCGGAAGCACCACCGCGGCTTTGCGTTCGGAGTCGTCCGCACCGCCCCAGACCACCGTACGGTCGTCGCGCAGCTTCAGTTCGATATCCGAAACCGACCGCGCCACAACCTCTCCCACCTGCGCACGAAGCGCCGGCGGCGCGGCGTCGAGAACCGCGACCGCGGCCCGGGTCACCGGATCGGCGCTGCCGGGACGGCCGGTGACCAGCTTCGCGACGCCGGGCGGCGGCGGTTCGATCGCGAATTCGACACTGTCGGCGTCGAGCAGGTGCGGTCCCTGCGGACTGTCGAAGAACACCACCGCGGTGCGCTCGTCCACCGTGACCCGCACCGTGGACGGGAATACCCGCTGCACCCGCGCCGACCGCACCTTCGGCAGCGACGCGACCCGGCGCGCGATCGCGTCGGTGTCGATGCGCAGCATGGAGCGGCCGTCGGGGATCTGCAACACCGCGCGCACATCCTGCTCGGGCACCGTGGACACCCCTTCGACCCGCACAGTGCGCACCGAGAGCGCGGGAGTGAAATAGGCGACCACGAGCAGCGCGATCACCGCCGCCACGATCGGTGCGCCCCACAGCAGGATCCGCCGCCCTCGGCCGTCGAAGGACAGCCGCGCGCGGGCCCCCGCGCGGCGGAGACGGTTGTCGCCGTCCGCGGCGAACTCGTCCTCGGCGTCCGGATCGGACTCGTCGATCGTCGCGCGGCGTGTCATCTCCACCTCCCTCTCCGGCCGCCACCGCCGGGCGGGGGCGCGGTGCTCACCGTCCCGTCGACGGGCGCACCCGCAGTCCGTCCAGAATCTGCCCGCCGAGCATCGTCACGTCGCCGGCGCCCATGGTGATCACCACATCGCCCGCGCGCGCCAAGCTCGCGGCCTGCCGGCCCACCCGCGACATATCCGGTTGATAGTGCACGGGTTTGGTGACCGCCTGGGCCACCAGTGCGCCGTTCACCCCGGGCAGCGGCTTCTCGCGGGCGCCGTAGACGTCGAGGACCACGACCTCGTCGGCCAGCGACAGCGCCGCGCCGAACTCCTCGGCGAAGGTGGCTGTGCGGCTGTACAAGTGCGGCTGGAACACCACGATCACCCGCCCCTGCCGGGAGCGGGCGCCGTCGGCCGCCTCCTGGCGGACCAGTTCGGCCGCCGCCCCCAGCACGGCCCGCACCTCGGTCGGGTGGTGGGCGTAGTCGTCGAAGACCCGCACCCCGTTCTCGCGGCCGACGAACTGGAACCGGCGGTGTACGCCACCGAATCCCTCCAGGCCCTGCAGGATTTCGTCCACATCGGCCCCGGCATCGCGGGCGGCGAGCAGCGCGGCGAGGGCGTTGAGGGCCATATGGCGGCCGGGCACCGACAGGCGCAGCGTGCGCGGCGCGGGCTCGTCGCCCAGTTGCACCGTGGCCACACCGCCCACGTCGCGCGGTTCCCAGGCCACCAGCCGGGCCTGCATCGGCACCGGTACGCCGACCGCTTCCGCCGAGCCGTAGCCGGCCACCCGGATATCGAGTTCCCCGGCCGCCACGCGGTCGGCGACCCGGCGGGCCAGTGCGAGCGAGCCGGGGTCGTCCAGGCAGACCACGAGCAGGCCGCCGGGGACCAGTCGCGCCACGAAGTCGTCGAACACCTGGACGTAGGCCTCGTCGGAGCCGAAGAAATCCAGATGATCGGATTCGATGTTGGTGACCACGGCGACGTCCGGATCGTATTGCAGCAGTGAGCCGTCCGACTCGTCGGCCTCGGCCACGAAATAGCCGCCGGTGCCGTGATGGGCGTTGGTGCCCGCCTCGTTCAGCTCACCGCCGACGGCGAACGACGGATCGAAACCGCAGTGCTGCAACGCCACGACCAGCATGGAGGTGGTGGAGGTCTTGCCGTGGGTGCCCGACACCAGCAGGGTGTGGTGGCCGCGCATCAGTTCCGCGAGGACCGTGGGACGCATGAGCACCGGCACACCGCGCCGATTCGCCTCGACCAGTTCGGGATTCGTCTTCGGGATGGCGGCATAGGTGGTCACCACCGCGCTGGGGCCACCCTCCAGCAGATCCAGCGCACTCGCGTCGTGGCCGATGCGAACCTGGGCCCCGCGCGCCCGCAACGCCAGCACGCCGCGGCTCTCCTTGGCGTCCGACCCCGACACCTCGCCGCCGCGGGCGAGCAGAATCCGCGCGATCCCCGACATGCCGGCCCCGCCGATGCCGACCATGTGGACCCGCCGCAACAGTTCCGGCAGTTCGGCGGGAGCCTGCCCGGTGTGGTTCACCGGGTCCGCCGCGGTTCCCACTTCGGCCGTCTCGTTTCCTCCGGTCACCGTCCGGTCACCTCCAGCACGATTCGCGCCACCGTATCCGCGGCGTCGCGATGTCCGGCACCGGCGGCGGCGACCGACATGTTCGTCAGCGCGGCCGGGTCGGTGAGCAGCGCGATCACCTCGTCCATCACATACTTCGGCGTCATCTCCGCATCGGCGACGATTCTGCCACCGCCCTGCGCGACGATCGGGCGGGCGTTGAACTCCTGTTCGCCGTTGCCGTGCGGCAGCGGCACGTAGAACGCCGGCAGGCCGACCGCCGACACCTCGGCCACGGTCATCGCGCCCGAGCGGCACACCGCGGCGTCGGCGGCGGCATAGGCCAGATCCATCCGCGACAGATACGGCACCGCAACGTATTTCGCGCCGTCACGGCCGGATTCGGTATCGATGCCGTCCAGATCGAGCGTGTTCTTGGGACCGTGCGCGTGCAGCACCGAGATACCGGCCGCCAGCAGTTGCGCGGCAGCGCCGGAAACCGCCTCGTTCAACCGGCGCGCCCCCTGAGAGCCACCGAAGACCAGCAGCACCGGCCCCTGCCGGGGCAGGCCGAAGTGGTCGCGGGCCTGGTTTCGCAATCCGGCCCGGTCGAGAGTGGCGATCGAGGCACGCACCGGAATTCCGACCACCTCGGCGTCGGCACGCCCGCGCGCGTGTACACCCGAATTCGGCACGGCGGCCAGGACCCGCGCCGCGCGCCGGGCGCCGACCTTGTTCGCGATCCCGGCCTTCACATTGGCCTCGTGCACTACCAGCGGCACCCGGCGCGAGCGCCGCAGCACTCCCCCGCCGGCCGCGAGGTAGGCGGGCACCGAGACGTAGCCGCCGAATCCGATGATCACATCGGCCTCGACCGCGTCGATCACCGCGCGGGTGCGGGCGACGGCGCTGTGTACCCGGCCGGGCAGGCGCAGCAGATCGGCGGTGGGTTTACGCGGCAGCGGGACCGGCGGAATCAACTCCAGCGGATAACCGCGCTCGGGAATCAGCGTCGTCTCCAGCCCGCGCTGGGTGCCCAGTGCGGTGATCCGGATCGAGGGATCCAGCCGGCGCAGTGCGTCCGCGACCGCCATCGCGGGTTCGATATGCCCGGCCGTGCCCCCGCCGGCGACGATCACCGAGAGCGTCCGTTGCCCGGAACCCGTCGTGCCGCCGCTCTCGCCGGTTGTCACCTCGAATTACCTCGTTCTCTCGCATGTGTCATCGGATAGCTGGGCTCCCAGGCCCGGGTCGTGCGCCACGACGACGCTCCGCGCGCCTCCCGCCGTCCGGCGTCGGTGCTGCGTCGTCGTGCCGAATCCGAATCTATCGACCGCCGGGGTATCGCCGCACTCCCACCCCGCGCCTGAGCGGCCCCGCGGGACGTGCCCGCGCCACGCGACCGACCGGATGAGTCCGATCGCTTGCGCGCCGGCGGCAATTCCCGCCGTCGCGGGCCGGAGGCCGGGCGGGCCCGGCCCGCGCGGGCGGGTGCATAGGTTTCCGGGATCGGCAGCCGCAGCAACCGGCTGAACCGCCCGTCCTGCCCGGCCTTCAACGCGGCGATCGCCTCGGGTTCGTGCCGGGCCGCGCTCGCGATCAGGCCGAACATCATCAGCGTGATCGCCAGCGACGAACCACCGGCCGACACCAGTGGCAACTGCAGGCCCGTGACCGGCAGCAGACCCACCACGTAACCGATGTTGATCAGCGCCTGACCGGTGATCCAGGTGGTCGCGGCCGCGGTCAGCAGTCGCAGGAACGGATCGGCCGAGCGGCTGGCGATGCGCAGGCCGACGAAGACGAACAGCGCGAAAAGCCCTAACACCAGGGCACATCCGAGAAATCCGAGTTCCTCGCCGATGATGGCGAAGATGAAGTCGTTGTGCGCGTTGGGCAGATAACTCCACTTGGCCCGGCTCTGGCCGAGCCCGCGTCCCCAGATCCCGCCGTCGGCGAGGGAGAACAGCGCCTGCCGCGCCTGATAGCCGATGCCCTGCGGATCGTCGCCGGGATTGAAGAACGCGCGCATGCGATCGGAGCGATAACCCGCCGACAGCGCCAGAATTCCCGCCGCGACCGCCCCCGAGACCGCGATCGTCACGAACAGCCGCACCGGCAACCCGCCGAACCACAGCAGCGCGACCAGCACCAGGCCGACCGCGATCGTGGTCGACAGGTTCGGTTCCAGCACGATCAGCAGACAGACCAGCAGACCGGCCGGCACCAGCGGCACCAGGATGTCCTTGTACCCGCTGTGATCGCCGCGGCGGGTTGCCAGCAGGTGGGCACCCCACAGGATCAGGGTGACCTTCACGATCTCCGACGGCTGCACCGAGACGAACCCGAGGTCGAACCAGCGCCGCGAACCCTGTACCTGGGAGCCGATTCCCGGGACCAGCACCAGCACCAGCAACAGCACCGACACCGCGAACAGCGGGAACGACAGCTGGCGCAGGGCCCGCAACGGAATCCGCAGCGCCACATAGAACAGCGCCGCGCCCAGCGCGGCGAAGAACGCCTGCTGCACGAACAGCGAATACGCCGAACCACCGTCGGCGTAGGCCTCCACGCTGGACGCCGACAGCACCATCACCAGCCCGAGCACGGTGAGCAGGGTGGCGATGGTGACGACGAGGTGGAAATCGGCCAGCGGGCGCGCCAGCCAGGCACCGAACCAGGTGCCCATGGGCTTGCGCGCCGGTTTCGTCACTGCTGGCTCCCGATATCTCTCTCGTCCAGGGCCTGCACCGCCGCCACGAAACTGCGGCCGCGGTGGGTGTAGTCGGCGAACATGTCCAGGGAGGCGGCAGCCGGGGCGAGCAGGACGGTATCGCCGCGCCCGGCATATCCGGCGGCGATGCGTACCGCGCGGGCCATCACCGCGTCGGCGCCGTCGAGATCGGCGACCAGAGAGGCCGTGGAGGGTTCCCCGCTCATCTGTGCATCGTCACCCGAACCGAGCTCGACCACCGGGACATCCGGCGCGTGTCGCGCCATTGCCGCCGCGATGATCGGCGCGTCCTGACCGAAGACCACCGCGGCGACGAGGCGCTCGGCGACCTCCTCGACCAGGTCGTCGATATGGGCGCCCTTGAGCTGACCACCGGCGATCCACACCACCTGCGGATGCGCCAGGATCGACGACCGCGCCGCGTGCGGATTGGTCGCCTTGGAATCATCGACGAACCCGACTCCGGCCAGTTCCCGCACGAAGGCGGCGCGGTGCGGGCCCACCTTGTGCTCGGCCAAGCCCTCCTTGACGAACTGCGGGGCCACGTCGATGGCACGGGTCAGCGCGGCCGCGGCCAGCGCGTCGGCGACACCCGCGGGTCCGGGCGGGCTGATATCGCCGACCTCGGCCAGGATCGCGGCCTTGGTGAAGGCGCGGTCCAGCAATTTGCCGTCGACCACGCCGAGTTCGCCGTCGGCCGGCACCCCGATCCGGAAGCCGACGGTGCGGCGCGCCTTGGACTTTCGCGCCAGTGCCGCGGCCACGGCGTCGTCGAGTCCGACCACGCCGACCCGTCCGGTCAGCGCCCGCGCCTTGGCGGCGGCATAGGCGTCGAGGCCGCCGTGCCAGTCCAGATGATCCTCGGCCACATTCAGCACCACACCGGCCTCCGGGCGCACCGACGGCGCCCAGTGCAGCTGGAACGACGACAGCTCGACCGCCAGGATCTGCGGACCCGGGGTGCGGCGCAGCGCGTCCAGGATCGGCAGCCCGATATTGCCGCAGGCGACGCTGGGCAGCCCGGCCGCGCGCAGGATGGCGTGGGTCATCTGAGTGGTGGTGGTCTTGCCGTTGGTTCCGGTGATCACCAGCCATTTACGCACCGGACCGTAGAGCCGCGCCTGATCCACCCACCAGGCGAATTCCACATCGCCCCAGACCGGAATGCCCTCGGTGACCGCGGAGGCCAGCACCGGCGAATCCGGTCGCCAGCCCGGGCTGGTGATGACCAGCGCGAACCGGTCCAGCGCACCGGATTCGAGTAGTTCGGCGCCGGTGGCGGTGTCGAGGCCGAGTTCGGCGGCCTCGGCCATCGCCTTCTCCCCGGCGTCGGTGACCACGGGACGGGCGCCGATATCGCGCAGCGGCTCGATGAGGGAGCGGCCCGAGACCCCCCATCCCGCGACGAGAACGTCACGGCCACGCAGAAATTCGAGCATGGGACCCGGTGATCGCAGGGCCCGCGGAGTATGTTCGACCATCGCTGCTTACCCGACCTGAGAGAGGTATTCGCTGTAGAACAAGCCCAGACCCACCGCCGCCGCGATTCCGGCGAGCAGCCAGAACCGGATGATGACCGTCGTCTCGGCCCATTTGCTCAGCTCGAAATGGTGATGGAACGGCGCCATCTTGAACAACCGGTTGCGGGTGGTCCGGAACACCGCCACCTGCAGCACCACCGACACGGTCTCGGCGACGAACAGCGCGCCGATGACGACCATGAGCAGTTCGGTGCGGGTGGTGATCGACAAGCCGGCCAGCAGGCCACCGAGGGCCAGCGAACCGGTATCGCCCATGAAGATCTTGGCGGGAGCCGCATTCCACCACAGGAATCCGACGCACGCCGCCGCGCCCGCGGCACACACCAGCGCCAGATCCAGCGGATCGCGCACGTTGTAGCAGCCGGCCTCGGCCTTGAATTCGCAGGCGTGGTAATACTGCCAGAACGTGATGATCACGTAGGCGCCCAGTACCAGGCTCATCGAACCCGCGGCCAGGCCGTCCAGGCCGTCGGTCAGATTCACCGCGTTCGACCACGCGACCACGACCAGGCAGACGAACGCCAGGAAGATGATCACGCTCATCGAGACGGTGTTGATCTCGCGCACGTACGACAGATGCCGGCTGGCCGGGGTGCGTCCGCCGGCGCCGCGAAACTGCAGAGCGAGCACCCCGAAGATCACCGCGGAACCGAGCTGGCCGATGTACTTACCGGCGGCGGTCAAGCCCAGATTGCGCTGTTTGCGCAGCTTGATGAAGTCGTCGATGAAGCCGACCACGCCCAGCGCGGTGGCCAGGCCGAGTACCAGCAGGCCCGAGACCGACGGCCCGTCGGCGTGATAGCCGATGCCGATCAGGTGCGAGCCCAGATATCCGGCCCACATGCCGATCAGGATCGCGACGCCGCCCATGGTCGGAGTGCCGCGCTTGGCCTGATGACTCTCGGGGCCGTCGATGCGGATCTCCTGGCCGAATCCGCGCCGGGCGAACATGCGGATCAGCAGCGGCGTCAGCAGGATCGATACCGCCAGCGCGATCCCCGCCGCGAACAGAATCTGCCTCATCCAGCTGCCTCCGCGCCCTGCCCACCCGATGCGAGCACGTGCTGTGCCACCGCCCACAGACCGGCGGAGTTCGACGCTTTGACCAGCACCACATCACCGGCCGCGATCTCGTTGTCCAGCAGGGCGATCGCGGATTCGATATCGGGTACGAGGATCGATTCCTCGCCCCACGAGCCTTCCATGACCGCGCCCTGGTGCAGCGCGCGGGCCGGACGCCCGGTGCCGACCACGATCAGCCGGTCGACGTCCAGCCGCACCGCGAGCCGTCCGATGGTGTCGTGTTCGACGACGGATTCCTCGCCCAGTTCAGCCATTTCGCCCAAGACCGCCCAGCTGCGCCGGCCGCGCGGCGCATCCGGCGTACCGCCGGCGCGCGACATCGACACCAGCGCCTTGAGCGCGGCGCGCATGGAATCCGGATTGGCGTTGTAGGAGTCGTCGACAACGGTGACCCCGTCGGGCCGGGTCCGCACATCCATCCGGTGCGCCGAACCGACCGTCGCACCGGCCAGGGCCCGGGCCACGGTGTCGAGATCCGCACCGCATTCCAGCGCCACGGCGGCCGCGGCCAGCGCGTTCGAGATCTGGTGCTCGCCGTACACCGCCAGATGCACGTCGGCGTGAGAGCCGTGGGCGTGCAGCGTGAATCGTGCCCGCGCCTCGGTGTCGAGCACGATGTCGGTGGCCCGCACGTCGGCGCCGGACGCCTGACCGAAGGTCACCACCCGGGCCCGGGTCCGCGCGGCCATCGCCGCCACCCGCGGGTCGTCGGCGTTGAGCACCGCCACGCCGGTGGGCGGAAGCGCTTCCACCAGTTCGCCTTTGGCCTGCGCGATGGCGTCACGGCCGCCGAACTCACCCAGGTGGGCGGTGCCGACGTTGAGAACCACACCGATCCGCGGGGGCGCGATATCGGCCAGTGCCTTGATGTGGCCCGGACCGCGCGCGGACAGTTCCAGCACCAGGAAGCGGGAGTCGGCTCCCGCGCGCAGCGCCGTCCACGGGTGGCCCAGTTCGTTGTTGAAGGATCCGGGCGGGGCGACCACCGCGCCCAGCGGCGCGAGCACGCGCGCCAGCAGGTCCTTGGTGGAGGTCTTTCCCGCCGAACCGGTCACCCCGACCACGTTCAGGCCGGCGGCGGCCAGCCGGTCCACACTCGCCCGCGCCAGTTTCGCCAGCGCCGCCAGCACCGCGGCACCGGAGCCGTCGGTGTCGTGGGCCAGCACATAGGAACGGTTCGCCGTCGCGCCGGCCGCGGGGGCGAATGGTTCGACCACGATCGCCGGCACGCCGACCGGCCGCGCCGCCAGCACCGCCACCGCGCCGGAGGCCACGGCCTGGCCGGCGTAGTCGTGCCCGTCGACATGCTCTCCCGGCAGGGCCAGGAACAGGTCGCCGGAATTGATTCGGCGCGAATCGAATTCGACCGCACCGGTCACCGTCACCGCGGGATCGCTCACATCGTGCAGCGTGCCGCCGACGATCTCGGCGATCTCCCGCAGAGTCATTTCGATCATGAAACCGTCAGGTCTTTCGTTTTACGTTCCAGGGCCTGTCCCAGCACCTCACGGTCGTCGAACGGATACTTCACACCCGCAATCTCCTGCCCGGTCTCGTGTCCCTTACCTGCCACCAGCACCACATCCCCCGGCCGTGCCCAATCCACGGCGGCGGCGATGGCGGCGGCCCGATCGCCGATCTCGCGCACCTCACCGCGTTCGGCCTCGGCGATGCCCAGTGCGCCCGCGCGGATCGCGGCACGGATCTCGGCCGGATCCTCGGTGCGCGGATTGTCGTCGGTGATGACCAGCAGATCCGCGCCGCGCGCCGCAGTGGCGCCCATCAGCGGCCGCTTACCGGCGTCGCGATCACCACCGGCGCCCACGACCACGGCCAGGCGGCCGCCGGAGTCGCGCAGATGCCGGCGCAGTGTCGCGATCACCGATTCCACCGCGGCCGGCTTGTGCGCGTAGTCGACGAGGGCGAGGAAATCCTGTCCCGCGTTCACCCGCTGCATCCGGCCCGGCACATCCACCTCGCCCAGCGCCGCGGCCGCCACCGCCGCGTCGGCACCCGCCGCGGCGCACACCGCGATAGCGAGCAGGCCGTTGGCGATGTTGTAGCGCCCGGGCAGCCGCAGCCGCGCCGCAATCTCCCCCGCGGGGCCGATCGCCGTGAACTGCTGCCCGCCGTCGGCCAGCGCGGCGGTGCCGGTCACCATCCACTCCGGCTCGGTCTCCCCGGTCGGGCAGTCCGCGGTCGCCACGGTAACGACCCGGGCGCGCCCGCTCGCCTCCCGTGCCAGCCGCCGGCCCCAGGCGTCGTCCACGCAGATCACGCAGGTGTCGGCGGCGACCTGTCGCTGCGGCGCGCCCGGATCCGGGACGAACAGCCGCCGCTTGGCGGCGAAGTAGTCCTCGAAATCGGCGTGGAAGTCCAGGTGATCCTGCGACAGGTTCGTGAACGCGCCGACGGAGAAGTGCACACCGTCCACGCGGCCCAGTGCCAGCGCGTGGCTGGACACCTCCATCACCACGGCTTGCACACCCTGTTCCACCATCAGCGCGAACATCGCGTGCAGCTGCGGCGCTTCCGGTGTGGTCAGCGCGCTGGGCACCCGGCGGTACTCCACGGCGCTCGCACCGGCGGCGATCTCCTCCGGGTTCGAATCGACGCGCCGGGCGATCCGCGTCTCGATCGTGCCGATCAGCGCGGTAGACAGCCCGGCCGCGGTCAGGCCCGCCTCCACCAGATACGAGGTGGTGGTCTTACCCGATGTGCCGGTGATGCCGATGACCTGTAGTCGCCGCGAGGGATGACCGTAGACCGCCGCCGACAGTTCACCCAGTACCGCGCGCGGATCGTCGTGCACGAGCACTGGCACATCCAGTTCGCCGATCAGCTCCGCCCCCGCGGCGTCGGTGAACACCGCGACCGCGCCGCGCTCCACGGCGTCGGCGGCGAAGCGCGCGCCGTGGGCCTTGGCACCGGCCAGACCGGCGAACAGATCACCGGGCTGCACGGCGTTCGAGCGCTGTTCGATGCCGGTGACTTCGATCCCGGCCGGATCGCCGGAGTTCAGCCGCGCGCCGGTCAGTTCGGCAACGGCCTGCACCGGCGTCGGCAACGCAACGGCGGGGCGAAGCACCTGCGGGCTGGGCTGCACGGGCACCAGGCTCCTTTCGTGGGCGCACATCTGTGCATCGGGTCGAGATTCGGGGTCGGGGAGTCAGGTTACCTGTGGACGATCGACGGCCACGCAGCGTGGCCGCCTCGCGCGCACCGGCTCCCCCGCCTCACCGCGCCCGCACCCGCCCGTGCGGCGGGCCGCAGACGGGCACCCACGGTTCCGAAACCGGACATTCGGCCGCGCACACCACTACATCGCCTGGAGCACAAGCTGTTTCGGCGGCACGGTGGACGGCGGAATCCGATCGCGCTGCAGCGCCCAGGAGGCGATGCTGTGGAACAGCGGCGCCGCCGACTGCCCACCGCTGCCGTCGGTGCTGCGCACGGGTGCGTTCAACATGATGCCGATGACGTAGCGCGGATTGTCGGCCGGGGCGATCCCGGCGAAGGTGATCCAGTAACGATCGCTGGAATAGCACTGGCATTTGTCGTCGATCTGCTGCGCGGTTCCGGTCTTCCCGGCGATCTGGTAACCCTCGATCGCCGCGGGAGCGCCCGTACCCTGCTGATAACCCATCGGATCGCGCTGCACCACGGCCTGGAACATCTGCCGCAGCGTCCTCGCGGTCTGCGGGCTCACCACTCGCACGCCGTCCGGCTGCGGTTCGCTGGTGCGGTGCCCGTCGGGGCCGATCACGTCCTTGACGATGCGCGGCGGGATCCGCACACCGTCGTTGGCGATAGCCTGGTACATCCCGGTCATCTGCAGCAGCGTCATCGAAAGGCCCTGTCCGATGGGCAGATTCGCGAACGTCGAACCGGACCACTGGTCGCGCGGGGGCACGATGCCACCGCTCTCACCGGGCAGTCCGACACCGGTGCGCTGTCCCAGGCCGAAACGCTTGACCATATCCGCGAAGCGGTCTTCACCGACTCGCTGCGCGAGCATCAGCGTGCCCACATTCGACGACTTACCGAAGATGCCGGTGGTGGTGTAGGGCATCACGCCGTGCGACCACGCGTCGTGCACGACCACGCCGCCCATGTGGATCTCACCGGGAACCTGGTGGATCTCGTCCGGATTGGTCAGGCCGTACTCGATGGAGGCCGCCGCGGTGATGATCTTGTTCACCGAACCGGGCTCATAGGCATTGGTCACCGACGGATTGCCGATATCGGCCGAGGCCCAGAACTTCGGATCCTGCGCCGGATTGAAGGTGTTGTCGTTGGCCATGGCCAGCACCTGGCCGGTGTGGGCGTCCAGTACCACCGCCGAGGCGTCCTGCGCGCCGGATTTGTCCTTGGCCTCCTGGACCTGCTGCTGCACGTAGTACTGCAGATCGGAGTCGAGGGTCAGTTCGACATTGGAGCCGTTGACCGCGGGCACCTTGTCGCGCTCGCTGCCGGGGATGACCGCCCCGTCGGAGCCGCGGTCGTAGGTGTGCGAACCGTCGGTGCCGGCCAGCGTCGCGTCCATCGACGCCTCGAGCCCCACCTGGCCGTGTCCGTCCCAGCCGGTCGCGCCCACCACATTGGCCGCCAGCGCGCCGCCCGGATAGACCGGCGTGTCCTGACGTTCGGTCCCCACCTCGGGGAACTTCTCGGTGATCTCGTCGGCGACCCGGGAGTCGACGTTGTAGGCCAGATAGGTGAACTGGTCGTCGCTGCGCAGTTTGGCGAGCAGATCCGCTTCGGGGGGCGCGTCCTTGCCCAGCTTCTCGTGGATCGTCTCGGCGATCTCCTCCAGCCGCGTCTCGACCTCGGGCGCCTTGTCGCTCTTCGCCCGCGCATCGGCCAGATCCTTGCGCACGGCCACCGGCCGGAAGTTGAGCTTCTTGGTCACGACGGTGAACGCGAGCGCGCGGCCGTCGCGATCGAGGATGGCGCCGCGTTGCGCCCAGTCGGTCTGATGCACCGTGCGCTGGCTGGCCGCCTCGGCCGACAAGCTGGGCGCGGAAAACGTTTGCAGCCAGAGCAATTGCATCGCGACGACGAGCAGCGCCACCAGCATGAGGACGCGTCCGACTCCGAACCGCAGCCGCGTGGAGGCATCCGCGGGCGAACCCGCCCGCGGCCGGGGAGCGCGGCGCGGCCGGGCGGGCGTGGATCGCATACCCGCCCGGCCGCGTCCCGTGGCACCTGCTCCGGTTCTGCCTCCGCCGCGGCCGGTCATCGATCGGCCCCCTCGGGGGCCGCCTGAACCACCGGCTGGGTGCCGGCCGGCTGCGCGGCGGGTGCTACGGGCGCGGGCGGACCGGCCGGTGCCGCCGGTTGGGTACCCGCGGTCGCGACCGGCGCCGCCTGCGCCGCGGGCTCCGGCCCGGCAGCGGGTGCGGCTGGGGCTGCGGGTGCGGCCGGGGCCGCCTGTGCCGCCGGTTGGGTACCGGCCGTTGGCGCGGCCGGCGCCGCCGGTGCGGCCTGTACCGGCGCCGGAACCTGCGTCGGCTGAGCCGGCGGCGGCGCGGCCGTCGTCGGCGCCGGGGCCTGATTCTGCTCGGCCGGGCCGGGAGCGGGCGGAGCCGGGGTGGTGGTCACCGGGACCAGCCGTTCGCCTTGGGCCTGAGCGAGTTTCGGCGGCAGCGGCTTGGCGGGAGTCGTGTTGAGCGGCGGCACCGGCGCACCCTCGGCCGGCGTCTCCTTGCCGACCACCGTGACCGAACCGTCGGGCGCCACGAGCAGGCGGGCGGGATCCTTGGCCGGGATCATGCCCAACTCGCGCGCGCGGTTGGCCAGTTCGGGCGCCGAGTCGGCGGCCTCGACCTCGCGCTGCAATGCCGCGCGCTCGTCGAGCAACTGCCGGTTGATGCGGCGGGCGTCGCTGAGCTGATAGCTGTCCTCGGCGGCATGGGTGGTCAGCACCAGGGTCGCGAGCAGACCGCAGCCGAGCAGGGCGAGAATCGCCGCCACGAACGGCAGCCGCCCGGCCATCATCGACCCGGCGCGCCCGGGCAGCGGCGGAAGCACACGCTCCCCCGCCCGATTGCGCCGGCGCGCATACGCGCGTTGGGCCGCACCGGATTTCACGCGGTCGGCGCTGTGCGCTCGCCGCGGCGCGGACCGCTGCGTCCGCTGTGGTGCGTCCACCCGTGTCCGCACGCTCATATTCCTGCCTCCCCTACCGATTTCCTGTGGGACTGGCCGTCGTAGTGCTGCCGAACCGGCAATACCCCCGTCGCCGGATCGCTGTCACCCGGCCGCCTGTATTCGCTCCGCGGCCCGCATGCGCACCGGCGCCGCGCGTGGGTTCTCCTCGATCTCCGTTTCGCTCGCCTTCTCCGCGCCCCTGGTCAGAATCGCGAATTCCGGTCCCATGCCGGGCAATTCGACGGGCAGGTCCAATGGTGTGCGCGAGGCCGAGGCCTGCGCGAAGATCTGTTTGACGACCTTGTCCTCCAGCGACTGGTAGGACATGACGACGATCCGGCCGCCGACCTCCAGCGCCGCCAACGCCGCCGGCACCGCGGCCTCGAGCGACTCGAGTTCGCGATTGACCTCGATCCGCAAAGCCTGGAAGGTACGTTTGGCGGGGTGTCCGCCGGTGCGCCGGGTCGCCGCGGGTATCGCGTCGTAGAGCAGTTCCACCAGTTGGGCACTGGTCGTGAACGGCCGCTGCGCGCGCCGGCGGACGATCTCACTCGCGATCCGGCCCGCAAAGCGTTCCTCGCCATAGGTTTTCAGGATCCGGGCCAGATCGCCGTGGCTGTAGGTGTTGAGCACATCGGCCGCGGTGAGGTCGGAGGTCGGGTCCATCCGCATGTCCAGCGGGGCGTCCACCGAATAGGCGAATCCCCGCTCGGCCTCGTCGAGCTGCATGGAGGACACACCGAGATCCATCAGCACCGCGCGCACGGAGCCGCGTTCCGGCAGCCCGGCCTGCCGCAGCGCGCCGGGCAGGCCGTCATATCTGGTGTGCACCAGCGTGATTCGATCGGCGAAGGGCTCGAGCCGCTCGCCCGCCAGGCGCAGCGCCTCGGTATCACGGTCCAGCCCGATCAGGCGAATCGCGGGATAGGTCCGCAGGAAATGTTCGGCATGCCCGCCCAAACCGAGCGTGGCGTCGACCAGGACTCCACCGGATTCCAGTGCGGGGCCGAGGATTTCATCGGCGCGACGCAAAAGAACCGGAACATGGCGGGGGCGGTCGCTGTCATGGTTCACCTCGACCTCCCGAATCCTGGCTCACGGTGCTTGCGACGGGTGGATGGCCTTACGAGTGGACAGCCAATGCCCCGGGGTCTCTGACCGAACACGGCACCTGGCGTTGGGGAAGTACGTCAGGGTCCGTGCCGGGCAGAGGCCGCAGGGCACTCGCCTGTCTCGGATCAGAAAATTCCGCCCAGCGACTCGTCTCCTGCCAGCGAGTAGTCCTCCTCGTGCTCGGCGAGGTAGGAATCCCACGCCTGTTTGTCCCAAATCTCGAGGAAATCGACCGAGCCGATCACCACGCAGTCCTTGGACAGATTCGCGTAGCGGCGATGTTCTGCCGACAACGTGATCCGGCCCTGTCCATCGGGACGTTGCTCGTCCGTGGACGCCGCCAAGGCACGAACGAAAGCCCTTGCCTGCGGGTTGCTTCGAGATGCCGCCGCGGCTCGCCGCGCCAGGGCGGTGAACTCTCCTTTGGGATAGACGGCAAGGCTGTGGTCCTGACCTTTCGTGACCATCAACCCTCCCGCCAGTTCGTCGCGAAACTTCGCAGGCAACGTCAGTCGCCCTTTGTCGTCCAGGCGAGGCGTGTAGGTACCGAGAAACACAGTCTCGACACCTCCCGCTCGATCACCTCGTCTGGTCGGCTCTTATCAGTGCGCGCTCCACATTACCCCACTTTCCCCCACTTTCAATCGAAAGCCGCGGTGATCTCGGTCCCCGGCTCGGGGATTGAGCAGGTCAGCTCAGCTATCACCGCGGTGGGGAGATTTCGTCGAGTTCCTTCGACACGCGCCGGCGGCGGGCCGGGCAGCCCGACAACCGTCAGCAAACCCGCAGCTGGGAGCGGCCCCGACCGGCGGTGGGTGAAAGTGGGGACCGAGCGTGGGGCAAGGTGGGGAAATGCGGGGACCAACGAATCCGTCACCCCGTGAACGCGATCCGAATCACTCCGCGAAAAGAAACGACACGCCGCACATCACGGCGTGTCGTTCGAGATTGTTTCGTTGTGGGCTACTCGGCGCTGGGCACGGCAATCATCGCGCAACCACATTCGGCCGCTGGCCGCCGCTCCCGCGGAGGCGAGCGGCCGATCAGCTGTCCTGTTCGAAGCGGCGCCTGAACCGATCTTCCATGCGGGCGGAGAAGCCACCGGCCTTGCGTTGCTTACCCTTTGCCCCTCGGCCGGGAACGCCACCGGGACCGGAAGGGGCATCGCCGCCGCCTCGGCCGCTCTTGGTCATACCCGAGCCGCCCAGCAACAACAGGACACCCGCGCCGAACATCACGATGAAGCCGAGCAGGCTGATGATGGGGAATCCGCCGGGCTTGACGGGCAGGGCGATTCCCGCGATGAGAAGAACGAGGCCGAGGACGAAGAGCGCGGCCGCCTGAAGTCTGCGTCTCCCCGTGGCAGAGCGGAGCCGTCCACCACGAACGGTCGAGGCGAATTTCGGGTCCTCAGCATAGAGCGCGCTCTCGATCTGTTCGAGCATGCGCTGCTCGTGCTCGGAGAGTGGCACGGTACCTCCCCCGGCACTAGATCCTGGTTGTCGCCTCCGGGTAGACGACAAGTAGCCGACCTTGGCGGCTACTGCCACCAATGATACGAGTTCGATCAGTGCGGTACCACCTACTCGCCGATGTTCACGCCGTGCCGTCGACGAGCCAGCCCGGCGCCGGACGTAGCCGGGCCGCGGTGATCGCCAGCGCATCCTCCACATCGCGCAGGAATGCCTCCACCCGCGAGGCGAATTCGTCGGCCTGGGTATCGCTGATCGCGCGGTCCAGTCCGGCCTCGAGCGCGGCCCGGGTTTCGGAGAAGGAACTGAAGTAGTCCGACCACATCACGAATTCCGGCGCGGCCTGCTGCATCAGCACCCACGCGTTGCGGGAGCGCGCCCGCGGCGCGCGGTCGGCCCCGGTCGCGGCCAGCACGGCCCCGGCACCCCGCAACGCCGCCAGGTAGGCGCTGCGCAGACGCTCGCGCGGATCGGGTTCGGCCCAGGCCTGCTGCACCATCGTGTCCGCCCGGTCGAGCAGTCCGCCCGCCCGGCCGGTACGTCGTGGATCGTCCATCCGACCAGCCATCTCGACACCTCCACATTTCGCATACCGCGCCCGGTCGACCGTGCCGAACCGAACAGGCATTCGAACGTTTCAATTGAATGTGAATATAGAGACGACCACCGACAGACTTTCGCGCCGAACGCGAGCCGCGCACCCTGGATGGGGACCCCCGCGCCCCCACGCATCGAACTCCGACGCCCGCCCCCCAGACCACAGATACCTTCGACAGACTACCTTCGACAGACAGAGACGGCCCCGAAGATATGGCTCCCCGCACATGACCGCCGTCAGGCCCCGCCACACCCCCGCGCCCGTCGTCGTCGACCTCTCGGCCGCGACGTTGCGCCACCGGCTGCACGACGCCCTCGCCGTGTACGTCGCGGCGATGGACTATCCACGCGGCACCGAACACCACCGCGCCCCGATGTGGGCCGAGCACACCACCCGGCCGGGCTGGCAGGCCGTCGCCGCGGTGGTCCCCGACGACAGCGGCCACGTCGATCTACGCACCGCGCCGATCGTCGCGATCGCCTATGGCTATCGCGGTGCGCCCCATCAGTGGTGGCATCAGCAGGTCCACACCGGCATGCGCCGCTCGGGCTGGCCGGAGCAGACCGCGCGGGCCCTGCTGTCGAACTACTTCGAACTCACCGAACTGCACGTCCATCCGTCCGCGCAGGGCCGCGGCATCGGCGAGACCCTGCTGGTACGGCTGCTCGAGCAGCGCACGGAGGCGGCGGTGCTGCTGTCCACCCCGGAGGTCGATCGGGAGGCCAACCGCGCCTGGCGGCTGTATCGCCGACAGGGATTCACCGACGTGGTCCGGCATTTCGTCTTCTCCGGCGATACCCGGCGCTTCGCCGTACTCGGCCGCCCGCTGCCGCTACGGACGCCCGAGCAGTGACGACACTGGTTCTCGGATCCGGCCACAACGCACTGGTCGCGGCCTGCTATCTGGCACGCGCGGGATATCCGGTGGAGGTCCTCGAGCGTGACGAGGTGCTCGGCGGCGCGGTGTCGACGGTCGAGCGCTTCCCGGGTCATCTCATGGACCGCGGTTCCTCGGCGCACATCATGATCCGCCATACCGGCATCATCGAGGAACTCGGGCTGGAGAAGTTCGGGCTGCGCTACATCGACTGCGACCCTTGGGCTTTCGCGCCCGCACCGGTGGGCTCGGATGCCGAGCCGATCGTCTTCCATCGCGATGTCGACCGCACCTGCGCCTCGATCGAACGGGCCTGCGGTCCCCGCGACGCCGAGGCCTACCGGCGGTTCGTCCGCACCTGGGGACCGCGGGCCCAGCGGGTGATGCGGGCGTTCGGCGGTGCGCCGACACCGGGCCGGTTCCTGCGCGCGTTCTGGGGCCTCGACGCCCGGGGCGGCGGCAGCGCGCTGTCGCGGGAATTCCTGCAGCCCGGGGATGCCTTGCTGGACAGCTGGTTCGATGACGAACGGCTGAAGGCGGCGCTGGCCTGGTTCGGCGCGCAGTCCGGACCGCCGATGTCGGAACCCGGCACCGCGCCGATGGCCGGTTTCGCCGCCCTGATGCACACGCTCCCGCCCGGCCGCGCGGTCGGCGGTAGCGGTGCGCTCACCACGGCACTCGTCGCGCGGCTGCGCGCCGACGGCGGCACCGTCTCGGCCGGTGACGAGGTAACCGAACTGCGCCGCTCGGGCGAGGGCTGGCGGGTGCGCACGGCGAGCGGCCGCGACCTGTCCGCCCGCACCGTGATTTCCGGCACACACGTGCTCACCACGCTGGAGTTGTTGCGGCGCGGCGGATTCGACGACACCGTTCTCGCCGACTGGCGGCGCCGCATCCGGGTCGGTCCCGGTATCGGCATGGTCGTGCGGGCCGCCACCACCGCACTTCCGGCATACCCCGGTGCCACGCCGGAGGAGTCGACGCGCGGGCTGCAATTGCTGGTGACCGATCGACGGCAGTTGCGACTCGCGCACGCCGCCGCGCTGGCCGGGGAACTGCCGCCGCGGCCGGTGGTGCTGGCGATGAGTTTCAGCGCCCTCGACCCCACGATCGCGCCGCCCGGCGAACATCAGCTGTCGCTGTGGGCGCAATGGCATCCGCACCGGCTCGCCGACGGCAGCGAGTGGAGCGCGCACGGTGAGCGCGAGGCCGACCGCATCATCGCCGAAGTCGACTCCTACGCACCCGGTTTCGCCGATTCGGTGCGGCAGCGGTATGTGCAGACACCCGCCGATCTAGAGACCGAATTGGGGCTCATCGGCGGCAATGTCATGCATGTGGAGATGTCGATGGATCAGATGTTCTTCTGGCGGCCGATTCCGGAATTGTCCGGACAGAAGGTGCCGGGGGCGCCCGGGCTGTATCTGACCGGCGCCTCCACCCACCCCGGCGGAGGGGTGTCGGGCGCGAGCGGGCGTACCGCGGCGGGGCTGGTGCTGCGATCGCTGCGCCGCGGTCGCTTCGCGCCGCGATGACGGCGCGGCAGTGGCCGGCGGTGACCGCCGTGGCCTGGGTCGCGGCGCAGATCGCCTATCCCCTCACCGACGGCTCGGCGCGCGACCGGGTGACGATCCTGATCGTCGCGCTGTCGGCGGCCACCGCGCTGCTGCACGCCTGGGCGGCCCGGGGCATCGGCTGGGCGGCCGGCTACGCGGCGATCGTGGGCGGCGTCGGCGCGGTCGCCGAGATGATCGGTACCGCAAGCGGTTTCCCGTTCGGCTGCTATCACTACGCGCACGGCCGGCTCGGTCCCGACCTCGCGCAGGTGCCGCTGCTCGTGCCGGTGGCCTGGGTTGGCGGTCTCTACCCGATCTGGGTGGCGACCGGGCTGCTGTGCCGCCGCACCGTCACCCGCGTCGTGGCGACGGCGGCGGGGGCGGTGGGC
>NZ_PSZE01000036.1 GCF_002933465.1 Nocardia nova
CGGACCGTTCGCCTCCGGGACTGTGCCGATGGTCAGCTCACCCTGGGAAACCGCAGCATCGTGCGAGCATTGGTTTCGGTGATCTTCTCCACCTCGTCATCAGGCACATTCGCCAACACCTCAGCCGCACGCTTACGACTGTTCGGCCAGTTGGAATCCGAATGCGGAAAATCGATCTCCAACATGATCCGATCGATACCCACCTTATGCCGATTCTCCACACCGAACTCGTCGTCGATGAAACACCCCCAAAAATGCTGCGCGAACAGATCCGACGGCCGAGCATCGAAATCGATCGGCTGATAATGCCGGTGCCGCTCCCACACGAAATCCAGCCGCTCCAGCATATACGGAATCCAGCCGATCCCACCCTCAGCAAGGGAGAACTGCAAATTCGGGAACCGCTGCAACACCCCCGAGAAAATCAGATCAGCAGTGCTCCACATAAGATTCGTCGAGAAAATCGAGATCGCAACAGCGAACGGCGCGTCCGGCAACACCACCTCACCCGGAATAGCCCGAGTCGCGGCGAACGAGAAACCAGGAACATACGAACCCGAACCGAAGTGCAAAGACACCACCGTCCCGGTCTCCTCACACGCCCGCCAGAACGGATCCCAATGCGCATTGTGGAACGACGGCAAACCCAACGGCACAGGACTATCCGGAAACGACACCGTACGCGACCCCTTCGCCGCCGTCCGGCGAACCTCGGCCGCCGCCGCCTCCACATCCCAGAGCTGAACTATCGACAACGGAATATAACGATCCGGCGCCGTACCACACCACTCATCGATATAGAAATCGTTCCACGCCTGCACACACAACCCCGCCAGATCCTTATCCTTCGCACGCTGGAAGACCCCACCACCGAAGCCAGGAAACGACGGGAAGCACAACGCGGCCTGCACCCCATCCAGATCCATATCCTTGACCCGCGCCGCCGGATCATAACAACCCGGAATCATGTCCTCATACCGGACCGGATCCAACCCCCACTCCTCCGGCGGCTTACCCGCAACAGCATTGAGCCCGATCGTCGGGAACACACCACCGTCGTAATGCCACACATGCTTGCCGTTCTCTTCCACGATCCTCGGCCCCAAATCCCGGTACCGAGAAGGCAGACGGTCCTGCCACACACGCGGATGCTCCACGAGATGATCGTCGACCGAAACGATTTGATGATAATCCTGCAACGGCATAACAGCCTCCAAAACAAACGAACCGTACAATAAAATTATCTACCCAAAAGGCCATTCTCAGGCCCAACAACCGCACACGACACAGCCCGAGCGCACCACAGCCCCTACAACACGGCGTTAGTATAGTTGAATAATTGGTTATCAATAGCCTTTTCGACAGACTTTGGTGACCAGCCCACACAGCCGACGTCGAGACGAGCCGATGAGCCATTGCCTAACCAGCGGGGGCGGCAATAACCTTGGTCTGGAGATACTGCTCGAAACCCTCACGACCGTTCTGACGACCCAGACCGCTCTGTTTGTAACCGCCGTAGGGGGCGTCTGCGCCATAGAACATTGCGCCGTTCACCGACACGATCCCGCTACGGATGGCTTGCGTCATCGCATCGGCACGTTCCTGGTCACCGCTCCAGATAAAGCCCGTTAGCCCGTACGGGCTGTCGTTCGCGATGCGAATCGCGTCGCGGTCGTCTTCGAACGGAATGACCACGAGCACCGGACCGAAAATCTCTTCGCGCGCGATGGTCATCGTATTTTCGACATCCGCGAAGACCGTCGGCTGCACATAGTATCCCTTGGGCAGGTGCTCGGGCCGGGCCCCGCCGGTAGTGACCCGAGCGCCCTCGTCCCTACCTTTGCGGATGTAGTCCAACACCCGCTCTCTCTGCCGCGCGTTGATCAGCGGACCACAAAAGGTGGCCGGATCAGTGGGATCGCCGTACGGGATCCCGGCGAATGTCGCCGTCGCGATCTCGACCGCCTCGGCGTAACGATTGCGCGGCACCAGCAGCCGCGAAGGTAGTCCACATCCCTGACCTGCGTGCATGCAAGCGATCATCGATTGCGGGATGACACTGGCGAAATCGGCATCATCGAGCACGATCATCGCGTTTTTGCCGCCGAGTTCGAGGAAAGTCCGCTTCAATGTGGGCGCGGACAACTCGAGGACACGCTTGCCCACCGCAGTCGATCCGGTGAACGAGACCATATCCACCCTCGGATCGATCAAAAGCTGTTCGGCGACACTATTGTCCGAGGTCGTCACCACATTGAATACACCCGCCGGAATATCGGTCCGCTCGGCGACGAGTCGGCCGATTCGGGTAGCCCCCCAGGGGGTATCCGGGGCGGGTTTGAGAACCATCGTATTGCCGGCCGCGAGGGCCGGGCCGATCTTATTGAGTGCTACTTCGATCGGAAAGTTCCACGGCAGGATGGCGCCAACCACACCAATCGGCTCCTTGACCACGCGACGGTGATTGACGAGGCCGAACAAATCCGTATCGGGTAGACTCCGCTCCCACTCGAATTTCGCGATGAGTTCGGCCGGATAGCTCACACCGTCGGCAAGCGGCCAATCGAGCTGCGCCACCTGGGTGATCGAGACGGGAGCCCCCGCCTCGGAGACCAGTTCGGCCCGGAATTCCTCTTTCTCCTCCTGCAGCGCCTCGTTCAGCTGCTGAAGGCAGTGTTTGCGGAATTCTCGATCACGGGCCCAGCGCCCTTCGTCGAAGGCCCTCCGCGCCGCCGCTATCGCAAGCTCCATGTCCGGACGACCGGCGTCGGCGGTGTCACCCAGGACCTCCTCGGTGGCCGGATTGATGTTGTCGAAGCGAGCACCCGAGACCGCTTCGGCGAGAACGCCGTCGATCAGCATGCGAGCTTCACCGCGAGCGGTTTCAGATGTCGTGGGAGCTGTCATCGTCGCCGAGACTCCTTCGTGTCGGACATGGTATCGAGCTACGCGAGCCAACGTGGCGTGCGTCACAAGCCACTATATGTAGTCATATAATTCAGATCAAATACTTCCTCGGCCATACTTCCCGGGTCCAGAGTTGGCGCCGTTGACCCGAAGTCCTCGAGCGAACGTCCCCGCCTCGCCTCCGACAACGAATCCGACCACACGCGTTCCATCTGCGGCCGGGACCTGCCCGTCGACCCCATGTCGACGGGCAGGTCCCGGTTCGGCAGCGCCACAGCTCAGAAGTAATAGCGGGCAACGAGTTCGGCCACGCACGCCGGCTTGTCGCCACCCTCGATCTCGATCGTGGTTCGGGTGATAATCTGCACGGCGTTTTCGCCGATCAGCTCGCATTCGGCCAGCGTGCTACGCGCCCGGATCCGGGTGCCGGCGCGGACCGGAGCCGGGAAGCGCACCTTGTTCAGGCCATAGTTGACTCCCATGCGCATGCCCTCGATCTGACGCAACTGACTCAAGAAGTAGGGCACCAGCGAGACCGTCAGGAATCCATGCGCCACGGTCGCTCCGAACGGCCCCCCAGCCGCACGCTCCGGCTCGACGTGGATCCATTGATGATCCTCGGTGTCGTCGGCGAACCCGTCGATCCGCTTCTGCTCCATAAGAAACCAGTCGGTTGGCCCCAACTCCTCGCCGACCCCCGCCTGCAGATCCTCGATTCCGCGGTAGATCTTCATGACTCACCTTCCGCCGGCTTGGTTACCCACCGGCTGTTTGTGGCGACGGCTGCTGTCCGCCGCTCGCTTGCTCGCGGCTCAGCGGCTGCTCACGCCGATCCGGCTTCTCGATCTCGCAACCCGCCCATCGATTACGGTCAATTATATAGCTGATTCTATCCAGGATAGAAAATATTGCCCACACGAGCGATGCACAGAGCGCCGAACCGTGGAAGTTACCACCCGCCCTACAAGGGCTGACGTTCGAGGAAACGGCGCCGGGTAGCGCGGCGACGAGTCGACCGCCGCGCAGATTCCCGGCGGATACGACGGCCTCTTGGCAACCGGGATGTACTCGACCGATCCAGGGGCTCAGACACCAAGGTCTGCGACGCGGTCATCGACAAGTACACCGAAAGCAAGGTCAAGACAGGCACAGCGCCGACCGGCTACCAAGCGGTACTCGGGTTCGCCCGCGCCATATCAGGACTCGAGGTGAGATGACCCGGCAGACCGTCAGCGCCACCCTGAGCGCGATGCCCGCCGCGCAGCATATGCCGCTCGGTGCTGGTGCCGCCGTCCAATGGAGATCAAGCATGATGGCCGTGCCCCTTTGTAGCCCAAAGGATCACGGCCATCATGTACGCGTCCGTGCGCGCGTCTCGCCGACTACTTGTGGCGAATGCGCGCAATTATTATCTTTATTTGCCACTGTCGCAACTCGTCCAGTTAGGCTGTATCGGTGTTCAAAGTCAAACTCGGTGTCCGAGGCCGGATTCTGTCGATCGCCCTGGTGCCGAGTCTGGTGCTGCTATCCGTCGGCATCTGGTCGGCTACGTCACAGTGGTCGGAAGGCCGGCATGCCAAGAGTTGGGCGGCCGAACTCGACCGGGGCAGCGCACCCGGTATGGATTTCGCAGTCCAGCTACAGGAAGAGCGCAGACTCACTCTTCTGAGAATCGGCGGTAACGAGCTCCACGAAGAAGATCTCACGACGCAGCGCACGCGGGTCGATCATGCGATGCAGAACCTCCTGGCTGCGGGCCAACGCCTCACTGCCATCGATCCGCGTAGGATGTCGGCCACGCTGGAGGCCGGCCACACACTCAGCGCGCAACTTCCCTCGATTCGCCAACGTGCCGATTCGGGATCTCTACCTGCGGAGGAGGCCTACGAGTTCTTCAACCGCCTTATCGGTGTCGCGGTGGCCGGCATGGATCTCCTGCCCGTAGCTTCGCCGACTGCGGCCACTGCCTCCCAGGAATCGACCGCGACCGATCTGTTCCATGCCGCCGAGGCTATGTCGCGAGGCAACGCCCTCGCTGTCGCGGCGATCAGTGGACGCGAACAGACCGTCGACCAGCTCCGCGACTTCAGTGGCCAAGTCGGCTACTACCGCAATGAAGTCGCGAACCTCGAACCACGTTTGGACTCCACCGAACAAGCTTCGCTGCACGCTCTTGTGTCCGGCGACCCGTGGCGACGGCTGAGCTCGGTGGAGGACGCCATCATGGCGCGCGGATTGGTCTCATCGTCAGTCGGTTCCACCACGACCGGAAAGTCGGCCGGGGTGAACGAAATGGCATCGCTGCCGCTGAGCGTGGCCGACTGGCAAGACGCTGCCACCGCTGTGAGCACGGCGCTGGTCAACCTGTGGCAGGCACAGCATCGCCAGGCAGTCCATGCAGCCGCAGCTCACGGCGAAGCGACCGCGCGAAACTCACTGATCAGCGGCATTGTGACGCTTCTGCTGTCCGTCGGCGCATTTCTGATCGCCGCTCAGCTGGCAACTCTGTTGATTCGGCGGCTCCGTCGGCTGCGTCAGGAAACCCTCGCACTCGCGGATGAGCAGCTCCCCAGGCTCACCGAGCGACTGCAAAACAAACAGCCCGTCGATCTGGAAACCGACATCATCCGGCTCGATTTCGGAACCGACGAGATCGGCCAGGTCGCCGACGCCTTCAACCGCGCGCAGCTCGCTGCCGTCACCGCCGCCGTTTCCGAGGCGAAAACTCAGGCAGGCGTCAATGCCCTGTTCCTGAACATTGCCTACCGCAGCCAGGTGATGATCCATCGCCAGCTGGAGGTCCTCGATCAAGCCGAACGTGAACAAGAGGATCCCGCTCAGCTGGATCTGTTGTTCAAACTTGACCACCTGGCCACCCGGGAGCGCCGGAACGCGGAAAATCTCATCATTCTCGGCGGAGGCCAGCCCGGTCGGCAGTGGCGCAATCCGGTTCCGCTGCTCGATGTAGTCCGCAGCGCCATCGCGGAGACCGAAAATTACACCCGTGTCCAGGTTGCCAGACTTCCCGAGGTTTCGATCAGCGGAACCGCCGTGGCCGACGTCATCCACCTTCTCGCAGAACTGGTAGACAATGCGACCTCATTCTCGCCGCCCGAGTCGAAGGTCGAGGTCACAGGGAATATCGTCGGCAAGGGCATCGTCGTCGAGGTCTCCGACCAGGGCCTGGGTATGACCGCTGCGGAAATCGAGCGGGTGAACGAAACCTTGTCCAACCCACCGGATTTCAGCGTGACGAATGTGACCGACGATTCTCGGCTCGGACTGTTCGTGGTCGCGCTGCTCGCGGTCCGGCACAATATCTCTGTGCGACTGGCCGAATCGCACTACGGTGGTATTCGAGCTATCGTTGTCATCCCGTCTGAACTCATCGCAGCCCCAATGGCGGCCGACTCATGGTTGCCATCTACCGCGAACGATGTCGCAGCACGCTCCGCGCAGACCCTTTCGGCCGGCGCGCCCGAACTGACGGCCGGCGTGCCGCCCGTGGTCGGCAGGCGAGACCCTGCGGACTACGCGGTCCCGGAGGCTCCTGCCCCGACCGAAATTCCGTCTTCGTCCACCTCGTTCTGGAATCCCCCACCGATCCACTTGCCTCCACCACCGGCGCAGTCGGATCCGAACGGCTTCGGGCATCGCGGTGGTCCCCCGGCAGGCAGCAAACCACAGCTTCCGCGCAGGCGGCGCCAGGAGAACCTCGCACCACAACTCGCCGAGCCGTCCGACCGGCAAGGTAGCCAACCGACCGTTCGTCGAACGCGTTCGCCAGAGCAGGCGCGAAGCCTTATGTCGGCCATCGAAAATGGCACGCGCCAGGGCCGCCAACTACCTCCTGACATTGATCCCTACACCCCCGGAGACCACCTGTGAGCACCCCCACCCACAACCTGGACTGGCTTCTGGACGACCTCGTCGGACACCTCCCCGGCGTGCGGCACGCCGTGGTGCTGTCCACCGACGGTTTAGTGCTCGGCCGCTCGGCAGCTATGACCAGCGAGGACGCCGAACACTTCGCCGCCATGGCCGCCGCGCTGCACAGCCTGGCCCGAAGTGCCGGGCAACGCTTCGACGGTGGCGCCGTCCGCCAAACGATCATCGAACTGGACGAGGCTGTGCTGTTCGCCAGCTCTGCCGGCCCGAATGCCTGCCTCGCGCTGCTCACCGACGAAACCGCCAATATGGGCATGGTCGCATACGAGGTGAACCAAACCGTCTACCGAGTCGGCAACTACCTATCCACCGCACCTCGCCGCGGCTTCGACCGCATAAACGGAACGCAGTGACCGGCCGGCCAGCATCCTGGTTCGAGGACGAGGCTGGCCCCCTGGTCCGTGCCTACGCCGTGACCGGGGGACGCACCCACAGCACCCGGGCCGACCTGGACCTGATCACCCTGGTCATCGCTGTCGACCCTGCCGCGGAGCTGCGACGGCGCGAACCGGAATACTCGGCCATCATGCGCCTGTGCCGAGTACCGCAATCGGTCGCCGAAGTGTCCGCGGCTCTGCGCCTTCCGCTTATGGTTACAAAAGTCCTGCTCGGTGACCTCATCGCCGACGGCCACATCATCTTCCGGTCCGTGTCACCGGTAACCGACACCGGACTACACAACGTCGATCTTCTGCGAACGGTACTGGATGGCATCCGCAACCTCTGACCCCATCGAACAACCCGCTCTCGCCACGTCGGTGAAAATCCTCATCGCCGGCGGCTTCGGAGTCGGCAAAACCACCATGGTCGGCGCAGTCAGCGAGATTACTCCGCTGCGAACCGAAGAAGTCATCACCGAAGTTTCCCGCGATGTCGATGATCTGTCCGGTCTCGAGTCGAAAACCACAACGACCGTCGCCATGGACTTCGGTCGCATCACCATTTCCCCCGAACTGGTCCTCTATTTGTTCGGCACTCCAGGACAGGACCGATTCTGGTTCATGTGGGATGAATTGGCACTGGGCGCCTTGGGCGCCATCGTCTTGGCCGACACTCGCCGCCTCGACAGCAGTTTCGCCGCTGTCGACTTCTTCGAGCGTCGGGGCCTGCCGTTCGTGGTCGGCGTCAATTGCTTCGATGGCGCACCCCGGTATGACGCCGACGACGTGCGTTACGCCCTTGACATCCCTGACCATGTACCCATCGCGCTCTGCGATGTCCGACGGCGTGACTCCGCCAAATCTTTGCTCATAACGCTGATGGAATACCTCATCGCGCACCACCAGACCGTCCGACATCGCAGCTGAGCAAGCACGGCTGAGCAAGGTCATTCATCGTAGCAACGCCGGTTCCGGTCTGCCCGACAATCGAAGCCGGCCCGTCGAAATTCGTTGCTCTGCAGCAGGCCAACGTTCCGGTTAATTAGTAATTTCATTTCGCTACTCCTGATAACCTCTTCTGCAAATCAGGTCACGGAAGGCAGGGCAGCGATGAAAACTTCAAAGCGAAGGCGAATTTGGGCCGCCATCGTCGCAACGGCAGCTCTCGTCGGCTCGGCAGCACCGGCAATGGCCACTCCGCCACTCGGCGGAAATTGCTCCGACGTGTCGATTCCCGTTACTACGGGCCCCCCGAGCACCGGCCATTTCACCCACATCGCCGGAACATATTGTCTGCCGGACAATCCGTCCCCGACCCTGCAGATCCTCATCCCCGGAGCAACCTACGACCGGTCCTATTGGAACTTTCCCGGTTTCGACGGCCGTTACTCCTATACACAATATGCCACTCGCGCGGGGCTGGCTACGGTCGCCCTCGACCCGATCGGAGTCGGCGAGAGCACCAAACCGGTCGGATGGCAGGTCTCTGCCATGTCCGCAGCACAGGCCGTGCACGACATCATCCGAGCCGCTCGCACTGGCGCCCTCGGACGCTCCTGGGCTGGAGTGGTCCTGGTCGGGCACTCCTTCGGGTCGCTGACAGCGATGCTCGAGGCGGGCACCTACCGCGACGTCGACGGCTTGTTGATCAGCGGCGCCTCACACATTCCCGGCCCCGGCGGAATCGCGAGCATCGCGAGCGCTGCTCGCCCGGCCTTGGACGATCCCGCGACCGCCGGCCAGGTGCCCAGCGGCGATCTCGGCTACCTGAGTGTGCCGGGTATCCGGCGAGACTCCTTCTACGCGCCGGACGACTCCGACCCTCGGGTCATCGCGCAAGACGAAACGTCGCGCACCGCGGGAACCATCGGAATCCTGGCCACCATTCCGGTATTCATTCCGTCCACCTTCGACATCGAAATGCCAGTGCTCGTCGCGAACGGTAGCTCGGACAAAGTCTTCTGCGCACAAGGCGGAGGCGGATCGCCCACTGACTGTTCCAGCGCTGAGGCTCTCTACCGCTCCGAACGTCCCTTCTTCCCGCGCGCAATGCTTCAAACATATGTTCTGCCGCGAGCCGGCCACTCCATGAATCTGGCACTCAACAGTACGGAGTTCTTCGAGCGTGCCATCGCATGGGTACAGAGCCGTCCTTGGGCGTGATGCAGCTCCCGCTCGGTGCCGACGGTCACAGAGCGGGACGCTCGCGCCTTCTTCGTCGACCTCCGATCCGCACCACGGCGTCGAACGAGTGAGCGCCACCACCATGCCATCGGCACTACAGGCACTGTCGGCGTACGACACAGGCTTGCCTGGAACCCGGCGACCTGGACGGCGGCTCCACACGATGGCCCGTCGCTGTTTCCTCGGCGACTACGAATCGTCAGAGCGCTCATCCGCAGCTCCAGCTCACCCGAAGCGAGCTGCGATCCTTCGTCGATACCTCGGTTCTGGCACCGCGGGAACCGATACCACCGCGAGGATGCATGGAATCCGACTGTGGCCGAGTCCGCGTACCGGACTCACACTGGCAAATGCGCATAATTCTTACAATCGTCTACTTAACCCGCGCCTCGCACTCCCTGCGGCAAGTATCGTCAGGGCCATGTCCTCCAGCATTTTTCATCCCGATCTGCGCATCGCCGCGCCGTTTCTCCCACGGGCTTTGGTCAACGGCCCGCGCAGGCTGCGGCTGATGCGGGCGCTGTTCGGGCTGGTTGCACGCCGGCCCGCTTCCGATGTGGAGGTCGTGCCGGCCGGGACGGCCGCAATCCGGCTGCATCGGCCGCCCGCCGCGAACGGTCCGCGTCCGGCGCTGCTGTGGATACACGGCGGCGGCATGATCAGCGGGTGCGCGGCGCAGGACGATCCGCTGTGCCGCCATTTCGCCTCCGAGCTCGGCATCGTCGTCGGCTCGGTGGAGTACCGGCTGGCTCCGGAGCATCCCTTCCCGGCGCCGCTGCACGATTGTTACGACGCGTTGCGCGCCCTGGCCGCACTGCCGGAGGTCGACGCGGACCGCATCGTCGTGGGTGGGGCCAGCGCCGGCGGGGGATTGGCGGCGGCATTGGCACAGCTCGCCCACGACCGCGGCGAGATCCGCCCGATTCTGCAGCTGCTGGCCTATCCGATGCTCGACGACCGGACCGCGACCCGCACCGACATCGAGGAGCGCGGCTTCCGGTTGTGGAACAACACCGCCAACCGGTTCGGCTGGCAGTCCTACCTGGGCCGTCCACCGGGCGCGGCGGACATCGATCCGTTGGCCGCCCCGGCCCGCCGCACCGATTTGTCCGGCCTGCCACCCGCCTGGATCGGCGTCGGCACCCTCGACCTGTTCCACGACGAGGACATCGCCTACGCCGGCCGTCTCGCCGCCGCGGGCGTCCCGCAGCAGCTGGAAGTCATCGAAGGCGCCTTCCACGGTTTCGATCAGGCACTGCCGCGCGTCGGTATCGCCAGGGAGTTTCGTGCTATGCAGCGCAACGCGCTCGCCGCGGCGGTGCACGGAGGCACACCGGCCCGGCGACGCCTCCGGCAGCGTTCCCACAAACCGGTGCGCTGACAAGAACCGGATGGACTGACCGTGCGCGCGGCAGCCAACGCCTGTACGCGAAATGCCGCCGCACTGTTCGTTCCTACCACCGGATTCCGCGGACCGACGGCTCACTCGGTGGTTTCCGCTGGGGACTGGCATGTAAGCGCTGGCTGCTAGCCCACGAACGGGCAGCGGAGGACAACGGCGCACGCTAGCGCGCCTCGTGCTGAGCTCACCCGTCGCTCGGGATCTCCGACGCGGCGAACCGGTGCCGAACCGCCGGCCCGCCAGGCAGAGCGTCAATAGTGCCCGCACCCTCCCCCACTCCCCCGGACTCGAGGCACTCGCCGGCGGTAGCTCCGACCAGAATTACGTAGGCCAGAATTACGTAGGTACGTACGTATCTCTCCCGACGCCCACGACACGTGTCGACAATCACAGTGTTTTGCGACACAGGAGTCAAGCGAGGGAGCGCAGAATGAGAAGCGCAACGAGAACACTGGACACGGCAAGCGGCGGTTCGCCGCGCGAGTCAGCGACGGACGCGGTCGGCTTGCTCCGTTTCCCCACCACCGCCTGTGCGCAAACACCAGACTCGTGTCCCCGGTGTGACGATTGCGGCGATGACTGCGCCACTTGTGAGACTTGCTTGTCCGGGGATTGTCCGCAATGTACCGTGCCGGACCTGACCCCACGTACCGCGGGAATGCTTGTTGTGGCCTGCCGGGATCTCGCGGAACATGTTCGAGAAACCACGTTGCAAGGCCCGCGTCCAGTGTTCCTGTACCATATCTCCCGCGTCCTCGACGCCCTCGCCACCACGCTAGGCAGGGGCGAGCGTCCCGAGATCAAATCTCTAGCCCAGCAGTTGTGCCTGCATGTAGCTATCGACCATGCCCGCGGGCTGGCGTGCGCGTACGGCGATGAGTTGGTCGGGCGGATGCCGATCAGCAACTACGACTACTACTTCGACAAGTTGTACGACACATTGCTTCCCGGTGACGAACACGAACACCTGGTCGAGTTGGCTCGAACAGTCGGTAACGCCGCGGAGCCGTTGGACTTCATCGCGCTCGGTGATCTATTGGCCGGTACCGCCATGGGCGCACTGTTCGCACCCTACGAACACGATCATCGCGTCGCTTGATCCCTCGCCTACCGGCCACCAGGAGCCCCGTGCATTTCGACATCGTGAACCCCCTCGAGCAGTTCGTCAGAATGCTCGCGTACCTGCTGCTGCGAGGCCAACTACCGCCGCCGACGTAGCGGCGGCATGGTTGCCACAACGCATCTCACACTCGGCGAGGTCGGCAAGTACGAGACGTGACCGCGGTCTGATCCTAAACTGAAGGCATGGCCATGCCCGTAACGTCACTGGGATCGTCCGGTGCGTTACCGGCCGATTTCACGAACTTTATCGGCCGTCGCCATGAACGGACCCAGGTCAAGCAACTTCTGTCGCAGTCCAGGTTGGTCACACTGACCGGGTTCGGCGGAGTAGGGAAGACCCGCCTGAGTCAGCGCGTGAGCGTGGACCTGTCGCGCGCTTTTCGCGATGGCGTGGTGTTCGTCGATCTCGCACCGATCACGGATCCGACCCTGCTCGTCGACACGATCGCCAAGGCTTTCGGGTTTCACACACCGGCGTCGAATCGGACCACCACCTATATATTCGAACAGCTTCGCGCCCGGGTAGTCCTGATAGTCCTCGACAATTGCGAGCACCTGATAGACGCGTGCGCGAAACTCGTCGACGCCATGTTGCGGGGTTGCCCGGGCGTTCACGTCCTAGCCACGAGCAGGGAACCCCTCGGTATCACCGGAGAGGTGGTACTTCCGGTGGCGCCGTTCACGGTTCCGCCCAAAGACGCTCAGGTCAGAGGGCAGATGACCGAGTACGACTCGGTTACCCTGTTTGTCGAACGAGCCCAGGCAGCCGTGCCCGGATTTCAAATCACCGACGAGAACCGCGAGCATGTCGCCGATATTTGCCGCCGCCTCGACGGCATACCGTTGGCCCTCGAGCTGGCGGCGGTTCGCCTGCGCGGACTGACTCCGGCACAGCTTGTCGACCGTCTCACCGATCAGTTCCAGTTGCTGAACGCGGGCAGCCGGGCGGCTCAGAGCAGGCAGCGGACGCTGCGGGACTGTATCGAGTGGAGTTACAACCTGTGCTCCCCCGACGAGCGGAGGCTCTGGGCCCAGGCATCGGTCTTTTCCGGTGGGTTCGAACTCGACGCGGCCGAAGCCGTGTGCATGACCGATGAAGGCGCCGGCGCCGATGTGCTGAACACGCTGCTGGCCCTGGTCGAGAAATCGATTCTGATCAGTGAGGAAGTCGACGGGCAGATGCGCTACCGAATGTTGGAGGTGATCCGGCAGTACGGCGCGCAGTGTCTACGGGAAATCGGCGAAGAGCACACGATTCGCATCCGGCACCGCGACTTCTTCGCCGACCTCGTGCATCGCTCGGAGCCCGAATGGGCCGGCTCGGGCCAGCGATTGTGGATCGGCCGATTGCGGCGAAATCACGCGAATATCCAAGCCGCCCTTGCTTGTTGCGCCGCCGGACCTGCCGAGGAGGCCGAGATCGGCCTGCAGATCGCGTCGGGCCTGCGTGATCACTGGATCAATCTCGGGACACTGAGCGAAGGGACCTACTGGATCGAGCTCTTGCTCCAGCACGGGCCCTGCGCCACACGCACGCACCTGTCGGCGCTACGTACCATGTCCTGGACGGCACTGATACACGGAGAATCCGACTACGCGAAGTCCTGCATCGACAAGGGTCTCCAATTGAGCAAGAGCTCGGGTACAGCCGCAGCCGACTTCGACACCCTGTGCGCGCTGTACAGAATCTTCGAGGGCGACTGCGCCGAGGCGATTGTCTACGCCACGCAAGCACTCGAGGTGGCGCGAGCCACCTCCGACCCGGCTCTCGAAATGATCAGCTTGATCGCCATGCAGTTCGCGCATCACTATCTGGGTGACATCGAACAGTGGCTGCGGTGGCACGCCGAATGCCTTCGGCTCGCAGAGCGGATCGGCGATACCTGGTATCTCTCGTACAGTCTCTGGGACGCGGGACTGGGCCGGTTCGAGCATGGCGACGTCGAGGCTGCCACCGAGACGTTGCGGCGCAGTCTTCAGATCCAGCAGGAGATGGCGAACCGACTCGGCGTGGCGATCGGGATCGAATCGCTAGCCTGGGTGAGGGCCTCGGTGGATCCGCGCGAGGGTGCCACACTGCTGGGTGCCGCAGCCGCACGCTGGCGTTCCGTCGGAGGTTCCGTCACAGCGGCCGCGCTTCTCGCGGACCGACACGAGCGGTGCGTCGCCACATTGCAGTCCACGCTCGGAAACCAAGACTTGGCCGCTCTGATGGACAGCGGGGCGCGATTGGACTACGCGGAGGCGATCGACATCGCGATGGGCCGTCCCCGAGGTGAACGGCGCTCCGGCGGCAAACCCTCCGAGCGCGCCGCAACGCAGCTCACTCGCAGAGAAAGGGAGGTTGCCGGGCTGGTCGGGCGTGGTCTGTCCAACCGCGAGATCGCCCAGACACTGGTCATCGCCCAACGCACCGCCGAGACCCACGTCGAGCGCATCCTCACCAAGCTCGGCTTCACCACTCGGGCGCAAATCGCAGCCTGGCTGGCTGATCAGCAGCGGTCGAACTGAGCGGCGAGAGCGCCGGTGCCGGTTCGGCTTCACCGACTTCCGTCGTCATGATCGGGGTGCTCCGCCAGTTCATCCAGTTCGCCGGGCGCCGGCCCCAGCAGATCCCGCACGTCGTCGAGGTCTGCCCGCTCGACCGCATCACCGATCTCGTTGTGCCGCTGCGGATGCCGTGCCATCCGGAACGCCTAGCGCAGGGCTGGTTTCGGTGGAATCGATGCCGCGGCGGCCCTGGATCAGGTGACGGAAGGTCGCGTCAGCGCGAGTAGCCCTCGGCTCCCGGATCTCCACGGCGGGCAATTCGATGCCGAGCAATTCCGCGAGCGCCTCGGTGGCTATCAGATTCGTCTCGCTGGTTCACTGCAGGGCCGGCACACCGTGTTCGTGCAAAATCCGGTGAAATTCCATCTCGTGGCGCAACGGGACCAGCGCCTATCCATGCGAAGCACCCGTGTCGCTCCCCTAGTCAGTCGTCCGACCGGCCGCGGGCAGAATCATTTGCACGATCTCCTGTTTGACGAGCTTGCCCATCGGACTTCTCGGCAGGGCGTCGACGAGTTCGAGGTGTTCCACGTGTTTGAACCGGGCAAGTCCCGCGCGCCGGCACTGCTCGATGATCTCGGCGAGCACCGGAGGATCTGCGGGGTCGTTCGCGACCACGACGGCGCAAACACGTTCGCCGCGCACATCATCGGGCAGTCCGACCACCGCGACATCGGCGACCTTCGGGCTGCCGGCCACGATCGCCTCGACTTCAGATGCGGAAATGTTCTCGCCGTTGCGAATAATGATGTCCTTGATCCGGCCGGTAATTTTCACCCGCCCGTCGGGGTACTGAACGGCCAAATCTCCGGTACGCACGAATTCGCCGGCATAGCGAGCCTTCGAGTCCATGTCTCCATCCAGATATCGGACAAATAACTGAGGCGCATTCAGGACCAGCTCACCTTGGCGCCCCGGGGGCAGCGGCCGGTCCTCGGGGTCGATGATCCGGACCTTCACCCCCGAGCCGGGGGTGAAGACCGATGCGTCCACCAGCTCGTCCGGGTCGCCCGGCACCGGATAACCGATGCTCGGACATTCGGTCAGCCCGTAGCCGTTGAATATGCCCTGCCCGCCCATCAGCTCCGCGAAGCGGGCGTGCAGGCCGGGCGGTGTCGGGGCGCCACCGCCGACGGCAAACCTCAGGCGAGGAAACAACGGTTCGGGGCCGTGCGCTTGCTGCGCGGCCATATAGGCGTGGAAGAACGGCGTTGCGCTCCCGAGAATGGTGGCGCCGTGGCGTGCCATCTCGAGCGGCGTCCGCACGGGGTCGAAGGTCGAATGCAGCACCACACTGCAGCCGACTCGCAGGGTCGCCGTTATCCAGGTCATCCCCCCGATATGTGTCATCGGGAAGGCGATGGGAAAGACATCCGTGCTCCGCACGCCCAACAACTCGATCAGCGGGTGAGCGGTCGCCATCGTCGACGTGTCGGTGTGCACGATGGTCTTCGGGCGCGCGGTCGCCCCCGAGGACGTGTAGATCCACCGGGGCCCGTCGGCGTCCGGGACGGGTGGCAGCGCTGCGGAATCCTCCTGCGGAAGGCACAGCCCCGCAGCATTTTCCAGTTCGAGGACGAGAACATCGGCACCGATTTCCGCGGCGAGGTCACGCGCCGGCTCGGCATGGTTGTATCGATTCCATGTCCGGGCGACGATGATCAGATCCGGTCGCACCTCGGCCAGAATCGGGCGAAGCTCCGCCTCGCGAAGAACCGGCAACAAAGGGTTCTGGGTGACCCCCAGCCGCGCCAGCGCGCCGGTAACGATCACGGCTTCCAGGCACGTCGGGAGCTGCCAGCTGACCGTCATACCGGCTCGAATACCCCGCCCGTAAAGGGCGGCCGCCACCTCCTCCGCGCTGTCGCGATACTCCTGGAACGACCACGACACCCCCCGGTCGTCGACGAACATGAGTTGCCCGGGGCTCGTGGCGACGCGCCGCTCCAGGAGCTTCCACACCGTGTCGCCGGCGGCGAGAACATCATCTCGAGACATCGCAGAACTCCTAAAGCATTGAACGATACCGACGATGGTGCGATGGGCGGCTCATCTCGGCGGCGCCGCCGGGACGTAGCGTGCACGCAGCACCCAGACCTGCTGGTCCACCTCGTCATCGGGAACAGCCTCGGACCCCCCCCCGACGCTCGAACGGGCCGACCACGACATTAGCACAATGCGTTAACTAATTTAGTTTAATCGATGGCAATCGTCGGACGCTGGCGATCGTCGGCCGATACCAGCGCCGTCGCCGCGACATCGGCCTGCGTATCGACCTTCTTCTGCTGGGCCGCGAGGACGACCACGTCTTTGATCGTTGCGCCCAGAAAACCGTCGAGCCGTGGTGCCGCAGGCCGAACCGAACGAGCGCTCATCCCAAAAGTCCGTTTCGACGCCCGGAAGGGCCGCCGGAAATCGACCCTCCGACCAAGCAGGCAGGTGATTACACGAATATGCGGAAAGGCAGCCGGATTGCCGCAAATGCACAGCGACCCCGGATGGTATCCATCCGGGGTCGCTGTCGTCCGTCGCGGCAGCACCGCGCGGCTCATGGCACGGCGCGGCCCACGGCATGATTCAGCGCCTGCTGACGAGCATCGCGCCGGCGACCGGGCCGCCACCGACAGCCACCGCGGCGAGTTCGGGGGTCTTGCGCACCTGACGATCACCACCCTCACCCCACAACTGCACACACGCTTCGTGCAGAAAACCCATACCGTGCAGACGGCCCCCGGACAACTGCCCCCCACTGGTATTCAACGGCAGCTCACCATCGAGCCCGATACGATGCCCGCCATCGACGAACTCACCCGCCCGGCCATGCTCACAGAATCCCAGCGCCTCCAGCCACTGAATGGTCAAAAAGGTGAAACCGTCGTACAACTGCGCGAAATCAACATCCCGGGGACCCAAACCGGTTCGCTCCCACAACGTAGCGGCCGCGTCATGAGCAGCCATCGTAGTCAGATCGACCCTCTGATCCCACGTCGCCCGCTCGAACATCCCGGTACCGACCGATTCCACGGTCAACGGCGGCTTCGCCAACCCCGCAGTCGCCTCCCTACGCGAGACGATCACCGCCGTCGCCCCATCACACGGAATATCGCAATCATAAAGACAGAACGGATCCGAAATCATCCGGGCATCCAGATAATCCGCCATCGTCAACGGATCCCGGAAAATCGCATCAGGATTCAGACCAGCATTCTTCCGAGCATTCAGCGCGACCGCACCCAATTGCTCCCGGGTAAGACCATGCTCATACATATACCGCTGCGCCGGCATCGCGAGCCAGTTCGCCGCCGATACCGCACCGAACGGCCCGAAAAACTCCAAATGCTGCGGAGCCCGGCCACTTCCGAACAACACCGACGCCCGGCCCCTGTCCGCCTGAGCCGTCGATTCCCACACCGACCGAAACACCACCACATGATCCGCGAGCCCGGTCGCCACAGCCATACACGCCTCGATGACCGGACCTATCTGACCAGCCGTCTCCATGGCACTGACAAACCACCGCGAACGCAACCCCAACGCATTACGCAAGTCCTGCACAGTAGCACCGGAGAACCCGCGATCGGGCGCACCAGGCCCCGGATAACTCGCCACGCCATCGATATCCTCCGGCGTCAACCCCGCATCAGCGATCGCACGCAGAACCGCCTCGACCGTCAGATCCAGACCCGTACGGCCCAACCTGCGACCCACCTGCGACTTACCCGCCCCGCTCAATACCGCCCGCCCCTGGAACGGACCACCGAACTCACTCATGCGCCGACACCTTCCACGGGACGAAACAACGGCAACCACACGTCATCCCACTGTTCGAAAAACACTTCCACCTCGAGCCCCACCGCTACCTCGTCCAGCGCCACGCCCACCAGATTGCTGACCACCCGCACATCAGGCTCGTCATCGAGTTCGATCATCGCCACCACATAAGGCGGCTCGAATCCAGGAATCCAAGGCTGACGATTGATCGTGTACGCCGCCACCCGACCCCGACCCGAGGTCGCCTGCGGCCCCACCTCCGTACTACGACAGCGAAAACACACCGGACCACCCGGATGGAACCACCGCTCACACGAACGACACCGATAGATCAGCAGCCTCCCCTCCCGACCACCAGTCCAGAAAGCCTCGGAATACGGCATCGGATCAGCAACAACCGCGTCCTGGGCCGATCGTAACCAGCCGGCACAACCGCCACCTCACGCACATCATCGTTCATAAGGCACCTCGTCACTCATCGTTGCGCGCTCGCGCAGTCCGGGGCGGCACAATCCGCTCCTCCCACCAAAATAGTCGATTAATTAAACGAGATGAACTACTTGGGGGAAGATGAGGGGCACGACACCGATTTCCGCCCTCGAGACTGGAGACAGAAATGGCATCGGATGCCCCCCGCCCGCCCGCAGGCGACTGGCTGGGAACCCCCTACCTCAACTTTGCCCGCCACGGCGTGGTCGCGACCTGCACCGTGGACCGGCCCGAGGCCCGCAATGCCCTCACCCCGGCGATGTACTTCGGCATCCGATACGCGATCGGCCGCGTGGACAGCGACCCCGACCTCGCCGGACTGATCCTCACCGGCACCGGTGACGTGTTCATTCCCGGCGGTGACCTCGGCAAGACGGGCGCCGACGACTGGATGGAGTTCGAGCCGACCCTCGGCATGGACGTGACACCGTTCGACACACTGCGGCGTGCGTACAAACCGGTTGTGTGCGCGGTGAACGGACTGTGCCAGGGCGGCGGACTGATGATCGCGATGTGCAGCGATATGGCCGTGGTCAGCGACCGGGCCACGTTCCGGGTTCCCGAACTGCTGCGTGGCATCGCCGACACCTACTATGCGCAGGTGCTCTCGCGCGTGGTCGGCGCGGTGCGCACCCGCGATCTGATGTTCACGGGCCGGACCCTGTCCGCCCAGGAGGCACTCGACTGGGGCATTGTCGCACGGGTCGTCCCGCACGACGAATTGCACGATGCCGCAACCGAAATCCTCACCCAGATCTGCCAGACCGCGCCCGATGCCCGGCGGCAGGTCAAGGCGAGCCTGGACACCTATCTCGGCCTGTTCGACCGGATCGGCATGGAGGCGAGTATCGCCGCACCGGAGGCACTCGAAGGCTTCCGAGCCTTCAAACAGCGGCGCACGCCGGAGTGGGTACATCCCGCACTTCGCCGCAACGGCCGCGCCTGAACGCAAGTCCCGGAGGCGGACCGTTCGCCTCCGGGACTGTGCCGATGGTCAGCTCACCCTGGGAAACCGCAGCATCGTGCGAGCATTGGTTTCGGTGATCTTCTCCACCTCGTCATCAGGCACATTCGCCAACACCTCAGCCGCACGCTTACGACTGTTCGGCCAGTTGGAATCCGAATGCGGAAAATCGATCTCCAACATGATCCGATCGATACCCACCTTATGCCGATTCTCCACACCGAACTCGTCGTCGATGAAACACCCCCAAAAATGCTGCGCGAACAGATCCGACGGCCGAGCATCGAAATCGATCGGCTGATAATGCCGGTGCCGCTCCCACACGAAATCCAGCCGCTCCAGCATATACGGAATCCAGCCGATCCCACCCTCAGCAAGGGAGAACTGCAAATTCGGGAACCGCTGCAACACCCCCGAGAAAATAAGATCAGCAGTGCTCCACATAAGATTCGTCGAGAAAATCGAGATCGCAACAGCGAACGGCGCGTCCGGCAACACCACCTCACCCGGAATAGCCCGAGTCGCGGCGAACGAGAAACCAGGAACATACGAACCCGAACCGAAGTGCAAAGACACCACCGTCCCGGTCTCCTCACACGCCCGCCAGAACGGATCCCAATGCGCATTGTGGAACGACGGCAAACCCAACGGCACAGGACTATCCGGAAACGACACCGTACGCGACCCCTTCGCCGCCGTCCGGCGAACCTCGGCCGCCGCCGCCTCCACATCCCAGAGCTGAACTATCGACAACGGAATATAACGATCCGGCGCCGTACCACACCACTCATCGATATAGAAATCGTTCCACGCCTGCACACACAACCCCGCCAGATCCTTATCCTTCGCACGCTGGAAGACCCCACCACCGAAGCCAGGAAACGACGGGAAGCACAACGCGGCCTGCACCCCATCCAGATCCATATCCTTGACCCGCGCCGCCGGATCATAACAACCCGGAATCATGTCCTCATACCGGACCGGATCCAACCCCCACTCCTCCGGCGGCTTACCCGCAACAGCATTGAGCCCGATCGTCGGGAACACACCACCGTCGTAATGCCACACATGCTTGCCGTTCTCTTCCACGATCCTCGGCCCCAAATCCCGGTACCGAGAAGGCAGACGGTCCTGCCACACACGCGGATGCTCCACGAGATGATCGTCGACCGAAACGATTTGATGATAATCCTGCAACGGCATAACAGCCTCCAAAACAAACGAACCGTACAATAAAATTATCTACCCAAAAGGCCATTCTCAGGCCCAACCACCGCACACGACACAGCCCGAGCGCACCACAGCCCCTACAACACCGCGGAATCCGTCTTGAGCTCGATGATCCGATCCCAATCGAGGCCCAATTCCTGCAGGATTTCGTCGGTGTGCTCGCCATGCCCCGGCGCCGGGCTCAGCGTCGGTGGCCGACCATCGAACTGCACCGGATTGGCAGCCAACGCGAAGGTATTGCCGTGAGCGTCGGTGACCTTCGGCAGATACCCGTTCGCCGCCACCTGCGGATCGTCGTGGATCTCGAGGGCCGACTGGAACACATCCCACACCCCGTCGAACCCCTCGAGCCGGCCCCGCCAGTGCTCGAGCGGCTGCGACTCGAATGTCCGACGCAACTCAGCGACACACTCCCGGCGGTTGACGAAACGGACCTTCGCATCGGAAAAGCGCTCGTCGGAGATCAGATCGCTCCGGTCGATCCGCTTGCACAACTCGCCCCAAAACCGATCGGCCTGCAGCAGCACGAGGGCGATAAAGCGATTGTCCTGGGTCCGATACAGGCCCGCCAACGGGTTGGGCATCTCCTCGAGATCGAACTTCGGAATAACGGCTCCCGTGGCCCCCGCGCCGACGACATCAGGCCCCAACTGCCAGATCGCCGTGCCCAGCAGCGACACGTCGACCACACTCGGCTCGCCCGTGCGCTCCCGCTTGTACAACGCACCGACGATCCCCGACGCGATCGCGAACCCACCGACAACGTCACCGAAAGCCGGCCGCTGAACAGGCGGATACGAACCGTCACCGGCAGCCAGCGCGTCACCGATTCCGCCCCGCGCCCAATACGCCGCGAGATCGAAGCCGCCACGTTCAGCCTCCGGACCCCTCGATCCGTAACCATGCCCACGCGCATAGATGATCTTCGGGTTACGGGCACGCACCGACTCCAGATCGATCCCCAGACGCCGCTGCGAATCAGGCAACAGGTTGGTGGCGAAGACGTCGGCCTTCTCCAGCAGCTGATACAAAACCTCGCGCCCTTGGGGGTTCGCAACATCGAGTCCGATACTGCGCTTGCCACGATTCGGCTGCTCGATGAAGTGATTCACCCCACCCCCGCTGGCCACCATACCGGAATTGACCAAACCACGCTGCGGATCTCCGGTCTCGGGATGCTCGATCTTGATGACATCGGCCCCCCAGTCCGCGAGCACCGCACCGGCCGACGGCACGAACGTCCATGCCGCAAGCTCCACTACCTTCACGCCGTGGAGAATCGGGTCCATTGCCGACTCCTTTCTGTTGCCAAGTTTCGGCCATCGTCCTGCGGACCCGTCCGGACCACAGAGCACACGCCGCACACCACGCGAGGAATCCGAAACAAAGACAGGCAGCTGTGACAGCGGATACTTCGGCCCAAACTTCGAGTGGCGTGCACCACAACCTTATATAGTGCGATAATTAGAATCAATAGCCGATTCAAAGTGGGCGGCGGGCGAACTGATCTCCACCGGCTATGTCGATCGAGGGCACGATCTTCGAGCACCCTGCCGACCGGCACCGCCGACGAGCCCGGACCGCGCAAGATTGCCGGCTCGTCCCCAGTCCCACGCTCGGCTACCCTAGGGTCGGAGGGCGGAGCGCGCAGCGGCGCGGCACGCCAGTTAGCGCTGCTGCTCGAGGAGTGGCTGCCGGCCTTCGACGGCACGCCGACTCCCGATGTGCCCAGCCTCGCAGACGGTCTCCGAATCCAGCGGCTCATCACTGCCGCACGCCGGAGCTCTGCCGGAGGGCTCGCCCTGACCGGCGACGACGCGCTGACCGATGACGCCTTGACCGACGAAGAGGCCATCGGTTTGTGGGCGGTCCTTCGCCATCGGCAGGTTGCCGGTGTTGATCACACCGAATACTTCGGCTGTCATAGCCGACCCCTGTCTACACGATGATCGGCCGGCAACCGACCACTTCACACTGATAGGCAAATAATTATACTCTATTAGCCCCGTGGATGCCACCTAGCGGCCGGTCGTCATTCCCGCGTCGACGTTGAGCGTGGTCCCGGTGAACCAGCGCCCCGACTCCGAGATCACAGCTCCGGATTCTCCGTCACCATCGGGGTCGCGCAGTTGATCGGTGCGACACCCGTTCACGCGAACGTGGTGCTGGGCAAGATAATTCGCAGCCGGCCCGATGCGATGCCGGAACGGGATTCGTTCGCGGCCGGATCAACGCTGCAGAACCTGAAGACGCAGCGCCTTCTTGTCCACTTTTCCGATGCCGGTCTTGGGCAGTTCGCCGACGATCTCGAGCTGCTCTGGGCTTTTCTGCAGCATCAGGCCTGCCTCCCGCAGATACTCGGAGAGTTCGGCGAGGGTGGGAGCGGGGGCGCCGGGCCGGAGCGAGATCACGGCACAGACCCGTTCGCCGCGTACGTCGTCGGGCAGTCCGATCACCGCGACATCGGCCACAGCCGGATGCCCGGCAATCAGCGATTCCACCTCAACCGGGCCGATGTTCTCTCCCTTGCGGATGATCACATCCTTGAGCCGACCGGTCACCTCGAGATGGCCGTCCGGACGTAGATGACCGAAGTCGCCCGTACGCAGCCACCCGTCGGCGGTGAAAGCCTCGGCGGTCTGGGCCGGATCGGTATAGCCGGCGAAGACTGTTTCCCCCCTCACCTGTATCTCGCCGTCGCGTCCCACCACCGGCTCGCCCGCATCGTCGACGACCCGCACCTGGAGCCCGGGAACGGGCCTGCCTTCGGTATTCGCCAACTGTTCGTCGGTATCGTCGGGCGCGGCCACGCACATCATCGGCGCCTCCGTCATCCCGTAATCGTGGGCGACGGTCACTCCCATTTCGTCGCGCACACCGAAGTACACACTCGGCGGGCACGGCGCCCCACCGCCTTTGAGCAGTCGCAGGCTCGGCACCAGCGCCTGCCCGGCGGGTAGCTTCCGCTGTTCGGTGAGCAGAGCGTTGTAGAAGACCGTGCTGCCGCCGGTGAACGTCACTCCGTATCTGCGCCACAACGGCACCGCCGTCGTCGGATCGAATGCCTCGAGGAGCACCGAGGGAAAACCCGCGAACAACATCGCCATCAGGTAGATCACCCCGCCGACGTGCGCGATGGGGAAGGGTATCGAGCCGACGTCCTCCGCCCCGAATTTCCCGTGCACGGTGAATCCCCGCGCCGCCGCGAGCAACGATCGGTCGGTGTGCCGCGCCCCCTTGGGTAAGCCGGAGGAACCGGAGGTGAAGTAGATCCACCCGACATCATCCGATCCGACGGCTGGGGCGGGAAGCGTCGACACCGTCGACGACTCGGGCGCCTCCAGACCAATCGTGAGGATCTGCGGACGTGGCTCGAGACCGCCCGCCATCGCGACGTAGTCGGTGCCCCGCCAGGTTCCCGGAACCAGCATCACCTCGGCGGCCACCGAGGCGACGGCCGCGGAAACCTCCCGTTCCCGATAGATGGGGATGATCGGCGCCTGTATCGCGCCCAATCGGGCCAAAGCGGCCATCACCAGCGCGGTACTGACGCGGGTCGGCAACTGCCACGCGACCCGGGTACCGCGACCGATGCCCTGCTCTCGCAGTGCCGCGGCGACTCGCTCGGCCCGGTCCCGGAACTCGGCGAAGGTCAATGTGACGTCGCGCTCGTCGAACAGCATCGGGCGATCACCGGACAGTTCGGCACGAAGGGTGATCAACTCCCACAGCCCTTCCACCGCGAAAATATCATCGGGGCGGGAGCCCATCAGATCGTCAGCGACACGTCCGGACACGTCGAGCCCTTCCTCAACCCCCTGTGCGTAACCCCCATCACCGCACAATATAGTGAAATTATTCGTTTGTATACGCCATCGGGGCCGCGCCGACCTCGAACACCCCGAACCCGTGTATACGTACAACTATATAGCTACTTCGAGGATACACGGAGTGGTGCGGAAGTGGGCCTGTACTTCGATCTTCGGAACCTCGAACGGGGCCATCCGGCCCCCGACTCCCTCGCGACACGCGGCCGGCGCTCCGGCAACGAGGCCGGCCAGGCCTTCTGCTGATCCCGACTGGCGGCCGGCTCTCGTGGAGGCGCCATATTCGCGCAGGATATGGATGCTGGGCACCACCGGACTTCCGCCGCAGACGCGCGCCCGCGCGACGGGCCGGGCCCGGAGCAAAAGTAGTAGCGCGCAACGAGTTCGGCTACAGCCACCGGACCGCAGCCAGCGCGTCGCCCAGCGAACCACCTTGTCCAAACACTTTCCGGAACCGAGAATTCAGTACTCAGGCGCGACGGCACGATCGCGCTCGAGTATCGGCCCGTGCGCATGATCCGAGGCCGCTGATATCGCTGCCGGTCGGCGGCGAGGGGAATCGGACGCACGACGTGCGGATGTTCGTTGCTCCCGCCCGATCCTCAGCCGAGAAAGCACCGTCACGCCTCGCCGATCGGATGACATCATCAAGGCCCGGACAAGGGTCATCCCGGACAGCGCGATCACGACCCCGGCGAAAGCCGCACGGACGCCCGCGATGAAAGCTTGCCGCACCGCGGAAACCAGCGAGTCACACCCGGCCGTCATATACGACGCCAGATGAACACCCGCACGAACATCGTCGGCACCATCTGGGTGACCGTGACCTCGCAGTCCTGGATCGCGCGCACCGCGCCTGTGCCGTCGAACTTCTCCATGAGGACGACGGTGTCGCCGCGGGCATGGGTCGCCCCGCACCAGCGAAGAGGCGCAGCGTAGTAGATCGGCGCAGGCGACAGGTAGACATCGTCAGGGCCGAAGCCGAAAGCCCGCTCCGGCCAACATTGTGACGGGGTCAAGAATGGGCGGAAGACTCATCGGACACTCCTGTCCGGGGTCGGTGACGCCTGCCTTCCGGCCGTGAACGCGTCGATGCGGCCACGGGCATCAGCACCCGCCGCCATGCGCGCGATCGTGATGGCTTCGTCGTCGAGGTGTTCGCCGAAGGATCGGGCCGATCAGGGACGGCGAGTCCGGACAATGTCGTCAAGGCTCGGTGCATTTCGTCGGCGAGTTCGGAGATGAACGCCCCGGTGTCGGTTGCGGCGGCCATCTCGTTCACATCGCCGCCGACGCAGAAATTGGCGCCCTGCGCACGCAAGAGAACAGCCTTGACCACCGAAGACTGTTCGATCTCGGCGATCGCCCGGGCGAACGATCGTGCGGTGGGCAAGTCGATCGCATTGGATCGGCCGGGCTGGTTCAGCACGAGATGCGCTACCGGGCCGGTGATGTCGAGCAATATCGGCGTGTCCTCGGTCGCGTGACGCGTGGCCGATTCCGCCATGGCGATAGGTCTTCTCGGGGGCGGCTGTCAGGCGACATTCAGGATCAGCGCATCGCCCTGGCCGCCGCCACCGCACAGCGCCGCGGCACCGGCGCCGCCACCGCGGCGGCGCAGTTCGAGCGCCAGATGCAGGACGAGGCGGGCGCCGGACATCCCGATCGGATGCCCGAGCGCGATCGCGCCACCGTTGACGTTGACGCGGTCGGGGTCGACACCCAGGGCACGAGTGGACGCGACGCCCACGGCGGCGAATGCCTCGTTGATTTCGATCAGATCCAGCTCCGTTGCCGAGATTCCCGCGACAGCACAGGCTCGCGCGATCGCCTCGGCCGGTTGAAGCTGAAGTCCCGAATCGGGCCCGGCGACCATACCGTGGGGGCCGATCTCCGCGAGCCAGCGCAATCCCTCGGCCTCGGCCCGGTCCTTGCTCATCACCACCACCGCGCATGCCCCGTCGTTGATGGTCGAGGCGTTCCCAGCGGTGACCGACCCGTCCGAACGGAATGCCGGGCGCAGTCGCGACAGCGATTCGGCGGTGGTATCCGGGCGAATACCCTCATCGCGACGTATCCACTGGGTATTTCCCTTGCGGTCGGTGATCTCGACCGGCACCACCTCGTCGTCGAAAATGCCGCTGTCCCAAGCTTTTGCGGCGAGTTGATGCGAGCGGGCGGCGAAGCTGTCCTGGTCGGCGCGGGAAACCGGGTCGAGGTCGTTGCCGGCTTCGGTGAGCAGACCCATCGGCTGATCGGTGAACGCGTCGCGAAGTCCGTCGTATGCCATGTGATCGAGCAGGGTCACGTCGCCGTATTTGAATCCGTTGCGCGAGTTCGGCAGCAGATGCGGCGCCTGGCTCATCGATTCCATGCCGCCGGCGACGATCACGTCATACGTTCCGGAACGGATGAACTGATCGGCCAGGATGATCGAGTCGATGCCGGACAAGCAGACTTTGTTGATATTCAACGCCGGCACGCTCATCGCAATACCTGCCCTGGCGGCGGCCTGGCGGGCCGGCATCTGCCCGGCGCCGGCGGTCAATACCTGCCCCATGATCACGTACTGCACCCGGGTCGCCGCGATCCCGGCCTTGCCGAGCGCCGCCTCGATGGCGACCCCGCCCAGCTCGGCGGCGGTGAATCCGGCCAGGCCGCCACGCAGCCGCCCGATCGGCGTGCGCGCACCAGCAACGATGACAGAGGTCGACATAGGAGTCCTCATTCGGTGAGACGGTCAGTTCGCAAGCGAGCGGCCGATGACCAATCGCTGAATCTGGTTGGTGCCCTCGAAGATCTGGGTGATCTTCGCTTCGCGCATATACCGCTCGACACGGAAGTCGCGGGTATAGCCGTAGCCACCGAAGACCTGCACGGCATCGGTGGTGACCTTCATCGCGGCGTCGGTGGCCACCAGCTTGGCGACCGAGGCCTGCCGCGAGTAGGGCAGGCCGGCATCGCGGCGGCGGGCGGCATCGATGTAGGTGGCCCGTGCCGAGTCGACCGCGGCGGCCATATCGGCGAGCAGGAAACCCAGCCCCTGATGATCGATGATCCGCTTGCCGAACGCCGTGCGCTCCTTGGCGTAGCGCACGGCTTCGTCGAGCGCCGCCTGGGCCAACCCGGTCGCCACCGCAGCGATCCCGAGACGGCCGGAATCCAATGCGCTCAAGGCGATCTGCAAACCCTGCCCCTCCTCGCCGATCCGCCGATCGGCGGGCAGGAAGGCATTGTCGTAGTGCGCGGTAGTCGTCGGCACCGCGTGCAGGCCCATCTTCTGCTCGGGCTTGCCGAAGCTCAACCCCTCGAGATCCTTCGGGACCAGGAAGCAAGAGATGCCGCGCGATCCCTCGCCGGTGCGGGCGAACACGTTGTAGAAATCGGCGATTCCGCCGTGGGTGATCCACGCCTTGGTGCCGTGGATTCGATAACCACCCTCGGCCGGTGCCGCCTTGCACGCCACCGCCGCCGCATCCGAACCCGCCTGCGGCTCGGACAGGCTGTAGGCGCCGATCGTGGTGCCGCCCAACATCTCCGGCAGCCACCGCTGCTGCTGTTGCTCGGTGCCGAACGCCAGCAGCGGATGACAGGCCAGGCTGTGCACGCTCACCGCGACCGCCACCGCCGCCCACCGCGCGGCGATCTCCTCGAGCACTTGCAGATACACCTCGTACGGCTGACCGCCACCACCCCACTCCTGCGGATACGGCAGGCTCAGCAGTCCCGCCGCACCGAGCGTGGCGAAGACACCGCTGGGGTAGGTCTCGGTCCGCTCGTGCTCGTCGACGATCGGCGCGAGGACCTTGTCGGCGATATCGCGCGCGAGCTCGATCAGATCGCGGGCCTCCTCGGTGGGCAACAGACGATCGACCACAGACTTCTCCGTTCGGGCCACGAATCATAGTACTCAGTTACCAATTACGGTACTGTCAGCCACGACAGTACCGCAAGCGTCACGCCAGTACTATTCGGGTATGGATCAGCTCATACCTGGCGGTTTCGCGACACGCAGGCGGACCGAACTGTTCGACGCCATGGTCGCGCTCTTCCTGGCCGAGGGTTTCGCACATCTCACCCTCGACGAGATCGCATCCCGGCTGCGATGCTCGAAATCGACGCTGTACACCCTCGCCGGCAGCAAAGAGCAGCTGGTGCGGGCCGCGACCGTGCACTTCTTCCGCCGCGCCACCGACGATGTCGAGCGCGAAGTCGCCGGGAGCACGGGAGCGCGCGAACGCATCATCGCCTACCTGTCCGCAGTGGGAACCACTCTCAGCGCCGCGTCGGATCAGTTCATGATCGACCTGGACGCCTTCGCACCGGCTCGCGAGGTGTACGAGCAGAACACCCGCATCGCGGCGCAGCGCGTGCGCGAACTCGTCGACGCCGGGGTCGCCGACGGCGAATTCCGACAAGTACATGCCGCGTTCGCAGCGGATCTCGCCGCCACCATGATGGTCCGGATCCAACAGGGCGGCGTACGCACCGAGACCGGCCTCGACGACGCCGACGCCTACAGCGAACTCGCCACCATCCTCACCACCGGCCTGCGGACGTAGGCAACACAATAGGCAACACAAGGTTGTGAGAGTGCGCGACTTCCGCGCGGACGCGGGCCGGGGGCCGCCGAGTGCGAGGTCGGCGATATCCTCTGCGGTCCGATCGCATGCCAGTAAACCAATCGCGGCAATCGAACTCGGCCACCCGGGTGTGCCCACGCGCTATGCGCCGCGACTCCGCACATGCGCGGGTTCCGGATATCTACGTCGGCAGAAGGCACGGGTCCTCCGTACCTGTGAGGCGCACTACATCCGACCGCATATCCGGCCGGCTCGCGATCCCCATCACAGGTACTACCCGACTGCGAAACCCGGCAGTATCTTGTTATCCAATACCAACTGTTAGTCACTAACAGTTGTGTGTCGAGCAAGTTAGCTGGATGAGACGACAGCGGATTGGAGCGTGTGATGGCGGCATTGTTGTACCGGCTGGGCCGGTTCTCGTTTCGGCACAAATGGTGGGTGATCGCCACGTGGCTGATCGCCGCGGTGACAGTGGCCGGGCTGGTGGGAGCGCTCAATCCCAAGTTCGCGAAGGATTTCGATCTGCCGGGAACGGACTCCGGGACGGCGACGAAGCAGGTGGAGCAGTACTTCCCGCAGGTCATGGAGCAGCAGAAGCATGCCTCGACCAGCATCCTGGTCGCCGCCGACGACGGCATCGCCAATCACACGGCCCAGATCGACGCACTGGTGGCGGATCTGAAGACGCTGCCGGAGGTGGTGGATCCGCAGACCGTGGTCGATCCCGTGCTCGCCGCCCAGGCGAATCCGGCGATCGCGGCGTCGGTGGTCGGCGACAACGGCAAGGTCGGGTTGATCCAGGTGCGTCAGAACATCGAGATAATGGATCTGAAGCCGGACCAGAAGCACCAGTTGCAGGACATTCTGGCCAAGCACGATGGGCACGGCCTCGAGGTGGCGGCGACGGGGTCGCTGATGCAGGTCATGGAGACCGGCGGTAAGGCCGAAATGATCGGCTTCGCAGTGGCTTTCGTGGTGATGATCGTCGCCTTCGGCGCCCTGGTCGCCGCCTTCATCCCGCTCGTGACCGGTCTGGTCGGGGTGCTCATCACGATCCTGCTCGTCACCCTGAGCGCGAAGTTCATGAGTGTCAACGACACCGCGACCGGCATCGTGACCATGCTCGGTATCGCCGTCTCGATCGACTACGCCCTGTTCATCGTCTCCCGCTATCGCAGTGAGGTGAAACGCGGCGGCGGGCGCGCGGATGCGGCCGGGCGTGCGGTTGGGACCGCCGGGTCGGCGGTCGTGTTCGCGGGCTTGACGGTGATCATCGCCGTGGTGGCGTTGACGGTGATCGGTATCCCGCTGATCACACAGATGGGCGCCGGGGCGGCCCTGGCGGTGGCGATCGCGGTGCTCGCCGCACTGACGTTGATCCCGGCGCTGCTCGGCGCGGTGGGCCGCTTCGCCTTCACCCCCCGCATCCCGTGGATCAAGCACGCCGAATCGTCGGAGACCGTCGACACCAACGGAGTGCGATTCGGACGGGCGGTGGTGCGCCGGCCCCTGCCGTTCATCGTGGCGGGCCTGGCCGTCCTCGTACTGGCGGCGTTGCCGATGAGCAAACTCGAACTCGGCCTGTCGATGTCCAGCCCGGACGAAGCACGGGCAATGACATTGCTGCAGCGCGGTTTCGGAAAGGGCGTCAACGGCCCGCTGCTGGTCACGGTGCACAACGAGGGCGGCGATGTGAGCCGCGCGGCGAACGACACCGTCGCCCATATCAAGACGCTCCCCGACGTCGCCAATGCGAGCACTCTGACCTGGACCGGGAACGGCACCCCGCAACCGAATACCGGTGCGAACACCGCGCTGATCATGGTTACGCCGAGCAGCGGCCCGGCCGAACAGGCCACCCACGATCTGATGGAACGGATTCGCGACTACGCGCCCACCGTGGCGCACGACGGTGTGGAACTGCACGTGGGCGGGCAGACCGCGATCATGGCGGATCTGTCGGCCAAACTCGACAAGGCGCTGATTCCCTATCTGGTCGTGGTCGTCGGGTTGGCGTTCCTGATCATGATCGCGGTGTTCCGGTCCATCTGGGTTCCGCTGGCCGGCACCGTCGGATTCATATTCTCGGTGCTGGCGACCTTCGGTATCACCGTCGCGATCTTCCAGGAGGGTGCGCTCGGCCTCATCGACAACACCCAGCCGATCCTGTCGTTCCTGCCGATCTTCCTCATCGGCGTGGTGTTCGGCCTCGCCATGGACTACCAGGTGTTCCTGGTGACGCGGATGCGGGAGGAATATATCCACGGCATGAGCGCCAAAGACGCCATCATCGCCGGCTACCGGCACGGCGCCCGGGTGGTGAGTTCGGCCGCGGTCATCATGATCAGCGTGTTCGCGGCCTTCATGCTGGCACCGGACACCACCTCGAAGATGCTCGGCTTCGCGCTGGCCATCGCGGTGTTCTTCGACGCCTTCATCATCCGCATGATCGTCGTGCCGGCGGTGATCACACTGCTCGGCGACCGCGCCTGGGGACTGCCGAGGTGGCTCGATAGGCTCGTTCCCAACTTCGACATCGAAGGTGGCGCGGTCCGCAACCTCGGCATCGCGCCCGCGGAAGAGACCACTCCCCCCGCCGACGTCGTCGGTGCGAGGAGCTGACGGTAGTTCTCATGAAGGAGCTGTTATGACGTCGACTACCGCCCCGGGCGAGAGCCCGGGGCGGCGGGTCGGTCTACGCGAGAAGCACAAGATCCGAACCCGCACCGCTATCCGCGAGGCAGCGATGCGGCTGTTCGCCGAACAGGGATATACACCCACCACGGTCGAACAGATCGCGAAGGAGGCCGATGTCTCCCACACCACCTTCTTCCGCTACTTCACCTCGAAAGAACAAGTCGTCATCAGCGACGACCTGGCCGACGAACGCGAAGCCGCGACCGCCGCCCTGCCGCCCGGGCTCAACCACTTCGATCTGTTGCGGGCACTGCTGCGCGAACTGTTCCGAATCAGCGCCGCCGATCCCTGGGCTGCCAACCCCGAACGAATGCGGCTGATCCAATCCGAACCCGCGCTCCTGACCGCCTTCCAGATCGAATCCGACCGCGCCCTCTTCGACATCCTCGCCTTCTTCGCCGACTACCTCGGAGTCGAACCGGACAATCCGCGACTGCGGGTATTCGCCGCCGCCGCCCGCGGCGTGATAATGCACCTCGCCAACGACATCACCGACCCGAAAGACCCACAGATCCTGGCCACGTTGCTCGATGCCGTCGACCTGCTCGAGCAGGGACTACCGCTGTAACCCGGCGACTGGACCGCTCCGGCCGGCTACCGCGTCGGTGCGGAATGCGCCACTATCGCCTGCGGCACTGGGCACCAGACCTGTCGCCCGGCGCCCGGATCCGCGGGCAATAGCGGCAAACAACGCGGTGGCCCCAAACGCCGAGGGTGTGTGGCTACGCCGAGGGTGTGTGGCCGTCGGCGATGTCGGCTCGACGCATCCATTTCGACAACGTCATCGGACGAATCCCGAAATCGGCCGCGATCTGATCCAGAGTGACTCCGTCATCGCCACGGCAAGCCATCTCGGCCGTCGGCTCGCCACGCAGCAGTCCCTTGTTCGAAAGGTCAATAGCTCAGTCGCTCAACTGTTTCGAAGGACAAAGTCGCTCATCGAGCCGAGTGTTCGTTGCTATGCTGAACCGGCAGTCTTCGGATAGCTGGACAGGAGCCCAGGTGCCGCGAAAAGCTACACGACGGCATCGCCCGATTCAGGATCGCGCCAAGCAGACCAAGGCGCATATCGCCCGCACCGCCGCTTTGTTGTTCGGTGAGCGCGGCATCGAAGCCACGTCGATGAACCGGATCGCCACCCAGGCCGGGGTCGGCATCGGTACCGTCTACCGTTACTTTCCCGACCGCGCAGCGCTGGTCGATGAATTGCTGGAATCCCTGCTGCAGAACGTCGAAGAAATTGTTACCCAGCGCATTTTCGGAGTGGCACAGCTATCTCCCGAAGAGCTTTTCACGGCCATTCTCGGTGCCGCCTCGGACGAGCTGATGAACAACGTCGAGCTGATTCGGGCATTGACGGCGTCCGTTCAGTTCCACGACAGTGGACTGTCGGAATTCGAGCGGCGTCTGCGCTTGCTCTTCAAGGTGGCCGTCATCCAAATACTCGGCCCCGGAGACGACCATACCTACGACATCATGTGTATCGTCCTCATCAATACCGGTTTCGCGGCGGTGCTCCGGTCGGCCACACTCGAGATCGCCGATCGGAAGCGCGCGGAGATTCTCACCATCACCGCCCGGGCGATGGCGGAATGGATCGAGGCCGAACGCAGCGCCCAGGTGGACGGATCATCGCTCGATGTGCGCGCACAGCCGAGTTCGCCGAACGGTCGCGAGTGGACCGCACCACGCGTACCCTCTGTCGACCAGATTACGGAACAGAAACGGTCCGTGCCGAATGCTGCCGTGGACGGGCGACGGGTTCCACGACAGGAACGGGCGATGCTCACCAGAGAGCACATCCTCGATACCGCCGCGCAATTGTTCACCGAACGTGGAATAGCAAACACCTCGACCAACCGCATCGCCGCGGAAGCCGGAGTCAGCATCGGAACCCTCTACCGGTATTTCGCCGATCGCACGGTGATCGTCCAGGAGTTGATCCAGCGTTTAATGGCCAGTGGCGAGAAACACTTCCGGCAGAGTGTGCTCGACCGCGACGGCGAGACGATTCTGGAAGTGGCTACCATCGCACTCGAGGTTATGACCGACGAGATCATGAGCAACGCGGGGTTGGTACGCGCCCTCGTCGCCGGAGCGCAGTACTACAGCAGTGGGATATCCGAATTCGAGCCGCGCCTGCTCGAAGTGAGCACGAATCTGGTGTCCCACGCCTTCGGCGACGGCGACGAACTTCTTCACGACGCCATGGCAACCGCCATGGTCAACACCACCTTCGCCGCCGTCCTTCGCGCCGCAACGCTCGATTCGGACAGCGGTGACCACAGGGAAGTCGCGCAGATGACCGCCCGGCTCATCGCAGCGGCCGCCCAGGCGGAACTCGCCGCACGGCATCCTCCCGCGAGATGAAGCCAACAACGGATCTTTTGCCTCTCGGGGATGCCCAACAGCGAGTCGGGCTTTCCGTTCATCCCCGGAAACGACGCGACATACGGATTTCGCGAGAGGACACGGGTGGTGCCGTGGAGTCGCGCACTACCAGCAGCGGTGGAACGGTACTCCTGTTCTCATGCGGCTGCCCGGTCAGGATGTCGAGGGCTGTCTGCACGCCACACCGGCCGAGTTCCGCGAAATCCTGCCTGACGGTGCTCAGGGCAGGCAGAAAGTATCCGGATTCCGGAAGGTCATCGAAGCCGATGACACTGAGATCGCCCGGGACGGAAATCCCGCGCTCCTGCACAGCTTTCAGCAAGCCCAGCGCCATCTGGTCGTTCGCCACGAATACCGCGGTCGGCCGGGCTCGCCCCTCCGCGCTCAGGAGGGCGGCGAACTCGACGCCGGCTCGGTAACCCGCGGCGGCGGTCCAGTCGCCCGGTAGCGGCTCGGGTACGTCAATTCCCCTGTGGCGCAGTTCTTCTTCCCAACCGAACAGGCGCTGACGGGCGTCGAGGGAGTCGGGTGGCCCGGCTACGTGGTGGACCGTGGCATGGCCGAGATCGAGCAGGTACCGCGTCGCCATTCTGGCACCGGCTTCCTGATCGACCCAGACCGTCGGCCGCGCCGGGGCGGGTGCAGCCCGAACGCTGACTACCGGCACCGCGGTACGAAGCTCCTGGACAGCGTCGAGAGCGCCCGCGTATGTGCCCAGAACGATGACAGCGTCCACGGACTGCCCCACGAGTCGTTCCACCGCCTCCTGCATCGCCGGCGCGCTGATCTCGTCGAGAACAGTGATGGTCAGCGAGTAACCCGCGGCCCGTGCTGCCCGCTCCAGCCCCAGCATGGTCTGAGCCGGTCCGTACTCACCGATATTGAAGGTGACCAAGCCGATACTTCGAGTGACCCCCGTTGCCAGAGCCCGCGCGGCGGTATTCGGACGGTAGCCCAGAGTGGCGATCGCCTCCTGTACCCGCCGGCGTGTCCGATCGGCGACGTAGGGATGGCCGTTGACTACGCGGGAGACCGTCTGCTGCGATACACCTGCAAGTGACGCGACGTCCGACAGTGCCGACCGGCGCTGCCTTTTTCCGGCCTCCACCTCATTCCTTCCACGCGGACGTCCCCGGCGCCGCTCCGGTGTCGCCCTACCGCAGCCACACCATACCGCCGCCCATCCGGGCGGTCATGAACCCACCGATTCCGGCAGGGCCTCGCGCTGGAGAGTGAGCGATACGGCCGTTGCGGAGTAGGCCGGCAATGAAAGCGCCACCGTCCCGTCGTGCACGAACTCCGATGTCTCCTCGACGGAGACCTGCGTGTGCGCCGTGCCGTCCGAATCGAGCGCGTTGCGCGCGCCCGGGTCCGCTTGAATCCGTTGCACACGAGCGGTATCCGACGTCGGGCCGTCGACCACGAGCCGAAGCGCCGCCGTTTGCCCCGAGGTATTGACGAGATGTATGAACAACGCCTGGTCGGTTGTGCTTGCGGAAGCGAAAATATCTTCGGGCAGGGCTCCGCTCAGGGGGACGATCCGGGTACCCAATGTGGTTGCGAACAGTTGGTGGACAACATAATTGGCGGTCGGCTGGACCGTGAAGGCGGTGAAGTCGACCATGTTGTGCTGCCACTGACCGGAACCGACGCGGTTGAGCAGCGGAGCGTACGAGGACATCGCCACGACATCGGCGTTGCGCTCGAGTCCGGTGAGGAAAGCCGCCTCGGCGAGGGCGCTCTCGAACGTATTGGCCGGCTTTCGCGCCGGCGCGGGCAGCATCAGCGTGGGAAAATGAGCGGCGTACTCCCCGACGAAGACCCGGGCACCGCCGCGCGGATAGTCGTCATAGCGCCGAGCCGCCTTGCGGAACCACGACGGTCGGTTGTAAAAGTGCTCGTCGACGAGGAGGTCGGACCGCCCGGCTCTCGCATGAGACCAGGAGAGATCGAAACCCTTGCCGCGGGGAAACGGTCCGCTGGACATGATGATGGTCAGCCCCGGATGGTGTGCCTCGACCGCTGTGCGAATGCGCTCGAAACGGTCGAGATAGTCGTGGCCGTGGTTCTCGTTGCCGATCGCGAGGTAGTTGAGGCGGAATGGTTCCGGGTGTCCGGCCTCGGCGCGCAGCGCGGCCCACGAGCTCTCGCCGGGGTCCCCGGTCGCCCAGTCGATAAGGTCCAGTGTGTCGGTGATCAACTGATCGAATCGGACGTCGTCGGTCGCCAATACCTCGCGCGATCGGTACTGACAGCACAGCCCCGCGGAGACGACAGGCACCGGCTCCATGCCGAGGTCCTCGCAGAGTAGGAAGTACTCGTAGAAGCCGATCTGCCGCGATTGCGAATAGTCACCATGGGCACGGCTCAGCGCCCAGAGATTGTAGTCGGGACGGCGCTGTTCGATCGGGCCGACCGACGCCTTCCAGTCGTAGGCGTTGCTGCCCTCGAGGCCCTCGACGATACAACCCCCCGGGAATCGCATGAACGTGGGGGCGAGGTCTCGCAACGTTTCCACGAGGTCCCGACGCAACAGCCCCTGGCTCCACCGAGGATCGCCCGCGCCCCAGTGGTCGGCGGGGACGAGCGAAATCTCGTCCACGTCCACTATGCCCGTGCCGTGCACCACCAGCTGAAGTGCGGCGAGTTCCGTTCGTTCGGGGTGAAGCCGCACGGAGACTCGCTGCCATTCGTCGCCGGTGCCGACGTCCAGGCGCGCGGAGGCGTTCGTCCGTCCGTCGAGGCCGACTATCCGGATTTCCAGTTCCCCTCGCCAGGAGACCGGACGAACATGGGCCCGGAAGTCGAGCGGAACGCCCGAACGGGCGGGCATGGACGGGGTTCCGCCATCGCCCGGGTAGCCGGGGTTGGACAGCACCGCCGTGCCGCCGGAGTGCAGCCGGGCGAAATGACCACCGGCGGCGACCGGTTCGTCGTCCAAGACTTCCAACCGGCCGCCGCTGATCGACCAGTGCCGCGCACGGTCGAATTTGCGGCGCGGCCGCCGCCGGGTGACCACTGCGACGAATTCGGAGTGCAATCGGCGATCGAGGTAAACCCCCTCGAAGCTGTGGTTGTTCACCAGATTCGCGTTCAGGCCCCCGTCGCAGGCGAAATTGATGTCTTCGAAGAACAGCCCCACCAGCGTCGGACTGACCGGCTTCCGGGCATCCTGGGCCGCCACCGCGATATCGACCGGCGTGGTGTCAAGAGCCTTTGTCTGCGGAGCGAGCGAGTTCACGCGATACCTCCCTGTCCGAGCGGCGCTGTGGCCACGTGGCTGTTGTCTGCGAGAGCGGGTCGTTCGAAAGCGTGCGCGACGGAGCCGATGCTGGTTAACGTCGAAGGCAGGAACTCGAGCTGCGGCTCTGCAGCGAGCTGGATGATCATACGAGGCTTCCTCGGGCTCGGCGGATGTGGGCATGCGCGTCAGCGTCGTGTGAGTACAAGTTAACACTTAGTATGTTAGCGCTAACATGACGAATCTGTTAGCGTTAACATATGGCCGTACCAGGAGCTTCCGCTTCGACGCAAAATCAACCTTCCGGTGATTCCGACGCCTGCGTGGTGGGCGTCGACTTCGGGACACTGTCCGGTCGTGCGGTCGTGGTCCGGGTCCGCGACGGCGTCGAGATGGGCGCGGCCGTGCACGAGTACACCCACGGGGTGGTGAACAGCCGCCTGCCGGCGACAGGGGAGCTCCTACCTCCGGACTGGGCGCTGCAACTGCCTGAAGATTGGACCGCAGTGCTTCGCGAGGCCGTGCCCCGGGCGCTCGCCGACAGCGGCGTGAGGCCGACCGACGTGATCGGCATCGCCACCGACTTCACCGCGTGCACGGTATTGCCTACCACCGCGGACGGGACGCCCTTGTGCGAGTTGGCCCAGTGGCGGAACCGGCCGCACGCCTATCCGAAGTTGTGGAAGCACCATGCGGCGCAGCCGCAGGCGGACCGGATCACCGCCGTGGCGGCGGAGCGAAGCGAGCCGTGGCTGGCTCGATACGGCGGGCGGATATCCAGCGAATGGGAGTTCGCCAAGGCATTGCAGGTTCTCGAGGAAGATCCGCAGGTGTACGCCGCCACCGAGCGGTGGGTCGAGGCTGCCGACTGGATCGTGTGGCAGCTGTGCGGGCAGTACCTGCGCAACGCCTGCACGGCCGGCTACAAGGGCATATACCAGGACGGTGAGTATCCCTCCCAGGCATACCTGGCCGCGCTGAACCCCGCCTTCCAGGACTTCGTCACCGAGAAGCTGGCCCACCCGATCGGAGAATTGGGGCGTCGCGCCGGCGGACTCGGCAAACGAGCCGCGGCCTGGACCGGGCTTCCCGAAGGAATCGCCGTCGCCGTCGGCAATGTGGATGCGCACGTGAGCGCGCCCGCCGCGCAGGCGACCGAGCCCGGGCAGATGGTCGCCATCATGGGCACCTCCACCTGTCATGTGCTGAACAGTGACCATCTCGCGACCGTCCCAGGTATGTGCGGCGTCGTTTATGGCGGCATCGTGCCTGGGCTGTGGGGGTACGAGGCCGGGCAGAGCGGTGTCGGAGACATCTTCGACTGGTTCGTGAAGAGCTGTGTGCCCGCACCATACGCCGAAGCGGCCGCCGCGCGCGGTCTCGGATTGCACGAATACCTCACGGGGCTGGCCGCAGCGCAGGAAGTTGGCGAGCACGGCCTGATCGCCCTGGACTGGCACAACGGCAACCGCTCGGTACTGGTGGACCACGAGCTGTCGGGCGTCGTCGTCGGGCAGACGCTGGCGACCAGACCCGAGGACACCTACCGGGCGTTGCTGGAGGCGACGGCCTTCGGCACCCGCACCATCATCGAGACATTCGAAAACGCCGGCGTGCCGGTCACCGAACTCATCGTCGCCGGTGGGCTACTGAAAAACGAGTTCCTGATGCAGGTCTACGCGGATGTGTGCCGGCGGCCGCTGTCAGTGATCGGCTCGGCACAGGGCCCCGCGCTGGGAGCGGCGATACACGCGGCGGTCGCGGCAGGCGCCTACCCCGACGTGCGTGCGGCGGCCGCGGCGATGGGCAGGGTGCGGCGCGACGTATATCAGCCCGATCCGCACCGCGCCGACAGGTACGACGCCTTGTACAGCGAGTACCGGCGGCTACACGACCATTTCGGCCGCGGCGACGGCATGCTGCACCGGTTGCGTGAGATTCGCCGGGCCGCGCTGAGCCATCGCGACTCACTCACCCAACCGTCGAACGCCACTCCGCCGGGTACTCCGGCACCGACCCTGGAGGTTCATTCGGCATGACTGCCCTTGTCAATTCCGACCCGGTCAGTTCCGATCCTCGAACCGAGCGGGGCACCCACCGCCCGCAGCGTGGGGCCGTGGCCGCGCTGCACTCGGAGCTGACCCGTAACGGCTTGGTCACCTGGACCTCCGGGAACATCTCCGAGCGGGTTCCGGATGCGGACCTGTTCCTGATCAAGGGCAGCGGCGTGTCTTACGACGAACTGAGCTGGGAGGATGTGACGGTCTGCGACCTCGATGGCAATGCTGTCGACGGCCTGCGCCGGCCCTCGTCGGATACCGCCGCGCACGCCTACGTCTACCGGCACCGGCCGGACGTTCGCGGGGTGGTGCACACGCACAGCCCTTACGCCACCGCCTGGGCCGCACGGGGAGAGGAGATCCCCTGTGTGCTCACCGCGATGGCCGACGAGTTCGGCGGGCCCATCCCGGTCGGCCCGTTCGCGCTGATCGGGGACGACTCGATCGGCCGGAGCATCGTCACAACCCTGGAAGGCTCCCGGTCACCAGCGGTGCTGATGCGCAACCACGGTGTTTTCACGGTCGGTCCCGACGCCCGCGCCGCCGTGCAGGCCGCGGTGATGTGCGAAGACGTCGCGCGCACCGTGCACCTGGCCCGCCAGCTCGGCGAACCGCTGCCCATCGCGCCGGCCGACATCGACGCGCTCCATGCCCGCTACCGAAATGTCTACGGACAGTAGGAGATTCACCGATCATGCGTACCCGACCGTTCGCCGACGCCGAGATCTGGTTCGTCACCGGTAGCCAGGGCCTCTACGGCGAGGAAACCCTGGCCCAGGTTGCCGAGCAGTCCCGCCGCGTGGCTGCCGCGCTCGACGCGGCCGCCGAAATCCCGGTTCGGGTCGTCTGGCAGCCGGTGCTCACCGACGCAGATGCCATCCGCCGCACACTGGGCTCGGCCGAACAAGATTCGGCGTGCATCGGGGTCGTGACCTGGATGCACACTTTCTCGCCCGCGAAGATGTGGATCAGCGGGCTCAGCGGGCTACGCAAACCGCTCCTGCACCTGCATACCCAGGCCGACGCCGCCCTGCCTTGGGCGACGATCGACATGGATTTCATGAACCTCAATCAGGCTGCCCACGGCGACCGGGAGTACGCCTCCGTGCTCACCCGGCTGCGCGCCCCGCGCACGACCGTCGCAGGCCATGTCGATGATCCTCGCGTGCGCCGGCGAGTCGGCTCGTGGGCCCGCGCCGCGGCCGGTGCCGCGGAGGTCCGCTCGCTGAAACTCGCCCGGTTCGGCGATAACATGCGCGACGTCGCCGTCACCGAGGGGGACAAGGTCGAGGCCGAGATAGCCTTCGGCGTATCGGTGAACACCTGGTCGGTCAACGAGCTGGCCGCCCGGGTCGACCTTGTCGAGAACGCAACCGTTGACGACCTGGTAGCGGAGTACGGCGACCTGTACGACATGGACGCCGATCTACGTCCGGGGGGCTCGCGGCACGAGTCGGTGCGGTACCAGGCACGCATCGAGGCCGCGTTGCGGACGTTCCTCGACGACGGTGACTTCGCAGCGTTCACGACCAACTTCCAGGATCTGGGCGGGCTTCGCCAGCTACCCGGCTTGGCCGTGCAGCGGCTCATGGCCGCCGGCTACGGGTTCGGCGCAGAAGGCGACTGGAAAACCGCCGCCCTGCTGCGGATGCTGAAGGTCACCGGGCATGGCTTGCCGGGCGGCACCTCGTTCATGGAGGACTACACCTACCACCTCGCGGGCGATCGACCGAAGATTCTCGGCGCCCACATGCTCGAAGTATGTCCTTCCATCGCCGGCCAGCGCCCACGTCTCGAGGTACACCCGCTGTCCGTCGGTGGCCGGGAGGATCCCGCCCGGCTGGTGTTCACCGCCGCGCCCGGCGCCGGCATCGTCGTAGGCTGGGCCGACCTGGGCGACCGATTCCGCTGGGTGGCCAACGAGATCGACGTGGTCGATCCCGATGAACCGCTGCCCGCTCTCCCGGTCGCGCATGCCGTCTGGGAACCCCGGCCGGACTTCACCACCGGCGTGGAGGGTTGGCTCACCGCGGGAGGACCACACCACACCGTGCTGTCCACACAGATCAGCGCTGACGAAATCACCGACCTCGCCGAGGTCTTCGCGACCGAACTCGTGCTGATCGACGGCACAACCACCCGCCGCGGACTTGCCGACGAGCTGCGCTGGAACGCCGCATACCACCGCCTTGCCGCCCGGCTCTAGCACCTCGACGAAGAGTGCAGGATGAAATGACCTAATTCGCGCAATCCCCCGTGCGTTGTCACGTCGAGCTCAGCACGTGGCTGTTCTCCCGCGAAGGTGACACGGCCGAGTGCCAGGTACGTCTGCCGCACGACGCGATGATCGGTGCAGCCCGTACGGCGACCGCGTCGGGTGGCGCGGACGCCGGCTGGTTCAGCGGAGGGCTGTACACCTACCGGACGACGTGGATACCGCCCGGCCCCGTGGGGAACGGGCGTATCAAGCTGCGGTTCGAGGGCGTACAAGGTGATGCCGAACTGTTCGTCAACGGTCGACTTGCCGACTCCATTCGTAGCGGCTACGTCGACTCCGAGCACGACATCACCGAGCTGGTCCACGATGGCGTACCCGTCGAAATCCGTGTAGTGGTCGACGATCGATCACATCCGCGTAGCCGTTGGTATCCGGGCTCGGGCCTATTTCGGCCGGTCCAGCTCATGATGGTTCCCTCAACGTGTTGGCCTCGATGAAAACTGGGCCGTACCAGGAGCGCGACAACCGAGACACGGCGGAAAAGGCCGGGAATGCGCCGGGGTCGTCTCTCGCCAACATCCTGATGAACAAGATAGGAGTGCTGTTCGACCTGGTAGCCCGCACTCCACGTGCCGAGCGAGTCACCCGGGAAGTGTTCGCGCACCTGGACGTCGCCGGCTACAACTACGCGCTCGGCCGCTATCGTCGCGATGCCCGGAAGTACCCGGACAGGGTCATCCTCGGCACCGAGACATTGCCCGGAGAGGTAGCCCGCGCATGGCATCTGGTTCGAACAGTGCCCTCGGTCATCGGTGACTTCGTCTGGACCGGATGGGACTACTTGGGCGAGTCGGGCATTGGTGTATGGGTCCCCGGGAAGCGTTTCGCGCCGCTGTTGAAGCCCTATCCCTACCTCACCGCAGGACCGGGCATGTTCGACATAACCGGCCTTCCCGATGCGTCTGTTCGCCTCGCTCAAGCGGCGTGGGGTGAACTTTCGGCCCCGGCAGTAGCGGTTCGCCCGCTCGATCGTGCCGGCAGGTCTGTAGCGCGTGTGTCGTGGCGCAGCACCGATGCCGTCGAGAGCTGGTCCTGGCGGGGCTGTGTCGGACGGACCGCCGAGATCGAGGTCTACTCCGCCGATGAGGAAGTAGAACTGATTCTCAACGGTCGACCCCTTGGCCGTCGCAAGCCGAAAGGCTTCATCGCTCGCTACCGTACCGCCTACGAAGCCGGAATTCTGGTCGCAGTCGGCTACCGGGAGGGTGAGCAGTGCGGCCGCACGGAACTCCGGACGGCTGGTAGCAATGTGGCCCTGCAGGTCGTCCCCGAATCGCCGAGGCTGGCGGCGGACGGTGCGAGCTTGGCCTTCCTCGTCGTGCAGATCGCCGACGTCGATGGTGTGGTCGAGATGCTGGCCGACACCGAGGTCACCCTCGCGGTCGATGGCCCGGCCATCCTCGAAGCAGTCCGGTAGGAGGTTGGGCAGTCGCGAGTGATTTCGGCGGAACGAACGCTATCAGCGCACCCACCCCGATGCCGATCCGTCCAGTACACGGCACCGACATCACGGATCTTGCCGTGCGGCGCTCAGCTGCCTTATGATTACGCCCCGCGCACCGGCTGACGCCACCTCAATCTCGATCGGAATCAAATCCCTTCCGGTGCAGGCGCATTACTCCGCAGCGAAACTCGCTGTCGATGGTCTTACCAAGGCCGCAGCAATCGAGCTGGGCGAGTATGGAATTCGAGTCGATTCGATCACCTGTGGTGTGGCGACCCCAACGGTGCAGGACCCCAATATGGTCGAGGTCCTCCGAGCTCATCCCAATTACGGAGCTTCCATGGCCGCTTGCTTCCCGGGCTTCCATAGCCGAGCCCGAGGACATCTCCGACGCGGTGTTTACCTCGCGTCCGACTTGTGGTGAGCGGTAACGGCCACGCAACTCACCGTTGATATGGGCGCGACCGAAATCTGACCGGCATGGGTCGAGCGGGCGGCCGCGGTACGGCGCCCGCAGTCGACCTGGCCGCGGCGAGTCCAGCTCCACCAGCTGCCCGGCCAGTAGACCCGCTCGAGGAATTCCAGCGGTTTCGGATTACCTCGGTCAACAGTGACGGGTCGCCGGGCCGGGCCACCGACACCGTCGGTGGCCGCCACCCCTGCCGATCTCCGTTCCGGTCTTCGTGCGACCGCGCATCGATGACGACGCTTTCGAGGACTGGACAAGCTGGTGTGCTCGGTTGCGGTCACCGATGTGGGCTTGCCCCTGGGATGGACGACCAGCTGGGCACAGCCGTCACCGCGGTCGCTGCGGCGGGGTCGCCGGAGAAGGCGGCGGCTTCGAGTCGCACCTCGCCGGCGTCGAGCACGAAGCGTGTGCCATCCCAGCGTTGCAGCGGGCGGGTACTGCAATCGACACTGACCCGGGCTCTCGCCGGCGGACAGCTCGACGGGGCGGAAGCCGACCAGCGCCCGCACGGCCGTGCCGTCGGACCCGAGCATGCGGGCATAGATCTGGACGATGTGCCGCCCGGCCCGGGTGCCGGTGTTGGTGAGAGTGACCGTGGCGGGTAAGTGCTCGCCGTGCACCGGACCGGCCTCGAGGCCTTCGACGCGGAAGGTGGTGTAGCCCAGCCCGAAGCCGAAGGGGTAGGCGGCGGGTGTCCCGTCACGGTCGAGCTTGCGCTGGCCCCACCACCGGCCGTACCTGACAGTGCGGGCGGTCCAGTCGACGACCGGGAGGTCCTCGCGGCGGCGCGGGACAGCCACCGGCAGCCGGCCGCCCGGCTCGGCGTCGCCGAGGAGCAGGTCGGCAACGGCTTCACCTCCTGCCATGCCCGGGTACCAGGCCAGGCGACCTCGGTATCCCACGGGTCGAGGACAACGGTGCCGCCACCGATCACGACGACGATTGTGCGCGGGTTCCCGGCGGCGACCGCGCGGATGAGGGCGACGTCATCGGCGTGCAGACGCAGGTCGCGCCGGTCCCCGCCACTGTGCCTGAGGCGAGCGAGCGTGGTCATGCCCTTGCACAGCAGCGCGGCGACCGGCCGGAACCGGGCGATGCCGCCGAGGAGCTGAATGGAACTGGTGTCGGCTGCGACCAGTGACTCGCCTTCGTCTGCGGCTGAGAGGCCGACGACGACCACGGCGGCGTCGGTGTCGCGGGCCGCGCGCGCCGCAGCGGCCGGCTCGGTGTGGGCGACGTGCACCACCCGGTCGCCGAGGCGCCCGCGCAGCCCGGCCAGGATGGTGATGGTGGTGGTGGTGGTGGGCGGGTGGACTCGCGAGGAGCCGTTGTCGCCGAGGTTGGGCTTGTCGGCCAGCGGTCCCAGGACTGCGACCCGGCCGAGCGACTCCTGCTGCAGCGGCAGCGCCGGTCCCGCGCCAACCGGCTCGTTGCGCAGCAGCACTGTGCCCTGCCGGGCGATTTCCCGAGCCAGAGCCACATGCTCCGGGCAGGCGACGACGGTGGCCGCAGGAGTGGGCCGAGCTCGCAGCGCGAGGCGCACCTGCGCGCCCAGCAGCCGGGCGGCCGCCCGCTCGACATCGGCGCGCGCCAGCCGCCCGTCCCGCAGCGCGCCCGGCAGCGCGGCGGCGCGCTGCTGCCGGAACGGCATTTCCAGGTCCTGCCCCGCGCCTACGGAGCCGATCGGGTCGCGCAGGCCCCAGATGAAGTCGGTCATGACGAAGCCGGTGAAGCCCCACTCGTCGCGGAGCACCTCGGTGAGCAGATGTCGGTGCTGCCCGGCCCAGGTCCCGTTGACGGCGTTGTACGCGCTCATCACCGCGTCGGCCCCGGCCTCGACCACGGTGCGGAAGTGAGGAAGGTATATGCAGGCAGGCCGCGAAGGGCTACGATCTCCACCTCCTGCCCCCGGATTCGGCCGGTCAGATCGAGCACGCAGGCCGCGACGTAGTCGACGTTGATCTCCAGGCCCAGACCGGCAGGGCCGTCGGGATTCAGCGTCAAGGGTGTGGCAGGTCGACCACGCAGCCCGCGATCGGCGTCGTTCTCCCGCAGGAGGCCCTTGGCCAGCAGGTCGTCGACCAGCGCGGACACTGTCGCGCGGGACAAGCCCGCGCTGGCCGCGATCTGAGCACGCGAACGGCCCGGATCACGGCTCACTTCGCGGAGAACGACGGCTCGATTGTGCCGTCGCACGGTCTGCTGCGAGGCCGGTGAACCGGTCGTGTCCACGGGCTTCGGTGTCACTCGACACCTCGGTAGTGCGCGTACTGTTCACGGACACTCGGAAGGGCTTCGGCCGTATATTCCTTCGGATCGGCCAGCGGCCAGTCCGGTGGCTCAGCGGCGCCTGACAGCGTCCAGGCAGCCTGCCGCGCAGCGCCGAGGGCGACGTACTCCATAGCTGCCGGCACCAGCACGGGCCGCCCGAAGACCGTGGGCGCGACCTGGCGCACGGCGGCTGATCGGGCGCCGCCACCGACAAGGAGGACACGCCGGGGCTCGACGCCTGCCGCGATGAGGGCGTCGACGCCGTCGGCCAGCCCGCACAGCAGACCCTCGACGGCAGCCCGCGCGAGATTGGCCGGGGCCGTGGACGCCAGCCGCAAGCCGTGCACGGACGCAGTGGCGTCCGGCCGGTTGGGCGTGCGCTCACCCTCGAAGAACGGGACGAGCACAACGCCGTCGGCGCCGGCAGGAGCCGACAGAGCCAGCTGGTCCAGGGAATCGTGGCCGACGCCGAGCAGCGTGGCGCACACGTCGAGCACTCGCGCGGCGTTCAGAGTGCAGACCAGCGGCAGATAGTCGCCGGTAGCGGCGGCGAACCCGGCGACGACGCCGGTCGGATCGGCGGACGGACTGGCGCTGCGACCACACGCGACGCCGCTGGTCCCGACCGAGACGACGACATCTCCAGGCCCGGCACCGACGCCCAGCGTGGCCGCGGCGTTGTCACCGGTGCCGGGGCCCAGCAGCACCCCGGATGGTGTATGGCCGACGTTCTCGGCGGGCCCCAGCACGCGGGGCAGCAGCGCGTCGTGGCCCAGCGCGCGGGTCAACAGGTCACGCCGGTAGCTTTCGGTCGCCGCTGACCAGTAGCCCGTCCCGCTGGCATCACCACGGTCGGTGACGAGGTCCTCGAGCCGGCCGGTACCCCGCAGTCGCCAGGTCAGCCAGTCGTGCGGCAAACAGACCGCTGCAGTCGCCGCAGCATGCTCGGGTTCAGCGTCGGCCAGCCAGCGCAGCTTCGTGACCGTGAACGACACGACCGGCACGCTGCCGACCGCCTCGGCCCACGCGCCGGGACCGCCCAGCTCTTCGATCAGCTGGGCCGACGCGGCCGCCGAGCGGGTGTCGTTCCACAGCAGCGCCGGGCGCACCACGGCACCGCCCTCGTCGAGGCAGACCATCCCGTGCTGCTGGCCGCCGACGGCGAGCGCTGCCACATCGTCCAGTCCGCCCGCCGCCGCCAGAGCTGCCTGCAGCGCGTGCTCCCAGGCGTACGGTTGCACCTCGGTGCCGAGCGGATGCGGCGCGCGTCCCTCGCGGACCACTGCGCCGGTATCCGCATCGCACACGACGACCTTGCACGCCTGACTCGAGGAGTCGACACCGGCGACGAGCGTTCGACCGGTCGCCACCGCGACTAACCCCCGTTCGCAGCGCCGAGCAAGTGCTCGATCGCCAGCTGGGTCAGCCGCACCACACCGGTGTAGCGAGCCCCGGCCGCGTCCGGGTCGTAGTCCTCGAACGCCGAGCGGTCTGCCAGCAGTTCCCGCACGCCGCCGTCGCCGAGTGTCGGCTGCCGCAGCTCCGACACCGCCACAGCCTCCAGCGCTTCCTGGACCTCGGGATCGGCGCGAAATGTGCGCGCCCGCTCGCGCAGCAGCAGATAGGTGCGCATATTCGCCGCCGCCGACTCCCAGACTCCCGCGATGTTCTCGCTGCGCAGCGGCTTGTAGTCGAAGTGCCGTGGCCCCTCGTAGGCCGGACCTCCGCCGGGCCCCCCGTGCTCGACCAGATCGACCAACGCGAAAGCGTTGAGCAGATCACCGTGCCCGAAAACGAGGTCCTGGTCGGACTTCGGGCCGCGCTGGCCGTTGAGGTCGAGGTGGAACAGCTTGCCGGCCCACAGCGCCTGCGCGACGCCGTGCGCATAGTTGAGATTGGCCATCTGCTCGTGCCCGACCTCGGGATTTACGCCGACGATGTCACGGTGCTCGAGTTCGGCGATGAACGCCAGGGCATGACCCACCGTCGGCAGGAAGATGTCACCGCGCGGCTCGTTGGGCTTCGGCTCCAACGCCAGCCGCAGCCCGTACGCGTTGTCCTTGACGTACGCGGCGATGGTGTCGATCGCCTCGCGGTACCGGTCCAGAGCGGCCGAACGGCACCAGGTCGTCGTCGTGGAACGTGACGCCCCAAGCACCGAGCTCCGCCAGCCGATACACGGAATCGACAGGATCGAGCGCCGGCCGCGTAGCGTCCCCGAATGGATCACGAGCCGGCCAGCCGACCGTCCACAGCCCGAAACTGAACTTGACTTGCCGGGTGGGCACAGGGGCGACAGGTCTCTCCCGCCTTTAATTCAGCAACTGAACATAATCAGGTTAGTGCCTCGTTACCGCTGGGACAACCCGCCCCGCGCGGCTTCGGCCATATAGGCCCGCCGGATCAGTCGGCTGGACCGATCCCGACGCCGGCTTGGCCGTCGGACTCGTGCACAACTGGCTCCCGGAAGCGGGCTGCCTCCCGCGGGCCCGGTTCGTCCTCCCGCGCCTGCCGGCTCCCATCGTCAAGGCCACGACGATCGGCACCGCCCATAGCGACCCGTCGGATCTACGGAAAATCTCCTGAAGCAACATCCGCGATAGCCTCTCACCGCTGTATCTCAGTCGAGAATGTCCCGCGCCGGGAGGGTCTGTAAGAAGAAACTGGTACAGAACAGAATCCGTCACGATATCGATGGATTCGCCGGGTTGGACGCGCTACTCGCTGTCCCGGGCATCCGGGTCGCGATCGAGCGTGGCGAGGGGCAGCTGGTGGAGCACCTGCAGCCGCGAGGACTGCCGGTCTGCTGCGTGTCGCCCGCGCCCGGCGACCGAGTCCGACGCCTTCGTGCCGGCCGACACCTTGCGCCATGAACACACCCATTGGCGGCCGCTACCAGTACTGACGGAACGCACCGCCGAACTCGAGGCGGTGACTCGCGACCGGGAGGGGATCCTCTGGCCCCAGCGCAGCGTGGAGTCGCAGCTACGAGCCGTGCTGGAGACCTATCACCCAGCCGGCGCTTTCCGCACGAGAAGAGCCGGTGGGAGCCGCTACTCCACAGGATGATGCCAGCCATGACGGCACCGCGCCCCCCGCAGCGGGTGGATGACAATCTCGCCCGGACGGGGCAAACCCTCGGATTGGCCTAGGACTCGAACCCGGCGCATCGGCCGGTCGGAACAATGTGTCACGCACACGGAGCGGCCGATAACCGGTGGGGCCGAGCTGAATCAACGCGACCCCGGCCACGATCAAGCCGATGCCGACGCGGCGGCTCCGGCGACCACGGCCTCGTCAGCTCCGAGGTTCCCGAACGCCCCGTTACCGGGTACGGCGACCTTCTTCCTGGTCACAGCCAACACGACCATGGCAGCCAAGCCCCATGCCGCCATGACGAGGAGGTCGACCCCGACACCTTCGCCATCGAAGTAGCAGACACTACGCAACGCCGAGAGCCCTCGCGCCGTGGGCAGCACGTCGTGCATCCAGTTGTAGAACGCGGGTGCCATATCCAGCGGCACCGGCAGTCCGGACGCCGTGACTCCGCACAACACCAGCAACAGGATCGACACCATCACCATCGCTGGTCCGATCAGACGCGTACCGGCCAACGTCACCACCCCGGCGACCAGAGCGATACCGGCAAGGACAGCGGCGCCCGCGGCCGCGTTTCCTGGGAATATGTCGAAAAGTACCCAGCCATAGAATGTTTCGATTCCCGCTACCACAACGGACATGACCGCCACCACGGAGACCTGGGTGCGCACCCGCAGGCCGGGCGCGATCATCGCGACGATCAGACCGGACAGGAATCCCCCGACGATGGCGCCTATCCCGATGTAGAGCGCGCTCGTTCCGAGACGATCGGCGGTCGGCAACGGGACCACATCCCGCACCTGCAGCGCCGTCCCCCCGGCTTGCGCCACGGCGGCGAACAGTGCGCGGCCGGCCTCGGTGGCCTGAACGCTGCCGGCCGACGCCACGTACAGATCACCGGTGGCCGGGTCGTAGGCCGCGCGAACCTCGCGGTCCTGCACGGCGTTTCGACCGGCATCCGCGTCGGACAAGGTCTGCACCTCGAACCCCTTCGCGTGCGCGGCGAGCTGATTCGCCACGGTCTGCGCCTGCGGGCCCGTGCCGATCACAGCTACTTCGACCTCGTGCGGCGCCGGCGAATGCAGTAGGCCCAGGAAGAGCCCCGGCAGTGCGATCAAGAAGAACAGCGGCAGCATCAGGACGCCGGTAACGATTCGGCGCCGAGCGAGGCGATCGTTGGTGGTCATCGTGCACCTTCCTGTTCGGCGACCACCGCACTGGTTTTCGGTGACCGCAGGGTGGACAGCCAGAACGCGCCGGCACCGAGGGCGATCCACAATCCGATGATCGGCAGGTCCGCGTCGATGCCGCTGCCGCCGAAGTACAGCGTCCGTCGCAGTCCGTCCAGCACCGCCGAAGTCGGCAACCAGGAGTGCAGATGGGCGAACACGGGCGGAACCATGTCGACCGGTACCGCAATTCCCGAAGCCGGGATGCCGAGGATGATGAGCACCGTCACACCGACTACGGTCATTCCCGGCCCGATCAGCTTGATGCCGCCGGATTGCAACAGACCGGCGCAGATCGTGCCTGATGCCGCCAGCAAGGCGACTTCGACGAGGTGCCCGGACAGCGCGCCGTACGCCGAGTAGGCGATGAAAGTGGTGATCACCGCGGCGACGAGCGCGACCAGGCCGAGAATCGCTATCTCCGCCCGGAGCGATAAGCCGGGAACGGCGACGTTCAGCACGGTCGCGGTGACGAAGCCCGCGAGAATCGCCGCCAAGCCGACGAACAGCAGACTGACGCCCACTCGGTCGGATTCGGGCAGCGGCGCGACATCTCGAACGGTGAGTTCGGTTCCGAGCTGCCGCGCGACGGCGCCGAACGCGGTCTGTACCGCCGACTCGGCGAGCGGACTACCCGCGCTCGCGACATAGAGCGTGCCGGTGGCGGGATCGAAGGCGCCCCGACTGCTCATATCCGTCAGATGGCGCCGGGCCGTGTCTGCATCGGCCACGGAGGTGACCCGGAACGACGGCGCCATCTTCGTCGCCAAGCCCAAGGCCAGCTGCGCCGAATCGTGATTGGCGCCGATGATCTCGACCGGCATCTCGTGGGGTTGTGGTTGATGGAAGGCGTAGAGATAGACGCCTGGCAACGCCAGTGCCATGAACAACGGGAAGATCAAGGCTGCGACCAGTGCTTTCCCCGCTGATCGTGCAGTTGCGCTGCTGCCGTTCCCTGACTCGGACATCGTCCCCCTCTCGGGCTAGTTGTAATTTACGTTTGTAAATTACACGACATCTGTAAAATATCGTCGGGAGATCGGGGCGGTATGGCACATCTCACCGGGATGATCCGAATACGGGACCGCACCCGAGTCGGCGCACGGGCGAAGCTGCCGCCACTCGTTCGACCTCACACACCGCCCCCGACAGAGTCACGGGCGGCCACCAACCATCGACAGAACGAAACCGGAGCAGATCCGCCGAATCTTCAAGAAGAGCAAAACATATCTATACGTATCAGGAGTCCGTGCGCAACCGACCCGCAGAACGTGTCAGAATTGTCTCACCCGCGCCTCGCATCCGCGCTACCGTCAAGCGGACAGGCGCCGAATCAACTCCCAAAGTCGCTCCGCCGCCTCGCGCACCATTTCCTCCGGCTCGGCCTCAACCGACCTCAACCAATAGGCGAGAAAGCCCAGGATCCCGCCCGCCAGGAACTGGGAGAATTCCTCCGCGCCGGTCACCGCCTCGCCGCGCGACCGCAAGACTCGTTCGACGAGTCGGTCGGCCACCATCTCACGAGCGAGGCCCGCGATACTTCGCGCGCCGAGCAGGCGACGGTATATTGCACGGTCGGCATTGACCTCGGTCAGAATGTTCACCAGCCAGTCCGGCACCTCTGCCGCCTCGGGAGCGACATCCTGATCGCGACCCGTAAACCCCCGTATGCGTTCGATCAGCGCGTCCGCGGCGAGTTCGTCCAGCGAGGAGTAATGCTGGTAGAAGGTGGGGCGACTGACCCCCGCGTGACGCGTGAGATCGGTGATCGAGATCTCCGACCAGTCCCGGTCGGCCGCGAGCTCCAGAATCGCCGCACGCAAGCTCTCCCGGGTTCGCCGAATTCGGATGTCCACCCGTTCGGCCACAGGCTCCGACGCTTCAGCCAACGATCCTCCTCGAATGCGGAAACCCATGCGACGCATGTCGGCCATGACCGTAGCGGGTGGGTAAAGTACTCCCGAGAATACGAGCACCCGGTCCGCTGTCCAGGACGGGCGCCCAGTAGCGTTCCGGACAGCCACGACGGCCGCCATGCGCTCGAGTATCGCGCCCCGCTGCCGACGAGCCGGGGTTCAACTTCTCGAAGGTAAGCGCCGCTTCGGTGATGTTTTTCAACGCAAGGTCCACCTTCGGTCAACTTCTTGCAGCCGAGCAGAAACGTCTGGTCACCGACCGCTTGCATGAGGCTGAACCGCCCCTGCTGCCGCACGGCTGCTCGCGCGAAGTCCATGGCAGGCAAGGCGTACTCCCCCGCTCCTCGGCCCAGTTCTTCAGATCTTGCCCCTGCACGACGAAATATGTTGCTCCGCAACCACCGATGAAGAGTAGTGCGAGCCTGGGAACCAGGGCGATCGAGCCCATAAGCTCGCCACCCACGACTCGACGCTCATCTGCCGGCCGGCCGCTACGACCACAACTACGAGCGACTACTCAACACGCTCCCTCCCCGACGGCGGGTACCGACTGCTCGCCGAGATCGGCTCCAGTGGCGGAAATCCCAACGCTCGCTTCGACTTCCTATCACTGTGCGATACACCGACTCCTCGCGGCTCGAGCGAATTCTTCGCCCCTCTGGAGCCGGACAACCGGGTCGCATGAGCGCGGCGGCGAAGACGGCGGCATAACGCCGGCAGGAGCAGTCCGGTGAACTGCGACGGGTACGGCTCTATGCCGGTGAGTTGATGCTCGAGTTTCGACGATACTCGCGGCGACTACGGCCAGCACGATCGCGGCCACGCCGCAGACGAGCCGGTGCGTGCGCGGCACAGGAAGGTAGTGGTCGACGGAATGGCGGCCGGGTCCGGTGAGGGCGAGAGCGGCGGCGGCCAGGGCGAGGGTCGATTCGTATTCGAAACCCTTGGGGGCGAGGAAGGAACCGGTGCCGCGCGCCTCGGTGGCGTTGATCACGACGCCCAGCACGGCGGCCGCCGCCAGTGGGGTGAGCAGACCTAACGCCAGACCGAGACCGCCGAACGTTTGCTGAGCCCGCCAACCGCCGCCACGGTGTCACCCGCGGGATAGCCACTGGCGGTGAAGAAAGTGATTCAGCCGAGTTGGATGGAGCGTTTGGCGAGGCCGTGCCAAAAGCCGTCGACGACGCTGCGCTGGGTGGCGAGGTCGGCTTCGCCCGCACCGAGGGCGACGAACAGCGGGGCGAAGTGCTCGGTGCGCGGGTGCGCGAGATGCGCTGCGGGGGCCTTGTTCTCGAAGTCGAGCAGGGCATCGATATCGCCCGCGGCGAGCGCGCCGTGGCCCCATTCGTCGAATTCGGCCATCACCGGATGCACGGAGCCGTCTTCGGTGAGCGCCCGCAGATTGTGCGAGAAGAATCCACTGCCCACGATCAGCACGCCGTCGTCACGAAGCGGAGCGAGCTTGCGCCCGAGCTCCATCAGCTCCGGGGGATCAAGAGTGGGCAGCGACATCTGCAGCACCGGAACGTCTGCCGCCGGATACATCTCCACCAGTGGCACGTACGCACCGTGATCCAGGCCCCGGTCCGGCGCTTCCCGCACCGCCATCCCCGGACCGTGCACCAACTTTCGAACCTGCGCGGCCAACTCGGGCGCACCCGGTGCTGGATAGCGAACCTCGTAGTAGTGCCGCGGAAAGCCCCAGAAGTCGTACACCAGCGGAACCGTCTCGGTTGCCCCGAGCGCCACCGGCGCATCCTCCCAATGCGCCGAAATCATCAGCACCGCTTTCGGTTTCGGCAATGCCGCCGACCACTGCGCCAACTGTTCCGGCCAGATCGGGTCGTCGGCCAGCGGTGGCGCGCCGTGCGACAGGTACAAAACCGGCATCCGGTCCGTCCGCTCGGCAGTCATCACTCCTCCTATTGTTCAAATTTGAACCTTATGCGGTAATGGTACGCTTTTATTCAAATTCGAACAAGATGGGTAGACTGAGCGCGTGCGATGGCTCGACGACCAGGAAATGCGCGCCTGGAAGGCGTTGCTCTCCGGCTGGGCGCTGCTCGAGCGGCAGATCGACGGCCAGCTCAAACGCGATGCCGGACTGTCCCACGGGCAATACGAGGTGCTGGTCCGGCTGGCCGACGCCCCCGACAGCACCCTCCGGATGACCGCGCTCGCCGACTCGCTCATCAACTCCAAGAGCAGGTTGAGCTATCAAGTGGACCAGCTGGAGAAGGCTGGACTGGTCTGCCGCGGGACCGTTCCCGGCGACAGCCGCGGGGTCACCGCCACGCTGACCGACAAGGGCCGCCGCGCACTCGAACAAGCGGCTCCCGGGCACGTCACATTGGTCCGCGATCTGCTGATCGACGTTCTCACGCCGACACAGTTGACCGCCCTGGCCGACGGCCTCGGCGAAGTCGCACGCCGGATCCAGCAAGCGGAACGCCAGACCGAAGGCTGAGGCCGGCCCTGGTCGGCATCGCTTTCCTTCTCGTGGTGCCGATCCCGCCGGTGAGCTCAGTCGGCGGGCAGTTCGATCCCTTCGGCGGCGACCTTGGCGGTTACCTCCTCGGGGAAAATGTTGCGGAACAGATACAGATCCTGGCCGAGCCGCCAGCCCGGAGCCAGCGCGACCGCATAACGTTCGAAGTAGCCGAGCTGCTTGCCCATCAGCAACAACTGTTGCGGGCCCGAGGCGCCTCGGCGTTTGCCGAATTCCACCAGCCGGGCCGCGACCTTGCCCATATCCAGTTTCGCCAGCTTGCCCGACAGCACCGGCGCCAGCGCGGTCGCCAGCTGCCTGCCGATGGTGGCGTCGTCACCGTCGTCGCCGTCGAGCAGATCCAGTTCCCGCAGTGCCCGCGCGACCGGGCGGAAGTCACCGTCGATCGCGCTGGCGTGGAACAGCGCGCGCACGAATGCGCGCCACTGCGGCGTCATGGTGCCGACGATGCCGAAATCGAGCATGGCGGCCCGGCCGTCGTCGAGCAGCCAGAGGTTTCCGGCATGCACGTCGCCGTGGAAAAGGCCGTGCACCACAACACTTTCCACCCACGCCTTGACCAGTCGGCGGATCAGCAGCTCGGGGTCTGGATGGGCGGCGCGGATGTCGTCGAAGCGGTCGAGCGGCATACCACGCATCCGCTCCATGCAGAGCACGCGCGGGCCGCAGTACTCCCAGTACACCTCGGGGACGACTACACCGGTGTTGTCGCCGAAGGCGGCCAGATCGGCCCTCGCCTGCGCCTGGTTGCGGGCCTCGTTGCGGAAGTCCAGCTCGGCGACGGTGGTGACGTACAGATCGCGCACCACGCCTTCGGCATTGGCGATACGGGCGTTCTCCGAACGTTTGGTGAGCGTGCCGGCCAGCCGGTAGGCGGCGCGCAGATCGACGATCATGCGGCGGGCGATGTCGGGGCGCTGCACCTTCAGCACCGCCGGGCGGCCGTCGGCAAGCACGCAGGCGTGCACCTGAGCCACCGAGGCGGCCGAGAGCGGTTCGTCGTCGAATTCCCGGAACAGCCGGTCGATCGGGGCACCGAGATCGGCCTCGATCACCGCGCGGGCGTCGGTGGCCGGAAACGGCGGCACGTCATCGAGGCAGCGCAGGCACGCGTCGGCGAGTTCGTCCGGAAACGAGGCCGGCGACGATGCGATGAGCTGGCCGAGTTTGACGAACATCGGGCCCAGCGCCTCGAAACCGTCGACCGTGCCGTCGGCCATCGCCCGTCGCCGCTTAGCCGGGCGCAGACCTTCGCGCAGCACTCGGCGCGTCACCCGGCTGCCGATCGTCGTGCCGATCGCGGCGGTACGCCGGAACTCCGCGAATCCGAATTTCTCCAGCGCCGGTACCGGCTGCGGCGGAGTCGCCCCCGCGCCCGGTCCGGAGGCGGTCTGCGTGGCCGCCGCCGTCACCGAAGGACCCCGCCGGTCACCTGCTCACCTGCCCGAATCATTCGTTGCGACCATCCCATCGTCGTATGGTTCGTGCACAGTCTACGACTGCCAGGCCACCGTACCGGCCGGTGTGACCCGCCGCACCCGCAGACCGGCCGCCCACAGGGCCATGGCGATGTCGACCAACTGTTCGGGGAGGCGAGCCCTCAGCGGGGCGGCCACGGTGCTGCGCCCGCACGAGGAGATCGCCTTCGCCGCGGCCGGCACGGAACCCACCGATGTCCTCGCCTTCAGGGGGCGATGCCGAGGCCCGCGGCGAGTACCGGCCAGGAGCGTTTCAGCGCGTCCTGCCAGTAACCCCACGAGTGTGTGCCCGTGGGTTCGAAGTCGAAGGTCGCCGGAATTCCCAACTCCCCCAGACGAGTCGACATATTGTGCGTACACCAGTTCACCGCGGCCTCGATCACCCCGCCGATCACGAGCTGATCCAGATATCCGCGCGGCCCCGGCTGCATATGGTCAGCGCCGTACACGTCGTACATACCGGGCACACCGGTGCCGGTGGAGATGAACAGATTCAGTCCCCGCAGCCCGTCGGCATGCACGTACGGGTCGTTGGCCGCCCACATCGGATCGTCGTCGGGGCCGTACATGTTCTCCACATCGCCGCCGCCCCACGTCTGCACCGCCATTTTGACGAATTCACGGCCGATCGGATCACTGATCTGCGCACATCCAGAATACGCGGCCACCGAGCGATACAGTCCGGGGGCGGCGATCGGCAACTGCAACACCGAGGTCCCCGAGGTAGACAACCCGGCCAGCGCGTTGGCGCCGGTGGTGCGATAGCGCCCGTCGATCAGCGGCGGCAGTTCCGCGGTGAGGAACGTCTTCCATTTGTACACACCGAGTTTCGGATCCGGCGCCCGCCAGTCGGTGTAGTAACTCCAGCGGCCCCCGGCCGGCTGCACGACATAGGTCTGCTTCGCGGACAGGAAGCCCGCGACATCGGTGTTGCGCTCCCACGTGGCCGAATCCTGGCCTCCCCCACCGCCGTTGAGCAGATACAGCACCGGCGCGGGGGCCTGGTCGTCGGCGGGCAGCTGCACCTTCACCATGATGTCGGTGTTCATCGCCGCCGAATGCACCCGCAATTGCTCGGTGCGCGGATCGAGCTGCCAGCTGCCGGTGACCGCCGACCCGTCCGCGGCGACCGGTTCGGGTTGTGCCCCGGCGGGCGCGGCCCCCAGCACCGCGCCCGCCAGCCCCAGAACGACGGGAATGATGCTGCCGCACAGCACCTTTCCGAACATGGGAACTCCTTCGTGAGGTAATGGATCGCCGCAGAGACGGGCCGAGACGAAAGGCCCGCCGGGCGATGCGGTGTGAGGGCATCGCCCGGCGGGCAGGTCGGACGGCTCAGAGCTTGCCGCCGCCGCCCAGCAGCCACGGGTTGAAACTGCAGGTCAACGCCGGAGTCTGGGCCGGATCCAGGGCATGCAGGATGATCGACAGCACCCGCGGCGAATACATCATCGTCAGATGATCCGACAGGTCCTGCTCGCATCCGTCCTGCAAGGTGACGTTCTCGACCGTCGCACCGGGCCCGGGCTGCAGGAACGTCAGGTCGTACGGCGTGGTGACCTCGTCGTAGCGGGTGCCGACCACCGTGTAGTCCACACCGGGCATGGTGTCGCCACCTGCGTTGAGCTGATTGACGAAATCCGAACCGACCGTCTGCTGAATACCGGAGTGGCCCACGAAGATCTCCACCAGACCCAGCACGTCGATGCCGAAGTTGTTGATGGCCCGGCCCAACGCCCCGATACCGTCCAGGGTCGTGCCATGATTGGTCGCCCCGAAGGTCATCATGTGATGCACCTTCGCCGCACCCCCGTCGAACTTCAGATACCAGCGCGACATCACGCCACCCTGCGAATGGCCGACCAGATTCACCTTCTGCGATCCGGTCGCCGCCAGCACCCGATCCACGAACTGCGCCAACTGCTTCGACGAATCCTGAATCAAACCGGTGCCGTTGGCGCCCGGCAGCACCGACCCCAGACCGCCACCCTGAATCAGGTTCGACTTGCCGTAATTGAAAGTGAACACGCAATAACCGGCGTCGTGGATCGGCTGGCTGATGTAGGAGAAGTTGTCGTAGGCGTTCTCCCACGTCCCGTGCACCAACACCACCGGCTCCGGATGCGCCGCGGTCGGCTTGCAGTTCCAGTCGTTGCTTCCCGGCGGCGCCGCATCCGGATGCAGCAGCCCATACCCGAAGGCGGCCAGGAACGAACTCTGCGCCGGGCCGTAACCGACTGTGTCGCTGGCGGTTCCACCCGACGACCCCGAGCTGGACCCGGAACCGCCGTAGCAGTCACCGGAGCCGTTGCCGGAGCCTGCACCACTGCCGGAGGTGCAGGCCGAACCGGTGCCGGCGCTGCCGGTGTCGGCGATCGGGTGGGCGTCGGGATTCTTCAGTCCCTGGTCGATGAAGTCGACCAGTTGCTGCTCCTGCTGCTGATCGTTCGGCGCCACCGCCGGCTCGGCGTCGGCGCCGATCCCCGCGAAGCCCATCATCAACAGCGAAACCCCCACGACGACCGCTGCGTTCAGCGACCTGCAGCGGGTGTTTGGTCTCATGGGTGAACCTTTCGTCAGAACATCGGCGTTCTTTGTTGCGATGCGCGACCGCGAGCCGCACAGCCGAAACTGAACTCAGACGCTAAAGTCGCTGACGAGCCGCCGATATGGACAAAGGCAGTCTCTTCGAAATCTCACGAGACGCCGAACGGACCGCAGTGAAGTTGCACAGCCGGGCGAATTGTCCGGCGAGGACGGAGCTTCTCCCGAATCGGCGCAGTCACAGCAGTAACACCGAATGTGCCGTGAAATATCAAGCGATACAACCAATTACGACGCAATCACGAACAGATAGCGGATTCTCACTGGGGAGGAGTTGTCCGTCCGGTCCGGTCCACGTGCGTACGTGGCACGGCCCCACGTCGTCTGGAGTCCTGATGCCCGGCATTCGTACCGCACTGCGGCCCACCGGTTTTCGCTCGCTCGCCGCCGCCGCGCTGGCCGTCGGTGCCCTCACCGCGGTCGAGCTCCCCACCGCCGCGGCCGATCCGCTCACCGATGCCGCCGGTGTCATCGAACAGCTACGCGCCGTCGGCGATCCGCTGCCGCCGCTGCCCGCCCCGCACGGGCCGACCACCGCGATCGTGGTGCTCGGTTACGGGCTGATGCCCGACGGGAGCATGCGTCCCGAACTCGTAGCCCGGCTGCAGGCGGCGCTCGTGCAGGCGATGGTGTCGCCGGCCTCGCCGCTCATCGTCACCGGCGGAAATCCGCGGGGCGGCATCACCGAAGCCGACGCCATGGCCCGCTGGCTCGTCGCCCACGGCACAGCCCCCGACCGGATACACATCGAATCACGTGCCAGCGACACCATCGAAAACGCCACCAACTCCGCGGAAATGATGCACGCACTGGGCGCCGGCGACGCGGTGGTCGTCACCTCGGCCGACCACATGCCCCGCGCCGTCGCCGATTTCGTCGATGCGGGTGTGCCGGTGGTGGGCACGGTCAGCCCGCAGGATCTGCCGCCAGTGGTACTCGGGGTGTTCGGGCCACAGGGGTGAAACCGGCACCGCAGTGAATTCGACACCGCAATGAATTCGACACAGCAATGAAACCGGAGCCGCCGGCCGTCTCAGCGCGGGCCCCAGGTCCGCGCGATACCGAGTCCGACGGCCAGCGCATCCCACGCCGACGGCAGTGCGGCGGTGAAATCCGGCCATGAGTGCGTCCCCGCGGGGATGTAGCGCACGGTGGCCGGGATGTTCAGCTGAGCGAGCCGCGCGGCGAAGCGTTCGGTACACGTGCGCGCCCCCGCCTCCAGCGCCACGCCTCCGCCCGCGGACCGCAGCGCGGCGGCGACGTCGTGCGCGGTGGCGATCGCGGTCAGATCCGGTGGGCTCGGCAGACCCGTGGCCGCCGACAGATAGATCGGAGTGCCGCGCAGGGTATCGGCGCCCAGATAGCTGTCGTGGGCCGCCCATTCCGGCGAATTCGGTGGGCCCCAGAGGTTTTCGGGGTTGCCGCCGCGCGAGGCCACGGTGATGCGAGTGACGGCCTGGCCGACCTCGTCGGCGGTGGAATAACATCCGCTGATGCCCGCGACCGCGCGATAGAAGCCAGGGTGGCGCTGCGCCAGCATCATCGCCGCCTGCGCGCCCATCGACACTCCCGCGATGGCCCGGCGCCCGTCGGAAGGCAGATATTTCTCCACGATCGGTGGAAGTTCCTCGACGAGGAAGGTCTCCCAGCGGTTGAGGCCCAGGTTCTGGTCGTAGTGGTCCCAGTCGGCGTACATACTGCCCACGCCGTCACCGGGCAGCACCACGTCCACCGGTTTGCCGGCGAAGAAGCGCGCGGCGTCGCCGCCGGTGAGCCAGCCCGAAGTCGCCGCACCCTCCACGCCGTCGAGAAGATAGAGGGTGGGCCGGGGTTCGCTCCCCGGGCCGTGCAGCACATCAATGGGCACCACCCGATGCATCGCGGCGGAGGCGACATACAGCCGATCCCAGCCCAGTCCGCGTGCTTCGGTGCGCACCAATTCCGTTCGCGTCACGGCGGGATCGATCGCGGGCGGGGTCGGAGGCGGGGCGGGGTCGGCGCGCACCGGGGCGGCCGCCATCGCGCCGGCTGCCACGGCCAAGGCGGCGCCCAGCGCCGCACGAGTGATCACCGCTGCACCACCTCCGGACCGTCCGCGAACGCCGTTTCGCGGCCGCGCGCTCGTTCCCGCCGTTCCCGGAAACGGTCGGCCGTCTTCTCCAGAGCGGCCAAATAGGCAGCCAATTCGTCGCGGGCCCGCTCCCCCGTGCCGGTCAGGTCGGTGCGATCGAACACATGCCAGTTTCGCAGCAGCGGACGCAGCACCGTCTCCAGATGCTGCGGCGGATCGTAGATGCCGTGGGCGGCCAGCAGCAGCGCGTGGCGCCGGAAGCCGGGCCGGGCCGAACCGGGCATGCGGAAGCCGGTGACCGCCTCGGTGATCGCACACATCATCGCGTCCGGAGCCAGCTCGAGGGCGGCCCGGGAGATGTTGCGGTAGAAGATCATATGCAGGTTCTCGTCGGTGGCGATGCGCGACAGCATCCGGTCGGCGATCGGTTCACCACAGGCGATGCCGGTGTTGCGGTGACTGATCCGGGTGGCCAGCTCCTGCAGTGTCACACAGGCCAACCCGCGCAGCAACCGCGAGGCCTCCGGCGCGGCAACGCCGCTGGTCAGCCGCATCATCCGGGCGCGTTCCAGCGCAACGGGATCCACCGCGCGGGTCACCACCAGGTAGTCGCGGATCACAATGGCGTGGCGGTTCTCCTCCGCGGTCCAGCATCCCACCCACGCTCCCCAGGCCCCGCCGCTGCCGAACATCTCGGTGATCACACGATGGCAGGAGGGCAGATCGTCCTCGGCGAGCAGATTGGTCACCAGCGCCACCCGTGCGACCTCCGGCAACGCCGATTGTTCCGGCGCCCAATCGTTTCCGCCCAGCGCCGCGAAATTGCGGCCCCCACCCCAGGGCACGTAGTCGTGCGGATGCCAGGCGCGCGACTTGCGCAGATGATCTGCGAGGCAGCGCTCGGCGACAGGCTCCAACTCGTGGAGCAGATCGCGATCGGTCACGGCGACGTTCACCCACACTCCTCGGTGCTCGAATCGGTTCCGAGGTCGAAGGCCAGCAACGCCAGGCTCGCGCGCGCCAGACCGTCCGGGCGGGCCAGTTCGATTCCGGTCAGTCGCTCGATGCGCCGCACCCGGTGCGCGACGCTGTTCGGGTGAATCGCCAGCCGCACCGCGGTCGATTTGCGGTCCAGACCCGAATCCACATAGGTGCGCAGGGTTTCCAGCAGATCCGGATGCTGCCGCAACGGACCGAGCACCGCGGCCAGATGCGCACGCGCCGGGCCGGGCCGGGTCAGCTGGTACTCCACCGCCACGTCGGCGATCTCGTAGAGCCCCGGCGGGCGGCCCAGTGCGCGTACCAGTTCCAGCAGTTCATGGGCCTGGGCGGCCAGCTCCGGAATACGTGCTGTGGGACCGGTAACGGCGGTCGCGGTCAGCGGCACCGAGGCCGCCGCGGACAGTACGTCCAGTGTGTCGGCGGTCAATACCGGGGCGTCGATGCGGGCGGTGACATCGGGGCCGTCGACCGGCACCAGCACGGTGCCGCCATCGACGGAGAGCAGTGACAGCGCCCGCGAACCCAGCACCGGCGCCAGCGCGCTCTGCAGTCGGCGCAGTTTGCGGCGGGCCACGGTTTCGGCATTGCGACGCGGATCGGATTCGCCGGGATGCGGGGCGATCGACAGCGCCACCACCTGATAGGCGGGCGCGACCACGATCCCGGTGCGGCGGGCCAGCGCCGCGCGGCCGTGTCCGCTGAGCAAGGCGGTGACCAAGGTCTGGGCCGCGGTCTGATGATGCCGTGCGGCCGAGCGGTGTTCGTCGAGATAGGCGGCCGAGGTCGCTACCGTCACCGTCTCCAGCAGGCGCAGCGCCTGCTCGGCGTCGGCGAACAATGTCTCGCCGTCGCCGCGGCCACCGGCGATATCGCTGAACGCGCGCCGCACCGCCTCGTGATAGGCGCGCAGCACGGTGTCGAGGTCGATGCCCTCACGCGCCCAGGCGCCGACTCGGCCGACCAGTTCTGCCAGCCGCGCGGCATCCGCCGGTTCAGGATCGGGTTCGGCGACCATGTCGGCGGCCAGGGCGAGACATTCACGGACCCCCGCGCCGAATTCGGCGGTGGCGTCGGAATGTGGCGCCGACGCGTCGGTACCCACGCTTCGGGTCAGAGTCGCCGCCAGGCTGGGTGCGGATGGTGTCATCGGGTCGCTCCAGAATCTCTCCCCGCGCGAAGTGTGCCCGCCGGATGCCTTGGGGTGAGGGTGCACCCGGCGGGCGGTTCCACTGCTACGCACAGTGACCGCGTCGAGGAAGGGGTTGGAAGTCCTGGTGCCGCGGGTCGAGCTGTGCGCCGTGAGCGGCGGCTTCGAGTCGGGAGCCGCTCACCGGTGGCCGGTCCGGCGTCCGCACTGCTGACCTCCTCTCCTTCCGAAAGGTGCGGGTGCGCCGGTTGCCGAACGCGGCACCGTCCGCGCAAAAACCGGTGCCGCGTTCACATCACGGTACGGCCACGGAATCGCCTCGAACCCGAAACACCGGCGATCCGATGACAATTCATGAATCGCACCCGGAGCGGCTGGGGTCGCGGCACAACTGATCCGCGCCCCCGCACCAGCGAACGACGCGGCCGTTTCAGCATTCCGTGGGGGCGGGCACACCCTGCAATCGCTGATCGACCCAGCCCATCGCCTCCGGATACCCCAATCCCGCCGCGATAATGTGCTCGCCGGGCACGCTGCGATACATCGCCGCCACTCCCAGTGAGCACTGGTCGCGATAGAACTCGCGCGCCCCGGCGGCCGGAATCCAGAATTCCTGTTCGCCGTTGTAGACATACAGCGGCACAGCGGATTTCATGCCCTGCATCCGCGTCACCCGGTAGATGTCGACGGCCAGCGCGCTGTGCAGCGGATCGGGGGTGTCGGCGGCGATATCGATCGGCAGTGACAGCACCCCGGGGACGGCGAACACCCCGGCGCAGGTGTCCTTGAGCGGCGAGAGGGCCGCCCACCGGGCCAGATTGTTCATCCTGGCCAGAATTTCCGGCCGCTCCCGGCCGACCCCGAACGTGGCGGCCAGAAACACTCCCGAGGCGAAGTTGGCGTTCATGCTCTGCGACAGGATCTGATAGTCGGCCGGCACCCCGCCCAATGCCGCGCCGACGATCAGCGGCGCCAATTCCGGTGCGTAGGAATCGATCAGCGCCACCGCGCCGCGGGTGGCGATGGCACCGCCGGAGTACCCGTGCATGGCGTAGCGGCTGGCGCCGAACTGCGCGGGCAGCGCCGCGCGCATCGCCCGGATCGCGTCGAGCACGGCGTGTCCGGCCACGAAGGGCTCGGCATAGGCCATCCGCGGACCCTCGTGATCGGGAATCAGCACCGCGTACCCGCGCAACAGCGCCAACTGGGTGGTGGGCGGGACGAAATCGGTGGTGCCGGTATCAGCGGAGAAACCGTGCGCGAGCGTGTAGCCGGGCGTACAGGTCCGGCCCAGCGCATCGATGGGAAGATTGTTCACCAGCACCGGCCGCGATCCGGGCCCCGTCCACGGTGCGGCCGGAATCGCCAGTGTCGCAGTCGCATACGAGGGTGCGTCGTGGGCGTCGGTAGTGCGATATTTCACCTGCAGCGCCTGCCGCACGGGCACCACCAGCAGCGGAGCGGCAGTCGCCGTCACGTCCCGGGTCGCGATCACATCACCGGGCCGCAGCGCCGCGAGATCCGCGGGCCAGTCGTCGATCAGCGGATCGCCGACCGGCGAGGGCATGACGGCCTGCTGCAGCCGGGCCAGGTCGGCGGTGACACCGGTCTCCCCGGCGGCCGCCTGATCGGCTACCGGGATGGGTGGCGGCGGCACCACGACATTGATCCACTGCTGCAGTTGCGCGAGCCCCGGCGCCGGCGGATTCGACGGCGCCGGATCCGGATCCTGGGGTGCGATCGGTTGCCCCGGTAGCCCTGGTACGGCGATCGCGGGTAACGGCAAGGCGGGCAGGGGAATCGGCGGCTGAGCCGCTGCGGTACCCGCAACAGGACCGCAACCGATCAGCAATACCGTTACCAGAACATGCCGGATTCGCATGGCGCACCACCCCACTAAAACTCACCGCTGGTCCCCGTGCGCTGTCAACTCGAGTTCCGCGCTGAACCAGGAGTTTCGAGATTACCGGCGCGAATCCGGCTGTCCGCGCGGTGTGTTCGGATCGTGCGCGCAGCGAGTCCGCATCGATATCGAACCCGGCACGCGCGAGCGGTACGGGGCCGACGCGCTCAGCAGTTACTCGGCACCGGCTGAGCGTGCATGCGGCCGTCGAGCCAGTTCAGCACCTGCGGCAGGCCCAGCACAGCCGCGGTCAGGTGGTCGGGCACCGGAATGGCCTCCGACTGGACCGTTACCCCGGCCTGGCACCAGCGCCGATCGGTATTGACGATCGAGTCCACCGGGATCAGGCCGTCGATGGGCGAATGCCATTCGAATACCGGCATATTCGGCACGCTGTCGGTGTAGAGCTCGAGACTGTTGTCCTCGACCACCTGGCGCGCGACCGGATCCTCGGTCATCGACGTGGTTTTGGCGAACTCGCTCACCCCGTGTCCCGCGCCCGCGGCCAGCAGTCCGTTGGTGCAACTGTTGGCCATCATCTGCCGCACCGCCATGCCCTTGTCGTTGAGCTGGTCCGACAGCGGGAACCGGTCGGGGTATTCCCGTTCCAGGCCGAGTCCGGCCGCCATCGCCAGGCCGAAGGCCGGATGCGAGCCGTACCCCAGGCCCTCCAACATCTTCACCATGTTCATCGGCACGCCGCCCGCCGCGGCCCCGGCGATGCGCAGTTCCGGCGCGTAGACCGGCGCCAGCGCGGCCGCCCATGCGGTGGCCATGCCGCCGCCGGAGTAGCCGGCCATCGTCACCGGGCTGTGCTCGAGTTTCAGATCGGCGGCGTGCTGCACCGCGCGAATGCCGTCGAGGGTGATCTGGCCGCCCAGACGCGCTGCGCCGTAGGCGAACTGCGGCCCGAGATGGTCGGGCATCGCGATACTCCAGCCGCGCTGCAACACCACGTTGTAGGCGGGCGCCTCGCGCACCATCAGATCCGGGTTCTTGGTGTAGAGCACATGGGAGACACCACAATCGGTGCCGAGTCCGTTGATGATCGTCTGATACGACAACAGCGGGCCGTCGGCCGCGCGCGTGCGCGGAGTCAGGACGGTGGTGGTCGCCGCGATCGGCTTGCCCTCGGAATTGGTCGAGCGGAACTTGATCAGGGTGATGTCGGTGTCGGGGAAGATGTCCAGCGGCGGTAGCGGTTTCGTCGCCAGCACATCGCCCGGCTTGTGCTCGGCGATATCGGCCGGCGCGGCGTAGAACGGGTCCGGGTCCGGTGCCGGGTAGATCGGTTGCGCTGGTGCGGAAGTCGTGGCGGCGGCGAAGAGCAACAGACTGCCGACGGCGACGCTCAGCGCCCGCCGGACCGCGGTGAGGCCCATGGGCCAAGAGAGTATCGCGCGCGCGAGGCAACCCGAAATCGGCACCGCAGGTCCTGAGAAATCACAACTTTGCCGCGCGGCGGTCTGTGTCACGCGATGAATTCCGCGCTGAAACCTGTTCGGGTTACCCGCGAGTACGTAGCTTCGTTCCTGCACCGATGCAAAGGAGCACGGCTATGGACATCTCCGAAACGGCCCCCGAGATCCCCACTCGCCGGATCACGGTCTACTTCGGCGGCACCGGCCCCGACGGCGACATGGTGCTCGAATACGCCGCCACCCGCGCCGAGGCCTGGGAGTTCGCGGCCGCTGCCGTGCATTCCGGGCTGGCGGTCACCGTGGACGGCATGGTCCGGCCCGGATTGCGACCGCTGCCCCGCCGCCGATTGTGGCATTGAGGACCCGATCCGCGTCCCGGCGACTGTGAGCGATCACAACGGCCCGCCGACCTGCTTCGATTTCCGCACAGACGATTCGCGAAGCACCCTCGGTTCCCGGCCCGCCGGTTAGCGTTAACCGCCGGAACAGATAGTTCGGGAGTAGAAGGAGTCAGTGATGACCGTCGACAGCTCCAACCGGTCCAGTCTCACCTTCTCGGGACGGCCCATGTCGTCGCCGTTGAAGGATGTGTGGTCGCTGTCGCGGCACATGGTCGGCCACTTCGTCGAAAACGTCGCCCCCTGCGGCACCCTCCCCGGCGACGCCATCCACGGCGACATCACCACCATCACCCG
>NZ_PSZE01000037.1 GCF_002933465.1 Nocardia nova
GGCCCGCTCCCGCGGCCTCACCGACCCTACCGACGAACAGGAGGACACCACCACTCCAGCACTGACCGCCTGACCCAACAGGATCACGCGGCAATCACCCCCATACACCACACATTTGGACTTGACCGTCCAGTTTCGGCGCTGTTACGGCGGTTACGGGCATCGCGGTACTGTTGGCCTGGGTTCCGCTGCGGCAACTGCCGGGCCTGGGCACGGTGAGCAATGTCGTGGTGATAGCCGTGTCGGTCGATGCCGGGCTGGCGTGGCTGCCGTCGTGGGACGCGCCGGCGGTGCGGGTCGGCGCCATGGGTGCGGCGGTCGTGCTGAACGCGGTGGCGAGTGTGTTGTACATCGGCGCGGGTATGGGTCCAGGTCCGCGGGATGGCCTGATGACTGGACTGGTTCGGCGCACCGGTCGATCGGTGTGGGTGGTGCGTACGGCGATCGAGGTGGTGGTGTTGGTGACGGGCTTCATCCTCGGCGGCAGCGTCGGTATCGGAACACTGGTGTACGCCTTCGGGATCGGTCCGCTGATCCACCTGATGATCCCTGCGGTGAACCGATTCTTGCCGGGATTCGTGAAGCCGACGCCTGTCGTCGGTGAGGCGGCGGAGGTTCCGGCTGCGTAGCCGGGCAGCCCGACCTCGGTGTGGCATTCGGTCCACCCCTCGCCGTGCGCTAAGGATTCAACTTCGCCACAGCAAGCTCACCCACGCCGCGGAGGCCGGTGCCTCCACCCCGGTGCTGATGGCGTTGTCCGGGCATGCGTCGGTGCGCAGCCCGGCGACGTACACCCGGGTCTCGGCCGAGGCGCTGGGACGGTGGCAGGCCTCGACAGATCCGACTGTCGCCTGCCAGGCTGAAGGGACCACCGGTTTGCGATGAGTATGGGAACGGGGTGGTTCCGGTCGCGGGGCCTGATGTTGATGGTGGCCGAGTATGGGTGGTTGGTCGATCCCGGGCTGGGTGTCAGGGGTGTGGCCAGTCGGTGTCGGGTCCGCCGGGCGGGCAGTACCAGCGTCCGTCGGGAAGGCAGGCTGTTCGCGGCGCCGCACCCTACGGCGACATCGTCGTACTCGTCACCGTTGCGCACACCGACCCCCGGATGCTGCCAGCGGCGCCGTGACGAGCGGCCGCGACAGTGGCGACACCACCGACAGGCCTTTCGCCGACAACGAGATCACGATCTCACGGCCGACTGGAACGACTGTTCGGACTTCTCATCAGTCACAACTGCATCCATCGTCCTCAGGAGTTACACCCGAGAACTACAGACCCGATTACGGGGTGAGTACCGGTTTCAGGTCGGTGTCGGCCGGGGGACGGAGCCGGCGCAGTGTGCCGTCGAATCCGGTCACGTACAGGGCCCAGTGGTCACCGTCGGGGGCGATCCGTACCGAGCTGGGGCCGTCCCATCCTGCTGGTAGTCCGGTATCGATCGTGCACATGGTTGCGGTGTCGGGGTCGACCCGGTAGATGAGGCCGGCCAGGTGCGCGGCGGCGTAGAGGTCGCCTGAGCGTGACATGGTCAGGTCGTCGAGGCCTGGCGGTCCGCCAGGGATTGTCGCGGCGACGGTCCATCGGTCGGGTGAGGCGAGGGGGATGTGGATGATCTGGCCGGTGAAAAGGTCGTCGGTGTAGACGAATTGGTGGTCGGGGCTCAGGGCCAGCCCTTCCGACCGTGGGACCGGTGACCAGTTCGGCTCCACGGTGGCGGTGTCGTGGTGGTAGCGCGAGACACCTGTGTCGGGGACGCCGATGTCGGTGCCGACCCATGTGGTGAGGATGTCGCCGTCGGGCAGGCGCAGCAACCCGTTCGGGACGGTCATCGTGGCGAGTGTGGTGATGTGACCGGTGGGGATGTCGTACCGGGAGACCGCGCCGTCGCGGCCGGTTGCCAGGTAGAGGTCGGTGCCGTCGACCTGCAGGCCGCGCGGCACCGGCAGGTCATCGAGGACCGTGCGGACCTGTCCGGCCTCGTCGATGTGGTAGAGGCGTGATTCGCCGGAGACGTAGAAGCCGCGGTGACCGTCGGGTGCCAGGTTTTCCAGTTGTTGCAGGCCTGAGGCGACGGTATCGGCTTGCCACCCACCACAGTTCGAGGCCGGCACGGCCTGTGCTGCAGGGGCCGTCGAGCAGAGGCCCGCAACGATCGCGGCAGCTGCGCACATGTTTCGTAGTTTGTTTCTCCCCACCTTCGTCATCGGCTCAACCTACGCCAGGCCGGTTCTGGTGAGCGAGTCGCCGCGTCCAGGTCGATCCGGGGGGGCACTCACCGGCTGGCGGGACGTCTCCGGTGACGATGACGAGCTCATGGACGTGTTGTCTCCGGTGAGGTGTTCGGCGTAAACCTCTGCGGGGCTTCGGTAGCCGTGCCGCCGGTCTGTCCGAGGAAACGCCGCACATGCTGCTGCGGCATTCCAAGGCCCCTGGCGATTCCACCGATCGACTCACCAGCCCGCCACCGTCTCCACAACTTGTCCCGACGAGTCCTCACGGCCACACGGCGGGCGACACTGTCGCGGGCGTTCTGATCATCGAGTCCATACCAAGGCGCAAGAGTGCACCGTCCGCGAACGAGGCCCGCTGTGAACTGGGGACTGTCATCGTCGGGACGGGCCTCAGCAGCGTGGCTGGTGTGCCCGCGGCGCCGTCGAGTCCACGCTGGCCGAAATAGCTTCTCGGCGTTTGTGATTTGCGATTAAGGTCGAGCCTCATGAGCGATCACTGTTTGTTCTGCGGCATGGTTGCCGGTACGGTTCCGTGTGCTCGGGTTGCCGAGGACGACAGAACCCTCGCTTTCATGGATATCAACCCGGCGTCGGACGGGCATCTTCTGGTCATCCCCAAACGGCACAGCAGAGACCTTCTAGAGATCCCCCCTGAGGATCTGGCTGCGGTGACATTGGCCACGCAGAGGATCGCCAGGGCTGCGGCGGAGGTGCTGGACGTCGACGGTTTGAATCTGTTGAATTGTTGCGGTGCTGATGCGTGGCAGACGGTGTTCCACTTCCATCTGCACCTCGTACCCCGGTATCTCGACAAGTCCAGGGACCGGCTGGTTCTCCCATGGCAGCCCGGAGTCCGGGGTGACGCCGACGCGATCAACGCCAGCGCAGCCAAGCTCAGTGCGGTTCTGGATTGAGATTCGGGGCACTGCAAATTGTGAGCGACATACGGCTGTGAGACGCCAGGGAATTGCGGTCCCGAACTGGCAGGTCGTGCCTTTGATCACATGACACGCTGCGCCCTGCTCGGGCAGGGCGCAGCGCATGTTCGTCTGTACGCCTATGCGCGGTGACCTGACTACCGCAGCATTCCTTCAGGTTCACCTCGCGCACCGCGTCCACCGGCGGGTTGCATCCACTGGCGGGCTGGTTGTTCACGGTGGTGTCGGGCGGGCGGCCCGTGACCCACTTATTGGGTGAAACGCACTGCACCGCGTGGCCATGTCGCCGTGTGGCTGAAATTTCCCGGAAAGAAGCTGGGGATTCAACGCAGCCGGCAGCACGTTCTTTCCACCCAATTCTGCCGATGGCGGGGGCGACGACGCTCTGCCCGGGGCTGAACATGCAGTGGCCGGCGGTGAGCGCTACCGCGTTGCCCGCCGCGTCGTGTCCGGCCGCGGTGATCACGTTAGGGTCTTCGGTCACGTGCCGAGGAATAGTCGCGATCGACTCGGGTAGTGCGGGAGACAAACGCGTCCGAACAGGAGGATCACGATGGGTAAAGAGAAGGAAACCGGGCAGATCACGGGCACCTTGGACAAGGACTACAACCTGGTCTGGTACACCGAACAGTGCATGAGCAACGCGCTGCGGATGGAGGTCTACAGTCGCGATGCCGAACGAGCCGGCGATGCCGAACTCGCCGACTTCTTCCGGCGCGCACAGGCCGAGAGCCGCAAGGGTGCGGATATGGGCAAAGAGCTCCTGGCGCAGCGACTCGCGGGAGCGGGCGCGCACTGAGGCGCTGCCGGTAGCAGTGCGGGGGAATCGGTGTCGTGGCCCGGGTGATCTCGTGGGTGAGCACCGGCCGCGAACGCCGCAGCCGGGCGCACGAAGGTGCGGGAGAGCGCCGTCGTGCTGCCCGGACCCGTCGTTCTCGGGACCGGCCGGAGCCGGGTCGTCGGATCCTGCCGGTTGAGCGATCGGGATATCAAGAGCTGGAACGATTTTCACTCGGTGTCGCGGGCGGAGTGCTCGCTCGCCGATGTTCGCCGCATGGCGCTGTCGATAGCCACGCGACCGTTTGTCGCCGTATCGGGCGGGTATCGGCTCGGTGACCGAGCGGTTCGGCGTACAGCGGCAGGAGGTCGGGAGAATGACGGACGGACGGGCAGGCCGGCCGGGCAATGGCGGCGAAACTCACCAGGAGGCGATCATCCCGGAGGAGGAAGTGCCGGTGCGCCCGGTCGGCAAGCCGGTGCTGAACCATCGGCGTACCGCTTCGCCTCGTCGTACACACTGCGCGGTCCGACGGGATTGACGTTGCCCCAATATGTCTCGCGCTGCGGATGTTCGGCCGGGTCACCATAGACCTCGCTGCTCGAGGCCAGCAGCAGCCGCGCTCCGCGACGATCCGCCAGGTCGAGCGCCGCCGCGGTGCCGTCCGCACCGGCCCGCAGCGTCTGCACTCCGAGGCCTTGGTGACCGCCTATCACCGCGACCGCGGGACCGATGTGGCGATCGCCCGCATCTTCAATACCTACGGGCCGGGCATGCGTGCCGACGACGGCCGGATGGTCCCAGCCTTCATCGAGCAGGCTGGCCGGGGAACCGCTCACCATCGCCGGCGACGGTGAACAGACGCGCTCGATCGCGCTGGCGGAGTCCGGCCATCGAGGTCCGGTGAACATCGGCAATCCGCAGGAGATGACGGTCAACGAGATCGTGGCGCTGATTCAGCGGCTCGGTGGCGGTCACTCGCCGATCCGATCGGTCGACATGCCGCTCGACGATCCGCGACGGCGGTGTCCCGATCGGTTCGGCCCGTGCGTTGCTCGGCTGGGACCCCACCGTCTCGCCGGAGGAGGGTTTGCGCTGGACACTGGCCTGGTTCGCGCAGCGGCGGGCGCGGACGCGGTTTATCCCATCACAGGCCGGGTAGTTCGCCGCCACAAGCCTTGCGACACCTGTGGGAGGTGTTCGATGCGCGTTCTGGGAATCAATGCGATATTTCATGATTCGGCGGCGGCATTGGTCGTGGACGGCCAAATAGTCATTGGTCGTGGACGGCCAAATAGTCGCGGCCGCCGAGGAGGAACGGTTCACCACGCCGCCGTGCTGACGCTGGACGGCCGTGGTGAGTCCATGTCGATGCTCGCGGGCGAGTATCGCAACGGCAAGCTGGATATTCTTGCGACGCAAGAGCTTCCGCATTCGCCGGGCCTGATGTACGAGGTGCGACCGGCTCGATCGTTCGACTTCTGAACCGGTTCGTGGTCGTCATGCCCGCGCGGAAGCGATGCAAACCGAGTGAATCGCAAACATTCGTGGCACGGCTCCGGCCGGCCATGGCGCTGTTCGAGAGCGCGGGATCCACCGGCGGTAACGCGGATCGGAGGAAGCGTGAAGATTGCGATGGTGTCCGAGCACGCCAGCCCCTTGGCTCCCCTGGGTGGTGTGGACGCGGGCGGGCAGAACGTGCATGTGGCCGAGCTCGCCGCGGGACTGGTCCGGTTGGGGCACGACGTGCGGGTCTACACCCGCCGGGACGACCCCGATATTCCCACCGAGGTGCTGGTGGGGGCGGGATACCGCGTGATCCGCGTGCCGGCCGGCCCGCCGCGGCACATCCCGAAGGACGATATCCTGCCGTTCCTCACCGAGTTCGCGGCATTCCTGCGACAGCGGTGGAGTGCCGAGACGCCGGATGTCGTGCACGCCCACTTCTGGATGTCGGGTATCGCCGCCGAACGCGCCGCGCGCGATCTCGCCGTCCCGGTGGTGATGACCTTCCACGCCTTGGGCACCGTGAAGCGGCGCTATCAAGGGCTCGCCGACACCAGCCCGCGCTCCCGCATCCAGTCGGAGCGCCGGGTGGCCGCCGGAGCGACACATATCGTGGCGACCTGTTCCGACGAGGTCCGGGAGCTGGGCAAGATGGGTGTGCCGCGCGAGCGGACGTCGGTGGTGCCCTGCGGTGTGGACCTGTCGCTGTTCACTCCCGACGGTCCCGCCGAGGAACCCGATCTCCCGCGGCGGATCGTCTCGGTCGGGCGCATGGTGCCGAGGAAGGGATTCGACACCGCGATCGCGGCATTGTCGGAGGTTCCCGATACCGAATTGGTGATCGCGGGTGGCTCGGACAGTGCCGAGGATGCGGCCGAGCAGGCGCGATTGCGTGCCGTCGCCGCGGAATACGGTGTGGCGCACCGGGTCCGGCTGCGCGGGCCGGTGCCGCGCGCGCAGATGCCGGTGCTGATGCGCTCGGCCGACGCTGTGGTGTGCACGCCGTGGTACGAGCCGTTCGGCATCGTGGCGCTCGAAGCGATGTCGTGCGCGAAGCCCGTGGTCGCCACGGCGGTCGGCGGAATGCTCGACACCGTCCTCGACGGCGTGACCGGACGCCTGGTCCCCTCGCGTGACCCCGTGGCTCTGGCCGAGGTCCTGTCCGGCTTGCTCGATACCCGCCAGGCGCGTCGAGCGATGGGGGAGGCGGGTCTGCAACGAGCCCGCGGACGTTATTCATGGGATCGGATCTCCAGAGATACCTCGGCGGCCTATCGACGGACCGCCGCCACGGCCGCCGCGGGCGACGTCGCGTCGTCCGCTCGCTGACATCAGGAGGAACTCGCGGACGAATCAACCGATTCGCCCCCTGGCAATGGAACTCGGCCGCTGGGCAATGTCATCATCACCGGTGGTGCGTCCGGCCTGGGCGCGGCGACGGTGAACGCGGTCCGCGCCGCCGGTGGCGTTCCGCTGGTCATCGATCGCGACCGCCCCGACATCGAAGTCGATTGGGAGCAAGCAGATCTCGCCGATTCGGCCGCGGCCGAGGAGGCGACGCGAGCCCTCGCCGACCGGGCCGGGGGCCGCATCGACGGGGTGTTCACCGCCGCCGGCATCGACGCCTGCGGCCCACTGGAGAAGGTCGACGCGGCCGCCTGGGAGCGAGTGGTGCGAGTGAATCTGCTCGGTACGGCGGCGGTGATCCGCGCCGCGCCGCCGGCGCTGCGCGCGTCGCGTGGACACGTCGTGACCTGTGCCTCGACCTTGGGTATGCGGGCGCTGCCCGATGCCACGGCGTATTGCGCGTCGAATTTCGGGGTCGTGGGATTCACCCGGGCACTGGCCGGCGAGATCGGCCTGACGCTGTTGATTCCAGGCGGGATGGACACGCACTTCTTCGACGACCGCCCGGAGCAGCACGTCCCCGGGCCCGACGTGCGGCTCGAACGCCCCGAAAACGTCGCCGACGCAGTCGTTTTCGCCCTTACCCGGCCCGCCGGATCAAAGGTGCGGGAAATGCTGGTCTGTGCTTCCATCGAATCGTCGTGGCCATGACCGCTGCCGCCGTACCGGTTCTGGATTCGCTGCGCGTGCTGGTGTGGCATGTGCACGGGTCGTGGATGACCTCCTTCGTCCACGGGCGTCATCGTTATCTGGTTCCGTCCGATCCCCAGCGGGGGCAGTGGGCCCTGGGCCGGTGCGGCCGTCCCTGGCCCGATGCCGCCGTGGAGGTCGCGCCGACCGACCTGGCCGACGAGCCGGTCGACGTCGTGGTCCTGCAGCGCCCGGAGGAATTCGACCTGGTGCGCGACTGGCTCGGCCGGGTGCCCGGCCCGGAGGTGCCGGTGATCTACGTCGAGCACAACACCCCACGCGAGCATGCGGCCACCAGCCGGCATCCGATGGCCGACCGCAGCGACGTGACACTCGTCCACGTCACCGGATTCAACCGGCTGATGTGGGACAACGGGCGCTGCCGGACGGAGGTGATCCCGCACGGCGTCGTCGATCCGGGATATCGGTACACCGGGGAACTAGAGCGCGTGGTCTGGCCCGCCTGGACAGTGCGGGCGATGTACTGCTGACGTGGCCGGCCGAGCGGGCGGTCGCCGCGCAGTTGCTGCCCGGCGTGCGTCGGGTGCTCGAATTCCGTGCCGGCTGGGTCGATTTCGATGCCCCGCCAGTCGATGCCGAATCGATTGCCGAACTGGTGAAGCTCGTCGAGACCCAGCAGCCGGACGAGGTGATCATCTTCACCTCCTTCCATCAGTCGCCGCTGCCGCTGGCGCTCGTGCTGCGAATGGCGGGAGTGGCCCGCATCTCCGCGATCAGTCCCGACTATCCGGGATCGCTGCTCGATGTGCGCCATCACGTGGACGACGATGTGCCCGCGATTCGGGCGCTGTCCCTGCCCGAGGCGGCGGGCTATCCGTCGTTGGGGCACCGGCTGCGGGTGCGCACCGATCTGCCGGATGTCTCCGCGTCGTCACGGGAAATGCCGAGGAGGCCGCGCTGGCCGCGCAGGTCGCCGCGGCGGCGAGCCTGCCCCGGCGGTCGGTGCTCGTCGGCGTGGTGGGGGCCGCCGCCCGAACCGGCCCATATCGCCCTGTGGGCGGGTCATATCGGCGATCCGCACGCCACCGAACCGGACCCCGGACTGCTGCGGATCGGGACCGATCAGGTCATCGCGGCAGCGACTCGGCAACTGCGATGTTTCGGCTCCGATTCCGGTGGTATCGCCCCGTCGTTCCATTCCCGAACGGACAGTACCGAGAGAGGAGAAACGATGAGCCAGAAGGTGAATCCCATTCAGGTGCACAAGTATCTCTCCGGCGTGGACTATCCGTGTGACCGCCGCGATATCGTGCGCGCGGCGCGGAAAAACGGCGCCGGCGCGGAGATCGTCGACGCGCTCGAGAGCATGCCCGACCGTATGTTCGACGGACCGAACGCGGTGAGCGAGGCCATGTCCTGACCTGAATGCACCTGGGCCGCCCGCACTGCGGGCGGCCCAGGCTGTGTTGATGGGGACGTTCGCTTCAGAACGTGAATTGATCGCCGTACGCGGTGGTTTGGACCAGACCCGTCGGCGTCGACACGGTGGTGGAGACGAACGGGACGGCCGCAACCGGAGACGCGCATTGGGAGACGTTCAACGCGGCGTTGTTGAAGGCGATGTGGTAGGGGAACGTGGTCGTGTTGTCCAGGGTGGCCGTCGCGGTGGTGGCGGTGGTGACCTGACCGGGACCGATGTTGGCGTTCAGATTCTCGGTCAGGCCCAGGGACCCGCCGACGCTCGGTCCGAGGTCGAAACCGGGCGGCGATACTCCGGGCAGCCCCGCACTGCCGGACGTGGTCGGCAGGCTGGGGGTGGTAGGCGTTGTCGTGGGCGGGGTTGTCGTGGTGGGCGTTGTCGTGGTGGTGACCGTCGTGGTGGGAGGGACACTCGTGCGGACGGCCTTGGTCTGGGTGGTCGTCAGGGGAGTGGTCGTGGTGCGGGCGGTCGTGGGGGAGGTGCTGTTACCGCTGGTGGTGGTCGTGGTCGGAGTGGCGCTACCGGTGGTCGCGATGGGGGCGGCGGCGGTCGTCAGGGAAGGTGGCGTGAACGTCGGGGAGATGCTCAGTTGCAACCCTTGGTTGGGCGCGATTCCCACGTTGAAGCCGCCGGCCACGCTGATCCCGCACCCGAGCAGGAATCCCGCGACCGCCTGACCCGAGGTGATCGGACCGCCCTCGGCGTTGACCGAGAAATTCCCGGACAATTGCGCGGCATGCGCGAACGTCATGAGATAGTTCGGGGTTCGGTCACCGGGCGGGTTCACCCCGATGTTGTCCACCGACGCGGTCAGATGGACTCCCGAACCTGTCACGTCGGTGCCGGGTGGCTGGGCGTGACTCGTTTCGCTTCCGCCGGTCCATAAGATCGACGCGACGGCGGTAACCGCGGCGATACCCGTCGCGGCGGCGATGAGAGGACGTCGCATTAGCTGGATCCTGTTCCTCGATGGCACGGCAGCAGACCCCGAACAGCTATCGACTGGCAAGCATAATGCCGGAACCCCCGCGGCCCTCGGATTCGACACGCGCCACGCCGCCTACCTCGAGATTTCAAGCGGGGTAGACATGGATCTCGGTCGCCTTGACTGCGGCCCACACCCGCATACCCGGTTGAATACGCAGGTCGGCCACCGCCGCCGCGGTGATGTCGGCCAGGACAGGTGGAGTTCCGTCGAGGCGGACGCGGGTGAGGTTGGCATGGTGTTCCAGGCCGTCGACGGTCACCGGCCACGTATTGCGCGGGCTGCCGCTGGGTTGCTCGGGGTGCAGGCTCACGGCGGTGGGTGGGAAGGCGAGGAAGACGCGGCCCGTGGTCGGGGCGGCGACGGTGAGGTGCCCGCCGTTGTCGATCTCGACACCGGCGCCGTCGGCGGTGCCGCGAAACAGGTTGAGCCCCATCAGATCTGCGACATAATCCGACCGCGGCCGCCGAGCGACCTCGGCCGGTGCGCCCTGCTGGACGATCGCGCCCTGTTCGAGGATGACGAGCCGGTCCGCCAGCACCATCGCGTCGAGCGGATCGTGGGTGACCACTACGGTATGGCCGCGATAGTCGCGCAGGTGGTGGGCGAGGTCGGCGCGCACCTGCCCCCGGGTCCCGGCGTCGAGCGCGGCCAATGGTTCGTCGAGCAGCAGCAGCTGCGGGTCGGTGGCCAGGGCACGCGCGAGTGCCACCCGCTGCGCCTGTCCGCCGGAGAGTGTGCGCGGTGTGGCCTGCGCGTGCTCGGCGAGACCGACCCGGTCGAGTTGCTCGGCGGCGCGGCCCCGCGCCGGAGCGCGCCGCATGCCGCGGGCCCGCAAGCCGAATGCGACGTTCTCGAGCGCCGAAAGATGCTGAAAAAGTAGGTAATCCTGGAATACGACGCCGACCTGTCGCTGTTCGGCCGGGACGAAAATTCCCGGAGGTTCGTCCCAGACCCGGTCGGCGACGGTGAGGCGTCCACCGGTGAGCGGTTCGAGTCCGGCCAGCGCGCGCAGTGCCGTGGTCTTCCCGGCGCCGTTGGGCCCCAGCAGCGCCACCACCTCGCCGGGTGCGACGGTGAGCGACAGGTCGAGGCGAAAGCGCTCGCGGCGCACCTCGAGTTCGGCCCGCAGCGTCATACCGCTCCTCGAATCCAGCGCTCGCGCAACGACACCAGCACCGCGACCGACACCAGCAGCAGCACCAGGCTGAGCACGATCGCGGCGTCGGGATCGGTTTCCAGCGCGAGATACACCGCCAGCGGCATGGTGGTGGTGCGGCCGGGGAAATTCCCGGCGAAGGTGATGGTCGCGCCGAATTCGCCGAGCGCCCGAGCCCAGCACAGCACGCCACCGGCGGTGACGCCCGGCAGGATCGCGGGCAGGGTGACGCGGCGGAAGGTGTACCAGGGGGTCGCGCCGAGGGTGGCGGCGGCTTCCTCGTAGCGGGTGTCGGTGCTGCGCAGCGCGCCCTCCACCGAGATGACCAGAAACGGCATGGCGACGAACGCCTCGGCCACCACCACGCCCGGCGTCGTGAACGGCAGCGAGACGCCGAACCAGTCGTACAGGTACTGCCCGAGCAGCCCGCGCCGGCCGAACACCAGCAGCAGTGCCACACCTCCGACCACCGGCGGCAGTACCAGCGGCACCGTCACCAGGGCGCGGATCAGTCCTCGGCCCGGGAGGTGCGCCCGCGCCAGCAGCCACGCCAGCGGGATGCCCAACAGCAAGCAGATTACGGTCGCGCAGGTCGCGCAGATCAGCGAAAGCCGCAGGGCGGTACCGACTTCCGCGCTGAACAACCGGTTGGGCAGGCTCGCCCACGGGGTGCGTACCAGCAGACCGATCAGCGGGATCACCAGCAACGCCAGCGCGCCGAGCGCGGGCAGCACCAGCACGACCGGCCGCCGTCCCGATACCGCCCATCGCCGCGTTCCCGGCCTGCTCACGGGGTGTCGAATCCCGCGGCGACGAACACCTTCTTCGCCGGATCGGAGTGCACGTAGTCGACGAAGGCGGCGGCCGCGGCGGCGTGGGGGGCCTTGGCGAGCGGCGCGATCGGATAGGTGTTGATCACCTTCGCCGATTCCGGGAAGTCGATGCCCTGCACCTTGTCGGCGGCCGCTTGTACATCGGTGCGGTAGACCAGTGCGGCGTCGACCTCGTCCAGGGTCACCTTGGTGAGCACCGCCTTGACATCCTGCTCGCGGGTGTCGGGCCGCGGGGTGATTCCGGCGATCTGGAAGACCTTCTCCGCGGCCGCACCGCACGGCACCTGCACCGCGCACAGCGCGATCCGCGGCTGGGGCCTGCCGAAGTCGGTCAGCCCGGTGATCTTGCCCGGATTGCCCTGGGGCACTGCGATTTCCAGCCGATTGCTCACGAACGTCTCCGGTTTCGCGGTGACCTCACCGGCGTCGACCACCTGCTGCATCTCGGCCGGGGCGGCGGAGGCGAAAACATCGGCCGGCGCCCCCTGCTCGATCTGCTCGGCCAGTGCCGAACTGCCGCCGAAACTGTAGACGACCTTCACGCCCGGGTGGGCGGCCTCGAAATCGTGTCCGAGCTTGGTGAAGGTCTCGGTGAGCGAGGCCGCCGCGAAAACGGTGACCGTTCCCGAGAGTTGGCCCGTCGCGGACGTGGTCGCCGCGTCGTCGGAACCGCATCCGGCCAGGCCCACGGTGACGGCCACGACGGCCGCCGCGGCGCCGATGGCGCGCAAGATCTGCATTCTGGTCAGCTTTCTGGGATTTCGACCACGACGTGGGTCGATTTGACCGAGGCGACGGCGATACTGCCGACCTCGAGACCGAGTTCGTCGACCGATTCCCGGCTGATCAGCGAGACCAGCCGGAAAGGTCCGGCCTGCATCTCAACCTGCGCCATCACCGTGTCCTTGACGATGCGGGTGACGATGCCGCGCATCCGGTTGCGGGCCGAGGCGGCGACCGTCACGCCGGGTTCCTGCGCCTCGGCGTGCTGATCACGCAGCACCTCGGCCAGATCCGCGCCGCGCACCCCCTTGCGGCCGCTGTCGAGCCGGATCTCCGGCAACCGTCCCTGATCGATCCAGCGCCGCACGGTGTCGTCGCTGACCCCCAGCAGCGCCGCCGCCTCACTGATCCGCAGATTCGTCACAATATGAAGCATATTGCCGTGAATGCGGTTCGCAAGCGCACGGTTGCATACCGGTTACCCGATTCTCGCCGGGACGCGCCCTCGTCCGTGCGGTCCGGCCCCTCACGGAAACGCGAGGGCTGACGCATGCTCGGCGATATGCCCTCTCTCGCCGGAATTGTCTCCGCCACGACCCGATTCGCGAACCGCCGCGGCGTCTATGCCGGTCGGCGGGCGACGAAAGTCCAACGAAGTTCCGGAATACGGTGCCCGGATGACGATGATTCGAACCGGCCGTGATCTCGCGGCGGATACCCGGGTGCACTCGCTGTTGTCGGTGGCCGTGGGTGATGCCCAGACCCGCCTCGACGCGGTACTGCGCCGATATCGCGACGATCCGGCGACCGGTCTGCTGGTGGTGTTTCTGGCGGACGAACCCATCGGCGTGGCCGGATACGAACGGTGTGCGGACCGGATCGTCCTGCTTCATATCGCGACATCGCCGCGCGGGCGCGGGGTCGGCCGGCGGTTGGTGGCGCGAATACGCGCGGACGATCCCGCGCTGCCGATCGTCGCCGAAACGGACCGCTCGGCGCTCGGCTTCTACGCGGCGCTCGGATTCACCGCGACCGCGCTGGGCGAGAAGTACCCGGGCGTCGAGCGATTCCGGGTTTGCCTGCCAGCAGGTGATGACAGCAACTGACATCGCGGTGTAACGTGATGGCAGTCGCTGACATCGGCGGCCGCCGTGCGAGAGGTGCGGCGTATTCCTCGCGGGAAGGTCTTTCCATGCGCGTATTCATCACCGGGGCGTCGGGACATGTGGGGTCCGCGGTCGTGCCCGAATTGCTGTCAGCGGGACACGAGGTGGTCGGACTGGCACGATCGGGTGCCTCGGCCGCGGCGTTGGAGGCCGCGGGAGCGCAGGTGCAGCGCGGAAATCTGGACGATCCGGAGGCGCTGGCCGAGGCGGCGGCCGGGGCCGACGGCGTGATCCACCTGGCGTTCAAACACGAGAACATGATCGCCGGGGACTTCCTCGGTGCGGCGGATGCCGATCTGCGGGTCGTCCGGGCGTTCGGCGAGGCCCTGGCCGGGTCGGGTAAGCCGCTGGTCAGCACGTCCGGAACGGGTCTGCTCGCGGCCCTGGGACGAACCGGCACGGAGGCCGATTCGCTGCCCGCCGGCCCGCGCATCGACTCCGAGAACGCGGTGATCGGATTCGCCGAGCGCGGAATCCGATCCAGCGTGGTCCGGCTGCCCCCGACCGTGCACAGCACCCTCGACCACCACGGTTTCGTCCCCACCCTGATCGCCACCGCCCGCGAGAAGGGCGTGTCCGCCTACGTCGGCGAGGGCGCCAACCGCTGGCCCGCCGGCCACACCCTCGACGCGGCGAACCTGTACCGCCTGGCTCTCGAATCCGCCCCCGCCGGCACCCGCCTGCACGCCGTCGGCGACGAAGGCATCCCGCTGCGCCGCATCGCCGAGGTGATCGGCCGCCACCTGGATGTCCCCGTCGTGAGCATCGACGCCGAGGACGCCCCCGCTCACTTCGGTTTCCTCGCCCCCATGGTCCAGCTGGACAACCCCACCACGGCCGCGGCGACCACGACCCTACTCGGATGGAAACCCTTGCACCCCAACCTCATCGAGGACTTGGAGGCGGGCCACTACTTCACGGGACGGTAACCGGTAAGCAACGGCCGGCCGGCGGCCACCCGAGCTACCCGACCGCGTCCATGCGCAGAGTGGTGTTCTCGGCGGCGGGGGCCAGCATGGATTCGAGGGCGGTGGGCTGGTCGCGGTACTTCGACTCGTAAGCCTCGCGGACGCGGTCGTTGGTGTGAGAGTCGGTGACCGGGTGCAGGGTCACGTCGGTTTCCACGCCGTGGGCGCGGACCCGCGCGCCGCGGGTGTGCATGGCGTGGCGGTACCACCCGCCGGATCGGCCGTCGGCGGAGCGGATGTAGAGATCGTTGTCGACGCGCACCACCCAGATGGTGGTCCAATCCCGCAGTGCGCCGTTCTCGTAATAGCTGGTGATCTGCAGTTCCTCGCAGGATCCCAGCCGATTGAGCTGAGCGGCGGTCCAGGCCATGTCGGTACCTCCATCGATCGCGATGCAGTGGTTCGCCCAGGCTAGGCCGATTCGCGGCGATGCGGCTGCCTCAGCGCGGTTCGGGGAAAGTCTCGGCGACCGCGGCGATCAACGCGCCGGCCCAGCGGTCGAGGATCCGCGCGCCCTCGGCGGGGTCGGCGGTGGTCGGATCGCCGAGTATTCCGTTGGCGCTCACCGCTTTCACTCCACCGGACCGCAGCCGCGGCATCAACTCGCGCAGCGGCTGGGTGGTGCCGGGTTCGGCGCGGTGCATCGTGACCCGCGCCGGGGCCAGGTGGAGCATGACCGAGGTTTCCCCGTGTCCGGCGTGGGTGTCGTCGGCCGGACCGGTCGGCGACCACACCAGCGTCGGACGGCCTTCCACGGTGAGGAGGCGTTGGGCGGCCCGCAGTGGCTCGAGGTTTCCGCCGTGCCCGTTCACCAGGATCACGCCCGCGAATTCGTCTGCCGAGCGCACCAATTCGACGATCAGCAGTTCCAGGGCGCGGTGCCCGATCGAGAGTGTCCCTGGGAATCCGGCGTGCTCACCGCTGGACCCGTACGGAATCTCGGGCGCCGCAACGATATCCGGACGCGTGGCGACCAAGCGGCGGCACAGTTCTACCGCCACGGCGGTATCGGTGCCCAGCGGCAGATGCGGTCCGTGTTGTTCGGTCGCGCCGAGCGGAATCGCCAGCAGCGGGGCGCGGTCGGCCTCGGCGAGGTCGGCCGAGGTCAGATCAGCCAGACGCATCACTGTCTCCCTCGATTCGATACAGCAGCGGCACCACCGGCTCGGCGGTCCGCGACCGCAGGCATCCGGCCCACACTCCCATCCCGTAGGCGAGATCGTCGGCGATGCGCAACAGTCCGGCCCGCGGATCCCGGCCGGCCGCCACCGCGCGGGCCATCACCGGCAGGTAGGCCGCGAGCAGCAACCGGCGGCCTCGGCGGCTGAACAGCGCTGCCGGCCACCAGATTCGGCGCAGTGCGTCGGCGAGCTGACACACCGCGGACACTTCGGCCTCGCCGACCACCGTCGCGGCCATCGACGCCGGCAGCCCGGCGGCTCGCAGCCGCCGCAGCTGCCGCACCGGTTCGACGGCAGTCGCGATGCCGAGCCCCGGGCGGCCCAAGGCGATCGTGGCCCAGCGGAACGCGGTGCTGCGGGGCAGGCGCGCGCAGTGCAGGTGTCCCGGATGTCGCCGCGCCAGTACAGCGGCCGAGGTGCCGTAGTCGTAGCGCTGGCGCAGCCATGCCCGCAGCGTGGTGCGCGGCTCGTGCCGGACCACCGAATCGGGTTGATACCGAACGACTTTCCCGTCGCCCACGAGCCGCCAGACCAGGTCGACATCCTCGCCGTAGCGCAGGCTTTCGTCGAATCCGCCCGCTCGTTCCCACGCCGACCGGCGCACGACCAGCGCCGCGGTCGGGACGTAGGAGATGCGCCCGCCCGGCCGCACCACCGCCGGTTCGCCACCCATATCCAGGCTCGACCGGTGGGCCTCGTAGCTGCCGAGCGCGCCGTGTTCGAAGGTCCGCACCCGAGGGGCCACGGCCGCGACCGCGGAATCGTCGAACAGCGGCAGGAGCGGGGCGAGCCAGCCCGGATCGGGCACGATATCCGAATCGAGAAAGGCGATCAGTTCGGTAGCGACCGCGCGGCATCCGCTGTTGCGGGCGGCCGCCGGGCCGCGCGCGGCCGGGTGCCGGATGATCGTTACGGCCGGTGTCGCGTGCGTGCTGTCCCCGTCCTCGGCGACAGCACCGGTGATCGGCTCGGCCGAACCGTCGTCGACCACGATGCGGGAGCTCACGTCGCCGGTCGCGGCGAGCAGCCGGGTGAGTCCGGTGAGGTTGTCCTTGACCGGGACCACGACTGTGACATCGGCCGTGGTGTGCCGGCCCCGCTCGGCGGTCGGGTGTGCGACGCCCGCCGCCAGCATCCGCTGTGCCAGCGCCTGCGCGCTCGCGGCACTGCCGACCGGCTCGCCCGCGAACCACCCCCGCACTCGGCGGGCGCCGGCGGGAGACAGGCGCAGCATTCGTAGCGGACTGCCGCCGAGCAGGACTCGTCCGTCGGGCGAGGACCGCAGTCGCGCGTCCGGACGCAGCGTGACGGTCACAATGGCACAACCTCCATCGGCACGACCCGGCCGGCATCGGCCGCATCCTGGAACGAACCAGACCAGGCTACGTGTGCCGCCGGCGAGCGTCGCCGGTGGATCTATTCGATGCCGAGGGTGACCTCGGTCGATTTGATCAGCACCTTGACCGTCGAGCCCGCGGTGAGGCCGAGATCGTCCACGGCATCGCGGGTGATGGACGAGGTGATCTCGTCCCCGCCGGTGAGACGGACCCGCACGACTGCCATGGCCTCACCGCGAGTGACCGAGACGACCGTGCCGTCGAGTTGATTCCGGGTGCTCAGGCGCATGCGGCGACCATACGCCCGCGACCTGCTCCGGCGAGGGAGGGCGGAGTCGGCGCGTTCAGCCGATCTCGTTCAGCCGATCTCGTCGCGGGCCGGCGCGATCGACGGCAGTTGTTCGATGCGGGAGGCGAATTCGGTGCCGATCGGTGGCAGCCGCACCACATGGTCCGCCCGGCGTCCAGCGGGGCGCGGATCGTGGCCGCGATGGATTCCGCGCGGGCGTGGGCGACGAGTGCGTCCACCACCCGGGTCACCGGCTTCGTCGATTTCGGTTGCCGGATAACCCCATTCGACGAGTGTGGCGCGAAACGACGGCCGGGGGCCATGTTCTCACCACCTCGCGGGCGGTCGCGCGTATGTTCCGCGGGCAGGGCGCCGTCGGCGATATCGGCGGCCAGGGCGAGCATCTTCGGACCGTTCGCGACGGGTATCCCACCGAACGGTGAGACGAATCACAACCAGGACAGCAGTCGATGCCACAGGCTGCGGCGCACGTGCGCTTCAGCGGTCATGGGCTGGGCTCGTGAGGGCGCGGGCGGACCGGGTTCGGCGGCCGAGGCCGGGTCCGGGACGGCCGGGGACGCGGCGGCCGCCTCGGCGTCGCCGTTTGGTCCGGACGGCCTCGCACCGGGTTCGGCCATCGACGCCGGTTCCGCGCACGGAGCCTGTGACCAGGCGAGATGGGGCGGGGAGTGGGGGCCGTCCGGCGGCATCAGATGGGTGAGGCGCGGCAGTTGCACGGTCGGGTCGTCCAGGTCCCGGCGCAGTTGGTTGCAGAACTGCTCGACCGAGCCGTAGCGATCGACGATCTCCTCGACCAGCAGGGCCGCCGACGGAGTTGCCGTGATCAGTTTGCCGCTCACCGTTCTCCTCATCTCACAGCCCGGACACGATCTGCCGCATACCGGGCTCAACCGTCATATGTCTGCGAATAACCCCCAGCACATCCGCGGCGAGTCGGGAGATATCGGAATCGCTCTCGTTCGGGCGCCATCCGGACCCCGCCGCGGTGATCGTTCTGTCCGTCACCCTAGTCAGAAAAGCGGTTATCCGCAAACTTTCCGCGAGCGTGCCGGTGGCGCGAAACAAACTGCTGTCCAGTCGTTTTCGAATGGTAGTGTTCGTGCGGGAGTGCCTCGGTGGTTTGTGACGAGCAGAGGTTCTGGTCTCAGCAAATATTGAGCACATGCTTGGTCGCTGGCTGCCCGGTTTGTCCGCCGGGAAATCGCGGCCCCACCGCCGGTGCGCCGGAGAATTTCCGTGGCCATCGGGAGTGGCCATCGGGAGTGGCCATCGGGAATATCGGGGGAGTGCCGCCGGGTTGCCGATGTGGGTGAAGCGTAGGTGGTGTGCAGAAGGCGGAAGGATGCCCCCAAGGTGTGCAGGTCAACGGTGGGATAGGCTGGATCGGTCATGATGTCGGCATTCCCGGGTCCGGTCGCAGCGGCGCCCAAGACGGTCTACCTCGATCACGCGGCCACGACACCCATGTTCCCGGCCGCCGTCGAGGCGATGACGGCTGTACTGGGCACGGTCGGTAACGCCTCGTCCCTGCACGGCTCCGGCCGCACCGCGCGGCGATTGCTGGAGGAGGCGCGCGAATCCGTCGCCGCCGATCTCGGGGCGCGGCCCTCGGAAGTGATCTTCACCTCGGGCGGTACGGAAAGTGACAATCTCGCGGTCAAGGGCATCTACTGGGCTCGTCGCGACGCCGATCCGCGCCGCACCCGCATCCTGGTGAGTTCGGTCGAACACCATGCGGTGCTCGACGCGGTGGACTGGTTGCAGCAGCACGAGGGCGCGCAGGTCACCCTGCTCGATGTCGACTCCGAGGGCATCGTCTCGCCGGCGGCGCTGCGCGAAGCGCTGTCGACGCACGCCGCCGATACCGCCCTGGTCAGCGTTATGTGGGCCAACAACGAGGTCGGCACGATCGAGCCGATCCTCGAATTGGCTGCCGTCGCACAGGAATTCGACATTCCGATGCACAGCGACGCGGTACAGGCGGCCGCCCAGCTCCCCATCGATTTCGCGTCGAGTGGCCTGGCCGCGGCCAGTTTCGCCGGGCACAAGGTCGGCGGTCCGCACGGATGCGGGGTCCTGCTGCTGGGCCGGCAGGTGGGCTGTGTCCCGCTGCTGCACGGCGGCGGCCACGAGCGCGATCTGCGCTCGGGCACCTCCGATGTGCCGGCCGCGGCCGGATTCGCCGCGGCACTGCGGCAAACCGTACGGGAAATGCCCGCGCGCACAACGGAATTGGTCGATCTTCGTGATCGTCTGATCGCCGGTGTGCGGGACGCGATTCCCGGCGCCGTCCTCAACGGCGCTGCCGGTGAACGGCGCCTGCCCGGAAACGTCCACTTCACCTTCCCCGGCTGCGAGGGCGATTCCCTGCTGATGCTGCTCGACGCCGCCGGGATCGAGTGCTCGACCGGGTCGGCGTGCAACGCCGGGGTGGCCGCGCCGAGCCATGTACTGCTCGCGATGGGTGTGGAACCGCGCCAGGCGCGCGGTTCCCTGCGGTTTTCGCTCGGCCACACCACGACCGGGTCCGAGATCGACAGAGTGCTGGAAGTTCTGCCCTCGGTGGTGGAACGGGCCGAAGCGGCCGGACTGGCCGGTGCGAAAGGAGGTACACGATGAGAGTGCTGGCAGCGATGAGCGGCGGCGTCGATTCCGCCGTGGCCGCCGCGCGTGCGGTCGACGCCGGCCATGAGGTGGTGGGGGTGCATCTGGCCCTGTCGGCCACCCCCGGAGCACTGCGCACCGGATCGCGGGGCTGCTGTTCCAAGGAGGACGCCGGCGATGCGCGCCGCGCCGCCGATGTGCTCGGAATCCCGTTCTACGTCTGGGATTTCGCCGACCGCTTCAAAGAGGATGTGATCGACGACTTCGTCGCCGCCTACGCGGCCGGCGAGACGCCGAATCCGTGCCTGCGCTGCAACGAGAAGATCAAGTTCTCGGCTCTGGCCGACCGCGCCGCCGCGCTCGGGTTCGATGCCGTGGTGACCGGCCACTACGCGCAGCTGTCCGACGGTGTGCTGCGCCGCGCCGTGGACGCCGACAAGGATCAGTCCTATGTGCTGGCCGTGCTCACCGCCGACCAGCTGTCGCGGGCGATGTTCCCGGTGGGTGACACGCCGAAGCCGCGCATCCGCGAAGAGGCCGCCGAGCGCGGTCTCGCCGTCGCGAACAAGCCCGACTCCCACGACATCTGCTTCATCCCCTCCGGCGACACTCGTGCGTTCCTCGGCGCCTCGATCGGTGTGCGTCCCGGCGCCATCGTCGACAGCGACGGCCGCAAGCTGGCCGAACACGAAGGCGTACACGGATTCACGATCGGCCAGCGCAAGGGGCTCGGGCTGCCCGGCCCCGCCGCGGACGGCCGCCCCCGCTACGTCACCGAGATCGACCCGGATTCCGGCACCGTTCACGTCGGCCCCGCCGAAGACCTGTACGTGTGGACGGTGCGGGCGGACCGGGCCGTGTGGACCTCCGGTGAGGTGCCGTCCGGACCGTTCGACTGTGTCGTCCAGGTGCGTGCGCACGGCGGCATCGCCCCGGCCGTCGTGGAGGCGGTCGACGGCGGTCTGATCGCGCGGCTGCGCGAACCCTTGACCGGCGTGGCGCGCGGGCAGGCCGTGGTGGCCTATCTGCCGGACCCGCTGGGAGACCAGGTGATCGGCAGCGGCACCATCAGCGGTACCGGACGTGAGCGCGCCGGAGAGCTGGTCGCGGATTCCGCGCGGTGAGCGCGGGCGTCGTCCGATCGCGGGCGACGTCGGGGGTACGGCCGGCTCCGCGTCCGCGCTCGGATACGGTTGCGCCGTGCGTGACCACTCCGGGCGGCCGCGGACGTCCGGCGCGGTGATCGAGATGGGTGACATATGACGAGCGAGAAGCGATCCGACGCACGGCCGAGTCTGCGGGGAGGTATCGCCACGGGTGTCGGTTCGTGGCCGGGCACCGACCCTCGTGAGGCCGCCGCCACCATTGTGGGGGAGCTGCCCGAACTCGCCCATCTACCCGAATTGCCCGGGCGCGGTGCGGGTTCCGATATGGTCGGACGGGCCTCGGCGTTGCTGATCGACATGCAGTTCGACACCACCACCCGCGGATACCGATTGAGCGCCCGCCTCGGAGCGACCGCGCGCCGCGCGCACGATCTACTTCGCACCGATCTCGACGCGCTCGAAGAAGCCTGGGAGACAGCGGGTCTCACCGGCGCCGGCCGCACCCTCAAGGTGCAGTCGGTCGGACCGCTGACGCTCGCCGCGCGGGTCGAACTGGCGAACGGTCATCGCGTGCTCACCGATTCCGGTGCGGTGCGCGATCTTTCGGAATCACTGGCCGAGGGCCTGTCCGATCATGCCGCCGAGGTGGCCGAACGGCTGGGCGTCGATGTCATCGTGCAACTGGACGAACCGTCGCTGGGGGCCGTGCTGGAAGGAAGTCTGCACGGCGCCAGCGTGTTGAACACCGTGCGCGCTGTTCCCGAGCCCGAGGCGCTGCACATTCTCGACACGGTCGTCACCGCTCAGTCCGGCCCGGTGCTGATCCACAGCTGCGCCGATGCGCCGCCACTGTCGTTTCTGCGCGAAAGTTCGGCTGCCGCAGTAGGTTTCGATATGGCGGCCATCGCCACCGGCAACCTCGACGCCGTCGGTGAACTACTGGACGCGGGCAAGTATCTCGCTCTGGGATCGGTCCCCACGACGGCACCGGCCACCCCGCCCACCTGGCGGCAGCTCGCCGAACCGGGCGTGCGCCTCGTCGACCGCCTCGGCTTCCCACGCCGCACCCTCACCGACCGCATCCTGGTCACCCCGGCGTGTGGCCTGGCCTGCGCCCCGCTGGCGTGGGCCCGCCGTGCCCTGGACCTGTCGTCCGACGTGGCCCGCGCCTACGCCGACGACCCGGAGTCGCTCATTCTCGAATAGGGCGCGGCGGGGTGCGTGCCCGCGCCGGGATCACAATTCCGCGGACGGCCCCGGGGCCGGATGGCCGATCTGCCAGTGCTGAGGCTTACCTGGCGGATAGACGACCGGGAGGTCTTCGCCGGGGAACGGCCACTGGTTGACGTCCCAGGCGAAGCGCCCGTACACGGTCTCGGCCGCGACGCTGGGCCCGGAAATCGTGCCGGTGATCGTCACGAACTGCTCGCCCTGCGCGGCCGGGCGCGGGCTCACGCCGGTGATCCGCAGCGTCCCGGCCTCCTGGGCGGCGCGCTGGAATCCACCGAAACGACCTCGGCCGCGAAAGTTCATCAGCAGCGCGACCAGCGCGCCGGCGATCAACACGATGAACACGATCTGCAGCAGCATGCCTCCATGCTAGGCGGACAAACGGGACAGCCCCGATAGGCCGCCGTCGCCGGGGTGCGCTCCCGCGATCTCAGCCGGCGCTGAGCTCGCTGGTGCCGGTCGAGGTGCGCCGCACCTGCCACACCCGGGTGCGCCGGGACTGCGAGCGCCCGTTGCCGCGGTCGATGAGCGTGCGGTTGCGAGTGGTGAAGATCAGCTGCGCACCCCGGGAGTTGGTCTCCGGATTCTGGAACAGCTGGATTACCCGGTCGGCGGTGTCGCCGGTGAGGTGGGTGTCGATATCGTCGACCGCCAGGACCCGGCCGGTGTCGAGCGCGTCGAGCACGGTCGGCAGCAGGCGCAGCAGGGCCAGCGTGGCGGTGGATTCGTCGGCGATGTCGAAGGCGGCGCCGATGCCTTCGTGGACCACTCCGAGCCCGACCCCGCGGCGGGCGACCATCCGCGCGTAGAGGGTGTCGCGGGCCGCGCGCAGATTGCTCAGTTCCCGCTCGAGGGCGACGGGTTCCACGCCGAGGGTTTCCCGCACCCGCAGGGCGTGCGCCGGCGAGGCGGCGCACGCATCCGATTCCTTTGCCATACCGGCGATTTCGCCGTCGATGTCGCGCAGGTAGTCGGCGTACATCGGATCGTTCTCGGCCAGGAGCAGATCCTCGATGCCCAGTTCGGCCGAGCGCAGTAGCATCAGCAGCCGCGCGGCGTTGTCGGCGGAGCGGGAGATGTGGCCGCCGAGGCGCTCGGCGATGCTGTGCGGGTCGGCGGGCCCGCGCTGGACGTCGAGCTGCGCGGAGAACCAGCGATAGGCGGGCACCAGCGCCTCGGCGTACATCTGCCCGGTCAGGCTCAGCAGCAGGGCATTCGGCCGCACCAGCGGCACCAGGGTGGTGATGCCGAAGCGCGCCGGTTCGAACATCGGCCCGATCCGGATCTGCTCGCCCTCGCGCTCGAAGACGACGCGTTTGCGGTGGTGCGGATGCGTATGCAGCCATTCGGCGGTGACATCGGCGTTGTCGAGGCGGAACCCGTAGGTGTAGGGGGTGCCCTCGGCGACGAAGGTGGCGACGAATTCCGAAGGCCGGTCGGCGAATCCGAGATGCGGCGTGCGCACCGGCCCGGCGTAGGGATCCCAGCCGGTCACCGAATGCAGGACCGCGTCGCGCATGTGGGCCAGTGCGTCGACGAGACCGGATTTCCCGGTCGCCGGCGCGCCGTGGACCGCGGTGACGGGAGCGGGCAGCGCGCCGGCCCGGCTCGACACCAGGCGGAGTTCCTGTGGTTCGGCCAGGGATCGGTGATTGGTCACCTGAAAACTACGCAGCACCCGAGCCATCCTGCCGTCCGCCGGGCGGCGCCGCGACATCAGGTGCGAAGTTCCCTCCGGTACAGCGAAGCCAGGCAGACCACGAGGGTGACGATCTCGGCGACGACCGCGACCATCGCCTGCGGTGCCGGCTGCCAGCCGGTTTCGGTGAATCCGAACAGTCCGCTCGTTCGCGACACCACGAAGCCGGCCAAGGAGGCGGCGCTGAGCACCGCCGCCGCCGCGCGCAGGCTCCACGGACCGACGAGAACCAGTGCGGCCAGTGCGAAGGCGGCGGCGGCCTGGATGGCGAACGACGGGCCCACGTATTCGATGTAGCGGTAGCCTCGTGCGTAGAGCTGGGTGTGCACGACACCGGTGGTGACGAGTCCGGCGCTGATCGCCAGGCGCGCCGGGAACCGCGACGGTACGGAAGACAGCACATTCATCGGAGTGTCTGCTCCTTGATCGCGAGCATTTGCCGGCCCTGCTGGTAGCTCACTTCCCGGATCCCCAGGGCGTCGTGGAGCTTTCCGGCCGGCAACGTCACCGGTTTGGGCGCGGGCCCGTCGCCGGGGTGCGGCAGGGGATAGGCGGTGGTCGTCCCGCTGAAGAAGGTGATGTTTCCCTCGGTCTTGGTGAAGAGTTGATGCACATGGCCGTTGAGGCAGGTGACCGAGGAGAACCGCCGCAGCAGGCTCAGTACTTGCGCGGCATCGTCTGTGCCCCAACCCCATTGGGGATACATCGCGAACAGGGGGATATGGCTGAAGACGATGATCGGGGTGTCGGCGGACAATCCCGCCACGTCGGTGCGGACGAAGTCGATCTGATCCTGTCCGAGATGGCCCAGATTCTGCGCGTTGAGCGTATTGACCAACCCGATGACGTGCACCCCCGCGATGTCGAAGCTGTACCACCCGTCACCGCGGGTGCCCTTGCCGAACACCGAGCGGTAGCGCTGTCCGCCGTCGTCGGTCGAATCGTGTTCGCCGGGCACGGTGAAGATGTGCGGTGTGGACAATCCGGACATCATCTGGCGGACCTGATCGAATTGCGCGGGCGTGGCGAGGTGTGTCAGGTCACCGGTGTGAATGACGAAATCCGGTGTGTATCCGAGGGTATTGACCTGATCGATCGCCTCGGTGAAGGTGTCGGTGACATTTGCGTTGGCGGTGCCCTGGAATCCGATGTGGCTGTCGCTGATCTGCGCGAATCGCAGGGTGGGGCGTTCGGCGGTGGCGGGGGCCGCGCCCGCCACATGGGAGATGACCTCGCCGCCGACCACGGTCAGGCCGACGGCCGCGCCGAACCAGGCGCTGTGGCGTAGCAGCTGGCGCCGGGTCATGGCGTGCGGATCGCGCGGATCGGTGTGCTGTGGGAGTTGTTCGGTCACGGGGTCACCACCACTGTCGCGTGCATGAAGGGATGGATCGAGCAGAAGTAGGCAAAGGTGCCCGGCTGGGCGAAGGTGAAGCTGAATGTGGCCCCCGTGCCCATTCCCGGGGAGTGGAACGAGCCGTCGCGCGCCACCACCGTATGCGGTTCCTCGTCGCGATTGGTCCAGGTCACGGTGGTGCCGGCCCTCACGGTCACGGTCTGCGGGCCGAAGGCGAAATTGTCGATGGCGACGGCGTTCGGTCCGGCCACGGCGGCCGGCGTGCGAGGCGCATTCGACATTCCGGGCATATTCGGCATCGGTTCCGGGCCGCCCGGGGTCATACCCAGACCGGGGTCCTCGGAGCGGACGGTGGGAGCGGGTGGGCTCGCCCCCTTGTCGCCGTGGGTCGCGCACGCCGTCAGTGTCATGACGCCGAGGGCGACCGTCGCGGCGGCGGTGAAATTCACAACGAGGTGTCGTGGCATCGGATCCGGCCTCCATCCGTACCCCGCGGAGTGCGGGGCTTCACCGACAGATAGGCGACCGGGTTACAGGCCGAGGTCGATGTTCAGTTCCGACGCCGCGCGCAACGCCCGATGCTGCAGCACCTTCGCATTGGCCACGCTGATGCCGAGCGCGGCGGCCGATTCGCGCACCGACAATCCCTGCAGGAAACGCAGTTCGAGAATCCGGCGGTAGCGTTGCGGGAGTTCGCCCAAGACCGCGCGGACGTGTTCGGGTGCCCTCGACGCGGCGGAATCGGTTGGCGTCGAAACGGTCTCGTCCGGAATGTCGTCGTCGATGACCGTGATCTCGCGGCCCATCCGCGATCGCCAGTGCGCGGCCAGGACCGTGCGAGCGGTGGTCCGCAGATAGGCGCGCACCTCGGCGACGCTCGCGGTGATCCGCAGCGGTTTCAGCGCGGCCACGAACACCTCCGCGGTGAGATCCTCCGCATCCGGCTTGTTGCCGACCTTGCCGAAGATCAGCGCGTAGACCCAGCCGACGTTGTCCCGGTACACCTCTTCCCAGCTGGGATAGCGATCTTGCGGTACCAGTCGCAGGTCGCGGCGCCGGGGCTCCTCCGGCGATCGCCACCCGGCCGTGGATCGCCCTGCCATCCCAACCACCCTCCTGCAGCCCGGTGACGCACGCGCCTGTCAGGGATAGATACGGGATGTGGTTACATGCGGTTCGGTGCGCGCTGTCAGGCCGGCTTCTCCGGTGCGAACACCTCGATCGAGCCGTTCGCTTCACGGACCTGCAGCCGCGGCAGGGGGGCGGGCGTGCGGGGCAGCTCGTGGGTCACGACCTCACCCTCGAAACCGAAGGAGGTCGAGTGGCACGGGCAGCGCAGCCGAGCCGCCGCCGCGTCCAGCCACAATTTGCACCCCTGGTGGGTACAGATTCCCGACAGCGCGTAGACGACCCCGTCGCGGCGGCGGAGGAAGCCGTTGACGGCGCCGAGGTCGAACGGTGTGGTCGCGCCGTCGGGCAGTTCCGCACTGGCGAGGACCGGTTGCCAGGTTCCGTGGGACGGCACGAGGGTCTGCTGTGCGGCGGGAACTTTCGGCTCGCCGGATCCGCTCAGCACCGTGTGGTCGATCACCCCGCCCGCCGCGGCCGCGGCCGCCACCGACGTGCCGATCAATACCATGCGCCGCGTGGGACGTCGCGTGCGCGCACCCGGATCGGCGGTGGGCTCGTCGAGGTCCTCGGCCAGGCGGTGATGCAGCCGGGCGATGAACTCCTCGTCGGGGCTGCCGGCACCGGTCCGGGCCGCCCGCAGCGCGATCGCGGCACGGATCTGGGCGGCGTCGTCATCGTCGGGCCGGAAACCGCGCGGGCTGCGGCCGGCCAGGATGTCGTCGACGTAGCGCTCCACATCTTTGCTGCTCACAGCAAGCCTCCTGATCCGGGACGGGCGGCCGATCGCAGCGCCGAGCGCTGGCGTGCCTCGGCCTCGGGAACGCTGACACCGAGCCGCGCCGCGGTGTCGGCCATCGAAAGTCCTTGCAGGAAGCGCAATTCCAGGATGCGCCGATCGGGCTCCGGCAGTTCGGCGAGCAGGTCACCGGCCGCTGCCGGCGTGGACGAGGTGCTGCCGGGCGGCTCGGTGTCGATCACGGTGATTTCCCGGCCGACCCGGGAGAGCCAATAGCGGGCCAGGACCGCACGCGCGGTATGTCGCAGCAGTGCCGGAATCTCCGATGGTTCCGCACCCAGGGGCGATGGTTCCAGCGCTGTCATGAACACCTCCGTCGTCAGCTCTTCGGCATCGGGCGCGGCGCCCACCTTCGCGAGCATCAGCGCGTACACCCAGCCGACATTGCCGCGGACGATCTCCTCCCAGTCGGCGTAGCCGTCCCCGGATGGCGGCGCCGGTGTGGGCGCCGACTCTGGCTGCCCGCTCATCTGCCGCCGCCCTCCTCTCCGATGTCGCCGCACTCGAGTCCATCTCGGGCCGATCGGGTGTGCGGACACTGTGCCGCCGTCACAACTGTGCCGCCATCAATTAGATAGCAGGGCGGTTACACATACCACCGGTTACGCGCCACGAGTCGCGCCGAGTGCCACGCCGCGTAACCCCCGCTCCTATCTGCAGACACAGCGACTGCGAGGAGTGAAGAAGATGAACGTGGCATTCGGGGTGCGTATCGCACGAGTAGTGGCGGCAGGCGTTGCCCTCGCCGGTGCGATCGCGACGGCCACACCCGGCGGCGCTGCCGGGGCGCCGGACCGTGCGGCCGTCGATCCGGTTGCCGCGCAGTGTCTTTGGGCCGACACCGCGCATTCGCGCGGAGATACCGTCACGGCGGGCGGGTGGAGTTACAGCTGCGGAACCGACTCCGCCGGCGCGCCGCGGTGGATTCGCGGGGCGGCGGCGGCCGGTCCGAGTACGGTGCCCACTCCGGGAGCGGCGAACGCGCCCGCCGGACATTTCAGCGCGGGGGCCCGGCAACCCGGCACCGAATACACCGACTACTGCGTGGGCGAGCAGTTGATCGAAGGGCGCGACAACGTCTACGAAGTCACGTCGAGCGGGGACGGTCTGCTGTTCTGGCGGCCCGCCGCAACCCTGGATTCATGGACGTTCGACCCTGGCGCCCATCCGGCGCCGCCCTCCGCGCGCGGTTCGAGCCTCTGCCGGGACAGTCAACTCCTCTGAATCAACTCCTCTGAATTCGACGTCACCGTGTTCGATTCGTCCGAGTGCGTCGGCGCCGGAATCAGGCTGGCGCCGGTCGAGCGTGGGCGGCCCGGCCACGGTCTTCCGGACGCTGCCCAGCCGTGGGCCGCGGCACATCGGCGAGTGAACTACCGGCGGGCGGGTAATCGCACTGCCGAGCGAAGTTGTCCGGTGCGGCGGCCCTCGGCGCGGCAGCCCAGACGGCTTCGGCGCGGCAGCCCAGACGGCTTCGGCGCGAAAAGTGCGGCGGCCGGGCGGTAACTTTCGTCCGGTTCGTGTCGGCGGGACAGGAATCGGCGCGTTCTCCGTAAGGTCGCCGGTGTCGAGGAAAGGGGCGGTCCGGATGTTCGATCGGGTAGTGCAGAAGTCGGTGGAGACGTTCGTCCGGGCGGGGGCGGGGGTGCGGGAACCGCTGGCGGCGAAGTACGTCGGCCGGTTGCGGCGTAAGCATCCGGAGCGGACGCCGGAGGATATCGAGCGCGGCCTGCGGTGGCGCTATCTGGGCGCGGTGACCGTCAGCGGCACACTCGCGGGCCTGTCGGCGGCGGTGCCCGGGGTGGGCACGATCATCGGGCTGGCGGCCAGCGGTGTGGAATCGGTCTTCTTCATGGAGGCCTCGGCGTTCTACGCGGTCTCGGTGGGCGAGTTGCACGGGATGCGAACGATGTCGCAGCGGCAGCGCCGGGCGCTCGTGGTGGCGGTGGTCCTCGGCGAGGGTGGGGCGCGGTTGCTCGGCAAGGGCGCCGGGCAGTCGGCGAAGGATTGGGCCTCGGCGGTGGCGGACAAGCTCCCGGTGGTCCGCTCGATCGACAATCCGATGGCCCGCACATTCATCGTCGGGTTCATCGCCAAACGTGGGGCGTTGCTGTTCGGCCGGGCGCTGCCCGCCGGCCTCGGTGCGATCATCGGCGGCACCGGCAACTACGCGCTCGGCCGGGCGGTGCTCGCGAACGCCGATCGCACCTTCGAATCGGCGCCCTCGTCCTGGCCGGACGACGTCCGGGCCGCGGTGAACGCCTGATTCCGACGTGCCCGAACGGTCCGCGAGCATGTCGGTGGGCTGGGCTAATGTGCCAGAGGTGAGCGAAACCGGAATCGAGGACGCGCGTGCCGCGGAGGCGGCCGACACCGCGGAGGCGGCCACGGCCGACGAGCGCACCGAATGGCAGCAGCTGGCCGAGGAGGTCCGCGAACACCAGTTCCGGTACTACGTGCGCGATGCGCCGATCATCTCCGACGGCGAGTTCGACACGCTCCTCCAGCGCCTGCTGGCGCTCGAGGAGGCGCATCCGGACCTGCGCACACCGGATTCGCCGACGCAGCTGGTCGGCGGCGGCTTCGCCACCGAATTCACCGCGGTCGACCATCTCGAGCGCATGCTCTCGCTGGACAACGTGTTCGACGAGGACGAGATGCGCACCTGGATCAGCCGGGTGGTCGCCGAAACCGGGGCCGATACGCACTTCGTCTGCGAGGTGAAGATCGACGGTGTGGCGCTGAACCTGGTCTATGAGAACGGCCGGCTGGTGCGCGGTGCCACCCGTGGCGACGGCCGCACCGGTGAGGATGTCACCCTCAACGCGCGCACTATCGAGGACATTCCCGAACAGCTCACGCCCACAACGGAATTCCCGATTCCGGACCTGCTCGAGGTCCGCGGTGAGGTGTATTTCCGGCTCGCGGACTTCGAGAACCTGAACGCGGCGATCGTCGCCGAGGGCAAACCGCCCTATGCGAATCCGCGCAATACCGCCGCCGGATCGCTGCGGCAGAAGGATCCGGCGGTCACCTCCCGGCGCCGGCTGCGCATGATCTGCCACGGCTTCGGCCGGATGGTCGGATTCAGCCCGTCCTCGCAGTTCGAGGCGTATCGGGCGCTGGCGGCCTGGGGCCTGCCCGTGTCGGCGCACACCGTGCGCGTGCAGGGGGCCGACGCGGTGGTCGAACGCATTCGGTATTGGGGTGAGCACCGCCACGACATCGAGCACGAAATCGACGGCCAGGTGATCAAGGTCGACGAGTTCACCCTGCAGCGCCGCCTCGGCAGCACCTCGCGTGCCCCGCGCTGGGCCATCGCCTACAAGTACCCGCCGGAGGAGGCCACCACCCGCCTGCTCGACATCCAGGTCAACGTCGGCCGCACCGGCCGGGTGACGCCGTTCGCGGTGATGGAACCGGTCACCGTCGCCGGCTCCACGGTCGCGATGGCCACGCTGCACAACGCCTCGGAGGTCGAGCGCAAGGGTGTGCTGATCGGCGACACCGTCACCATCCGCAAGGCCGGAGATGTCATTCCCGAGGTGCTCGGCCCGGTGGTCGACGTGCGCGACGGCAGCGAACGGCGCTTCGTCATGCCCACCCACTGCCCGGAATGCGGCACGGAACTCGCTCCCGAGAAGGAGGGCGATGCCGATATCCGCTGCCCGAACCAGCGGCACTGCCCCGCGCAGCTGCGGGAGCGGGTGTTCCACATGGCCGGGCGCGGCGCGTTCGACATCGAGGCGCTGGGCTATGAGGCCGCGATCGACCTGCTGAAGTCGGGCGCGATCTCCGACGAGGGCGATCTGTTCGACCTCACTGAGGAGAAGCTGCTCGGCACAACGCTTTTCGTCAACAAGAGCGGCACCCTCTCGGCCAACGGCAAACGCCTGCTGCAGAATCTGGACGCCGCCAAGGACCGTCCGCTGTGGCGGGTGCTGGTGGCGCTGTCCATCCGCCACGTCGGGCCGACCGCGGCGCGTGCCCTGGCCGCCGAACTGGGGAGTATGGCGGCGATCGAGGAGGCGTCGGCCGAGGCGCTGGCGGCCGTCGACGGCGTCGGCCCGACCATCGCGGCCGCGGTGAAGGAATGGTTCACCGTCGACTGGCACCGCGCGATCGTCGACAAATGGCGTGCGGCCGGGGTGCGGATGGAGGACGAGCGCGACGAATCCATCGAACGCAACCTCGAAGGACTGTCGATCGTGGTCACCGGCTCCCTGCAAGGGTTTTCCCGCGACGAGGCCAAGGAAGCGATCCTGGTACGCGGTGGCAAGGCCGCCGGATCCGTCTCGAAGAAGACGGCCTTCGTGGTGATCGGTGATTCCCCCGGGTCCAAAGCGGCCAAGGCCGAGGAGCTCGGTGTGCCCATCCTGGACGAGGACGGGTTCCGCACGCTGCTGGCGGAGGGGCCCGATGCGGTGCGGCCGGAGTCGGATACCGAGGACGAATCGGACTGAGGATGGATCAGGTGGATATGGGGGTGCGGATTCGCGCTGCCGGCCCGGACGATTTCGCGGCGATCGCACTGCTCACGGTCGACACCTATGTCGGCGAGGGGCATGTGCATCCCGAAAGTCTCTATGTGGCAGAACTTTCCAATACCGAGACCAGAGCGCGCGAAGCCGAGGTCCTCGTCGCGGAGCGCGACGGAGATCTGCTCGGTTCATTGACCATCGCGCGTCCCGGCACCCCGTACGCGGATATCGCGCGGCCGGGCGAACTGGAGTTCCGCATGCTCGCGGTCGCCAAGCGTGCCCGCGGCGCCGGTGTCGGCACCGCTTTGGTCCGGACCGTCGTCGAGACGGCCCGGGCGGAAAGCTTCGCCGCTGTGGTGCTGACCACGATGCCCGGGATGGCCGACGCACGCCGCATCTACGAGCGGCTGGGATTCGGCCATGTGCCGGAACGGGATTGGCACACCGACGCCGGGCTGCCGCTCACCGTGATGCGGCTCGAGCTCACGCGCGGGGCGTAGACGTATCCGGCGCGAGGCGGGCAGGGGCGGGTACGGCGCGGCTGCCCACCGCTGCTCTTCGCCGAGATGTGCTGCGCCGCAATCGGTTCAGCTCAGTACGGTGGCGACGATACCCGCCAGATAGCCCAGCCGCGCGATCTCGGACGGACGGAAATCCGGCCCGCCGGGGCGGCCGAGCAGCAGCGCCTTGCCGGTATTGCCGAGCGGGGCGGCCGCCAGCTTGGTGTCCATGTCCCGCCAGATCTGCGGGACCCAGTCGGCCTCGGGATCGAGGGCGGTCGGCTTCTCGAGCGGCATCCACGGCACACTGCCGGCCTGCGTCTCGGGTGCGCTGGCGCTGCCGACCAGACGCTGTCCGCCGCCGTGCGGGCCCAGATCCATCACGGTGCTCCATCCGACCTGCAGGACGCGCGGGACGCCGTCGACCAGCACCTGTAGCCGGTCGTCGCGGGCGGTGGCGACCTGGTCGATCAGCTCCAGCTCGCGATGGGTATCGAGTATGCCGGAGTAAGGACGCAGCGAATCGACCCGCACATCGGCGAGCGATTCTGCCGCGGTGATCAAGGTGTCGGGCAGTGCACCCGAAGGAACTTCCACCACCAGATCGTCGATCGCATATCCTGCGCCGCGTTCGACGACATCCAGCGAGAGGATGTCGGCGCCGACGGAGCCCAGCGCTACTGCGAGTGAACCGAGACTTCCTGGGCGATCCGGAAGCTGCACGCGAAGCAGATATGACACGTGCTTGCCTTCCTTTCCTGTGCGACCGAGACTTTCGGACGTATACCCGAGTCTCGCAATACTTACACCCCCTGCTTCCAGCAAACGATTCGAAGCGGAGGTAGTGAGGTACACCACATCCATTGTCGGCCGAACCCCGGGTGCCGTGCCAGTGCCGTTCCGATGACGTTGTGATGTCAACCGTGTGTCCGGCGAGCACCGGAACGAACAGCGCAGCCCGACCGTGACCGGATGGCTACAACGCCGACCCATTAGGCTGTGTTGTCCGAGCCTAAACGGTGAGGCCCTGCGTGGTGACGCATCCGCTGCCGCCTCCGGGCCACGACCCCATTAGGCTGTTCCATGCGCAGCACCCTGCGCCATCGACACGCACCAACCTGCCGAAAGGGGATTCGCGGTGTCCGCCATCTCCCGCGACGAGGTCGCACACCTCGCCCGGTTGTCCCGGCTCGCCCTCACCGACGAAGAGCTCGATCTGTATGCCGGTCAGCTGGATTCGATCCTGAGTCACGTGCAGGTCATCACCGAGGTCGCCGCCGACGTACCGGCCACCGCGTCGCCGAACCCGACCGCCAACGTCACCCGCCCGGATGTGGTCGTTCCCGGGCTCAGCCCGGACAAGGCCCTGTCCGGCGCCCCCGCGGTCGATGAGCAGCGGTTCATGGTTCCGCAGATCCTGGGAGAAGGCGAGTGATGAGCGGCGATCTGACGAAACTGTCCGCGGCCGAGCTGGCGGAGAAGATCCACGGCCGCGAGGTGTCCTCGGTGCAGGTCACCGAGGCGCATCTGCAGCGCATCGCCGAGGTCGACGGTGAGCTCAACGCCTTCCTCCACGTCGCCGGTGAGCAGGCGCTGGCGACCGCCGCCGAGGTCGACGCCGCGATCGCCGCGGGCACCGTGGCCTCGCCGCTGGCGGGAGTTCCGTTGGCGCTCAAGGACGTTTTCACCACCACGGATATGCCCACCACCTGCGCGTCGAAAATTCTCGAGGGCTGGGTGTCGCCCTACGACGCGACCGTGACGGCCAAACTGCGCGCCGCCGGCATCCCGATCCTGGGCAAGACGAACATGGACGAGTTCGCGATGGGTTCGTCCACCGAGAACTCCGCGTACGGCCCGACCCGCAACCCGTGGGACACCAGCCGCATCCCCGGCGGTTCCGGCGGCGGTTCGGCGGCGGCCCTGGCCTCCTATCAGGCGCCGCTGGCGATCGGCACCGACACCGGTGGTTCCATCCGTCAGCCCGCCGCGGTCACCGCGACCGTCGGTACCAAGCCGACCTACGGCACCGTTTCGCGTTACGGCCTGGTCGCCTGCGCGTCGTCGCTGGATCAGGGCGGCCCGTGTGGTCGCACCGTGCTCGATACCGCATTGCTGCACGAGGTGATCGCCGGTTACGACCCGAAGGATTCGACCTCGCGCGATGTGCCGGTTCCGGCGCTCGTGGAGGCCGCTCGCGCGGGTGCGCGCGGCGATCTGACCGGCGTGAAGGTCGGCGTGGTGAAGGAGCTGCACTCCGACAGTTATCAGCCGGGTGTGCTCGCCTCCTTCGACGCCGCGGTGGCGCAGCTGAAGGATCTGGGCGCCGAGGTGGTCGAGGTGTCGTGCCCGCACTTCGAATACGCGCTGGCGTCCTATTACCTGATTCTGCCGAGTGAGGTGTCGTCCAACCTGGCTCGCTTCGATGCCATGCGGTACGGCCTGCGCGTCGGCGACGACGGCACCCACTCCGCGGAGCAGGTCATGTCGCTCACCCGCGAGGCGGGGTTCGGCCCGGAAGTCAAGCGCCGCATCATGATCGGCACCTACGCGCTCTCGGCCGGATACTACGACGCCTACTACGGTCAGGCACTGAAGGTGCGCACCCTGATCGCGCAGGACTTCGACAAGGCCTACGAGACCGTCGATGTGCTGGTCTCGCCGACCAGTCCGTTCACGCCGTGGAAGCTGGGGGAGAAGGTGAACGATCCGCTGGCGATGTACCTGTCGGACCTGTGCACCCTCCCGACCAACCTGGCCGGGCACTGCGCGATGTCGGTGCCGTCGGGGCTGTCCGCCGACGACGGCCTGCCGGTGGGCCTGCAGATCATGGCGCCGGCGCTGGCCGACGACCGGCTCTACCGCGTGGGCGCCGCCTACGAGGCCGCGCGGGGCCCGATCGCCTGAGCGCGGGCAACAGGCGAGCTGGTTCCCGGCCCGGATGCGCGGCGGCGTACCGAATAGGTGACGCCGCCGCGCGCGGCCGGACAGCAGCGCCGGGTTACGGGCGCGGCCACGGGCGGCCGTCGAAGCGCTCGATATCGGTGTTGAAGCGCTGCAGATAGTCGGCGAATCGCGCCACGTCGTCGGGGGACCACCCCTCGAGCACGCGGCCCAGACCTTCGATATTGGCATTGCGTTCGGCGTCGAGGTTCTCCTCGCCGGCCGGTGTGATGCGGAATTTGCGGGCCATCCCGCCCCCGGGATCGGGAATGCGCTCGACGTGTCCGGCGCGCAACAGCGCCGCGGTCTGCCGGTTGAGGGTGGAGGCGTCGAGACCGAACGCCTCGCTGAGCTGGCCGATCGACATCGGGCCTTCGATGGCGAGCCGGCTGAGCAGCAGGTAGGCGCTGCGATCGAGGCGGGTGCCGTCGCGGCGATAGCGCGGGTGAATGGTGTAGCGGCCGAGCAGCATGGTCTCGAATTCCACCAGATTCGTGGGCTTGTCCATGCCGTCCTTCCGCCGTTTTACAGTTCTGACCTGCGAGAACCGGTATAGCACACGGCCGGGGCCGGGCGGGCACGGTGGTCGGCTGGCGGGAGCCGGTACGTGACCGCCGTGGCTGTCGTACTCGACGTCAGCAGCTCCCGAGGGCGGTGCCCTGGTCGGAGCCGTAGCGGTGGCCGTGGCCGGGGCCCGGGGCGAGGGCGGAGAGCATATCCGCGGTGGTCTGCACCCAGCTCAGTCCCGGCAGCCACCTCGGATGTGGTGCGTCGTGCCGGGTGCCGGTGAGATCGGGTGCGCGCCAGAGCAATCGCGGTGACCACTGCACCACGGGATCGGAGGAGTTGGCGAGGACGGTGGCCCCGCCGCGGTGCACGGCCGATGTCGGTGGGCCCGCCCACAGTGCGGCGCAGACCCGGGCGCTTTCGTCCCGGTCGTCGGCGAAGATCGCGCTGCCCGCGGTCGCGCCCAGGCTCTGGCCGTAGACGTACAGCTTCGGCGGATGGGCCATGCCGGCCAGGCGTCGTTCGATCCCGGTGAACAGCGCCCGTGCCGAGCGCTCGGCGTCGGCGCGGGCGAACAGGAAGGTCGCCCAGCTGGGAGTCTGCGAATACTGCATGCCGACCAGCGTCGCATCGCCGTCGAACCGCTCGTCCAGGCCGCGGGCGGCGTTGGCGTCGAGCCAGCCGGATCCGGTCGGCACCATCATCACGAGGTGTGCGCGGTCGAATCCGCCGGACCGTTCGATCTCCCGAACCGCCAGCGCGACACGGGAATCGAGATCCGGTGCGGACTCCAGACCGATGTAGACGCGCACCGATCGGCCGCGGTCGGCGACGAATTTGCGCCCCTCCGCTCCGAGCGAGGCCCAGCTCACTTCCGAATCCGGGCTGCCCGAGCGGGTGTAGGACACCGGTCGCACCACGGTGGGATCCATGGCCGCGTCGGCCGAGGCGAACGCCGACCGCTGCCAATTCACGACCGCCGGAAGCAGGGCGAACTGGCAGGCCAGGACGGTGGCCGTGACCAGTGCCGTCGCCCGCAGTCGTCCCGCATACCGTGCCGCCCACCGTAATCCGCGCCCGAGGAGCACGATCGGAACGACCACCGCGACGAGGCCGATCGCCCAATGCAACCAGTACCGCGCACCGGCCGGCGGGAAATCCATGGCCGCCCGCAGCCGGTTCTGCCAGTACCAGGCGTGGATGAGCGCGGCACCGGCCGCGGCGCAGGACGCGCTCACGATCGCATGTCGGAACCGCCTCATTCGCGCCCGCGTATCGATCCTCCAGTGCGCCAGCACCTTCCGGCCGAGTCCCGCCACACCCAGCGCGACGAGCACCAGCAGCGCGGTGAGCAACGCCTGCGCGATCGAGGTGCGCGGAAGGAGTCCGGGGGCCAACGAGGCGGAAACGCCCGACGCCGAAGCCATCAGGGTCCCGGTTCGAGGCGTGCCCACGGTGACGAGCCGCCGAAGCGTCGCGCCGAGTGCGAGCCGCACCCGCTCGGACGAGCGGGGAGGCAGCGTCGCGGCGGTCGCTTCGCCGGGCGAGGGTGGTGCGAAGCATGTCCGTACGGTGGCATCGGAGTCAACCGACGACGAATTGCTCTGCGCGCCGGTCGAATCGGCGGGATGGTGTGAGTGCTTCGGCGTCGATCGGTGACCGCCGTTCGTGCCAGTGCCAGTGCCCGCCGTCGCTGTCACCGGAGTGCCGAGCCACGGGCCGATCCCGTCGACACCCCGCACGGTCATGCTGCGCAGCTGAATAGCCTTGCGCGACAGCCACTCGCGCGCTCCCCGTACAGTCCGCGACACCGCTGCGCCGATGCGTGCGGCGGGGAGAACGCCCCAGTCACGATCGCCGGTACTCCCACCCGAGCGCCCGCTGCACCTGTGCCCGGCTGATGCGCCGCGACTCGAATCCGACCACGGCGCCCACCGATTCGCCGGTGGCGCTGTTCGTTGTCCCCCCCGTCGCGGCCGGATGGTTCGGCGCACGATGGCGAACAACGCCGCCACCATCAACAGCAGCATGGCGAGCCGGGCGAGGACGTGGGCGATCTGCGGTCCGAGTTCCGTTCCGGAAAGCTGCCGGCCGAACAGGTATTCGGGCATGGGCGCGGCGTAGTTCTGGCGGCGGGAGTTCAGATCCACCGCCGCGGTAGCGACGGACGCCATCGTGGTGCAGCGAGCGCGGGCGAACAGGTCGTCGCGCGTATCGCAGGCGGCGAACATCCGGGTTGCGAGGGCATTGTCGATGGCTCGGCGCGCCCAGGCGCCCAAAGGGTGGCCGTGAACTTCGGCGTAGCGCAGCAGGTCGTAGCCGAGGTCGTGGGCCTTGCAGGCGGTGTCGAATTCGGCGGGCAGCGGAATCGGCGAGGAGCACTCACCGGACGGGTCGACCGGCATACCGGCCAGCTGAACCGGCCGATAACCCTGTGTCGCAGCGAAATCCGCGGGAATCACCGCCAGCTCCGGCCGGTTACCGGTCAGCGCCCGCACCGCATCGCGCGCGGCCGAATTCTCCGGCGCGGGCCCGATCTCGGCCGCCCCTGCCCCCGGCGACAACGACACCAGAATCGCGATCACCACCGCGACAAGGGCGACGAATCCGGCGATCGCGCGCAAATATCCACGCCGCCGATGCCTTACGCCGCGCTCGCGCGTCCTGTCCCGACCCGGCATCGCGGGCGACGACGTACCGTCGTGCCCGCGCCGCGCACGATGGCCGTCGACACCCGGCCGGGCGTCGACCACCGTGCCCCCGCCGGCCCCGCACGACCCATCCGCAATATCGCTCATGGCGGTCGAAGGTAGGAATCGGGAACCGGCGCGCACCTCACGCTGCGGATCGATTTCGGCACCGCTACCGGGGTGCGCGCGGTCGGCCGTCTCATACCGGGGTAGGGGGCGCGATGTCGATCCCGGGGGTGAGGACGGAGCGCCGGGAAATTCCTAGGCTCGTCACCATGAGACGGGCGATACGAGTGGCGCGGCAGGCGCGGGCGGCGGCGCGAACTCCGGGCCGGGCGCGGCTGTGGTTCGACGTGGCGACGGTGGTGGTCGTGGGCACGCTGTTCGCGGTCGGCTGGCCCACCCTGCACCTCACCCATCAGGTGCCTGCCGCCGCCCAGCCGTTCATCGCCGCGCTGGCGGTCTTTCCGCTGGCGCTGATCCGCGTCAACCCGGCGCTGGGCTGGTCCATCTCGGCCGGTGCGGCACTGTTGATCGCGCTGGCCATCCAGCATCAACCGGGCAATGATCTGCCGTACCAGGTCGTCCACATTCTGGTGCTGTTCGCGTTGCTGTTCGCGGTGGCGGTGCGGGCGCCCATGCAGATCGTGCTGATCGCGTGGATCGCGTCGTCACTGCTGTTCGCGACCACCATGGCGGGCACGAGCTCGTTCGCGGAGGCGGGGTTCGGCTGGCCGCTGGCGATGACCGGGCTGGTCGGTTTCGGTCTGCTGGTGCGCTGGCTGGTGCTGTCGCGGCAGGCGCTGGTGCGGCAGGAGGAACAGAACGAACTGGAACGGGCTCGCCGCGCGATCCTCGAGGAGAAGACTCGCATCGCGCGCGATCTGCACGACGTGGTCGCCCACCACATGTCGATGGTCGTGGTGCAGGCGCAGACCGCGCCCTATCGGGTGCCGGACGTGTCGGAGGCGGCCCGCGCGGAGTTCGACTCCATCGGTGCGTCCGCCCGGGAGGCGCTCAACGAGATCCGCAGCATGCTCGGCGTCCTGCGCAGCGACGGTCAGCTGCCCGAACACGCCCCGCAGCCGGTCGCCGCGGACGTGGTGTCGGTCTTGGACGGTGTGCGCCGCGCGGGTGTGCGCATCGACTGGACCATCGACGGGCCGCTCGCCGCGGTCCCCGATACCGTCGGCCTGGCGCTGTACCGGATCGTGCAGGAGTCGCTGTCGAATGTCTCGCGGCATGCGCCGGGCGCGGCTGTCACCGTGACCGTGACTGTGGCCGCGCAGGTGGTGGAGGTGCTGATCGCCAACGATGCCGGGACGGGCGGGGCGCCGGTGGTGAGCTCGGACGGCAGCGGTATCTCCGGAATGCGGGCCCGGGCGGAATCCATCGGCGGCATGCTCGCCGCCGGCCCGCGCTCTGAAGGTGGCTTCCAGGTGTACGCGCGGTTACCGATCCCCGTCGCGGAAGGAACCGTCGAGACACCCGCCGCGACTGCCCTGCCGGGCGCGCGGAACTGAGTCCGCGGTCGTGTAAGACTTAGCGGCGATGCTCACCTATTTCCAAGCTATCGTGATCGGTGCGCTGCAGGGCGTCACCGAATTGTTCCCCATCTCCAGCCTGGGCCATTCCGTGCTGGTACCGGCCTGGCTGGGCGGCAGCTGGGAGAAGCTGGTCACCGAGGGCGACTCCGACAACGGCACCCCGTATCTGGCCTTCGTGGTCGCCCTGCACGTGGCGACCGCGCTCGCGCTGCTGGGCTACTACTGGCGGGATTGGCGCGACATCATCGTCGGCTTCGTGACCACGCTGCGCACCCGGCGCATCGAGACCTCGTCGCAGCGGTTGGCCTGGCTGATCGTGCTGGCGACCATCCCGGTGGGTGTGCTCGGCCTGCTGCTGGAACATCCGCTGCGCACGATGTTCGCGACGCCGATCTACGCGAGCATCTTCCTCACCCTCAACGGCGTGGTGCTGATCGTCGGCGAGGGCCTGCGGCGGCGCAATGCACCGTCGCTGGCCGAATACGGTCGCCGCTTCGCCGCGGACGAGGCCCGCGCCGACGCGCAGGCGCGCGGGGTGGCGCTCCAGGAGGATCTCGAGGTCCCCTCCGACGAGCGGCTGGCGGCGCTGTCGGTCAAGGATGCGCTCGGGATCGGCCTGGCTCAATCCGGTGCGCTGCTGGCCGGATTCAGCCGCTCCGGCCTGACGATGGTCGGCGGTCTGCTGCGTGGACTCGACCACGAGGACACCGCGAAATTCGCCTTCCTGCTCGCCACTCCGGTCATCCTGGCCGCGGGTGTGCTGAAGCTGCCGGAACTGGCCGGTCCGCAGGCCGCGGGCATCCACGGCCAGGCGCTGGTGGGGGCGATCGTCGCCGGCGTCGCGGCGTGGCTCGCGGTGCGATTCCTGGAGCGGTTCTTCAAGTCCCGCACGCTGCTGCCGTTCGCGGTCTACTGCTTGGTGGCGGGGCTGCTGTCGATCATCAGATTCATCTGAGGCGGGTATGCCCATCACCGTATTGATCGCCGACGATCAGGCGATGGTCCGGCAGGGGTTCGGCGCGCTGCTGGCCGCCCAGCCCGATATCAGCGTCATCGGCGATGCGGCCAACGGCGCGATCGCGGTGGCCGAGGCCAAACGGCTGCGACCCGATGTGGTGCTGATGGATGTGCGCATGCCGGAGATGAACGGACTCGAGGCGGCGCGCGCCATTCTGGCCGCCGGATTCGATCCGCCGGTGCGCGTGCTGATGCTGACCACCTTCGATATCGACGATTACGTGTACGAGGCGTTGGGCCTGGGCGCCAGCGGATTCCTGCTCAAGGACGCACCCGCCGACGAACTGGTCCGCGCGGTCCGGGTGGTCGCCGAGGGGCAGGCGCTGCTGGCTCCGACCGTCACCCGCCGCCTGATCGCCGATGTGACCCGCCGCCGCGCGCGCCCCAAACCCGCCCCGGCCCTGAACGCGCTGACCCCGCGCGAACGCGAGGTCCTCGAGCTGATCGCCAAGGGGATGTCCAACACCGAGATCGCCGAGGCGCTGTTCGTCGCCGAGCAGACCGTGAAAACCCATGTGTCCAAGGTGTTTTCCAAACTCGATCTGCGCGACCGCGCGCAAGCCGTGGTGATCGCCTACGAATCCGGCCTGGTCACGCCGGGCTGAGCGATCCGGGTAGGATCCCCACCTGGTACGTCGCCGGAAGGGGGAACGTAGGTGTTGAACAACGGTGACGTGTTCGCCGGCTTCACCGTGGAGCGACTGCTCGGTCAGGGAGGGATGGGGTCGGTCTATCTGGCGCGCCATCCGCGTCTGCCCCGGCTGACCGCGCTGAAACTGCTGAATCGCGAGCTGTACACCGATGCCGAGATTCGCGCGCGCTTCGAACGCGAGGCCGACCTGTGCGCACAACTCGACCATCCCGGCATCGTCGCCGTCTACGACCGCGGCGTCGAGGACGATCAGCTCTGGATCTGCATGCAATACGTGGACGGCGTCGACGCCGCGACGGTGAATCCGCTGACGCTGCCGCCCGAGCGTGCGGTGCAGATCGTCGAAGGTGTCGCCGACGCACTGGATTACGCGCACGGCAACGGTGTGCTGCACCGAGACGTGAAGCCCGCGAACATCTTGCTGGCCCGGGCGGTGAGCGGCAAGGGGGAGCGGGTCTTCCTCACCGACTTCGGAATCGCCCGCCTGCGTGAGGATTCCACGCACCTCACCCAGGCCGGCATGTTCACAGCCACCCTCGCCTACGCCTCGCCGGAACAGATGACCGGTGTGGAACTCGACCACCGCTCCGATCAGTATTCGCTGGCGTGTGCCCTGTACTGGCTGCTCACCGGAACCGGGCCGTTCGACTCCGAACATCCCACCGAGGTGATTCGCGGCCACCTGCAACTCCCGGTCCCGCCGGCCAGTGCGCGGCGCGCCGGACTGTCCCCGGCGATGGACGGTGTGATCGCCCGCGCCATGGCCAAGCGGGCCTCCGAAAGATTCGGCAGCTGTATGGAATTCGCCGCCGCGGCGCGAGCCGCGCTGACCGCGCCCGCGGGGATGCCCACGGTGAGCGGTGCGGCTCCGACGCCGATCAGGCCCGGCGGTCCGGCCCCCGTCCCGCCGAACTCGGCGCGGGTTCCTGCCGGCCCGCATCCCGGCACCCACACACACGGGTATCCGCCGCCGAACAGCGCCCGCGTGCCTACCATGGTTCCGGTTGGGGGGCAGCATTATTCGCCGACGACCGCTGGACCGCCGAGCGCCCCGTCCGCCGCGCCGAGTCGGGGGCCGGCGCCGGCCGCGACACACTCTCCCGCAGGACCTCCTCCTGGAATGCCCTCGCCCGCACAACCTTCTCCCGCAGGATGTTCCGCGCCGCCGCCGGGCTACCCACCCGCCCAGGGATATCGGCCGCAACCGCCGAAGCGCTCGGGGGCGATGGTGGCCGCGATCATCGTGGCCGTGCTGGTAGTGGTGGCCGTCGTCGTCGCGATTGTCGTGGTGGTGCTGCAAAAGAACTCGAAGGGCAATGATTTCGCCGCTCTGAAGTCGACGTTCCCGCAACTGGTGAAGCCCTCGGGCGCGGGACGCGACGGCACCGGATACGACGGCCAGTCCTGTTTCCGCGAGACCGATGGCAAAACCCTGCGCACACCGGGTGACGCCGCCGATCTTCGTTTGGGGTCGTGGACCGCCGCGTGGGACTGCTGGGGAGCGGTGGGCAAGCCCGAATACGCGGTCCTGTCCTACGACTCGTCGTCGGATGCGCAGCGCGTGATCGCGGGGTTGCCCGCCAACCGGAAGGGGTCGGGCGTCGCGGGGAGCGACGTGAGATACGACAGCTACATGTGGAAGACGGCCGACTCCGCGATCCCCAACGAATTCTGGAAAGTCATCGCGTTCCGGGACTCGGCGCGTTCGCGGTATCTGATCGTCGCGCACAATCAGTACTGGCCCAGTTTGCAGGAGGGCAAGACGTACCAGGAATTCGACACCTGGTGCAATGACATGCCCATGGCATAGAGCCGACATGCCCATGGCATAGAGCCGCGCCGTCACCGCAGCGCCGGCCTCCCTCACCCGAAGAACGCGGCGGCCTCCCCGTGCCGATCGCTCGGCACCAGCTTGAGCTGTTTGGTGGCCTCCGCCAGCGAGACCAGCGCGATCTCGGTGCCGTGCAACGCCACCATCTGACCGAACTTGCCGTCGTGGACCGCTTCGGCGGCGTGTAGCCCGAACCGGGTCGCGAGCACCCGGTCGTAGGCGGTGGGCGTGCCGCCACGCTGGACGTGGCCCAGCACCGTGGTACGGACCTCCTTGCCGATGCGGCGTTCGATCTCCACGCCCAGCTGGTGCGCCACCCCGGTGAACCGCTCGTGGCCGTATTCGTCGACCCCGCCCTCGCGCAGATGGAACGAGCCCTCGGCGGGTTTCGCGCCCTCGGCGACCACGCAGATGAAGTGTGAATCACCGCGCTGGAAGCGGCGTTTGATCATGGTGCACACCTCGTCGACGTCGAAGGGCACCTCGGGGACGAGGGTGAGGTGGGCGCCGGAGGCGATGCCGGAATTCATCGCGATCCAGCCGGCGTGGCGGCCCATCACCTCCACCAGCATGACGCGCTGATGCGATTCCGCGGTGGTGTGCAGCCGGTCGATGGCGTCGGTGGCGATGGCGACGGCGGTGTCGTGGCCGAAAGTGGTGTCGGTGCAGTCGATGTCGTTGTCGATGGTCTTCGGCACGCCGACCACCGGCACACCTTCGTCGGAGAGCCAGTGGGCGGCGGTGAGGGTGCCCTCCCCGCCGATCGGGATGAGGGCGTCGATGCCGTTGTCGTCGAGGGTGCGTTTGATTCGCCCCAGTCCCTCGAGCAGCACGTCGGGATTGGTGCGGGCGGTGCCGAGCATGGTGCCGCCCTTGGTCAGCAGCCGGTCGGTGCGGCCGTCGTTGTGAATGTGGATCTTGCGATCCTCCAGTAACCCGCGCCAACCGTCCTGGAAGCCGACGATCGCGTCACCGTAGCGGCCGTTCGCCGTGCGAACGACAGCTCGGATGACCGCGTTCAAGCCTGGGCAGTCCCCGCCTCCGGTCAAGACTCCGATGCGCATGCCGCTATCTTGCCGCGCCCGGCCGCGCGGCGCAGCCCCACCCCCGTTAACCGGCGGTTACAGCAACCGGTTAGCACAGACAGCGGTCATTGCAGCCGCGCAGGAGGTCGTTGCGCGGGCGCGCAGTGGTGTCATTGCGCGGGCGCGCAGTGGTGTCATAGCGCGGCCCGCGCAGTGGTGTCATTGCGCGGGCGCGCAGTGACCGGCCGGAAGGTCGTCGAGATGTTTGGTGAGCAGCGCCGCCACCTTGTTGAGAATCTGGGTGCCGTCGTCGAATGTTCCCGACGTCGCTTGCGCGGCAAGGGAAATGGCGACATCACCGTTGGGCGTGGTCAGCAGGCCGAATTGGCGGACCAGGTAGTTGCCGCTCGGATCAGGGCCCCAGCCGCCTTTGAAACGGGTGCTGTCCAAATGTCCGAGGCCCCACTGCTGGCCCCAGACCACCCTGCCCATCAGCGTGGTCACGGTGTCGGCATCGGGCAGGCAGGGCAGTCGCGACGCCCAGCGCACCTGGTCGGCCAGTGACCACTCGGCCTGGCCGAACGCCGAGTATTCGGCGCGCGAGCGAGTCGCGGGGACGGTCGTGGTGGTGTCGCCCCCTTCACGCAGCACCGCCTGCACCGCCTTGGCCGCCGCGTCGGGGGCGCCCAGCGACTGCCACAGCCCGTCGGCCGCGGAATTGTCGGACTCGGTGATGGCCGCCGACATCTGATACGTGCTGGTGTTGCCGTTGGTGCGCAGAACGGCAAGTGTCAGTGGGACTTTCATGGTCGACCAAGACGGCCCGGTGGTCCAATCGCCCATCTGCGCGGTGCGCTGGCCCCCGACGGCCATGATCGCCATGCCGGCGTGCCCGTCCAGACTCGGTCGCAGCGCGGTGAAATCGGCTGCCAGCGAACCCGGCAGCGCGAACATCGTGACGGGGGCGGAGGAGGTGCTCGGCCGGGTCGTCATGGTCGGTGTGAGGGTGTCGGAGGCGTTCGAGCAGGCTGCCGGGCTCAGTAACAGGCTCGCTCCGAGCAGTGCCACCGCGCAGCGAACAGCGCGAAAAGCCATGGCCCGCTTCGTGCTCGGCCGGAGTGGTGCGTGCACCCGTTCACCTCCACATCGCGCGAATGGCCCCGCACGGCACCATCCGTCAGACGAGGAATTGTGTGCGGTCGCGGCCCGCCGGTCAAATGCGCCGACCGTCGACGGCGCATATGAGACGACTGCGCATTCACCGCTCGCATGCTCCGCCGTGCAGTTCGTGCACATGTTCGGACAACAGCGCCGACATCCGGTTCATCATTTCGACAGCGTCATCATAGGAGCCCGAATCCGGTTGTGCCGCAAGGGCTACCGCGAGCTGGCCGGACCACGTCGGCACCAGTCCGAATTGGCGGACCAGATATGCTCCCGTGTCGTCGTCAGGTCCCCAGCCGCCCTTGTATTCGGCGCCGACGAACGAACCCAGTCCCCAGCTCTGGCTATCGGTGATCTGCTGCATCAGATCCACCACCCGCGAGGCATTGTGCAGGCACGGCAGCCGGGCGGCGAAGCGCAGCTGATCGACCAGACTCCATGGGGTGGCGCCGAAGACCATGGGGTCGTCGATGGATTGGCGCGCGTCCGGATTGTGCCGGTCGGCGACATCGGTGGTGGTGTCGCCGGCCTCGCGCAGCACCGCCTCGACCGCTTCGGCCGCGGGTTCACCGCCGCCCAGCGCGATCCAGAGCGCTTGGGCCGCATCGTTGTCCGAGGCGGTGATGGCGGCCTGTGCCACGTCGGCCAGTCCGACCGGGTCCCGGCGCAGCGCCGCGAGGGCAAGCGGCACCTTGATCGTCGACCAGGCGACCCCCGTGGTCCAGTCGCCGAGCGTGATCACGTGGTCGCCGCCCACAGCCATCACCGCCAGGCCCATCCGGCCGGGTAATTGCGCGCGCAGGTTCGCGAAGCCGGCCACCAGACCGCTGGGCGCGCTGGGCGTCGAGTCGGGAACGGGTGCCGGACGCACCATGTCGGCGGGCGGCCGGGACAGGCCCGGCTCGGTGCTGACCGCGGCCCCGTGTGCCGCGCACGCCGAAACGAGAAGTGTGACAACTGCCAAGAACAACCGCCGCCGACCCTGGCGCCCGGTGGGCGTGGGGTCAGTAGACATAGACCACCGCGTTGTCACCGCCCGTACAGGTGACGACCTTGCCCGAGCTGGTGCAGGTCATCGGATAGGACCGGCCCGTCACCGGACTCACCGCGATGATCGAGGTGCTGGCCTCGGTGGTGGCCGCGCTGGTCGCGCCGTGGGATTCGGCCGCTTGCGCATACGCCTTGCGCACCGCTTCCGCGAAACCGCAGGAGGTCACCGAGGAACCGGTCGCGGTCTTGGCGAACGAACCCTGGGTTGTCGAGGTCTGCGAGCACGGGGTCGCGCCGACCGGAAGATTGGCCGACGTGCTGGTCGTGGTCGGCGCCGCGGTGGTGGTCGGCGCGGAGCTGGTCGCCGGTTGCTGGGCGGTCACCGCCGGGGCGGTCGGGGCCGCCGCGGTGGCCGGGTGGTCGTTGTTCGACGACGAGCCGAAGACCTGCCAGCCGACCACGCCGAGGCCGGCCAGGACCGCCGCGCCCAGCACGCCGAGGACGACCGGAACCGCGATCGATCGCGATCGCTTCGCGGGGCGCGGATCGTCCGAACCTGTTGCCGCCAAGGCATATTCGTCTTCCGAGTACTCGTCTTCAGAGTACTCGTCGTCGGTATAGCCGTCGTCGTAGCCGTCGTCCTCGTACCGGGCGTCGTCGCTGTACCGGGCGCCGTCCTTGTGCCGAGCATCGTCGTTGTAGCGAAGATCGTCGTCGTAACGGGTGTCGTCGGAGCTCTCGCCGGCGGCGATGTCGAGGAACTGCGTGTCGTCCGCTGCCTTCGCGGCGGCGCCGAACTGCGAGACATCGAGGAACCGGGTGTCCTCGGCGCCGGGCGCGCCATCGGTGCCGCCGGTTCGGAACTGCGAGATGTCGATCAGTTCGGTCTTCTCGCCGGGCTGCAGGTCGGTGTCGGAAAGGGTGGTGTCGGAAAGGGTGGTGTCGGAAAGGGTGGTGTCGGCACCGGATCGCGCGCTCGCCTCCGGCCGGGTGCTGAACTGCGCCAGGTCGAGCAGTTGGGTGCGGTGTTCGGAACCTGGTGCCGAATCCTGCTCGGCGCCGAGTTGTTCGGTGCGGTCGCGAGTCTCTTCGCTCCCGATTGCGCCGTACGCGCGGATCGGTTCGGCCGCGGACTGCCGGGCCGGTTCGGCCGCGCGCGACACGACTGGTTCGGCGGCCGAGCGCGCCGCGCCGGACGCGGGCGGCTTGCGTATCGGCAGGCTCGGCAGAGTCGCCGGCTTCGACTGCGCCGCAGGGGTTTCGGCGGTCAGCGTGAAGTGGAATTCGCTCGGCTCGACCAGCGTCGGATCAGTAGGGCGGATGATCGGTAGATCGCCGGACGTATCGCGCTCGTCCTTACTCGGCGGCGGGATGATGCGCAGCGTGCCCGTGGTCTCGTACGCGCGCGACGTGGCCGCGGGGGCGTCGGTGCCGGCGGGCCGGTCCGCACCGGCCGCGTCGTTCGGAACCGGGGCGCCGCCTGAAGCGGCAGCCGAAACAGGCTGTGCCACACCGGCATTCGCGGTGCCCGCAGCGCCGGCGGCCTCGCCCGCGGCGGTGTCTCCGGCGGCGACGGGTCCGCGTGGCTGGAAGTTTGCCGCAATCGTCGGTCCGTCCGGTCCGAACGGCTGGAACGTCGTCGGCTCCGGCGTGCGGCGGTAGTCGTTGTCCCGCGCCGCCGCCACATCGAGAGGGCTGGGACCGGAGGGCCTGTTCCCGCCGCGCGGGGCATTCGCGAGCAATTCCGCGCCGAAGACCTTCGGCGTCCCGGAATCGAACGGCGCGGCATTCGACTCGGCGGGCATACGTCCGCCCAGTCCCAGCGCGGCGCGCGCGGCGGCCGCGAACTGTCCGGCGGTCTGATACCGGTCCACCGGCGCCTTCGCCATCGCGCGCGCGATCACCCCGTCGATGGCTTCGGGCACGCCGGCCCGTGCGGCGCTGGCACGCGGCGGTGGTTCCGACAGATGCGACCGGATCAGCACACTGACGCTCTCGGCCGGGAAGGGCGTCGCGCCGGTCAGGCATTCGTGCAGGACGCAGGCCAAGGAATAGATGTCGGCACGGGCGGTCACGGGCCCGGAGTCGAATCGCTCCGGCGCCATATAGGTGTAGGAACCGGCGGCGTGGCTGCCCGTGGTGTGCGGGTTGTCGCCCTCGTCGCGGGCGATGCCGAAATCGGTGAGATACGCGAAATCGGCCGGGGTGACGAGGATGTTGCCGGGCTTGACATCCCGGTGGACCAGCCCGGCGGCGTGTGCCGCATCCAGCGCGGCGGCCACTTGCTCGACGATCGCCACCGCGCGGTCGGCATCGAGCGTTCCCTGCCGGCGCAGCAGCGTGCGCAGGTTCTCACCGCGCACCAGCCGCATATCCAGAAACAGGGAGCCACCGGTCTCACCCCAGTCGTGGATCGGGATGACGTGCGGTTCGGCCAACCGGGCCGCCGCCTGCGATTCGCGGCGGAAGCGTTCCTGATACGTCGCGTCCCGCGCGAGTTGTTCGGGCAGGATCTTGAGCGCGACGACGCGATCCCTACCGGTATCGAACGCTTCGTACACCTCGCCCATACCACCGCGACCGAGCAGCGAGCGCACTTCGTACGGGCCGAATCTGGTGCCGACCCGTGACCTCGGCACTTCCACCGGTGAACCTCCAACTCCTGGGCAAGGTGGCCAACCTGCCCGGCGCCGCACCGGGTTGCCTGCCCCTCAGAACGCCGATTCTCCGGGTGCGACCACGCCGTGGTCAAACGCGAAGACGATCGCGGCGGCCCTGTCCCGTAACCCAAGCTTGCCGAAAATGTGTCCGACGTGGCTCTTTACCGTTACTTCGGAGATGCCGAGTTCGCCGGCGATCTCGGAGTTGACGCGCCCGCGGCCGATCAGTTTGAGCACCTCGAGTTCGCGCGCGGTCAGCTCCGCCATGCGGGAGCGGGTGTCGGTCGGGACCGGCCGCGCCGTCCGGTAGGCCGACAGCACCCGGCCGGTGACGGACGGGTCGAGCCAGGAGCCGCCCTCGGCCACGGTGCGCACCGCGCGGATCAGATCCTCGGCGGGGGAGTCCTTGAGGATGAAGCCCGCCGCACCGGCCCGCAGCGCACCAGAGAGCAGATGGTCGTCGTCGAAGGTCGTGAGCACCAGCACCGGCGGCGCGTCCGCGCGGGTCCGCAGCCGCCGGGTCGCATCGATGCCGCCGACCCGCTTCATCCGCAGATCCATCAGCACCACGTCCGGCCGGTATTCGGCCAAGGCGGCCGGCACCTCGTCACCGTCGCCGCATTCGGTGACCACGAAGCCGTCGCGGCGGCGCAGGATCCTTCGCAGCCCGCCCCGCACGAGTTCCTGGTCGTCGACCACGAGCACGGTGGTGGTCCCGGTATCGGTGTCGGCGAGCGGAGTCTGACCCGGATTCACGTGCCCTCCTGTGTTCTACGGGACCCCCGCACCCGGTCGGACCGGCGAGCGGCTGCGCCGGTATGTCTCACCGGTCCTCCTGGCGTTTGCGGGTGAGCGAGGTGATCGCGTCGCGCACCATCGTCAGGGGATCGTCGAGTCCGCTCACCGGGCACACCTCGTCGGGAGCGAGTGGGATGCGGGCGCGCACCTGCCAATATTCGCCCGATCGGCCGGCCGACAGATCGCCGTTCAGGGTCGCGGTGCGCTGGCGCATGCCGTTGATCCCCATCCCGCGGCCGATGCGCGGCGCCGGGCCCTGCGGCAGCGTATTGCGCACGCGCACGGTCACTTCGCCGGGGGTCACGGCTATATCGAGAGACGCTTGCGCACCTGGCGCGTGCTTGGCGATATTGGACAGCGATTCCTGGCTGATCCGGTACAGCGCCAGACCGGTCGAGGCGGACACCGCCGCGGTGTCGCCGGTGAGGTGGTAGGTCACCGACAGTCCGGCGCCGACGAAATCGGCGACCAGATCGGCGATATCCTCGAGGCCCGGTTCGGGCGTCATCGCGGACGGGCGCTGATCGAGCAGGCCGACGGTGTGCCGGATATCGGCCATCGCCTGGCGGCCGAGGCGTTCGGCATCGCCCAATGCGTCGATGGCCTCGTCGACATCGCGATCGGTCTCCAGGGCGTGCCTGGCCGCGGTCAGGTGCAACAGCGTGACGCTGAGGGAATGGGCGATGACGTCGTGGACCTCGCGGGCGATCCGCCGACGTTCGTCATCGGCCGCCTGCGCGGAGCGAATCGCCTGATTCTCGCGCTCCTGATCGAGCGACTGGCGCTGGAATTGTTGCATCAGGCCGACCATCCAGCCCAGCACGATCGCGACCACGTACACCTGTACCAGTTCGGCGGAGCCCAGGGCGTAGAAGATGACGATCTCCGCGACGGCGGCGATCATCCAGAACAGGCTGATCCGTTTCGGCGCGATCGCCCCGATCATGCCGACCATCACGGTCAACACCAGCGGTGAACAGTCGGGTGAGACCGGCTGCAGCAGGAACAGCGCCTGGGCGGTGAGCGCGGACAGGCCGAACACCGCCGGTTTCGGGGGCAGGTCGAAGAAGAACAGCAGGGGATAGCAGGCGAACAACAGCGTCGCCGCGAGGAAGGGCACCCCGGTCGAGAAGTACTGGCTGCGCAACGCCGCGGCCGCGACCGCCGCCACCACGACCGCGATATCCGCGGTCACGACCACCGAGACGGGATAGCCGTAGGACATCTCCTCGACCCGCCGCCGCAGCGTACCGGCCGGATCGTGCACGAGGTCCAGGAGGCGACGCGCGACCCGCCCCAGCGCCGAGCGGGTCCGGCCCAGGCGCCGCGACGATACCTCCGCACGGTCGTCTGCGCTGGTCAGATCCATAACAGTCAGGCTAGTCGCCGACGGGTGGTCGCTGCATCGTTCCCGGAAAGGGCCCGCGCTCCTACCGTGGTAGGACCCGAAGTCTCGTCTGCGGCACGACGTATCCGGCGGGACGCGTCCGTAGCGTGAGTCGCACAGTGTCCGGCGCAACGGTTCGGACACCCGGCCCGAGGAGATGGGTGCGATGACTTGGCAAGACCAGCACGCTCGTACCGCGATCCTGCACGAGGTGCTCGCTCGCGCGGCCGTAGATCCGGCCACCCCGGGACTGTTCTACGACCTGCCCGACTGCGATCGGCTCTTCGGCGGTCCCGCCGGAGTGCTTGCCGCCCTGCGGTATCGGTGGGACAACCATCTGCACGCCAAGCTCGACCAGGCCCAGCTGCAGGGCCAGTCGCCGGGCGAGGCCTATCTGGAACTGGCCGCGGAACAACCCGTACTGCGTGCCGTACTCGACGCACACGAGGTCCGGCATTGGCATCGCGAGCCGGCCCTGGCACGCTGAGCGACGATCCGACCCGGTTGCGGCGCAGTCGAACCCACGTTGTCGCCGCAACCGACAGCAGAAAGAGGGTGGGGCGACCGCCATGTTGGAATTGACCGACGTCGTCAAGGAATACCGGGTGGGTGAACAGCGGGTTCGCGCTCTAGACACCATCAGTCTGCGCATCGAGGCGGGGGAATTCACCTCGATCATCGGCCCGTCCGGATCCGGTAAGAGCACCCTGCTGCATCTGCTCGGCGCGCTGGATTCACCGGATTCGGGTTCCATCACCTTCCAGGGTGCGGAGATCGGCTCCCTCGACGACAACCGGCAATCGGAATTCCGCCGCCACCGCGTGGGTTTCGTCTTCCAGTTCTTCAACCTGCTGCCGACCCTCTCGGCGTGGGAGAACGTCGCGGTGCCGAAACTGCTGGACGGCACCGGATTACGCAGGGCCAAGCCGCGGGCGCTGGAACTGCTCGACCGCGTGGGCCTGGCCGATCGCGCCGACCATCGGCCCGCCGAACTGTCCGGCGGTCAGATGCAGCGGGTGGCCGTCGCTCGCGCGCTGATCATGGATCCGCCGCTGATCCTGGCCGACGAGCCCACCGGCAATCTGGATTCCAAGACCGGCGCCGCCATTCTGGAACTGCTCGGCGACATCTGCGGCGCGGGCAATTCGGTGGTGATGGTCACCCACGACATGGGCGCCGTCGAATACTGCGATCGCGTGATCACCCTGCGGGACGGGCGAATCGGTTCCAACGAGCTGGTGTCCGCACGCCGCGGCGAGGTTCGCGACGGTGACGAGGTGGTGCACGCGTGATCACAGCCGGCTGGGATCGGTTGCGGCTGTTCAACATCGGAGAGCTGTTCACCCACAAGGGCCGCACTGCCACGTCGATGGCGGTCATGGGGGTATCGGCGGGTCTGCTGGTGGCGGTGCTCAGCATCTCCGGTTCGGTGACCGGTTCGGTGGATCGGCTGACCTCGGCGCTGGGCGGTAAGGCGCGACTCGAGATCTCCGGCATCACCGAGAGCGGATTCGGGCAGGACCTGGTGCCGCAAGTGCGCGCGGTCCCCGGAGTCGCGGCGGCGGTGCCGATGATCCGCACCGGCGTCGGCAACCCCGCCGACCGCATGCTGCTCATCGGAGCCGATGCGTCGGTATCGGCGCTCGGCAGCGATCTCGACGGGGCGATGAGCGGGCAGGCGGCGAAACTGCTGTCGGTGCCGGGTGGAATCCTCGTCGGCGCGGGACTGGGCCGGCACGAGGGCGAGACCTTTTCGCTGGGCAACCGGCAGGTGACCGTGGCCGGAGTACTCGACGACGCCACATCGCGCAAACTCAACAGCGGGCACATCGTCATCGCCACCCTGCCCGTCGCACAGCAACTCGCCGGCCGGGCGGGCATGGTCGACTCCGTTCAGATCGTGCCGAAGCCGGGTATCGATGTGGGGAAGTTGCGTTCGGCGCTCACCACCCTGGTGAACGGCCGTGCCGTGGTGGCCGATCCGAGCCTGCGCACCGCCCAGGCGAGCGGCGCGATTCAGCTCGTCCGCTTCTCCACCACGATGGCCTCGGCCGCGGCGCTGATCGTCTCGGGCTTCCTGATCTACAACGCGATGAGTATGGCTGTGGCCCAACGCCGCCCGACGCTGTCGCTGCTGCGCGCGATCGGTGGGCGGCGGCGTCCGATGGTGCGTGATCTCGTCGTGGAGGCGGCCGTCATCGGAGTGATCGGTGGCGCGATCGGTTCGGTGGTCGGGATCTTCGCCGGGCGCATGTCGATCGACACGATTCCCTCGGCCATGGTGGCGGCGGTGGACACCCGCACCGAATACATGGTGCCCGGCTATGCCATTCCGTTCGCGATCGCGGCCTGTGCACTGGCCAGCGTCGCCGCCGCGTCGATCGCCGCTCGGCAGGTCTACAAGGTGCAGCCCATCGAGGCGCTGGCGCCGGTGGGAGTGTCGAAGGCCGATTCGGTTGGGCCCTGGTTGCGCTGGGGTGCGCTGGTGGGCGGCCTGGCCATGGTGGGCGGTGCCATCGTCATCGCCCGCGCCGATCTGGGCCGGGCCTCGCTCGCCGCGATCTCGCTGTCCATCGCGGGCGCGGTCGGCCTATGTTTCGCCGCGATGGGCCCGATCGTGCGACTGGCGGCCGCGGTCGCCCGGATCTTCGGCGCGCCCGGCGCCCTGGGGGCCACCACCATCGAGCGGGCTCCGCGGCGCGTGTGGGCCACGGCGATGACGGTGATGATCGGCGTCACCGCGACCGTCGCGATGGGCGGTGCGTCGAGCAATCTGGTCGATTCGGCGACGGACTCGTTCTCCGATCTAGGCCGCCGCGACGCCTACGTCAGCCCCACTTCGCTGGCCGAATTCCCCACGGGACCAATCCTTCCGGCGGATGTGAAGGAAACCGTGCGGCGGGTTCCCGGCGTCGCCGACGTGGGGTCTGCGCAGATGGCCTTCGCCACCGTAGGCAGCGATCGGGTGATGCTGCAGGCCTATCAGCCCAATATTCGGTCGTCGGTCCTCGCGGATCTGGGACCCGATGTATCGCAGCAGATGTCGACCGGCGAGGGTGTCGTGCTGTCGCGCGATGTGGCGCGCTCGCTGGGTGTCGGCGCGGGCGCGCAGCTCGAGCTGCCCACGCCGACGGGCATCCATTCCGTGCGGGTCCTGCGGGTGATCCCGTACTTCTCGGCGCTGTCGGGCATCGTGCTGATGGATCTCGACGTCCTGCGGCAATGGTACGACCGCCCGGGAGAGACGATCCTCGGCGTCAACTTCGCACCTGGTGTCGACAAAGACCAGGTGATCGACGCGATCCGCGCGGTGGTGCCGCCCGCCCTGCACGTGGACACCGGTGCTCAGGCGCTCGCGGCGGTATCTCGAGGGGTGCAGCAGGGTACGTCGCTGTCCGGTTCGATTTTGTGGATCGTCGTGCTGGTTTCGACCGCGGCGCTGCTGAATACGCTGATGTTGTCGGTTTTGGAACGCCGCCGCGAACTCGGCATGCTGCGCGCCATGGGCACCAGCCGCCGATTCCTGTTGCGCACGGTGCTGACCGAGGCCGCCGGCATCGGATTGGCCGGTGCCGCACTGGGATTGGTGACCGGCGCGGCCGTGCAGTATCTGGCCACCGTGGCGATGGGGCACGCGATGACCCTCGATGTGGTGTACCGCCCGAGTCCGATGTTGCTGGTCTACGCCGCCGCCGCGCTGGTCCTGGCCCTGCTCGGCTCGGTTCCGCCGTCGCTGCGCGCGGCCCGCATGCCGATCGTCGAGGCCATCGCCGTCGACTGATCGTGTCAGGAGGGGGAGTCCCACGCGGCCGGGCACGTGGGACTGCTCCCGTTCCGGCCGGAAGACGGTGGGTGCGGCGGCCCGTTGCCAGTAGGTTGGCGAGATGGACGAATCGGACGCCGTCGGCCCGCCCGCGTCCTCGCCGGGGCGGGGTGCGAAGCCACCCGGTTCGATCACCACCGTCGTCGCCGTGCTCGCCGTCGCCGTGCTGGTCTGCCTGCACTACGGCTGGTGGCCGTCCCGATTCGGCAGTATGCGATGGGCCGATCCCTTGCTCGCCGGCGCAGCGGCTCTCGTCCTCCTCGGCATTGCGGGTTTGCTGTGGGCGATCCGCACGCTGTATCTCCTCGGCCGGGACCGCCGATGGTCGTGGTGGGTGCTGCCGGTGCCACTGACCGTGCTGGCGGCCGGCCTGATGGTGATTCTCGCGCCGCGTACGACGTTCGACGAGACACGACCGGAATTCGAACGCGTTGCCCGGGAACTGCTTGCCGGGCCCGACACCGTCCGGAGCGATGTCGAGGTGGGACGCTTCGACATCGCCTATGCGCGCGTGGGTCCGGCCGGCGAGGTCTACTTCGTCGAGGCAGGTGGACTCGGGCTGGATGCGAGCAGCGGGTGGGTGTACTCACCGAAGGGCAGTCCGGCCGGATTCGACGATTTCTCGGCGACACACCTCGGCGGGCCGTGGTACGGGTTCACCGCGGTGTGGCGGACGTGACTCGGGTCGGCGCGGCGTCGCCGGCACCCTTACATAAACTGATGGACATGACTGCACCCACGGTGGACTTGATGGACTATGCCGACGTCATCGACCGGTACGAGCCGGTCCTGGGCATGGAGGTGCACGTCGAACTGGGCACCGAAACCAAGATGTTCTGCGGGTGCCCGACGGCCTTCGGCGCCGAGCCGAACACCCAGGTCTGCCCGGTCTGTCTCGGCCTGCCGGGTTCGCTGCCGGTGGTCAACCAGCAGGCCGTCGAGTCGGCGATCCGCATCGGCCTGGCGCTGAACTGCTCGATCACCCCGTGGGGCCGGTTCGCGCGCAAGAACTACTTCTACCCGGATCAGCCGAAGAACTACCAGATCAGCCAGTACGACGAGCCGATCGCCACCGACGGCTACCTCGATGTGGTGCTCGACGACGGCTCCACCTTCCGGGTCGACATCGAACGTGCCCACATGGAGGAGGACACAGGTAAGTCCCTGCACGTGGGCGGCGCCACCGGCCGCATCCACGGCGCGAGCCATTCGCTGCTGGACTACAACCGGGCCGGCGTGCCGCTGATCGAGATCGTCACCAAGCCGATCACCGGCGCTGGTGAACGCGCCCCCGAGGTGGCCCGCGCCTACGTCACCGCACTGCGCGATCTGCTGAAGGCGCTCGACGTCTCCGACGTGAAGATGGAGCAGGGTTCGCTGCGCTGCGACGCCAACGTGTCGCTGATGGCCAAGGGCGCCAAGGAGTTCGGCACTCGCACCGAGACCAAGAACGTGAACTCGCTGCGCAGCGTCGAGGTCGCGGTGCGCTACGAGATGCGCCGCCAGGGCGCGGTGCTCAGCTCCGGCGGCACCGTGATCCAGGAGACCCGTCACTTCCACGAGGGCGACGGTTCCACCTCCCCGGGCCGCGTCAAGGAAACCGCCGAGGACTACCGCTACTTCCCGGAGCCGGACCTCGAGCCGATCGCGCCCGACGCCGACTGGGTCGAGAAGCTGCGCGGCACCATCCCCGAATACCCGTGGCTGCGCCGCGCCCGCATCCAGGCCGAATGGGGTCTGTCCGACGAGGTGTTCCGCGATCTGATCAACGCCGGCGCGCTGGATCTGATCATCGCCACCGTCGATGCCGGCACCACGGTCGACGCCGCTCGCGCCTGGTGGGTCAACTACCTCACCGAGCAGGCCAAGGAGCGCGAGGTGGCGCTCGAGGATCTGCCGATCACGCCGAAGCAGGTCGCCGAGGTGGTCGCGCTGGTCGATGCGAAGACCATCAACTCCAGGGTGGCCCGCCAGGTCGTCGATTTCGTGCTGGCCGGTGAGGGCGATCCGGGACAGATCGTCGAAGCCAAGGGGCTGGGCATGGTGTCCGACGACTCGGCCCTGCAGACCGAGGTCGACAAGGCCCTGGCCGCCAACCCGGACATCGCCGACAAGATCCGCTCCGGCAAGGTTCAGGCCGCCGGCAAGATCGTCGGCGACGTCATGAAGGCCACCCGGGGCCAGGCCGACGCCGCCCGCGTCCGTGAACTGGTGCTCGCCGCCTGCGGCGCCGCCTGAGTGACGGTGCCGAATGCCCGGTCCGGTGGGACCGGGCATTCTAGTCCGGTCCGCCGCCCGCGCCGCCCTTCGGCGGCGGGATGCGCACGATGCGGTCGTCCATCGGGCCCGCGGCGGTGGGTTTGTTGACCGTACCCACCCAGACGTTGCCGTCGGCGCCCAGCGCGGCGCCACCGAGTGAGCCGTATTTGTCCTGCGCCACCATCGTCGGGGCGGTGGTCACCGCGTGGGTGGTCGGGTCGGCGTCGGCGAAGGCCAGCGCCTTGGCGCCGGACATCGAGATCGCGACGCCGTCCACGGCGGCCGCGCAGCCGCCCGCACCCGGCTTGTCCGGCCACGTCCAGGCCGTGGCGACGGCGCCGTCGGGTCCGAGGCGCTGCAGCCGGTCCTCGGTGGCGGTGCGGTCGGTGAACCAGATGGTGTCCTTGTGATCGGGGCACACCCCGCCTGCGGCGCCGATGCCGGAGGCCACCACCTTCGGATTCGCGGTGCCCGGCGCCGGATCGTCGATCTCGAGCAGCTTGCCCGCCAGGGAGCCGGGGTCGTTCGCCGCGCCCGGATTGCCGGCGTCACCGGTCAGCACCGCTAGTTTGGTCGGTGAGACGAAGGCGAGTGAGCCGTGATTTCCGTTGGCGCCCTTGGGAATTCCGGTGAGAATCGGTTTCGGGTCGCCGCCCGCGCCGATACGTACGACGCGATTGTCCGAGGCGGTGGTGATGTACGCGTAAACCAGGCCGTCCTCGCCGTAGCTCGGCGAGAGCGCGACATCGCTGAGCCCGCCGTCGCCGGCCGCGTCGACATCGATCCGGGTGACCTCGAGCGGCTGCGGTGGCGCCTGGCTCGGATCGACGGCGGTGACCTTCAGAATGCGGCCGGTGGTGCGTTCGGTGACCAGCGCCTGCTGCCCGTCCGGCAGGACTGTCAACCCGCCGGTGGTGTCCAGGCACGACACCACGACCGCGGGGTCGGGATCGATACACGGTCCGGTGGGGCGCTGCCCGGTCGGCGGCGGCGTTTTCGGTTCGCTGGTCGGGCCCTGTCCCTCGGGTTCGATGGTGGGCGCGGGAGTGAACGGTTTGGACGCGGAATCGTCGAAGCGAGCACAGCCGACCACCAGGCCGGCGGTGACGGCGAGGATCGACGCGACACGGCCGACGACAACCACACTCATTGCCCAAACGTTACGGAAATACCGCCGCGCGCGCTCGCAGGGGTCCGGACCAGATCGGGCGGGCTGTCCCTACGGCTACGGTTCGCGCTGGCGAGGCGCGCCGCGGGACCGGCCGGGCGCGGCTGACACGCCGGGAACAGACCACACGCCCACGCGTTTGGCGTCATACTCTGTGCCCGTGACGGACAAGCCGAATCAAACACCGGAATCGAATCAGCCGTCGGGGCGGCCGTCGGGCTCCGGACCGACGGCGGGCAGCCCCTACGACAATCCGACCGGCGAATTCCCCTCGGTGAAACCCGCGGTGGGCAAGGATGTTCCGCGGACCGAGGACGATCTCGGCCTGGATCCGGACGTACCGTCCGCGGGTGCCGAGCACACCGGCGCCACGAAGAGGACGCAGCCCACCGGCGCCGCAGCCGCCGGTGCTACCGCCGCGAGCGCAGCGCACCCCGGCGCCGAGCCCACCGGTACTGAACACACCGGTTCCGAGCACCCAGGGACTGAGCACCCCGGCGCCGAGCACCCCGGCGCTGTGCCGCCCGGCGCCGAGCCCGCCGCCGCGGAAGCGCCCACCTACGCCTTCGCCACGATCCCGCCCGCGCGCGCCAACGGCGAAACCGAGCGGCTCCATCGCCCGCGCGAATATCGCCGCGGCACATTGGATCTGGGGCTGCTGGGCCTGCGCCTGACCGTCGGCCTCACCTTCCTGTATCACGGCCTGCAGAAGTTGGCCGGATGGTTCCACGGCCCCGGTCTGGATGGTACCCGGCACATGCTCGAACAGGGCGGCTGGAAACACATCGAACTGTCCACCGCGATGCTCACCGTGTCCGAGGTCGGCGGCGGCGCGCTGATCATTCTCGGCCTGGCCACCCCGCTCGCGGCGGGTGCGGTCCTGGCCTCGATCTCGACCGCGTGGCTGTGGAAACAGGGCATGGCTCCCGACTTCCAGTACCGCCCGGTCGAATTGGAGTCGATCCTCGTCGGCGCGGCGGCCTCGCTGATCCTCACCGGCCCCGGCCGCCTGTCGTTCGACCGCAACCGCGGCTGGGCCGTCCGCCCGTCCTGGGGTTCGTTCGTGTGCCTGATCCTGGCGCTCGCGGCCGCGGCCGGTGGCTGGATTTTCCTGCACGGCGGCAACCCGTTCGTGGGAATCTTCTGACCGTGCCTGATGCCGCGATCCCGAATGCCGCGATCCCGAATGCCGCGATCCCGAATGCTACGGAGCCGCTGAGCTACCGAGCGATCGAACGCCTGGTCGCCGACTACGCCCTACTGGTCGACCAGGGTGATTTCGGCGGCGTCGCGCTGCAGCCCATCGTCAGCGGCCGCTACGCCGACCGCTTCCACCGCACCGATGGACAGTGGGCCTTCGCCGAACGCGCGGGGACCATGGACCTCATCGGCGACGTCAGCCACCACCTGCGCAGATAGTGGAAATGGCGTCCGGTCGCAGGGCCGGACAGGGCATCCGGTCGCAGTCGGTGCAAGGGCGAAACAGCTACCCACACCCCCGCATCGAAGAGGAAGGCCGCCCCGCCACAGCGGGACGGCCTTTCGCCTACGTCTCGATGTTTCGCTCAGGGCATCAACTGATTTCGAACACACATCGGTAACTCCATGTACTCGCATACGGATAGCCTGCGGTTGGTATCGCTGTCAAGCGTTGGCGGTATCGAGTGTCGTTGGCCAATTTGGCATGTGAGCTGCTCTGACGACGAAACGACACTCGGCGCGCCATGTGATATTCATCATTGACGTTGGCGCGTGTGGGCGGCGTTGGCTGACGTCAGCCATTAAATGACCGAATAGATGACAATCAGGGACGGCTGGCCAGCAACTGCCCGCGCGGCATTGCTGACCGACCGCTATGGCGGTCGTGAAGCTCCACGGACCCGAATGCGCAGTTTCGGGCCCAAAGGTGCTGGGCGGCGAGGGCGTTGCCATAGCCCGGCCCCGGGCCCCTACCGGACCATTGCCGGCATGTTGTCCAGCGTTGGGCTGAGGGCGCTGCCGATCTCATCCCGACACGGCCATGCTGTGTGTGGCTCCCGCAGGCACAGCGTCAAGCTCTGTGGAGTACAGCGGTTCGATCTCGTATTTTCGGGCTACCTTGTTTAGCCGATCGAAGTGGTTCGGATCATGCCGGTGGCCATCCCCTCCGGGACGCGGATGGGGTCGCGGCCAAAGTAGACACGTACGGTGTTGGTGAATTTCAGCTGCTCGCGGCGGCAGTTCTCCAGGTCCTGCTGCGGGTCGCTGTCGGAGCGGTCGGGATGCGCCAGGTGCACAAGCGCGGCGTAGAGGCGTTCGGCGGCTTGGTCTATTTCCGTCGGGGCAATGATTCGCAGACCTGCGGTGGCGAGCATGAGCGGGCGCATCATGTCCACACTGTCGCTGAGGGTGAGTGGGAGGCTGGTCTCGGGCGGCAGGAATGGCGTCAGCATTCGCTTGACCAAGGCCGGAGCCATCTGTGGCTGTATCTGGCTCATCACGGTCTCGAAATCGTCCATGGAAGCTGGCCGGTCCCCGATAACGGGACCACCCGGGTTTTGAGTCCGGGTTGTTTTCGATCCAGTTTCAGTTGATGGTGCAGGCCACGGGGTGGTGGGTGTGGCCGCAGCGGACAGCGTACTCGGTCGGCGT
>NZ_PSZE01000038.1 GCF_002933465.1 Nocardia nova
AACACCGCCGACTCCGCAGCGAACCTATGCGAAACTTGCACCCGAAGTGTCCTTCTGAACCGGACCGATCATTGCCTAGACAACAGTGATCATCCCAGCTCGAAGGGCACTTTCTCATTCACGGCACACCGACAGGGCGCACGCCCGTCGGTGGATCGAGGCTGAGGACATCGCCGATCTGGGAGCCAAGCTCCCCAGTAACGGTCGAGACGCGGTTCAGGCCGCTGTCGCCAACGACCTACGCTTGATTTCGGATCCTCAGGTCCATTCGGTGGAACTCGACGGGCAACCAGGGGCCGATGCCGGAGCAATGAGCAAGCTCCCCGAATCGATCCGCCACGACCTCACCAGCAAGCCGGGCGATCTTGCTACCTTCAATGGCCTCAACGCTCTGGGCACGCTGATGTCCAAGGGCGACACCACGATCCAAGGCAGCGACATCAACCGCGCGATGGTCAAACAAGGCTCCGAACTCGTTGCGTTCACAGACGGGCACGCGGCTCTGAAGGACGGCCCCCTTCCCAAAGTTGCCGACAGTTTCCTGAATGACGCAGCCGGCGATCACGCCGCAGTCCACGACGCCATCCTCGCCAATCCGAACAGCTCCGATCCCGATGCCCGTGCGGCTGCCGATCGCATGAATGTGACGTGCGGTGGCGGCGGCAAGTACTACGGCAGCCAACACGTGATCGACGTACTCCAACACCACTGGTCGCCAGATCAACACGGTGCCGAGAACATGTTCAAATGGATCGGTCAGGACGCCTCCCTGCCCAAGGGAAGTTTCGCGAACAATGAAGCGGGGCAGACCGCGTTCGGACTCGCATCCATCCTCGGAGACTCGAACAACCAGTCGGTATTGAACAGCCCCGATAATCCGCTTGGCGCTAAGAACCCCGCCCTTACCCAGACTCTCGCTAATACAATGGCGCCATATCTGGGAAATTTCGTTGATGTGCATGACTATCCGGGCATGAGTCTGCTGAACAGTGCGCCCGTCGATTCCACGGGGCAGCTACTGAAATCGCCTTTCCGGGACTCCGCGGATCTGAGCAAGATGTTTGCCGTGCTCGATTCCGACCCCCAGGCCGCACGGACGATCAACAGTGCCGGCATGCAATGGCATGATGCTCTTGAATACGCTTCCGGCGTCAACACGGACCACGCCCCGTCATTGCAGGCCAACGCTGGCAACCTGCAACAGGCCATGAACGCCGGCCTGACGACGGACATCAATGCTCATGCTGCCGAACGCTCTTACCAAGCCGCTCAGCAATACGCCGATCGAGGAGTCTTTGCCGACGGGGTCACCAGCGTGGTGCAAACCGCCGCTTCGATCGGTGGTGGCCCTGTAGCTGGTCCCGTAGTCGGAGGTATCGCCGCCTCGGTGGACTCTTACATCAAGGCCGACGTTATTCCGAACCCGGCAGATCCCGCTCATCCGCTGGCTGACGACAAGGTGTCTACCGAGCTCGGATCCATCCGAGACTCAATCAATTCCGATCCGATCCGAGATGAGTACCTGCAGACGCAAGGATATGTGCAGCAGCACCCTGAAGCTGCTCGCTACTTCGATCAACCGGACGGTGGAAACCTCGTGGCGGACTGGCATAACGTCACAACCGACAACGGACTGAACGAATGGCGCGACGACTACAGCCGGTTCGAGCACGACACCAACCGCCAACTTCCTAATGATGCATTCCCGGCGCCGCCAGAGGACAGGAACGGGCCGATCACCGAGTCTGATGTTGCACCCCGTGGCAAGCAGAAACCACCGGGTGCGAAATGAGGCTTGTTGTCGGAATTCTCATCATTATCGCCCTGCTTGGATGCACCGGTTGCGGCTCGGCCGTTCACCACACCGCCCCTGCAATCACACCGAGCACAAGCGTGCCGGATCCGGTACACGAAATGTACCTTCGAGTGCAGGACTACGTTCGACAACACCCGGACTACAGACACTTCTTCGACCCACGGCCCGACGGATACTACCGCGGCCCCAATATGTTGCGGGACTGGTCTGAAGTCGCGGATGGAAGCGGCGCAACGCTCAATGAATGGCGCGATAACTACAGTAGTTTCGCCGCAGCCGTCAACAGGAAATCGGGTCGCGAGGAATTCCCGCCACGGACTGCCGACGGCCCCATCTTCGAAACAATGACACCTACGACTCCGAAGTAGACAATGTGGGTCACGCTACAATGTAGTGGGCATGCGTGGCGCGCGATCAAATCTCAGAATCGCCAAGGACATCGGCGTATTCGGGCGCGAATTTTCTTGATCATCGAACCTCGAGGCGGTGCCAAATATCCATGGCGGGTTAGTGTTTCGTCGTACGTGGCCGGCGTGCTCCGCCCCGCCCGTTCGGCAGGCTCCGTTGCTGGTCACGCCGACGGCTCGGTACGGTCGAGGCGAGCTGACGGGGGCAGGAGCCGGTCCGGCCCCGAGAAACCACTCGAGGCACCGGCACCGGCACCGGGAGGACGCTATGCGCAACTGGGGGACCATTTCGCGGGGGCCGCGCTGGTGGCTGTTACCGGGGCTGCGGTGCTGGTGGCGGGGTGCGGGTCGAGCGCTGATGGGAATGCGCAGCCGTCCGGTGGGGCGCCGGCGACCTCGATCGCCGCTGATGTTCCGCAGGGTTTCGATCCTTGTAACGACATTCCGAGCAGCGTGCTGGATTCGCTGGAGTTGGAAATGAAGATTCCCGCCGATAACGACGCCGACGGGACTGAGTAGTCCCCGATGACGAGACCACCCGGGAATAGAGTCAGGTGATTTCGTGCCGTGTTCAGTTGATCCCGCAGGCCACCGGGTGGTGGGTGTGGGTGCGGGTGCGGCCCGTGCGCGCTCTACCGCACCCATTTCGCGCTACCCGCCACGGTCGAACCCGAGACCGACCGCATCATCGTCACAGTCGGTGCGGTGGCCGCGATTACGACGCCCGGCGCGCTCGGCGCCCGCGTGAAAGAGACACTGCGGTCTCGCCACATTCCACCGGGGCCGGTCGTCCTGCACACCCGTAGCGGGCGTTGGACCTTCCTGTTGAAACCCGATCTGCCTTTCGATGACGTCGACCTGCACGCGGAGATGTATCGCGCGTCGGTGACCGTTGCCCCTCTCGGTGCGAGCGTCGCCCTTCCCGTGCCGAGTGATGCCCAGGACGGCTACCGCTCATGGTGTGAGCTGCCGGTCGACGGCTTCCGGCCGTCGGCCGCGTTACTGCTCGAGATCATCCGCGAATGCACGAAGGCCACATCCGGAGGATGCCGAGATCGTCGGATGCCTGCCGACACAGCCGACACAACGCGGCCCCCGGGGACAGACAATGAATGGTGAACCTCCGCGACGAGTTCCTGGTGAGCATCTTCGCGATGAGCACCGGGACGGCTCCGCGACGCCGTGCGAGTTGCCGCCGGTCGCTGTGGTCGAACGCCTTTCGGACGCGTTGGCCCTATGGGCAACGATGAGAATCGATGCCGTCGGCTATCTGCGCCGAGACGTTTCCGGTGTACGTCAACCATGGGACGAAGTCCAGATCCGTTCCCTGGCAAAGCGGCTCGGCTACAACCTGCGCAAGACCATCGTCTTCACGCACGGTGTGAAAGATGCCGGCGTGCGACTCCGCCGCATTGTGGAGCGCCCACTTCGACAACGCTGCCGTCCCGCCGACGCTGGTCCGGGTCGCGGACGTGATCACCGTTGAACCCGAGTACATCTACGCCCGATGGGCGAACGGTCAGCTGCCTGCCGAACTCGGCGGTGACGGTGAAAAAGGTGACGACTAATCTCGCTGTCATGCGGTTGGCCACCTGGAATGTGAATTCGATTCGATCTCGCGTGGATCGGGTTGTGTCGTGGCTGGATCGCGCCGATATCGATGTGCTGGCCATCCAGGAAACCAAATGCCGCGACGACCAGTTCCCGGCCGAGCGGTTCGAAGAGGCCGGCTACGAGGTCGTGCACACCGGCTTCAGTCAGTGGAACGGGGTGGCGATCGCCTCCCGGGTGGGCATCGACGACGTCGAGGTCACCTTCCCGGGCCAGCCCGGATTCGACAAGGACGCCGAGGCCTCGCTGCTCAGCGCGCCGGTGGTGGAGGCCCGCGCGATCGGCGCCGCCTGCGGTGGCGTCCGGGTGTGGAGTCTGTACGTACCCAACGGGCGCACGCTGACCGATCCGCACTACACCTACAAGCTGGAATGGCTTGCGGCCCTGCGTGATTCCGGCGTGGCCTGGTTGGGGGCCGACCCGTCGGCGCAGATCGCGCTGTGCGGCGACTGGAATATCGCACCCACCGACGACGACGTGTGGTCGCCGGAATTCTTCGCGCACAAGACGCACACCTCGGCGCCGGAGCGGGCCGCGTTCGACGCCGTCGTGGCGGCGGGATTCACCGATGTGATGCGCCCGTTCGCCCCCGGTCCGGGTGTCTACACCTACTGGGACTACACCCAGCTGCGCTTTCCGCGCAAGGAGGGGATGCGCATCGATTTCGTCCTCGCCTCACCCGAGCTGAGCGCCCGCGCCGTCGATGCCGGGGTCGATCGCGAGGAACGAAAAGGTAAGGGCGCCAGCGATCATGCCCCCGTGGTGGTCGAATTCTCCGACCCGCCGGCGCTCTCGGAGCAGCCGCGGCCGGAGGTCAGCTCTGCCGGGTCTTGATGGCGTCGTGGGAGATGTAGACGTCGTAGCTGCCGGGCATCGCGATCACCGCATTGCCGTAGGCCGAGCGGATGAACGGTTCGGTGTACCAGCTGTGATCGCGCATATCGGTGAAGAAGTCACCGTCGCCGCCGCCCAGCATGGTCTGATGCTGGCTCACCGCGGCACCGTCGAGCCGCTGACCGTAGAGCCGGGTCACCTTGTAGCCGGAATGGAAACCGAGCGCGTTGACCCACGGCTCCAATTCCACGATATCGGCCTGTAACACCCACAGATCGCCCTCGATCCGATAGGTCCGATGTGTCTCGTCGTGGCGGCCGTCGCCGTAGAGGGTGAGCTCGATATCGAGGGTATGGTCGCTGCCGGCAACGCTTTTCGCGACGACGTGCGCGGCCTTCACCTCACCGGTCAGCCCTAGGTAGGTCTGCAGCAGGGTCACCGCCCACAACAGGACGACCGCCGCCAGTAGCACCACCAGCCCGCTCCCGCCGCGCCCGATTTGCCTGCGCCAGCCCGCTTTCCGGGCGCGAACGACGGCCGTGACCAGCATCGCGATCGCGACGACGAAGAGCACCGCCAGCAATGCCTGGATCCAGCCGAAGGCCATCGGGAACACCATGCCGACAGTTGTACCCGCATTCGATTACCACACGCGGGCGAGTCGCATACGAATATGCCACGGCCGGCAGGGAATTCCCGGCCGGCCGTGCGCGTGGTGCGGGCCCTCAGCTCAGAAGGCGCCCTCCTCCAGCCGCATGATGGCGGTGTCGAGGTTCTCCACCACGGCCCGCACACCACTCAGCAGCGGCAGCTGGTTCTTGGCGAACCACGATGCGACACCGACCTTCCCGGCGTAGAACAGCCGGTCCTTCTCCGCCGGCTGTCCGGCCAGCGCGGCCTGTGCGACCTGCGCCTGTGCCAGGAGCCGCCAGCCGATGACGAGATCACCCACGGCGTGCAAGAAGCGCACGGAACCCAGTCCGACCTTGTAGATCTCCTCCGGCGTCTGTGCCGCGGCCACCAGATAGCCGGTGAGCGCGGTCGCCATCGCCTGCACATCCGCGAGCGCGGCGCCCAGCAGGGTCTTCTCCGCTTTCAAGGTGTCGGGCTCGCTCTCGACGAACTGCTGTACCAGTCCGGCGACATGGGCGAGCGCCACGCCCTTGTCGCGAACGATCTTGCGGAAGAAGAAGTCCTGCGCCTGGATCGCGGTCGTCCCCTCGTACAGCGAGTCGATCTTCACGTCGCGGATGTACTGCTCGATCGGGTAATCCTGCAGATATCCCGATCCACCGAAGGTCTGCAGCGACTCGGTGAGCGTGTCGTACGCCCGTTCCGAGCCCACCCCCTTGACGATCGGCAGCAGCAGGTCGTTGACCCGCGCCGCGGTATCGGGGTCCGCGCCGAAATTCGCCTGTGCCACATCGTCGTTCTGATACGACGCGCAATACAGATACAGCGCCCGCAGACCCTCGGCATAGGACTTCTGCAGCGCCAGGCTGCGCCGTACGTCCGGGTGGTGGGTGATGGTGACGCGCGGAGCGGTCTTGTCGGCCATCTGGGTCAGATCGGCGCCCTGTACGCGAGATTTCGCGTACTCCAGCGCGTTCAGATATCCGGTGGACAGGGTTCCCGCCGACAGCACGCCGACCATCATGCGAGCGCTCTCGATGACCTTGAACATCTGGGCGATGCCGTTGTGCACGTCGCCGACCAGATAACCGACCGCGGGCTTGTCGCCGCCGTAGGTCAGCTCACAGGTGGGCGAGGACTTGAGGCCCATCTTGTGTTCGAGATTGGTCACCAGCACGCCGTTGCGCTCGCTTAATTCCATTGTCTGCGAATCGAACAGATACTTCGGCACCATGAACAGCGACAGCCCCTTGGTACCCGGGCCGGCGCCCTCCGGCCGGGCCAGGGTGAGGTGGAAGATGTTGTCGGCGGTATCACCGACGTCACCACCGGAGATGAAGCGCTTCACCCCTTCGATGTGCCAGGTCCCGTCGGCCTGCTGGACGGCCTTGGTGCGACCCATGCCGACATCCGATCCGGCATCGGGTTCGGTGAGGACCATCGTTCCGCCCCAGCGGTTTTCCCAGGCGTGCTCGGCCCACCGCCGCTGTTCCTCGGTGCCCTCGCGGTACAGCACCTGATGCATGAGCGGGCCCATATTGAAGAAGCTGGCCGAATTGTTCGCTGCGATGATCATTTCCTGGATGGCCCAGATCAGCGGCGACGGGGCGTCTACCCCGCCCATCTCCGCGGGCATACCCAGCCCGGACCAGCCGGCCTCGTTGACCGCCGCGACCGTCTTGCGCAGCGGGTCCGGCACCGTGATCTCGTGCTCGGCCGCGTCGAACGAAACCGGATTGCGATCGGCGTCGACGAACGATTCGGCTACCGGCCCCTCCGCCAACCGCTGCACCTCGGTGAGCATTCCGCGTGCGGTTTCGGTATCCAGATCGCCGTACGCGCCGGACTCCAGCAGCGCACCGATCCCCAACACCTCGAACAAGTTGAACTCGATATCCCGAAGGTTCGCCTTGTAGTGTGGCACGCTCAGGGCCTCCTCGCCGTCGTGGGATGTTCTCCGTCGGAGGTTGCCGTACCGGCGTTCACTTACGCAACCGTAACCGGCCGAGACTAGAGAATTTGGGGTAACTTAGGCGGGCGGACCAGTCCATTCGTGATTCACTTTCCCCAATCGTGCGCCGCCGCGCGACAAATTTGCTCGAAATGTGCTCGCATTCGATATCTCGATCGGCATCCCCGATCGGCCGGGCCCGGCCCGCGCAGCTGCCTTCCGCCGGTGCGATGCGATCGGCATAACCGGCCTCTACCACTGCTATCTTGTTCGCCATGGCTTCGGAATCCGCGGTGCGACCGCGTCAACGGGCCCAGCATCTCGGCCCCGAACGCCGTCGCCCGCAGGTTCTGGATGCGGCGCTGCGCATCGCGGCGGACGAGGGGATCGCGGCCGTCACCATCGCCGCCGTGGCGGAACGCCTGACCGTGACCCGGCCGGTGATCTACGCCTGCTTCGCCGATCGCGTCGAACTCATCAACGCCCTCATCCAGCGCGAGGAGGGGCTACTGCTGGCCGGCATCATGGACGCCCTGCCGCCACGCCGGGTCGAGGCCGACGAAGAGGTCTTCGTCGAGGGCTTCCGCGCCCTGCTGGAGACGGTCTCCAAACGCCCCGACACCTGGAAACTCCTGCACGGCAATCCCGATCCGGCGGTGGCGAAATCGTTCGGACGCGGGCGCAGCTTGGCGGTCGAGCGCTGCACCACCCGGTTGCGGCCCACTCTGGAGGCGTGGGGAACCGTGGATGCGGAACGCAAACTGCCCGCACTGGTCGAGTTGTGGGTTTCGGCCGGTGAGGGGGCGGTGCGAACACTGGTGACCGAGGGCGACAAGTGGACCCCGCAGGATCTGGGCGCCTTCGTCGGCGCGGCGGTCTACCGGGCGCTGCGCTCGGCCTGAGAGCTGTCGCGAAACCGCCGCTCGACCGGCATTTCTGCCGATCAAAGTTCGCACTCTCCGGCAATTGTGCTAGCTAAAATGGACATCGGCGTCCATTCGACCAGCGACCCGGCGGGAGAGCGGTATGGCGTTCTATCGGCAACTGGGTTCCCTACCGCCGAAGCGGCACACCCAGCATCGCGACGAACGGGGGCAGCTGCTCTACGAGGAGCTGATGGGCGAGGAAGGCTTCTCCGGCGATTCGTCACTGCTGTATCACCGCGGCCTGCCGCCGGCGATCGTCGACTCCTCGGTCTGGCGGCCGCCGAATCCCCGGACCGTGCCGAACCATCCGCTGCGGCACCGGCACCTACGACTGCACGAACTGTTCCCCGAGTCCGTGCTCGCGCAGACCGACGTGGTGACGGGCCGCCGTCTGATCCTCGGCAACGACGACGTGCGCATCTCCTATGTGGCGGCGCTGCGCGAATCATCCTTGTACCGCAACGCGATCGGTGACGAGCTGGTCTACGTCGAATCCGGATCGGGCGTGGTGGACACCGTCTTCGGGCGGCTACCGGTGCACACGGGCGACCACGTGCTACTACCGCGCGCGACCACGCATCGCTGGCGGCCGGAGGGCCCGGAACCGCTGCGCGGCTACATCATCGAGGCGACCGGACACATCACCGCACCGAAGCGGTATCTGTCCGCATTCGGCCAGTTCCTGGAGAATTCGCCGTACTGCGAGCGGGATCTGCACGGTCCGGCCGAGCCGCTGCAGGAGTCCGGCACCGAGGTCGAGGTGCTGGTGAAACATCGGCCCGGTGCCGAAATACTCGGCACCCGAATGGTGTACGCCGATCATCCGTTCGACGTGGTGGGCTGGGACGGCTGCCTGTATCCGTACACCTTCGATATCGCCGATTTCGAGCCGATCACCGGCCGCGTTCATCAGCCGCCCCCGGTGCACCAGGCCTTCGCGGGGACGAACTTCGTGATCTGCGATTTCGTACCCCGCAAGGTCGACTACCACCCGCTGTCGATTCCGGTGCCCTACTACCACTCCAATGTCGACTCCGACGAGATTTTGTTCTACTGCGGCGGAAATTACGAGGCCCGCCGCGGTTCCGGTATCGGACCGGGCTCGGTCTCGGTGCATCCGGGCGGATATGCGCACGGCCCGCAGCCGGGCGCCTATGAGCGCAGTATCGGCGTGGAGTATTTCGACGAACTGGCGGTAATGGTCGACACCTTCCGCCCGCTGGGGCTCGGCGAGGGTGCCCTGGCCTGCGAGGATCTGGATTACGCGTGGACCTGGTCGGGCCGCGGGCCGAGTTCGGAGCGGGCGTGAACGCCACGGTCCGGCTGGGGGTGTCCGAGGATGCCCCTTTCGGGCCGGACAACCTGCCCTACGGGGTGTTCGCACCGCCCGGCGGCGATTTCCGAGTCGGGGTGCGGATCGGCTCGGATGTCGTGGATCTGGCCGTGTTGCTGGATGATTCGACTTTCGCGCGCCCCGATCTGAACGCATTCCTGGCCCAGGGGCCACAGCGTTGGCACACGGTGCGCGAACGGCTGCGGGAGGCGGTGCGTGCGCCACTGCCCGAGGCGGTGATTCATCCGGTCGCGTCGGTGCGGTCGAAGCTTCCGATCGCGATCGGCGACTATGTGGACTTCTACGCGAGTATCGATCACGCCACCAGACTCGGGCGGTTCCTGCGTCCGAACGGCGAACCGCTGCTGCCGAATTGGCGACACCTGCCGGTCGGGTATCACGGGCGCGCGGGCAGCGTGGTGGTCTCCGGGACTCCGGTGATCCGGCCCCGCGGCCAGCACCGGACCGGCTCGGGCGCAACGGAATTCGGGCCGTCCGCACGGCTGGACATCGAGGCGGAACTCGGCTTCGTCGTCGGCGTCGGTTCCGAGATGGGGACATCGATCGCGGTAGACGCGTTCCCCGATCATGTTTTCGGCGTGGCGCTGGTCAACGATTGGTCGGCCCGCGACATACAGGCCTGGGAGGGACAGCCGCTCGGCCCCTTCCTCGGCAAATCGTTCGCCACCTCGCTGGCGGCGTGGATCACTCCGCTCGCCGCGCTGGAATCCGCCCGGATCGCGCTGCCGGAACAAACGCCGGAACCGCTTCCCTATCTACGGGGACAACAGGATTGGGGATTCGACATCGATGTGCGCGTGCGCTGGAACGGCGTCCAGGTGAGTGCGCCGCCGTATCGCGCGATGTACTGGTCGGCGGCGCAGATGCTGGCCCATCTGACCGCCAACGGCGCCGGCACCCGGCCCGGCGACCTGTTCGCCTCCGGCACCATCTCGGGCCCCCACCGGGAACAGAGCGGATCGTTCATCGAACTCTCCGGCAACGGCGCCGAACCCGTCGACATCGGCGGCTCCGAGCGGACCTTCCTCGCCGACGGGGATACCGTCCTTCTCACCGCCACGGCCCCTGGCCCCGGCGGCTCGCCTATTGCGTTAGGCGAGGTCAGCAGCCGCATCCTGCCCGCCCGCCGCTGATCGGCGGAGTGCGACCGTCCTGGCGGACACCCCCCGATAATCGTGCAGCGCGACTACAATGTGAGAGGCGTCACAGCGCACGCAACGCGTCTTCCACGTCGTTCGGCGCGGTGAACACCATCGGCAGCGTGGCTTTATGAGGAGCAGCTATGCGCGAATACAGCCTGCCGGCCCTATACGAAGTTCCCCCCGGCGCCACCCTCGGCGACCTTGTTCACCGCAACGCCGAACGGTATCCCGACGTCGCGGTCATCGCTCGAAAACGCGACTCCAGGTGGGAGGATCTGACCTCGGTCGAATTCCTCGCCGAGGTGCGAGCGGCGGCCAAGGGCCTGATCGCCAGTGGTATCGAGCCGGGCGACCGGGTGGCTATCATGTCCCGCACCCGGTACGAGTGGACACTGCTCGATTTCGCCATCTGGTGCGCCGCGGCCGTTTCCGTTCCGGTGTACGAGACGTCCTCGGCCGAACAGGTCCAATGGATACTCTCCGATTCCGGAGCCGTCGCGGTGATCACGGAAACCGCCGCGCACACGGCCGTCGTGGGCAAGGTGCAAGAACAGGTGCCCGATCTCGCGCACATCTGGGAGATCGAGGCGGACGCGGTCGCCACCCTCGCGCGAACCGGCGCCGATATCACCGACGCCGCGCTGGACGAACGGCGGTCAGCGATCGCAGCGGACTCTCTCGCGACCATTGTCTACACCTCCGGCACCACCGGCCGGCCCAAAGGATGCCGGATCACCCACGGCAACTTCCTCGGCGAACTGAGCAATGCGACCGCACGCCTGCCGCAGTTGTTCCGCACGGGTGAGTCGTCGGTCCTGCTGTTTCTGCCGCTGGCCCACGTGTTCGGGCGGATCGTCGAGGTGGCCGCCGCGCTCGTACCGATCAAGATCGGTCATGTCGGCGACGTCAAGAACGTCACCGACGAGCTGGGAACCTTCCGGCCGACGCTGATCCTCGGCGTACCGAGGGTATTCGAAAAAGTCTTCAACGCGGCACGCACGCAGGCGCAGTTGACGCACCGGGGCCGGATCTTCGACATCGCCGCCGCTACGGCGATCGCCTACAGCCGCGCCTTGGATCACGACCACGTCCCGCTGGGCCTGCGCTTACGCCATCGGCTGTTCGACCGTTTGGTGTACCGCAAGCTGCGAGCCGCGCTCGGTGGCCGGGCCACGCACGCCCTCTCCGGTGGTGCGCCACTCGGCGAACGGCTGGGGCACTTCTTCCGCGGCGTCGGCTTCACGGTGCTGGAGGGTTACGGGCTGACCGAAACCTCCGGAATCGCCACCTTCAACCCGGACGACCGGCCGAAGATCGGAACCGTCGGCCAGTCGGTACCGGGCACCACGGTTCGCATCGATGAGGACGGCGAGATCCTGCTCCGGGGCCCCCAGATGTTCCCCGGCTATTGGAACAACCCCGTGGCCACGGCGCACACCTTCCGCGACGACTGGTTCGCCACCGGCGACATCGGCTCACTCGACGACGAGGGCTACCTCGCCATCACCGGCCGCAAGAAAGAACTCATCGTGACCGCCGGCGGCAAGAACGTCGCCCCAGCGGTGATCGAAGACCGCATTCGAGCCCACGCCATCATCGGCGAAGTCGTGGTCGTCGGCGACGCCAAACCGTACGTCACCTGTCTGGTGACCGTCGACAGCGAGCACTTCCCGATCTGGAAGCAGCTGCACAGCAAACCCCCCGAGGCCACCCTCGCCGACCTCGATTCCGACCCGGAGCTGCTGGGCGCGATCCAGGACGCCGTCGACGACGGCAACGCGGCCGTATCCCGAGCCGAGGCGGTCCGGAAGTTCAGGCTGCTGCGCACCGAATTCAGTGAAGCCAACGGCTATCTCACGCCGTCGCTGAAACTGAAGCGCAATGTGGTGTTGCGCGACTTCGCCGACGAAATCGACGCCCTGTATTCGACGTGATCGGCTCGCCCGAGGTGGCTACGAAGCGCGTTGCGGATCACGGCTGCCGGTGGGTGCCGATATCCATAATCCTGCAGCCGCGGCCATCACAGATGCACGGACTTTCAACTCGGCTCCCCCCGCCGGGCGCCGAACGGCGCCATCTCGAACAACCACCGCCCCCTTGGTGATTCGTGTCGAAAGTAGACGAAGCTCCGAGGTCTGTCCACGGATTTCGGCGCACCCACCGTCGTCGGCTCGGATAATCGCGGCCGTGGTGACACTGCGGCCATCGCAATGAATCCAGCAAGTCGAGTCGTCGTCCGACGACCGCATGGCAGGGTTCGCCGGGCCGGCAGTTCGAGCACGCCGCCGCTGCGGTCCCAGTGACGCGTCCCACCGAGACGGGGTACCCTCGGCCGGGTATCACACGTGCCAACGGGGGCTCGCACCAGCGGGCTGAGAGGACGGCTAGCCCATTCGGGCGGATCAGGGCCGTCGACCGTACGAACCTGACCGGGTAATGCCGGCGTAGGGAGGATTGAGAGTTCATATGTCGTCGAACCATGTCACCACCGGCCCCATCGCGGGCAGCGCAAAGCACTACGAGCAGATCGACGCCGACGGGACGACGTTGCGTATCCCGGTCCGCCGGATCAACCTGACCAACGGCGAACACTTCGACGTCTACGACACCTCCGGCCCGTACACCGATGATTCGGCGACGATCGACCTGGAGGCCGGACTTCCGAAGCTGCGCGACAGCTGGACCGAACCGGACGTGCCGGGCCCGCGCACTCAGCTGGCCTGGGCCCGAGCCGGGGCGATCACCGCCGAGATGCGGTATATCGCTGCGCGCGAAGGTGTTTCGCCGGAATTGGTTCGCGACGAGGTGGCCGCCGGCCGGGCCGTGATCCCCGCTAACCACAACCATCCCGAGTGCGAGCCGATGATCATCGGCAAAAAGTTCGCGGTGAAGATCAACGCCAACATCGGCAACTCCGCGGTCACCTCCTCGATCGCCGAAGAGGTCGAGAAGATGGTGTGGGCCACCCGCTGGGGCGCCGACACCATCATGGACCTGTCCACCGGTAAGAACATTCACGAGACCCGCGAGTGGATCCTGCGGAATTCGCCGGTACCGGTCGGCACCGTGCCGATCTATCAGGCGCTGGAGAAGGTGAACGGCGATCCGACCCAGCTGACCTGGGAAATCTATCGCGACACCGTGATCGAGCAGGCCGAGCAGGGCGTGGACTACATGACCGTACATGCCGGGGTGCTGCTGCGGTACGTACCGCTGACCGCCAAGCGCGTCACCGGCATCGTCTCGCGCGGCGGTTCGATCATGGCGGCGTGGTGTCTGGCCCACCACCAGGAATCGTTCCTGTACACGAACTTCGCGGAGCTGTGCGAGATCCTCGCGAAATACGACATCACCTTCTCACTCGGCGACGGATTGCGGCCCGGTTCCATCGCGGATGCCAACGACGAGGCACAGTTCGCCGAACTGCGCACCCTCGGCGAGCTGACCAAGATCGCGAAATCCCATGGCGTACAGGTGATGATCGAGGGCCCGGGCCACGTCCCGATGCACAAGATCGTGGAGAACGTGCGGCTGGAGGAGGAGCTGTGCGAGGAGGCTCCGTTCTACACCCTGGGCCCGCTCGCCACCGATATCGCACCGGCCTACGACCACATCACCTCGGCGATCGGCGCGGCGATCATCGCCCAGGCCGGCACCGCGATGCTCTGCTACGTCACCCCGAAGGAACATCTGGGGCTGCCCAATCGCGACGACGTGAAAACCGGCGTGATCACCTACAAGATCGCCGCGCATTCCGCCGATCTCGCCAAGGGGCATCCGCGGGCACAGGAACGTGACGACGCATTGTCCAAGGCGCGCTTCGAATTCCGCTGGCACGACCAGTTCGCACTGTCGCTGGACCCCGACACCGCGCGGGAGTACCACGACGAAACGCTGCCCGCCGAACCGGCCAAGACCGCTCACTTCTGCTCGATGTGCGGCCCGAAGTTCTGCTCGATGCGGATCTCCGCCGATGTGCGCGAGTACGCCGAGAAGCAGGGACTCACCGACGTGGAGGCGATCGAGGCCGGTATGGCCGAGAAGTCGGCCGAATTCGCCGAGGCTGGTGGAAAGGTCTACCTGCCGGTCGTGTCCTGACAGCGAAAGCTGTTGTGCCGTAACGGTTCGGCCGTTGCGCTGCGTGCGCCGACGCTCGCCCGCCGCCAGGGCGGGCGTCGGCGCCGCAGATGTGCCGCACGCCCGCAGCTCATCGCTCGATGTTCGCGAGCGTCCGGATTCCGGTGAGGATCACGGGTACGCCGGCATCGAACTCCGCAGGCGGCCGGCGCAACCGCTACGTGCGCGGCTGCCAGCGCGCGGCGAAATCCTCGGGTTGCGGTGCGGGGCCGGGGAGCTCGCCCGGGGTGCGCAGACCGTCGAGCAGCAGGGCGAGCATGCGATGACGCAGTTGCGTGGTCCGAGTGGGATCGGGGAGGACGATCGCCGCACACGCCTCCAGCACCAGGCTGAGGTCGGCGACCGTCACCCCGTCACGTACGGCGCCGGATAGCTCTGCCCGGCGCAGTATTTCCTCGTTCAGCTCCACCGAGCGCCGCACCTGAGGCGCGAAGGATTCGTCCGGTGTGAACGTCCCGGCCAGTCGCACGGTCAGCGAATGCACATCGGCGTCGACCACCCGGCGCAGGAATTCGGCGAGCACGTCGGCGTCCGCCGCCGACTCCAGCGCGGCCTCGGCCTCGGCGTTGTAGCGGCACAAACCCTGGTAGCAGAGAGTGCGCAGCAGCGCCTCCTTACTCGGATAGCGGCGATACAGCGCGCTGATCCCCACCCCGGCCCGTTCGGCGACGGCCGAGATCGGCGCGGTCGCATCCGCGAGGAAGACCGCGCGGGCGGCGTCGAGGATGATCCCGTCGTTGCGCGCGGCCTGCGCCTTGCGGCCGGGAAGCGCCTGGTGAGCTGAGGCGTCGGCTGATTTCGGCATGGTTTCAGCGTAGCACTTGAAACGGAATGATCCGTTCTGATACGATTGAATCAGAACAAAACATTCCGTTCCATAGGGAGGCGATCATGACCATCCGCCCGTTCCACATCGATATCCCGCAGGACCGCCTCGACGACCTCGCCGATCGGCTGCGCCGGGCGCTGTGGCCGAACGAGCTGTCCGGCGTCGGTGACGCCTACGGTGTGCCGGGCGATCGGGTGCGCGCGCTGGCCGAGTACTGGCTGAACGAATTCGACTGGCGGGCAACGGAAGCGCGGCTCAATGCGCATCCGCAGTTCCGTACGGAAATCGACGGCGAGAACATCCACTTCCTGCACGTCCGCTCATCGCGGCCGGACGCCCTGCCGGTGATCCTCACCCACGGCTGGCCCGGTTCGGTCCTGGAGTACCTGGACGTGATCGAGGCCCTCACCGAGCCGGAATCCCCCGACCATCCGGCCTTCCACGTGGTCGTGCCGTCGCTGCCGGGTTTCGGCTTCTCCGGCCCGACCCGCAGCGCCGGCTGGGATACCCAGCGCACCGCCCGCGCCTGGGTGGAACTGATGGATCGGCTCGGCTACCAGCGCTTCGGCGCGATCGGCAACGACGGCGGGTCGATGATCTCCCCCGAGATCGGCCGGCTGGCCGGTGATCGCGTGGCGGGGGTCCACGTGACGCAGTTGTTCTCCTTCCCCTCCGGGGATCCGGCGGAATTCGAGGGATTGTCCGAAGAGGACCTCGGCGCGCTGGCGCACCTGCAGTGGTTCCAGGACAACAAGATGGGGTTCAACATCCTGTGCAGCCAGCAACCGCAGACGCTGGCCTACGCGCTCAGCGACTCTCCGCTGGGGCTTTTGGGCTGGAACGCACAGCTTTTCGGCGAAAGCCTCGATCCGGAATTCGTGATCGGCAACATCGCGCTGTACTGGCTCACCGGCACCGCGTCCTCCTCGATCCGGTTCTACTACGAGAACGCCCACGCCACCGAGCGGCCGAGCGAGCCGACCACCACCCCGACCGCACTGGCCATGTTCGCCGGAGATTTCCGGTCGATCCGCCGCTTCGCCGAGCGCGATCACAAGAACATCGTCAGCTGGAATTCCTATGACGCGGGTTCGGTGACCGGTGGGCCGAACGACGCGGCCGGCCACTACGCCGCGCACGAGGCACCCGCGGTCCTGGTCGGCGACATCCGGCGGTTCTTCGCCCTGGTGCGGTGAGTTCGGTCTGCTGAGCAGTCGCACCCGACTGCTCAGCGCCGGCCCTACCGGTGCTTCTTCCCTTCGAAGGTGGTCTCGACACCCGACTGGGTGACGCCCTTGGCCTTCTTCTCCGCTCGCTTCTCCTTGAGCGACTTTCCGGACTTCTTGGACATTGTGCTGCGCGGAGATTTGTCGGACATAAGGTCCTTTGTTTGCAGGAACTGAGTGATCCTGATACCTCGACCGTACGCGCTGCGCGTCCGATCGGGCGGCGTCGTAGGGTCTGATTCGTGAAATTGCTGCCGTTGCCGGAACCGGGCGCGACCCCGGTCCGGGTGCTGACCATCGCCGGAACCGACTCCGGAGGTGGGGCGGGAATCCAGGCCGATTCGCGGACCATGGCATTGCTGGGTGTCCACGCCTGCGTGGCCGTGGCCGCGGTGACGGTGCAGAACTCGGTGGGCGTCAGCGGCTTTCACGAGATTCCGCCGCAGACCGTCGCCGATCAGGTGCGGGTGGTCACCGGTGATATCGGCGTCGCGGCGGCCAAGACGGGCATGCTGGCCTCGACCGCCATCATCGAGGCGGTGGCGCAGGTCTGCGACGAGGTCGGTATCGGAGGTGACGGCACGGTGCCGCTGGTGGTCGACCCGGTCGCGGCCTCCATGCACGGGGACCCACTGCTGCACGCGGAAGCTGTGGACGCACTGCGCTCGGTCCTCATTCCGCACGCCACGCTGGTGACCCCGAATCTGGACGAGGTCCGGCTGCTCACCGGCATCGTCGTCACCGACGACCGCACCGCCCGCAAGGCCGCCGAGGCACTGATCGCACTCGGCCCGCGCTGGGCCGTTGTCAAGGGCGGGCACCTGCGCTCCTCCGAATTCAGTACCGATCTGCTGTTCGACGGCGACCGATTCCGCGAGCTCACCGCGCTCCGCATCACGACCGGTAACGATCACGGCGGCGGCGACACCCTGGCCGCCGCCTCCGCCTGCGCGCTGGCACACGGCTACCAGGTGCCCGAGGCGGTGGCCTTCGCCAAGGAGTGGACCACGCGCTGTCTGAAGGATGCCTACGACCTCGGCGCCGGCCACGGTCCAGTGTCACCGCTGTGGCGGCTGCGCGAGAACTGATCCGATCCAACCGATTTCACACTTCCGAGATATGTCGTACCCCTCCGGCAAACTGCCCACATGAACGAATCCGACTCGGTTCCCCAGCGCGACATCAGCTCCTACGACGATCCGGACGCACCATGGAATCAGGCCTTCAGCGAGGGCGATATCAAGACCTGGAACGCTCCTGTCATCGAGGAGTTCCGGGCGAACTGCGGTAAGGTCGGAGGCTCCTACGAAGGCGCCACCCTGCTGCTGCTCACTACGACGGGCGCCGGCAGCGGCAAGCCGCATACCGTGCCGCTGGGCGTGCTGTATCGCGACGACACCCCGTACCTGAGTTCGTTCATCGAGAACAAGTACCCGGCGTGGTACCACAACATCACAGCGAACCCGCAGGTCACCGTCGAATTGGGCGGCAAGACCTACCACGGTGTCGGCCGGGCCCTCACGGGCGCCGAATACGACGAGTTCGCCGGCTGGGTGCTGGCGAACAATGCCCTGCTGGCCGATTTCCAGTCCCGGACCGAGCGGCCGGTTCCCCTGGTCGTGCTGGAGCTCGGCGCCCCGGTGTAGTGCGGAGGAAGGCGCCGCGGCGCTCCCAGGTATCTCCCAGCCAGGGCGCAGCACTGCCCAAGGCTGGTGGCCGACATTGGGACGATGACCGAGACAGCGATGGCGTTCCAGGCGGCCACCACCCCCGACTCGACGCGCACACCGGTGCTCGAGGTCGTGATCCCGGTGTACAACGAGGAGCGCGATCTCGCCGGATGTGTCCGCCGGCTGCACGCCTTCCTGCGTGACGGATTTCCGTTCTCGACCCGGATCACGGTGGCGGACAACGCATCCATTGACTCCACGCTCGCCGTGGCGCACGCACTCGCCGAGGAGTTGCCCGAGGTCGAGGTCGTCCACCTCGACCGCAAGGGCCGCGGGCGCGCGCTGCGTGCGGTGTGGGAGGCCTCGAAGGCACAGGTCGTCGCGTATATGGACGTCGACCTGTCCACCGACCTCAACGCACTGCTGCCGCTGGTGGCCCCGCTGGTCTCCGGACATTCCGATCTGGCGATCGGCACCCGGCTGGCGAAATCCTCACGCGTGGTGCGCGGTCCCAAACGTGAGATCATCTCCCGCTGCTACAACCTGATTCTGCGGGCCTCGCTGCAGGCCCGGTTCTCCGACGCCCAGTGCGGATTCAAGGCGATGCGCACCGATGTGGCGCGCCGGATCCTGCCGCTGGTCGAGGACGGAGAGTGGTTCTTCGACACCGAACTGCTGGTGATCGCCGAACGCGCCGGGCTGCGCATCCACGAGGTACCGGTGGACTGGATCGACGATCCGGACAGCCGCGTGGACATCATCGACACCGCCCGCAAGGACCTGCTCGGCGTGTGGCGGGTGGGCCGCGGCCTGGCCACCGGCGCGCTGCCGATCAACGAGTTGCGCGCCGCCATCGGGCGGGAACCGCTGGTGGACGGGGTGCCGCTGGGCATGGTCGGGCAGCTGGTGCGCTTCGGCATCATCGGTGCGCTCTCCACCCTGGCCTACATGCTCCTGTACGTGATGTTGCAGGCCGTGGTGGGCGCCCAGCCCGCGAACTTCGCCGCCCTGCTGATTACCGCGGTCGCCAACACCGCGGCGAACCGCGCGTTCACGTTCGGGGTGCGCGGCTCGGGCAACGCGGTCTCCCACCACTTCCAGGGCCTGCTGATCTTCGCCTTCGCCTGGGTACTGACCAGCGGTTCGCTGTTCGCCCTGCACCGGTGGGCGCCGGAGGCGTCCGTGCACGTGGAACTGCTGGTGCTGGTGATTGCGAATCTGGTGGCGACGCTGACCCGATTCGTGGGACTGCGCTGGGTTTTCCGCAACGCGGTCGCCGGCAGCGTCGTCGAGGACATCATCGTTGCGGACATCGCCGTCGAGGACATCGCCGTCGAGGACATCGCCGTCGAGGACATCGCCGTCGAGGACATCGCGACGGCGCCGGACCGGCACTGGTCGGTGCCGCGGGACGGCTCGGATACCAGCTCGCCACCCAACTGCCGGTCATGACGATCGGCGGATTCGACGGCAGCGCGGATCGCCGCCTGGGTGCGGCAACACTTCACCGCGCGGAACGTGGACGGGTGACGATCTACGACCTGACCGCGCCGCGATGAGCGGGCCGACCCGCAAACGACAACTGCCCGCGGAAACGACAACCGCCCGCGGAAACGACAATGCCCGCCCCCGATGAGGGCGGGCATGGCGTTGTTGTAGCCCCGACGGGATTTGAACCCGCGCTACCGCCTTGAGAGGGCGGCGTCCTAGGCCGCTAGACGACGGGGCCGAGAACTTCGCTCCGGGAACCGGAGCCCGGTCAGCTTATCGGTCCCGGGCGGCGGCACCAAATCCGGTGTTCACATACCGTCGGTCTCAGAACGGCTTGCCCTGGATGAGTCCGAAGATTCCGGCGATGAAGAACAACGGGATAAACAGCGCGGTCGCCACCGGGTCGCCGTTGAGATATCCCTGCCGAATACCTTCCAGAGCTGCCGCAGAACCCGAATCCATGATCGATTCCCCTCGCTCGATGATCTGGTGAATCCGTACGGCTACGGTAGCGCAGCGCACCGCCGTTCCCACCAGCGGGCATGGTGTCAGTGCGGTTTTCGACCGACGCCCCACTGCAACACAGTCACCACGCGACCCAGCGACACATTACGCGCAGGCCGCCGCCAACTCATCGTCAACCGTCGGCCCGGACGGCCACAGCACCCTCCAGTAGCCCATCTGACAACGCGGTGCGCAAGGTCTCCATCGCCGCGACAACTTGGCGGAGGCTGTCGATGTCCCTGTCCATCGGCTTGAGTAGATCCACGATCCTCCGCTGTTCATCGATTGGCGGCACGACTATCTCGAGCCGTCCCAGTGCGTCGACGCTTATGGACTGTTTCAACCCGCCCTGAACCAGTGCCGAAACCCGACAGCGATGACGAACACCCCACCAGACTCTCCGACAATGTCGGAGACGTTCCGACCAATCTTGGAATAACTTCTTGTCCAATGTGCTAATTTCTGCTTGACGGATCAGAGGTTAAGAGGGGTGGACATGACCGCAACCGGGCGCGACCTGCTCACAAGGAACCTTCAAGCGGTGCTCGGAGAGCTCCTCCACGAAGAGCCCGTCGTGATTGTGACCGGAGCTAGAACGGTCGGGAAGAGCACCCTCCTTGCCGCATGTGCCGCGCACCATGGCGTCACCGTCTTGGATCTCGACGACTTGGAAACCCGGCGCGCCGTCATGGCTGACCCGGCCCTGTTCGTATCGGAGGATCGGCCGACACCGGTCTGCATCGACGAGTTCCAGCACGTCCCACCCCTGCTCGACGCGATCAAGTCAGAACTCAATCGCAACCTGCGGCCAGGACGGTACATGCTGACCGGGTCAACGCGGTACGGCTCGCTGCCCACCGCCAGTCAGTCCTTGACCGGCCGCGCGCATGTCGTGACCATGTGGCCGCTTTCGCAAGGCGAATTGGCCGGACGCGCCGAGAACACCTTGGATGCGCTCGTTTGCGATCCCTCCGCCCTCGTAGTCGGAACACCCTCCATATCCACTCGCGCCGACTACGAACAGGCGGTACTCGGCGGTGGGTTCCCACTTGCCCTGGCGCGTGAACCGGGACGGTCTCGCAACCGCTGGTTCCGCGACTTCGTCAATCTCGTTGTCGAGCGAGACGTGATGGAAATCCGCAAGGTTCGACAACGCCAGTTCCTGCCACAGGTGTTGCGCCGACTTGCTGGTCAGACCGGACAGGTCGTCAACATCGCGAATCTCGCCGATGCTGTCGGACTGGATGCCGCGACTGTCAAAAGCTACCTCGGATTACTGGAGGCGGTGTTCCTGATCCACCGACTCGAGCCGTTCACTCGATCGCCAACGCACCGGGCGATCCGCAGCGCAAAGGTTCACGCCGTGGACACCGGACTTGCGGCATATCTGATCGGCTTGAGCCAACACCAACTCGCGGAACGGATTCCGGCGCAACTGACCCAATTCGGCCACCTCGTCGAAACTTTCACCGTGAACGAGCTGATGAAACAAGCCGGCTGGGCTCAGCAGGAGGTCACTTTCTCTCACTTTCGCACAAAAGATCAGCAGGAAGTCGATCTGGTGATAGAGACAGAAACAGGTTCGGTGAGCGCCGTCGAAGTCAAGGCGTCGGGAACGGTGACGAACAGCGACTTCGCGGGCCTGCGCCTTCTCCGTGACAAACTCGGCTCAGCCTTCGTCGGAGGGGTGGTCGTCAACCTCGGCCAACGGTCCTACACCTACGACGATCGCCTGCATGTCCTGCCGCTGGATCGACTGTGGACGTCGTGACGGGGTAATCGACCGGTCGATCAGCGCGGGGTGTGCAGGCCCATGTGCAGGGTCACCGCCCATTGATGCACGATCTGTTTGCGGCGGACCGAGTCGTCGGTGAGAACGTCGGCCAGGCCCAGGCCGCGTGCCATGTCGAGGGTGGCCTGCACGAGATGATGGGCGACCGGGTCGGAGTCGTCGACGCCGAGCGCCTCGACGGCCAGGCGATGCGATACCCGGCCGAAGTGGGCCTCGAGTGGCACGATGCGTTCGCGCAACACCGGGTCCGCCGCGGCGTGGGTCCATACCTGTAGCGCCGCCTTGAACAGCGGAGTCGTATAGGACTCGACCAACTGCGCCACCACCGCTTCCGTGCGGCCCACGCCCTGCGCCACCTCGGTCACGGCCGCCGCCTCGGCCTTGGACTGCGCCATCCGGGTGTCGAACATGTACTCGAGGGCGGCGGTGATCAAATCCTCCCTGGTGGGGAAATGATGTTGGGCCGCCCCGCGCGAGACCCCGGCCCGTTCGGCGACCACCGCGACAGTGGCCGCCGCCCAGCCCATTTCGGCCAGACAGTCGATGGTCGCCTCGAGCAACCGCCGACGGGTGGCCCGGCTGCGGTCCTGCTTGGGTTCGTGCGATGCGGTCATGATTGCGTCATTCTGCCCAGCTGGGTGGGCGGCGCTGGAAGAAGGCCGTCATCCCTTCGATCACCTCGGGCGTGCCGAAGAAACTTCCGGAGCGTTTGGCCAGCTCATCGGCGGTGCGATCGAATTCGGCGACGATGGACGCATTCACCAGCCGCTTACTTTCGGCCAGTCCCTGCGGGGACCCCTTGCGCAGTTCGCCGCACAGGCGGGCCACCTCGGCGGCGACATCGGCGGCGGCGACGGTGATCAATCCGATCCGCTCGGCCTCGGCCGCGTCGAAGGTCTCCCCGGTCTGGTAGTAGCGGGCGGCGGCCCGGGAGGTCAGCCGCGGCAGCAGTGTGAGCGAGATCATGAACGGCGCCAGGCCCAGCCGAGCCTCGGTGAGCGCGAAACTGCTCGACGGTCCGGCGACCGCGATGTCGCAGGCGCCGACGATGCCCATCCCACCCGCGCGCACATTGCCGTCGACCTGCGCGACGACCGGCTTGTGCAATTCGACGATGCCGCGCAGCACGTCGATCATCCACCGGGTGCGGATATCGGCGGCCGCGGCCGGATCGGCGTCGAGCGCTTCCTTGAGATCCGCGCCGGCGCAGAACGTATTACCGGTGTGGGTGAGGATCACCCCGCGGACCTGCTCGTCGGCGCCTGCCTTGCGCAGTCCGTCGAGCAGCTCCCGAACCAGCTTCGAGGACAGCGCATTCCGATTGTGCGGTGAATCCAGCGTGAGCACCGCGAAGCCGTCGCGCACCGCGTATCGCACGAAAGGCGTTTCGGTGCCGCCGGTTTCGGTGATCTCGGTGCCGGTTTCGGTGCCGGTGGTTTCGCTCACGTGCGTTCCTCCTCGTCCGGTTCGGTGGGTTTACGCCGGCCGCGCCGCAGTGGCGGCCGGCCGGGGCACCGCTCAGTACGACTTCGGCAACCCCAGCGAGTGCTGGGAGACGAAGTTCAGGATCATTTCCCGGCTCACCGGCGCCACCCGCGCGATCCGGGCCGCGCCGAGCATGCCCGCCAGACCGATGTCCGTGGTCAGGCCCGAGCCGCCGTGCGTCTGGATGGACTGATCCAGCGCCTTGATACTCGCCTCCGCCGCGGCGTATTTCGCCATATTGGCGGCCTCCGCGGCACCGAAGTCGTCGCCGGAATCGTAGAGGACCGCGGCCTTCTGCATCATCAGCTTGGCCAGTTCGAGTTCGATCTTCACCTGTGCCAGCGGATGCGAGATGCCCTGGTGCGCCGCGATCGGCGTCTTCCACACCTGCCGCTCCCGGGCGTATTCGACCGCCCGGTCGATGGCGTAGCGGCCCATGCCGACCGCCATCGCCGCACCCATGATGCGCTCCGGATTCAGGCCGGCGAACAGCTGCGCGATGGCGGCGTCCTCCTGGCCCACCAGCGCGCTGCCGGGCAGCCGCACATCGTCAAGGAACAACGTGAACTGGTTGTCCGGCTCGATGATGTCCATCTCCTGGCGGTTCTTCTCGAAGCCGGGAGTATCGGTCGGGACGATGAACAGCGCCGGCTTCAACTTGCCGGTCTTGGAATCCTCGGTACGCGAGACGATCAGCACCGCCTCGGCCTGATCCACACCGGAGATGAAGATCTTGCGGCCGTTGAGGATCCAGTCGCCGCCGTCGCGGCGGGCGGTGGTGGTGATGTTGTGCGAGTTGGACCCGGCATCGGGTTCGGTGATGCCGAACACCATCTTCGAGGAGCCGTCGGCCAGCTTGGTCAGCCAGTACCGCTTCTGTTCCTCGGTGCCGTACTTGGTGATGATGGTGCCGCAGATCGCGGGCGAGACCACCATCAGCAGCAGGCCGGCGCCCTGGGCGGCCAGTTCCTCCATCACCAGCGCCAGTTCGTAGATCCCGGCGCCACCGCCGCCGTACTCCTCCGGCAGGTTCACGCCGAGGAAGCCGAGTTTGCCCGCCTCGTCCCACAATTCGTCCAGCGGTTCGTTGCGGCGCGCCTTGGCGGAGACGTAGTCGCGGTAGTTGTACTTCGCGGCGAGCTTGGCTACGGCCGCCCGCAACTGCTTCTGTTCGTCGGTTTCGATGAAGCTCATGGGAATTCTCCTGTAGTGGGCGGCTATCCGGCGGTGGCTTCGGCCGGTGCGGCGGTGACTTCGGCCGGTGCGGCGGTGGCTTCGGCGTGGACGACCGCCAGCACGGCGCCGACGTCGACCTGTTGTCCCGCGACAACATTCAGTTCGGTCAGCACACCGGCCGCCGGGGCGGCGATGGTGTGTTCCATCTTCATGGCCTCGAGCCAGAGAATCGGCTGACCTTTCTCGACGGTGCTGCCGACCTCGGCGCCGAGCCGGATCACCGCGCCCGGCATCGGCGCCAGCAACGAACCCTCGGCGATCTGGTCGGCCGGATCCGAGAAGCGCGGGAGCTTGCGCACCGCGACCGGGCCCAGTGGCGAATCGACGGCCACCAGATCGCCGTAACGCGCGACCTCGAACCGCCGTCGCACCGCCCCGCGCTCACCGGGCACACCCAGGACCACCACATCCGGTGTGGCCTCGATCAGTTCGAGTCCCGCGTGCCCCTCGACCTCGAGGCCGGAGCGGGTGAGGCGGTAGCGCACCTCGTGCGTTCCCGACACCCGGCTCTCGTAGGACTTGCTCTGCGACTGCGACGGTAGGTTGCGCCAGCCGCTGGGCAGCGCCGCGCCGACCTTGGCCGCGGCTCGGTTGGCCGCCGCGTCCGCCAGCGCCGCCGCGACGATCGACAGGCTCTCGTCAGCGGCGGACACCAGTGGCACGGAAAGATTTTCCAGTCCGTGCGTGGCGAAGAACGCGGTATCGGTATCACCGGCGAGGAAGGCCGGATGCCGCAATACTCGCACCAGCAGGTCACGGTTGGTGACCAGACCGTGAAGGCGGGCCCGCTGCAACGCGGTCGCCAGCAGATGCGCCGCTTCCTCGCGGGTGTCGGCGTAGGAGATGACCTTGGCCAGCATCGGGTCGTAGAACACCCCGACCGTCGAACCGTTCACCACACCGGAGTCCAGTCGCAGACCGGGCTCGGTCAGGACGGTGAATTCGACTGTGCCCGGGGCGAATTCGATGCGATGTACCACACCGCTCTGCGGCTGCCAGTCGTACGCCGGATCCTCCGCGTACAGCCGCACCTCGATGGAGTGGCCGCGCATCGGCGGCGGTTCCGGCGGCAGCCGGTAGCCCTGCGCCACCTGTAGCTGCAGCCGGACCAGATCCAAGCCGGTGGTGCATTCGGTGACCGGGTGTTCCACCTGCAGGCGGGTGTTCATCTCCAGGAAGAAGAAATCGCCCTGTTCGTCGGCGAGGAATTCGACCGTGCCCGCACCCTGGTAGCCGATCGCCTCGGCGGCGAGGCGGACCGCCTCGAACAACCGTTCCCGCATCCCGTCGACCCGCTCCACCAGCGGCGACGGAGCTTCCTCCACCACCTTCTGATGCCGGCGCTGAATGGAACATTCGCGCTCGCCCACCGCCCAGACCCGGCCGTGGGTATCGGCCATCACCTGCACCTCGATATGGCGGCCGGTTTCCAGGTAGCGCTCGCAGAACACCGTCGGATCGCCGAAGGCCGATTCCGCCTCGCGCCGGGCGGCCTCGAGCTGATCCGGCAGTTCCGCCAGCGAACGCACCACGCGCATACCGCGACCGCCACCTCCGGCGGAGGCCTTGATCAGCACGGGCAGCACGTTCTCGGTGACCTCGGCCGGATCGAGTTCGGCCAGCACCGGGACGCCCGCGGCGTCCATCATCTTCTTGGATTCGACCTTCGAACCCATCTGTTCGATGGCCGCGACCGGCGAGCCCACCCACGCCAGGCCGGCATCGATCACCTGGCGAGCGAATTCCGCGTTCTCGGAGAGGAATCCGTAGCCGGGATGGATCGCATCGGCGCCCGCGGCGTGCGCGGCCTCGATGATCAGATCGCCGCGCAGATAGGTCTCGGCGGGGGTGTGGCCGGGCAGCCGGATCGCCGCATCGGCCTCGGCCACATGCGGTACGTTCGCGTCCGCGTCCGAATACACCGCGGTCGTGGCGATGCCCATGCGCCGGCAGGTCGCGAACACCCGCCGGGCGATCTCCCCGCGGTTGGCGACCAGAACGTTCGTGATCCGCCCTACTGTCATATCGGACCTCACATCCGGAAGACGCCGAAGCCCTCGGCGCCCTTGATCGGGGCATTGTGGATGGCCGACAAGGCCATTCCCAATACCGTGCGGGTGTCGCGGGGGTCGATGACGCCGTCGTCGTAGAGTCGGCCCGACATGAACATCGGCAGCGACTCGGCCTCGATCTGGGCCTCGATCATCGCGCGCATGCCCTTGTCGGCCTCCTCGTCGAACGCCTGGCCGCGCGCCTCGGCGGCGGCCCGGCCCACGATGGAGATCACGCCCGCCAGCTGCGCGCCACCCATCACCGCGGATTTCGCGCTGGGCCAGGCGAAGACGAAGCGCGGATCGTAGGCACGCCCGCACATGCCGTAGTGCCCGGCCCCGTAGGAGGCGCCCATCAGCAGCGAGATGTGCGGCACCTTCGAATTGGAGACGGCGTTGATCATCATCGCGCCGTGTTTGATGATGCCCTTCTGCTCGTACTCCTTGCCCACCATGTAGCCGGTGGTGTTGTGCAGGAACAGCAATGGTGTGTTCGACTGATTCGCCAACTGGATGAACTGCGCGGCCTTCTGCGCCTCCTCCGAGAACAGCACACCGCGGGCATTGGCGAGGATGCCGACCGGATAGCCGTGCAGCTCCGCCCAGCCCGTCACCAGGCTGGAACCGTAGAGCGGTTTGAATTCGTCGAAATCGGATCCGTCCACCACCCGGGCGATGACCTCGCGCGGATCGAACGGAATCTTCAGGTCGGTGGGCACGATGCCGAGCAGTTCCTCGGAATCGTAGAGCGGTTCGATCACCTCGGCGCGCGGACGCGGGGCAGGTCCGGTCTTGCGCCAGTTCAACCGCCGTACGATGGAACGGCCGATCCGGATGGCGTCCTGTTCGTCGGCGGCGAGATAGTCGGCCAGACCCGAGGTGCGGGCGTGCATTTCGGCGCCGCCGAGCGATTCGTCGTCGGACTCCTCACCGGTCGCCATCTTGACCAGCGGCGGACCGCCGAGGAACACCTTGGAGCGTTCCTTGATCATGACCGTGTAGTCGGACATGCCGGGAATGTAGGCGCCGCCGGCGGTGGAATTGCCGAAAACCAGTGCGATGGTGGGGACTCCGGCCGCGGAGAGCCGGGTGAGGTCGCGGAACATGCGACCGCCCGGGACGAACACCTCCTTCTGCGTCGGCAGATCGGCGCCGCCGGATTCCACCAGGCCGATCACCGGAAGGCGGTTCTCCAGCGCGATATCGTTCATGCGCAGGTTCTTGCGCAGCGTCCACGGATTCGACGTGCCGCCGCGCACGGTCGGATCGGGGGCCACGATCATGCATTCGACGCCCTCCACGATGCCGATTCCGGCGATCACCGAGGCGCCCACGTGGAATTCGCTGCCCCAGGCGGCCAGCGGCGCCAGCTCCAGGAACGGCGAATCCTCGTCGATGAGCAGTTCGATGCGCTCGCGCGCGGTGAGCTTGCCGCGCTTGCGGTGGCGCGCCATCTTGTCCGGGCCGCCGCCCGCGATGTTCTTGGCGTATTCGGCTTCGACCTCGGCCAATTTCTCGGTCATCGCGTCCGCGGCGGCGCGGTAGTCCGCCGAATTCGGGTCGATGGCTGTACGGAGAGTGCTCATGGTTGGTACCCCAATCGCTTGGCCGCGAGGCTGGTCAGGATTTCGTTGGTGCCGCCGCCGATGCCGAGGATGCGCACATCGCGGTAGTGGCGCTCCACCTCGGATTCGCGCATGTAGCCCAGGCCTCCGAACAGCTGAACCGCTTGGTGGGCCACCCATTCCGCGGTCTCCACCGCGGTGTTCTTGGCGAAGCACACCTCGGCGATCAGATCGGATTCCCCGTCCGCCGCCCGTTCGGCCACATGCCGGGTGTAGACACGGGCGACGTCGATGCGGCGAGCCATCTCCGACAGCGTGTTCTGCACGGCCTGCCTACTGATGAGCGGACGGCCGAAGGTCTCGCGGTCGCGGCACCACCGCAGGGTCAGATCCAGGCAGCGCTGCGCATGTCCGTAGGCCTGCACCGCCAGCCCCAGTCGCTCGCTGACGAAAGCCTGTGCGATCTGGGCGAATCCGGAGTTCTCGGCGCCCACCAGATTCGACACCGGCACGCGCACGTCGACATAGGACAGTTCGGCGGTATCGGAGGCCAGCCAGCCCATCTTCTCCAGTTTGCGACTGACCGTGAATCCCGGCCGGTCCTTCTCGACCAGCAGCAGCGAAACACCGGACGCGCCGGGGCCGCCCGTGCGCACGGCGGTCACCACATAGTCGGCGCGCACCCCAGAGGTGATGAAGGTCTTCGCCCCGTTGACCACGAAGTCGTCGCCGTCGCGCACGGCGCTGGTGGTGAGATGGCCGACATCGGAGCCGCCGCCGGGTTCCGTGATAGCCAGTGAGCCGATCTTCTCCCCCGCCAGGGTGGGCTTCACCCAGCGTTCGATCAGCTCCGCGTTGCCGGACGCGGCCATGTGCGGCACCGCGATACCGCAGGTGAACAGGGATGCGAACAGTCCGCCCGAGCAGCCGGCGTAGTGCATCTCCTCGGCCACGATCGCGGCGTCGATCCCGTCGCCGCCCGCACCGCCTACCGACTCCGGAAACTGGATCCCGAGCAGTCCGAGCGCACCCGCCTTCTTGTGCAGTTCGCGGGGGATCTCGCCGGCCCGCTCCCACTCGTCCAGGTAGGGCAGCACCTCACGCTCGGCGAAATCTCGTACGGTAGCGCGTAATTCACGCCGCTCGGGCGTCTCCCAGCCACTGGTCACGGTAGTAACTCCACGGGTATGTCGAGGTGGCGGGACCGCAGCCATTCGCCGAGTCCCTTGGCTTGTGGATCGAATCGGGCCTGGTAGGCGACGCCGAGGCCGAGCAGGTCCTCGACGATGAAGTTCACCGCTCGCAGATTCGGCAGGACGTGCCGGGTGACGGTGAGCTTCGCGGTCTCCGGCAGCAGCGCCCGCAGCGTGTCGACGGTGAGGGTGTGCACCAGCCAGCGCCACTGGTCGTCGGTGCGCACCCAGACCCCGATATTGGCGTTTCCGCCCTTGTCACCGCTGCGGGCGAGAGCGATGGAACCCAACGGGACCCGGCGCGTTTCACCGGCCGTCAGGGGCTGCGGCAGCTCGGGTTCGGCCACCTCCTCCAGTTCCCGGGTCTGCGTGGGCGGAGCGATCGCCACACGGGAGCCGTCGTGAAGTACCGCGGTGTGCGCGACCTCGCCCGCATCGACATAGCCCGCGGTGTAGACGCCGTAGGGCGCACCGTTTCCGGGCGGCGTGGTCATGGTGAAGCCGGGGTAACTGGCCAGCGCCAATTCGACTGCGACGCTGGAGAACGCGCGTCCCACCTTGTCGGGATCGGGATCGCGGACCACGCAGCGCAGCAGGGCGCTGGCCTGTTCCTCGGTCTCGGCGTCGGGACGGTCCAGCCGCGACAGCGACCAGTCGAGTTCGGCCGGGCGCACCGGCAGCCAGCTTTCCAATTGCCGCTGCGCCAGTGCGGCTTTGGCCTCGATGTCGAGTCCGGTGAGCACGAAGGTCATCTCGTTGCGGAAGCCGCCCAGGGTGTTCAGCGAGACCTTCAGCCGCGGCGGCGGCGCCTCACCGGTCACGCCGCTGATCAGCACTCGGTCGTCACCGTCGGCGGCGAGCCGGATGCTGTCGAGGCGGGCGGTGACATCGGGTCCGGCGTAGCGCGCGCCCTGGATCTCGTACATCAGCTGCGCTTCGACGGTGTCAACGGTGACCGCGCCACCGGTGTTAGCGTGTTTGGTGATGACGCTGCTGCCGTCGCGGCGTACCTCGGCGATCGGGAAGCCGGGACGGTCGAGATTCTCGATCTCGGTGAAGAACGCGAAGTTGCCGCCGGTGGCCTGGGTGCCGCATTCGATGACGTGACCGGCGACCACCGCACCGGCGAGCGCGTCGACATCGTCTCGGGCCCAGCCGAAGTGGGCGGCCGCCGGTCCGACGACCACGGAGGCGTCGGTGACCCGGCCGGTGACGACGATATCGGCCCCGGCGTTCAGCGCCTCGGCGATACCCCACGCGCCCAGGTATGCGTTGGCGGTCAGCGGTGCGCCCAGGCCCAGTTCCTGGGCGCGCGGCAGCAGATCGTCACCTTCGACGTAGGCGATTTTCGCTGCGACTCCGAGCTTTTCGGCCACCTCGGCGACCCGCTGCGCCAATCCCGCCGGATTGAGTCCGCCCGCGTTCGCGACGATCCGTACGCCGCGTTCCAGTGCCAGGCCGAGGCAGTCCTCGAGTTGCCGGACGAAGGTTTTGGCATAGCCGAGGGCCGGATCCTTCATCCGATCGCGGCCGAGAATCAGCATGGTCAGTTCGGCGAGGTAGTCACCGGTGAGCACATCGAGTTGCCCGCCCTCGAGCATCTCGCGCATCGCGCTCAACCGGTCGCCGTAGAACCCGGAACAGTTGCCGATCCGGAGGACCTCCGGGTCGGCGCCGAGACTCGTCATCTGCGCGGCGCCTCCTCATGCGACGTGCCTGCCGCAGCGGCTGCACTGCGTCGGGTTCCAGAGTCACATCGGGTATGGAAAAAATCAAGCCTGCGTGCTTGTTAATTGCCGAAATCGCAGGTACATGCGGCGCGTCGCCGCTCGACCGGCCCGACCGGGTACACCGCGAGCCGGACCGCCGGCTCGCCCGGCGGCTACCACGAACCGGCGGAACCGGCCGGTGTCCGAGGCCCACGAGCCGCCGGGCAAGATGGCAGGGTGTCCAATTCCGTGATCGTCGTACTGCTGCTGGCCGTGGCCGGATTCCTGGTCGGCGGCGCCTTCACCATGTGGAAGAACTCTCGGGTGCTGTCGGTGATGCTGGGCGTCTGCGCGGTCCTCGCGGTCGTCGGCGTGGTCACCTGGTGGTAGACCGCCCGATCGCACCCGGCGCCTAGTCTCCGGCGAGGCGGAAGATGCGCATACCCTCCGGAACGCCGTTGAGCGGGGCGGCGAACATGCTGCGCCGATAGGGCTTGGCCGCGACCTCGAGTTCCTTCAGCGTGCTCGGCTCCAGCGCTTCGAGCGTGGTCTCCGAGATCATCGTGTTGCCGTTGCCGCCGGCCTCCATCACCCGCGCGGCGATGGTGACGTCCACCCCCAGCCAGTCTCCGCCGATCTCGCGCGGCGTCCCGGTGTGCAGGCCCGCCCGCATACGCGGCCGATAGCCCGCCACCTCGACCCGGTCCAAATTCTTCTTGGCGGTCAGTACCGCACGCACCGCACTGTCGGGAGAGGCGAATACCGCCATCACCCCGTCGCCCATGCGCTTGACGACCTGACCACCCCGGTCGACGATCGGCGGTTCGATGGCCCGCGCCACCCGCCGCAACAGCTCCAGCGTGGCCTCGTCACCGGCCGACAGCGACCATCGGGAGAACGCGACCAGGTCCGTGAAGACCACCGTGATCTCTTCACTGCCCTTACCGCGGCCGACCCGCTCCAGCATCGCCTGCCAGACCTGCAGCGCACCCAGACCCAGCTCCTTGGCGGCGCTGGGATGATCGCCCACGATCTTGTCGGCCGCGCGAGCCACCGCCCGCGCGCCGCCGGGGCCGGACAACGACAGCGGATCGCCGAATGCGGGATCGCCGGGCAAGCTCTCGCGCGCCTTGCGAATCACGCCGATGACGTCGGCCCGCTGATTAGCCGCGGCCATCAACGAGGACAGCTGATCGGTGCGGCGCCGGCCGAACGACCGTAGACGAGATCCGTCCTCGTCGGCCGGCGTGAGCGGAATCACGATCTCGACGTCCGATTCGACCCCGGCCTCGGGCGCGTCGACCGGGGGCACCGTATCGGCTGGTGCCGGGTCACCATGTGGGGCGTCGGCGTCACGACAGGTGTCCACACCGGAACCGGCCCCCCTTTTACCCCGCCGACCGGCGGTGCCGTTGCGAGGCGACCCCGAACCGCCGGTGCGGTTTCGCGCGTCTCCGGGACGGGCTGCGCGGGACGCGTTTTCGCCGTCGCCGGAAGGTCTTTCGCTCACATCCCGAGCGTAGCCAATGATCGCCACCTGCCACCTCTCTATCGGACGGAGCGGGCACAGCGCTGGGTCCGCCGATGGATAACGTGTTGGTTGCCCGGCCGATGTTACCCACCGGCTCTTCCACACGGAAGGTCCGGCGGCGCTGTTAACGAAGGCTTTGCACAGCGCACACCGGCCCGATGCACAGCGCGAAACGGCTGCACATCGGGCCGGTGATCGTCACATTCGCCGGGCAGTGGCGACTGTGACCGGATAGCAGTCCCCCGACAGGACCGCCCTCCCGTTCCCGGGCTTTCGCGAGGGTGAGCGCCCGGGAGCGGGCAGGTATGTGGTTGTCGCTCAGGCGTCGCGGCGGTCGACCACGATCAGCGCGGCACCGAACACGACCGCCACGAAGACGATGAAGTAGACCAGTCCGCCCCACGGTCCCCAGTGCCAGTGCGCCGCGGAGGACGTGTCCTCTCCGAGAAACCGGTTGATGTTGGCGAAGGGCAGGAACGGCTGCACGGTGCGGCCGAAGCTGCCGAAACTACCCAGCAGCGTCTCGATCAGCAAGGGCCACAACACGATCAGCGAGATCGCCGCTGCCGATTGCCGCACCAGGGCGCCGATGCCGACCGACAGGACCACCGCCAGGAAGGCATAGATCGCCAGTCCGTAGAGCGCGCGCCAATCGGCGTCCGAGCTCAGACTCATCTGCCGCCCCGCATCGCCGGCCAGCGGTTTCGCGATGAGATAGGCCAGCAGGCCCAGCACGAAGGTCAGCACCGCCGCGTAGGCGCCGGTCAGCAGGGCCTTGGTGGTCAGGACCAGCGATCGGTTCGGGGTCGCCTGGAAGGTGGTCCGGATGATGCCGAAGCGGTATTCACTGGTCACGGTGAGGGCGGCCATGATCATCAGGACCATGACGCCGAATCCGGAGACACCAACCGTGGCGCCGGCGGTGGTCAGCGTGGTTTCGTTCTCATGGCCCATGCTCGCCCGCGATACGGCCGCGAACAGCGCGGCCATGCCCAGGCCCAGCGCCACGACGATCGCCGAACACCACCACGGCGACCTGGTCGAGGTGAGTTTGATCCGCTCGGCGGTGACGACACCCATCAGAGCGCACCTCCCATCGCCTGCTCGATGCCCTCACCGTGGTACTGCACCGCACCTCCGGTCATCCGCATGAACGCCTCCTCGAGCGAAGCCTGTTGCGGCGCAAGCTCATACAGGGTGATGCTGTTCGCGCCCGCCAATTTGCCGATGGCGTCGCTGGTTTCCCCGACCACCACCAGTGCGGGGGCGGTGTCGATCGCCCCTTCCCGGTCGGCCGCACTGCCGTCCTCGCGCACGGTCATCCCGTTCGAGGTGAGCAGGCTGCGCAGCTCGTCCAGCTGCGGACTGCGCACCCGCACGGTCGATTCCGACGACTTCGCGATGAAATCGTTGGTATCGGTGTCCGCGATCAGCCTGCCGCGCCCGATCACGACCAGATGGTCGGCGGTCTGCGCCATTTCCGACAGCAGATGGCTCGACACCAGCACGGTGCGCCCCTCGGCGGCCAGCCGCTGCATGAACCGACGGATCCACAGAATGCCCTCGGGGTCCAGGCCGTTGACCGGCTCGTCGAACAGCAGTACCGGCGGATCGCCGAGCAGCGCCCCGGCCAGGCCGAGCCGCTGCGACATGCCCAGCGAGAAGCCACCGGCCTTCTTGTTGGCGACCTCGGTCAGGCCCACCAGCCGCAGCACCTCTTCGACCCGGCTGACCGGAATGTCGTTGGTGGCGGCCATCCAGCGCAGATGCGAACGAGCCGACCGGTTCGGATGGACCCACTTGGCATCCAGCAGGGCACCGACCGTGCGCAACGGGTGATCCAGCTCGCGGTAGCGCTTGCCCTGGATGAACGCCGTTCCGGCTGTGGGCTGATCCAAGCCGAGGATCATCCGCATGGTGGTCGACTTACCGGCGCCGTTCGGGCCGAGGAACCCGGTCACCTTACCGGGTGCGACCGTGAACGACAGGTTCTCGACGGCAACGGTCGCACCGAAGCGCTTGGTAAGACCTCTGCATTCGATCATGGTCACCAGTCTTCCCGAGAAATCGGCACGCGACCATCGCCCACAGGTCGCGAGTCCGATCATCCTCGAGGATGAGGGGGACCCCTAGGGTCCGGGTGGGCTCACCCAGCCGCGACCTGGGGACATCCCCGTGTTCACACCGCGGGTGAGGAGGCCTGGGCCCAGAACCGCTTGGGGATGCGCCCGGCGTGGCGCGCCAGGTGACCGGCCTGCACCGCCGCGGCCATCGCCGTCGCCATCCGAGCCGGATGCCGGGCGCGGGTGACGGCGGTGGCCAGCAACACCGCCGAACAGCCGAGTTCCATCGCCAACGCCGCGTCACTCGCCGTGCCGATCCCCGCGTCGAGTACGACCGGAACCCCGGCGGCCGCGACGATCATCTCGATATTGTGCGGATTGCCGATGCCCAGACCGGTGCCGATCGGCGAACCGAGCGGCATCACCGCGGCACAACCAGCGTCTTCCAACCGTCGTGCCAGGACCGGATCGTCGGTGGTGTAGGGCAGCACCACGAAGCCGTCGTCGACCAATTGCTCCGCGGCCGAGACCAATTCGATGGCGTCCGGCAGCAGCGTGCGTTCGTCGGCGATGACCTCGAGTTTCACCCAGTCGGTCTCCAGCGCCTCGCGCGCCAGTTGTGCGGTGAGCACCGCCTCGGCCGCGGTGCGGCAGCCGGCGGTATTGGGCAGCGGGGCGATGTCGAGGCGTTTGAGCAGGTCGAGCACGCCCGTTCCGCCCGCGGCGTCGATGCGGCGCATGGCGACCGTGGTCAATTCGGTGCCGGAGGCGACCAGCGCCTCCTCGAGCACCGCCAGATTCTCCGCCCCGCCGGTGCCCATGATCAGCCGGGAGCCGAATTCCCGATTCGCGATCCGCAGCGGCTCGTCCGGCAGCGGTTCGGTACCCGACATGTCAGCCACCCTGCACCGCCGTCAGGATCTCGATCTCCCAGCCCCGGCCGACCGGCTCGTCCCACCGCGACTTCGGCAGCAGCGCACCGTCGACCGCCAGGGCCACGCCGCGGCACGGCAGTTCGAGACGCTCGAGCAGTTCCCGGACGGTGAGCGGCTCCGCGAAGACGTGTTCGGTGCCGTTCACCGTGACGCCGACGGGGATCGATGTGGACGCGGATCTCGGTTGCGCGGTCACTGGTTACCTCCTGATGATGATGCGGGAGTGACGGTTTCGGCGGTGGCGAAGCGATGCGGATCGGCGGCCTTCGCCTCGGCGAGGACGTCTCCGGCCAGCAGCGCCGCCACCGCGTCGACGGTGATCGGTACGCCGAGGATGCCGTTGCGGCCGTGACCGGTGGCGGCGATCACCCGGTCCGAGAGCCATCCGATCAGCGGCAGATTGTCGGGTGTGCCGGGACGTCCGCCCGCGGCGGCCTCCGCCAGTTCGTATTCGCCGAGGGCCGGCCACACCGCCTCGGCGTCGGCGATCAGATCGCGGACCCCCGCGACGGTCACGGTGGTGTCGAATCCGGCCTCGTACTGAGTAGCGCCGACCACCAGGCCGTCGGCCCGCGGGACCAGATAGACCGGCCGGCCGTGCACCCGCGCGCGGATCACCGAGGACGGCGGCGGTGGGGTGCCCGGGCGGCGGCGCAACCGCAGAATCTCGCCCTTGACCGGGCGCACCGGCAGATCCCACAGGCGGGCGCTGGCCGAACCCGCGGCCAGCACGATCCGGTCGTGGTCGAGTTCGTCCACAGCCGCCACCGACACCGGCTCGATCCGCACACCGGCATGTTCACAACCGCGACGCAAGGCGTCGAGGAGCAGTCGGTTGTCCACTGCCGGTTCGTCGACGGCGAGCAAGCCGGCCCGGACGGTGCGCGACAGTCCGGCCTCGGTCGCGCGGACCCCGGCCCGGTCGAGCACACGCATCGCATATCCGTGGGTGCCGCAGAAATCGGCGATCGTGCGCAGGTCCGCGGCATCGGCCGCGTCCAGCGCGAGGGTGAGGGTCTGTTCGGCCACGAAGACGTTCACCCCGGTGGCGTCGCGCAGCCGCGCGCCGAATTCCGGCCAGCGCCGCAGCGATGCCGCACCGAATTCGAGCAGATCGTCCTCGCCGGGCCAGCCCTCCGAGAGCGGGGCGAGCATGCCGCCCGCGACCCAGGACGCGCCGGACCCCACGCCGGGGTCGAGAATCGTCACCGACCAGCCCTGTTCGGCGGCCCGCCAGGCCACCGCCAGACCGATCACACCCCCACCCACGACGGCCAGACTTCGCATCACTCCACCTCGCTCGGGTCCCGGACTCGCACGCACCGCGCCGTGCACGGCCGACACCGGGAATCGGCGTTCCCGCGCGGCCGCCATCGCTGCGGGAATGCCCTCTTGTTTCGCCTCTCCACGGTAGCGCGGCTACGGTCGAAGCCGTGCAACCGTCCCAACCGCAACGCCCGATGGCACCGCGCGAACGCCTGGCCTCGGCCCGGCTCTATCTGTGCACCGACGCCCGGCGCGATACCGGTGATCTGGCCGCGTTCGCCGAGGCGGCGCTCTCCGGCGGCGTCGACATCATCCAGCTGCGTGACAAGGGTTCGGCCGGCGAGGCGAAGTTCGGGCCGCTCGAGGCCGGTGCCGAACTCGGTGCGCTGGCCGAGCTGAAGGCCGCGGCCCGCCGCCACGGCGCGTTGGTCGCCGTCAACGACCGCGCCGATATCGCGCTGGCCGCCGGCGCCGATGTGCTGCATCTGGGCCAGGGCGACCTACCGCCCTGGTACGCCCGCCGGATCGTCGGGCCCGATGTGGTGATAGGCCGGTCCACCCACAATCGCAATCAGGCCGGACTCGCGGTCGTCGATGAGCACATCGACTACTTCTGCACCGGGCCGGTCTGGAATACGCCGACCAAACCGGGCCGCACCGCGGCGGGTATCGAGTTGGTGCGGTCGACCGCGGAGTCGCATCCGACCCGGCCGTGGTTCGCGATCGGCGGTATCGATCGCGACCGTCTGCCGGAGGTGCTCGCGGCCGGCGCCGAGCGGGTGGTCGTGGTGCGTGCCATCACCGCGGCGCGCGACCCCCAGGCCGCCGCCCGCGAACTCAAACAGCGGCTGCTGGAGAACGCGGCGAACTGATCCACCGCCGTACACATGGGGAGGACACGGCTATCCGCACACGGCGTTCAGCCCAGCACCTGGTCGAGGGTCAGGACCAGCGTTTCCTCGTACCGCACGAAGCCACCGGACCCGTTGCCGCGCTGCGCGATCCGGGCGGTCGGCGCGGCCGAGTCGTGGGCGTCCAGCCACAGAAATCCGCGATCGGCGAGGTCGATCGTGCGGGGCAGCACCGCCGCGATGGCAGCCGCCTCGGCGAGGCCGTCCAGTTCGAGCCGGGCCGCGGCCGCCCGCAATCCGGGCCATGCGGCGGCGAATCCGGGATGCAGCGGCCTGGCGTCGACCTCCTCCTCCGGAACCCACGCCAGCTCCGCGCTTTCGCGATTTGCCGTGGTAGCCAAGGTTTCCGACACGTCGGCCACCACGGTGGTGTAGGTCCAGCCGGAGTCCGCGGTACTCGTCACCCGGCTGCCGCGCACCCGCACCGCGTCCGGATCGATTCCGGCTTCTTCGTGCGCCTCGCGCACCGCAGCGTGCACGCTTGTCTCATGACTGTCGCGTGCACCACCGGGCAGCGCCCACGTTCCACCCTGATGGCTCCACGGCGCCCGATGTTGCAGCAGCACCAGTGCGCCGCCGCCCTGCCGGGGTGCCCGCAACAGCAGTCCGGCGGCCCCGAACAGGCCCCACTGCCGCGTCCCATCGGGGCTTTCCAAGAAGCCGTCTCCGTCACCGCGCATGCTCCGCCTCGTCCTGATCCACGCCGGCGTCCTGATCGCCGGCCTCCGGGTACCGCTGTCGTGACTGACACATATCGGGCGGTACCGGTACGACCACAATAAGCTCAGTCCGCACAATGCAACCCGCTGAACGAACGGAGGTGGGCATGGCTCGAATCGGGTATTCGCGGCTCGACGAGCTGTCCCCGCGGGCCGCGGCTGCCGCCGTGCGCAGCCGGCTCGACGCGACCGATGTCCGGGCGTTCGCGCGCTCGTCGCCCGCCCGGCTGGTCGCGCTGGGCCTGCTGCTGCTCGGGCTGTGCCTGGTCAACGGCGCCATCACCTCGGGGGAGGTGGGCCACCGCCAGCACGCCCTGGACTATCTACTCGACGAGGCCGAACCCGACGCCAATTCCGCCCAACATCTCTACACCTCGCTGTCGGTGGCCGACGCCGCCGCCGGCACCGCCTTCATCTCGGGCGGGCTGGAGCCGAAACCGGTACGCGACCGCTACGACCAGGCGGTCGGCGAGGCAGCGGCGGAACTGGTGGCCCAGTCCGACAACGCCGGGACGCCGGGCTCGGCCACGCCCGATGCCGACACCCGCCTGCGCACCGGCGTGGCCACCGCACTGCCGGTCTACACCGGGCTGATCGAGACCGCGCGCGCCAACAATCGCGAAGGCCATCCCGTCGGCGCCGCCTATCAGAGCGAGGCGTCGAATCTCATGCAGACCACCATGCTCCCGACCGCGCAGGAGTTACAGGAGCACCGGTCCGCGGCGATCGCGGCGACCCAGCGTCAGCACGTGCGGCCCCCGTGGGCCGCGATCGTGCTGCCGATCCTGACCCTCGCCGCGCTGGTGGCGGCGCAGTTCTATCTGACCCGGCGCTGGCATCGGGTGCTCAATCCGGGGCTGCTGATGGCCTCCGGCATTCTGCTGATCCTGTTGGCCTGGACGGTGATCGCCGGATCGTTCTCGGCGGTGGCGACCACGTCGGGACGCGACGACGGCGCGGTGCCGGGCGCACAGCTGACCGAGAGCCGCATCCTCGCCCAGCAGGCGCGAGCGGCGGAGACACTGAAACTGGTGCGCCGCGACGCCAGCGGCGACTACGACCACACCTACGACACCGCCACCGCACGGCTCGACGATCTGCTCACCCACTATCCCGGCGACGCACCGGGTGCCGACGATGTGCGCAATGCGCACGCGGCACTGGGCCGTTGGCGCTCGGCACATCAGCGGATGAACGACGCGCTGGGCCGCGGCGATTTCCCGGCGGCCACCGTGGTGGCGATCGGCGCGGATCCGGCGCAGGCCAGCGCCGCGGTCGACACCCTCGACACCGCGCTCGCCGCGGGCATGGGTGAGACGCGAAATACGTTGCGCGGGGAAATATCCGATGCGGCGCGTTCGCTGGATTTCCTGGCCCCGGGCGCGCTCACCCTGGCCGTGCTGTCGGCGGTGTTCGTGGTGGCCGGGCTGTGGCCGCGTTTGAGGGAGTACCGATGAGGACGAGGCGGATCGCGGCAGCGGCATTGGCGGTATCGGCGCTACTGGCCGGCGGCTGCGGCGGTGCGCCGGCCACTCCGCGCACCGGTGGCAGCGGCAACTACACCGAACCGCCACTGCCCGCCAATGCCGTTGTGACACAACCACAGCCGGCCCCGGCTCCCGAGCTCGAACCGCAATGCGGTAATCCCACCGCCAGTCTGCGTCCCGGCGCCGACCACGGACCGGCGATCGACGCCGTCCGCGCGCGCGGGCGCTTACTGGTCGGCCTGGACCCGGGCAGCAATCTGTTCAGCTTCCGCGATCCGATCAGCGGCACCCTGGCCGGATTCGACGTCGACGTCGCCGCCGAGATCGCGCGCGATCTGTTCGGCGATCCGCGCCGCATCGAATACCGGATCCTCGGCTCGGCGGATCGCGAACGGGCACTGCAGGATCACAGCGTCGACGTCGTGGTGAAAACCATGACCATCACCTGCGATCGACGTCAGCGCGTGGACTTCTCCACCACGTATCTGATGTCACATCAGCGAGTGCTGGCAGTGAAGGGATCCGGCATCGGCTCGATGGCGGATCTGGCCGGTAAGCGCGTGTGCGCGGTGGGCGGCACCACCTCTCTCGACCGGATTCGGCACATCCAGCCGACGGCCGCGATCATGACGGTCCCTACCTGGGCGGACTGCCTGGTGGTGTTGCAGCAGCGCCAGGTCGACGCGGTCAGCACCGACGACGCGCTGCTCGCCGGGCTGGCGACGCAGGATCCCTACGCCGAGGTGGTGGGCCCCGCCCTCAGCGACGAGCCCTACGGCGTCGGCGTTCCGAAGGGGAACGACGATATGGTCCGGTTCGTGAATGCCACCCTGCAGCGGTTGCGCACCGACGGCACCTGGGATCGGCTCTATCAGCATTGGCTGGCGCCCGCGCTGGGTTCCGCAGCCGGACCGCCGGAACCGACTTATCGGGACTGATCGATGTCCGAACACCAGGCGTTCCCCGAATCCGATCATCCGCCGACGTCGCTCACCTCCACACCGGATACCGGCGACAATCCGACGACACCGCAGCCCCGCCGCGCCCCGGAACCGCCGGGGACCCAGCGGACTCCCGGGGCACGGCACCACCCTGAGACCCAGCACATTCTCGAGACCCAGCACATTCTCGAGACCCAGCGCACCCCGGGAACTCAGTACCCCCCAGGGCCGCGGAACATCCCCGGCCCGCGGCGCGCCGACACATCCACGGCCGCGACGTCTTTCACCGGCCCGGACACCGCCGCTACCCCGACCGGCACCGGAGGTCCCGACACCTCGTCGTATGCGAGCGAGCCGAGTCGCCCCACCGGGCGCAGCGGGCGCACGGTCCGATCCCGCCCCACCGTGCGCCGCCTGGGCGCCGGTCTCGTGCCGATTCCCACTGTGCCGCAGATGGATCCGATGGCCGCCGTGCTCGCCGATCCGATGGTGGCCGAGGGACGGCGGTACTGCTGGCACTGCGGCCGGCCGGTCGGGCGAACCACGCCTGCCCACGCCGCCGCGGCGGCCGGAATCTGCGACAACTGCGGCGCGCCCTACGATTTCCGCCCCTATCTGCGTGCCGGCGATCGCGTCGCCGGACAGTACGAGATTCAGGGCTGTATCGCGCACGGCGGACTCGGCTGGATCTACCTCGCGATCGATCGCAATGTCAGCGACCGCTGGGTCGTGTTGAAGGGCCTGCTGCACGGCGGCGATGCCGAGGCCCAGGCGGTCGCTGTCGCCGAACGGCAATATCTGGCCGAACTGGCCCATCCGAGCATCGTCAAGATCCACAACTTCGTCGAACATCCGGGGCCCGGCGGCTCGCCGATCGGCTACATCGTCATGGAGTACGTGGGCGGACGTTCGCTGCGCGATCTGCTCGACACTCATCCGCGGCCGGAGCGGATGCCGGTTCCGGAGGCGATCGCCTACATTCTGGAGATCCTGCCCGCGCTGGAATACCTGCACACGCTGGAGCTGGCCTACAACGACCTCAAACCCGACAACATCATGGTCACCGAGGACCAGGTGAAACTGATCGACCTGGGCGCGACGGCTCCCTTCGACTCCTACGGAAATCTCTACGGCACCAAGGGTTTTCAGGCACCGGAGATAGCCGCCACCGGCCCCACGGCGGCCACCGACATCTACACCGTCGGCCGGACCCTGGCGGTGCTGACCGTGAATATCCCGATGGCCGCCGGCCGCTACACCGACGGCATCCCGCATCCGGGCGTCGAACCGGTCCTGGCTCGCTACGAATTCCTGCATCGGCTGTTGCTGACCGCGACCGACCCCGATCCCGACCGCCGCTTCCCCTCGGCCCGGGTGATGACCACACAGCTCGCGGGTGTGCTGCGCGAAATCCTGGCCACCGACACCGGTACCGAACATCCGCAGCTGTCGACGCTGTTCAGTCCGCCGCGTACCAGTTTCGGCACCGACGAGCTGATCGGGCAGACCGACGTCTACGCCGACGGCGTGGTCCGCGACAAGAGTCTCGCCGCGCGCGATATCGCCGCCGCCCTGCCGGTGCCGCTGATCGATCCGGCCGATCCCTCGGCCGCGCTGCTGGCCGGGACCGTGCACTCCGAACCGGAACATGCCCTCGACGCGGTGCGGGCCGCGCGGCGTCGAGCCGAGACCGCGCCGGGTGGTGCGCCGCACAGTTTCGCCGCCGAGGCCACCCTGGCCGAGGTGCGCATCCACCTCGATCTCGACCAGCCGGCCGCGGCCCGTGAGCTGCTCGGTTACCTGGGCGAACAGGATTGGCGCACCGACTGGTTCCAGGGCCTGATCGCGTTGCGCGAGCAGGATTACGAACGCGCCTATGACTGTTTCGACGCGGTGCTGGATGCGCTGCCGGGTGAGATCGCGCCCAAACTCGCCATCGCCGCGACCGCGGAACTGGTTCTGCAACATTGGGATTCGCCGGACCCCGGGCAGTGGCGGCACTGCGCCGAGAAGTTCTACGCGACGGTGTGGCGGACCGACCGCGGCGTGGTCAGCGCGGCCTTCGGGCTCGCCCGGCAGTTGGCGGCCGACGGCCGGGTCACCGCGGCGGTCGCGGCCCTGGACGAGGTTCCCTCCGCATCGCGCCACTACACCGAGGCGCGGCTGACCGCGGTCCTGTTACTCCTCACCGCACAACCCGCCGAGCCCGGCGACGCGGAGTCCGAAGGCGGCGACGACCGACGGCAGGCGCACGTCGGCACCGATCGGCTGGCGGAATCGACCCTGCACGTCGCCGCGGCGCGGCTGCAGGCCCTGCCGGCCGCGGAACGCCGGGTCGCGCAGCTGCGAGTCCTGGTGCTCGGCACCGCCCTGGCGTGGCTGCAAGCCGGGCATCGCCCACAGGCGTCCGACCGCACCCTGCTCGGCCAACCGCTCACCGAACGCGGGCTGCGGCAGGGGATCGAAGCGGGACTGCGCGCGCTGGCCCGCACCGCCCCCGGCCGGACGCACCGGTACGCGCTGGTGGATCTGGCGAACGCGATCCGCGCCAAGAGCTGGTTCTGAGCCCCGTTCAGCCCGCCAGCGCGGCAGCCGCGCGGGCGATGGCCAGTTCCTCGTCGGTCGGCACCACCAGCACGGCCACCTCGGCATCCGGCGGCGAAATACGGCGCGCCGCACGATCTTTCGCGGTGTTGCGCACCGGATCAACCGCGATGCCGAAGCGTTCCAGCCCGGCCAGCGCATCGGCGCGCACCTGCGCGTTGTTCTCCCCGACTCCGGCGGTGAAGGTGATCGCGTCGACCCGGCCCAGATCCACCAGATAGGCACCGATGTAATGGCGCAACCGATGCACGTACACGTCATAGGCCAAACGCGCCGCGGCATCGCCGGATTCGATCAGCACGAACAACTGCCGGAAGTCGTTGACCCCGGACAACCCCTTGATGCCCGAGCGGCGGTTGAGCAGTTCGTCGATGCCGTCGATGTCCAGGCCCGCGGTACGGGCCAGATGCAGCGGAATACCCGGATCGATATCGCCCGACCGAGTGCCCATCACCAACCCCTCCAGCGGCGTCAGCCCCATGCTGGTGTCGACGGCCCGACCGCCGCGTATCGCCGACGCCGAGGCGCCGTTACCCAAATGCAGGACGATCTGGTTGTGCCCGGCCGGGTCGCCGCCGAGCAGTTCGGACACTCGCCCCGAGACGTATTCGTGCGAGGTGCCGTGAAACCCGTAGCGCCGGACGCCGTGCGCGGCGGCGACACCGGCGTCGATGGCGTAGGTCTTCGCGGCGTCGGGCAGCCCGTGGAAGAAGGCGGTGTCGAAGACCGCGACCTGCGGGAGATCGGGCAGCAGGGCGCGCGCGGAGCGGATACCGGTGACGTTGGCCGGATTGTGCAGTGGCGCCAGGGTGGAGAGTTTGTCGATGGATTCCACCACGGCATCGGTGATCAGGGTCGGTTCGTAGAAGACCTCGCCACCGTGCACGACCCGATGCCCGACCGCGGAGAGCCCTTCACCGCTCAGATCGTGACCGCTGCGGGCGAACAGGTCGAACACGACCCGCAGCCCGGCGGCATGATCGGAGATCGCGCCGGTGTGCTCGAAATCCTTTCCGTCACTGTGATGTTCGACGGTGACCTCGTCCTCGGAGACCGGCTCCCCGATGCGCGACACCAGCCCGGACGCCGCCACATGCGCCGAAACCGGATCCAGCAGTTGATATTTGATCGACGACGATCCGGAATTGATCACCAATACCTTCATCAACCCCGAGCCTCCTGTGTTGTGCGGGGCACCCGCACCCGGTCGGCACAGCGAGCCGCTACGCGATTGTCGCTCACCGTGCCTCCTGTGTTTTGCGGGGCACCCGCACCCGGTCGGCACAGCGAGCCGCTACGCGATTGTCGCTCACCGTGCCTCCTGTTGCTGCGCCTGAATCGCCGTGATGGCCACGGTGTTCACGATGTCGGCCACCAGGGCGCCGCGCGATAGGTCGTTGACCGGTTTGCGCAATCCCTGCAGCACCGGTCCGATCGCGACCGCGCCGGCGCTGCGTTGCACGGCCTTGTAGGTGTTGTTACCGGTATTGAGGTCCGGGAAGATGAACACCGTCGCGCGCCCGGCGACATCGGAATGCGGAAGTTTGGCGCTGGCAACCGTCGGTTCGATCGCGGCGTCGTACTGGATCGGCCCCTCCACCGGCAGCTGCGGCGCGCGCCGGTGCACCAGTTCGGTTGCGGCCCTGACCTTGTCGACATCGGCGCCGGAGCCGGACTCGCCCGTCGAGTACGACAACATCGCCACCCGGGGCTCGATCCCGAACTGCTGCGCGGTGCGGGCGGAGGAGATCGCGATATCGGAGAGCTGTTCGGAGGTCGGATCCGGCACCACCGCGCAGTCGCCGTAGGCGAGCACCCGGTCGGCCAGGCACATCAGGAAGACACTCGACACCGTCGAGACGCCGGGTTCGGTCTTGATGATCTCGAACGAGGGCCGAATCGTATGCGCGGTGGTGTGCGCGGCGCCGGAGACCATGCCGTCGGCGATGCCCCGGTGCACCATCATCGTGCCGAAGTACGAGATGTCGGCCATGTATTCGCGAGCCCGCTCGACCGTCATCCCCTTGTGCGCGCGCAGCTGCGCGAACTCTTCGGCGAACTCGGCGCGCAGCGTGCTGGTCCGCGGATCGAGTACCTGGGCGGCCCCGATATCGACGCCGAGTTCGGCCGCGCGGGCGCGCACGGTGGCCTCGTCACCGAGGATGGTCAGCTCCGCGATCTTGCGTTGCAGCACGCGGCCGGCCGCCCGCAGGATGCGATCGTCGTCGCCCTCCGGTAACACGATCCGGCGCGGATCGGCACGAGCCCGTTCCACCAGCTGGTATTCGAACATCTGCGGCGTGACCACCGACAGCACCGGAACTTCGATGAGATCCAACAGCTTCCGGCTGTCCACCCGCTGCTCCATCAGCGCCAGCGCGGTGTCGACCTTGCGCATACTGCTGAGCGAGACCCGCCCGCGGGTGTGCGCGGCGGCGCTGGCGGTGTCGAATGTGCCCAGCTGCGTGGTGAGGATAGGCAGTTTCGGCTTGAGGCCCTCCATCAGGCGCGCGATCGCCGGATCCGGCAACATACCACCGTTCATGATGATGCCCGACAGCGACGGAAATCCCTCCGCCTCGTGCGCGTTCACCAGCGACAGCAGGACGTCGGAACGGTCGCCCGGCACGATCACCGCGACGCCGTCGCTGAGCCGCTCGAGAATGTGCTCGGCGGTCATCCCGCCGACCATCACCTTCAACGCCTCGCGCTGCAGCAGTTCCGGATCGCCCGAATAGACGCTGCCGTCGATGGCCTCGCAGAGTTCGTTCATGGTCGGCGCGGTCAGCAGCGGCACCTCCGGCATCGTCCACGACGGACAGGGCAGCACTCCCATCGCCTCCCGCACGTCTTCGAGCCGCTCGGGATCGCAGCGGTTGACGATGATCGCCATGAGCTGCGCGTGCTCGTGCCCGAGTTCGGCCTCGCAGACCCGGGCGACCTGCACGACCTCCTCGGGGCTGCGTCCGGCCCCCCGCAGCACCAGCAGGACCGGCGCGCCGAGGTTGACCGCGATCCGGGCGTTGTAGCGCAGTTCGCTGGGCCCGGCGACATCGGTGTAGTCGCTGCCGACCACCACCACGGCGTCGCAGACCTTGGCGACCTCATGGAACCGCATCACGATCTCGCTGATCGCGGCGTCGGGATCAGCGTGCACCTGCTCGTAGGTGACCCCAACCGCCTGGTCGTAGTCGATATCGGCGGTGCAGTGTTCGAGCAGCAGCTCGAGAATGTAGTCGCGGCCGCGGTTGGACCGCGTGATCGGCCGGAAGACGCCCACCCGCGGCGTCGTCGCCGAGAGCATCTGCAACATGCCCAGCGCCACGGTGGATTTGCCGGTGTCACCTTCCAGTGACGCGATGTACACAGTGGACGGTGCGGGTTCGGCCATGGTCTCGAGCTTAGTGAGCGGGTACGGGCCCGCGGTCGCCCCCACGGCCGCTGCCTGCGAAATCACATCCGTGCGGCTACCGGGATCACCGCCGGTCGTGTGCACGCGACAGTCGTCGCCCAGCGACCCAGGTCGGGCGCCGGCGGCCGGGTCACGTCGACGGCCGCCCTCCGGAGTCTCGCTGTGGCTGGTTCAGCAGACCGAGGGATGAGTGTTGCGGACATGCTCCTGCGCTTCTCGGCCATTCAACGGCTCACGATAAGCCCATAGTCTCCTCATCATGCGACTCGGAACCTTCCTCCCCACCTCCACTCCCGATCCCCAGCAGCCGATCCTCGGCGATGTCGGCGCCGCGGCGCGGTTCGCCGAGGAGCTCGGGCTCGATTCGGTGTGGTCGACCGACCACCTGGTGGCCAGCGCGCCGATTCTGGAGAGTTCGGTCACACTGGCGACCGCGGCGGCGGTGACCGAACGGATTCACATCGGCTACGGCGTGCTGCTGCTCGCCTTGCGCCCGGCCGCGTGGGCGGCCAAGCAGATCGGCGCGCTGCAGTACGTGTCCGCGGATCGGCTGCTGCTGGGTGTCGGCACCGGCAACCCCGCCCACGGCGATATCGGCTGGCGAGCGGCCGGGCTGTCGTTCGCCGACCGGGGCCGGCGCACCGACGAGAATCTGCGCGTGCTGCCCGACCTGATCGCGGCCCGGCCCGCCGTCCTGCCGGACGGCACCGAGGTCACACTCGCACCCGGTGCGAAGGTTCCGCCGATTCTGGTGGCCGGCGACGGTCCGCGCGCACGCCGCCGGGCGGCCGAATTCGCCGACGGCTGGCTCGCGATCGGCCTCGTGCCCCAGGAAGTGGCCACTGCCACAAAGGAATTGACCGAGTTCGCCGCGGAGTTCGGACGGAACACACCCACCGTCTCCGTCGTCACGCCGTTGCCCGCGGAGCTCGGCGAAGCCCGGGAACTGTTCGACGCCTACGCCGAGGCGGGTGTGGAACACCTGCTCACCGCGCCGCGCGACGGTGACTGGCGCCAGGGCTACGAATTCGCGGCCGCGATCAGGCGGTAAACGCTCTCACCCGCCCTCGCGACCGCGGCCGGAGCCTTAGGATCACTGTCCATGACAGCACAGTTTCCGGATCGGCAGTGGGGTTCGCGGACCGGTCTGCTCGGACGCACCGCGAGTGCGTTCGCCGCGACGAAATTCGGTTCGCGCGTGGTCCGCACCCTCACCCCGCTGGACCGGAAAGTGTTGCAGCGCACCGGCGCTCGCTACACCGTGCTCGGGCCGATCGGCGCGCCGATCGTCCTGCTCACCACCACCGGCCGCAAGTCGGGGCAGCCGCGCACCTCACCGCTGTTGTACGTCCACGACGGTGACACCCTCTATGTGATCGGCAGCAACTTCGGGCAGTCTCATCATCCGGCGTGGACCGCGAATCTGCTGGCCGCTCCCGAAGCGACGGTAACCATTGCGGGACAAAGCATTCCGGTGCGCGCACAGCTGGTCGAGGATCCGGAGCGTAAACAGCGGATCTTCGACCGGTTCGTGGAGACGACCGAGGCCTATGCCGCCTACCGCAGCCGTACGACTCGCGATCTGCGCCTGTTCGCACTGACCAAGGCGTGAGGACCTCACACGATCCGGCTGTGGGCCAGATACGCGCGCCCGGCGAAGGTGCGGATCGGGCTGCTGCCGAAGTCGAGTGACCATACCGGTTGCGGATTCTTTCCGGCCGTGACGACCGCGATCCCGTCCTGGCCACCACGCGCGACGGTGACCACCCTTGTTCCATCCGTGGCCCAGGGGACCTGGTTGTCCGGTAGTACACCGCCCTCGGCCGTGTACGCATCGAACCAGGCGTAGGCGAGTTTGTACTTGTTCTCGAGGTAGTCGGAGCCGGACTCCGCGGTGGTGTCCCAGCGAATCAGGATCTTGCTGCTGATTCCGGCGACGGACACACCGTGGCTGTAACTCGCTCCCTTCGGCAGTTGCCGGGACCAGAGCATGGACCCCGTCGCGGGATCGAAGGCGGCGAGCATTCCGCGATTCATCATCACCGGCAGCGCCGGTGCGGTATCCGGTTCGGCGTAGCGCTTGTCGTTGCCGTTCGGCGCCGGATCGTCACCCTGGGTGGCATACGGCTGGCTCGCGACCACTCGCCAGCCGGGACCGGCGCTCGCGCGCTTCGTTCCGTCGAGAGCGAAGAAGTCCTGACCGATCGCGAATCCGCCGGAGTACGCCAGCCAGTCCGGGGCCCACACGGTATGGGGCTGAACGTGGTCCGGAGCCACCTGGTACACAATCTTGCCGGTTTCGATATTGCGCAGTTCGAAACTCGCCTTCGAGAATGGATCACCGGACACGGGATTCTTCTGCAGCGAGAGCACACCGGAACCGTGGACCAGGCCCGGCTGAATGTCGTCGGCCTGCCACAGCACCTTTCCGGTGACATCCGCGACCACGACCGAACCCGTCACCGCGCCTTTGCGCTCGGGTTCGAAGGTAGCGAATGTCTCTGCCGATGAAACGATTTCGGTGGCGGCGCGAAGACGACCCGAGACCGTTCCCGTCTGCGTGTCGATGATCATCGTCGCGTACGATTCCGAGGTCGCATCGGCGGTTCCGACAGCACTGTCCGGGTACTGCGCGCGGCAACCCGCGTAGCGGCCCGAGGACGTGAATACGCACTCGCCGAATTGATCTCGCCCCACATCGACCCGATGCAGCACCGCCCCGGTCTCTGCGTCGAGAACGTCGAGGCTCCCGTAGCTGCTGTAGAGCACCACCTTGTCCGTGCCACCGATCGGTAGGCCTGATCCGGCGACTGTCCACCGCCTCGCGGTGGGTTCGGCACTCAGATCGGGGCTCAGCGGGGTCACCGAGATCCGCGGCAGTGCCCGGGCAGCATCGGTCGGGCCGACCTCATCGGCGCCGGCCGACCGCATCACGAAGACCGTCACGATCGCGATCACGATCAGGACCGCGGCACCGGCGCCCCACCAGATTCCACTCGACGGCGTACCGGTCGGTTGTAGCACCGTCGGTGGTTCGGCCGGTGCGACCGACCGGGCCCGCGACGGCGTGGGCTGTCCGGCGAGCACGGTCGCGATCGCCGCCTGCGGGTCGCTCTGCGGAAGCCCGGCGGTGGCGGCCCGCAGGGCCGCACCCAGTGCCGCCGCGAATTCCGACGACGATGCGAACCGATCCGCCGGCCGCTTCGCCATCGCCCGCGCAAGCACCCGATCCACCTCGTCGCTCAATTCCGGCCGGACCGTCCGCACACTCGGCGCAGCGGCCGTGGCATGCCGCAGGATCACCTGACCGGGATTGTCGTCCGTAAACGGGGCCTGCCCCGTCAGCAGGTGAAAGACGCTGCAGGCCAAGGAGTATTGATCGCTGCGCCCATCCAGCGGCTGTCCGCTCAACTGCTCGGGCGACGCGTAGTTGATGGTGCCGATCATCATGCCCGTACCGGTCAGATTCGAGATATCGGCGACCTGCCGTGCGATCCCGAAATCGGTGAGCAATACATCCCCGGCCCGGCTCAGCAGAATATTGGCGGGCTTCACATCACGATGCACCAGTCCCTGCGCATTCGCGCGATCCAGCGCACCCGCGATCACCTCCGCGATCCGGGCCACCTCGGCGGCGCGCATCTGCCCGTCCGCGCGCAACCGCTGGGCCAGATCCACCCCCTCGACGAATTCCATCGCGATCCACAACCGGCCCCGATCCTCGCCGCGGTCATAGATTTTCACGATCGCCGGATGAGAAAGCCTCGACGCCAGATCGGCCTCGCGCTCGAACCGCGCCCGATATTCCGCATCCGCGGAGAACTGCGCCGCGAGCACCTTCACCGCATCGGATCGGGGCAACCGGGGATGCCGTGCCACATAGACCTCACCCATCCCCCCGGCCCCGAGCAATCGTTCGATCACATAGCCGGCGAATACTTCTCCCGGATGCACCACGAGTCCCTCCTCCGCCGAGGAGACTACCCAGTCGACATCCTCCGGGGTGAGGTGAATCTCCCTCCGACGCGGGCGAATGCACCGGCGTCGGCCCCGGTGAAACCGACAATGCCTACCAGCCGAAGCCGAGTGGGCATTGTCGCTGTTCGACCGGACGCACCGAGTCCTCGACGGTTGCGCACCGGGTTCGACGGGGTGCGTACGCGGTCAGAGCGCGCGCAACCGCGGCGCCAGGTCGCGTGCGAACAGGTCCAGGAAGCGGCGCTGGTCGTGGCCCGGGGCGTGGAAGACCAGGTGGTTCAGCCCCGCGTCGACGTAGGGCTTGATCTGCTCGACGGCCTGGTCCGGATCGCTGGCCACGATCCAGCGCTTGGCGATCTGCTCGATCGGCAGCGCGTCCGCGGCGGCCTCCATCTCGATCGGATCGGTGATCGAGTGCTTCTGTTCGGCGGTCAGCGACAGCGGCGCCCAGAACCGCGTGTTCTCCAGCGCCAGTTCGGGATCGGTGTCGTAGGAGATCTTGATCTCGATCATCCGATCGATGTCGTCGAGCGTGCGGCCGACCTTCTCCGCACCCTCGGTGACGGCCGGCATCAACTTCTCGGTGTAGAGGTCCATACCCTTACCGGAGGTGCAGATGAAACCGTCACCGGCCCGGCCCGCGTACCGGGCCACCACCGGACCACCCGCGGCGATATAGACCGGGATCCCGGCCGGCGGCACATCGTAGATCGACGCACCCACCGTGCTGTAGTACTGACCCTCGAAGTCGACCCGGTCACCGCTCCACAACGCGCGCATCAGAGCCACCGATTCGCGCAGCCGGGCGAAACGCTCCTTGAACTCGGGCCACTCCCCCTTGTAACCGGTCGCGATCTCGTTGAGCGCCTCCCCGGTACCCACCCCCAGCATGATCCGCTCCGGGTACAGAACCCCGAGGGTCGCGAAGGCCTGGGCGATCACCGCGGGGTTGTAGCGGAAGGTCGGCGTCAGCACCGAGGTGCCGAGCTGAATGCGGGAGGTCCGCTCACCGACCGCGGTCATCCAGGCCAGCGAGAACGGAGCATGCCCACCTTTGTGCCGCCAAGGCTGGAAGTGATCGCTGACGGTCGCGCTGTCGAGGCCGTGTTCTTCGACCAGAACGCCGAGCTCGACGAGCTCGCGTGGTCCGAATTGTTCTGCCGACGCTTTGTATCCCAGCTTGAGATCACTCACTGCGCCACTCCTGTTCGCCGTCACGTGCGTGCTTGGGCCGCTCCCGGGCGGGAGACGGCCGTGTCGACCGAGTGCAGCGCCGGACGGGTGTCCCGAATTCCTGTCCCGACATTCCACAGCGCGGCAAGCTGCGGTCGCATTCGACCATAACCAGAGCGGATTCCGCGGCCCGCCGCGCGTACACACCTACCGCAACCTCACATCGCTACCGCCGATAGCCCACAATTGGCTCGTGACTGCCGACAGCGAACCGATTCTGTCCTACCTGACCGATATGGACGGCGTGCTGGTGCACGAGGACCACCTCATCCCCGGCGCCGACGCGTTCCTGACGGAGCTGGCCGAGCGCGAGATTCCGTATCTGGTCCTGACCAACAATTCCATCCGCACCCCGCGCGATCTCCAGGCCCGCCTACGCCGGATCGGGCTGGACATCCCGGCGTCCTCGATCTGGACCTCGGCGACCGCGACCGCCACCTTCCTGAACGAGCAGCGTCCCGGCGGGACGGCGTATGTGGTGGGCGAATCGGGGTTGACGACCGCCCTGCACGAGATCGGCTACGTACTGACCGACAGCGATCCGGATTACGTCGTCCTCGGCGAGACGCGGACCTATTCGTTCGAGGCGATCACCACCGCGATCCGGCTGGTCGAGCGCGGCGCCCGGTTCATCGCCACCAATCCCGACCCGACCGGGCCCTCCCGCGAGGGCGTGCTGCCCGCGACCGGTTCCGTGGCCGCGCTGATCACCCGGGCCACCGGCCGCGACCCGTACTACGTCGGGAAGCCGAATCCGCTGATGATGCGCTCGGCGCTGCGGCAGATCGGCGCGCATTCGCAGTCGGCGGTGATGATCGGCGACCGGATGGACACCGATGTGATCGCCGGACTCGAGGCGGGCATGCGCACGGTCCTGGTGACCTCGGGGATCTCCACCCGGGCGTCGATGGAACAGTTCCCGTACCGGCCGACGCTGGTGATCGATTCGGTGGCCGATCTCGTGGGCCGCACCGAGAATCCGTTCGCGGTCTGAGCGGGAAGTCGACCGGCGGACCGGATACAGGCCGGCACGGTAATTTCCGGCGGCGGGTTCCATCAGTCCGGACCGACACCGTGATCCCAGGATTCCAGCGCCTCCAGCGCAGCCGACAGCTCGCTCAGCGCATCCACCCACTTCGGCGAACCGTTGCGAACCCAATTGTCGCGCAAGCTCTTTCACCATGACGGCATGCTTCGGAGCGATCCGGCGGACTGCGGCGTGGCCCGCATCGGTGATCGCGACCAGCTTCGCGTGGCGATGCGACGGATTCGGCCGGTATTCGGCCAATCCCTTGCCCACCAGCAGATCCGCGATGCGTTGCACGCTCTGGCGGGTGATACCCATCCCCCCGCACGATCCCCGATACCGGCAGCGGTTCGTGCAGCACGGCACCCAGCACCTGCCACCAGGCCGCGGTAATCTCCGCCGGTTTCGCCAATTCCTCTGCGATCGTCAGGAATTGGCCGTTCAGCTTGAAGGTCGTGATCGCCGCCGCGGAGAACAGTTCGGCGTCACCGCGACTCATGCCGGCCCGGCCGCCGCGGCCCGCAGGGCGAAGAACCCGCTCGGATCCCGCTCCGCTGTCATCATTGACAGCATGCTGTCAATGACTCGGCGGTCAGCTCAGCGCTTGCTCCAGATCACCGAGCAGATCCTCCACATCCTCGAGACCGATCGAAATGCGCAGCACCCCGTCGGTGAGTCCCACGGCCGCGCGGCCTTCCGGACCCATCGCACGATGCGTGGTGGTCGCCGGATGAGTGATCAGGGTCTTGGCGTCGCCGAGGTTGTTGGAGATGTCGACGATGCGCAGCCGGTTCAGCACCTCGAAGGCTCGCTTCTTGCCCTCGTCGGCGCCCGCCGCGAGTTCGAAGGTCACCACCGTGCCACCGCCGGACATCTGCGAGGTGGCCAGCTCGTGCTGCGGATGCGAGGTGAGGAACGGGTACTTCGTCCAGGCCACGCCCGGATGCTGTTCCAGGAACTCGGCGACGGCCAGCGCGGACTGCGTCGACTGCCGCACCCGCAGCGGCATCGTCTCGAGCCCCTTCAGCAGGGTCCAGGCGTTGAACGGGCTCAGCGCCGGACCGGTGTGGCGCATCAGATTCTTGACCGGTCCGTCGATGTAGTCGCTCGTGCCGAGGATCGCACCGCCGAGGACGCGGCCCTGCCCGTCGATGTGCTTGGTGCCCGAGTAGACCACCACATCGGCGCCGAGGTCGAGACTGCGCTGCAGCAGCGGCGTCGCGAACACATTGTCCAGCACGACCTTCGCGCCGGCGGCATGGGCCAGCTCGCTCACCCGCCGCACGTCGACGAGGGTCTGCATCGGATTCGAGGGAGTTTCGAAGAACACCGCGGCCGTCGGCCGCGAGAGCGCCCGCTCCCACTGGTCGAGATCCTCACCGTCGACGAAGACGGTCTCCACGCCCCAGCGCGGCAGGATCTCGTTGCACACCACGAAACAGGAACCGAACAGGCTGCGCGCGGCCACCAGCCGATCGCCCTGCCCGAGCAGCGCGGCCAGCGCGGTGAACACCGCGGACATGCCGCTGGCGGTGGCGAAGCACGCCTCGGCGCCCTCGAGCAGCCGCATCCGCTCCTCGAACATCGCGACCGTCGGATTGCCGTAGCGCGAATAGACGAAATGCTCGATATCGCCGGTGAAGGCCGCCTCGGCCGCCTCGGCGCTCTCGTAGACGAATCCGGACGACAGATACAGCGCCTCGGAGGTCTCCTCGAACCCGGAGCGGCGCAGCCCGCCGCGCACGCCCAGGGTCGCCGGTCCCACCCCTTCGGGCAGCGGCCGATCGAATGCACCGCCGGTGATCATGACTGCCTCCACGAAAAGAGTTGCCGCACAATAGATCCGCTCACGACTGCCGCCACGGCAGGCCGAGTGCGCGCCACCCGGCGCCGCCGCGATGCCCCTCGGCATCCAGCGGACCCTCGAAACCCTCGAGCACGTTGTAGGAGGGCGCGAACCCGGCCGCCGTCGCCGCCGTGGCCGCACCGATCGAACGCTGTCCGGACCGGCACAGGAAGATCACCGGGGCATCGCTGTCACCCGCGCGATCGGCGAGCACCTGCTTCAACTGCTCCACGAACGCGGGATTCGGCGCGCCGGTGCCGTCGACCCATTCGATGAGGGCGGTCGGCCGCTCGATCGAGGTGGTGTCGGGCACTCCGACGAATCGCCATTCGGCCTCGGTGCGCACATCCACCAGCACCGCATCCGGATTGTCGCGCAACAACTCCCACGCCTGTCCAGGCGTGATGTCACCGGCGTAGCTCACTTGTCGAACCTCCTACGGAATCCGCACTTGCCGCGTCCGGTCGGACCGCGGCCAGGTCGTCACCCGGAGCACCCCACCGCGGAGGAGGGTTGCCGACCAGCGAGCCGGGGCTTGCCGCTGGTACTCATGACCTGAACCGAGAATGCCTGGTCACAGGCCCGATTGTCAAACATGGACAGCGGCGGCTCAGGGGTTGACGCACACCAGCCAGGTGCCGTTCTCGCGACTGAAATTCCAGTTCGCCGCGGTCTTGCGACCGTCGATTTGGCTGGTCACCGAGGCCGTGGCATGGTCGCCGTCGATGTGCACGGCGTCGACCGCGGCGATCTCCACCTTCTTACCGACCGACCCGGCGCCCAGCGGCGACTTCTTCTCGTCGAAGCTCGCACATTCGGTGGTCTTGCGCCGGGCGGCGTCGGAATCGCTTCTCGCCGTGGCGAAATTGCGCGCCGCGATGGCGACCCGGTCCGGATCTGTGAGATTGTTCTCAGCCGGGCGAGTGACTCCGAGGATCACGACGGCGAGCACCGCGAGAACGGCGACGGCGGCGGCGATCAGGAACGGCTTCACCGACCGCGTCGTGTCGCGCTGATCGATCGAGGTAGCCGGCTCATTCATGCCATGCATCATCCCCGGCGGGTCGAAGTGTCGAAGATCACGCCCGCATTTTCGCGCGGATACCGGGAATAGCGGCGGTGTGTGCCACCGATAGAATCACCAGAACTCCGGCCACATCCGGTGCACGGATCGGGAGAGCTCCGCGCGGCAACGAGGCAGCATCGGCGGAGCAGTCGGGCAGGCGCCCGGCCCGCACGTCAACTTAGCCTAAGCTAAGAAGGACGGCTGACAAGACGAGAGTTTTCGACCAAAGGGTGCGCGTAGAAATGACCGAACACGCTGGAACGAATAGCGGCGCGGGCGACCGCCCACTGCGCATCGCGATCGTCGGTGCCGGACCGGCCGGAATCTACGCCGCCGACGCGCTGATGAAGTCCGATGTCGAGGCGAGTATCGATCTCTACGAGCGCATGCCGGCCCCGTTCGGTCTGATCCGCTACGGCGTCGCCCCCGATCACCCGCGCATCAAGGGCATCATCACCGCCCTGCACAAGGTGCTCGACAAGCCGCAGGTCCGCCTGCTCGGCAATATCGACTACGGCAGCGACATCGACCTCGAGGACCTGCGCCGGTTCTACGACGCGGTGATCTTCTCCACCGGCGCCAACGCCGACCGCGCCCTGGGCGTCCCGGGTATCGAGCTGGACGGCAGCTACGGCGCCGCCGATTTCGTCTCCTGGTACGACGGCCACCCGGACGTGCCGCGCACCTGGCCGCTGGACGCGGAGAAGGTCGCCGTCCTGGGTGTGGGCAACGTGGCGCTCGACGTGGCCCGCGTCCTCGCCAAGACCGGTGACGAACTGCTGCCCACCGAGATTCCGCCGAACGTCTACGAGGGCCTGCGCAACAACAAGGCCGTCGAGGTGCACGTCTTCGGCCGCCGCGGTCCCGCCCAGGCCAAGTTCACCCCGCTGGAACTGCGCGAACTCGATCACTCGCCGAATATCGAGGTGATCGTCGATCCCGAGGACATCGACTACGACGAGGGCTCGGAAGCCGCGCGCCGCCACTCCAAGCAGGTCGACATGGTCTGCAACACCCTCGAGCAGTGGGCCATCCGCGATGTCGGCGACCGCCCGCACAAGCTGTTCCTGCACTTCTTCGAGTCCCCGGCCGAACTGATCGGCGAGGACGGCAAGGTGGTCGGCCTGCGCACCGAGCGCACCACCCTCGACGGCACGGGCAACGTCAAGGGCACCGGCACCTACAAGGACTGGGACGTCCAGGCGGTGTACCGCGCCGTCGGCTACCTGTCGCAGAACATCCCGCAGCTGCCGTTCGACGAGCAGGCCGGCACCGTGCCCAACGAGGCCGGGCGCGTTCTGGTCGACGAGGGCGCCGACGGCGCCGCCCGCTACCTTCCGCAGACCTACGTCACCGGCTGGATCAAGCGCGGCCCGGTCGGCCTCATCGGCCACACCAAGGGCGACGCCAACGAGACCATCGCCTGCCTGCTCGACGATGCCGCCTCCTTCACTCCGGCCGCCGAACCCGATCCCGAGGCCGTGGTGAAGTTCCTCGAGGACAAGGGCATTCCGTTCACCACCTGGGCCGGCTGGTACCGTCTCGACGCCCACGAGCGCTCGCTCGGCGAGCCCGAGGGCCGCGAGCGGGTGAAGGTCGTCGAACGCGAGGACATGCTGCGCGCGAGCGAGCCGCACAAGGTCTGAACACCACGCCGGGTCCGCATTCGTCACCGACCTGAGGCATGCTGATCACGTGTTCGATTCACACGTTCACATCATCGACCCGCGGTATCCGCTGGTCGAGAATCAGGGCTACCTGCCGGAGCCGTACACCATCGCCGACTATCGAAAGCGCATGGCGCACTTCGACGTCGACGGTGGTGCGGTGGTGAGTGCGTCCTTCCAGGGCACCGACTCCACGTTCATGATCGCCGCACTGGCCGAACTCGGGCCGAACTGGGTCGGCGTGATCAATCCGCCCCCGGATGTCACCGACGAGCAGATCATCGAACTGGACCGGGCCGGGGTGCGGGCCATCCGGTTCAATCTCAAGCGCGCCGCTGTCGACATCGTCACGCTGACCATGCAGGCCGTGCGCGCCTACGAACTCGCCGGCTGGCACGTCGAGCTCTACATCGACGGATCCATGCTGGGCTCGCTGGAACCGGTCATCTCCAAACTGCCGGCGCTGAGCATCGACCACATGGGCATGTCCGACGAATGCCTGCCCTATCTGCTGAATCTGGTCGATCGCGGGGCTCGGGTGAAAGCCTCCGGGTTCGGGCGGATATCCATGGATGTGGAATCGGCGATGCGGCGGGTGCACGCCGTCAATCCCGGTGCGCTGATGTTCGGATCCGACCTGCCGGGCAACCGGGCCGGGCGGCCGTTCCGGGATGCCGATCTCGAGATCATCGGCCGGGCCGTCGGCGCCGATATGTACCGGGTGCTCGAGGACAACGCCCGCGCCTGCTACCGGTTGCCGGTCAAGGTGCGCTCGGCCGACGAATCGCCGCCGACCCGGCCCATCCGGCGCGCTGATCCGTCGACGCTGCGGCTGCGGCGCTCGGAACTACCCCAACCACCGAACCGCAACCAGCCACCGGACCGGACGCGACCGCTGCGGATCATCGAATAGCCGCCTACACCGCACCCGGACGCCGTGCGCCACATCCACCCCTTATTGTCGTAGTGTCAACACCGGCGCGCGCCGCCGGTTGCAGGATCGACGACGAACCGAGGTAGGGCGTGAGCACTTCATCCACCACCACCGGACATGGCCCACTCGCGGGCATCAAGGTTCTCGAGCTGGCCGGAATCGGCCCCGGCCCGCACGCGGCACTGCTGCTGGCCGATCTGGGCGCCGATGTGGTGCGCGTGCAGCGTCCCGGCCAGCTGCCGGGAGTCATGGAACGGCCGCAGTGGCGGGGACGCACCATCGTCGAGGCGAATCTCAAGGACCCCGCCGACACCGAGAAGGTGCTCGGCCTGATCGACAAGGCCGATGTGCTGCTGGAAGGTTTCCGGCCCGGCGTCACCGAGCGGATGGGTCTGGGCCCGGACGTCACCCTCGAGCGCAACCCACGCCTGATCTACGGCCGGATGACCGGGTGGGGACAGTACGGCCCGCTCGCCGACCGCGCCGGCCACGACATCAACTACATCTCGCTGACCGGTGTGCTCAACGCCATCGGCCGCAAGGGTGAGCGCCCGGTCCCGCCGCTGAACATGGTCGGCGACTTCGGCGGCGGTTCGATGTTCCTGGTGATGGGTGTGCTCTCCGCGCTGGTGGAGCGGTCGGTCTCCGGTAAGGGGCAGGTGATCGACGCCGCGATGATCGACGGTGCGCTCTCGCTCTCGCACATGATCTGGGGTATGCGTGGGATGGGCCTGTGGTCGGACGAGCGCGGCACCAACCTGCTCGACACCGGTATGGCCTACTACGACACCTACGAGACCTCCGATGGCAAGTACATGGCCGTCGGCTGCATCGAACCGCAGTTCTACGCGGAATTCCTGAAGGGGCTCGAGATCGACCCCGAGGGCCTGCCGATGCAGATCGACCCCAACGGCCAGGAACAGCTGCGCAAATTGTTCGCGGAGAAGTTCAAGACCAAGACTCGCGACGAATGGGCCGCGATCTTCGACGGCACCGACGCCTGCTGCACGCCGGTCCTCACCTTCACCGAGGCCACCGCGAACGGCCATATCGCCGCCCGCGAATCCCTGGTCGAGATCGACGGCGTGGTCCAGCACGCCCCGGCCCCGCGTTTCTCCCGCACCCAGGGCGGCACCCCC
>NZ_PSZE01000039.1 GCF_002933465.1 Nocardia nova
ACCCTGTTCGGCCTCGGCCCGCTCGGCGGCTGTGTCGCCGGTGCCGCCGCCGTCGGCTTCCTGGGTGTGCTCGCCGGCCAGATCCTCGTGACCGCCCCGGTCGCGATCGGCGCCGCGATCCAGTACTGGGCCACCACCACCGCGCCGTTCAACCCGCCGGCGCCGGCCAAGTAATTCCGCAGGCTGCCCGTCGCGACCCCTGAGCGGGCGGATACCTCGGATCAGAGACCGTGCCCCGCCCACCGAACGGTGGGCGGGGCACGGTCGTTTCGCCCTGTCCTTCAGGCGGTCCGCGCTGCCTCTTCCGGTTCGAGCCGCGCTCGCACAAATCGCGCCACCCGGGCCAGCGCGGCCCGGCTCTCCGGCATATTCGGCAGGATGCTCATGAAGGCGTGAACCTGTCCGCGCCACAGCTCCAGCGAATTCGGCACTCCGGCCGCGGTAAGCCGACGGGCCATCAATTCGCTGTCGCAGCGCAGCAATTCGTCCTCACCGACGATCAGCAGGGCCGGCGGCAGGCCGGTGAGCGATCCGTTGACCGGGGACAGCGCCGAGTCGAGCGGCTGCTCCGCCTCGGCCCCGTAGCGCACCATCTGCCGCACCGCCGCCATCGGGATGTAGGCGTCGCGACCGACGTTCATGTACTCGCCCTTGATTCGGTAGTCGAGATCCAGCAGCGGCGACAGGCCGACCAGGCCGGCCGGGCCGGGCAGTCCGGCCTGCGCCGCCCGCAGTGCGGTGGCGAAGGTGAGGAAACCGCCCGCCGAATCTCCGGCGAAGACGATGCGCGCCGGATCGGCGCCGTGTCGTAACAACCAGCGATAGGCCGTCAGGCAGTCCTCGACCGAACCGGCGATATTCGTCCCGGGCAGCTGCCGATAATCCACATTCACCACCGGCAGCCCCGTACGACGCGCCAGGCTGGCCGCCACCGGCCGGTGCGAGTCCAGTCCGCACAGGAAGAAGCCGCCTCCGTGCATGTACATCACGGCGCCGTCGCGCAGGGATCGCCGGGCGCCGGCCGGGCGGATGATCTCCATCCGGAAGCCGCTCATCCGCACCTGTTCGCGTTCCACACCACGTACCTGCGGTCGCAGTGCCGCCAGCCGGTCGATCAGGACCCGCGCGACCGGCATGGTCATCGGGGTGATCGGATAGCGCCGGATAACGGGGCCCACCACGCCCCGGCAGGTCAGCAGCACCGCTTGCGAATGCAGACTCGCACGGTCCGGGTTCACCACCACCGGATCCACGACAACACCGGGTTCGAGCCCCGGCCGGTATTCGGCCTCGCCGATGGGAATCGCCGTCATCGCGCACCTACCTGCCACTCGGCGCCGAGTGACCGGCTACCGGCGGATTCGGTAGCTGAGGTGTCGGCGCTGACATCTCACACACTGATGTTTCAGAACACCACGGATGTGTGACCTACGCAATACTTGATCGCCCGACCAGGGTCCGCCGAAACCATCGTGACCATTTCGCGGTCCAGTCGGAACCTCATCGAGCCCGAACGGGTAAGAGCTGGCAGACTTGCGTCACATGCGCGGAATCATTCTGGCCGGGGGCACCGGGTCCCGGTTGCACCCGATCACGCGCGGGGTCAGCAAGCAACTGGTCCCGGTGTACGACAAGCCGATGGTCTACTACCCGCTCTCCACGCTGATGCTGGCGGGCATTCGCGACATCCTGGTGATCACCACCCCCGAGGACGCCGAGGCCTTCCGCCGGCTGCTCGGCGACGGCACCCAGTTCGGCCTGGCGATCGACTACGTGGTGCAACCCGAACCCGACGGCCTGGCCCGGGCCTTCGTGCTGGGCGCGGACCACATCGGCGGCGAATGCGCGGCGCTGGTGCTCGGCGACAATATTTTCCACGGCCCGGGTCTCGGCACCCGGCTACGGCGCTTCGACGGACTCGACGGCGGCGCGGTCTTCGCCTATCGGGTGTCCGATCCCTCGGCCTACGGCGTGATCGAATTCGACCGGGGTAGAGCCGTTTCCATCGAGGAGAAGCCGAAACTCCCGCGGTCCAACTACGCCATTCCCGGCCTCTATTTCTACGACAACGACGTCGTCGAGATCGCCCGGGGACTGCGCCCGTCCGCGCGCGGGGAATACGAGATCACCGATATCAACCGCACCTATCTGGAACAGGGGCGGCTGCAAGTGGAAACCCTCGCGCGGGGTACCGCCTGGCTCGATACCGGGACTTTCGATTCGTTGCTGGATGCCGCCAATTACGTGCGCACCATCGAGGAGCGACAGGGGCTCAAGATCGGCGTTCCGGAGGAGGTGGCCTGGCGGATGGGCTTCATCGACGACGAACAGCTGGGCAGGTTGGCCGAGCCGCTGGTGCGCTCGGGGTACGGGACCTACCTGCTGGATCTGCTGAATCGCGGACGCGACGATTCCTACGGACAGGACGGTTGATATGCGGATTCGAGAACTGGCGGTCCCGGGCGCGTGGGAGTTCACGCCGGAACTGCGCGGCGACGAACGCGGGATCTTCGCCGAAACGTTCAAGGCCTCGGAATTCGAGAAGGCGACCGGACGGCCCCTGGACCTGCTGCAGATGAACACCTCCACCTCGGCGGCGGGTGTCCTGCGTGGCATCCACTACACCGAAAATCCGCCCGGCCAAGCGAAATACGTCACGTGCATGCGCGGCGCCTTCCTGGATGTCGTGGTCGATCTACGCCGCGACTCCCCGACCTTCGGCCGCTGGGACAGTGTCGTGATCGACGACGTCTCCCGCCGCTCGGTATTTCTCTCCGAAGGGCTCGGCCACGCCCTGCTGTCACTGGCCGACGATTCCACCGTCACCTATCTCTGTTCGCTCGAATACACCCCCGAATTCGACCGGGACGTGGACGCATTCGACCCGGATCTCGGAATCGACTGGCCCACGGTCGGTTCCGACGGCAACCCGCTGACCTTCGTCCGCTCGCCGAAGGACGCGGCCGCGCCCCGCCTGCGCGAACTGCGCTGAGGGCTGCGTCCGGGTTCCACCGATCGGCCCGGAACGCGCAGACGGGTGGAGACTCAGGCCGCCGCGAGTTCCGGTGCCTGTTCGGAGTCCTCGACCTCCCGCTGCTTCTTGCGGGTGGGCAGGAAGTGGGTGAAGGCGATGAGGGCGCCGATGATCGCCGCGATGCCCGCGAAGATCAGGCCGGGACGGTAGCTGTCGAGTACCGCCTGCGGTGAATTGCCGTGCGGCCCCGAGGAGATCAGCGCGGTGGTGATGGCGAGGACGATGGCCGCACCGACCTGCATCGAGGTCTGCAGCACGCCGGCCGCCAGGCCCTGTTCCTCGTCGTCGATGCCGTTGGTGGCCTGAATGTTGATGGCCGGGAAGCCGATCCACCCGATGCCGATCAGCAGCACCGCGGGCAGGATCACCGCGAGATAGGACGGTGCGGTGTCGATTCGCAGGAACAGCAGGTAGCCGACCGCCATGACGGTGGTGGTGACCGCGATGATCGGGCCGGTGCCGAAGCGGTCCACCAGCTTGTCGGAGAACACCGACGACAGCGCCACCAGCACACCCACCGGCAGCAGCGCCATCGCCAGGGTCAGCGGCGACCAGCCCAGGCTGTCCTGCAGGTACAGGGTGACGATGAACTGCCAGCTGAAGTAGGAACCCGCCACCGCGACGATCACCAGACTGGCTCGCACCAGCGTGGCCTTGCGCAGAATGCCCAGCCGGATCAGCGGATGCCGCACCCGCTTCTCCACCGCGACGAACGCGGCGAACAGGACGAGCACAGCCGCGAACGAGCCCACGGTGCGCGCCGAACCCCAGCCGGCCTGCGGTGCGGACACCACGGTGTAGACCAGCAGCAGCATGGCGGCGGTGGAGAACAGCGCACCCGGCAGATCGTGGCCGCCCTCGGCGGTCTCACCCTTGTCCTTCGGCACCAGGATCGCCGCGGAGACCAAGGCGGCCAGCGCGATCGGCACCGGCAACAGGAAGGTCCAGCGCCAGCCGAAACCGGTCATCAGGCCACCGAAGACCAGACCCATGGAGTAGCCGCCCGCACCGAAGACGGTGTAGATGGACAGCGCTTTGTTGCGCGCGGGCCCCTCGGCGAAGTTCGTGGTGATGATCGACAGTCCGGTCGGTGCGGTGAAGGCGGCCGCCAGACCTTTGACGAAGCGGGTCGCGATCAGTAGCGGCCCCGAGCTGACCAGCCCGCCCGCCAGGGAGGCGACCGCGAAGACGGCCAGCGCGATGAGGAAGACCTTGCGCCGGCCGAGCAGATCGGCGGTGCGGCCGCCGAGCAGCAACAGGCCGCCGTAGCCGAGCACGTATCCGCTGATCAGCCACTGCAGGGTCGAGGTTTCGAGATGGAGTTCGGTACCGATGGACGGCAGCGCGACGCCGACCATCGAGACGTCGAGGCCGTCCAGGAACAGCACGATGCACAGCGTGATGAGCATGCCCCAGAGCCGAATCGGCCACCGAGTGTCGGCAGCCGAGGCGGCCGGAAGTGTTGCCGTGGAAGTCATGTCGCGGGACATTACATGCGCACGCATCTAATGCACAAGCATTTAATGCGGTTGCATGAAACTGTCGCAGGCACTAGAATGACGACATGACAAAGGCGTCGACAGTTTTTCCGGCGCATTCGACGGACGCGGTAGCGCCGGATACGGCGCTCTCCGCAGGTCTGCCGTCCCCTGCGCCGAGTGATACCGGCACCGGTTGCCCGTCTCCGGCCGGCCGGCACGACGGCCCGGGCGGCTTGGTCGGCGAGTGGCGTGAACTACTCGCGCGCCACGCCGCGGTGTCCTGCGCGCTGGAGAAGGACCTGCAGCGTGAACACCACATCGGCCTGAGTGAGTTCGAGACGCTGGACCGCCTGGTCGACGCCTCCTGCGACAGCTACCGGATGAGCGATCTGGCGCACGACATCCACCTGAGTCAGAGCGCACTGTCCCGTACGGTGGCACGGCTGGAACGCGACGGGCTGGTCGATCGCACGCTGTGCACCGAGGACCGCCGCGCGATCTTCGTCTGCCTCACCGACAAGGGCCGCGCGGTCCACACCGCCGCCGTTCCGACTCATCGCGAAGTACTGGAACGCACCCTGCGCTGATCGGGCCCGTACCGAATCCTGTCCCGCACCGAATCCTGTCCCGCACCGAATCCTGTCCCGCACCGAATCCGGGAGCGCGTCAGGCGCCGGCGATGGCCTCGTCCAGCGCCGCTCGCCCGTCCACCGAGACGGCGCGGATATTCGCGAATGCGCCTCGATAGCGGTCGATATCGGAATTTTTGTCGAAATAGGTGGATACACCGAAATTTTCGACGTACACCACCGGCGGCTCGGTCGTTTCCACACCGGCTGCGCCGAATTCCAACAGGACGAATCGCCCGGAATCAAGACCCTCGTGGTAACCGGAATCGTTGGGCACCAGACGAATATCGATATTCGGGCGCTCGCACATGCGGCGCAGATGATCACGTTGGCCCGCGATCACGGCCGGATCACCGATCCGCCGCCACAGCAGCGATTCGGCGATGATCGCCACCAGCCGCACCGGCTCCGGAGTGCGGGTGAGCAGACGCTGCCGCTGCCCGCGCACCTCGATCCGGCGCTCGATATCGGCGGGGCTCAGATTCGGCCGCGCCGCGGTCAGCAGCGCGCGGGTGTAGTCCTCGGTCTGCAGCAAGCCCGGCACGAATTCGTTCTCGAAGGTGGAGATTTCGGTCGCGGCCTCTTCCAGGCCGATGTACACGTCGAAACCCTCGGCGATCACGTCACTGTAGGGAGCCCACCAACCCCGCGACTTGGTTTCCCGGGCGAGGGCGGTGAGGGGTTCCAGCTCGGCCTCGGGTGCGCCGTAGATCTTGCACATGGCTTCCACGTCGAGGCTGCGCAGCGAGGTCTGACCGGTCTCGATCCGCCAGATCTTGGCCTCCGACCATTCCAGCCGGCGAGCAGCCACCCGAGTCGTCATCCGGGCGCGATTGCGCAGGTCACGCAACCGGCGGCCCAGTTGCCGCCGCGGCATGGTCGAACCGGTGATCCCCTGCGGTGAAGCCATTTTTTTCCCCCTCGGCAGAAACCTTCGCGGGCATCGGGATTCGCTCCGGACGCCCCCGAACGGATTGTTGCACAACAGAACAACGCCCGACAGCCGCGCCGATCGGCCGGGCCGCGGGTGCGCTCCTACTTGCGCGGAGGACGCTTGCGGAACCGCCAGAACTGCACCGCGCGAACGTCTTCCGAGAGCTGGTTCACCGGCTCGGCGACATCGGACAGAGCGCGGAACAGATCGTCGGCGAGGGTATTGATGTGTTCCACCCGGGTTGCCAGCCGCGAGGCGTTGACCAGGAATTCCAGCGCCAATCGCACCGAGGCCGCGATGGTCAGGCCGAGCGGCACCGCCACCACGATCGCGAAGATCGACCCCAGCAGCGCGGATACCTGCCACAGGACCACGACCAGGACCAGGGGGATGCCGACCGCGAAGGCCAATCCCAGGAGATAGGCCAGCGGCAGCAGCGTGCGCGTGGCCGGCGTGCGGAACTGCACATCCAGCAGCGCGCGGGCGGCCGCACCGCACCAGGCTCGGAAGGCGCCCGGACTCCGGAACGGATCGGGCCGCTCGTCTTCTTCGGCGGTATCGCCCTCCTCGGCGACATCGTCCGGTGACCGGCGTCGTCGGGCGGAGTCCTTCCATGCGAGCCAGCGCGATTCCACCGCGTAGTCGGCGTCGCCCGGTTCGTCTTCGCCGGACCGGTCGTCGACTCCGGCGCGTTCGGTCGGCAACTCGGGCGCTTCGCCCATATTTCGTGCGCCCCCAGCGGAATCGCGCGCGGCGACGGGATCGGAGTCCCGGTTCCCGGGCCGCTGCGGGTCGTCGCTCATGATTCGAATCCTCTCCCGGCACACCGGAAGCGGGCAAAGTCCCGGCGTGTTCGAATCCCATCGGTCACATGCGACTCACATCACACTTTCATCCCATTTCTTCCCAGCGACCTGCCAGGGAGTCAACAGCCGCAACGCATTCGATTCACAGCGACGCGCACAAAGGTGGTAGTCGTAGCAGTTCACAACGGCGGCGAGTCGGCGGTCCGAAAGGTTCATAGCCACCGGCGATCACCGCCTGCCCCTGTGACGTATCCGACCATCACAAAGAAATTTCCACCAAGTTGTAACACCGCCGGTAGCGCGGCCCGATACGTCCCATGAACACCGACGCAGGACCCAGATCTACCCGGGGAAATGGAGAAGACAGTGCGTACAGCGTTTCCGACTTCCGTCCACGCGGCGACGTTGGCCGCTACCGCGCAGGACTACATCCGGCGCGGGTGGACGGTCGCTGAAACGGCCAACGGCATCTGCCTGATCACCGATACGAATGTTTCGGGTATCGAGGTCGCCGGCGAACTGGCCGCGAACGTGCGCCGATTCCTGCGGGCCAACAACCTGTCCGGACCGGTGATCGAGATCCCGGGCGCCGAGCGCCGCGAGATCCACCTGGTGACAGGCCTCGCCAAGGCCGCGATGGCGCTCGAGGCGCTGCGCGCGGCGGGCGCGATCGTGTACACCGACGGTGCGGGCATCCCGTTGCCGCCCACCCAGCTCTCGGCCGGCGAGGCCTGCTGGGGTGTGGCCCCGACCGAGGCCCGCTGGCTGCCGCCGGTCGTCGCGATCGCCGCGGCCGTGCGTTCGGCGAACTCCGGCCGCAAGCCGCAGGTCGCTCGCATCGCCAGCTGAATCGACCAACCGCGAAACCGCGAGAACAACAGTGTTTTCGCGGTTTCGCGGTGTCGCGGTTTTCCCGCATTTCGGATGATTCTCGACACGACGACGAGTCGCCGACGATGATGGGGTCATGACGCGCGTCACCGCAGCAGCCCGGACCACCTACCGCACCTGCCCGCTGTGCGAGGCCGTCTGCGGACTCGAGATCACCTTGGACGCGCAGGATCGGGTGACGCGCGTGCGCGGGGACCGCGAGGACCCGTTCAGCCGCGGCTTCATCTGCCCGAAGGGCGCGAGCCTCGGAGCGCTGGACGCCGACCCCGATCGGCTGGCCGAACCGATCATCCGTGATCGCGCCACCGACACCTGGCGGCAGGCCACCTGGCCCGAGGCCTTCGATCTCATCGCCGAGCGGGCGCCGGCCATCCTCGGCGAATACGGCCGCCAGGCCGCGGCGCTGTATCTGGGTAATCCGAATGCACACACCATTGCCGGCGCGCTGTACGTGCCGGCGCTGATCCGGGCGCTGAGCACGCGCAATCTGTACTCGGCCAGCACCACCGATCAGATGCCGAAACAGGTCTCGAGCGGGCTCATGTTCGGCGATCCGCTCACGGTCGCGGTGCCCGACCTGGACCGCACCGACTACCTGCTGATGCTCGGTGCCAATCCGCTGGAGTCCAACGGCTCGCTGTGTACCGCCCCGGACTATCCGGGCCGGTTGAAGGCGCTGCGCGCACGCGGCGGGCGGTTGGTCGTGGTCGATCCGCGGCGCACCCGGACCGCGGATCTCGCCGACGAGCATCTGTTCATCCGGCCCGGCAGCGATGCGTATCTGTTGTTCGGCATCGTGCACACGCTCTTCGCGGAGGATCTGACCGATATCCGGGTCGAGGTAGCGGGTCTCGAACAGATCCGTTCGGCGGCAGTCCCGTTCACACCCGAGGCGGTGCAGGCACGCACCGGCATCCCGGCCGAGACCGTGGGACGGCTGGCGCGGGAGCTGGCCGCGGCGCCGACGGCCGCGGTTTATGCGCGCATCGGCACCTGCACCGCCGAATTCGGCACTCTCACGCAGTGGCTGGTGGATGTGATCAACGTGCTCACCGGCAATCTCGACCGGGCCGGCGGCGCGATGTTCGCGACCGCCGCGGCACTGGGCATCGTGCGGACGCGGCCGTTCCGGCTCGGGCGCTGGACCAGCCGGGTGCGCGAATTGCCCGAAACCATGGGCGAATTCCCCGTCGCGACGCTGGCCGACGAAATTCTCACTCCCGGTGAGGGACAGGTCCGGATGCTGGTGACGGTGGCCGGCAATCCGGTGCTCTCGGCTCCCGCAGGCGCACGGCTGGGCGAAGCGCTGGCCGGTCTGGACTTCATGGTCAGTGTGGATCGCTACCTCAACGAGACCACCCGCCATGCCGATGTGATCCTGCCGCCGCCGCGCGCACTGCAGGCGCCGCACTACGATTTCGCGCTGCTGCAGTTCGCGGTGCACAACTACGCCCGCTATTCCCCGCCGCTGCTCGCCCTGTCCGACGACCGGCCCTCGGAACCGGAAATACTTGCCCGCCTCGCACTTTCCCTGGCGGGGCAGCAACCGGAGCCCGGCCGCGATTGCGTCGCCGCGGTGGACGAGCTGATCATCGCCGGGACGCTGCACAAGGCCGGACTCACCGAGCGACGCGGCGAATTGATCGGCGTGGACAGCACCGAACAGCGCATCGACATGATGCTGCGCCTGGGCCCGTACGGCGAGTGGAATCCCGATCGTCAGCGTGTCGATATCGCGCCCGAGGGACTGAACCTGCAGGTTCTCCTGGACAATCCGCACGGCGTCGACTTGGGTGCGCTGCAACCGCGCCTGCCCGACGTGCTGCGCACCGCCTCCCGGAAGGTGGAGCTGGCGCCCGAGCCGCTGCTCGGCGATACGACCCGGCTGGTGGCCGAATTGTCCGCTGCCCGACCGGATGTGGTGTTGATCGGCCGGCGGCAACTGCGGTCGAACAACAGCTGGTTGCACAACGTTCCGGCGCTGGTCGGCGGTTCCAATACCTGCACGCTGCATATTCACCCCGACGACGTCGCCCGCCTCGGGCTGGGCGAGCTGGCCGCGATCGAATCGGCGACCGGAAAGCTGACCGTGCCGGTGGAACCGAACGACAGGATCATGCCCGGCGTGGTGAGCCTGCCGCACGGATGGGGACATTCGGGCAGTACCCAAACGGTCGCGCGGGAGCACGCCGGCGTGAATGCCAATGCCCTGACCGATGATTCCCGCGTCGACGCCGTATCCGGGACTGCGGTGTTCAACGGAGTTCCGGTGACCATCACGCCGGTGTGATTCTCCGACCAGCCGGCACGTGCACGGGGGATAACGCTCGTAGCGCAACGGGCAACCCGGGCGCTATCCCCTTGGTCGTGGATGTGAAAAGCCCACGCTCACAAGCAATTCGGGCGAAAATACCCGCGTATTCGGTCAGCAGCCCTGGGGCAAACGGCATTTCGGGCGTTGCCGAGCACTTGCCCGTACGCGAGACTCAGGCGCGGGAGCGGCTCGGCTCACAAATCACCTTCACAGACAGTGCACTCCATCAGCAGGTTCGCTGATTTTGCCATCCGAAACACGTTCTTTCCTATAGTATTTCGACATATTTCAGGTTCAACGCCGAACCATCCACGTGCGGATCTCAGCTACCCGGAGGGGTGTGGCATGTCCGGTTCCACAGGCGGCAGTGACGGCGAGCGAGAACTGCAACGCCGATTCGGCACCGAGGAACGCGCGGAGCGTTTCTACGACGAACAGGTGCTGAGCAGCCTCAACTCCCGCATGCGCGAGTTCGTGAGCCGGATGGATATGGCCTTCATCGCCACCGCCGACCGGCACGGTGAATGCGATACCAGCTTCCGGGCCGGCAAACCCGGATTCGTGCACGTCATCGACGAACATACGGTCGCCTATCCGGAGTACCGCGGCAACGGAGTGATGGCCTCGCTCGGCAACATCCTGGAGAATCCGCACGTCGGCATTCTGATGATCGACTTCGTCCGCGACCTGGTCGGGCTGCATATCAACGGATCGGCACGCATCGTCGACGATCAGGCATTGCGAGTCCGGGTACCCGGCCTGCCGGCGGCCGAGCGTGGTCGCGTCGCCGAGCGGTGGGTGGTCGTGGATGTCGAGGAGGCCTATATCCACTGCAGAAAGCACATTCCGCACCTGGTGCCGGCCGCCCGCGAGGAACGGGAATGGGGTACCGACAGCCCCCGGGCCAAGGGTGGGGACTACTTCGGCACCAAGGCGCAGGCGCGGGCTCTCGTCGCGGAGGGGTGACGGTTCGGGTCGACGATCCGGAACGTCAGCGGATCTTGAAGATCACCGCACGCTGCACGACGAAGTTGATCACGGTGGCCACGCCCTGCGCGATGACGAAGGCGATCAGCACCGCGCCCTTCACCGAATGGCCGGCGATATCCACCGACATCGCGGGCAGGGTGTCGTTGAGCAGGGCGTTGATACCCACCTGCGCCGCGAAGGTCACCGCGTAGAGGATCACCACCGCTACGAAGCGGCTGCGACTCGGCGGCGCCTTGAACGTCCAGCGCCGGTTGATCAGATACGCCGTGGTGGTACCGACGATGAAACTGCAGGCCTTGGCGAAGTCGCGCGGGACTCCGAACAGGGCCATGAGCAGCACGTACAGCCCGAAGTCGACGACCGCCGACAATCCGCCGGTGAGGACGAACCGAACAATCTGCGTCTTCAGATCGACGTCCGTACCGCCCGGCTCGTCCACCAGGGGCAACTCGGCCGGAAGAGGAAGATGGGGTTCCGCGCTCACGGCACGAGAGTAGCGGGTCACGCCGGCCCCGCCGCGACAGCGGCACTCCCGCCCCGCCGCGACAGCGGCACTCCCGCACCGCCGCGACAGCGGCACTCCCGCACCGGTCGCCGCTGTGAAATCCGCCTCGAGCGGGCCCCGGACACGCGACAGCCGACCCCTACCCCGGTCATGCCTGTAGCCTCTATGCCGATGTCCACGAAAGCTCAGACCTCCACCGCCGCGGGTCCTGCGAACTCCGCGGGCGACGGCGAGGCGTCACAGGCAAGCAGCAACGGCTCCGCCGACAGCTTTTCGCTGCCGACGCACACCCGTCGACTGACCGGATGGGGTCGTACCGCGCCCTCCACCTCCGAAGTGCTCTCGACCGGCGATCCGGAACTGATCGCCAAGGCCGTGGCCATGGTCGCGGAGGACAACGAGTCCAAGCCGGCACATTTGCGGCGCGGTGTTATCGCGCGCGGATTGGGCCGGTCCTACGGCGACCACGCCCAGAACGCCGGTGGCCTCGTCATCGATATGTCGGCGCTCAATCAGATCCATCGGATCGACCGCGACACCCGGTTGGTCGATGTCGACGGCGGCGTCAGCTTGGACCAGCTGATGAAGGCGGCGCTGCCGTTCGGCCTCTGGGTACCGGTGCTACCAGGCACCCGGCAGGTCACCATCGGCGGGGCCATCGCCTCCGATATCCACGGCAAGAACCACCACAGTGAGGGCAGCTTCGGCAATCATGTGCGCTCGATCGAGCTGCTCACTGCCGACGGCCAGGTTCAGCACCTCACCCCCAAACGCAACGCCAAACTGTTTTGGGCGACTGTCGGTGGCAACGGTCTTACCGGCATCATCTTGCGCGCGACCATCGAGATGACGCCTACCGAGACGGCGTACTTCATCAACGACGGCGTGAAGACCGCCGATCTCGACGAGACGGTCGCGGCGCACAGCGACGGCAGCGAATCCAACTACGTCTACTCCAGCGCCTGGTTCGACGTGATCAGCCCGCCGCCGAAGCTCGGCCGGGCCACCATCACCCGCGGCCGGTTGGCGACAGTGGACGAGCTGCCGAAACGGCTGCGCAAGAAGCCGCTGAAGTTCGATGCGCCTCAATTGATGACGGTGCCCGACATCTTCCCGAGCTGGACCATGAACAAGCTGACTTTGCAGGCCATCGGTGAGGCCTACTACGCAATGGGCGGCAACTACACGGGCAAAGTCCAGAACCTCACGCAGTTCTATCACCCGTTGGACATGATCGCGGAGTGGAACCGTGGCTACGGCCCGGCCGGATTCCTGCAGTACCAGTTCGTGGTGCCGATCGAGGCGGTCGAGGAATTCAAGAAGATCATCGTCGATATCCAGGCGAGTGGCCACTACTCGGCACTGAACGTCTTCAAGCTCTTCGGCCCGGGAAACCAGGCACCTCTGAGCTTCCCGATGCCCGGCTGGAACATCTGCGTCGACTTCCCCATCCGCCCGGGCCTCAACGAGCTGGTCACCGAATTGGACCGTCGCGTCCTGGAATTCGGCGGTCGTCTCTACACCGCGAAGGACTCCCGGACCACCGCGGAGACCTTCCACAAGATGTATCCCAAGATCGACGAGTGGATCAAGGTCCGCCGAAGTGTCGATCCCACAGGCGTTTTCATGTCCGATATGGCGAGAAGGCTGGAGCTGCAGTGAGCGGTGAGTGCGCGAAATGATCAACGCAGTCGGTAACCCGCAGAATATTCTGCTTTTGGGCGGTACCTCGGAGATCGGCCTCGCGATCGTCGCGGAGTACCTGAAGAAGGGGCCGGCGCGGGTGGTGCTCGCGGCGCTGCCGAACGATCCGTTGCGTGCGCAGTCGGTCGCTGCGCTGGAGGCCGCGGGCGCGTCGAAGGTCGAGATCGTCGACTTCGACGCGCTGGACACCGGCAGCCACCCCAAGGTGATCGAACAGGCCTGGGCCGACGGTGATATCGATGTCGCGATTGTCGCCTTCGCGCTCGACGGCGACGCCGAGGAGCTATGGCAGAACCAGCTCAAGGCGGTGCGGGTCGCCGAGGTCAACTACACCGCGGGCGTGTCGGTCGGCGTGCTCGTCGGCGAGAAGATGAAGGCCCAGGGCTTCGGGCGGATCATCGTCATGTCCTCGGTGGCCGGTGAGCGCGTCAAGCGCGCCAACTTCGTCTACGGCTCCACCAAGGCCGGGCTGGATGGTTTCTACCTCGGACTGGGCGAGGCGCTGCGCCCGCACGGCCCGCGCGTCACCGTCGTGCGGCCGGGGCAGGTGCGTACCCAGTTCTCCGCGCACGTCGCCGAGGCGCCGCTCACCGTCAACAAGGAAGACGTTGCGGTCCTTGCGGTTTCGGCATCCGAGAAGGGTAAGGAACTGGTCTGGGCCCCGGGCACGTTCCGCTGGGTCATGATGATCCTGCGCCACGTTCCGCGCCCGATCTTCCGCAAACTTCCCATCTAGTTCGGCTCGGAGTCGAGCCGCGAAGGAGAGTCGCCGCTACCGAGCGCCGGCTCTCCTTCGTCGTTTCGGCGAGGACGGCCGCCGCACAGCGCGAGCTTCGCACCGACGCGAACCGGTTCCACCCGGCTTGTAGGCTCGCGGGCAGATCGGCGGCGAGAGAGGATCCGGAGGCACTGTGCGCGTACTAGTCCGGCAGGTCGGGGGCGGGCTCGGGGAGGCTGTCGTCGGGGCGGTGGTCGCCGCGCTGGTGGCGGCGATCGGGCTGGCGGCGATGTCGGCGGTGCAGTGGCCGGCGTTCAACTCCTCCAATGTGACTCGGGCGCTGACCACCGTCGGGCAGGCGGGGGCGGCGCTGCTGCTGGTGATCGCCATTGTGCTGATCCGGTTGCATCGGTGGCCGTGGGTGGCGAAAGTGCTGTCCTGGGCGGGTATTTCCGCCTTCGTCACCGTGACGCTGGGGATGCCGCTCGCGGCGACCAAGCTGTATCTGTTCGGCATTTCGGTGGATCAGGAATTCCGCACCGAGTATCTGACGCGACTCACCGATACCGCCGCGCTGCACGATATGACCTACGCCGACATTCCGGCGTACTACCCGGCCGGCTGGTTCTGGATCGGCGGACGCGTCGCGAATCTGCTCGGCCTGGCCGGGTGGGAGACGTTCAAGCCGTATGCGATCGTGTCGCTGGCGGTGGCGTCGGTGCTGGCACTCGTGTTGTGGTCCAAGCTGATTCGCTGGGATTGGGCGGTCGCGGTCGCGGCGACGACCACCGCGGTGATGGTGGCGTTCGCCTCCCCCGAGGCCTACAGCGCCGTGCTGGTGATCCTGTTCGCTCCGGCGATGGTGCTGGCGTGGGGTGCGCTGTATCGCCCCGCCGAGTTCGGCGCGACGGCAAGTCCGGCCGGCGACCCACGCACCGCGGGCGGCTGGGGCGCGGCGATCGGAGCGGGTGTGTTCCTCGGACTGTCGGCGATGTTCTACACGCTGTTCTTCGTGCTCGCGGTCTTCACCGTGGTCCTGATGGGCCTCGTCGCCTGGGCGACCCTGTGGTGGCAGCAGCGCGAGATCGCGGTGCATCAGCCGCGCGCTCCGCGCCTCGGCGTCTTCCGCCTGCTATGGCCGATTCTGCTGCGGCTGATCGTCATGGGCGCGATCGCCGCGCTCCTGGCCCTGATCGTCTGGGGCCCGTATCTGGCGAAGGTGCTGACCGGGCATCTGCCGGAATCCAATACCGCCTTCCACTACCTGCCGGAATCCGGTTCGCGGCTGGCGTTCCCGATGTTCGACTTCTCCGAACCGCTGCTCGGCGCCCTCTGCCTGCTCGGCACCATCTGGCTGGTGGTGCGGGCGGCGAGTTCGCGACGGGCCCAGGCACTCGCTATCTCGGTGGTCGCGATCTATCTGTGGTCGCTGGCCTCCATGCTGGTCACGGCCGCCGGTACGACGGGACTGGCCTTCCGGCTGGAACCCATCCTGCAGGTACTGCTCGCCGCGGCGGGAGCGTTCGGATTCGTCGAAGGCGCACGGGCCGTGTACCAGGCCGTCGACGAACCGCGACGGTTCCGGGCGGCGACCGCGGTGGTCGCGGTCCTGGGTGCGCTGGCCTTCACGCAGAGCATTCCCGGCATCTTGAATCCCGAGATCACCACCGCCTACACCGACACCGACGGCCACGGGGTGCGGGCGGACAAGCGCAGCCCCTCGGCGGTGTCGCATTATGGCCGCATCGATCAGGTCCTCACCGAGCAGACGGGGCGGCCGCGCGACGAGACGGTGGTCCTCACGGCCGACACGAGCTTCCTGTCCTACTATCCGTACTTCGGTTTCCAGGCGCTGACCTCGCATTACGCCAACCCGCTCGCCGATTTCCCGGCCCGGGCCGCCGAGATCAAGCGCTGGAGCGAGCTGAAATCGCCGGCCGAGTTGATCGATGCGCTGAACCACTCTCCGTGGCGCGCGCCGGACGCCTTTCTGTTCCGCCGCAGCGGCGAGAACTACACCCTCCGCCTGGCCGAGGACGTCTATCCCAACGATCCCAACGTGCGCCGCTACACGGTCGAGTTCCCGGGGACGCTCTTCGCCGATCCGCATTTCCGGATCACGGATATCGGCCCGTTCACCCTGGTCGCGCGCTCCTGACTCCCACTGTGGATAACACTGTGGAATTTGCCCGTTCCTGTGGATAACCAACGCTCACTCGGCGCTGCCTCGGTCCGGATGGGTACGGTGGGTGGCTGATTGTCGGCCAACTGGACCTGCCGGGGCCGAGTTTGGGTTTCTGGCCGCCGGTGCGTCCGCGGGCGCGGGCGGCGGCCAGGCCGTCGCGGGTGCGTTCGGACATCAGCGCGTGTTCGAACTCGGCGATCGCGCCGAGGATCTGGAAGAACATGCGCCCGACAGCGGTGGAGGTGTCGATGCCCTGATCCAGCACCACCAGGTCCACGCCGCGGTCCTGCAGTGTCTTCGACAGCTCGATCAGGTGCTCGAGGGAACAGCCGAGACGATCGAGCTTGGTCACCACCAGTTGATCTTTCGGCCGGTTGGCCACCAGCAGCGCCTTGCTCAACTCCGGGCGGGAAGCCAGCTTGCCGGAGGTCTTGTCGAGGAAGATCTGCTCACACCCGGCCGCAGTGAGCGCGTCGTGCTGGGCTTCGGGATGCTGGTCGCGGGTGGAGACCCGCCCGTAGCCGATTCGCATGGCGCGCAGTGTATTGCGAACCCCCGACACGTTGACGTTGGCGCGTACACGGCAACCTTTACAGATCTGGCCTGCGGAAACACGCTGCGGCCGAGGGTGTCTCGCGAACGTTGGTATCCCGACGCCGACCGGCGCTCTGCCGACTGCCGATGACCAAGCCCTGATCAGGGCATATGCCGAACATCGTGGGATTTTCGGCGAGTTCTACTGGAACCCCTTTCTGGCCGATCCCCGATTAGCCGTTACGGGTAGTCGGATGCGCCTGCTGGACTACGCCAAGTTACGTCAGGTAGCGGTTTTTGCCCGTGAGGGATTCGAGTTGATTCAGAATCGTTGGGTCGCTGATCTTCTCGTCCTCTGCGAGTAGGAGCACCTTGCTCAGGATGATGCTTGTCATGCGGTCCTCGTCGGCGAACGGCAAGAACAGTTGCCGGTGCGCGGTGGCGCCGAACGAGGCGGGTACCACACAAAGGTAGCCGCCTGGGTCTACGTGGATGCTGCCGCTGGTCAGATGTACCCGATAGGTCGCCCAGGTACCGCGCACCACGGCCGAGTGCCCCTCGACGGTGACCCGGACCAGCCCCAGGTCAGCGATGAGCGCCGCGAGCACCTGCGCCCGACTCGTCGCCTGCTCCGAGGACGGGTATGCCTGCGGCTCGATGCCGGCGACCGACACAACCAGGTCCAGGTCTCGCATGACCTCGGAAAACACCACCGGCGGTACATCGACCAGCGGCACTGACGTGCCGCCGACGCTGCGCGAGCCGGTCGGGGCACCGTAGCGGCCCGGGTCGCGGTGGCTCTTGGTCAGAAAGCGGACCTCGTCGACAAGGACGTCTCCCATTCCGAAGTGTCTGTGGAAGTCGCAGCGCAGCGCAGCGATGAGGCCGTCGCCGACGACGCGGGTCGCCTGATGGTCGTCGTACTCACCGTGGGTGAACCAGCCCCGACCGGACAGCAACTGGCCCGCCACCCTGCCGTTGACGGTTTGACCGGCGAACCGCCGCGACACATCACCCGCCTCGCGTTCGGCCGGGGTGAGCACGTAAAGCTCCCGGAAGGCCTGCTTGACCGGTTGTTGGAGGCGCCGCCGCACGATTTCGGCCTGCCAATCGGCGAGCGCTCCACGCTCGTGCAGGTCGACGGGGTGCACGGCGGTGACCGGGCCTGTTTTGTCGATCTGGTCGAGCACGTCGATCACGCCGGTTTGGTCCCGCCACAGCAGCGCGGGCAGCATCGCCGCACCGGCGGGCAGGCACAGCAGTCGGGCCAGCTCGTCCGGCGCCAGTGTCCCGGCAGTGGCGACCAGCCGCTCCACCAGCCCAGTCCGCATCCGGCGAGCCTGGTCCCGCAGTCTGTCCTGGTGCTCACGTAGCCTCTGGTAGCCGGGATCGGCACGGACTGCGGCCGGCACCGACTTCAGCACCTTGCCCGCCCGGCCGACCGTCATCGCCGGATCGGCGCCGTCGAACCGCAACGCGATCCGGTAGTCGCCGACCTCCGCTTCGGTGGGAGTCTCGGTGGCGATGCGTGCCTCGCAGTCCCATTCGAGGCGGCTAGCCTCCGCAACGCCGGCTACCTGCGCCAGGTGGTCGAGGGCAACCGTGATCGCGACGGCGTGGCTGTGTCTTCGGTTGGGGCCGAGTTTGGCGCCCTTCTTGCCGGACTCACGCAACGCCAGATAGCGGTCGAGGACGGTCTCGTCCGGAGTCAGGGGCAGCATCCCGAACGCAGCGATGCCCTGCAGTGCGTTGTGTTTGACGCGTTTGATCACCTGGACGCGGTTCCACCCCATGACCGCGGAGACCAGCTCATTCGGTTCGAGTTCCAGCAGGCGCCGGGCCGCGTCCGCGCCGGCACCCTCGATCGCGGCGAGCAGGACCGCCCGGTCCTGGCGGGTGGCTTCGCCGACTGGCATCGCCCGGATCAGGCGCAGCAACGGCGCTGCGTGTTCCAGGCCGAACAGCGGTAGCAGCGCCTCGGCGTCACCCGCGCGCAGCCGCCACCCGAAGACCTGGCGTTGCACGGACACCGGCCGATCCCGCAACAGCTCGAGCAGGACAGTGCCTTCCTCGTCGGTCAGCTCCGCCGCCCCGAGGTGATCGGCCACCCGCTGGTCCCCGTGCCAGGTCAGCGCTGTCCGAACGAACCGCAGGCCGCGCGGTACCAGTACCTTGGGTAGCTCCTTCCAGTCGGCTGGGACTGGTGCGGACACGAGCCGCCAGGTCAGTGCATCCGCGTGTCTGCGTACGATTTCTGCGCAGGCCAGCGGCGGGCTGGTCACCTCGCCGGTCGGGGAGCGGCCGATGATGGCGTAGCCGAGGTACGGGTCGTCGGTGAAGGCCCGTTCGACCACGGTGGCGTCCAAGGCGTCAGCCCGGTCCAGCGTGTCGAGAATCCGTGCCACGGTCTCTCGTCGCAAGGTGCCGAGCGGGGTGAAGACGAGCACCCGCATCAGATGGATGTCAGTGTCTAGAATGGCCCGCTCAGCCACCTCGTCCAGCTGCAGATGATGCCGGACGTCGCGCCCGAGGAAGGCTGCGAGCAGGGCTTTCCGGTGATCCGTCGGCCACGGCGCATCCAACAGGCTGGTGATGTCGTCCGGCTGGTCGACCGGGAAGCTGGCGTCGTAAACCGCATCGAGCTCCGCGACGAGGTCGCCCACGTGTGGTTCCAGGTTGCCGCCTGTCTGATCGTCGCCCTGCTTGAGCCGGAGCCGGATCTGCCCGGCGGTGTCCCGCAGATCCATCAGGTCGCCGGCCTTCGCCTCGACTCGCGCCTGGGCCACCAGCCGCCACAGCGCCTCGCGGTGTTCGCGCACGGCCTCGATGTAAATCTCCGGTATGGATCGCTCCACCGTAATCAGCCTCCCACCAGCGCGACCAGCCGAAGGAACAGGACCGGCTCACCGAGCCGAAGCGTGACCTCCTCGTCGAGGTCGGCGACCTGCCGTCCGCCAGCGAAGATGACAAACGTGCCGCGGGCGAAAGCCCGGTGCGCCCGGGCCACCTCCTCGGCCACGTCCGGGGCCGCCGGTGCTGGTTGCGGCATCCTGATCACACCGGTGGTGGCCTGCGCCCGGAGATCGTCGTTGGACAGGTACTGGCGGTCGAGGATCCGCCGGCAATGCGCCGTGTCGGCGCGCAGCTGCCGGATTTGCTCCTCGACTGCACTCCGGATCAGCTCCCGCACTGTGGCGCGATCGTCGACCAGCTGTACAAGCACCGCCGGCAGATCATCGCCGGACATGCCTGGCACCCGGCTGCGCACCTCGATATCGACCATGGCCGCCACCATAAAGCAGGGGGCTGTCAGCCCGCCTCCCTTCGTTTCCGGCCTTGTCCCTTCCTGCCTCAACCGGCGATATTCCTGAGTACTGCCTGGCAGTACTGGCCGATTTCAGGTGCGTGGGCCGAACAGCACTCGCGGCTCCAGAACCAGCCGGGTCGCGGGTGCTTGTTCGGGCGGGGCGAGGTTGAGTACGAGGTCGCCCATGCGGCGGATGGTGTGCTGGATGTAGGGGGATGGTAGCCAGGTCGTCGCGCTCGACGGGGTGGCCTTCGGCGGCGAGCTGGTTGGCGGCGTCGGTGATATCCAGTGCGGTGGAGTAGATCGCGCAGTTAGCGAGCAGTTCGTTGAACTTGACCACGCGTTCTTGGTGGTCGGGGTCGTTGTGGCCGATGAGCGCGCCACCGGGCATCGAAACCTCCCCGACCGCTGACGCCCGCCCCATCGCGACCCCGCCGGCCCGCCACGACGGCGACGGGACGGCGGTGTTCACATGGAACATCATCAGCCCGCGGCAGCACACCCGCTACCGCATGGAATGGCGAGTCCGGTCATAAGTCACAGCGTCCGGGGGTGAGCACGGCCGTTCTGCCCGAGGGGCATGAGCTGCGCACGTCCCCGGATCCGAGACTCACGGACAGACCCTCCCGGGGCGCGCGGCTGCTCGACCGGCTGCTCGCGTCCCGCGCAGATCTGGCAATCGCCGTCCTCTATCTCACTACCGCTGTGTACGCGCTGTCCGGGCAGTGGCGCGACACCGCGCACGGGTACCTGGTGAAAAGCGGCCAGGACCAGTCGATGTGGGAGTGGTTCTTCGCCGAAACCGCACATGCGGTGATCCATCTGCACAATCCGCTGGGCACGAATCTGCAGAACTATCCCGACGGCGTGAACATGATGGCCAATACTGCCATGTTCGGTGTCGGGATTCCGTTGACGCCGGTGACGGTGCTGTTCGGCCCGACTGTCACCTTCGCGCTCGTGCTCACCCTGGGCCTCGCCGGAACCGGTTTCGCCTGGTATTGGCTGTTCTCCCGGGAATTGGTGCGGTCCCGTTTCGCCGCCGCCCTGGGCGGCGCGTTCTGCGGCTTCGCACCCGCGATGATCTCGCACGCCAACGCCCACCCCAATTTCGTCGGTCTGGCGCTCCTGCCAGGGCTCGCGATCCTGGTCGTCCGGATGGCGCGCCGGGCCGCGTCCGACGACACGGTGAGCCGGGCGCGGCAGGTGCGGGAGGCCGTGGTGCTCGCGGTTCTGGTCGCGCTCCAGATCGCGCTCGGCGAGGAGCCGCTGCTGATCTTCGCCCTGGGCTTCGGCCTGTTCGCCCTCGTGTACTACCTGCACGACCCCCGGACCGGGCTGCGGGTGGTGCGTGCCGTCACGCCGACCCTGGCGCTGGCCGCGGTGATCACGGTGGTCGTCACGGCGATTCCACTATGGTGGCAGTTCTTCGGGCCGCAGAGTTACCGGTCCATCGATCACGGGCCGATGGGCAACGACCTCGAGGCACTGGTCGAGTTTCCCTCGCAATCGCTGGGCGGCGTCTTCGCCCCGGGCAAGACCCCGGCGATCAATCCGACCGAGGAGAACGCCTTCTTCGGCTGGCCGCTGCCGGCCACGACCGTGATCGTGGTCTTCAGCGTCCTGTCGCTGGGCGCTGGTCCCGCTGGTACCGACCGTGCTGCCGGTGACCCATCGCGATCCGACGCCGCGATTCTTCACCGACGGCACGGTCGGCCGCTTTGTCGGCGACGGCTCGGTCGTGATCGCGCCGCCGCCGACCCGGCTCGATGCCCGGCCGCTGAACTGGCAGGTCGATGCCCATTTCCGTTTCCCACTCGCGGGCGGCTATTTCGTCGGGCCGACGGCCGACAAGAAGGGCCGCTACGGTCCCGACGATCGGCCGACCGCGACGCTGTTGACGCGGGCGCAGCAAACCGATCGGATCCAGCCGGTCGATTCCGAGGCGAGGACGCAAGCGCTGACCGATCTCGCCTACTGGCATGCCGACGTGGTCGTCCTGCCGCCCACCGAACACGGCGGGGCGATCCGCGCGACCCTCGACCAGCTGCTCGGCAGCCCGGGGCAGGTGGTCGACGATGTCGTCGTCTGGGATGTGCGCGGACTGCGGTGATGCGCCCTGCCACCTCCGGGCCCGTCGCTCCGGTCGCTTAGCATCGCTGGGTGCGCGCCGACTCTCCAGCGTTTCCCCGCATCCGCGTGATCGCCCTCATCTCGGGATTGATCGCCGTCGCCCTCGCGGTGCTCACACCGCTGCTGCCGGTGCGGGAGGACCGGGCGAGCCTGGATTGGCCGCAGCCGCAATCGGTCCCGGTGAACGCGCCGCTGGTGTCGTATGTGCCGCTCACCGTCGACGCCTCGCTGCCGTGCAGCGCGCTACGCGAACTGCCCAGCGGCACCGTCTTGTCCACGGTGCCCGCCGACGCACCCAATGCCTCCGCGAAGGGTCTGATCGCCAAGGTCGCCGACGAGCCGGGCGGACGGAGACTCTCGGTGCTGCTGCGCGATATTCCGCTGCTGTCGGCGCCGCTGGCCGAGGTGGGTGGCTGCGCGCGTTTCGTCGTCACCTCCACCGCGCAGGCCACGACGGCCGAATTCACCGGTGTCACACGGCAGGACGGCACACCGTTCACCAATACCGTCGGCGGCGATGTGCGACCCCAAATCGTCGGCGTCTTCACCGATCTGACTCGTGCGCAGCTCGGTGACGCCCACCTGCACGCCGCGATCGACTCGCGCTTCTCGTCGACGCCGAGCCCGCTGAAGCTGGCCGCGATCATCGGCGCGGTCGTCTTCACCGTCATCGCGCTGATCTGCCTGCATCTGATCGATACCGCCGACGGGCGACGGCCGCGCCGCTTCCTGCCGGCCCACTGGTGGCGGGTCACCGTCGCGGATGTGGTGGTGCTGGGCACCCTGGTGGTCTGGCACATCATCGGCGCCAACACCTCCGACGACGGTTACATCCTGAATATGGCCCGGGCGTCGAAACATTCGGGATACATGGCCAACTACTACCGCTGGTTCGGCGTGGCCGAGGCGCCCTTCGGCTGGCCGTACGAGGTATTGGCCTGGATGACCCGGGTCAGCGACGCCGGCTGGTGGATGCGGCTGCCGGCACTGCTGGCCGGGGTGCTGTGCTGGCTGGTGATCAGCCGAGAAGTGCTGCCGCGCCTGGGTTCTCGTGTCCGCCGCGACACCGTGGCGCTGTGGACGGCGGGGCTGGTATTCCTGGTCGCCTGGCTGCCCTACGACAACGGCCTGCGCCCCGAACCGCTGATCGCCCTGGGCGCGTTGCTGACCTGGTGCTCGATCGAACGCTCGATCGCGACCAGACGACTGCTGCCCGCCGCGGTCGCGGTACTGATCGCCGCCTTCTCGCTCGCCGCCGGGCCGACCGGCCTGATCTGCATCGCCGCCCTGGTCGCCGGCTCGCGACCGGTCCTGCGGCACATCATCTCCCGCGCTCACGGCGGTGGTCCGGCCGGCGCGGCGATCCTGCGGTACGGCGCCCTGCTCGCACCGGGCGCGGCCGCCGGAGCACTGGTCCTGGTGGTGGTCTTCGCCGATCAGACACTGGCCTCGGTGATGGAGGCGACCCGGGTCCGCAAGATCATCGGTCCGAATGTGGCCTGGTTCGACGAGCGGACCCGCTGGGATTCGCTGCTGATGCTGGCGCCGGACGGCTCGCTGGCCCGCCGGTTCGGCATTCTCGGCATGCTGTTGTGCCTGCTGGTGTGCGTCCTGGTCATGTTGCGCAAGAGCGGCCGCATTCCGGGCACGTCGAAGGGCCCCTCGGCCCGCATCCTCGGCATCGTCTTCATGTCGCTGCTGCTGATGATGTTCACCCCCACCAAGTGGACCCACCACTTCGGCGTCTATGCCGGATTGGCCGGTTCGCTCGCGGCGCTGACCGCGGTCGCGGTGGGTATCAACGGAATTCGCGCCCGCTACAACCGCTCGCTGTTCGCGGCCGCGGTGTTCTTCCTGCTGGCGATCACGTTCACCGGATCCAATGGCTGGTGGTACGTCTCCAGCTACGGTGTGCCGTGGAACGACAAGGCGCCGCTGATCGCGGGTAAGGGCCTCTCGACGCTGTTCCTCGGACTCGCGGTGCTGAGCCTGCTGCTCGCGGCCTATCAGTACTACCGCGAGCCGTATCGAAAGGCCGAGGGCCGCAGGCGGTTCGACACCTGGGCGGTGCAACCGCTCACCATCGCGGCCGCGGTCATGGTGCTGTTCGAGGTCGCCTCCCTCGGCAAGGGCGCGATTACGCAATATCCGGCCTATTCCATCGCGAAGTCGAATATCCGTGCCCTGGGCGGACATACCTGCTCCCTGGCCGACGCGGTCCTCACCGAAACCGATACCGCCGATTCCGTGCTGCAGCCCTATTCGGGTTCCGCGGCCGATGCGCTCGGCGCCGACAGCGTGGGCTTCGACCCGAACGGTGTGGCCAAGGATCTGACCGCCGACGCCGAGGAGACGACCACCGGCGGCGCGAATTCGGTCAACAGCGATTCCGCGAACAAGACCACCCGCACCACCACCGCGGGCACCGGCGGCGGCACCACACAACAGGCGGGCGTCAACGGCAGTACCGTCGCACTGCCGTTCGGTCTGGACCCGGCCCGCACCCCGGTAATGGGCAGCTACGCCACCGGGACCAAACAGCAGGCGCATTTGACCTCGGGCTGGTATCGGGTGGATCTGTCCGGCGCCCGCCAGGATCCGGCCCGCAAGGTTCTGGTGGTCACCGCGGCCGGACGGATCAAATCGGTGAACGCCGACGGCGTGGTCACCTACGGCCAGGATCTGCGCGTCGACTTCGGCGACCGCGCCGCCGACGGCACGGTGCGGCCGCTGGGCTCGTTCGTGCCGCTGGATATCGGCGGCGCGCCGTCGTGGCGGAATATGCGGGTACCGCTGGACCGCATTCCGGACGGGACCAACGCGGTGCGGATCGTGGCGGTCGCCAACGATCTGACGCCCAGGCAGTGGCTCGCGGTCACACCGCCACGCCTGCCGAAGCTCGCCACCCTCGATTCGGTGGTCGGGCACACCGATCCGGTGCTCGAGGATTGGCATGTCGGCCTGGCCTTCCCCTGCCAGCGCCCGTTCGACCACAAGGACGGCGTGGCCGAGGTGCCGAAGTGGCGCATCCTGCCGGACCGGGTCGGTTCCGATGCCTCCAACGCCTGGCAGGACGATATCGGCGGCGGTCCATTGGGCTGGACCGGGTTGTTGCTGTCGGCCCAGACCATCCCCGCCTATCTGAACGACGACTGGGGCCGGGACTGGGGTTCGCTGGAACGGTTCACCCCCTACGTCCCGGATGCACGCCAGGCCGATGTCGGGGTGACGGTTCAGGCGCGCTGGGGCTGGGCCAAGGATGCGCCCATAAAAGTGAAATAGCAGGTCGTCCGGTACGTAGCGGACATGGGGGCAACGGTTCGGATAATCGATAGGTCCGAACCGTTCCCGTGAACACGGTCACTCTCAGTGTGGGCAGATAACATCACCATCCGTGCCCGACGCCGCAACAGCTGTCTTGACAAAACCGACGGTCGCCGAACAACCGGTAACGTCGCGCGATTTCCGCACCGCCCGGATGATCGCCGTGATCGCCGGCCTGCTCGGCACGATCTTCGCGCTCGCCACCCCGTTTCTGCCGGTCCAGCAGACCACCGCCGAGGTGAACTGGCCGCAGGGCGGGACGATCGGCAATGTCGAGGCGCCGCTGATGTCGCAGGTCCCGGTGGATCTGCGGGCATCCATCCCGTGTTCGACGGTGGCAGCGCTGCCGCAGGGCGGCATGCTGCTCAACACCGCGCCGCCGCAGGGCGACCGGGCCGCGCTCGAGGGCATGTTCGTGCGTGTTACCAGCGATTCGGTCGACGTGGTCGACCGAAACGCGATCGTCGCCTCCGCGAAACGCAGCGAACTCGACGGCTGCACCGCGATCACCATCACCTCCGATATAGACCGCACCTACGCCCACTTCGAGGGACTGACCAAGCAGGTCGAACGGCCCGCCGCCGACGGCGGCACCGAATCGGTGACCGTGCCGGTGGACGGCGCCCTGCAGGGTGATCTGCGGCCGCAGGTGGTCGGCGTGTTCTCGGATCTGAAGGGTGCGGCGCCGGCCGGGCTGTCGTTCCACATGACCGTCGATTCCCGCTTCTCGTCCTCGCCGACCGTGATCAAACTGGTCGCGATGCTCGCCGCGGTGCTGTGCACACTCATCGCGCTGGCCGCGCTCGGCCGCCTCGACACCAGCGACGGCCGCGGTCACCGCCGCTTCTTCCCCGCGCACTGGCTGAAGCCGACCTGGGCCGACGGCGCGGTCCTGGGCATCCTGCTGGTGTGGCATTTCATCGGCGCCAACACCTCCGACGACGGCTACATCCTGACCATGGTGCGGGTGGCGCCGCACGCCGGTTATCTGGCCAACTACTTCCGCTGGTACGGCGTGCCGGAGGCGCCGTTCGGCTGGTACTACGACGTCATCCAGGTCTTCGCGCAGATTTCCACGGCCAGCCCGTGGGTGCGCATCCCCGCGCTGCTGTGCGGAATTCTGTGCTGGATGGTGATCAGCCGCGAGGTGGTGCCGCGTCTGGGTCGCAGCGTACGGACCTCGAAGGTCGCGCTGTGGACCGGCGGGCTGGTGTTCCTCGCCTTCTGGCTGCCCTACGACAACGGCCTGCGCTCGGAGCCGATCGTCGCGCTGGGCGCACTGCTGACCTGGGTGTCCATCGAACGCGCGATCGCCACCGGACGCCTGTTGCCCGCCGCCGGCGCGGTACTGGTCGCGGCGTTCACCCTCGCCGCGGCGCCGACCGGCCTGATGTGTGTGGCCGCGCTGCTCGCCGGTATCCGCCCGCTGGTGCGAATCGTGGTGCGCCGCAAGCGCGACCTGCAGGCGCGCGCCGGAAGTGGCTGGCGCGCTTCGGGATTCGTGTCCTCACTACCGCTGCTGGCGCCGATCGCGGCGGCCGGTTTCCTGGTACTCACCGTCGTCTACAGCGACCAGACCTTCGCCGGTATCCAGGAGGCCAACCGGGTGCGCCGCCTCACCGGCCCGAACCTGGCGTGGTACGAGGACTACCTGCGCTACTACTACCTGTTCGTCCAGACCGTCGACGGCTCGGTCTCGCGCCGGTTCGCCTTCATCGTGATGATCCTGTGCCTGATCACCACCGCCCTGGTGTTGTTGCGGCGCAAGCAGATTCCCGGCATCTCCAGCGGCCCGACGTGGCGGTTGATCGGGGTGGTCTGCGGAACCATCTTCTTCATGATGTTCAACCCGACCAAGTGGACCCACCACTTCGGCGCCTACGCGGGGATCGCGGGTGCGCTCGCGGCGGTGACCGCGGTCGCGGTCTCGGCGACGGCGCTGCGGTCGCGCAAGAACCGCTCGATCTTCCTGGCCGCCTTGCTGTTCGCCCTGGCGCTGTCGTTCTCCGGCACCAACGGCTATTGGTACGTCTCGAGTTACGGCGTGCCGTGGTTCGACAAGACGGTCTCACTGCACGGCTTCCAGTCCAACACGCTGATGCTGGTACTGTTCGGCCTCGCGCTCGCGGTGGTGGCCTGGCAGGCGCTGCGCGAGGGCTACGCCAAACCGCCGGCGAGTTCGAAATCCTCGCGCGGCAAGCGCATTCGCCGGTTCGCGGCCATTCCGCTGACGCTCGTCGCCGCGGCGATGGTGTTGTTCGAGGTGCTGTCGCTGGCCAAGGGCGCGGTGACCCAGTACCCGGCCTATTCACTGGCCCGCGGCAACGTCGACGCGGTCGACGGAAACCGCTGCGGGATCGCCGATGACGTTCTGGTCGAGTCGAATTCGAACCAGGGCCGGTTGAATCCGATTATCGATCCCGCGCATCCGCCCAAGGACAACGATCCGCTGGCCGGTGTCGACCCGACCGGCTTCGATCCCAACGGCGTGCCGACCGATCTGAAAGCCGATGCGGTGGAGGTCAAGCCGGGCACCGGCAACACCTCCAACCAGTCGGTGGGCGCGAACTTCGCCGAGGGCCAGAACGCGGGCACCGGCGGCGGCACCACCAAGGAGGCCGGCATCAACGGCTCCACCGTCGCATTGCCCTTCGGCCTCGACTCGAAGACGACGCCGGTGATGGGCAGCTATCAACAGGGCCTGCAGCAGCCCGCGCACCTGACCTCGAGTTGGTACGAACTGCCCGCCCGCTCGGCGGATGCACCGCTGGTGGTCATCTCCGCGGCCGGCCGCATCCTGTCCTTCGACCAGACCGGGGCGCTGCAGTACGGCCAGGACCTGAAGCTCGAGTACGGCAAACGCCAGCCCGACGGTTCGGTGAAGTTCGAGGGCAGCTACGTCCCGCGCGATATCGGCCCGGCGCCGTCGTGGCGCAACCTGCGCGTTCCGCTGTCGGAGATCGCCGCGGATGCCGATGCGGTGCGGATCTCGGCCAATCGCAATGTGCTGATCGGTGACCAGTGGCTGGCGTTCACACCGCCGCGGGTGCCGAAGATGGTCACGTTGAACAACTTCCTGGGCTCCGAGCAACCAGTGCTCGAGGACTGGGCGGTGGGTCTGCAGTTCCCGTGCCAGAATCCGTTCCCGCACCGCTACGGCGTGGCGACCATGCCGAACTACCGCATCCTGCCCGACCGCCCACTCGCGGTGAGCTCGACCGATACCTGGCAGGCCGAGGAATTCGGCGGCCCGCTCGGTTTCACCCAGATGCTGGCGGGCTCCACTACGATCCCGACCTATCTGAAGGACAACTGGGCTCGTGACTGGGGCACCTTGGAGCGCTACGACCGGTACTACACCGATGCCACACCGGCAAAGGTGGACACCGGCACCGCGACGCGCTCCGGATTCTGGAGTCCGGGACAGCTGCGAGTGTTCTGATCGACAGTCCGGACCGACGACGGCGGGCGGCGCACATATGGTGCGCCGCCCGCCGTTGTCGTATGCGGCGATGTGGCGTTGCCGGACCGGGCCCTACACGTCGACGTGTTCGATCCATTCGTAGACCGGGAGATTGCCTTCGGGAGTGTCCTGGCGGCGTGGCGTGGATTTGAAGCGTTCGTAGCCACCGGCGTTCTGCACGCGTAATTCGATGCCGGGTGGGGTGATGGGAACGATGCGGTGCGGCAGGTCGGCCGGCCCGCCTTCGAGTACAGCCTTCGGTGAGCTACCCATAGCTGAAGGCTCTCATATGGCGGCCCGCCGACCGGGCGATTCCACGAAAGACACGCGCTACCCGGCGTTCAACCGGGCGTTACCCCGGCAATGCCCACCTCGCCTCGAGGGGCGGAAACACGCGACAGCGCCACCCGGTCCGGTCGTGCGGTGCGGGTGGCGCTGTGTGCCCATGTGCCTTCTACAGCGGCAGCAGGTGGTGTTTGCGCGGGTTGCGCTGCAGGCGCTTGTCGCGCAGCAGCGTCAGGGCCTTGCGGATCTCCAAGCGGGTCGCCGAGGGTTCGATGACCGCATCGATATAGCCGCGCTCGGCCGCGGGCCACGGGGTGGCGGCGGTCGCGTTGTAGAAGTCGATCATCTGTTTGCGGATGGCCTCGCGCTGATCCTCCGGCGCCGCCTCGAGCTGGCGACGGCCGACCAAGCCGACCGCCTGCTCCGCACCCATCACGGCGATCCGGGCGGTGGGCCAGGCGAAGTACACATCCGCGCCGAGGGCCTTGGATCCCATGACCGCCCAGCCGCCGCCGTACGCCTTGCGAACCACGACGGTGACCTTCGGAACCGTCGCCTCCACGAAGGAGAACAAGAAGCGGCCGCCGCGCTTGATGACGCCGGCCTTCTCCTGGTCCAAACCGGGCATGAAGCCGGGCGTATCCACCACCAGCACCAGCGGAATTTCGAACGCGTCGCACATCCGGACGAAATGCGAGGCCTTGTCCGACGCCTTGGCGTCGAGCGCACCCGCCAGATACATCGGCTGGTTGGCGACGACGCCGACGGAACGGCCGTCGACCCGGGCGAAACCGGTGATGATGTTGCGGGCCATATCGGACCCGACCTCGTGGAAGCCGCCGTCGTCGAAGATCCGCAGCAACACCTCGTGCATGTCGTAGCTGGCATTGTCGGAATCCGGGACGAAGCTGTTCAGCTCCAGATCGGTTTCGGTGATCTCGGGCTCGAGGCCCGGGTTGACGATCGGCGGCTCCTCCTGGCAGCTCGACGGGAGGTAGCTCAGGTATTCGCGCGCCCACTCGAACGCCGCCTTCTCGTTCTTGGCGACGTGGTGAACATTCCCCCAGTCGGCCTGGTTGTAGGCGCCGCCCAGCTCGTCGGCGCTGACATCCTCACCGGTGGCCTCGCGAGTGATCTGTGGGCCGGTGACGAACATGTGCGCGGATTCGGTGGCGATCACGACATCCGTGCAGATCGGCTGATACACCGCACCGGCGGCACAGTTGCCGAGGATCAGCGACACCATCGGCACCGCACCCGAGAGCGCTTCCTGGGCGATCGCCATCTCGCCGTACCAGCGCAGCGAGGTCACCGCCTCCTGCACGCGCGCGCCGCCGGAGTCGTTGATGCCGACCAGCGGGCAACCCATCTTGGCGGCGAAGCGCATGAGCGAGGCGACCTTGCGGCCGAACATCTCGCCGACCGTCCCGCCGTACACGGTCTGGTCGTGGGAGAACACCGCCACCGGCCGACCCTCCACCAAACCGTGGCCGGTGACCACGCCGTCGCTGTAGAGGGAGTTCTTGTCCGCCGGATTGCGAACCAGCGCACCGATTTCCACGAAGGTACCCGGGTCCAGCAGCATGTTGATCCGCTCGCGCGGCGAGGGAATTCCCTTCTTCGCCCGCTTGGCAATCCCCGCTTCGCCGGCCGGCTCCTGCGCGAGTTCCAGCTTCTTCCGCAGGTCGGCAAGCCTCTCGGCGGTCGTACTCACTGCTCTCCCTTCCCGGGTGCATCGTCGGCTTCGGTGCTGATCGCGGCCAGTTTCCGGGTGAGGTCGGCACCGATCTGCGCGACGCGCGGTTCATCGATGATCTGGAGGTGGTCACCCGGGATGTGGATGACTTCCAGGTTGGGGATGTAGTCGTCCCATCCGCCGTTCGGCTTGCGTTCGGCGAAACGAGGCTCGAGCTCGATCATGCCGTCGTGGTAGCGGTCGGCGAGATAGAGCGTCACGTCGCCCTCGTAGTGCGACGGCTGAGCCTTCTGCAGATCGCGACTGTCGAGCCAGGACGTGCGCTGATGTTCCATCACGCCACCCGGGATCTTCACATCGGCGAACTTCAGCAGACCCATGATGATTTCGAGCTGCTCCTCGTCGGAGGCGTCCGCGAGTTCCTGCAACATCTCGTCGTCGAGTTGTCCCTCGATGCCGTAGGTCTTCTGCGCGAACGCCTGGAATCGCTCGATCCGCGCGCGACGACCCTCCGGCGACGGGTCCTCGTCCTCGACCGGCAGCGCCAGGTCGATCAGACCGACGAGCCGGACGTCGTCGCCCTCGGCACGCATGATCTGAGCGACCTGAAGGGCGAACACCGCACCCAGCGACCAGCCGTAGAGCGCGTACGGGCCGGAAGGGAAGATCTTGCGGATCTCGGCGGCGTATTCGCGGGCCCGCTCGGGAATCGAACCCTCGATCCGCTCGAAGCCGTACATCGGAGTGCCCTCCGGCAACCGCTTGAGCAGCGGCTCGTACACCAGCGTGTTACCACCCGAGGGGTGGAAGACGAAGACCGGGATCGCGGTCGAGCCCTCGGGCCGCGGCCGCAGCGGGCGGATGAAGCCCTCGACCTCGGTGGCCGAATCCTGGTGCCGGCGAACGATATCCGACAGCTGTTCGATCGTCTCGCAGTCGAGCACATCGTCGACGTCGATGGTGCTGCCGACCCGATCCGACAGGCGCGCGGCCAGCTTGTCCGCGGTGTCCTCGTCGAGAATCGGCAGGGTGTTGAAGATGCCGCCGGCCGACTTACCGGTCACCATCGCCCAGGCCGCGAAGGTCAACCGCTCGGCCGCATCACGCGGGGGCACATCGGCTTCCGGTTCTTTGGCGCCCGCCACCTGGCCGCCGCCGAAGACGGCCGCCGCCTGCGCCGGAGCGGTCCCCTTCCCGGATCCGGTCTTCGCATCGGCTGCACCGTCCTTCGCGTCGGCAGCCTCGACCTTCGGCTCCGCTGCCTGGCTCGCCGAACCCGCTGTGGCGCTTGCTTTCTGATCCACATCCGCCGCTTCCGCCACCGCGTCAGCGCTTCCAGCGGGAGTAGCCGATTCGACCGGCTTCGGCTCGGCGGCCTCCACCTGCTGCGTCACCGCCGCAGCCGGGTCCTCCCCGGCCTCCATCGCGGCGCGCGCGGCGGCGACGAAGTTGTCGTCCACGGTGAGCGAACCGCCCTCGGTCGCTTGCTTTTCCGCCATCGCGGCGACCTCGTCGCGGTGCTCGATGGCGTAGCGCAGCACCTTGCCGACCTCGTTGAGGCTGGCATCTCGCACCGCCGAAACCTGCAGCGACGGGATGTCGAATTCGTATTCGACGCGGTTCTTGATCCGCATCGCCATCAGCGAGTCGAGCCCCAGCTCCATCAGCGGGATCTCCATCGGCAGATCCTCCACGGCATAACCCATGGATTCCGCGGCGATGGTGGCCAGACGCTCCTCGACGGTCTGTGTCCCGTTCGGATCCCAGCGTTCGCCGAAACTCTCCGCGACGACGAGATCGGCCGTGCCGCTGTCTGTCTCGGCCGGGGCCGGGGCGGGCTGGACGGCAGGCGCGGAAGTCCCGTTGGTGGACGGCGCGCTCGCGGTAACGACCGCGTCGAACAGCAGCCGGAACACATTGTCCTCGCGGACGTGCACCTGGACCGAGGCTCCGCCCGGATGCGGGGTCAGCGTCGTGGTGAGGGTGCCGGACGCCGGCAGCGGAGAATGCGCGATGGTCGCCCCCAACGCCACCTCCGACAACACCTGCGCCGCAGCCGCATTCACCAGACCGGCCAGATCGGTGACCGCCGAGGCCGCGACCTCCCAGGCGTGGCGGCCGTCGGGCAGTGCCACGTGCGCACCGGGCGCACGGCCGCTGCCTGAACCCGTCGCGATGCTGACCTTGGGCCAGTATTCCTTGCGCAGGAAGGCCGTTCGCGGCACGTCGGCGTAGTCACCGGCGGGCAGCAGCGACACCAGGTCGACCGGATGGCCCTGCACATACAGCTGGGCGAGCGCGGAGATGACGCCCGCGGCCTCGTCCTCCTTGCGCTTGAGCGTGGGGATCAGGGCCGCGTTGTGCACACCGGCGGCGAAGGTGGTGCCCATGACCTGCATGAGCGCAACGGAATTCGGCGCCAGTTCCAGATAGGTGGTGATACCGGCGTCGACCGCGCGGCGGATCGCGTTGGTGAAATACACCGAGCCGCGCATGTTGGTCACCCAGTAGTCGACATCGTGCACCGGGTCCGAACCGGCCTTGTACACGGTCGCCTTGTGCACGGTCGAGTAGAGATCCGTGGTCACCTTGGTCGGCTCGATTCCGGCCAGCTCCGCGGCCAGCTCACCCAGCAGCGGATCCATCTGCGAGGTGTGCCCCGCGCCGCGAGTCTGCAATACCCGCGCGAACTTGCCCTCGGCCTCGGCGCGCGCCACGATCGCGTGCACCTGGTCGGGCGGCCCACCGATCACGGTATTGGTCGGGGCGGCATACACCGCGACTTCGAGATCCGGGTATTCCGGCAGCACCTTCTCGATATCTTCGGCGCTGTACTCGACCAGGGCCATATTCCGCACCTGGTCGTCGGTGATCATCTGCTCGCCCTCGCCCATCAGCCGCGAGCGCGCGCAGATCACCCGCACCGCGTCCTCGAGCGGGAGGCCACCCGAGATGTACGCACCGGCCGCCTCACCCTGCGAATGTCCCACCACGCCGGCCGGTTCGGCGCCGTGCGCACGCAGCAGCGCGGCCAGACCGAGCTGGATGGCGAACACACCGACCTGCGAAGTGCCCACATCCCAGTCCTGGGCGTCGTCGAGGATCATCTCCTTGACCGAATATCCGGCCTCGTCGACAACCAGCTCGTCGATCTCGTCCACGGTCCGGGCAAAGATCGAATTCTCCAGGTAGAGCTGCTTACCCATCTTCCGGTGGTGCGAGCCGAATCCGGCCAGCACCCACATCGAGCCCTGGGCGGCCGGGGAATCGGCGGTGAATACGCCCGGTCCCGGCTTACCGGCGGCGATGGCCCGCAAGCCGGCCACGGCCTCCTCATGGGTCTTCGCCAGCACCACGCCACGCGAACGGCCGTGATTGCGCTTGGCCAGCGACCGCGCCACGTCCTCGAGTGGAGCCGCCTGTCCCGCTTCGGATTCCAGCCAATCGGCGAGGTCGCTCGCGGCCCTGCGACGGCGCGACGGCAGATACGCCGAGACCGGCAGGATCACCGGCAGCGGCTCGGTGCGTTCCTGCGTCCACTCGGCGACCTCGGCGACGGGCTCGGGTTCGGCCAGCGGATCACTGCCCTCGAGGATGGCCTCGGCGCCGGCGAGCACATCGGTCGCCTCATTGTCGAGTTCGGCCTCGATCGTCTCGGCCGAAGCAATCTGCGCGGCCTCCTCTTTCGACTCGACTGAGGCAGCCGGCACGTATTCCTGGATGACCACGTGCGCGTTGGTGCCACCGAAACCGAATCCGGAGACACCGATGGTGGCGGTACCGCTGTAGCGCGGAAATTCGGTCGGCTCGTCGACGACCTTCAGGTGTGCTTGATCGAACGGAATGAAGGGGCTCGGCCCCGCGTAGCCGATATTCGGCGGAATGACGTTGTGCTGCAACGCCAGAATCACCTTGGCGAGGGCGGCGGCGCCGGCGCCGGATTCGAGATGTCCGAAGTTGGTCTTCGCCGAACCCAGCAGCACCGGCTTGTCGTCTTCGCGCCCACGGCCGACCACGCGGCCGAGTGCATCGGCCTCGATGGGATCACCGATCGGGGTGCCGGTACCGTGCGCCTCGATGTAGTCGACAGTCGACGGCGCGATACCCGCATCCCGATACGCGCGGCGCAGCACATCGACCTGGGCCTCGGGGTTCGGCGCGGGCAACCCGTTGGAACGACCGTCGGAGTTGACGGCAGTGCCCTTCACGACCGCGAGAATTCGGTCCCCGTCGCGTTCGGCGTCGGCCAGGCGCTTGAGCACCACCATGCCGGCGCCCTCGCTGCGGACCATGCCGTCGGCATCGGACGAAAACGCTTTGATGTGACCGTCTTTCGCGACCGCACCGATGGAATCGAATCCGAGTGTGATCGCGGGCGCCAGCAACATGTTCACACCACCGGCCAGCGCCACGTCGGCGTCGCCGTTGCGTAGTGCGCGCACCGCGTCGTGCACCGCCACCAGGGTCGACGAGCATGCGGTGTCGACGGCTACCGAAGGGCCGCGGAAGTCGTAGAAGTACGACACCCGGTTGGCGATGATCGCGGTGGAGCCGCCGGTCAGCGCGTAGGCATCGGCCGAGGCGGGGGCATCGGGATCCGACTTACCGAGGCCGAGAGACGCCACCAACTGAAAGTCATTGGTCGACGTACCGATGAACACGCCGACCGATTCACCCTTGAGCGTATTCGCCGGAATGCGCGCGTGCTCCAACGCTTCCCACGTCAGCTCCATCATGAGCCGCTGCTGTGGGTCGACGCGCTCGACCTCGACCGGCGACATCGCGAAGAATTCCGCGTCGAAGCCCTTGATCGCATCCTGATCGAGATAGCCGCCGAGGGTATTGCCGTTCTCGACGGCGGCGGCGATATCCGGATCGGCCAGGAATTCGGACCAGCGCCCCTCGGGCAGCTCCCGGATGCCGTCGCCCCGGTTGATCAAGAAATCCCAGGTGGACTCCGGCGTATCGCCGGCTCCGGGCAACCGCGTGGACAGGCCGACAATGGCGATGTCGTGCGCCGCGCCCGGCTGATATCCGGCGGTGTAGAACGCGTCGTCGGCAGCCTCCTCGGGCGCCTCGGGCTCACCGTTGATGACCCGCTCCGCGAGCGCCGCGATCGTTGGATGCTGATACACGATCGTTGGGTTGAGCAGTACGCCGGTGAGTTCTTCGATATCACCGCCCAGGGCGATGGCATCGCGCGAGGCGAGGCCGAATTCCTCCATCGGCCGGTCCACGGTGATCTGCTCCACCGGCTGTCCGGTGGCATCGGCGACCCAGCGCTGCAACCACTCTCGCAGCTCGGCCACCGACATATCGGTGCCGCCGGATTTCGCCGTGCCGCCCGGTTCGGTCACACTCTGTTCGGTCGCAGTTGTTTGCTGCTCCACCTCGGCGTTCGCGTCGCCGGTGGTTTCCGTCGTCTGGGTGCCCTCGTTGTCAGCCATCAATTCCTCAAGCTACCTGTGTGCGAATGTTGCGCGGGCGGGGATTGACAGCCGATTCGCCGTCATGTGGATAAGTGGCGGGTTGTGGACAACCCGCGGGCAGACCGCACGTCCCGGCGAGTCCCACACCGCTGCCGGATGCCGGTCGGCGCCGCCCAACAGGCACGTCACAGCGACCAACGGACCGGCCGGGGCGACGAGAAACCCCGATCTCGGCACGGTGGGAATTCACCGGGAACACGATTTACTCTTCGTCCGGTGCGTCGGGGAAGGCCTGCTGCTGGTAGCCGCCGCGCAGGGTGCCCTCCAAATACGCGGCTCGGCACGCCCGGCGGGCCAGCTTGCCGCTCGAGGTACGCGGAATCGAACCCGCGGGCACCAGCAACACATCGCGAACGGTCACACCGTGGCGCTGCGACAACGCACCGCGCACCGCGTCGGCGATCGGCTGGGAGTCGGCCTTGTGCGCGCCCGGCCCCCGCTCGGCCACGATCACCAACTGCTCGGAGGCATCGTCGGCGTCGTACTTCAGACCGGCGTGGCTGTCCGCCGCGAAGACCTCGGCCGGCAGCTGATTGGCCGGCACCGAGAACGCCGCGATGAAACCGGGGCGCAGCATCTTGCTGGCCTCCTGCGCGGAGAACTCCAAGTCCTGCGGGTAATGGTTGCGGCCGTCGACGATCACCAAGTCCTTGACGCGGCCGGTGATGTACAGCTCGCCGTCGACGTACACGCCGTAGTCGCCGGTGCGCAGCCAGATCGCGTCGTCGGGGGCGCCCGCGGCGTGCGAGCCCTCGGCCTGGCGGTTGGTCAGCAGGTTCTTGAAGGTCTGGCGGGTTTCCTCCTCGCGACCCCAGTAACCGATGCCGATGTTGTTGCCGTGCAACCAGATTTCGCCGACGCGGCCCTCGGGCAGCTCCTGTGCGCCCTCGGGGCTGTCGATCGATTCGGAGTCGACGATCGCGGCCCACTGCGACAGCGCGACGTAGCCACAGCTCACCTGCGCGATCGCGTTCGGCGCGCTGTGGTCGACCTTCACCACGCGCCCGGCGTTGAGCTCGTTGCGGTCGACGTAGATGACCTTGGCCTCGTCCTCGGCCCGCGTCGCGGAGACGAACAGGGTCGCCTCGGCCATGCCGTAGCAGGGCTTGATCGCGGTCTTGGGCAGCCCGTAGGGGGCGAAGGCCTCGTTGAACTTCTTCATCGACGAGGTGGTCACCGGCTCACTGCCGTTGATCAGGCCGATCACGTTCGACAGATCCAGCGTTTCGCCGTTCTTCGGCAGACCGCGCGCCGCGGCGTGCTCGAAGGCGAAGTTCGGCGCGGCGGCGAAGGTGCCGGCGCCGTCGGAGACCGCGGCCAGCTCGGAGATCCAGCGACCCGGGCGCCGCACGAAAGCGCTCGGCGACATGATGGTGATGTACTTGCCGCCGATCGCCGGCAGGATCACGCACAGCAGGCCCATGTCGTGGTACAGCGGCAGCCAGGTGACGCCGCGCGAATTCCAGTCCAGGTTGATGGCGTGGACCATCTGCAGCAGGTTGGTGCCGACCGCGCGGTGGGTGATCTCCACACCGGCCGGGGTCCGGGTCGAACCCGAGGTGTACTGCAGGTAGGCGATGTCGTCGACGGCCAGATCCGGCCGCACCCAGGACTCGCCCAGGGTGTCGGGCACCGCATCGACGGCGATGATGCGCGGACGCTGCGCGGCCGGCAGCGGCCGGAAGAACTGGCGGACGCCGGCGGCTGAGGAGCTAGCCGTCAGAATCGCCGACGGCGTGCAGTCACCCAGCACGGCGTGCAGGCGGTCGGTGTGGCCCGGCTCGTCCGGATCGAACAGCGGCACGGCGATGGTGCCGGCGTAGATGGCGGCGAAGAAGGAGATCACATAGTCCAGGCCCTGCGGCGCCAGAATCGCCACCCGGTCGCCCGGCTTGGTCACCTGTTGCAGGCGAGCGGCCACCGCGCGCAGCCGGACGCCGAATTCCTTCCAGGTCAGGTCCTGGTACTCCCCGTCGCGCTCGCGGGAGTAGTCGATATAGCGATACGCAAGATCGTTCGCATCGTTGCGGGTGTGCTTCTCGACGTAATCGACCAGGGTGCGGCCCTCGGGAATTGCGATGTTCCCGGTTTCGTCCAGGTAGTCGTCGAAAGTCTCGTCCGTCATTCCTTCTCCTCCGAGGCACACGCAGCACGGCGACATGGCCGCTGTTACCTGTGAGGCCCCGACTCTCTTTCACCCGCGGGCGCTCTGCGGTGTGAGAGCTCGCCTGCAGCATTTTCCGGTGGTCTGCGCGGTGACCACCTATCGGCTAGATGTACTCGAGCCAGGGACATGTTACAGAGCAGGCCCCGAAGCGGTCTCCGGAGCGAGCCGAACGATTTCCCGGCTTGCACGGTGGCGACTCGCTACGGCTCCTCTCGCAGCAAGGGGATCACCGGTGCGAAAGCATCCATCTGGGTCGGAAACACTCCGACATAGGACATCGATGTCAATCGCCGCACGTTACGGATCTGGTCGGCGATCTGCTCGAATGTGCCGATGGCCACATAGGGCGAATTCAGGATGTCTTCCACCGACAACTGGACATCGACCTCGAGATCCGGATGCAAACCCTTGTCAAGGGCCGCCAACGCCATCTCGGCCGTGCGCTCGCGATCGTCGGTGATCACGACGGCGGTGATGGTCCAGTTGAGCTCGATGTCGGGGAACCGGGTCCCGGCGGCCTCCTTGATGAGATTCACCTTCTCGATGGTCTTCTCGAGGGTGATTCCCGACAGCAGACCCTTACCGGTCTTGGTCGTGCGCGGCACCACCGAGATGATGTCGGCATGCTTGGCGGCCAGCCGCAACATCTTGGGGCCGCCACCGCCGGTCACCAGCGGCGGACGCGGGCCCTGCCGCGGCCGCGGTGTGCCCTTGATGCCGCGCACCTGATAGTGCTTGCCCTCGAAATGGCATTCCTGCCCGCGCAGGAGCACGTCGAGAATGGTCAACGCCTCGTCCAGCTTCTCCAGCCGCACGCCCGGCGATTCGTAGGGCAGGCCGGCGGCTTCGAATTCGCTCTTGATCCAGCCCGCGCCGACACCGAGTTCCAGCCGTCCGCGCGAGAGCACGTCGATCGTCGCGGCGTCCTTGGCCAGCACCACCGGATGCCGGAAACCGTTGGCCAGCACCGAGGTTCCGATCCGGATGCGGTCGGTGGCCACGGCCAGCGCGCCGAGTGCGGCGATCGGTCCGACCTGGGGGCCGAGGTGATCCGGAATCGCGAAGGAGTCGTAGCCGTATTCCTCGGCCTGCTGGGCGAGCTTGACGAATTTCCGCGCACCGCCCTCCTGCTGATTTCCTTCACCGGCAGCAGCGAATCGGAACGCGCGCGCCGGAACACCCAGCGCTGTCATCTCGACACCGCTGGTCGCGCCGGCGGCGGCGGCTTCTGTCATGAACTCTCTGCTCCTGGCTGTGCGGATGTGCGCTGTGGCGCGATCATCGCTGCACTTTACAGCCTTCGCCAAAATCTGAGTGACCCTCGGGTTTACTTTTTTTCCGAGAGCTTTTCGGGGACCTTTCCCGCGACCTTTCCCAGGGTCGCCGGCGACCGCGGCCGCCCTGGTCGTCAGCTGTGCGCCGGGTGGGGTGCGTCCTTGATCAGACCCTCCGCCCAGGCGGCGGCCCACTGAGTGGCGGTGGTGCCCTGATCGTCCACCTGGAAGGTGTTGTACAGGCTGTGCACCGGATTCCCCACGGCATGCACCAACGTCATCAGGCTGGGCACGATATTCACCGGATTCAGCGCCTGCGGCGGGGCATCGCAGATCAGGTCTCCGGGCGCGCAGATGGTGTTGGTACGCCCGGCCAGCGAGCCGAAACCGCCACGCGGGCCCGTCATCGTGATCCCCGGAACCGACAAGCCCTTGAGCGCGACCTCCGCGCCCACACCGGGCGGCGAGATCCCGATCTCACCGGCCTGCCCGGGCCCGCCTACACGACGGCCGTCGGCGATCAGCGTGACGCCGAGGACCTGCTCGGCGGCGACCGGCCCCTGCCCGGCGCCGATCTGCGCAGCGAGATCACCCGCGATAACCGCACCCTGGGAGAATCCGGCGATCACATAGTTGGTGAGCGGGCACTTCTGCGACATATCGGTCAGTTCCGCGAGCGCACGCTGTGTGCCCTCGGAGCGGCTGTTGTTGTAGGACACCTGACCGTCCGGCGGAATCGCGATCGGGTTCGAGAATTGCGCGACGTAGGGGACGGTGTAGACGTCTAGCCGGGATTCCGGGAACTGCTGCCGCACCGGATTGGTCACATGCATCATCAACGACGCCGGATTGGCCGTCGGATTATGCGGGTCGTCGTTGCTGTTCGACTCCCACGTTCCGGGAATCGCCAGTAACTGCACATCCGGGCAGGCAGCGGGCTGACTGCTGGGCTTACCCGGTTTCGGCGGCCCCGGTTTCGGTACGTGCAACCGGCCCGCGAGCACGAACCACAGCACCAGCGCCACGATCGCCACCAGGACCGCGATCAGCACGAACAGCAGACAGCCCGGCCGCCGGTTGCGGCCGGGACCGCCCCCGGCGTATCCCGAACGTCGTCGCGCGTTCACTTGTTGCAGTAGGACTGGGTCGCGACGTCGATGTAGATCTGGCCTGCCTGTTCAACCGACATCTTCTGCGGATCGAAGGAGGGGTCGGTGCCCGCCATCGCGTTCACGAACGTCTTGACCTCCTGCTCGGAGGCGCCACTCGCCTTGCTCTGGCAGACGTAGTTGGCCGCGGTGATCGCGATGTCCGGGCTGGACGGATTCACCCCGCGCTTCTTCAACTCGTCCAGATAGGCCTGATCCTTCGCCGACGACTGTGTGTTGTCGCCCGAGTTCGGCTGCGCCGGCTCCGGACGTTCGTTCGCGGTGCTGGTGGCCGGGGCCTGTTCCTGGGTGGGCTCGGGCGCCGCGGACGCGCTGTTCGGCGCACTCTGCGCGGGCGCGACCGTGGCGGTCGTGGTGGACGGCTTCAACGTGGGCGTGCTCGACGCCGTGGAATCGTTACCGCCGCAGGCGGCCAGTAATCCCGTGGCCGCCAGCGCGACCATGATGCCGGCGACCTTGCCACCGGCGATGTACCGTTCTCCGACCGGACGGGTCCGAAGCATGAATCGTGTCCTCGATCTAGTTCGCTGAGGGCTAGAACTCCTAGCAGGTCGCGCTCCAGGTTAACGGCAACGGGCGCGGACAGGGATCCCATGGCCGGAACCCTCATCAACCACTTAAAGGTGATTTATCGACCTAGGCTGCGTGGACCTCGGGGGGTTTGCCGTCGCGCAGGACGACGAATCCGGTCTGGAAGTTCTGCTGCACGCCCCCGGGCACCGGGAACTCGTCGCTGATCGGGTAGCCGAGCTTGCCGTTCTCGAAGCCCTGCTGCCCCCACGCGTCCATGATCGGGCCGTTGCGCACGGCCCACGCCCCCGACAGCGGACTCCAGTAGATATTGCCGCCCTCGAACTTGCTGTAGCGGCCCAGATCCTTGGTCGGCTGTTCCTCGGCGGCCGGGAAACCGAGCCAGCTGTTCTCGAAGCCCATCTGTGCGTACTTGCCGAGGATCAGGCCCTGCACCCGGTGCGCCCCGGTCTTGTCGCTGAAGTACATCGGACCGCCCTGGAACCCCTGCACCACGCCGTCCTTGTTCGGCGTCCTGGCCTCCGGCCCGGTCGGATAGCCGGCGGGGCCGCGTTCGAAGCCCTGCCGCTCCCATTCGGCCAGAATCGCCCCGCGGATCACCTGGGCGCCGGTCTGCGGCGTCCAATAGACCGAACCGCCCTGGAACGTCTGGAAGCGACCCTGACCGTCCGGCAGTGGCTGTTCGGCGGAAGTGGGCAGACCCAGCGGGCCCCCCGGTCCGGCCGTCGCCTGATACGTCCCGCCGATCGCTCCGGCGACGGCATGGGCGCCGGTGGCCTGCGACCAGAACATGCGGCCGCCTTTGAAGTCCTGCGCGCTGCCGTTGGTCACCTGGTACTCGCCGGTGACGCAGTCACCCAGCCACTTGTCGATCTGCACGGCCGCGGCGACCGCGCCGTTCACCGCGCAGGCGGGTTTGTCAGCTTCCACGCCGAGCGCGGCCGCGGCCTGTGGCCAGGACTGGCGCATCTCGAAATCCCAATACGGCCACGAATGTGTGCCGGAGGGCCGGTAATTGGCCTGTACCGGGATCGACAGCTTGTTCAGCTTGTCGACGAAATTCTGACTGGTCAGCCGGGACAGCATTTCCAGGCCCATCCCGGCGTAATTGGTGCTGATGCCCGGGATGTCGGAGGGCTTGTCATAGGCGCCGGTGGTGCCGCTGCCGGCGGAGACGTACAGGCTGATGCCCTTGAGCTTGGGCGCCAGCTGATACGGATCGTGTTCGGACCACTCGGCATTCGTCGGCGGGCCCCACATGGCGTTGGCGTCGAATCCGCCGGCGTCGCGCATCGCGAACATGATCGCCTGTGGCATACCGACACTCGTGGTGGTCAGGAAACCCGAGTACGAGGCCGCGTACTTCACCCAGCCGGGATTGCGGCCGGCCAGGAACATCGCGGCCGTACCGCCCATCGAAAGCCCCTCGACGCCATGGGCATCGGTGGCACGCCACTGGTTCTCCAGCAGGGGCGGCAGTTCCTTGGTCAGGAAGGTTTCCCACTTGTAGTTCTTGCCGTTGTCCTGCTGCACCCAGTCGGAATAGAAGCTCGACTGGCCGCCGATGGGAAGCACCACGGTGACGTTCTTGTCGGCGTAGAAGTCGACGGCCCCGGCATCCTTGGTCCAGCCGCTCTCGTCGTCCTGAGCGCGCAGGCCGTCGAGCATGAACAGCAGCGGAAATCGCGCGTCCGGGCGGGAATTCCAGTCGCGGGCCAGTAGTAGTTGCACCTGGACAGGGGAACCCATGGACGGCGAATTCACCCACAGGGCGACGCGGCGATCGGTCAGCCAGACGACCTTCTCGACCGTCGCCCCGGCCGGTGCGGGCACCGCGGCGGGTTCGGCGAATGCCGGAAGCGGTGCGACGCTGATTCCGGAGGCGAGCGGCACGACCACGGCAGCGGCCAGCATCGCGAGTCGTCGACGGCCCCAGCGGCCACGACGAACCGTCCCCCGTCTACCAGATGCCACACCTGCCACAGGAGTGTTGTACCGCGCCCGGACGGCTCGAGGCGGTAGGACGCGCGGACAGCAAACCTGAGAAATCGCAGCGCACAACGCAACCGGCGCCCGCCCGCAACATGTCGGCGCCGCGCAGATCAGATCTGCGCGGCGCCGGGTTCAGCTGTTGTTAGGGCCCTTGATCAGGCGTTCAGCGCGGCCAGAATGCCCGTGCGAGCCTTGGCCAGCTCGTCCTGCCAGTAGAGCCAGGCGTGGGTGCCCGTGGGCGGGAAGTCGTAGGCAGCCGGAATGCCCAGCGAGTCCAGTCGAGCCTTGAACGAGTGGGTGCTGACCATCGAGATCAGCTCGATGCCCATGGCGTTGCCGGTGTTGAACGCACCGACAAGGCCGTTCGGGTGGTCGTACTGACCGGGCAGACCACTGGCGGCCGAGATGTACATCGGCAGTCCGCGCAGCTGCGGCGCGAACACCATCGGGTCCGAACGCAGCCACTGCGGGCTCCACGGCGCGGCCATCGAGTCGACGTTGAAGCGGCCGGCGTCGAGCATCATCACGCGAATCGCCTCGCGCATACCGGGGGCGTTCCAGTTCAGCGGACCGGAGAACGAGGCCGCGTACTTGAACTGGTCGCGGTGAAACGCCGCCAGGCGCAGCGCCGCCGGACCACTCATCGACAGACCGGCGACCGCGTAGTTGGTCCGCGAAACCCCGTAGTTGCTGAGGAAGTCCGGAAGTTCCTTGGTGAGGAACGTTTCCCACTTGTAGGTGAACTTCTGGCCGTTGGTGTTGCTCGGGCCCTGCCAGTCGGCGTACCAGCTGGACTGGCCACCCACCGGCATCACCAGGGTGACGTTGTCGTTGCCGAACATCTGCTGCGCGTTGGTCTCGAACGACCAGGCGTTGCGATCATCGCGAGCACGCAGGCCGTCCAGCAACAGCAGCGCCGCGTTACCGCCGTTGCGTGCCCACTGCACCTGCACCTTGATGGGGCCCATGCTCGACGGAACCATCAGTTCGTCGTAGCCGCCCGCGGGAGTCTGGTGCACGGGTGCGTGAACGGGAGCGGCGATGGCGGCCGGAGCCATGATGCCCGCCGCAATCGGGAGTGCCATCGCGGCACCCGCAGCGAGAAGTCGTGTGCGCCAACCACGCTGAACGCCTCGCCGCCCCCTGGGAGCTGACTCCGGCGCGAGCGCCGAATGCGAAACCGGCGCGGCCGACCTGCCGAAACGCATGGATACTGCTCTCTTTCTGCTGCTGTCTGCTGTTGTCGCCGCGCCACGACCACTTCCGTCAGCGACGGCATGGTCTGCACCCACGCCGAACCCGACCTTTCGACATGAGCGACGCCGCGGCTACGAACGGTCACACTTGCGCTCGCTGGACGATATTCGACCGCCCAATCGTTAGCAACACGGACCCCGCCGGGTGGCTGAAATCCGCCCGTGCGCCATTCGTAATCGTGCAGTGACCCTATCGCGTCCGGCCGGAAATGACAGCGTGAAATGACGAATCAACTACTGCGCAGGTCAATTTCACCAGGAAACCCCGAACATGCCTCGGGCCCGGGCAGTTTCGGCCGGGCCCGAGATGTCGCGGATGTTCAGCCGATATTCGCCGAGAGGTCCGGAATCATCCGGTATGCCTCGGCTTGCCAGTTGAACCAGTCGTGCACACCGACATTCGGGAACGAATACACCACGTTGGTCGCACCCAGCGTCATCATCCGTACTTGGAATGCCCGGGTATTCGCCAACGCAAGCACCTCCAGCGGTGCACCGCGCACGATATGGTCGGCCGCCGCGGGCAGTGGCAGGCCCAGGTCCTCCGGCGACGGGACGCCGCTGCCGGCGGCGATCCAGAGCCGGGTGTTGTTCGCGATCAGGCGCGGCGCGAAGACGAACGGGTCCATCCGCAGCCACTGCGGACCCCACGGCGGAGCCATCGAATCGACGTTGTAACCGCCCGCGTCGATCATCGCCATCCGAATCGCCTCGCGCATACCGGGGGCGGAATTGTTCAGATAGCCCGAGAACGATCCGGCGAAGCTGAACTGATCCGGGTGATACGCCGCCAACGTCAGCGCGGCGCTCCCACCCATCGACAATCCGAACGCACCGTTGCGGCTCGACCGGAAGCCGAGCCGGTCGCGCAGGGCATTACGCAACTGGACGGTCAGGAACGTCTCCCAGTCGTAGCGATAGTCCTTCCCCGGCCCACCCAGGAATGTCTCGGTCGCACCGGATCCGCTGTTGGCGGAACCGAAATTGCTCGGCGGGGCGCCGAAGAACGAACTGGGCGCATTCCAGTCGGCATAGAAACTGGATTGACCGCCGACCGGCATGACCACGTTGATATTCCAGTCGGTCAGCACCTGCGCGACATTCGTCTCGATCTCCCAGCCGTTCAACGTCTGGGGTGCCCGCAAACCGTCGAGCGCGTAGACCACGCGATCGGTGTTGCCGTCCCTGGCCCGGAAAATCCGGGACTTGACCGAACCCATCACCGGAGAATCCACCCAGAAGTCGAAACCCGACGGGTCGAATGCCGCCGACGCGGTCGCGCCGTTGCCGAATACCGAAACCCCCAGCGGCAGCAGCAGTGCCAATGCCATGCCCAGCGCCGAGCGCCTGAGCCACGGACCCCGACCGTGACCGGGCCTTCCTCCGAGCGACGGCTTCCTGCGCGCAATTCGCATCGACACGACCTTTCGCCTGAAGCGACGGTCGCACCCGATCCCACACCGCACGAACCACCGCTCATTCCGGACAACACAGACAAAGCGTTTCGGCGAAGGCGCTCGCCGCTGTACTGCAGGGTTCTTCGATACCCATCGAGTATCGGTGATCGAGTAGCGCGACCGAATGATTCAACACGGAAATAGTCCGAAAGGTGATCTGCGGCACAGGCCGTCACGACGGCTCCGAATTCGACGAAGCCCCACAGCGGATGTCCGCTGCGGGGCTGTGAGTCGTGCTGATATCAGCCGATATTGGCCGACAGATCCGGGAGCATCCGATAGACCTCGTCCTCCCAGTTGTGCCAGTTGTGCACACCCACGTTCGGGAAGTCGTAGGTCACGTTGCCGGCGCCCAGGGTCATCATGCGGACCTGGAAGGCGCGGGTGTTGGCCAGCGCCAACGCCTCCAGCGGCGACCCCTGGATGATGTCGAGCGGGGCGACGGCGTCCTGCGGCGACGGAATGCCGCTGCCGGCCGCCACCCACAGCCGAGTGTTGTTGGCCTTCAACCGCGGTGCGAACACGAACGGATCCATCCGCAACCACTGCGGGCCCCACGGCGGCGCCATGGCGTCGATGTTGTACCCACCGGCGCTCAGCATCGCCACGCGCATGGCCTCGCGCATACCCGGCGCCGAGATGTTCAGGTAGCCCGAGAACGAGCCCGCGTAGCTGAACTGGTCCGGGTGATACGCGGCCAGGGTCAGGGCGGCGCTACCGCCCATCGACAGGCCGAAGACGCCGTTGCGATGCGAGCTGAAGCCCAGCCGCGAGCTGAGGGCATTGGGCAGATCCTGGGTGAGGAAGCTTTCCCACTTGTAGGTGTTGACCTTGCCCAGCGTCTCGTTGTAATTCGAGGAACCGGTCATCGCCGAACCGGTCGAGGCCGAGCCGGCCGAACCGGCCGAACCGGTATCGATGCCGAAGAAGTTGCTCGGCGCGTTCCAGTCGGCGTAGAAGCTCGACGGACCGCCGACCGGCATCACCACGTTGATGTTGGCGTTGACCAATGCCGGGATGATGTTGGTTTCCTTCTCCCAGCCGTTGAGGTCGCCCTGGGCACGCATACCGTCGAGGGCGTACACCACCCGTCCGGTATTGCCGTCGGCCGCACGGAAGATGCGCGACTTGATCGGGCCCATCGACGAATCGACCCAGAAGTCGATACCCGTCGGATTGAAGGCGGCGGCGGCATGTCCGGCCTCTGCCACCGACACCCCGAACGGCAGCAACGTCGCCAAAGCCACGCCCACCGCGGACCGCTTGAGCCACCCGGCTCGATGAGGCGCCGACGGCTGCTGCGACCGTCTCCGACGTCTCTGCTGCACCCATCGCACAGTCACGCCTCGCATACCCTGTCCGGCCTTTCCCGTAGCGCGGCCCGTCCGACCGCTGTTCTTCTCTGCGAATGATCACCCGTGCGCATGCGGAGATGCGCCCCCGACGGACGTCCGTCACCGAGCGTATCGTGAAATCGATACGTCGGCGTTATCAAACCGAGACTAATACACGACTTCTTCGTTGCCGTCGGCGGTCTAATTCGGCACCGGGGGTGGTGTCGTCGGGTCCACCAGGTGGCAACGCTGGATCTCGTACTTGGGCACCCGGTCGATGCGGTACTTCGCGAAATGCAGCGACTGGATGACATTGTGCTTGAACCGATCCAAGGTCAGCGGCGCTCGATACGAGGCCAGCAGATCCTGGGTCGCCGGGCACGACAGCGCGGTCCGCGCCTGGCGCACCCACTTCTCGTCGAGGAACCACGGCATCCACGGATGCTGATCGACCATACCGGTGTCGATGATCACCCAGTCCGGATACAGGTTCTTGTCGTGTCCGATACGTCCGTCGGCCAGCCGGTCGGTATGCGCGGCCAGCGGGTAGGCCAGCCCCTCCTGATCGATGACGCGCACGCTCAGCGGCACGTTCATGCTGGTCATGCCCAGGTTGAGGAAGTAGACGGTGTGCCCGTACCCGCCGGGCGGAATCGGCAGCGGCGGCGGCGCGACGTACCACATCATGAACGAGGGCGAGTTGATCAGCAGTCCACCGTCCGGCGTGGCGGCGATGTCCTGCAGCATGGCCCGCATACGCGGGTAGTCCAGATAGTCCTCGGCCAGCACCGGGTGGTCGTGCCCGCTGTTGAGGACGTAGTAGATCCGCTCGTCCACGATGCCCGAAGCACTGATCTGCCCGCCCGAGGTGTCGGCGGTGGTGTTGGCCGCGAACAGCGCCCAGCCGACCGTCCCGGCCCAAGCGAGCAGCGGCAGGGCGAACGACCACCGCGGCCATCCGGAACGGTCGCCGACCGGCAACCGGACCGGCAGCACCGAAACCGGCAACATCAGGCAGAACAGCTGCGGCAGCAGCATGCGGCCGTGCATGAAGTCGCCGCCGACGCGCATATTGAACAGCACCAGCAGCAGACCGCCGCCGACCATCAGCGTCGCCACCGCGGCCGGGGAGCGCAGCCACCGCCGCAGCCGGATCCGTCGTCCGGTATCGCCGGACGGGGTGGTATCGGGAGTCCGGCGGCGCCGCCCGCGCAGCAGCACGGCGGCCACCACGACGAGGACCAGTACCGGGATCCACAGGTAGTACGGGCCGACCAGATCCCACAGATATTTCAGGCCCTGGCCCCATTTCGCACCGCCGGCCTCCTTGGCCACCGCGGTGTTCGGATAGGGCAGGCCGTAGTAGCCCATGCGCCAGATCTGATAGCCGACCGGCACCGCGCCGCCGACCGCCACCAGCAGCGCGCGAATCAGCACCGGGCGCAACCGAGTACGCGGCACCGGCGCGAAGAACAGCATGAGCAGCGCCAGGCCACCGATGACGGTCATCTCCGGGCGGACCACCCAGCACAATCCGGCCCAGAAGCCGGCTACGAGAAGTTTTGTCAGGCCGGGCTTTTCATCCTGACTCCACCGCAGCAGCAACCACCACAGCACGCCGAGCCAGAAGATGACCAGGCAGTTCTCCAGGCCCGAGGTGGCGTAGTCGCGAGCCGGCGGCACGGCGATGTAGACCAGCGCACCGGCGGGCAGCAGCAGCGTCGGCGCGGTACCGGTGACCGGGCGCCACAACCGCGCCGAACCCACCATGGCGAAGACGACGGCCAGTAGCGAAAGGGTCAGCGCGACAGCCAGACTGACGTATTCGAGCCGGGCGTCGCTGATCCAGCTGAAGAACCAGATCACATAGGTCCAGGCCGCGCTGGTATTGGTCTCCACCCGCTCGCCGGCGTTGAAGACCGGGCCGTTTCCGGCCAGCAGATTGCGCACGGTGCGCAGGACGATCAGGCCGTCGTCGGCGATCCAGCGCCGTTGCCAGGCACCGATACCGAACAACGCGACGGTGACGATCACCCCACCGACGAATACCGTGCGGGAGAGCACCGAAAAGCGGCGCGCGGCATCGCCATCGCGCTGTAGTGCGCGATCGGACGACGCCGCGTCTGCCCCCTCCCCGTGTTCGTCTCCCGCTACCAGCATCTCGTCAGGTGAGATAGACAGCGACACCTACCGCTCCGATCCAGGCGATGGCCAGGAGCTGCAATATGCGATCCCCCAGCGCGATCTCTTCGGGTTCCCCGGCCTCGCCGCCATCGACGTCGACCGCGTAGCGCAGGACTGCGATGGTAAACGGAATCATCGAGATCGCGAACCACTGGGTGTGCTTGTGATCGGTTTCGAAGGCCCACAGCCCGTAGAAGACCACCACCGCGGTGGCCGACAGGGTCCAGATGAAGCGCAGGTAGGTAGGGGTGTAGTACTGCAGCGACTTACGGATCTTGGCGCCGGTGTCGAGCGCGATCTTCAACTCCGCGTAGCGCTTACCGGCCGCCATGAACAGCGAACCGAAGGCCATGATCAGCAGGAACCACTGCGAGAGCCGGATATCGGCCGCCGCGCCCCCGGCGACCGCGCGCAGCAGGAAGCCCGAGGACACGATGCAGATGTCGAGCACCGCTTGGTGTTTCAGGCCGAAGCAGTAGGCCAGCTGAATGCCGATGTAGACCGCCATCACGACGGCCAGATGCCAGGACGCCAGGAACGACACCGCGATCGAACCGACCAGCAGCACGGCGGCGAGCGAATACGCCAGGTTCACCGGCACCACGCCGGCCGCGATGGGCCGGAAGCGCTTGGTGGGGTGAGCGCGGTCGGCCTCGACGTCGAGCGCGTCGTTGACCAGGTAGATACCCGAGGCCGCCATGCAGAACACGACGAACGCGATCGCGATATGGGCGACCACGGTCGCATCCGCCAGCACGTACGCACCGGAGGCCGCGTCCTTACCCGCGGCCAGCGGCGCCGCCAGCACGAGGACGTTCTTCACCCACTGCCGTGGCCGCACGGCCTTGACGATTCCGCCGGCCAGCGTCTTCGGCGGACCACCGACGACGGAGTCGTCGCGATCAGCGCTGCGGACGGCTTCCTTCACCTCCGTGCCGGTCGGCTCTTCACTCATATCAGCGAGGGTTCTTTCCTGTGCGGTCACTGGCGAATCTCTTTTCGGCGGCTAGCACGGCTGCGGCGGATGCCGCACCCAGAGCGGATCCGGCGAGCACGTCGGAGGGATAGTGCACCCCCAGAACGACCCGGGAGAGCAGCATCGGCGGCACGAGCACCGCAGGCAAGGGTAGCCCGGTCAACTTCCCGAGCAACACGGCCGCCGCCGTCGTGGAGGTAGCGTGTGAGGACGGGAAGCTCAGTTTGCTCGGTGTCGAGACGTTGACCTGCACGGATGGGTCGTGCGGGCGCGGGCGCCGGACGATGCGCTTGATGACGACCGAGGCGGCGTGCGCTCCGAAGGCGCCGACCGCGACGCCGGCCCACTGACGCCGGCGGGGCTTGTCGACCAGGGCACCGGCGGCGCCGATGGCCATCCAGCCGAGCGCGTGCTCACCGAAATGCGACATCCCGCGCGCGGCCTTGATCACCGGCGGCGTGCCGATGGCGCCCTGGACGGCGTTGAGGATCGCGACCTCCACGGGCTTGGACACCCCGGGGTCGGCCACCACCTGCAAATGCGGGGCGCCGGCCGGATCGGAGGAGGCTGAGGCGGTCATTTGTCCTCGCTGGTGTCGTGTTCGATGCGCCGTCCGCGGGTCCCTCCGTGGTTACGCGCGCTGCCGTCTTCGGTCCCGTCGCTCCCGGCGAGTCCGAACGCGTTCTCCCAGGCCGCGGTGCTGGTCAAGCGCGCGTGTGCGGCACGGTACCGTTCCCGCAGCTCGGGGAACCGCGCGGCCAGTTCCCGGCGCAGCCGCATCGCCTCGGTGAACAGCTCCCGGGCCTGACGCGGATCGCGCTTGCGGTAGACCACGCCACGCCCGTCGGCTGTGGTCACGGTAACCCCGTCGACCTGCGAGAGCAGGAACCAACGCGCGTCCAGTGTCGGGACGTTCAACTGCGGGCGGTCGTGATGTTCGGTCTTGGCCTTGCGCAGATTGTGCACCACGCCCTTGCCGAGCCGGACGATCTTGGCCAGCGGATTCGACGGTTCACCGACCGCGCCCACATCGGCGCCGCTGGGCAGCGGCAGGTCCGTCGAGGAGCCGACGATCACCGCATCCGGGAATTCCTTCCGCATCGCGGCGACCTGGCCGAGCGCGGTGGGCAGCAGTTCGAACAGCTTGTCCGGCCCGGCGAGGAAATCACGAATCGCCTGGTTCTGAATGGCGACCGTCGAATATTCCAAGCACAGCAGATGTTTCAGCGTCGCCTTGACCGTATTGACGATCATCGGACGGCCGTCGTTGCCGAGGTGCAGGGCCGCGACCACCAGGCGGTTGCGCAGGTGGAAATACGCCTGCCAGTCGATGGCGTCGTCCTTGTCGCTCCACGCCATGTGCCAGACCGCCGCACCCGGGAGCGTGACCGTCGGATATCCGGCCGCCCGGGCGCGCAGCCCGTACTCCACGTCGTCCCACTTCAGGAACAGCGGCAGCGGCTGACCGATCTGCTCGGCGACCACGCGCGGGATGACGCAGGTCCACCAGCCGTTGAAATCGACATCGATGCGCCGGTGCAGCAGTTTGGAATTGTCGCGGTCGCGCAGCGGATACTTCGAGAAATCGTGGTCGTATTCGACATTCGGCGCCGCGGTCCACATCCAGATCCCGCGGTCGACCACCTCGCCCATGGTGTGCAGATGCGAACGCTCCTGCAGATTCAGCATCTGCCCGCCCACCAGCGTGGGTGTGCGCGTGAAACGGGCGAAGGCCAGCGCGCGCAGAATGCAGTCCGGCTCGATCTCGATATCGTCGTCCATGTAGACGATGTATTGCGCGTCGGTGGTCTTCAGCGCCTCGTACATGACCCGGCTGTACCCGCCGGAACCACCGAGATTCGGCTGATCGTGAATGGCGAGCCGATCGCCGAGAACCGCGGCCGCCTCGGCGAATCCGGGTTCGTCCACGGCCTTGCGGTTGCCCTGATCGGGAATGATCACGGCCTTGATCTTCTCCAGCACCAGCGGATCGGAGCCGAGGGCCGCGAGAGTGTTCACACAGTCGGTGGGCCGGTTGAAGGTCGGCATGCCCACCGCGATGCTGCCCTCACCGGGCGCCTCGATCGGCGCGTACCACCCGCCGCTGCGCAATTCGACCGCGGAATCGGTGGTGATGTCGAACCAGATCCAGCCGCCGTCCTCGAACGGCGCCAGGTCGACCTCGAATTCGACGGTGGTGCTGTCGGCCGGCGCGGTGAGCGATTCGCGGCTGACCGCGGTGAGCGATTCGCGGCTCGCCGCGGTCGTCGCGAATTCGTTGCCGCGCACGTGGATTCGGGAGCCGTCGGCCTTGGAGCGGTAGACGTCCACCCGGCCGTGCCCGGACAGTTCCAGGCGCAGCACCACCGATTCCAGGATCGTCCAGCGCCGCCAGTAACTGGCCGGCACCGCATTGAAATAGGTGCAGAACGACACTTCCGATTCGGCGCCGATCGACAGTGAGGTGCGCGTGGCGGCATGCGCGCGGCGAGCGTTCGTCGCCGATTCCTCCAGATACAGCGTCCGCACATCCAGCGGCTCGCCGGGGCGAGGCAGAATGATGCGCTGCAGCAGGGATTTCGCGCGAGTCTCGGTGCTCATATCCTCGAGGGTCATTTGTGCGGTCATTTCACTTCCTGCATCCGCGGTACGGGCCGGTGGCACATTACTGGGGATCGCCGACCGTGAGCGGTGCGCCGGATTCCAGATGCGGGCGCAGCACGTTGTCGAAGGTACTCAGCGCGCTGCCGATGGCCATATGCATGTCGAGATACTGGTATGTGCCCAGACGTCCGCCGAAAACGACCTTGGCCGTCGCGGTTTCGTTCTTCGCCCGCTCGCGGTAGGCGAGCAGTTTCGCACGGTCCTCCGGGGTGTTGATCGGGTAGTACGGCTCGTCGCCGGTCTGCGCGAATCGCGAGAATTCGCGCATGATGACGGTCTTGTCCTCTGGATAGCCGTCGCGCTCCGGGTGGAAATGGCGCGGCTCGATGATGCGGGTGAACGGCACATCGGCATCGTTGTAGTTCATCACCGAGGTGCCTTGGAAGTCGCCGGTCTCGAGCACTTCGGTCTCGAAATCGATGGTGCGCCAGCCCAGTTCGCCCTCGCTGTAGTCGAAGTAGCGGTCCAGCGGACCGGTGTAGACGACGGGCGCGTCCGGATTCTGCGCGCGGATTTCGTCGCGAACCTCGAACCAATCGGTATTCAGCCGCACCTCGATAAGATCCGATTCGGCCATCTTCTCCAGCCAGGCGGTGTATCCGTTGACCGGCAGCCCCTCATAGGTGTCGTTGAAATAGCGATTGTCGAAGGTGTAGCGCACGGGCAGCCGGGTGATATTGCCGGCGGGCAGTTCCTTGGGGTCGGTCTGCCACTGCTTGGCGGTGTAATCGCGGACGAACGCCTCGTAGAGCGGGCGGCCGATCAGGGAAATCGCCTTTTCCTCGAGATTCGCGGCATCTTTGGTCTCGATCTCGGCGGACTGCTCCGCGATCAGCGCCCGCGCCTCCTCGGGACTGAAATAACGGCCGAAGAACTGCGAGATCAGCCCCAGTCCCATCGGGAACTGGTAAGCCTGCCCCTTGTGCATCGCGAAGACCCGATGCTGGTAACCGGTGAACTCGGTGAACTGATTGACGTAATCCCACACTCGCTTGTTGGAGGTGTGGAAGAGGTGGGCACCGTACTTGTGGATTTCGATTCCGGTTTCCGGATCCGCCTCCGAATACGCGTTACCGCCGAGGTGGTAGCGGCGCTCGACCACGAGCACCCGCTTTCCCAGCAGGTTGGCGGTGCGTTCGGCAACGGTCAGCCCGAAGAATCCGGAGCCGACGACGATCAGATCGAAGGGAGCTGCGACGGTCACGGGAGCCCAGCGTAGCCGTAGCGGGTCACCGCGTCTGCACGCCGTAGGTCTCGGTAGCGGGGACGGTGGTCACGGCCGTGCGCGGACCGGGACGGGTAGCGGAATATCGCCGCGAGGGGGCCGGGAAGTGTTCACCGGGGTGTCACCGGGGGTTGACGCGGACACCGGGGCGGCCGGAGTGCCGGCAGAGTCCGCCGGGCCGGGGCCGGTGGCCGCGTTTTGCCCGGTAGGAGCCGGTGGCGGGGTGGGAGTCGCCGCAGTCCCCGGCGTGCGGGTGCCGCCGGGCGCCGCGGCCTGCACCCCGGCGCCCTCCCCCGCGCTCTGGCCGACCTGCGGCGCGATCTGCAGCAGGCGGGCGTAATCGACGATCTGGGCACCGAGGGTCGGGGTCGCGATGATGACGCCACCCTTGTACAAGCGGAAGGTTCCGACCTTGCCGGGCAACAATGACTCCGGACCCATCGGATCGCCCAAAGGTCCTGCCGCGCCGCCACTTTCGGCATACTTCGCATCGATGGCGGTATTGCCGCGCACCGCCTGTTCGGGGACCGCCTGTTCGGGGACCGCCTGTTCGGGGACCGCCGGGGCGGGGGCGGCCGGAGCCGCGGGCGCGGCGGGCGCGGCGGGCGCCGATTCCAGTTCCGCGGGTGTCGGCCCGACCTCGAGAGTAGTGATGTCGATCGGTTGCCCGCCGCCGGGCGCCGCCGAATACTCGGTGCGCAGAATGTGGCCGTCACGCGTCAGCACCTGGCCCGCGGTGGAGTGGACCGCGTCGGCCGCGCGCGGATCTTCCTTGTCGGTGCCGGGATACATCTGACAGTCGGTGGTGTCGCAGGTCTGGGCATAGGGGTAGCGGTGTTCGGCCAAGGCGTACGAGCGGGCCGCGACAGCCTGCGCGCGCAGCGCCTCCGCACCGCCCTTGTCGGCCCAATTGGCCTCCATCTCCGCTGGAACCACGCCGAGCACGTAGTCCTCGACGTCGAGCTGATTCACCGTCACGGGCTGCCCGTTGTCCTGCGTAACCCCGAGAACCCCACGGAAACTCGAGCCGTCGCACACCTTCAGATGTTCGGCCGCGGGCCGATCGGGACCCGGGTCGGCGGGGTAGGCCCAGGGGTCGTCGGTGGAGCCCTGCCACAGCACATCACCGTCACAACCGATGGTCACCACGACGTTCGCGCCGCCGTCCGGAGTCGGGGTCAGGTGCGCGGCCTGTCCCGCCACCACCCGGCGGCCGGCGACGGTCAGCCCGGAATCGGAGTACACGTCGAGCGTTTCGTTGTCGTAGACGGTGAGCCGCACCCGGACCGCGGTCGGCCCGATCGTTCCGAGTTGGGCGCCCGGGTAGTAGTGCGCCAGAATGCCGTCGGCCGTCGCGCCCGCCGTGGCCTGGTCGAACGCGCCCACCTGACTCATCCCGCGCCCATGCCCGGGGCCCGCGGCCGCCTGATAAGCAGCGTTGCGTGTGCCCGAACCGAACATCGGCACCGCGAAGGCGACGACGATCCCGCCGGTCACCGGGACCACGACCAATCCGATCAGCGCGCCGCGCCGAATTCGCCGACGACGCAGCAGCTCACCGTGCCGACGCCGAAGTCGGCTCCGGAATCCGCCCACCACCCCGTCCGCGGGCGCGCTGTTCGAGTGATCCGGCGGCGGCGCGGCGCCGGTGTGGGCGGCTTCGGGCCGGGTCATCGAACCCTCCTGCGGTGTGTGGACAGCGCCCCTCGGCTGTCGCTGCGCGCACTCGGGCGACGGTGAGCCATCGTGCCTCCCAACGGGTTCGGCGAGCCGGGTGGTTGATCGAACGCACCGCTCGCTCGGCATGTCCCAACCTTGTGTGGCTACTGGAAAGTTACATTCGAGCTATCCTAGAACTAATCCTCAACCAAAGGTTTAGATCTGTGGCATTTGGGACTAGTGTGACCATCGATCCGTCAGGAATCAACCCCGCGCGCCACCCTGTTCCACGCTGACGGTCACCGGTTCTACCTGAATGGGAGATGCTCGTGCCGTACCGCCGCCCGAAACGTTCCGTCGTCCTCCCCGTGGTCGCGACTCTCGCGGTCGCCGCCCCGCTCGCGACGCTGGCCCTGCGCGACTCTCCCGGCTATCGTCCAGCGGGCGACAGCGATCTCGCCGCGATACCCGCGCAACTCGCCGAAGTGGCCTTGGCGTCCGCCCCTGACATCGTGTTGCCGCTGCGCGAACTCACCGGCTTGAACCTGCCTGATCTGCGCCTGTCCGACTTGCGGAAACTCCCGCTGCCGACGTCGATTCCCGTCCCGCCCGGCCTACCCGCCCCGCCGGGCCTACAGCTACCCAGCGAGATCCCACTACCCCGCTTCGGTGATCCGACGACCACCACCCCGACCCCGACGCCATATGCC
>NZ_PSZE01000003.1 GCF_002933465.1 Nocardia nova
TAAGAGACAGCGCCGAACCCGACCAATGCCCCCGCCCATTCCGAGCAGCCGGCACCCACCACCGCGGCGCCGGCCCCTCAGACTCCGGGGGAGAACTGCAGGAAGGCGGACTGATGTCCGCACCGGCACCGCCGTCCGCTGGAGCGTTCCCCAGTCCACCGGGCGGGTTCGCTCCCGCGCCGCCGCCCTCGACCCGCCGCAACGTCGAACTGCTGCTGCTGGGTTTCGCGGTGGTCATCACCACGGTTGCGCTGGTGCTGGTGGAGGCCAGTCAGGATCAGGAAATAACCTGGGATCTGGCCAAATTGGGTTTCGCCTATCTGGCGCTGTTCGGTGTCGCCCATCTGGCGGTGCGGCGGTTCACCCCGTTCGCCGACCCGCTGCTGTTACCGATCGCAGCGCTGCTCAACGGACTCGGGCTGGTGTTGATCCATCGCCTCGATCTCGCCGACGAGCAGACCGCGATCCACAATTCGTGGTCGATCCCCTCCCCCGACGCCAATCAACAGGTGCTGTGGACAGCGCTGGGGATCACGCTGTTCATCGCGGTGCTGGTGCTGCTGCGCGACTACCGCACCCTGGCCCGCTACGGCTATACGCTCGGCCTGCTCGGCCTGGTGGCGCTGATGATTCCCGCGTTGCTGCCCGGGAAGTTCTCCGAGACCAACGGCGCCAAGATCTGGATCCGCTTGCCGGGTTTCAGCGTGCAGCCCGGTGAGTTCGCGAAAATTCTGCTGATCATCTTCTTCGCCTCGGTACTGGTCGCCAAGCGGGATCTGTTCACCGCGGCCGGGCGCCACGTCCTCGGGATGGAGTTGCCGCGACCGCGCGACCTGGGCCCGATTCTGCTGGTGTGGGCCGCCTGCCTGGTCGTGCTGTTCTTCGAGAAGGACCTCGGCACCTCGCTGCTGATCTTCGCGACCGTGCTGGCCATGCTCTACATCGCGACCGAACGGGTGGGCTGGCTGATCGTCGGCGCCGGACTGCTCGCGCTCGGATTCTTCCTCGCCTACAACGCCTTCGGCCACGTGCGGGTGCGGGTGTCGACGTGGCTGCACCCGTTCGACGACTACAACAACACCGGGTACCAGATCTCGCAATCGCTGTTCGGGCTCGCGACCGGCGGCCTGGCCGGAACCGGACTCGGCAGCGGACGGCCCTCGCAGGTGCCGTTCGCCAAGACCGACTTCATCGTCGCCACCATCGGTGAGGAGCTGGGCCTGATCGGGCTCACCGCGATGCTGATGCTGTTCGCCGTCTTCGTGGTGCGCGGTTTGCGCACGGCACTGGCGGTGCGCGACAGTTTCGGCAAGCTGCTCGCCGCCGGATTGGCGTTCACCATCGCCATTCAGGTATTCGTGGTGGTGGGTGGAGTCACCAAACTGATTCCCCTGACCGGACTCACCACCCCCTTCGTGTCCTACGGCGGCTCGTCGCTGCTCGCGAACTACGCCCTGCTGGCATTGCTGGTCAAGATCTCCGACGCCGCTCGCGCGCCGGCGCCGGCTCGCCGCCGGGAAGCCGCGCCGATCGCCGAAGCACAGACCGAGATGATCCGCGCCGAGACGCCCCGACCCGAGAAGGGAGAGCCGGCATGAACACCCCGCTCCGCCGGGTCGCGATGGCCGTCATGGTGATGATCGTCGCGCTGCTGGTCAACGCGACCTACGTCCAGGTGATCAAGGCCGACAGCCTGCGCAACGATCCGCGCAACTCCCGGGTCCTGCTCGACGAGTACAGCCGCCAGCGCGGTCAGATCTCGGCCGGCGGCACGGTGCTCGCCAGTTCGGTGGCCACCGACGACCGCTACAAGTATCTGCGCACCTATCCGACCGATCCTTCCGCCTACGCCCCGGTGACCGGCTTCTATTCGATGCAGTATGGCAGCACCGGTTTGGAGCGTTCCGAGGATTCCGTGCTCAACGGGTCCGACAGCGCGCTGTTCGGCCGCCGCCTGATCGATATGATCTCCGGGCGCGATCCGCGGGGCGGCAATGTGGTGACCACCATCAATCCGATGATGCAGAAGGTCGCCTACGACCAGCTGACCAGCAAGGGTTACACCGGTTCGGTGGTGGCCATCGAACCGAGTACCGGCCGCATCCTGACCATGGTCTCGACACCGAGCTACGACCCCAACCAGCTGTCCACGCACGACGGCGCGCGTGCCACCCAGGCCTGGGAATCGCTGAGCGCGGATCCGAGTCAGCCGATGTTGAATCGTGCGGTGTCGCAGACGTATCCGCCCGGTTCGACATTCAAGGTCGTCGTCGCGGCGGCCGCGCTGTCGATGGGGATCAAGCCGGAGGACGCGTTCACCGCGGCGCCGAACATTACCCTGCCCGGTACGAACACCACGCTGGAGAATTACAACGGCACGCCGTGTGGCGGCGGTGCGACGGCGACCATGCACGATGCGTTCCGGCTCTCGTGCAACACCGCCTTCGCCGAGATCGGCATGAAGGTGGGTGCGGCCAAACTCAAGGACGAGGCCGCGGCCTTCGGCATCGGCCCGCATTCGGGCATCCCGATTCCGGTGGCCGACAGCACGGTCGGGCCGATTCCGGACAACGCGGCGCTCGCGCAGACCAGCATCGGACAACGAGACGTGGCTCTCACCCCGCTCGACGATGCGGTGATCGCGGCTACCGTAGCCAATGGCGGTGTGCGGATGGAACCGCATCTGGTCGACCGGACCCAGGGTCCCGACCTGCGTGATCTGTCCACCACCAAACCGGTGTCGGTCGGGCAGGCGATCAGCGCCCCGGTGGCCAGCCAGCTGACCGGGCTGATGATCGATTCGGAGAAGGCCACGGCCGGGGGCACCCAGCCGCGGCCGTACCAGATCGCTTCCAAGACGGGCACCGCCGAACACGGCAGCGACCCGCGCAACACCCCGCCGCACGCCTGGTACATCGCGTTCGCGCCGGCGCAGAACCCGAAGATCGCGATCGCGGTCATCGTGGAGAACGGTGGCGACCGTGCTCTGGCGGCGACCGGTGGGTCGGTGGCGGCGCCGGTGGCACGGGCGGTGCTGGATGCCGGATTGCAGGGGGGCTGAGGACAATGAGTAAGCGAGGACCAGGACCCCAGGTGGATATGCAACAACGTCGCGATCGGCGAACCTACCGACGGGGGCGGCCATGCTGAACAACGGTGCCCTGATCGCCGATCGGTATCGGCTGCAACGTCTGATCGCCACGGGCGGTATGGGCCAGGTGTGGGAGGCGTTGGACACCCGTCTGGACCGCCGGGTCGCGGTGAAGGTCCTCAAGGCCGAATTCTCCGCGGATCCGACCTTCCGGCATCGGTTCAAGACCGAGGCCAAGACCACCGCGCAGCTCAACCATCCCGGTATCGCAGGCGTTTACGACTACGGCGAGACCTACGACGCGCAGGGTGGTGAAACCGCCTATCTGGTGATGGAGTTGGTCCAGGGCGAACCGCTGAACGCGGTGCTGAACCGGCTCGGCCGGCTCTCGGTCGGCCAGGGTCTCGACATGCTGGAACAGACCAGCCGCGCCCTCGAGGTCGCGCATGCCGCGGGCGTCGTCCACCGCGACGTGAAACCCGGCAATATCCTGGTCACCCCCACCGGCCAGGTAAAGATCACCGACTTCGGCATCGCGAAGGCGGTCGACGCCTCACCGGTGACCAAGACCGGCATGGTGATGGGCACCGCCCAGTACATCGCTCCCGAGCAGGCCACGGGCGAGGATGCCACCTCGGCCAGCGATGTGTACTCGCTCGGCGTCGTCGGCTACGAGGCGTTGTCGGGCCATCGGCCGTTCACCGGCGACGGTGCCCTGACGGTGGCGATGAAGCATGTGCGCGAGGCGCCCCCGCCGATGCCGGCCGATCTGCCGCCGAACGTGCGCGAGCTGATCGACATCACGATGACCAAGGATCCGACGCGGCGCTACCACAGCGGCGGCGAGTTCGCCGATGCCGTGGCCGCGGTCCGGGCCGGTCGACGCCCACCGCCGCCGCGCGGAGGTGCGGTCCCGCAGACCGGTGCGACTCGCGTCCTCCCGCCCGGCCCGACCGCGGTGATCCCGCGCGGAGACTACGACGGCGCGACCGTCCGCTACCCGGCCGCCGAACCGGCCCGGGTGGGCGCGGCGGCGGGTTCGACGGCCATGATGCCGGGGCCCGGCGGCCCGGACGACAACGCCGAGAAGTCGGGATTCACCACCGGTCACAAGGTGATGGCCGGGCTCGGCGCCGGCGCGGTGCTGCTCGGCGGCCTGGCTGCCTGGGTGCTGCTCAGCGGTAAGGCGCCGGATTCGACGGTGTCGCCGGTGAAGTCGACCACCTCCGTCGTCGCACCCCCGCCGCCGACCACGGTGTGGACCACGACCGAGGAGCCGACGACCACCACCCAACCGGCCCCGCCGCCGGTGGTAACGACAACTCCCGAGCCAACCACCACGACGACCACACCCCCGCCGACCACGACCACCACGGCACCGCCGACGACCACCACCACCCGGGAGCGGCCGACCCGCACCACGCGCCCCACAACACGCCCGTCCTACCCCTCGCTCGACCTACCATTGCCGGGGGCCGGCGATTCACTACCGGGGGTCGGCGGTACGCACGAAGCCGACAGCAGTAGATACCCTGAAACCTCCTCACAAGGAATGCCATGACGACCCCGAAGAATCTGTCTTCTCGCTACGAACTGGGCGAGATCATCGGATTCGGTGGTATGTCGGAGGTACACAAGGCTCGTGACCTGCGGCTGGGTCGCGACGTGGCGATCAAGGTGCTGCGCGCCGACCTCGCTCGCGACCCCACGTTCTATCTGCGGTTCAAGCGCGAGGCGCAGAATGCGGCGGCGTTGAACCATCCGGCGATCGTCGCGGTGTACGACACCGGCGAGGCCGAGGTCGACGGCGGCCCGCTGCCCTACATCGTGATGGAGTACGTCGACGGCGAGACGCTGCGCGATATCGTGCGTGGCAAGGGTCCGCTGCCGCCGCGGCGGGCGATGGAGATCATCGCCGATGTCTGTGCCGCACTGGATTTCAGCCACAAGAACGGCATCGTGCATCGCGACATGAAGCCGGCCAACATCATGATCAACCGCCAGGGTGCGGTGAAGGTGATGGACTTCGGCATCGCGCGCGCCATCGCGGACAGCTCGAATCCGATGACCCAGACCGCCGCGGTGATCGGCACCGCGCAGTATCTGTCACCGGAACAGGCCCGCGGCGAGCAGGTCGACGCCCGGTCCGATGTGTACTCCGTCGGCTGTGTGCTGTACGAAATCCTCACGGGGCAGCCACCTTTCACGGGCGATTCGCCGGTCGCGGTCGCCTACCAGCATGTCCGCGAGGATCCGAAGCTGCCGTCGCTGGTTCATCCCGGCGTGCCGCGCGAACTCGATTCGGTCATCCTCAAGGCGATGAGCAAGAATCCGGCCAACCGGTATCAGTCCGCGGCCGAGATGCGCGCCGATCTGATCCGGGTGCTGGGCGGTCAGAAACCGCAGGCCCCGACGGTGATGACCGAGGAGGACCGCACCACCTTCCTCGGCAGTGTGGATCCCGAACCGCGCAGCTACCGCACGGTCGAACGCAACGACGGCGACGACGACCCGGAACCCGAATCCGACGGGTCCAGACGCAAGTTGTGGATCGGCATCGGCGCGGCCGCGATGGTCGCGGTGCTGGTCGCGCTGTTCTGGGTGTTGATCGGTCCGGGCAGCCGACCCGATCAGGTCGCGATCCCCGATCTGGCCAACAAACCCGCTCAGGAAGCCCAGAGCGATCTGGAGAAGCTGGGCTTCGACGTCGCCATCCAGCAAAAACCCGACGGCAAGGTCGCCAGCGGCAATGTGGTCGCGACGCAGCCGCTGGGCGGCGCCCGCGTGGACAAGGGGTCCACGGTGACCCTGCAGATTTCGACCGGACCGCAGCAGGTGCCGGTGCCACAACTGACGAAACTCACTCAGCAGCAGGCCGAGCAGAATTTGAACGCGGCCGGGCTGTTGCTGGATCCACAGATCCAGCGGGGCGCCTCCAGTCCGGAGGACAAGGACAAGGTGATCGCCGAATCCCCCGCCGCCGGCACCAAAATCGATGCCGGTTCCAAGGTGACGATCACCCTCGGCAAGGGTCCGGACCAGGTTCGCGTGCCCGATGTGGTGGGTCAGTCGATCGATGTGGCCGAACCGAATCTGGCCGACAGCGCGGGATTCAAGGTCGTGATCCAGAAGGTCAGCTCGTCGCGGCCCGCCGGTGAGGTGCTGTCCACCGATCCGGCCGGCGGTGCGATGGCCGACAAGGGTTCAACCATCACGGTCCAGGTGTCCAGCGACCAGATCACCATGCCGTCACTGACCGGCCTCACCCCCTCGCAAGCCGTGGACAAACTGCGTTCGGTGGGCTGGACCGGCGGTGTGGGCCAGATCAGCCAGAGCACCCAGGGCACATTCGACGCGAGCAATGTCGGCCGGGTGATCGATCAGCAGCCCCGGCCGGGCTCTTCGGTGGCGCGCAATGCGACCATCACGATCGTCACAGGAGTGCTCGGACCGCCCTGATCCCGGTCGGCGATCATAGTGCGAGGTGGCGGTTCATCGACATGGCTTCTTCGGCCAGATCGGGCAGTTCGACCACCTCGACGCCGTGGTCGCGCAGATTCTCCACGCCGACACAGTTCTCCACGAAGGTGCGCGGTTCCCGCCATGCGATGACGACGCGCGGAATTCCGGCGGCCAGGATGCGGTCGGCACACGGCGCGCGGCCGACCGAGGCCCGGGTGGAACACGGTTCGAGCGTGCTGTAGATGGTGGCCTGAGGGAGCCGGGGGTCGGCACCGAGTTTGTTCAGCGCCGATTCCTCGGCGTGCACTTTCGCGTCGGTCTCGCGGGAGTAGCCGTGCGCGAGTTCGACGCCGTCCGGGCCGACGATCACCGCGCCGACCGAAAAGGCGGTGGCACTGGGCGGGCACAGCCGGGCCAGGCCGATCGCGTGATGCATCCAGAACCGGTGCGCCCCCGGCCGGCCGGGGACACGGCTGGCCGACTCGACCGACTCCCACGCATCGGATTCGGTTGTCACTGGAGATGTTCCATCGTCGGCGAACTCCCATCGGACGGTGTCTGCTTCGGCAGATAACGCAGGACTGCGATATCTCCGAGACGAGTCATATCCACCAAAGCCATTCTGCGCCGAGAACCGCCGGGAAAGTCGGCAGGATGCAGAAATTTCGGGGCCCCGCTGTCACCGACCAGCACCGGGGCGACCGCCATCAGCAGTTCGTCGGCCAGATCCGCCGCGAGGAAGGCGGTGTGGATGCGGCCGCCGCCCTCGACCATCAGGCGGGCGATCCCGCGCTCGCCCAGATCGTCGAGCAACGCGCCGAAATCGACGGAGCTGCCGAGGGCGACGACCTCGGCGCGGCCGGCGAGCCGATCGCCCAGCCGCGCACTCCCGGCCGTGGTCGTATAGACCAGCCGCTCCCCGCCCTGTTTCCACAACCGCTGCCCGGGATCGAGCTCACCGCTCGCGGTGACGATGACGCGCACCGGGAATTCGGATTTTCCCGCCGCGATCCGAGCCTCGCGCCGCCGCTCACTGCTCAGCGACAGCCGGGGATCATCGCGCCGCAAGGTCTCGGCGCCGATCAGAATGGCGTCCGCCTCGGCACGCACCTGATCGACGCGATCGAAATCCTCCGTATTGGACAGCAGCAGTCGTTGCGGACCGGCGTCGTCGATATATCCGTCGACGCTCGTGGCCACCGACAGCACGACGTAGGGCCGGGCCATCAGCGCCGCCGGGGCACGACGACCGCACCGGGCTCATGCATACGCAAACTCCTTGTCACGGTACGGCTTTCGCTTGCGGCGCTACGACCCCCTCAGACCAGCGCGGCGACCTCGGCTTCGAGCGTCTCGACCAGGCCCTCGGCCGGCCGCTCGCCGCACACCTCGAGCCAGTTCGCCAGCATCCGGTGCCCGCCCTGGGTGAGCACCGATTCAGGATGGAATTGCACACCGTGAATGGGCAGGTCGCGATGCCGCATGGCCATCACGATGCCACTCTCGGTCCGCCCGATCACCTCGATATCGCCGGGCAAGGTGTCCTCGAGCACGGTGAGCGAGTGATAGCGGGTGGCGGTGAACGGGTCGGGCAGCCCGGCCAGCACTCCGGAACCGATGTGGAAGACCGAACTCGTCTTGCCGTGCAGCAGCTCGGGGGCGCGAGTCACGGTCGCGCCGAACGCCTCTCCGATCGCCTGATGTCCCAGGCACACCCCGAGCAGCGGAGTCCGGTTCCGGGCGCACGCGCGGACCAGTTCGATACTCGCGCCGGCCCGGTCCGGGGTGCCCGGGCCCGGGCTGATCAACAGGCCGTCGAAATCGGCGGCCACGGCATCGGTGTCCTGCAGCCGGGAGTCGTCGTTGCGCCAGACGGTCGCCTCGGCACCCAGTTGGCCCAGATATTGGACCAAGTTGAATACGAAGCTGTCGTAATTGTCGACGACCAGAACACGCATGGTTCGAGAGTACGTGGCGCCACCACCGATACGCAGCTGAGATAGCCTTTAGGCAGACCTGCACGCCGAATACGAGGACGTCATGCCCAAGTCGAAGGTCCGCAAGAAGACCGACTACACGATCAACCCGACCAGCCGCACCCCGGTGAAGGTGAAGGGCGGTCCGTCGCCGGTCTGGTATGTGGCGATCATGCTCGGCTTCATGCTGGCCGGTCTGGCATGGTTGCTGGTCTACTACCTGGGCGCCGATCACATCCAGTGGATGAGCGATCTGAACGCCTGGAACTTCCTCATCGGCTTCGGGCTGATGGTGATCGGCCTGATCATGACGATGCGGTGGCGTTGATCGTGCTGTCGCACGGGTGGCGTTGATCGTGCTGTCGCACGGGTGGCGTTGATCCTTATTACACACGTGTGATTCATGCACACCTGTGGATGAATCTGTGGACAACTCGAGGAGCAATTGGGGACCGTGAGCACACCGCCCGAACACCCCGAGTCCGACCGCTCCGGATCCACCCCGGAATTCGGCAGTTCCGAGCCGGCGCCCCGGCTCGAGTGGTCCACACCCGCGCCCGCTCTGGTCGCGGTCACTCTCGGCGGAGTGGCGCTGGCCGTGGCCGCCGCGTTCGCCTCCGACGCACCGAGTCGCCTGTTGATCGGATTGGGTGCGGTACTGCTGCTGTGCCTGGCCGGACTGGGCTTCCGTCAGCGCCCGCGCCTGACCGTCGTGCCCGGGAAACCGGCCCACCTGGTGGTTCGTGGCCTGTTCGGCCCGGTCAGCTACGGGCCCGAGCAGATTGTGCGGGCACGGGTGGTCGGTTTCCGGCGGCTGGGCCGGAGCATCCCCAATCTGGAACTCGATGTCGACCACAAGGGTGAGGAACGGCTGGTGATCTTCGGCCGCTGGGACCTCGGCACCCATCCTCAGGACGTCCTGGATGTGCTGACCGTGCACGGTCTCGTTCCCGTCGATCCCCGCAGCAGCTGACAACAGGACCGGCCGCGAACCGAATCAGGCGGAAACCGAATTCAGGCGAGAACCGCCGCACCCGCCCCGATCAGTGCGAGCGCCAGCACCGCGAGTCCGGCTACCGCACCCCATCCGATCCATCGGATCGAATCCCGCGTCCGCGCCCGCAGCCATTCCGGCAGGAAGAGAATTCCGGCGGCGGCGAGCGTGCCCGCGACCAATCCACCGAGATGGCCCCACAGCGAGATGCCAGGCAGGGACACGCTGATGAGCAGGTTGATCGCGATCAACACCAGCATCTGCACCGGACTCTGCCGCAGCCGCAGCAGAATCACGGTCGTCGCGCCGAACAGACCGTAGATGGCGCCGGAGGCACCGGCCGTGGCGGAATCGGTCGCCAGCCACATGACCGCCGCCGATCCGCCGAGCAATGAAACCAGATAGATCGCGAGGAAGCGCGAACGTCCCAGCACGAGTTCGGTATCGCGGCCGAGGATGTAGAGCGCGAACATGTTGACCACGAGATGCAGCGGCCCGTAGTGCAGAAATCCGGAACCGAGGACACGAATCCACTGCCCCTGGGCGACCCACTGCGGTGCGAGCACCCAGTCGTAGAACAACCGCGACACATGATTGTCGGTGACACTGTGCGCTTGGCTGGCGGTGACGGCGAAGACCGCGACGTTGATCGCGATCAGCGCATAGGTGACATACGGCGTGCGGCGAGCGGTGGCGAACGGACCGCCGACGGTCGGCTGTACGGGCCGAATATCGGTGCGGCCCTGCGCGACACACTCCGCACAATGCTGTCCGACCGCGGCCGGTTGCAGACATTGGGGGCACGCCGGCCGCCCGCACCGCGTACATGCCAGTCCGGTGGTTCGATCGGGATGGCGGTAGCAGGTCGGTGCGGGCGGGTGCGGATTCACGAAACTCCGATGGGTCAGTTCAGGGTGATGTTCGAGATGACGACCGGCTCCTTCGGCCGGTCGTTGCGGTCGGTCGCGGTGGTCGCGATGGCGTCGACGACCTTGCGCGAATCGGCGTCCACCACTTCGCCGAAGATGGTGTGGCGACGGTTCAGATGCGGCTGCGGACCGACGGTGATGAAGAACTGCGAACCGTTGGTGCCGGGTCCGGCGTTGGCCATGGCCAGCAGGTAGCCACGGTCGAAGCGCAGTTCGGGGTGGAATTCGTCGGCGAATTCGTATCCCGGCCCACCCCGGCCGGTACCCGTCGGGTCACCGCCCTGAATCATGAAGCCATCGATCACACGGTGGAATACGCTGCCGTCGTAGAACGGCCCGGAGGTGCCGCCGCCGGCGTTCTTCGTCGTGTAGGCCGCGCTGCCGTCGGCCAGGCCGACGAAGTTGCGCACCGTCTTCGGGGCGTGGTTACCGAAGAGCGAGATCTTGATGTCGCCGAGGTTGGTGTGCAGAACGGCCACGGCGGTCTGATTCGGTGAGGTCACGCCGAATATCGTGCCATGTCGGCTGTCCGTACTCGCAGGGCGCGCCTAGCCGGCGTGCGCCGCGTCGTTGGTGGAGGCCGCCGTCTCGGGTGCGGTGGCTCCGCCCGCATATCCCAGCCGCGGCGGTTCGGCGGCCGGCTCCGGAAGCTGCGGGCGACGCGAGGCGGCCATCCATGCGGCACCGCCCGCGGCGGCGGCAACGCCCGCCGCGATGAGCCGATTGCGCAACCGACCGGATTTCCGGGAACTCCCCAACTGCATGGCACCATGCTGTCACAGCCCCGAGCCGCTCGCAGTAGGGCCAGGTGAGAGGGCTCACCGGCTGACGGACCGCTTGAACTGATGCAGCGCCAACGGCACGAAGATCACCAGAATCGCCACCACCCAGATCAAGGTCGTCGCCACCGGATGCTGCAGGGACCACACATCCGGCGTCGGATTGGTCGGACTCGTGTTGCCGAACAGATCGCGCGTCGCCTGCGTCACCGCCGAGACCGGATTCCATTCCGCGACGACACGCAGCGGCGTCGGCAGCACCTCGCTGGGCACGAAAGTGTTGGCGATAAACGTCAGCGGGAAGATCACCATGAAACTGGCGTTGTTGAACACTTCCGGCGCACGCACGAGCAAACCGACCACGGCCATGATCCAGGAAATCGCATAGGCGAACAGCAACAGCAGGACATAGGCGAGCACGGCCTCGAGGAAGGATCCGTGAATGCGCCAGCCGACGAGCAGACCGGTCACCGACATGACGACCAGGCTCACCACGTTGATGGCGACGTCGGCCACGGTGCGTCCGATCAGCACCGCCGACGGTGCCATCGGCAGTGAGCGGAACCGGTCGATGATTCCGCGCTGCATGTCCTCGGCCAGGCTGGTGCCGGTGAACGTGGCGCCGAAGACCGAGGTCTGGGCGAAGATGCCGGCGATCAGGAATTCGCGGTACGAGGTGCCCTGCACGGTGATCGCCGATCCGAAGATGTAGGCGAACAACAGGACGAACATGATCGGCGACAGCGTCGAGAAGATCAGGACGTCGGGCACTCGTTTGATCTTGATGACATTGCGCTTGGCAATGGTCAGGCTGTCTCCGGCCACGATGGCCGCGCGTTCGGCCAGGGTCGGTCTGCGGGTGTCGGCCGCGGCGGTGATCATCTGCTCCGTCCTTCCGTGGCCTGTTCGAGGGTCTGCGCGGCATCGGCCGGATCGACGGAGTCGGCGGCCTCGTGCCCGGTCAGGCTGAGGAAGACATCGTCGAGCGAGGGCCGCCGTAGGCCGACGTCCTGGATGCGCACCCGGTGCGCGGACAGCCGCTCGATGGTGTCGACCAGCGCCTGCGAGCCGTCGTCGACGGGAATGGTGAGCCGCCGCAATCCCGGTTCGACGTGGATATCGCCGACGGCCAGACCGGCCAGGGCCTGCTGGGCGACGGCGAGGACGTCGGCATGTTCGACGGTCAGCTCGATCCGGTCGCCGCCGACCAGCGTCTTGAGCTCGTCGGCGGTGCCGCGTGCGATGACCGTGCCGTGATCGATCACCGCGATCGCGTCGGCCAGCCGGTCCGCTTCCTCCATGTACTGCGTGGTCAACAGCAGGGTGGTACCACCGGCGACGAGTTCCTCGATCACATCCCACAGATCCAGCCGGGCTCGCGGATCGAGCCCGGTGGTCGGCTCGTCGAGGAACAGCACCGGCGGATTTGCCACCAGGGCGCCCGCCAGATCCAGGCGGCGCCGCATCCCGCCGGAGTACCCCTTCACCGGCCGATCGGCCGCATCGCTGAGCCGGAATCGTTCGAGCAGTTCCCGGGCGCGCTGCTTACTGCGCTGAATGCCCAGGTGGTACAGCCGCCCCACCATCTCCAGATTCTCGAAGCCGGTGAGGTATTCGTCGACGGCCGCGTATTGCCCGGAGGCGCCGATGTGGGCGCGTAACCGCCGCGGTTCGCGCAGCACGTCGATACCCGCGACCGTTGCGCGTCCCGCATCGGGTGTGAGCAGCGTGGTCAGCACCCGGACCGTCGTGGTTTTCCCGGCGCCGTTGGGCCCGAGCAGTGCGGTCACCGTCCCCTCGGGAACCGTGAGGTCGAGTCCATCGAGAGCGACGAGCCGTCCGTACTTCTTGACCAAACCCTCGGCGATGATGGCGTCGGGCATGTTTTCCCCTGCCGTTCGATGTGGATGTGAGGTTCGCTACTGCCGTGCAGTATTGCTCACACCCCCGACAAGTTCATCCGAATAAGCCCTTAACGGACATCGACCGAGCGGGGCGCCTCGACTGGGCAGAGAGCAGAGGTGGTCGCATCCCGAGATCCGGCGGTGCTCGGGGGTGCCGGCGGGATGCGACCGATTCGATACTCCCGCGCCCGGACCCGAAGGTCGCGAGTAGCGGCTACTCGAATACGGCCCGCACGGCTACCTGCCGCGGTGCTGACGGGGCATCGCGGGTGTGAAAACGCCCACCGCTGTGCGCTGCCACACCCACACAGCTACCGAATTCGACGCTCGCGCCGACGCCTCGGCACGGTCGATCGTTTCACGTGGAACACGTTTATTCCTTTGCGTTACAACGTAATTCACGAATGCCTCCCTGCCGACCATCAGCCCTCCGGCAAACCGGACGACGCCCCCCGCAACACACCAGAGAAAAAAATTTCGAAACTAGCGGCCCTCATGCAGACACAAACGAGAATCGTCGCGTAGGATCAGTCACGTCGGCCCCTCCCCCCCGGGCCGACCCTACGCGGGCCTCGGCTAACTCCCCCCCTTCGCCGAGGCCCGCTTCCAATTCCAGGACTTTTCCGGGTGGTGCCTGTGCCGTCTCCACCCTTGTGCGACAGCGTTTTCGGATCAGATGACAGATGCGGTCAGCTACCGTTCCGCCGCAGCACGTGCGAACCCAAACGGTTGATTCCGCGCACCCGCACACTGCGCAGAGGCCGCAGCGTGAACTCGGGTTCGCCCGCCAATTGTGTTGCCGCGCCGTCATCCACCAGTACCGTGCCCGGCCGCGCGATCCGGTCAGCCGCGCCGCGGTATTCACCACCGAACCGTAGAGATCACCGAAACGTTGCAACACTTGCCCGTAGGCCAGTCCCATCCGCAGTTCAGGGGTGGTTCCGGCACTCGTCGTGGCCTCCTGGATCGCCAAGGCGATCCGGGCGGCCGTCACCGCCGAATCGGCCACGAACATCACCTCGTCGCCGACGTTCTTGATGGTCCAGCCGCCGTTCGCGGTGATCGCGCCCGTGGTGACGGATTCGAACGACTCCAACAGATCGTCCAGTTCGTCGGCCTCCAGATGCCGGGTCAGCCGGGTGTAGCCGACCATATCCGCGAATCCGACGGCCAACTCCCGCAACGTTTCTCCGGTGCCGTCACCGGCCAGCGACCGCGTCAGCGCCGCCGCGACAGATCGGCCGGTACGCCCGACAGTTCCGCGACCTCGACCCGGTTGTAGCGGCGAGGTCCCTCCAGCAGATAGGGCTCGACAACCGCCTGAACCAGGTTCGACAGCTCCGGGGAGGTCATAATTCCGACGATACGGATCCCGCCGCGGCCGGGCCGCCCGCTGATGATTCGTCACAGCCCGGCGAAGCGGGAGGGTCAGACGCGGTCCGGACCGGGCTGCCAGGTGGCGACCGCCCAGATGACCACGACATTCAACGCGATCACCAGGATCGACCATGCCGGGTAGTACGGCAGCCACAGGAAGTTCGCGAGAATGGACAACGCCGCCAACGTGATTGCCACGATCCGGCCCCACGTGGTGCCGGCCATCAGGCCGAGGGCGGCGATGACCAGCAGGATCCCCAGCACGATGTGGATCCATCCCCAGGTCGTGGTGTCGAACTGGTAGACGTAGTCAATGCCCACGACGAACAGCTTGTCGTTGGCCACCGCAGAAATTCCTTCCAGAATCGAGAGCACACCGACGGTGATCAGCAGGATCGCCGCGCCGATCGAGGTACCGGCGGCGATGCCCTGACGTACGGGATGCTCCTGCGGGGTTGTGCTCATGGCGGAACTCCTTCCCAGCCGAGGGTCTTCGCCTGACTGTGCCCATTGCGGCGCGCATCGGCTTCACCCGTGGCGGGTGAGTATCGGGCGCCGGCGCCCCCGCAGGACCGGTTCGCGGCCGGATCTCGAGCTCATCCGGGGCGGATGAGGCGACTCCCAGCGGTTGTGCCCGAGCCTGGAGACATGCGTGCATCCCGGCCGAGGAGGTGAGTTGGTCGTTGTCGATCCGCTATCAGTTCGTCATCGATGGTGAATTGTCCGAACGGGCGTTGGCCGCATTTCCGGAATTGAGCCGCAGTGACCATTCCTCGGCGGGGACGACCACACTGTTCGGCACGCTCCCCGACGCCACGGCCATGCGGGGCGTGCTGGCACGCATCGATTCGCTCGGCTTGACGCTGCTGGGAATGGCGCAACTGCCCGACTCCGCCGGCTGATTCTTCGGCTGAGGGCGGTTTGGGGAGTCGGCCGAGGTCACCGCCGCCTACGGTTCCTCGTCCGGATCGGGCGCCCGGTCCTGGATCAGCACGTTGACCCACCGTGTGGTCGGATCGATATCGAGCAGCAGCGCCTTCATCAGCAGCGTCAGCGGAATCGCCAGCAGCGCACCGAGCGCGCCCAGGACCCACGACCAGAACACCAGTGACAGGAACGTCACGGTGACGCTGAGGCCGACGGCATCCCCGACGAATTTGGGCTGAATGATCGATTGGATCACGAAATTGATCACGGAATAGACGACGATCACCCACACCATCAGCATCGGACCGCTGTCCAGCAGCGCCAGTAGCGCTGGCGGAATCAAGCCGATGACGAAGCCGATATTCGGAATGTAGTTGGTGATGAACGAGAGCAGCGCCCACAGCACCGGAAGCGGCACGCCCATCAACCACAGGGCACCGCCGTCGAAGATGGCGACGATCAAGCCGAAGACCGTGGAGACCACCATATATTTGCGGGTGCCGATGGCGAATACACCCAGCGCATAAGCGATTTCGGGCCGCGCCTTGGCCACCACCGCCAATTTTCGATCGATCATCATGCCGTCGATCGCCATGAACAGCAGCAGCGCCAGAACGAAGAACAGATTCGAGAAGATCCCGAGCGCATTGCTCAGTGCGACCGACAGCAGATCGACGACCTTGCCCACATCCAGACCGTTGAGGGCGTTGTGAATCTGCTCGGTGTCCACCCCCAGATCGGCGAGCGTATCCCGCACACCGTTGAGCATGTCGTCGAGTTTGTCGGAGTATTTCGGTAGCTCGGACGCCAATTGCGCGACCGAGAGCACCAGCGCGCCGAGCAGTACGAGCAGAATCAGTACGACCAAGAACAGGGCCGCCACCATCCCGATCCACGGCCGCCAACCGCGCCGCTGCACCCAGGTCTGCACCGGCTGAACGGCCATGGTCAGCATCAGCGCCAGAAAGGTGGGCCCGAGCACGCCGGCGAACGCCTTCATACCCATGACGGCCACCACGGCGCCGGCGACGGAAAGCATCACGATCAGACCGCGCGGTAGCGACCATGTCGCTCCGGAAGCGGGCGGCGGAGCTTGTCGCTCGGCCCGCGGGGGCCGATCTCGTCGCAATTGCATCGGAATTACCTCGCCGCAGCAGACCGGAGTGTCGATTCTCCGACCGACACTACGGCTACGACCGGCCCGTTACGTCTTGCGCCACGGTCGAATTCGAAGGCCCGAGACCGATTCGAAATCATGATGGGACGCATATTTTGACCGAATTCAGCAAATGATTAGTGTACGTTTCAGTTTGGAGAAAGCAGGCTTCACCGACACCGCCTTCGGCAAAGGCACAGCTCCGGGAGGCGAATTGGACGCTTCGCCCAGAACAACGCGATCGCTAGCCGGTAGCTCGAACATTGCTGCCATTCGCAGTGGCCTCCAACTCGGCGTGCCGGAACTCTCCTTCGTACCGCTGTCGCTTCCCGCTGCCCACGCCCGCATCGACGAGGCGGCGAGGACCGGCGCCGGCCAGACCGTATTGATCTGCGCCCCCGCGGGAACCGGCAAGACCGTCCTGGCCGCCGACTGGGTGACGCGACTGGCGACTCGGCAGTCCGCCTGCCGGGTGGGCTGGCTGACCTTCACCGGCCGCCGCGGTGAGTCGGCCGATCTGTGGCGTGCGATCACCGGAGTGCTCGACTTCCCCGTCGGATCACCCGACCGGGACCCCACCGGCCCCCTCGCCGAGCCGGCGACGCTGGTGGACCGGTTGACCGACCGAGCCGAACCGACCGTGCTCGTCCTCGACGACGCCCACCTGCTGACCGATCCCTTGGCCCTGGCGGGATTGGAGTACGTCGTCGACAACGCACCGCCCACACTGACGACCATCATCACCGGCCGGTTCGATCCGCCGCTGCGATGGCACGGCCTCGAGCTGAGTGGCCGGCTCACCCGGCTGACGGCGCGCGAACTCGCGCTCGACGACGAACGCACCGCGGCCCTGCTCGACCAGCACGACCTTCACCTGAACGCGGCCGATATCGCCGGCATTCAACAGCTGACCTGCGGCTGGGCCGCGCTGGTACGGATAGCCGCGATCTATCTGGCCGCGAATCCGCAGGACCGGCCCACCGCCTTGGCGGCGTTGGCTCGCGCACCCCATGCCATCAGCGACTTCCTCGTCGGCGAGCTGCTGGGGGCGTTGCCGGACGATGCGCTGCATTTCCTGCTCGCCACCGCGGTGCCCGAGGAGTTCAGTGCCGCGCTGGCCACGGAGTTGGTCGGCGAATCCGCCCCGGCCACTCTGGAATATCTGCTGCGCAACAATCTGCCGATCACCTGCGTCGCCCGCCACGGCGAACTGTGGCACAGCTACCACCCGATGCTGCGCGCCTACCTGCTCGCCGAAGCCACACGCTCGCTTCCGGACCGGCTGCCGCGCATTCACCGCAGCTGTTCGAAGTGGTTCATCGATGCCCGGATGCCCTCTGCCGCACTGCATCACGTCCTGGCCGTCCCGGGACATCCACAGCTGTCGCGGTTCATCCGCGAACACGGCCCGAGGTTGGTGTTCGGCGGGGACGGGCCTTCCTTCTTCGCCCGATTGGACGACGTCGGCGAACTCGCGGACGATCAATTCGTCCAACTGCTGCGCATCGCCGAGGCCGTGGGCCGCGGAGACGTGGCGGCCGCCACGGCCTACCTGGATCGCCTCGAAGCAGAACCCTGTTCGGCCTCCGCACTGGTGCCCGCGTCCTGGCTGACCGCACTGCGCCGCGCCGTGGTCGCCGATGTCGCGGTGCTGACGGGCGCCGAACCCGTCGCTTCCGATCCGGCGACGCCCACTCCGACCGGCCATGCCGAACTGGACTGCTACATCATCCTGCAGCTGGCGACCGCGCACCTGCACCGCGGCGATGTCGCGCGCGCCGAATCCGGGTTGTGGCAGGCGCTCGCGCTGGCCGAACATGCGGGACTGGGTCGCTTCGTCGTACCGGCGGCGACGCGACTGGCGTTGTGCGGCGATATCGGCGGCCATCTCACGGTGATGTGCAAACGGGCCGAACATGCCGTGGCGCTCGCCGAGAAATACGGACTGCGAACACATTCCGCGATGACGCACGCGCAGGCGATGATCGCGTACACACACTATCTGCGGGGCGATCCGATCGATGTCCACGGCCAGCTCGCGCCCGCCACGACAAGCGGCCTGTCCCCCGCGCCCGCCGCCGACCGGCAGGCGCAGGCGATTCTGCGGCTGATCGAATTCGATTCCGCCACAGATCGTTTCCTGGCCGCCGATACGCTGCGGATTCAGCTGCTCGACATGCTCGCCGATCCGACACCGGCGCGCTCCTCGCGTAATCTTGTCCTGCACACGGTTTCGGCACTGCTGCGGATCCAATCCCGCGTCGGCGCACAGACTCTGATCGAGCGAGCGGTAGCGGTACTGGGCCGTACGCCCGAGGTCGTGCTGGCGCAGGCATGCCTTTCGGAGTATGCGCAGACCTCGTCGACGACACTCGAGTTGCTCCAGCCATTGCTGCGCCGTACCGACGGGCTGCCCCCGCTCACCGCCGTCACGGCCTGGCTCCTGTATGCGTCCGCGTCCGCCCATCTGGACCGCCCGGTCAAGGCCTACGAGGCGATGGCGCAGGCTCTCGGCCACGCCGCCGACGACCGGATCGTGCGACCGTTCCTGGAGGTACCCGGAACCGTTGCGTTACTGGACGGTTCGGTCGGCCGGTTCGGTCACCACGACCGGCTCGTCGATCTGATCCGGTCTCATCCGTCGGCTCACGGCGCGGCGCACAATCCAGGACTGACCGAAACCGAGATGTCGGTGTTACGTCAGTTGCCGTCGGGGATGACGACGCTCACTATCGCCGAGGGCATGGGCGTTTCGATCAATACCGTCAAAACGCACCTGCGCGGAATCTATCACAAATTGGGCAGCGGCTCCCGCGCGGAGGCCATCGCGCGGGCGCGCGAGCTCGGTTTGATCTGACCGGGATTACCGCAGTCGCCGAGGAATTCGCCGATCGCGGGCACAACACGTTCGAACGGGCCGGTGGGAATCGCCCTCACCGGCCGAACCAGCGAGTCAGCGCGGTCGTCAAACCTTCGATGCCGTACGTGGCGGCCCAGGCGACATAGCCGTCCGGACGGACGAGTACGCCGGCCGCGTCGCGGGAGCCGGGCCCGTCCGAGGCGTCCAGCGGCTTCGCCGTGACGATCCGGATCCGGTCCTGCCACGGCGCCGCCGCGGCGCGCAGCTGCGCGGAGTCGGCGAAATCGAACAGCACACCGTGACCGGCGGTGAAGTGCTCGGCCACGCGAGTCCCGTCGGACAGATCGCGATCGGGAGCGATGGTGCCGATCAGCTCATGATCGCCGCCCAGGTGGTAGCGGTGCAGCACACCGGAGATCCGCTTGAACACGGTGGTCGCGCCGTCGCCGGTGGACAACAGTTCCGACATCACCGCCCGCAGCGCCTTGCTGCGCCGGTCCAGGCGCATGAGGGCCACCTGCGCCCGGGTCCATTCCAGCACCCAGGCGCCGATCGGATACCGCTCGGCGGTGTAGGTGTCCAGGAGGCGATCGTCCATCCTGCCGTCGACGACCGCGGCCAGCTTCCAGCCCAGGCAGACCGCATCGCCGATGCCGAGATTCAGGCCCTGCCCGCCGAACGGCGAATGCACATGCGCCGCATCACCGGCGAGCAGCACACGGCCCTTGCGGTAGTCCGGCACCTGACGGGTGTTGTCGGTGAATCGAGTGGCCGAATGCACCGCCGAGACCCGCACGGGCACCCCGGAAACCCGGCGCAGGCTCGCCTCCAGCTCGGCGGCCGTGATCGGCGCGTCACGATCGATCGGCGGTCCGTCGAGTTCGACCGTCAGGAAGCGGCCGGGAGTCGGCCCGTAGACATAGATGCCGTGCTCGGTGTCGCGCCAACCCGGCTGCAGCCCCTCGGTTTCCGACATCTCGACCACCGCCTGCCGGCCGGTGATCTCCGGCCCGATGCCCGGGAAGTCGAAGCCCGCGAGTTTACGGACGGTACTGCGTCCGCCATCGCAACCCACCAGCCACGAGGCGCGTATCTCGTCGCCACCGCAGCTCTCCTCGCCGCCACGGCCCCGGGCGGCCCGGCAGCGCACGGTCACGCCGTCGCCGTGGTCGGTCAAATCGGTCACTTCCACGCCCCGGCGCACCACTACACCGAGTTCCGCGGCGCGCACACCGAGAATCTCCTCGATGCCCTGCTGGCTCACCAGAACGGCCCGGCCCGCGGGCCCCACCCCGGCGAAGGCCGGGTCGTCCGCGTCGATCAGGTCGAACGACAACATGATTCCGGCGAAATGTCCCGCGATCGGTGGCCGGTTCGCGGCCGCCATCCGGATGTCGAACGCCTTCACGTGCTCGATCGCCGCCTGCTGCTGCGCCAGCAACTCGGGCAAGAGTCCGCGCCGATCGAAGGCCTGAGCCGTCGGCACATTGATCGCTCCGGCCTTGATGGTCCGATCGATCTCCGTCAGCCGCTCCACGACCAGCACCTCGACCCCGGCCAGCCGCAGTTCACAGGCCAGCATCAGTCCGACCGGGCCCGCACCGGCGACCACCACATCGAATGTCTCGCTCATGGCTTCGACACTGCCGCCGATCGCTTGCAGCGCCCTTGCACCGCGGATGCGCGGACCGCGCAAGTCTCAGGAGAGCGCCACCGATTCGTGCAAGGTGGTGCCGGTGCGGCGGACCGGTTCCGCACCGCCGAGTACGGTCAGTTCGAAGGTGGATTCGAATCGGAAATATCCCGGATGACCGATCAACCTGTGCGCCAGCGGTTTCAGCAGCCGGGTGCCCACCAGCGGAATATCGTCGAGGAGATCGTGGGCGTGAATCACCCGATCCACGGTCAGCCGCAACTCGACCCGACCGGGCACGCGCAATTCGATCCACTCCGGATAGCCGCGCCCGGCGGTCGCGTCGAAACGCGCCGGGCCCTCGCGCAAGGTCGTCTCGCCGGTCGAGAGAACGATGCGGTCGTGGTGGGCCAGCATGAGCGGCGCGATCTCGTGAGCGCCGCGTCGCTGCTGGGTCAGCACGTCGGCGAACAGCAGCGAATAGTCCTCGACATACAGCCGCCCCCAGTGCCAGCGCTCGATGATCTTGCGCATATCACCGACACCCCAGTTGTGGTCGGCGTACCCGCGACCGGTGACGGACCGCTCGACGCCGTCGATGGTCACGGTGCCACTCACCCGAGCTCGCGGCGCGCCGACGACCCAGCCGAAGGAATCCCCGCCGCCGAAGTGCGTCTCCCCCTTCCCAGGCATCCAGCTGGGCAGTTCGTTGTCGAAGCGCAGGTCGAAAACCACACCGTCCTCGGCCAGTCTCAGGTGGTGCGTCGGCAACCCGTCGGGCCGGAATTCGGTGTAGGCCCGGTTGTTTCCGATTCGCACATCACACGATCGCGCATCGAACGACGCCTGATTGCGGGGGTACTTCCGCGAGACCTGGCGACGCGTGCCGTCCGGGTCGTAGACCATCAACTCGACCCAGGGGCGCGCGTGCGGGAAATCCTCGGGGCGGCGTTTGGACGACGGTATGCCCGCTGTCGAGATGTGCGTCGAAATACCAGTGTTCGAAGGCGAGCGAACTCGCCGCCGGATGAAGTGCGTTGTGCCGTGGTTCGACCGTGGTGAGTTCGCCGTCCCGGCGACCGGGACCGTTCCATGCCTCCACAATGGCTGTATCGTTCATCGCCGCAACGCTCCGCTCGCATCGAATTCCGCTTCCCTGCCCTGCATTTGGGCCCGATACCAGTTCTCCCGGTGCCGGACCATCACCTTCTCGTGCAGCCGCCCGACCGGCGGTATCCGGCGCACGAATTCCATCGCGGTGATCAGCGGAAACCGCAGCACCGGAATCAGCAACCAGGGAAAGGCCGGAGGCATACGGTATTTGCGTCGCGTGCCGGGCGCCATGTACATCGCCGAATACACGGAGTTGATGCGGTAGTTGTAGGCGGCGCGCAGCCGGCTCGCGCCGCGGTGTTCGGGGCGGGGAGCGAAGGCGGCGGGATAGGACTCGATCAATTCCGCGCCGTGCGCACCGGCGTCGTAGGACCGCGAGGCGATGGTCATCGCCAGCACCCGCAACGAGTCGACCACGGTTTCCGGATGCCACTGCAACCGCACACCCAGCAGATAACCCATGTACTTCTGAAAGTGCAGCAGCGCACGGATTTCCGACGGCGTCGTCTGATAGCCCAGCGCCCACAGCCCGAGGCCGGGTGTCACACTGCCCGCGATCAGGGTCAGCAACTGGTAGGTCTGGCTGATCGGCAGTCCCCACTTGTCGATATCCCATTCGGGATGTCCGGCCACCCGCGCCCGCACCGACACGTGCATCACCCGGACCTTCAGCGCGGTGGCGCGCCCGGTCGACCCCGGGGTGAGCAGCGCATGCGGCTGCGAGACGTCCATCCAGAATCGGCAGGTCTCCAAATACCTGCGCAGCGCACTGTTTCCGGCATATCCGCCCGCCAGCGACAGCGGAGTGGCGACCGCCGACTCGGTGTACATCTCCAGTGTTTCCGCACCCGCGAAGCTGAACAGCATGGTGCCCCACCGCCGCCAGATGGCCGCACCCTGTTCGACCAATTCCGGTCGCACCCACTCGGGCACGGTGTCGAATTCGGCGAACAGTTCTCGCATCGAATCCGGTGCCTCCGGAACGGCATCGATTCCCTCGGCCAACGCCCGGTCCAGTAGGGCGCGGCTCTGTGCCGAACCACCGGGACCGTGCATCACCTCGGCGACGAATCGTTCGGCGACCGGATCACCGGCGAACAAATCCTCGGTGAGGGCCCGGGCCTGCTCGTCGGTGGGAAAGAGTTCGGCCCCGGTCATTTTCCGCACGATCGATTCCAAGCGCTGGACGGCGGGCCGTTGCTTCGCCTCCCAATACCGGAAAGCGCTGGGGCATTTCGTGGTTCGCATCCGTGTCGTCATTTCACCGCACCGTTCGGAATCGCAGCATCATGTCGTGGCGCCGTCGACTCGCACCACATCCTTGCGGCCGCTCTCCCACGGCGCCGGCGGCCGCGGCGGCCCCGCCGGGAAGTCTTCCGGATCGGGAGTCCAGCGGGTGCCGATCGCCGGTTGGGGATGAGCGAGTTGGTAATCCACAGTGCGCAGCGGTGTACGCGGTGCGGGATCGACCGTGGCTGTCACCACGCGCCCGGCCACCGCGGCCGGCCGACCTGCGCCGAAACCGCGCACCATCGCACGGCGGCCGATCGGTCGATACATCCCTCGCACCTTCCGAGGTGACTTCGATCGTCACCCGTCGCAGCGACCATACCATTGAGTACAGTGGACGGTACTCGTTTGAACGGTGCCAGTGGTGGGCCGTGCGCATGTCGAAACCGCAGCGGGCCGGCTCCCCTACGATCGGGTTATGGACCTGGGCAACTCGGGCGGTGAGTGGATGACGGCACCGAAGAAGGCCACGGTCACGTCCAAAAAGGCGGTGTCCAAGAAAGCGGTGTCCAAGAAAGCGGAGGCACAACATCGCAACCGCCGTCAGACGACGCGGCTGTCGTACGACGACTGGGTGAACGGCGCGCTGGATCTCCTCGCGCGCGAGGGTGTGACCGCGATCCGGATTCCCCGGCTGTGCGAGGAACTGGGCGTCACCAAGGGCAGTTTCTACTGGCATTTCGACGATCTCGAACAACTGGTGGCCGCGATGGCCGACCGGTGGGGCGACATGCAGAGCGAGGCGGTCCGGGCCCTCGCCGCCTTGGATTCGATTCCGGTCGAGTCCCGCATCGAACAGATGGCGGCCATGCTGGTCGATCCGAAGCACTGGATGGTCGAGGCCTCGGTGCGGGAGTGGTCACGCACCGACGACACCGTTGCGGCGGCGGTCCGGGCGTTGGATCAGCGCATCTTCCGGACCGTGCAGACAGCGATGCTCGATCTGGGTTTCGAGCCGGTACAGGCGCGGCTACGCGCGGGCGCGATGGTGTATCTGGGGATCGGTCTGATCCACGGCCGCGACAATCTGCCGACCCCGACGCCGGAGGAAGTGCAGGCGGTCATCGACCTGCTGGCCCGGCCGTGAGTTTTGTGGAGCTGTGCATTCGGTGGAGCTGTGATTTTTGTGGAGCTGTGATTTTTGTGGAGCCTAGGGGAATCGAACCCCTAACCCCTGCCTTGCAAAGGCAGTGCTCTGCCAATTGAGCTAAGGCCCCGGTGAGCGTGGCGGCTCAGCGCGCGGTCACCTCATGCCACAGATCCGCCTCGCTCCGCTTGCGAACCTTGGTGACGGCGAAAACAACTGCGGCAATGACACCGATCGTCAGAAGAAGTTTCATGCCGTCCACCCTACTGTGCCGCGACCGCCCCGGCAGCCGCGACTTCCGGCACCCGACGAACGCGGCGCCGACGGCGCTGTGTGATGTGGACCGGCCCGACAGGAAGCGGCGAGATATCGATCGGATCCCCCCCGGATCGTGCGAAGAAGAAGTGGAGCCTAGGGGAATCGAACCCCTAACCCCTGCCTTGCAAAGGCAGTGCTCTGCCAATTGAGCTAAGGCCCCCTCGGTCGTCGACGACGACCAGGTATGTGAATGTGGGCCTAGGAGGACTTGAACCTCCGACCTCTTCGTTATCAGCGAAGCGCTCTAACCGCCTGAGCTATAGGCCCGTAATGTTCGTCTCGACTCGAAGTGTTGTCGTGACTGACTCGGTAGAGACTACACAACGCCCCGATCGCTCTCCAAAACGCCTGGTCAAAGCGCCCGTAAAGCACGAACGGCCGGGCCGGTGGAGAACCGGACCGGCCGTTCGTCGCGGTCGTCAGTCCGGATCGGCCAGCGTCACCTGCACGCCGCCCACCAGATCGGTGCACTGGTTGTAGATGAAGACACCCACCGTCGAGAGCGCGGTGAACAGCACCACGTTGATCAGGCCGATGACGGCCGCGTATCCGAATACGCTGCCGGCGTCGATGATCGTTGTCGCCGAGGAGTTGTTGTCGTTCACCATGTCGGTGAAGGTGCTGTTCAGGCGGTCCCACACACCCATGCCGGAGAGCACGATGTAGAGGAATCCGACGGCCAGCATCCACACGAAGAACATGGCGACGCTGATCACCAGCGACACCTTCAACGTCGACCACGGGTCGATATGGCGCACCTGCACGGTCGCGCGCAACGGCTCACCGCTGGTCACCGCCTGGGCGACCGCCGCCTGCGCGGCCGGCGAGACGGTCGGCGCCGCGGTCTTCACCGCCATCGGAACCGACTGTGCCGCACCGGCGTCCGCCTGCGGCAGCGGATGACGCAGATCCGACAGATCGGGCAGATCCTTGATCAGTTCCGGCCGGGCGATGCTGCGGGTCGGTCCGTCGATGCCGACGGATTTCACCATCGCCGCTTCCTTGCGCGCGGCCTTGGCCGCGAGGTCGGTGGTGGTACGGGCGTTTTTCACCCCACCACCGAGTCCGGTCTGCGAGCTCGCCCGGCCCTGCACGGGAGCCTGGCCGGGGCGATTCAGATTCGACTGCGGCTCCCGCTGCGGCAGCTGCGACCAACCCTCCTCGAAGCGAGAACCACCACGACCCTCACCGGCCTCGGCGGCCTCCGGCGCCGAGGCGCCGGATTTCGCGGAATCGCCTTGCGACTCGGGGATTGCGGGCGAACTACCCGAGCCGTTGTCGGCCGACGACCCGGACCGCGGCGCCGGCCGCGGCGGAATCGGTGACGGTGCGATCCGCTCGGTCACACCGTTGGCGTGGTTTCGCTCGTCGTTCGGCTGATTCGGAGTGGTCAATGCAGAATCCTTCGATCCGTCGTGGCGCCGCTGCTTGTGGAGAAATTACCGCTTCCAGAACCTAACGCTAATCCGAGCCTCAGGCCTCTCCTTCACCGGAAACCTGGTCGGGCTCATCAGCGTTACGCGCGATCGCGAGCAAGGTATCGCCCTCGCCGAGGTTCATCAAACGCACGCCCTTGGTCTGCCGGCCCGCCTTGCGTACCTGATTCGCCGCTGTACGGATGACACCGCCGCCGGACGTGATGGCATAGAGCTCGTCATCGTTGTCGACGATGAGCGCTCCTACCAGACTGCCACGCTTCGGGTCGTACTGAATCGTCAATACACCTTTACCGCCGCGGCCCTGCGCGGTGTACTCCTCGATCGCGGTGCGCTTGGAGTATCCGCCCGCGGTCGCCACCAGCAGATAGGTGCCGTCCCGAACCACGTTGAGCGACAACAGCTCATCGTCGGCGTTGAAGCGCATCCCCTGCACGCCCGAGGTCGCGCGTCCCATGGGACGCAGCACCTCGTCGTTGGCGGTGAACCGGATCGACTGTCCGTGCGCGGACACCAGCAGCAGATCGTCGTCGGCCGAACACAGTGCGGCGCCGACCAATTCGTCACCATCGCGCAGATTCACCGCGACGATGCCACCGGTGCGGTTGGAGTCGAAGTCGGTCAGTTTCGACTTCTTCACCAGGCCGTTGCGGGTGGCCAGCACCAGATACGGGGCGTCCTCGTAGGTCTTGATCCGGATGACCTGGGCGATCTTCTCCTCCGGCTGGAACGCCAGGAGGTTGGCCACGTGCTGGCCGCGCGCGGTGCGGTTGGCCTCGGGCAACTCGTAGGCCTTGGCCCGGTAGACCCGGCCGAGGTTGGTGAAGAACAGCAGCCAGTCGTGGGTCGAGGTCACGAAGAAGTGCTTGACCAGATCGTCCTGCTTGAGCCCGGCGCCCTGCACGCCCTTGCCGCCGCGCTTCTGGCTGCGGTACAGATCGGTCTTGGTGCGCTTGGCGTAGCCGGTCGCCGTGATGGTGACCACGACGTCCTCGCGAGCGATCAGATCCTCGTCGGCGACGTCACCGTCGGCCGCGACGATCTTGGTGCGGCGGTCGTCGCCGTACTTCTCGACGATCTCGGCCAGTTCGTCGCGCACGATGGCACGCTGACGTTCGGGCTTGTCCAGAATGTCCTTCAAATCGGCGATCTCGGCCTCGATGCGGGCCAATTCGTCGATGATCTTCTGCCGCTCCAGGGCCGACAGCCGCCGCAGCTGCATATCGAGGATGGCGGTCGCCTGGATCTCGTCGATCTCGAGCAGTTCCATCAGGCCGGTGCGCGCGGTGTCGGTGTTGGCCGAACGCCGGATCAGGGCGATGACCTCGTCGAGCATGTCCAGCGCCTTGACCAGGCCACGCAGGATGTGAGCCCGTTCCTCGGCTTTGCGCAGCAGGTAGCGGGTGCGCCGGACGATGACGTCCAACTGGTGATCGACGTAGAGCCGGATCATCTGGTCCAGCCGCAGCGTGCGCGGCACACCGTCGACGATCGACAGCATGTTGGCGCCGAAGCTGGTCTGCAGCTGGGTGTGCTTGTAGAGGTTGTTCAGCACCACCTTCGCCACGGCATCGCGCTTGACCGTGACCACGATCCGCATCCCCGCGCGGTCGGAGGACTCGTCGTGGATATCGGAGATACCCGCGATCTTGCCGTCCTTGACCTGCTCGGCGATCGAGTTGATGAAGTTGTCGGTGTTGACCTGGTACGGCAGCTCGGTGATGACGATCGTGGTGCGACCGCGATTGTCCTCTTCGATCTCGACCACACCGCGCATCCGGATGGAACCGCGACCGGTGGTGTAGGCGTCGTGGATGCCCTGGCTTCCGACGATCAGGCCGTAGGTTGGAAAGTCCGGTCCCTTGACGCGCTCCATGCACGCGGCGAGGGTGGTCTCCTCGTCGGCATCGTAGTTGTCCAGCGCCCAGTAGATGGCTTCGGCCAGCTCGTTCAGGTTGTGCGGCGGGATATTGGTCGCCATACCGACCGCGATGCCGTTGGATCCGTTCATCAACAGGTTCGGCACCCGGCTGGGGAGAACCACGGGCTCCTGGGAGCGGCCATCGTAGTTCGGCGTGAAATCGACCGTTTCGTGGTCGATCTCACGGAGCAGTTCCATCGCCAGCGGGGTGAGCCGGCACTCGGTGTACCGCATGGCGGCCGCACCGTCGTTACCGCGGGAACCGAAGTTGCCCTGGCCGTCGACCAGCGGATACCGCAGCGACCACGGCTGGGCCATGCGCACCAGGGTGTCGTAGATCGAGGCGTCGCCGTGCGGGTGGTAGTTACCCATGGTCTCGGCGACCGGGCGCGCGGATTTCACATAGCCGCGGTCGGGCCGGTAGCCGTTGTCGTACATCGCGTAGAGCACGCGCCGGTGCACCGGCTTGAGGCCGTCGCGCACATCCGGCAGCGCGCGGCCCACGATCACGCTCATCGCGTAGTCGATGTAGCTGCTCTGCATTTCGTTCTGAATGTCGACCGGCTCGATCCGGTCGCCCGCACCACCGTTGGGCGGCAGCGTGGTCTCGGTCATGAAGTCTCCTTAGAGGGCCTGTGCATAGGACTCGGCGTGCGGACGGGCGCGCAGTGCGCTGCGCAGCGCCGGCTACACGTCGAGGAAGCGAACGTCCTTGGCATTGCGGGTGATGAAGCTGCGACGTGCTTCGACGTCCTCACCCATCAGCACGGAGAACAACTCGTCGGCCGCGGCCGCGTCGTCCAACGTCACCTGACGAAGCACCCGCACCGAAGGATCCATGGTGGTCTCCCACAGTTCCTTGGCGTTCATCTCGCCGAGACCCTTGTAGCGCTGGACACCGTCGTCCTTGTTGATCTTCTTGCCGGCGGCCAGACCGGCCTCCAGCAGACCGTCGCGCTCGCGGTCCGAGTAGGCGAATTCGGGATCGGAGCGCTGCCACTTCAGCTTGTACAGCGGCGGCTGGGCGAGGTACACGTGACCGTGTTCGACCAGCGGGCGCATGAAGCGGAACAGCAGGGTGAGCAGCAGCGTCGAGATGTGCTGGCCGTCGACGTCGGCGTCGGCCATCAGCACGATCTTGTGATACCGCAGCTTCGAGATGTCGAACTCGTCGTGGATACCGGTGCCGAAGGCGGTGATGATCGACTGGACCTCGTTGTTCTTGAGGACCTTGTCGATGCGCGCCTTCTCGACGTTGATGATCTTTCCGCGCAGCGGCAGGATCGCCTGATACATCGAGTCGCGACCGGATTTCGCCGAGCCACCGGCGGAGTCACCCTCGACGATGTAGATCTCGGACTTGCTCGGATCCTTGGACCGGCAGTCGGCCAGCTTGCCCGGCAATCCGCCCAGGTCGGTCGCGCTCTTGCGCCGGACCAGCTCACGAGCTTTGCGGGCGGCGACACGGGCCTGCGCCGAGGACACCGCCTTCTGCACGATTGTCTTGGCGTCGGCCGGGTTCGCCTCGAACCAGTGCGCCAGATGTTCGTTGCAGGTGCGCTGGACGAACGACTTCACCTCGGTATTGCCGAGCTTGGTCTTGGTCTGCCCCTCGAACTGCGGCTCGCTGACCTTGACGCTCACGATGGCGGCCAGACCCTCGCGGATGTCGTCACCGGTGAGGTTGCCGTCCTTGTCCTTGATCAGCTTCTTGTCTTTGGCGTACTTGTTGACGACCGTGGTCAGTGCCGCGCGGAAGCCCTCTTCGTGCGTACCGCCCTCATGGGTGTTGATGGTGTTGGCGAAGGTGTGGACGGATTCGGAGTAACCCGAATTCCACTGCATCGCGACCTCGAGTTCGTGGCCGGTGCCCTTGCTGGTGAACGACACGACCGTGTTGTGGATCGGCTGCTTGGTGCGGTTGATGTGCTTGACGAAGTCCTCGAGGCCGCCCGGGTAGTGATAGGTCCGGGTCTTGACCTTGTGCTCGGGCGCGGCCGTGCCTTCGTCGTGTTTGGGCGCCTCGGCGGTCTCACTGACCACCTCGTCGGTGACCTCGGCCTCGCTGACCCGCTCGTCGGTGAGGGTGATGGTCAGGCCCTTGTTCAGGAAGGCCATCTCCTGCAGCCGGCGCGAGATCGTCTCGAAGTTGTAGGTCGTGGTCTCGAAGACGTCCGGATCCGCCCAGAAGCGCTGCGTGGTGCCGGTCCGGTCGGTGGGCTCACCCTTGACCAGCTTGCCGGGCTTGGCGTCCTTGTACTCCTGGCTCCAGTGGAAGCCGTCGCGGTCGATCTCGGTCACCATCCGGCTGGACAGCGCGTTCACCACCGAGATACCGACACCGTGCAGACCACCGGATACGGCGTAGGCGTCCGAGTCGAACTTGCCGCCGGCGTGCAGCTGGGTCATGACGACCTCGATGGTGGGCACGCCCGTGGCGTGCATCGCCACCGGGATACCGCGGCCGTCGTCGACGACCTCGACGCCGCCGTCGGCCAGCAGGGTCACGTCGACTCGGCTGGCGTAGCCGGCCATTGCCTCGTCGACGGAGTTGTCCACAACCTCCCAGATCAGGTGGTGCAGACCGCGCTCACCGGTGGAACCGATGTACATACCGGGGCGTTTGCGGACCGCCTCGAGTCCCTCGAGAACGGTGATGTTGGAGGCACCGTAGTCCTTGTTGCCCGCTTTCGCCTTGGACGAGCCGCTTGCGTTGGAGTCGTTGGCAGCCACTGCTCGGTAGCTCTCCTTACTTGCTGATCCCTCGATGCGACGTCGGACAACACACACAGACCGAGCCCCGTATGGCCTCTGCTCGAGATTTCGAACTGCTCGAGAATTACGGGTCCTCGCGCGTGCTGCACGGAACGCGCCGAAGGTATCGCCGCTAGTTACTCTTCCATCCTACTGGTACCCCCGGCACAGGATGCACCTATGACACCCCTGAGAGCGTCGTGAGTGGGTGAAATCGCTCGCCGCCGGGTCCGGTTATGGGCGAACCCGCTCCCGCCAGCCTCAGCGAAAGCGACGGGCACTCGGATCCCGCGCCGGAAAGTTACGCCGATGTGGTTCGGCCGGCGCCGGCCAACGCACCGGTTCCACGTGAAACTCGCCGCCTGCGGATCAGCCGTAGGTGTCGCGCGGTCCCCGCCCCTTGATATGGCGCTCACCCTTGCGCCAACTCGGTGCGGCGGGACCGCTGATCTTCAGCGAGGTGACCACGCCCTGACCGACCGCGGCATTGATCTTCGCCAGTAACTGCGACTGCAGCATTCGCAACTGAGTGGCCCAGGCGGTGGATTCGGCCTGGATACTCAGCACGCCGTCGGTGAGCGATACCGGGTCGGCGTGTGCCGCGATGTCGTCGCCGACCACGACCGACCACCGGCCGAAAACCATTCCCTCGGCGACCTTTCCGGACCACCCGCGACTCTTGGCGAGCGATCCGGCCACTGCGGACAGCAGTTGCGGATCCCGATCGTCGGGCCGCGCACCGGACCAGCCGGAGCGCCGGCGCAGTGCTCGCACCCCGCCCTTACGCGGTGAGGCTCGCCCCTGGCCGACCGCCTTACCGCTGGCACGAGCCGCGGCGCGCGCCTCCTCCAGGGCACGACGAGCGAGGTCCACACCACGCAGTTCCGGTTCGGGGCCGGTGGACGGCGGGGAGCCGTCTTCGCGCCCGGGGTCTGCGGCCACCTTCGACTCCTTCCCGTCCGGTCACTGCATTGCGGCAAGGCTAGCCGCTGGGTCCGACAACTCGCGCCCCTTGCGCACGGGGCGGTTCGGTACGGGTGCGCCGATCGGCTTCACTCGATGTGCCAGCCTTCGGTGGTCTCCTCCGCGGTGGTCGGCGGCTCGACGACACGTGAGGTCCGCCCGTCCGCGCCGCCGTCGGTTTCGACCCGGACCGAGTTGGCCTCGAGTTCCGGCGGCACATCCTCGGGCACCGCGGCCGTGATGAGCACTTGTTCGGCCCCGGCGGCCACCGCGGCCAACGCGGTGCGACGACGCCGATCCAATTCCGCGAACACATCGTCGAGCAGCAGCACCGGATCGGTACCGGCACTGCGCAGCAGCTCGAAGGCGCCCAATCGCAGGGCCAACGCGAACGACCACGATTCCCCATGGCTGGCAAAGCCTTTCGCGGGCGACGAACCGAGCATCAGATCCAGATCGTCGCGATGCGGGCCGACCAGGCAGACCCCGCGCTCGAGTTCCTTGCCGCGCGCGGATGCCAACTCGCTCAACATATTCGCCTCCAGCGCCTCGACATCGTCGGGCTGTGGAGAACGCTGTGGATCGAGGAACTCCTCGGGCAGCGCGGAACTGCGGTACCGGATGGCCGCGGTCCGGGATTCCGGGGCGATGGCCCGGTAGGCCTGCTCGAGATAGGGATGCAGTTCGTGCACCAGCCGCAACCGCTGCGCCAGCAGTTCGGCGCCGTGCGCGGCCAGATGCCCGTCCCAGACGTCGAGGGTGCTCAATTCGGCCGGCGCGCCCGAGCGCGAACGAGCGTGCCGCCCCGCTGTTTTCAACAGTGCGGAGCGCTGCCGCAGCACACGGTCGTAATCCGAGCGCACCGCCGCCAGCCGCGGCAGCCGGGCGGTGGCCAGTTCATCGAGGAAACGGCGGCGTTCGGACGGGTCGCCGCGGACCAGCGCCAGATCCTCCGGCGCGAACAGCACGGTCTGGAGGATCCCGAGGATCTCGCGGGTGCGGCGGACCGGTGACCGATTGATCTGAGCGCGATTGGCGGCGCTCTGATTCAACTCCACATCGATGCGCAGTTCGCGGCCACCGTTGACGACGGTGGCGCCGATCCGAGATCGCTGCTGCCCCAACCTGATCAGCGGAGCATCGCCGGCAACCCGGTGGGAACCGAGTGTGGACAGATAACCGACGGCCTCGATGAGATTGGTCTTACCGTTGCCGTTCGACCCCAGGAAAACGGTTCTGCCTGTGGGTAATTCGAGGTCGGCATGCTCCCAGGAGCGGAAATCGCGCAGCGTGAGCGTTCGAATGTGCATGGATGAACCCGCCGTCACCAGGCACTTTGTGACGGACCGGTCGAAATGCACACGCGCCCGGGGTTTTTCACAGGTTTATCAACATCTCCACAGGTCGGGTTGAACGAGTGCCGCCTCGCCGGTCGTGTCGTGGCCGGCGAGGCGGGGAGGATCGGAACCGAATCAATCAGCCGGGCAAACGAACCGGCATCAGCAGGTAGATGTAATTGCTCGACAGCGCCGCGAACGCACCGGACTCCGAAAGCTCCGGCTCCTCGTCGGTGGTCGGGCACATCACCGCGGGGCGGCTGGGTGTGGTGAAACCGAAGGTCACCCGGTCCGAATGCAGCGCCGACAGACCGTCGTTGAGGTAACCGGGGTTGAACGCGATGGTCAGCGGCTCACCGCGGAACTCGGCCTCCAGCCACTCCTCGGCGCGACCGGCATCGTCACCCCCGGCAGACAGCTGTAGGCCCTGGTCGGAGAATTCGAGCCGCACCTGGGCGCCGCGCTCGGCGACCAGGGCCACACGTTTGATGGCCTCGATCAGTGCGCTCACCTGCAGGGTCGCGATCGAGGTGTGCTCCTTGGGGAGCAACTGGCGGAACTTGGGGAATTCCGCGTCGAGCAGTCGTGTGGTGGTCCGGCGGCCGCCGTTGACGATCCCCAGCAGTCCGTCGGTCCCGGTGCCGAAGGCCAGCTGGACGGGCGCGTCGGAGGCTCCGAGCGTCTTCGCCGATTCCGACAGCGTGCGGGCCGGGACCAGGACCGCGGTCTCCACATCCGGGCGACCGGGCTGCCACTCCAGATGCCGCACCGCCAGGCGGAAGCGGTCGGTGGCTGCCAGAACCACCTGGGAGCCCTCGATTTCGACGCGGATGCCGGTCAGCATCGGCAGCGTGTCGTCGCGGCCGGCGGCGACGGCCACCTGGCCCACTGCCTCGGAGAACAGATCCACACCCAGTTCGCCGGTCTGCGGTGGCAGTTCGGGCAACTGGGGATAATCCTCGACCGGCATGGTCGGCAGCGAGAACTTGGCGCTGCCACACGCGATCAGCACACGGGTGCCGTCGACCGAGACGTCGACCGGCTTGTTGGACAGCGCCTTGGTGATGTCGGCCAGCAGGCGGCCGGAGACCAGCACCTGTCCCGGGCCGGCCACCTCGGCGGCGACGCGCATCTGCGCGGAGACCTCGTAGTCGAATCCGGAGACCGTGAGGCCGTCCTCGTCGGCCACGAGCAGCACACCGCCCAGGACGGGCACGGGCGGGCGAGACGGCAGGCTACGGGCCACCCAGGCGACGGATTCCGCGAAATCCTCGCGAGCGACCCGAAACTTCATACTTGCAAGCTCCATCGCTCGGTATGTCCTCTCCCAGTCTCGATCGGTCGTGATCTGTTCGACGCCGTGGTGATCAGCGTGGTTCATACAACAGCGTGGTTCGCGCGGCAATGCGGTCGAAACGACTCGCCCGTACGTACCGCAGTGTGGCACAGGCGACCGACATCAAACCGTACCCGCGCAGGCGGGCGATGACTACGTCACCCCCTCGCCCGGTGCGTCGTCCGCCGGATGGGCCGGACCCGTTCCGCTCCTTGCTTCGTTCGGATGTGGAGTGCCACGAATCGATCCGTCGACATCCGAGCCGAGTTTCCACACAGCCTGTTTTCAAGAAGAAATCTAAAGAAGAAGAACTGAAGTAGTAGTAGGCACTGTGGATTCTGTGGACGCGGCCCGTCCGCCCAGCTCAGGTGGCGTGGCGGCGTGGGGATGTCCGGCGGGTGACTCGAGGATGAACAGTGGGCCACTGTGGAGTCCTCGAAACTGTTCAACTTCCATCCTCGAGCCATCCTCGAGTTCTTCCATGGCCCGAGACCTGTTGTGCACACCTGTGTGCCGATCGGTGCACTACCGGGGGATTCCTCGAGGACCTGACAGGGAGTCCTCGAGGAATCCACATGCCGATTCGACCGTCTTCGCAGTTCGGACCCCGTGGACGAATTCGGCTGTGGGAACTGTGGACCGAGGGCTGTGAACGAATGCGTGCACAGCCCCGTGCATCGACTGTGCGCAACCTCGAGGACAAACCTGGGATTCCTCGAGGACTCCACAAGGACTCCTCGAGGAATCCACAACACGAAAAAGCCGATCCACCCAGGTCAACCGGGTGGATCGGCTTGTGTAGCGATTCAGCGTGAGCGCTGTTTGATTCGGGCTGTGAGTTCTTGGACCTGGTCGTAGACCCGGCGGCGCTCGGTCATCTCCTTGCGCACTTTCTTCTCCGCGTACATGACCGTCGTATGGTCGCGACCGAAGGCCTGGCCGATCTTCGGCAGCGAAAGGTCGGTCAGTTCCCGGCACAGGTACATCGCGATCTGGCGAGCCTGCGCCAGCGGCCGGGCCTTACCGGGACCGGTCAGCTCCTCCAGCGTGGTGTTGAAGTATTCCGCGGTCACGGCCATGATCGTCGACGCCGTGATCTCGATGGTGGTGGTGTCCGGCATCAGATCGCGCAGTACGACCTCGGCCAGCGACAGATCCAGCGGCTGCCCGTTGAGGGAGGCGAAGGCCGTCACCCGGATCAACGCGCCCTCGAGTTCACGGATATTGCGCTCGACCCGGCTGGCGATCAGTTCCAGCACGTCGTGCGGCACATCGAGGCGATCCATCCGCGCCTTCTTGCGCAAAATCGCGATCCGGGTCTCCAGCTCCGGCGGCTGCACGTCGGTGATCAGGCCCCATTCGAACCGGGTGCGCAGTCGCTCCTCGAGCGTCGCCAGTTGCTTCGGTGGCCGATCGGAGGACACCACGATCTGCTTGTTCGCGTTGTGCAGGGTGTTGAAGGTGTGGAAAAACTCCTCCTGGATGCCTTCTTTACCCTCGATGAACTGGATGTCGTCCACCAGCAGGATGTCGGTCTCGCGATAGCGCCGCTTGAACGCCACTTTCCGGTCGTCGCGCAGACTGTTGATGAAGTCGTTGGTGAATTCCTCGGTCGAGACGTACTTGACGCGCATCCCGGGGAACAGCCGCTGGGCATAATGCCCAGCCGCGTGCAGCAGATGCGTCTTTCCCAGACCGGAAGCCCCCCAGACGAACAGCGGGTTGTACGCACGGGCCGGCGCCTCGGCGATCGCGACCGCCGCCGCGTGGGCGAATCGGTTCGAGGCGCCGATGACGAAGGTCTCGAATGTGTATTTGGCGTTCAGGCTGGCCGAGGAGTTCGCGGGGGCGGGCGTCGGCGGTTCCGGCGACTTCGTGAAATACGTCGGCCAGGAATTGCGCGCGCTCACCACCGGTTCGTCGGCTTCTTCGGCCGCGCCCGGACGCTGACCGGCCTCCGGCTCCGGTGCGAACAGCGCCTCCTGTCCGGGATGTCCGCCCGGCCGGGGCAGCTCCTGATCGTGACGCAGTGGTTCGGTCTCCCGGCGCAGTGCCTCCTGGGGATGCGGTTCGTGGTCTCGGCGCAGGGTGTCCGCCTCGCGCCGCAGCGAATCCGGACCGTGCAGGCCGTGCAGGCTGTCCGGGTCCCGCCGCAGGCCGTCGGCTTCGCGGCGGAGTACGTCCGGGTCGCGGCGGAGTACGTCCGGGTCGTGGCGGAAGGCCTCGGCGTCGCGGAATGCCTCGGCGTCGCGGAAGGCCTCGGCGTCGCGGCGCAGATCGTCGGGATCGCGACGCAGGCTTTCCGGATGCCGGACCAGCGCTTCGTCGTGCAGATGTGCTTCCGGGTCCCGGCGCAGCGGGGAGGACGGTCCGAGGTTGTCCGGCAATTCCCCGGCCATCGGTGCGGACGGATATTCACCCTGGGGATAGGCGGTCCGGGCCTGGTAGTCGGCTGGGGAAAGATAGCGTGGCGTGGGGAAATCGTCGGCGTCGGGATACTGCGCCGGCGCCGGGAAACCGACCGGTTCGCGGGGCTTGTCGCGCATCCGCTCCGGGCGTGATGTCAGGCGAGCATGGCGGGCACCGGCGCCGGGACGGTCCGGCGGCGGGTTGGCCGGCGCGGCGATCCGGACGCCCAGACCCTCGACCTGCGGGCCCAGCCGGCGGGCCAGCGACCGCAGAATCGGTTCGCGTAGATCGCGTTCTATGGCCTCCTGGGCCAGGGAGGAAGGCACCGAGAGCAGGGCAAAGCCTTGTGCGACCGTCAGCGGCTTGACCAGGCCGAGCCACGCCTTCTGGGCGTTGGTCACCGGCGGGATGGCTCCGTCGGTGGAGCCGGCAGTGAGCTCGGCGACCACTTCGGGCCAGACCGCGGTCAACACGTTCTGCTCGTCGTCCACGTATTATTTCCTCCCCGGAGCAAGTCGACAGGAGCTCCAACGGTCGGCGACCACTGACAAGCCTGGCCGTCAGCCATACGAATATGCCACTCCAGGGGTCTTTCCACACAATTATCCACAGATGTGGAGAACTCGGATGATTCGTGGCTTGCTGCGACAACCCCCCGGTCAGCGCCTGGACCTGCGCTTCTACAGCTATCTTCTAGCTATGAATCGTAGTGGGTCCGCGGTGGCTGTGACAAGGGCGGTTCACGACCGCGCCGTCCACACGGCGCGTCGCGGCAGCTCGGTGCGTCGCGTGGCGCGAACGGATATCGCCGACCCGGGAAGCAGTGGCGGGCGTCTCATGAGGGACCCCGAGTTTGACCCTCTCCTGGCTGATCAGTACCCTCGTACAGTCACCCGTTGACGCGGTGTTGGCTGCCTGCTGCCCGGTCGAATCGTCGATCCAGCGGGACTACCACGCAATGGGCGTTGTGCCGATGAAGACCAGTTTTCATCGCGACCACATACGTTTCACCGAACAGCTTCGGGCGCCGCCTGGTGCCCACCAACTCGAGGAGTGTTGACCGTGGCCAAGGGCAAGCGGACGTTCCAGCCGAACAACCGTCGTCGTGCGCGGGTCCACGGCTTCCGCCTCCGGATGCGCACCCGTGCCGGGCGCGCGATCGTGTCGGCGCGCCGTCGCAAGGGCCGCGCCTCTCTGACGGCCTGATCGCACGGCATCGGCATCGCCGCCATGCCTGACTCGTCGATCGTCTCGCTGCTTCCGTTCACCCGCTACGTGCTCGGACACTCGGGTGTTGCCTGAGCCGTACCGGCTGCATCATCGTGCCGACTTCTCCCGGACGGTGCGACGTGGCCGACGAGTCGGGAGACGGGACATCGTCGTGCATGTGGTGGTGCCGTCGGCGTCGGCGGAGATGAGATCCGACGATGCCGTGAGCTCCGACGACGCGGCGGCTCCGTCGCTCGCACGCTTCGGTGGTCCTCGTTTCGGATTGATCGTCAGCAAGGCGGTGGGCACCGCGGTGGTTCGACACCGCGTCGCCCGCCGCCTGCGTCATATCTGCGCCGGTGTCGTCGCAGGTCTACCGGTAGAGGCCGATGTCGTGATCCGCGCCCTCCCGGGTGCCGCGGTGGCGACCTCGGCGGAGCTGGACCAGCAATTACGGTCCGCGCTGCGGAAATTGTCGTTCGATCTCTCCGCCGCGCGGGTGGCTTCGAGTGATGCGCCATGAACCGCCTGCGCGTGGTGACGCGGCTTCCGGCGAATCTCTTGATCTTTCTGATCGAGCTGTATCGGACGTACGTCTCCCCCACCCGCATGCCGGTGTGCCGATTCACCCCGACCTGTAGCGAGTACGCGGTGACGGCTCTGCGTACTCGCGGGCTGTTCGTCGGTCTCGGATTGACGGCCGTGCGTCTGGCCAAATGCGCGCCCTGGCACCCTGGTGGGTGGGACCCGGTTCCGGAACGGAAACGGGCTGCCGCCGAAGCGGCTCACGAGACGAGGCGGGCCCACGACGAGGCGGCCGAACACAAGTCTTGTAAAGGGTCGCCGCGTGCGGTGACCGGCGACACGACCGACGGGAGTACATAGAGCCGTGCTCGACTTCATCTATTACCCGGTGTCCTGGATCCTTTGGTTCTGGCACCGGATCTTCGGGTACGTCTTCGGACTCGGAGATTTCGACAAGGGCGCCAGCAACGGGTTCGCCTGGGCGCTGGCAGTGGTGTTCCTGGTGTTCACCCTGCGCCTGGTGCTGTACAAGCCCTTCGTCAAACAGGTGCGCACCACGCGGCAGATGCAGGAACTGCAGCCGCAGATCAAGGAACTGCAGCGCAAATACAAGAACGACCGCCAGAAGATGGCCGTCGAGATGCAGAAGCTGCAGAAGGAGCATGGCTTCAACCCGCTGATGGGCTGTCTGCCGGTGCTGGCTCAGGTGCCGGCGTTCATCGGTCTGTACCACGTGCTGCGGTCGTTCAACCGCACCGGTAGTGGTATCGGCCAGCTGCACATGACGCCCGAGCAGAACGCGATGACGCCGAACTACGTCTTCAGCGCGCACGATGTGCAGTCGTTCCTGAGTGCCCGTATCTTCGGTGCGCCGATCTCCGCCGCGATCACCTCGCCCAAGGCGACTCTGGATGCGTACGCCGATTACGGCGGCATCCCGCAAGTGTGGAATATGGTCGTCGTCGCGGTGCCGCTCATGGTCATCGCCGGCCTCGCGACCCACTTCAACGCGCGCGCCTCGGTGGCACGCCAGAGTGCGGAGGCGGCGGCGAATCCTCAAGCCGCGCTGATGAACAAGCTGGCGCTGTGGGTGTTCCCGCTCGGTGTCGTCGTCGGTGGCCCCTTCCTGCCCATCGCGATCCTGCTCTACTGGGTGTCCAACAACGTCTGGACCTATGGGCAGCAGCATCTGGTCTTCGGTCGCATCGACAAGGAAGAGCAGAAGAAGAAGGAAGAGGCGATCGAGCGGAAGGCGCAGAACGCGCCGAAGCCCGGTGCCAAGCCGACTGCCAAGAAGAAGTCCGGTGCCGCCGAGGTGCCGACGGCCGACGGGGACAAGCCCGCGGCGGCGGCGAACGGCACCTCCGCCTCCACGGAATCCACGACTTCGGAATCCACCACTTCGAGTTCTTCGGCCAAGACCGGTTCGGCCTCCGGCAAGTCGGGCTCGTCAGGTAAGTCGGCCGGGCCCGGTAATCGCAAGCGGTCCGGCAACAGAGGTCGGGCGAATCAGAAGCGACGTCGCTAGCGGATCCGGATACGACGGATGATTCAGATTGAAGGAAACGACATATGACTGTTGAGACCGATGGAGGGGACGCCACTGTGGCCCTCGGTGTGCAGGATGATGCGTCGGCGGTGGACGATCGCGACGAGGCGACCGAACCGGATCCGACCGATGCCGAAGAGGCGTTGATCGAGGAGGGCGAGATCGCGGGCGACTATCTGGAGCAACTGCTGGACGTTCTCGACTTCGACGGCGATATCGATCTGGATGTCGAGGGCGACCGGGCGGTCGTCAGCATCGACGGCGGGCGGGACCTGTCGAAGCTCGTCGGTCGGCGTGGCGAGGTTCTGGACGCGCTGCAGGAGTTGACCCGACTGGCCGTGCAACAGGCGACCGGTGTGCGCAGCCGCCTGATGCTCGATGTGGCCGGCTGGCGGGCGAAGCGTCGCGAGGAACTCAGCGCGCTCGGCACCGATGCGGCGCGGCGGGTGGCGGAATCGGGCAAGCCCGAGTCGCTGGCCGCGATGACTCCGTTCGAGCGCAAGATCGTCCACGACGCGGTGGCGGCCGTGGACGGTGCCGCCAGTGAGAGTGAAGGTGTCGAACCCAACCGGCACGTGGTCGTGATCCCGGCCTGAGAAATTCGCTGGGTAAGGTAGGGCCCCCGGTTCATCGAACCGGGGGCCCTACTCTTTGTGATGAGTTGCGTTGTGATGGATTTCGACGGTCCGGAAGGATGTTTCACGTGGAACGAGGCGCGGGTGCCACTCCTCAGCACTCCCCCGGCGGTGACTCTGTCGATCTGACGCCGCCCGCGGTGGCGGCCGAGGTATTCGGTGATCGCCTTCCGCTGGCCGAGCAGTACTGCGCCGCGCTGGCGACCGCGGGCGTCGAACGCGGTCTGATCGGACCGCGGGAAGTGCCACGGCTCTGGGACCGCCACATCCTCAACTGTGCGGTGTTGGGTGAGTTGATTCCTCTCGGAGCCTCCGTTGTCGATATCGGCAGCGGCGCCGGACTTCCGGGAATTCCACTCGCCATCGCGCGTCCGGATCTGCGCATCACACTCGTCGAGCCACTGCTGCGCCGCACCAAGTTCCTGGCGGAGTTCGTCGAAGCTGCGGGACTCGAGATCACCGTGGTTCGCGGTCGCGCCGAGCAGCCGGACGTCCGGAAAGAAGCGGGCGGTGCGGATTACGTGACTTCTCGTGCGGTCGCTCCCCTCGGGAAGTTGGCCAAGTGGTCCCTGCCGCTCGTTCGCGAGCACGGCCATATGTTGGCGCTCAAGGGATCCAGCGTCGCCGAGGAACTCGAACGCGATCAGGTGGAGTTGGCGCGCGCGGGTGCGGGCCACGCGAAGATCCTCGAATGCGGTGCGGGCGTCGTGTCGCCGCCGACCGTCGTGCTCAGTGTGGAGCGGGTGCCGCGCGCGGAGAAGCGGGCGAACAAGGAAGCGAGTCGACGCGCCCGACGCGCACAGTAACTTCCGTTGTTTCACATGAAACAACGGCCCGCAAGGCCGCTCGCGACGGTCGCGGCGAGTCATTCCGTGCGTGTCGGATAGTGATTGCCGCGGTTCAACTTCCGTATTCTGGCCGGTGCTGGCAAGCTAGTTGTCGTCGAGCGTGAGCGCGCGGTTTCGCGGTTCCCGGCAGCTCCGCGTTCTGCTTGTTCGAGCCATGCGGCGCCGGTGCTGCCTGGGCACGTGTCTGAAGTTCTCGGGGTTAGGAGCCTGTATGTCGAACCGTCCGGCGAATGTTTCACGGGAAACAACCTCCCGGGTGCCCGGAATGCTGGACAGCGGCGGCCTCGAGGGAGATGAATTCGCCAAGACCGCATTCGGAAATATCTCCGCCGCCGAAACTCCCATCGCGGCTGAGGCGCATCGCGCCAGCCAGGTCCTGCACCCTGGCTCGCTCAGTATCCCCAAGCCGCGCGAACAACGCATCATCACCATCGCCAATCAGAAGGGCGGGGTCGGTAAGACGACGACGGCCGTGAATCTCGCTGCCGCGCTGGCACTGCAGGGAATGACGGTGCTCGTCATCGACCTCGACCCCCAGGGCAATGCCAGCACCGCGCTCGGTGTGGAGCACCACTCCGGCGTGCCGTCGAGCTACGAACTGCTGATCGGTGAGATCTCGGTGCAGGACGCGATCCAGCGCAGCCCGCATAACGAACGCCTGCTGTGCATTCCGGCGACGATCGATCTCGCCGGCGCCGAAATCGAATTGGTCTCCATGGTCGCCCGTGAGGGCCGATTGAAAGCGGCCATTCAAGAGGCCAACCTGGCGGGCTACGACATCGACTACGTCATGATCGACTGCCCGCCTTCTCTCGGCCTGCTGACCGTCAACGCGTTGGTGGCGGCCAAGGAGGTGATGATCCCGATCCAGTGCGAGTACTACGCCCTGGAGGGCGTCGGCCAGCTGCTGCGCAATATCGGTCTGGTGCAGTCGCATCTGAATCCGGAGCTGCACGTCTCGACAGTCGTCCTCACCATGTACGACGGCCGGACCAAACTCGCGGACCAGGTTGCCGAAGAGGTCCGCGGCCACTTCGGTGACGCGGTGCTGCGCTCGGTGATTCCGCGCAGCGTCAAGGTTTCCGAGGCGCCGGGCTACGGCATGACCGTGCTCGATTACGATCCTGGTTCCCGCGGCGCGATGAGTTATCTCGACGCGGGGCGGGAGATCGCGGCCCGCTCGGCCATCGTCCAGAGCCGAGTGTCGCCGGGCCAGGAAGGCGCTCCGGTCGGTACGGCCGGTGCAGCACAGGAAAGGGGTCGGTAGGCCGATGAGTCAGGCGAAGAAGGGTGGTTTGGGGCGCGGGTTAGCCGCGTTGATTCCGACCGGCCCTGCCGATGTGCAGGGGCTCGGAAGTGCGGCAGCCAATGCGGTGATCGGACTCGATCCGATCGGCCCGCATCCCGCGTCGGCCTATCTGCATCGGGTGCCCGATGCGGCCGACGAGTCGAGCGCCGGTGCGGTGTACCGGGAGATTCCGCCGGATCAGATCGAGCGCAATCCGAAGCAGCCGCGGCAGGTCTTCGAAGAGGATGCGCTCGCCGAACTCGTCCATTCGGTGCGGGAGTTCGGTCTTATGCAGCCGATCGTGGTGCGGGTGCTGGAGTCCTCCCCCACTCCGCGCTATCAGCTGGTGATGGGTGAACGGCGATGGCGAGCCTGCCAGGAAGCCGGCCTGGAGACCATCCCGGCGATCGTGCGGGAGACCACCGACGACGCCATGCTGCGCGATGCGCTGCTGGAGAACATCCACCGGGTGCAGCTGAATCCGCTCGAAGAGGCGGCGGCCTATCAGCAGCTGCTGGAGGAATTCGACGTCACCCACGAGGAACTGGCGAACCGAATCGGCCGATCCCGGCCGGTCGTCACGAATATGATTCGCCTGTTGAAGTTGCCGATTCCGGTGCAGCGACGAGTCGCGGCCGGCGTGCTCTCCGCTGGACATGCTCGCGCGCTGCTCGGGTTGGAAGCGGGCGCCGAGGCGCAGGAGCGGTTGGCCGAACGCATCGTCGCCGAGGGGTTGTCGGTTCGTGCGACCGAGGAGGCTGTCACTCTCGCGAACCGCTACCCCGAGGAAGAAGTGAAGCCGACCCCCAAGCGGCGGCAAATTTACGCGCCGGGGTTGGACAAGGTTGCCGAGCGATTGGCCAATTCGTTCGACACCAGGGTCACGGTGAGTATGGGCAAGAAGAAGGGCAAGATCGTCGTCGAGTTCGGTTCGGTCGATGATTTGGAGCGCATTGTCGGGCTGATGGAGCAACAACAGCTCTGACGAGACAGACCCCTAGGGTTCGGCGAGAAACGTCACTGTGACACCGCTCTTTTTCGCGCCGATCCGAATGTGCCGCGATCGATAAGGAATGGGAAATGAGGCGTTCGCTTTGATCGCATATTCTTGCTGGCGAGAAGATGTTGATGCGGCGTGAGCATAGATGAATCGGAAAGCTGGAGGCTGAGCAGAGCGGTGTCGACCAGCGTGACCGCACTAACCCTCGGCGGACTGGACAAACTTCCCGCACATGCGCGTCGATGTGTGTTCTGGGAGATCGACCCGGCCGTGGCGGCAGACTCTCGTGAATTCAGCGATCCCGTCTTCGAAAAAGAGGCATGGTTGTCGACGGTGATGCTCGAATGGGGATCCTGCGGGCAGATCGCGTTGGTCGATGGCCAGCCGGCTGGATGTGCGCTGTATTCGCCGCCGAGTGCGGTACCGCGCGCGGCGTTGTTCCCCACCTCCCCCGTGAGCCCGGATGCGGTCCTGCTGACCACGCTGCGGGCCGAACCGCCGCACAATGATGGAGATATTGCCCATCGGCTGATTCAGGCCGTAGTCGGCGATCTGATGCGCCGAGGGGTGCGAGCGATCGAGGCTTTCGGAATTCGCACCGATCCGGCCGCGACCGCGCTGCCGGCGCGCGGAGTGCGATCCATGTTCTTGATGGAGCGCATCGACTCACCGGGTCACGGTATCGCCTCCGCCCCGCGGCCGAAGGCCAACAGCGGCTGCTCTCCCGAAAGCTGCATGATCGACGCGGACTTCCTCGAGGACGTCGGATTCTCGGTGGTGGCGCAGCACCATCGTTTCCCGCGACTGCGGTTGGAACTCGACAGCGATCATCTGTGGAAGGAAGACGTCGAGCGCGCTCTCGACCAGCTGCTGGCCGCCGCCGCGATGCAGGCCCAGCCGAGCGTTCCCTGCCACTGACCGAAAAGAAGGCGCCCCGGGATCCAAATTTCCGGGGGGCGCCTTCTGCGGTATGCGAGGGAACTACGTCCGGTCGGCCGCAGCCAATTCCTCCGCCAACAGCTCGGCGAATGTGTAAGTGCCGGTGGGCTGATCGTCCTGGCCGAGCAGATACAACCGCTTGACCGAGATCAGAATGGCCTCCGCGATCACATCGCGCATCCGGGGATTGGTCAACACCGAGGCGTCGTATTCGTTTGTCAGGTAGCCGATATCGACCTGCACGGTCGGCATTTTCGTCAGGCGCAGCAGGTCCCAGGTACGGGCGTGGGTGCGGCAGTCCTGCAACGAGGTTCGCGCCACGATTTCGCGCTGGATGAATCCCGCCAGCACCTGCCCGATCATCGATACCGAACCGTGTGAATTCCCGAAGTGGAAACTGGCCACGCCGCCCGCGGACGAACTGAGATTCGCCGCACAGCGCAGCGAGATCATCAGATCCGCGTCGAAGGTGTTGGAGGTCTCGGCGCGTTCGGCGTCGGTCGGGTTGGCGCCCCACGGGCGAGACAGGAACGTCTCCATGCCGGTGGCGGCCATCCGGCCCTCGAGGCGGCTCGCCAGATCCCAGAGGATCTCCGACTCGTACACGTCGCCGAACTCCGTCGGCACGGCCAAACCCTTGTCCTCGCCGCCCATTCCGGGGTCGATGACGATGCGCTTCCCGGTCAGCTGCGGACCGGCCCGGTGGACGACCTCTTCCTCGGCGATGCGATGCGGGTTGCCACCGGTGACCCGAGCTCCGAGCAGTTCCAGCGAGCGCAGGGTGTCCGGACCACAGATGCCGTCCGCGGACAGGCCGATCTCGCGCTGGAAGGCCGTGAGCGCATCGTGGGTATGCGGGCCGAAGTAGCCGTCGATGCGATGGACGTAGAAGCCTAGATCCTGCAGGCGCCGTTGCAGCGTAGCGACATCGTCGCCGTACAGCGGCGCCGAGAGCTGATAGATCAGGGTGCGGGCGCCGAGGCGATAGGACGCCTCCTTCAGCGCGCGATAGGTAGCGGGCCCGACGACACCGTCGACCAGCAGACCTCGCTGCTGCTGGAAAGCGCGTACGGCCGAATCGAGTTCACGATCGAAGACGGCGTCGGAGTCCTTCCAGTACTCCCCCTGCCCGCCGGACCGGTCGATCCCGCGCGGGTGTGGATGGAATCCGAGACTTGCCAGGGTGCTCCGGACCTCAGCGACGGCTGGACCAGTATCGCCGTGACGAAGTCGGTGCATGCGTGAGAGCCCTTTCCTTCCGCCAACCCGGGTACCCACTTATGCGATGGCACACACCCTCGCACGACCGGAGCGTCGGTCGATTGTCTCAGACCCGAGCCGTATTTCGGCAATTCTCCGGGTGCCGAAATAGTACACAGCCATCGGGTCCCGGAGTGCCCCCTGGTGAAACCGGATCGGGGCCCCGGGCCGGGCACGCTCGCGACGTGCCATAACCCGGGGCCTCGAACGAGACGTCTCAGATGATGCCCTCGAGTTCGCGCAGCAGCGCGGCCTTACCCTTGGCACCCACGATGCGCTTGGCCTCCTTACCACCGGAGAACAGGATCATCGTCGGCAATGCCATCACACCGTAGTCACGAGAGCTGGTGGGGTTGGCGTCGGCATCGACCTTCGCGACGGTCAGCTTGTCGCCGTGCGCCGCGGCGATCTCCTCCAGCACCGGGGCGACCATCTTGCACGGACCGCACCAGGAGGCCCAGAAGTCGACGAGCACCGGCTTGTCGCTGCCGAGCACATCCTGTTCGAAGGTGGCGTCGGTGACGGTCTTGGTGGCTGTTTCGGACATGGCGGAACTCCTTGCGGTGTGCGATGACGCGATATTCGAAAGGCTTCGGGGACTGATCAGCCGGCGGGCACTTCCACCGGGTTGCCGGCGTGATCGAGGGTGTTGCTGGTGATGTCGCCCTTCTCGGCGAGCCAGCGTTCGGCGTCGATCGCCGAACGGCAGCCGGTGCCGGCGGCGGTAATGGCCTGGCGGTAGGTGTGATCGACCAGATCGCCGGCCGCGAAGACGCCGTTCACCGAGGTCGCGGTGCCGGGCTCGCGTACCTTCACGTAGCCCTCGGCATCGAGATCGACCTGGCCGCGGACCAATTCGCTGCGCGGGTCGTGGCCGATCGCTACGAACAGGCCGGTGGCCGCCAGCTCGGAGGTTTCGCCGGTCTTGGTGTCGCGCAGGGTGAGACTGGTCACGGCGGTGTCGCCGTGCACCTCGACCACCTCGGAGTTGAGGCGGAAGCGGATCTTCTCGTTCGCCTTCGCGCGCTCGAGCATGATGCGGGAGGCACGGAATTCCTCACGGCGATGCACGATGGTCACGCTGGAGGCGAATTTGGTGAGGAACGTAGCCTCCTCCATCGCGGAATCGCCACCGCCGACCACGACGATGTCCTGGCCCTTGAAGAAGAAGCCGTCACAGGTCGCGCAGGCGCTGACCCCGCGGCCCAGCAGCTCCTGCTCCCCCGGCACGCCCAGGTAGCGGGCCGCCGAGCCCATGGCCAGGATGATCGCGTAGGACCGGTAGGCCTCGCCGCCGACCGTGACCGACTTGATCGGGCCGGAGAGATCGATCGCCTCGACATCCTCGGTACGGATATCCGCGCCGAAGCGCTTGGCCTGCTCACGCATCTCTTCCATGAGATCGGGGCCCATGATGCCGTCGCGGAAGCCGGGGAAGTTCTCCACCTCGGTCGTCGTCATCAGCGCGCCACCGAACTGGGTGCCCTCGAACAGCAACGGTTCGAGCTCGGCCCGAGCAGCGTAGACCGCGGCGGTGTAGCCGGCGGGGCCGGAGCCGACAATGATCAGATCGCGTACAGGCGTGCTCATGATGCCCTTCCGAAGTGTGTTCAACAGGCGTGTCGGTCAACAACAGGGTAAACGTAGATGTTCCCGCCGCCGACCGGCTGTGCTCGAGGCCGGGCCCGGGAACGCTCGAGGCCGGGCCCGGGAACATCGCGGCGGATACGACACTCGCGCACTCCGGGCGCTGTCAGCCGATATCACGCATCTCGAGGATCTGCGGATCCGCTGGGCTGCAACCGGTCCGCACCACCAGTGCGGTGATCTTGGGCGGCCGCGGGCCGGTGAGCAGAATCAACACGGCCGATTCACCGCGATATGTGACATTCGTCGAGCCGAGCACCGTGCGGTCCGGGACCGCGGCCTTCACGCAGCCGGCCATCGCGCCGGGGCCCGACAGCGGGCCGGTGACGTCGTTGCGGCCCATGGCACTGAGTACGACCGCGGAGGACAGCTCGTCGTCGAGGGCGACGGTGGTGCTGTGTTCGGCGGGCAGTGCATTCGGCCGCACCGTGCGATCGGTCACCGCGTCGACGGCGACCAGGCTTCCGGCGATGACGGCCACCGCCGCCGCGGCCGCGGTGAACCAGCGCAATCGCTTCGCGCGGTGCCCGTCCAGAGAGATCGGCTCCTCCGTGGGAGCCGCGCCCGGGACGTCGGCGTCCTGCGGCAGCGGCTCCTCGGGAATCGGTTCTTGGGGAACCGCGTCGAGAGCCGGCATCGGGCGGGTCGAGGGCGGCTCACCGCCCGCGCCGTCACGGTAGAGCTGGTGGACGGTCGCGACCGGTTGCGGCTGCTCGCCGCGGGACAACTCGTCCAGCAGCGCGTCCAGCCGGGCCGCGACCTGGGTCGGTATCGGGTGCAGGATGCGGTCGTCCAGGCTCAGCGCGCGTAATTCGGCGCTCACGCCGTCGAGTGAGTGCAGAAAACGGACGGCGTCGGGATCCCGGCGAACTTGTGGCCACAGCAGCTCGGCCTGCTCCGCAGGGACGTTGTCGGCGTGCAAATCGGCCAGCAGATCGGTGGAGAACGGAGGGCGCGGAACTGAACGGGCTGCCATCACACCTCCTGTGTCCGCTTCGTCGCCCCACACCCCGGAACGGCCTCGCCGCGCGGCGAATTCGCCCTTGTCGTCCATCGCCTCTCCGGGTCCGGCCTCATGATCTAGCGTCTGTCATCGCAGCGATGCGGCGGCAGGCACAACGAATATTTGTCCGTCTGTTAGTAACGACGCTTCTCGACTACGTCCGGTTCCCCGGATTTCGCAGGAATTCCAATTCCTGCTCCAGCCGTTTACGGCCACGGGCGCAGCGACTTTTGATCGTCCCCTCGGCGACGCCCAGCAACTGCGCCGCTTCCGCTACGGTATACCCTTCCATGTCGATCGCAACCAGCGCTGCTCGCTGATCGGGCGGCAGCGTGAACAGGGCCGCGGCGACGACCATTTTCACCTCGCGCTGCGCGATGTCGTCGCGTTCCACTGCGGGTTCGGCCACCGATTCGTCCGACAGGGACGTCGCGGGACGGGATTTGTTGCGCCGCATACGATCCAGGCATGCGTTGACCACGATGCGATGCAGCCAGCTGCGCACCTCCGCATCCCCACGGAAGGTGGCGGCATTGCGATGGGCGGACAGCAGCGCGTCCTGCAGCGAATCGGCGGCATCCTCCGGAGTGCGGCAGGTGCGCAGCGCCAATTGCCAGAGCCTGCTGTAATGGCGGCGGAACAGAATGCCGAAAGCGTCGCGATCTCCCGCTACATGGGCGGAAAGCAATTCGAAATCGGTGGTTTCGTCCGGATCGATCGAGCGACGACGAACAGCAGACGACTCCGGTGTCCCCCCACTGGCGATCGCTTCGAACGACACACAAACCCCTTGGACAGCGCTCACGGCGGCACGAAGTCCTACACCGGACAGGCCGCAAATTCCGCATCATCCAGGACCGAGACTCCAGATCCCAGGAAGCTCCCCTGCTGAGAGCGCGCTGTGAATCATAACGTTTATTACGAATCGGTAGCAACCAGAGCGAGGCGATATCACGGGCCGGAACAACGGGCGGCCGCGACAGCACGAATCAGGGAGCTGCCTCGAAGTGAATGTCGCCGATCGAGGACTGGAACTGGCCGCCGTTGTTGGCAAGCTGGGTGATCCAGATCAGGACGTAGCGGGCTGGCTGGTCGGACTGCACCGGGATCGTGGTGGTGCCGTCGGCCAGGGTGGCCTGGCCGACGAGCTGGGTCTGATCGAGGGTGGGAACCGCGGTGGGTGAGGTTCGCACCTCGACCACTGTGCCCGGCGACGCGGAATCGATGACGACCTTGCTCACCTTGCTGGGGCCAGGCAGCGTCGCGAGTACCCCGATCCCCTTCTTCAAGGCCGGGAACTGCTGGAAGTACTGATCGGTGTGCCAGGTGGTGGTCGGATTGCCGTCCAGCAGGGCCGACACGTTGCCGGGACTGTCCGGGGTTCCTTCCGGGGAGTACACCGACACGCCCGTCGCCTGCAGCGGAAGTCCGGGCGCCGTAGTCGGCGCGGGTCCCGCGGACTGCGCGGCCGGCGTCGTCGGTGCGACGCTGGCCGTGGTCAGGCCCAATTTGCGCTGTTCGTTGAGCGGTTCGTCGGCGGAGCCCGGCGCGAAGATGCTCAGCAGCCACCAGATGATCACGCCGACCACCAGCGCCGCGAGCACACCCAGACCGACCAGGATCCACAGCATGCGCTGCGACCGCTCGCGCTCGGCGGCGAGCAGTTCCGGATCGGCGAGGGTTTCGTCCGGGTTCGCGACGGCGCGCTGGCCCAGGCGCAGGACCGGGATGAAGTCGGTCTTCTGGTCGACGACCGAGGCCTGCTCGAGCACGTGCTGCACGGTCGCCGCCGTCCGCACGCCCTTGTCGGCCTCGAGCGAGCGGACCGCCACCGCGGAGATCTCGAACGGCACCTCGGGACGAATCTGGCGCGGTTCCACCGGAGAGCTGTCGCTTCCGAAATCGGCCAGCTTCAGCCCACCGACGGTCGCCGCGGAACCGGTGATACTCCCGGTGCGGATCGGCCAGCGGGCGGTGATCAACGCGTACAGCATCGCGCCGAGGCCGCGTACATCGGATTGGGCGTCGGAATCGGCCAAGGTGCCCGGGAAGGCCAGCACCGCATCGCCGGACGCGCTGATCCGCACCCGGTCCGGATGGTCGATCGACAGCGAACCGCCGCCGCGATGGGCCAGTTCGGCTGCCGCGGCCAGGGCGCGGATGGCCCGCGCCGCGCCGATCGGCGAGGGCTTGGTCTCGGCCATCTCCCGCAGCGAGCGGCCGGGAGTCCACTCCGCGACCACGATGCCGCCGGAACTACCGCGCACCACATCGAGCACGCGGGCCAGGCCGGAGGAGTTGATCCGGCCCAGCCGCAGGGTGCGCGAGAGGATGGCCTGCGGGCCGTCGTGGCCGGGATTGTCGGCGGCCTTCTGATCGGCATCGACGAAGGTGAGCGCGACCTCGCGGTCCAGTTTCACATCCAAGGCCTGCCAGAACCGCAGTCCGCGCGCGCCGCCGTGGTCGGCGAGCAGCCGATAGCGGCCACCCGCCACGGAGGCGCCCGGAATCAGTTTGGGCCCGCGCGGCACCCGCCGGGCCGGCGGTTCCACCCGCATCGGGGGCATCTCCGGCGAACCGACCGGCAGCATGCCGGTGTCATAGGCCGGATCCCGCGGCGGCAACGCTCCGGGCGCAGGCGCGGCTTCCGCGCCGTTGCCGCTCGCGGCCGCACCCGCGGCGTTCGGTGCGTCGGGGGCATCCCCGTCCACACCGGCCTCGGCGTCGGGCGCCGCAGCGGCGTTCGACGCTTCCGTATGGTCGAATGCGGAGTCCCGAGTGCGGTCGGCCGGCGGAACACTCCCGGGCGGGACGTCGTCGGTGCGCACTGCGCCTGCCAGGTCGGCAGCCTCGGCGGAAGGCTGACCCTCCGCCGCGTCGTCGCTCACCCTCGTTCCTCCTTCGCCCTGATTTGTCGAAGTCCGTTGCGCCGGTGCAGCACCGGCATTTGCGTTTCTCTGCCGAACAGGGTACGGGAACTCGCCCTGACCGGTGCGGTCAACCGCACCAGGACGGATTACCGGCAACACCATGGTCTGGGCGTCGGTATACGGGTCGTAGCGGTAGTAATACGGAGCTGCGAGATCCGGGCGCGGCAGCACCATCGTGTCGTGCATATCGGCGCCGGTGTCGTCCAGGCCGAGGTCGGGCGCCGGCGGCGTGAAGCCGAGGCGGCGCGACACCGCGACCGTGAGTGCGACGATCTCCGGCACACCGGCGAGGCGCATCAGACCGAATGCCACGCCGAACATGACGATCGCGTCCAGGCCGACCCGCAGGACCGAGGCGAGGCCGCCGTCGAGCCGGGACAGGCCCAGCACCTGATCCATGATCAGCGTCACCGCCGCGCCGGCCACCGAGGCCAGCACGACCCGGGTGACGGTGCGGCCGACGTTGGCCATGCGCAGATCGCCGAGACTGCGGTGCAACAGCCAGCCGCCGATCACCGCGCCGGTCACGAAGCCCAGGCCGTTGGCCACGCCCAGGGCGATGACGACGTGGTCGTCGTTGAAGAACACCGGCGTGAGCAGCGACAACACGATCTTGACGCCGGTGATGCCGAGGATGATCCAGGTCGGTGTCCAGGCCTGTTCCCGCGCGTAGAACACCCGCAGATGAATCAGGACCAGCGCGTACGGAATCAGCGTGAACGCCGACCAGGAGACCGCCTCGCCCAGGCGACCGGCATCGGAACTGCCGAAATGGCCGTACCCATAGAGCGCCTGGCCGATCTGCGGACCCGCGATGGTGAGGAAGGTGACCACCGGAATCAGCGAGATCATGGTCAGGCGGGTGGCATCACCGAGGTCGTCGACCACCGCGGGATTGTCGTCGGCGGCGGCATTACGGCTCAGCCGCGGCATGATCGCGGTCAGTAGCGTCACGCCGAGTACGCCGTACGGCAGCTGCAGCAGCAGCCACGCGTTCTGGTAGATCGTCGGGCCCGCGACATCGGCGTGCGAGGACACTCGGGTGGCCACGGTCCAGCCGATCTGGCTGATGAGCACGTACAGGATGATCGCCGCGCCCATCCCGGCGAACTGCTTCAGGCGCGCGTCCACACCCCACAGCGGGCGTAGATCGATACCGAGGCGCCGGATGGCGGGCAGCAGGCTGACCATCTGCACGATCACACCGACGGTCACGCCGACGCCCAGCACCAGCAGCTTCGGATCGCCCATCCGCACCGGATCGAGGCTGATCTCGCCAGGCGTGACGGCGTAGAGAATCAGCACCGCCAACACCACCAGGTTGTTCAGCACCGGCGCCCATGCGCCCGGTTTGAACACCTGATGGGTGTTGAGGATGGCCATGAGCAGCGCCGACATACCGTAGAAGAGGATGGCCGGCAGCAGCAGGAAGGCCAGGGCCGTGGTCAGCGCGGTATTCACCTTGCCGTCGTCGGACAGGAAGATGTGGGTGGTCATCACCGGGGCCGCCGCCACGGCCAGCACCGTTCCCGTGGCCAGGACGGTGAAGGCGGCGGTGACCAGGCGGCGGACGAAGGCAGCGCCGCCGTCGGGGTCTTCCTTCTCGGCCCGCACCAGGGTCGGAACCACGATGGCGGTCAGTACCGCGCCGAGCAGCAGCTCGGAGATCATGGTCGGAATCGTGCTGGCGACGGTGAACGCACTGGCGATGGCCGGCCCCAGAACGGTGACCAGCAGCAGCTGCTTACCGAAGCCGGTGATTCGGCTGACCAGGGTGGCGACCGCGATGGATCCCGAATCGCGAACCAGTCGCGAATTCGGCGACTCGTCCGGTTCCCGCTCGAGTACGGCCTGCTGGGCGGTGCGAGGACCCGGCGAATCGCTCCGCGCGCGTGTCGGCCGCAGTGAATCGGGGCGCAGTGAATCGGGGCGGGGCGAATCGGGGCGGGGCGCAGCCGGGCGCTCCCCCGGCGGCCGGCGACGCGGCTCGGCGGACTCGGACGGCGCGATGTGACGCGGCATCGCCCGCTCCGGGCGGGGCGCGCGAGGTACCTCGTCGACCGGGCCGCTGGGCGGGCCCGGCGGGTAGGACCGCTGCGGATCCGGGCGTTGCGCACCCCGGCGCCGCGGCTCCCGGCTCTGCGGCTCCCGGCTCTGGGGCTCCTGGCTCTGCGGATCCCGGGGCTGGGGCGGCCGGGGTTGGGGATCGACCAGCGGACGGTGACCCTGCTGCGGTGGCCGCGGCCGCCCCGGCGGTGGGACATCCGGCAGCGGGCGAGCACCTCGATGATCCGTCGAGGGGACCTGACGGAACGGCTCACTCGGCGGGGCGTTCGGCGGTAGCGGCTGCCGCGACGCATTCGGGGTCTGGCGGATGGGCGCGCTCGGCGGGCTCTGTCGGCGCGGTGGATTCTGCGGGCCCGGATACCGCGCCTCGTCGGGCGGATTCGGCGGTCCCGGAAGCGGCGACGCCCCCGGCGGAACCTGGCGCGGGCCGGCACCCGGTGTCCGGCGCATGGGTGCGCTGGGCGGCGTTTGCCGGCGCGGCGGCGGTGCGGGCCGGGCCCCGTTCGGGCCGGGCATCCGGCTGGCCGGGGGGACCTGCGGAATCGGACCGCTGAGCGGTCGCCGCGGATCGGCCGGAGCGGGGCGGGCCTCGTTCGGCAAGTGATGCGGCGGCGCGTTGTTGGGCACGACACCGTTGGCGCCCGAGGGCGGCATCGAGGGATCGGGACTCAGCCGACGCGGTCCACGCTCCCACGGCGCGGCGGGTGCGCGTCGCGGGAACTGCTCGTCGTCGCCCTGATCGGGCACGACGGGGCCGTCGTACTCGGTCACCGGACCTCCGGTCTGCTCGGCATTCGCTCCGGCCCGTGAACCACCCGGTCGGCACAGCGAGCCGCTGCGCGATTGTCGCTCACTGTGCCCGGTGATGTGCGGGACACCCGCACCCGGTCGGCACAGCGAGCCGCTGCGCGATTGTCGCTCACTGTGCCTCCTCTTCCAGCAGTACTCGTTTGCGGGCGCGCAGGTATCGGTTGAGCCTGCGTCGTTTTCCGGGGTCCAAACCCTTGTCGGCCGGATCCGGCTGTCCCCGGAAGCGGCGCCACAAGCGGCGACCGGCGAGCAGGAACAGCAGTGCACCGGCACATGCGGTAATTATCGCCAACGCTTGACCGTAAGCGTTCGAACGTACCGAAACCGAGGTGGCATTGCCGAGAGGCACTCCGGCCGGTGTGGTAAGGGATATCGGAATCACCAGGTTACGGCTGTCGCTCACCTTGGTCGGAATCTGGAACGACCGAGTACCCTCCGCCGGAAGCTGCTGCTCACCGATATCGGTGATATTCGTCTCGGCGGGCGCCCCGATCTTGAACCGGATCCGGATCGCGACCGGCAGATCGTTGCGCGCGACCAGCAGCAACGGGCTCTGCTCCGAGGCCAGCGTGTAGACCCCGCCCGGCGGCAGCACACTCACCGAGGAGAACAACCCGTCCATGGTCCGGGTGGTCTGTTCGAGTCGTCGTTGCGCGGCGGTATCGGCTTGCGAATCGGTGCCGGTGCGATCCGAGAGCGTCAGCACCCGGATCAGATCGTCGCGCAGCGGCGTGAGGAACGTCCGCGGCGTCGGCTCCTGCTGAGGGATCTCCACCAGGGCGCTCATCAGATCGTCGATCCGATGCTCCTGCTGCCCGACCGGCGCGATGAACTGATCGGGCACCGCCTGCGCCACCGCATCACCGGAGTAGTCCAGGTCGTACGGGCGCGGATCGACCGGCTGAGCCAGCAGATCGGTGAACGAACGCGGTGTCGCCAAACCGCTGCGGAACATCAGCTCCAAATGCGAGAGCAATGCTCCGGCCTCGTCACGGTCGGCGCCCCACTGTTGCGGCGGCATCAGCAGAGTCGCCCGGGGGCGGGTCTCGGTTGTATTCAGTACCGGCCAGGTCAGCGCGCCCAGTGCGTCCTGCAGTCGTGCGGTGCGGGAGTCGTTGGTGACCGCGTAACGGACCCGTTCGGGAGTGAACGCCGGAGTCGGCGGGTTCGACCCGACCGCGGCCAGCGCAGTCGCCGACCACATGTCGAAGGTGGCGACCTTCAACCCGGAATCGGGCGTCGGCGGCGTGGGTTCGGGTTTGGCCGGCGCGGCGGCCGGCAGGCGAACCATCTCCGGCACCACCGGTGCGATATCCGCGGCGACGGAGGCGGTACTGCGCACCGTCGCCTCGCCGCGCCCGGAACCCGTTGCGGCGCTGACGGAACCGCCCTCGGCCACGGCATTGCCGGAGAGGACGGCGGTGGTGAAACCCCGTTCGGTCAGCATGGTCGCGGCATCGGCTCCGATGGCTCCGGAGGCGGGCAAGCTCACCCCGCGCACGGATTTGACCGACAGCAGCGAATCGACGATATCCGCGGGTGCGGTGATCGCGCGGGCGACCAGATCGGCATCGTGTACGCCGGCCAAGGCGGTCGGGTCGACCTGCGCGAACGGCAGCGCCACTGTGCACATCGTCGGCGCCAGCGCACGCAGCCGGTCGAGCCAGGTCCGCGCGGCCTGCGGTCCGGCACCGTCGCGCGTCGGCCCGTCCGGATCCGACGGCGAGGCCAGTACTCGGTATCCCTCGGTCATCCTCGACACGGTGAGCAGCAGATCCGGGTCCACGGCCAGGCACAGCGATCCGCCCAGCCCGGCGCCCGAGCGGCCGGAATCGTGCGAGGGGTCGGGTCGCAGCGCCGCCTCCAGCGCCGAGAGCAGCTGATCCAAGCGGCCACCCGCGGCGAGTTCCCCGGCCAGTTCGTCGTCGGTGAGCAGCGCCTTGCCGTCCACTGAACCGGGGATGCCGGCGACCATGCGGGGCCGATCGGCCAGGGGCCACAGCATGGTGGTGGCCACCGGCGGCTGCGGTGCGGCCGGAACCGGCTGTGCGCCTTCCCCGGCGGCCTCGGAGCCGTTCGGCAGGGCCGGCAGGCCGAGCACCGGCAGTAGGAACCGCGCATCGTCGAGATGTGCCTGATCGCCGTAGGCCGGTTCGCCGTTCACATTCAGCAGCAGCGGATATACGCCCGGTTCGGTGATGCCGAGCGAGTCCGTGACCGGCGGATTGGCGGCCGCGTTGGACATGCCCTCGCGCACCCCGATCCGCAGGGTGAACTGTTTGCGCTGCCCGGGCCCCAACCGGTCGGCGACGTCCTGAAACTGCGCGCTGACCGGGAAGTTCGATTGATCCTGACGCAGCGTGGACCGCAATTCGCTGGGTTCGGTGATGGCCGCCCCGCGCTGCACCCGCACGCTGACGTCGTCCACCACGCGATCGCCGATGTTGGTCACCGTGCCGGTCAGCGCGAGGACGGAATCGCTGGTGGTGGTGATCGTGCTCGGCGACACCGAATCGAGCGTGAGTTTGAGGAATTTCGGCGCGGCGGTCGAACCTCCCGACCCGGAGGGCTGCGCATGGCTCGACCCGGCCGACGGCACGCTCAATACGGCGAGCGCCAGCGAGACGAGCAGTAGCACCCAGCGGTGCCCACTGCGACTCGCACGCGTCATTGTCTGCCGCTCTCCATCCGATCTATCAGCCGATTCGCGACCTCGGCCAGACGCCGCTCGTCGGCGTAGGCGAGCCGGGAATCGAGTTCGCTCAACGGCACCCAGGCCACCTTGGTGACCTCGACGTCGGCATCGGAGAGCTCACCCCCCAACGACCGCATCAGGTAATGGTGCACGGTCTTGTGTACCCGACGGCCCTCGGTGACGAACCAGTAGTCGATGCTTCCCAGTTCCGCGACCACCCGGCCGTTGATGCCGGTTTCCTCCGCGACCTCCCGGACGGCGGTCTGTTCGGCCGTCTCCCCCTCCTCGATATGGCCCTTGGGCAGCGACCACAGCAGCCGGCCGCGGCGGTCGGTGCGCCCGATGAGCGCGGCGCAGCGTTGTTCGGCGGGGCCGTCGAGTCCGTCGACGACCAATCCGCCGGCGGAGGTTTCCCGGACAGTGCGCATGCGAGGTTTCGCCGCATTACCGGCCGAACCGCGGCGCCGGGGCTGGCGGCGTCGACTGTTCGCGCGATCGGCCGGAGACACCGGGTCAGTCTAGCCGCGCCGGATCGATGCACTGAACGTGTTCGATGCCGAGTGTCATGCCGCACCGCGGTGGTGTCGTCCGGTCGGTCCGGGCGGGTGCCGGCGGGTGCGTACCAACTAAGCTGCGTTTCCGTGGTTTCGCCGAAGTCCGTTGACGCAGAAGTGGAGGACGGCACACAAGTGAAAGGAAGGGCCGTGTCCGACCCCGACCATGATCGCCGGACGCGATTGCTTGCCGCGGCGGCGATCACCCTGGGCCGGCTCTCGGATGTGCTGACTCCGCTGGGCGGCCTGTTCGCCGCGCGCGGCCACGAGCTGTACCTGGTCGGCGGTAGCGTGCGTGATGCGGTGCTGGGCCGGCTCGGCACCGATCTGGATTTCACCACCGACGCCCGGCCCGAGGTCGTGCAGGAGATCGTGCGCGGCTGGGCCGACAACCTATGGGACACCGGCGGATTGGCGTTCGGCACGGTGAGCGCGTCGAAATCGGGCTGGCAGCTGGAGATCACCACCTTCCGCAGCGACAACTACGACCGCATCTCCCGCAATCCGGAGGTGACCTTCGGCGACAGCCTCGAGGGCGATCTGATCCGCCGCGACTTCACGGTCAACGCGATGGCGGTGCGCATCGGCGGGGTCGGTGAACTGGAATTCGTCGATCCGCTCGACGGCATGGACGCACTGCTGGCCGGAGCGCTGGATACACCTGCGGCCCCGGAGGATTCGTTCAACGACGATCCGCTGCGCATGTTGCGCGCGGCCCGCTTCGTCTCTCAGCTCGGCTTCGAGGTGGCGCCGCGGGTGCGCGTGGCGATCGCGCTGATGGCCGACGAGATCCGCCGCATCTCCGCCGAGCGGGTCCGTACCGAACTGGACAAGCTGATCGCCGGTGAACATCCCACCGAAGGTATCGACATCATGTGCGAGACCGGGCTGGCCGAACGGGTGCTGCCCGAGGTTCCGGCGATGAAACTGGAGATCGACGAACACCATCAGCACAAGGACGTCTATCAGCATTCGCTGACCGTGCTGCGCCAGGCCATCGACCAGGAGCAGGGCGACCCGGATCTGGTGCTGCGCTGGGCCGCGCTGTTGCACGACATCGGCAAACCGCCGACCAAGCGCAACGAGCCCGGCGGCGGCGTGAGTTTCCACCACCACGAGGTCGTCGGCGCGAAGATGGTGCGAAAACGCATGCGCGCCTTGAAATATCCGAAGCAGTTCACCGAGGACGTGGCGCGCCTGGTGTATCTGCACCTGCGTTTCCACGGCTACGGCAAGGGCCAGTGGACCGACTCGGCGGTGCGCCGCTACGTCACCGATGCGGACGACCTGCTGCCGCGGCTGCACAAGTTGGTGCGCGCGGACTGCACCACCCGCAACAAGCGCCGCGCCGCACTGCTGCGCTCGACCTACGACGATCTGGAGGCTCGGATCGAACGCCTGCAGCAGGAGGAGGATCTGCAGCGGGTGCGTCCGGACCTGGACGGTAACGCGATCATGGAACTGCTCGGCCTGGAGCCGGGGCCGCAGGTCGGCCGTGCCTGGCGTTACCTGAAGGAACTGCGGCTGGATCGCGGTCCGCTGACTCGCGACGAGGCCGAGGCCGCGCTGCTCGAATGGTGGAACGCCGGAGGACAGTAGCGTCCGGGTTCGGCGGACCGAAACGCCTCAGAACACGATCAGCGTCGTGCCGGCGACGATCGCCGCCCGCATCTGCCCGAGGTCGAACGAGCCGGTGATCTGCGGCAGTTCGAGCCGGAAATGCACCCGGTCGCCCTGCCGGTCGGCCCGCGCAATGCGCACGTCGTTGGGCAGGTCCGCGAGGGTGACCGGTGCCACCGACACCCAGCGCCGCGGGACCCGGACGCCCGACCAGGCGGCCTGATGGACCGCGATCGTGACGAGGTTGTCGCTGATGGCGGCGTCGACCAGCGCCTGGAATTTCCGGGTGCGATGACGCGCGCTGATCAACCCGCTCGGATGCACCTCGAACCGCCAGTCCAGCCGCTTCTCGTTGAGCCACTCGACCAGGGCCACGGTGGTCACGGTGCCGGTGACGTCGAGTCCGGCGGTGCGCACCTTCGTCGGGACGCCGGGGATCAGCCGTACCCCGTGCGCGATCACCGTCATCTCCTCGATCGGATGTCCGTTCCAGCGCAGCTCGGTCAGCACCGTTTTGGTCTGGAAATGGGCGCCGCGGCGGCGCACCTTGAGGGTTTGCAGGATCGCGGTCAGATCGTGGCCGAGCAGGGTCGCGGTGACCTCCCGGCCGCCGAAACGACTCAGAATCCCCTCGCTGAGCAGGGTCATCAGCACATCCGGCAGGAGCGCGGTGACCGTACCCGCGCCGAGATCCGCCACCGGGTCGAGCCACGCGGTGGTGAAAGCCGTCCACTGATCCAGCAACTCCGGGTCGAACAGCCGCCGGCCGAGGTCCACTGCCCGCAACGGCGACCAGGACTTGGGATCGAAATAGGTGGCCATGATTGATTCGAGAGTACTGGCCGCCGGTGAATACGCCAGGGTCTGTGGATGACGTTTCCCGCGTGGGTGCGGCGCGGAGCTATGGATCGGCGGGTTGCGGGTCGTTCAGCGTCGCGTGCATCAGGTAGACGTTGTAACTGTCCCAGGCCGACATCGTGAAGTAGAGGTCCTTACCCGTCGACCAGGGGTGGATGAATCCGCCATAGGCCTTCGGGTAGTCGTTCGTATCGGCCAGCAGGGTGCCGTCGGTCCACGCGCCCTGCGGTTCGGTCGCGGTACGAAGCACGATCGCCTGCCGAGCCGGGTCCAGGTACACCATCTGCCACTGCCTGCTCGAGTCGTCGAAGCGCACCGACAACTCGCCCGCGATGCCGGGTACCAACGGCGTGGCACGGTTCTCCTGCGCAGGCGCCCAGGTCCCGTCGACCCAGTACTGATACGCGGACTTGTTCAGTACTTCCTTCTTCGGCACCCGCGCCAGGCCGATCATGCCGATGCGGCCGTTGGGCGTGCCGAACATATAGACGTAGTCGCCGCGCGGCACCATCGTCGTGACCTGGAAGCGATCGATGCCGAACATGTTGTCCCACTTGGCGTACTGATCCTTGACCCAGGTGCTGCCGCCGTCGTCGGAGTAGGCCAGACCACCGTTGTTGGTCCACCACATCCCCGGAATCTTGCTCCAGTGATTGACCGACATGTAGCTCATGTACTGCCGGTCACCGAGGGCGAACCCGGAGGTGGGGATCACGGTGGTCTCGAAGTTCTTGATCTTGCGGCTGTTCAGCAGTTCGGCGGCGTGGCAGCGGCTGTCCTGCACCATGTCGTCGATGATCAGGCCCTTGGACAGATCCCGTTCGGAGCTGAAACCGAGCACATTGGACCGCCAGTCCGGTCCGCCGACCTGGCCGTACTCCCAGCCTTTGCCGAAGGTGTCGCCGAACAGCACCGCGACCTGGCCGGGCTTGGTCTCCCACATGATGCCGAGATCGGTCCCGTCGACCTGCCAGCGCATATCGGTGCGGTTGACCGAGCCGTGGCCGGTCACCTGATTGACCAGCTTCACGTTCTCGACCGTCCGCGGCGCGGGTGCCGCGGCGACCGCGCCCGGGTCGGTCGACGGGTGCACCGGATGCGGCGGGGTCTCCGGTGCGGGCGGCTCGCCCCCGGGAATCGGGATCGGAATCGGTTCGGGTTCCGGGTTGATATTGATGTTCGGCAGATTGAACGGACCCGAATTCGACCCCGAGCCCGTGCCGGAGCCGGACCCGGTGGCCGAGCCATTGTTCGAGCCATTGTTCGAGCCATTGCCCGAGCCACTGTTCGAGCCGGATGCCGAACCGGAGCCGGGTGCGGGCTCGTCCGGCGCGGAAGGGTCCTCGGCCGGCGGTGGTTTCGGTGTATCGCGAATATCCGGGCACGGGTTGCGGCACGGGTCCACGGGCAGAGGCTGCGGCACGATACGGGTGTTGTCCGGTCGCGGGCCCGGCACCGGCACGGGCACGATCTCCGGCACCGGCACCGGGATGTCGATTCGCGGCGGAAGGATCGGCGGCGCAGGCGCATTCGGATCGGGCTGGCGAGCCAGCGGATCGAATCCCGTTTCGCCGCAAGCGTTTTTCGGCGGTGGCGCCCACGGCGCGAGTTCTGCCGAGGCCGGGACGGGTGCGACCGTGCCGAACAACAGCAGTCCGGTGACGGCGGGCGTGAAAATCGCCGAGGCGCAGCGCTTTCCGGTGCGGGTGGAGCCGCGCGCCGCCGCCGGTCGACCGGCAGCCGCTCTCCCCGTCGCGTTGTTCCCGAACACCGCACTCCTCGACTACCACTCGCACCGCTGGTGACACGCACTGTCAGTCACCGCATCAGCTGGGACCGAGCACAGCGGCTAACAATCTAACCGATCACTCGGGATGCGTCTGCGAACGCCCGGAACCGCGTGGCGCACGCCGACGGCTGTTGATCGCGATCGCCGCGATACCCAGCGCATACAGCCCGGCGCCGGCCGCCACCACCCCGAGGGAACGGCCGTCGGCGGGAATGATCAGGGCGGTCACCGCCACGGCGACTACGAACGTGATGTTGAAAATCGTGTCCTGCAGGGCGAATACCTGTCCGCGCCGGGCGTCGTCGACATCGATCTGCAGGGTGGCGTCGCCGGTCAGTTTCACCATCTGTCCCGCCAGGCCGAGCAGGAACGCGCCCACCAGCAACAGTTGATGGGCGCTTTGCTCGGCCGAACCGGTCGCGACGGTGATCGGCGGGACCAGTGTCGCCTGCACCAGCAGCGCCGCCGACAGACCGGCGACCACCGTGCGCGGGCGCCCGAGCCGCGGAATCAGCAGCGGCGTCAATACCGCGGCGGCCAGCATGCCCGCGGCGACCGCGGTGATCGCGACGCCGAAACCGACCAGTCCCGAACCGGCCGACATCCCGGACTCGTTGGGGCGTCGCAAAACCAGCACCATGAGCAGGGTGTTCGCGCCGAAGACGATGCGGTGGGTGCCGACGCCGATCATCGCGGTGGTGCAATCCCGTGATTCCGCGACCGCCCGGGCGCCGGTGCGCAGACCGGTCAGCACGGCCCGCACGGACTCGGCGGCCGCACTGCGCCCGGGTGCTTCTGTGCGATGTTCGGGTCCGAGTCGATGTCGCGCGAAACCGATCGCCGCCACGGCCGAGATCACCGATCCGCAGGCACTGGCGGCCACCGCCACCGCGCTCGCTACATCGCCCGCTCCCACCGCGCCGATGATCGCCACCGCGGCCGCGGCTCCCGCTCCGGCGCATCCCGATGCCACCGTGGCCAGGACCGAATTCATCGGCACCAGCCAGCGCTGTTCCAGCACCCGTGGCAGCGACGCCGAGATCCCGGCCAGGACGAAGCGGCTGATCCCGACCACCGCCAGCGCCAGCAGCAACAGCGGCGTATCCCGGATTCCGGCCCAGAGTCCGACGGCGGTCACCGCGATCAACACCGCGCGCAGCGCGTTGGCGACCAGCAGCACCATCCGGCGGTCCCAGCGGTCCAGCATCGCTCCGGCATACGGCCCGATCACTGAATACGGCAGCAGCAGTACCGCGAACCCGCCCGCGATCGCCAGCGGATCGGTGGCACGTTCGGGATTGAACAGAATCGCTCCCGACAGTGCGGCTTGAAACATTCCGTCGCCGAACTGTCCGGAGAACCGGATCAGCGCCAGCCGCGGCATTCCGGGCCGGCGGACGGCGGCGGCCACCGCGGCCCGCCGCGCAGCGTCGGGTCGCATTTCGGTTCACCTCCGGATCAATGTGCGGGGCCGGTGCACAGCCACGGTAGAATCTACCCGGCGGCCTCGACAGCAGCTCGAGAGGAGGACCTCCGTTGTCCACACTCACGACACCACACATCGATGTTCATCGCGCTGGCGATCGCATGAAAACCCGTGTGGCATGGCTGGATTCGAAGCATTCGTTCTCCTTCGGCGAGCATTACGATCCGGAGAACACCCATCACGGGCTGCTGCTGGTGAACAACGAGGACATCGTGTTGCCGGGCGAGGGATTCGAAACTCATCCGCACCGCGATATGGAAATTGTCACCTGGGTTCTGAACGGTTCTCTGGTGCATCAGGATTCGCTCGGACATGCCGGTGTCATCTATCCCGGATTGGCGCAGCGAATGAGTGCGGGAACCGGAATTCTGCATTCGGAAAAGAATGATTCGTGGCGGCTCCCGCCCGAACAGGGCGGCACGTCGCCGCATTCCGAACCGGTTCATTTCGTGCAGATGTGGGTAGTACCGGACGAGCCGGGAATTACTCCGGGATATCAGCAACTGGAAATCGACGACGAACTGGACCGCGGCGGCCTGATCACCGTCGCCACGGGGATGCCGCGCTACCGCGATCGAACAGCGATCGCGATCAGCAGCACTCATTCTGCCCTGCACGTCGGGCGGATGCCCGGCGCGGCGGGAACCGGTGCGGGGCAGGTGATCACCCTGCCCGAGGCGCCCTACCTGCATGTCTTCGTCGCCCGCGGCGAGGTGGAGATGGAGGGGGTCGGAACCCTCTACGAGGGCGACGCGGTGCGGATGTCCCGCAGTGGCGGGCAGCGCATCGTCGCCGAAGTTCCGGCGGAAGTCCTGGTGTGGGAAATGCACGCACGTCTCGGCGGCCAATAGAGTCGGCAGACGCGGCCGTCGAGGGCCTGTGCGTCCGAGGAGAGGACAGCGATGACCGAGAATCCACCGCCCGGGAACTATCCCCCGCCGGAACCGTATCCGCAGCCGGGCGGCGAACAACCCGGACGCTCGGGCGAGTACCCCGGCCACTCCGGCGAGTATCCCCAGCAACCGGGGCAGTACGCACAACAACCAGGCCAGTACGCCCAGCAACCCGGCCAGTACGGCCAGCAGCCGGGACAGTATCCGGGCGGATATCCCCCGCCGCCGCCGGGCGGCTATCCCGGCCCGCCGGGACAGGGCGCGTGGGAGCAGCCCAAGGGCAAGGGGCTGGCCATCACGGCGCTGGTTCTCGGCATCATCGCCCTGCTGACCTGCTGGACGGTGCTGGGTGGAATCCTGTTCGGTCTGGTCGCCCTGATCCTCGGCATCATCGCGACGGTCAAGGCGCGGCGCGGGACCGCGGCCGGGGGCGGTATGGCAATGGCCGGTCTGGTCCTGGGCCTGCTGGGGCTGATCGCGGGAATCGTGATCGCCGCGATCGGGGTCAATTTCTTCGTCAACAACGGCGGCAAGGATTTCGTCGACTGCGTGAACAAGGCCAACGGCGATAAGTCGAAGATCGACCAGTGCCAACGTGATTGGAATCAGACGCTGGAGAACAAGTACAGCGTGACCCTGAGCCCGCGGCCGACCTCCTGATCGGACCGGGTCAGTACGGGTCCGGCCGGCACTGGCGGGTTGCGGTGAGCACCTCGGCCAGTTCCGGCCGGTAGTCGCTGTGCGGCGAATCGATCCACACCCGGTATCCGGTGCGTTCGTCGGCGGGTGAGGGCAGCACGATAGTGGTGCCCGGGGCCACCAATGCGGCGCAGCGATGGAACATATCGGAAGCGATCGCGGCGTCGGTTGCCGATTCGTCGACGTGTCCGGTGAGGAACGTCCAGCGTGCCGATCGCGGATGTCCGATGATCGGCCCGCGATGTCCACGCACGGTGAGGTATTCGCGAATGGGGGCTCCGAGGGCGGCCGGCACGGTGATCGCGCCGACCGGGCCTATTTCCAACAGGATGCGACCTCGTACCGGTTCGACGATGCCGTAGAGCCCGTTCTCTTTGCGGTAGCGCCGACAGCGGACCAGCGCTTCTTGGGTGACAGCGCGCGGCGCGGTGGTGATGGTGGTGATATTCGGTTCGATCGCGCCGGCCATCGGGTCGCGCGTGCTCATGGCGAACCTCGTCTCGTCGTCGAGTGCAGTGCCACCGATACGTAAATCGTATAACGCTGTTCACGAATTTCTAGAGGGCCGCCGGGGATCGTGTCGTTCAGCCGGGTATGCCAAGCCAGCCCTCGCCGCGAGGCAGGGAATTTCGTGGCTTTGCCGCCGCGGATGAGGTCAAAATAGTCACGGGCGTGCGGCGGCGCGACGCCGCCGTCGGCATACTGGAGGTCGTGACTTTCGACGTGACGACTCCCTCGGGCATCGATCTGACCTATCGCGACGACGCTGTGCGGGTGCAGGACGACCTGTTCGCGCACGTCAATGGCAAATGGCTGGATACTTACGACATTCCCGCCGACCGCGCGGTCGACGGAGCGTTCCGTACCCTCTACGACCAGGCCGAACTGGACGTCAAGAAGATCATCCAGGATCTGGCGGCCGGAACCGCGGCGTCGGTGCCGGACGAGGAAGAGGCGCACAAGATCGCCGATCTCTACAACAGCTTCATGGACGAGGAGGCGGTGGAGGCCGCCGCGCTTACGCCGATCGCCGCGGAATTGGCGGCGGTGCGCGAGGTGAGTGATCGCGCCGAGTTCGCCACACTGCTGGGCCGGCTGCAACGCACCGGTGTGGGCGGGGCGGTCGGCGCCTACGTCGATACCGACGACAAGAATTCGCAGCGCTATCTGATCAACCTGACCCAGTCCGGGATCGGGCTGCCGGACGAGTCGTATTACCGCAACGACGATTACGCCGAGATCCGCACCAAATACGTCGAGCACATTCGGCGCATGTTCCAGCTGGCCGCGATCGAGTACGACCCGCAGCGCGTCTTCGAACTGGAACGCAAACTGGCCGCGGGACATTGGGACGTGGTGCGCCGCCGCGACGCCGAATTGAGTTACAACCTCACCACTTTCGCCGAACTCGCCGCCGCGAATCCCGAATTCGACTGGACCGCGTGGACCGAGGCACTGGCCGAGGGCGTCTCGGCCTCGGGACCCGAGTTGTTCGCCGAAGTGATTGTGCGCCAGCCCGATTACGCGCGTACCTTCGCGCGGGTGTGGGCCGCGGAGTCGCTCGCGGACTGGCAGGCGTGGGCGAGCTGGCGGGTGCTGCGGGCACGAGCGCCGTATCTGACCGCCGCGGTGGTCGAGGAGAGCTTCGACTTCTACGGTCGCACCCTCACCGGCGCCCGGGAGAATCGCGAGCGCTGGAAGCGCGGCGTGTCGCTGGTGCAGGATCTGCTCGGCGAAGCGGTGGCGAAAATCTATGTCGCCGAACACTTCCCGCCCGAGGCCAAGCAGCGCATGCAGGAGCTGGTGGCGAATCTGATCGAGGCCTACCGCCGCAACATCAGCGAACTGGAGTGGATGAGCCCGCAGACCCGCGAGGCCGCGTTGGCCAAGCTGGAGCGCTTCACCCCCAAGATCGGCTACCCCGACACCTGGCGCGACTATTCCGCCGTTCGTGTCGATCCCGCCGATCCGGTGGGGAACTACCGCAGCGGTTATGCCGCCGACCACGACCGCGATCTGAACAAGCTCGGCGGTCCGGTCGATCGTGGCGAGTGGTTCATGACACCGCAGACGGTGAACGCCTACTACAACCCGGGCATGAACGAGATCGTGTTCCCCGCGGCGATTCTGCAACCGCCGTTCTTCGACATGAACGCCGACGACGCCGCCAACTACGGCGGCATCGGTGCGGTGATCGGACACGAGATCGGCCACGGCTTCGACGATCAGGGCAGTAAATACGATGGCGACGGCAATATGGTCGATTGGTGGACCGAAACCGATCGCGCCGAATTCGGTAAGCGCACGAAGGCGTTGATCGATCAGTACAACCAGTTCGAACCGAAGGCGCTGCCCGGTCACACCGTCAACGGCGAATTCACCATCGGCGAGAACATCGGCGACCTGGGTGGGCTCTCGATCGCGTTGGAGGCCTACAAGATCGCCCTCGACGGCGCCGAGGCGCCGGTGATCGACGGCCTGACGGGCCTGCAGCGAGTCTTCTTCGGCTGGGCACAGGTGTGGCGGACGAAGGCGCGCGACGAGGAGGCGATCCGCCGGCTGGCCGTCGACCCGCATTCTCCGCCGGAGTTCCGGTGCAACGGTGTGGTCCGCAATCTGGACGGTTTCCACGAGGCGTTCGGTGTCGAACCGGGTGACGCGTTGTATCTGGAACCCACCGAGCGCGTGCGGATCTGGTAGCTACCGCGGCAACTTCGGTTCGATCTGCCGGTCGTAGATGGTCTGCAGGCGATCGGTGATATCGGCGAAGGCCGACTTCACTTCCCGGTTCTGCAGTCCGATCTGTTCCAGCCCGGTGCCGATGATCTGATCGGCGCCGGGCAGGAATACCCGGGCGTAGTCCTGTGAGCGGGTCAGCGGCAGCTGATCGACGGCGGTCGCGAAATTGCGGTTGGCGGCGAGGAATTGCTGTTCGGACGGATCGTGGACCGCCGACTTGCGCACCGGGATGTAGCCGGTGGCCTGCGAAAAGTAGGCGGTGTTCACCGGATTCGTGATGAACTCGACGAAACGCAGGGCATTGGCCTTGCGCTGGTCGGAGATGCGCGACGGAATCGCCAGCCCCGCACCGCCGGTGGTACATCCGGGCCCGGTCGGATGCGGCAGGAAGGCGGTCGCGAAGTCGAGCTTGCCCGCAGCATTGGCGACGATGCCCTTGATGTCGCCGGTGGAGGTGATGGCCGACCCCACCACTCCGGTGCCGAAATCCACGGCCAGCTGTGGGCGGATGGCGGCGTAGCGTTTGCGATTGATCATGTCGCGCAAAAAGTTTCCCGCGTCGGCCGTGCCGGGATCGGAGAACTTCAGTGCCCACCGCTGCGAGTAGGCGCCACCGAAGGTCCAGTTCGGTCCCTGGAATGTCCAGGCCAGGTAGTTCTTGGCATCACCCCATCCGTGCGCCCACTTCCCCGCGCCGATGGCGCGCTGCAGTTCAGGCCCCCATTCGTCGAATTCCTGCCAGCTCCGCGGGCCACGGTCGGGCAGTCCGGCGCGGGCCCACAGGCCGCGGTTGTAGCAGAAGATCTGCGTCGAACGCGCATACGGCAGCGCCCAGAGTTTGTCGGCGAACCGGTAGTCGTCGACGAAACTGTCGACGTAGTCCGCCAGCGGCACTGCGGCGGCGGCGATGTGTTCGTCGAGCGGTTCGATGGCCTTGTTCAGTGCGTAGTTGAACCACCAGACGTCCGAGAGCACCACGACATCCGGCAGCGCGCCGCCGGTCAGCGCGGCATTGAACTTCTGCGCGACCTCTTCGTAGTTGCGTCCGGCGTCCACCAGCTTCACCGTCAGATCGGGGTGCTGGGCCTGGAACCGGTTGATCAACTCGGTTTCCTGATTCTTCGAGGTGCCCGGATGGTTCGACCAGAAGATGATCGTGTTCGGGTCGCCGCCGGCTCCGGTGCTGCCGCCCATCCCCGCACACGCCGACAGGGCCAGGCCGGCGGCCGCCGAGGTGGCGGTGAGAAATCCGCGGCGGGTCAGGGTGCGCGGTCGGGTCACGGCACTCTCCTCGAGCGAATCAGCCTTTGACGGCACCGGTGGTGAGGCCCTTGATCATGTGCCGCTGCAGCAGCACGAACACCACCAGAATCGGCAGCATGGTCAGCAGGGTTCCGGCCATCACCGGCCCCCAGTTGGTGACACTCGGGTTTTCGGTGTTCTGTAGCAGCGTCAATCCGACGGGCAGGGTCGCGACGCCGGCGTCGTCGGCCATCAGGAACGGCCACAGGTATTCGTTCCATTCGTTGACAAGCGTGACCACCGCGAACGCCACCATCGTCGGGCCGGACATCGGCAGCACCACCCGGACCAGCAGTTGCCACCAGTTCGCGCCGTCGATGCGGGCCGCCTCGATCACCGAAACCGGCAGGGAGAGAAAATGGTTGCGCATCAGGAAGGTGCCGAATGCTACGCCGCACAGCGGCACGATGATGCCCAGCAAGGTGTTGCGCCACCCCGCCTGGGCGATCAGGGCGTAGTTGGAGATCACGGTGATCTGGTTGGGCACCATCAGCGCGGCGATGATGGCGAGAAAGATCAACGTCTTACCCGGAAAGCGCAGGAAGACGAGTCCGTAGGCGCTGAATAGGCCCAGCGCGAATTTGACCGCCGAGACGACGGCGGTGACGATCAGCGAGTTGCGGAGGAAGGTCCAGAACGGCAGCGTGGTCGTGGCTTCGCGATAGTTCTCCGGATGCCAACTGCGCGGCCACCACACCGCCGGCTGGGTGTAGATATCGGGCCGCGCCTTGAACGAGGTGATCAGAATCCAGAACAGCGGCACCCCGACGATGATCAGCACGCACACCATCGCCGCGTACCCGAAAATCGTTGCCGACAGCCTTTTCCGATCGCGGCCGCGGGTGGCCGGCGCTGCCGTCGCCATCGTGCTCGTCATTCGTCTCGATCCATCACTCGCACCTGGATCAGCGTGATGACCAGCAGCACGACGAACATGATCGTCGCGACCGTGGCACCGTATCCGGCGCGGAAATTGCGGAAGCTCTCCTGGTAGACCTGATAGACCATGGTGGTCGTGCCGGTGCCCAGTGGTCCGCCGCGCGTCATCACGTTGATGATGTCGAATACCTGCAGCGAATTCAGCATGACCGTGATCGACAGGAAGTACGTCGTCGGCCGCAGCTGCGGCAGCAGTACCCGGGTGAAGGTGGTCCAGCGGCCGGCGCCGTCGATCGCGGCCGCCTCCAGCAGTTCTCGCTGCACACCCTGCAGTGCGGCGAGATAGATGACGAAGGTGTAGCCCAGGTTCTTCCAGATGTAGGTCACCGTCACCATGAACAGCGCCCAGTGCGGATCCTGATAGAAATCCGGCACATTCGTGATTCCGATGCGGTGCAGCAGATCCTGCACCAGACCGAAGCCAGGATCGAAGATGAACTGGAACGCCACCCCGACCGCCGCGCCGGAAATCACGAACGGGGCGAAGATCACCGAGCGAACCACATTGCGGCCGAACAGTTTCCGATCGAGCAGCAGCGCCAGCGCGAGGCCCAGCACCATACTGCCGCCGACCGCGAAAACGGTGAAGATCACGGTATTGCCGACGATCTGCCAGGTGTCCGCCCGGGTCCACCACTCGCGGTAGTTGCGGACTCCGATGACGTGCGCGTACGGTTCGGCGAGATTCCAGTCGGTGAACGACAGCCGGATGTTGTCGACCAGCGGCCGGTAGACGAACAGCCCGAGCAGTACCAGGTTCGGCACCACCAACACCAGAAACAGCCCGTAGTCGCCCCACGGCCGCCGCCGAAGTCCGCGCTGCCGATTCTGGGGCAACACCCGTTCCGGCCGACTCCGCACCGCCGCAGTGTCCCCGCCGCGAGCGAACACGCGGAAAACGGCCCGTACCGAACCCTTGAACTCTGGCTCGAAGCCCGAACGTACCTCCCCTTCGGATACCCCGGTCATGGCCGAATCCTAGAACCATGCCCACGCTGGAGCCGAGAATTCCGTGAAAGCGGCGACCCCGCATCACCACGAACAGCGACGTCCGGCGAGCTACCTCGAAACTGTCGACGCAACAACAGATTTCGCACGGACATGGGTAACTTGCCGGGTACGCCCGAAAACCGCCCCAGCTACGGTCCGCCGCCCCGACGAGCGAATCTCACGGCACTCACGACACGCAAAGACCCGGAAAGGCGGAGGGGACTCGCTCAGCTCCAGTCGCCCATACCGTCGCCGGCGCTGAAGTTTCCGGTGGAGTTCGTCACCACCACGGGGTCACCCTTCTGCGCGTTCTCGAAGAACCACTGGGCATCCTCGGTGCTGACGTTCAGGCAGCCGTGGCTGGAGTCGGACACACCCTGCTGGGCGAGCGACCACGGGGCGGCGTGCACGAAGATGCCGCTGTTGGACAGCCGGGTCGCGTACTCGACCTCGAGCTTGTAGCCCTGCGGATCGGTGATCGGAACTCCGTAGGTCGAGGAGTCCATGATCATCTTCCGGTTCTTCTCCCCGACGTAGTAGGTGCCGTTGGGGGTTTCGTGGTCCTTCTTGCCCATCGAGGTGGGCATGGTCTTGATGACCTCGCCGTTGCGGGTGACGGTGATCATGTGGGTTGCGTCGTCGGCGGTGGCGACGACCGCATCGCCCACCTTGTAGGCGACCTTGGTGCCGCCGGCCTCGACGGTGATGTCGGAGTTGGCGGGCCAGAACTCCTCCGGCCGCCAGCGCACCTGCTTGTCACCGCGCCAGTAGAAGTGGCCGTGCGTGGCATTGCTGGAGGTGATCCGGATGGCCTTCTCCGCCGCGGCGTGGTCGCCGACCGGATCCTTGAAGTTGATGATGATGGGCTGCGCGACGCCAACCACGTCGCCGTCACCGGGGCTGATGCTCGGCGCGGCGAAATTCGCCTGCGGCAGCGGCGGCGGGTTCTTCACCGGCGCGGCACCGGGCTCGGGCTGCGGCGCCTGCACGACGGCCGGAGCGCCGGGAACATCGGGTCCACCGGGCCACAGCGGCGCTGCCGAGGCGGGCGCCATGGCGATGGCACCGGCGGCGGTCACCGCCAGGGAGGTCGCCGCGAGGGCTAACAGGCCGGTCCGCTTGGACAGGCTGGTCTCGTCCCGAACGGGCTTCCGACAGGTTGTGGTGCGCACAGCCGTTTCGTCCTCTCCAACCTAGATCGCGCGCCACGGCGCACAGGAATATTCGCGCGCGGGTGCGCGAATGGTCTATCAGGCCCCGGCCCGGCATCCATTACTACATCTCCCGCGGGCATCGGCCAATTGTGTTCCGCCAGTTATGAAGTCCGCATCGCACGTGTGTGATGCGTCACCATGGGCTGCCGGCGTCGTGGTGACAGGGTGAAAGTCCCGTTCGCATCGGCGAGTCGGGTGCGAGGTCCGGACGGGCGAACGAGAGCCGGATCGATACCCAGCAAACCTCATTGTGAGGCAAATCACTTCACGAGTGGCGGATTCCCTCCACGGTGAAGCGGATTCCGCGGTGTGGACCGGTCGCGATGTTGTGCGGCACCGAGCGCGGAATTCGGCCATGACGATAGCGTGGGAGCAGCGCCAAGTCGACTCGGGAAACGATGGTGGCGAGCGCGATCCGCAACTCGTAGTCGGCCAGGGTGGCGCCGAGACAGCGGCGATGGCCGCCGCCATAGGGCAGGTATTCGAACGGCCCGTACCGGCGGTCCAGGAACCGCTCCGGCCGGAACCGCTCGGGCTCGTCCCACGTACCGGGATCCGAGTGCACGAGCGGAATCGCGACCCCCATCGTGTCCCCTTCGGCCAATTCCACTCCGCACACCGTGTGCGGTCCGGTCAGCCGCCGCAGCACGATCGGCACCGGCGGATGCAGTCGCAGCGTCTCCTGACAGACGGCGTTCAGATACGGCAGACCGGCCAGATCCTCGGGATCGGCGTCGGGCCCCGCGGCACTCAATTCGGCGCGCAGCCGGGCCAGCACGCCGCGGTCGCGGTGCAACCGGAACAGCGCCCACACCAGACTCGTGGCGGTGGTCTCGTGACCGGCCACCAGCAGGGTGCGCAGTTGTTCGCGCAGATCGGCGTCGCTCACCCCGCTGCCGTCCTCGTAGCGGGCGGTCGACAGCACGCCCAGCGCGCCGTCACCGGGCGTACCGGCGGCCCGCCGCGCGGCGATGTCGGCGTCGAGCAGCGCGTCCAGCCGGGTGCGCGCCCGGGCGAATCTGTCCCACGGTGCCAGGCCGAATGCGCTGTGCCGCAGGGCCGGAACGAGCATCAGCGGTCCGGTGAAGGCGGTGAGGAATCGGCCGACCGCCGCGGTGTAGGTGTCGCGCCGGTGCGGGTCGTCGGCGCCGAAGATCAGCGTGAGTATCACCCGCAGCGTCAGCGCTCGCGCCGCCGCCCGCGCATCGATCACCGTCCCCGGCAGCCACGCTGGACCGGTGCCGGCGCCGGAGAGCTCGTCGCGGGTGCTGTCTCGAATTACCGTGCCGTACTGCGCAATTCGGGCGCGATGAAATGCGGGCGCCAGCACCGTGCGATCGCTGCGATGGCGCTGATCACGAGCGAGTATCAATGAGGCCGAACCGATAAGCGGTTCAATGGGATTCGGTTGCGGCGGATGCAGAATTCCGATCGGCGACCGGAGTAATTCCTTTGTGCCACCGGGCGTCCCCGTGAACAAAACCGCGCCGAATCCCGGAAAGCGGACCAGAAACGGGTCGCCGTCGTGCGCGCGACGCAGCCGGAAGTACCGATCGAAATCGATTCCGGCCGCCAGCGCGTGCGCCGCGACCCACCGCGGCTGCCGGGGCGCGGCCCGTTCGCCGGAAATCTGCGGTGTGCGGTGCGGGCCTGTTGTTGCTGCGCGCATACCCAGCACACGAGACACCCCGGCCCCAGGTTCGACGCGGTACGCGGTCCCGCGCCGCCGTCAGCCGAGTGCCGCGCGGGCCGCCGCGGCCAATCGGGCCAGGCGCCCGTCGCCGATCGTATTCAGCGAATTGCCCAGCCGATTGGTGACGAAGGCGACCGACATACCCGATTCCGGATCGGCGAACGCACCGGAACCACCCACGCCGTAGTGACCGAACGCCCGGCGCAGCGGGCGCCGGGAAGCGATCGGCGGCCGGTGGTATCCCAGTGTGAACGGTACGGGTACGCCGATGACGTAGTCGCGATGTTCGCTGCGTTGCACATGGTTGATGTTCTCGATGGTTTCCGGGCGCAGCAGCGGTTCGCTCCAGGTCCGGTCCGGCAGCAGCACCCGGCCCTCGTTCGCCAGGGCGCCGTACATCCGGGCCAGGGCGCGAGCGGAGAACACCCCGTTGAAGCCGGGCATCACCGCGTCGTGGACGCGCGGATCGCCGACCAGCACATCGAAGCCGGCCGGCATCCCGGCCTCCGCGATCGCACCGACCGTGCGGCTGCGTGCGATGACCTTCGAGGCGGTATCCCAGCGCAGCCCGGGAATCCGCAGCCGCGGGAAGGTGCGGGCGATGCGGTGCCGCTCGGATTCGGGCACCCGGTACCAGAACTCCTCGGTCTGCAGCGGTTCGGCTATCTCGTGCCGCAAGACCTCCGTGAACGGCTCGCCGGTCGCGCGCTGCACGATTTCGGCGACCAGCCAGCCGAAGGTGACAGCGTGATATCCCGACCCCTGCAACCGGCGCGGATCCGGTTCGGCGGCCGCCAGCGCCGCGATCATCGCGTCGTAGTCGAGAATGCCGTCGGCGTCGGCGGCCAGGCCGCGCACATTGTGCAGTCCCGCGCGATGGGAGAGCACCTCGCGCACGGTGATGTCCTGTTTGCCGTTCGCGGCGAATTCCGGCCAGTATTCGGCCACCGGGGCGTCGTAATCGACCAGCCCGCGTTCGGCGATCCGGTGCAGCACCGTGGTGACCACACCCTTGCCGGTGGAGAAGCTCAAAGCCACCGTGTCGGACTGCCAGCGTTGATCCGGCGCCGACCATCCGGCCCACACATCGACGACGGGCCGCCCGTGCAGGAAGATCGCGAAGGCGCCCCCGCCCCGGTTGGGTCGCGGGAACAGCCGGAAGAAATGGTGCACGACCGGCACGAATCGCGGGTCGATGACCATCTGCGGTGCGTCGTCGGTCTCGGCGCCCTGTGCCACCCGCGCCGCTTCCGCCTCGGCTGCCTGCTCCGATCGTGCCGGATCCACCGTGTCTCGACCTCCTGCCGCCGCATACGGCGGCGTCGTTACCCCTACCCGTTAGGGTAGGTCAGCCCGGGAATCGTGCTCAGTGTGCGGCCGGAACCTGCCACAGCCCGATCGGCGTCGCGAGACAGAGCGCGCCCGTTCGGGAATCCCATGCCAGCGCCGCCGAGCCGAGACAGACCGTGCCGCGCTCACCCGAGACCACCTGCGCCTGCGAGCCGTTCATCGCGAAGGAGAGTCCGATCCGGCCGGGAACGTCCTCCGGGGCCAGGGAGGTGAAGGCGAAGGCGCCGGGGCCCATACCGACCGCGACCGGCAGTCCGGCAGCGCCCTCACTGGCCCCGATCCCGCCGCCGGCACCCAGCCCGAGGGCGAGCGCACCAGCGGTTGCCTTGGCATAGCCGACGCCATCGATTCCCGCCGACCGAGCGTGCCCGGAATCGTCGCCCACCGCCCGGCACGCCGTGTTACCGGCGACGATCGTGATATCGCGGTTGCGGTCGGTATCGCAGTGCACGGCGGTTGCCGAGGCGGTGCCGGTGGCCCAGCACACCGCGGCCCCGGCCGCGACGGCCCAACCTGTGATCGCGCTCATCACCTTCACGGTGTGCTCCTTTCGGGCCGGCAGCCCTCACCATAACCGCACCGCGCGGCGGCCGACTCGCTCCGCGCCGCGCGGCCGGCCCGCTCCGCTCACGGAAAACGGGCGGCGACTCCGGTGTGATACCCGAATCGCCGCCCGTTACAAGGGTTGTCGTGCCGCCGATCAGATCGGCGCGAAGCCCGCCCCGGCGCCACCGTGCGCATTCATGTCATTGACGATCGCCGACATGTTGGTGCCGACCTCCGGCCCGAAGCAGGCCACCGCCAGGTAGGCGTTCACCATGCCGACCAGGGTGGTGCCGATCACGACGGGGGCGCCGGAGTCGCCCTCGACCACACACATCTCGGTCCACGTCTCGTCGGTCTGGAAGACGTCGCCGAAGGCCAGGCCGCAGGTGTTACCGGTGGTCCGGCCCTCCTTGCAGACGATGTTGGGGAACTGGGCCGGTGCCCCGATCCCGGTGATCGTCACGTTGCCGATGTGATTGACCGGAGTGACGTGGCCCGGATCGAACTGGATGACCGCATAGTCCAGGTCGTGGTTGGAATAGACGAAATGTCCGATCACGCCCGCGCCGCGGTCCTGTTCGGACCACACCTCGGAACCCGCCTCGCCGCAGTGACCGGCGGTCAGGCCGACCAGGCGACCACCGGCGTCGTGGCCGATGGTCGTGACGGTGCACTCGAACTGGTTGTCGATGATGATGCCGGAGCCGCCGCCGACCACCGGCGATCCGGGACCGGCTTGCGCGACCCCCGCGCCCGTCCCGAGCAGCGCCGCGCCCAGAGCTACGGCGAAGGCGGCATGAGCCGCCCTGACGAGTTTGTTGAACATTTCCCTCCAGACGTCGGAAGTCCGCACGATTATCAGCCTTGTCGTACTACAAGCCTTGTCGTACTACATCCTTGCAGTTGTCGGGCCCGAGCGCGCCCGGTATGCGCATGCAGTTTGCTGGATCGATGCCGTGGCCGCGCGACGACACGTACGAGGCCGACGAGATGCGACACCTGCTCACGACGACCGCTGTTTCGCGGGTACTCGCTATAGGCTTTCGTCAGTATTCGGGGCAAATCTTAATAACGAGAAATTCATTCCGATAAAACAGGCATCGGATCTAGAGTTGGACATTCGATCAGTAAACTAGAACGTGTTCTAGTTAATGGTCTAGTTCTTTGTGATCGATACCAGTCGGGTGCGTCCGATCACAGGCCCGGAACGGGCGTGATCTGGGTCTATGACCACAGCCACACATTGTGATGTGCTTTTCCTAACTCCGTAGTAAGGTGCCTCAAGCGAAAACAGTCGTCGGGGCGGGTAACCGGCGTCGAGAGGGGTAGCCAGTGCAAGTCACCAACGGTCCGGACGGGTCGGGGGCAATTAGTTCACCATCGAGAACGAGTGCCGCGGCGGACTGGACGAAGGCGTACTGGCAGGATCACCCCAAGCGGTCCCTCGAGACCTTCGGTCGACAGATCACGATGGGCTTCTCGGCGGTCGCGGAACTGTTCGTCGCTATCTTCCGTCGTCGCTTCCCGTTCGGTGAATTTGTGCGGCAGTGCGCATTCATGGCCAGCGTCGCGGCGGCCCCCACCTTGCTTGTCGCAATTCCGATCGGCGTCATCGTATCCATTCAGGTCGGTTCGGTCGCGCAGCAGGTCGGGGCCACCTCCTTTATCGGCGCAGCCAACGGGCTGGGCATCATTCAGCAGGGTGCGCCGTTGGTCACCTCGCTCATGATCGCCGGCGCCGTCGGCTCGGCCATCTGTGCCGACCTCGGCTCCCGCACCATTCGCGAGGAGATCGACGCCATGAAGGTCATGGGTGTCGACCCGATGCGCCGGCTGGTGGCCCCCCGGCTCGGCGCCGCCATGTTGGTGTCGGTGCTGCTGTGTGGCTTCGTCATCTTCGTCGGCTTCCTGACCGGCTACATCTTCAACATCTTCGCCCAGAACGGCACCCCCGGCTCCTATATCGGCACATTCGCGTCGTTCGCGGTGACCAGCGATTTGCTGGTGGCGTTGATCAAATCGCTGATCTTCGGCTTGCTGGCCGCGATCATCGCGTGTGATTCGGGCTTGAACACCCGCGGCGGCCCGGGCGGTGTCGCGAACTCGGTCAACACCGCCGTGGTGCTGTCCGCGCTGATGCTGTTCGGCACGAATCTGATCATCACGCAGATCTACAACGCCCTGTTCCCCCCACAGATGGTTTGAGCCGGTGTCGTCGACTTATGTTCCGCCGCTACTGCGGCCTCTGCAGCGGATCCGCAGCTCCGCCGGCGCCCCGCGAGACTGGCTCGCGCGGGTCGGTCACCAGGTCTTCTTCTTCCTGCGCTCGATCGGCTCGATGCCGTTGGCGCTCAAGCACTATCCCAAGGAAGTCTGGCGGCTGCTCTCGGACGTCACCTGGGGTAACGGTAGCCTGATCGTCGGCGGCGGCACTATCGGCGTGGTTCTGATCCTGAGTGCCTTCGGCGGTATGACCGTCGCCATCCAGGGCTACACCTCGCTGAATCTGCTCGGCTTGAGCCCGCTGACCGGTGCGATCTCCGCCTTCGCGACCACCCGTGAGCTCGGGCCCATGCTCGCCACCCTCGCATTCGCCGCACAGGCGGGCTGCCGCTTCACCGCCCAGCTGGGTTCGATGCGCATCGCCGAGGAGATCGACGCGCTGGAGTCGCAGGCGATCCGGCCGCTGCCCTATCTGGTCAGCACCCGGATGATCGCGGCGATGATCGCGATCGTGCCGCTGTACTGCCTGGCGCTGCCGGTCGCCTACCTGGCGTGTTCCATTACGGTGGGGTTCATCGGCGGTACGGCGTCGGGCACCTTCCAGCATTACTTCTATCAATTCCTGGTACCGCACGACGTGCTGTGGTTGTTGCTGAAAGCCATTCTCTTCGTGGCGATCACGACCTTCATCCAGTGCTATTACGGCTTCTTCGCCTCCGGTGGTCCCGAGGGCGTCGGTGTGGCCGCGGGCCGTGCGATCAAGCTCTGCATCATCGCGGTCGTCTTCGCCGACCTGTTCATGACGCTGGCCATCTGGGGCGTGAACCCGGGCATCAGGATCTCGGGATAGGAGGCGCGGTGAGTGGCAATGCGAAGCCCGCTCGCCGGGCCGACCGGGTGCGGGCGTCCCACATGAGCACAGGGGTCTGAATATGATCATCGATCCGAGTGGCCGCGGACCGACGATGCGGCAACTGCTCATCGCGGGCATCTGCGGAATCGTCGTCATCGCCGCGGCGCTGACGCTGCTGATGGCCCGCTACAAGGGCTACATTCTCAACCCGAAGGTGGAGGTCACCGCCAACCTGACCACCACCGGCGACGGCCTGCCCGCGCAGGCCGACGTGAAATTCCGCGGCGTGCTGGTCGGCGCGGTGAAGGACGTGTCGGTGGCCGCCAAGGGTGAGCTGCAGCAGGTGCACATCAATATGAAGCCGGATTACATCTCCGATATCCCGGCCAATGTCACCGCCCGCGTCGTGCCCAGCAACCTGTTCGCCGTCACCTCGGTGGAACTGGTCTACAACGGTCCCGGCAACGCCTCGCTGAAGGCCGGTTCGCAGATCGCCGAGGATCACAGTCAGGGCACCATCGCCCTGCAGGACACGCTCACCACGGTTCGCACGATCCTGAACAAGATCGACCCGATGCAGCTGGGCCGAGTGCTGAGCACCCTGTCCTATGCGCTGGACGGCAGCGGCCGGGTACCCGGTTCCACCGTCGAGCGGCTGAACAACTGGTTCACCCAGGTCCGCGCCGCGGTGCCGGATCCGGAAGGGACACTGAACAACTTCTCCGCCTCGTTCCACGCGCTCAACCAGTCCGCGCCGGATCTGATGACGACGCTGTCGGAATCGGTGAAGACCGCGCAGACCATCGCCGACAAGCGCAGCGAGTTGGCCGGCCTCATCACCGGCACCTCCGCGACCATCGACAAGGTCAACAACCTGTTCGCTCGTAACCCCGACGTCGGCAAGCAGCTGACCTCGGGCACCGGCGACATGTTCGGTGCGCTCACCGACGACCCCAACGCGATCCCGCAGGCCATCGCGAACCTGAACGCGTCGGTCCGCAAGCTGAGCACCACCTTCCACTGGGGTCCGCAGCAGCAGATGATCTGGAACGCGGGCCTGACCTTCACGCCGTACAAGCCCTACGACCGGTCCGACTGCCCGCGCTACGGCGACCTCGCGGCGCCGAGCTGTAGCACCGCCCCTGCGGTCTCCGATATCGGCCCGCCGACACCGGCTCTGAAACCGCGCACGCTGGACGCGTCGCAGGGACTGCCCAAGTTGCCGCCGATGCCGGGCCTGCCCGCCATCCCGGGCGTCACGACCGGTGACACCGCGCAGACGGCCGCTCCGCAGCAGGCGCCCAAACCGGGCAACCCGTTCGCCGGAACTCCGTTGGAGGGTCTGTTCCCGCAGCTGCCGGGCCTGCCGGGCGCGCCCGCGGCCCCCGCGCCGCAGCCGGCGCCGGCCGCTGCACCGGCGGCGGACGGCCAGCAGCCGAATGCGGGGCCGATCGCCTACTACACCGGACATGACGCGATGAGCGCGCTGCTCGGCCGGGATCCGACGACTGCCGAATATCTGCTGCTGAGCTCGATCCTGAGGGGTGGAACCTTGCAAGTATCCGAAAGCGGTGCCAGCTGATGAGAGGGATTCGCAAACCGCTGATCGGGTTCGGTATCTTCGCCATCGTCTCGGTCCTGGTGACCGTGGTCATCTGGAATACGCTGGCGCGCACCGTGAACGGTTCCACCCACAGCTATTCGGCGATCTTCACCGATGTGCTGGGCCTACGGGAGGGCGACGACGTCCGGATGGCCGGCGTGCGCGTCGGCAAGGTCACCAAGATCGAGGTCGAAGGGCAGCACCAGGCCAAGGTGTCGTTCATCGTGCAGAGCGATCAGACCGTGTACGGCAACACCAAAGCCCTTGTCCGGTACCAGAATCTGATCGGCCAGCGCTATGTGGCGCTGGCGCCGGGCAACAAGGGTGACAATTCGGCGCTGCGCAACAACGCGACCATCCCGGTCGAGCGCACCGAGCCCTCGTTCGATATCTCGGGTCTGCTCAACGGTTTTCAGCCGCTGTTCGAAACCTTGCAGCCCCAGCAGGTCAACGACCTGACCAACACCTTCATCCAAGCGTTGCAGGGCGACGGTGTTTCGCTGAGTTCGTTCATCACCCAGGCCGCCGCGCTGGCCGGTGACTTCCAGCGACGCGACGTCATCCTGGCCGACGTGATCACCAAACTGTCGGGCGTGATGTCGGGACTGGCGAAACGAGGTGATGAATTGGAGACACTGGTGACCCAGACCCGTGCGCTGATCGGCGGGCTCTACGAGCAGGGGCAATCCCTGCAGGCTTCGACCGTCCAGATCGCGAATGCCACGTCCTCCCTGGTGAATATGGTCGATCAGGTACAGCCGAAGATCGCTGCCGCGCAGAACTCGTCCACCGACGCGCTGACCATGCTGATCAACAACGGCGCCAAACTGGATCAGGCCGCGATCGACCTGCCGGGCATCCTCGCGACCGTCGGCAAGTTCACCTCCGACGGCGCCTACGCCAGCGCTTACCTGTGCACGCTGGACGTCTCGCTGTACGGGGTGCTGTTGCCGCGAGGTCTCGTCAGCCAGATCGGCGGACCCAACCATTCGGCGGTGTGCCGCCCATGACGACCTTCGGTACGCGAATCAGGAATCGTTTCCAGAGCAACCGCTTCTTCTGGCTCGGCGTCATCGGCGCCGTCCTCATCGTGGTGCTGCTCGTGGTGTCCAGCAGTTACAAGAAACTGGGCGTCGGCACCAAGGACGTGCAGGCGGAATTCGTGCAGACCGCCGGCGTCCAGACCGGTGACAAGGTGAACGTCGCCGGTGTGCCGGTGGGCACGGTCGCCGGGGCGAAACTCGAGGGTGACCACGTGCTGATCACCTTGCACGTGAACAACGACGTGAAGCTCGGCCCCGATGCCCGCGCGTCCATCAAGATGGCCACCCTGCTGGGTGCGCGCTACGTCGATCTCGACCCGGGCGACGGTAAGGGCTTGCCGGGCAACCGGATTCACAAGTCCAACACCAAGGTTCCCTATGACCTGGCCGACGTGGTGCAGATCGGCACCCCGAAGTTCGAGGCACTCGACACCGAGAAGCTGGCCGAATCGCTGAAGGTGCTCGGTGACCAGATCGACGGTTCGCCGCAGCTGACCGCGCAGGCGCTCGACAGCGTCGGCGCGCTCGCCAAGACCATCAACGATCGGCGCGACCAGGTCGACGGTCTGCTCAAGGATCTGGACAAGGTCACCAAGATCCTCGGCGACAACCGCAACAGCGTGCTGCTGGTGATCACCCAGGGCGAGGCCATCGCCAGCCGGGTGATGGAACGCCAGGAGCTGCTCGAGAAACTGCTGAACAACACCGCGACCCTGACCAAGCAGCTGCAGCAGATCGGCGCGGAGAACAACAACCAGCTCGGCCCGACCATCGAACAGCTGAACACGATGGCCCAGGGTCTGCAGAAGAACAAGGACAACCTGGACAAACTGTTGCAGATCATGCCCGCGTCGCTGCGGCAGTTCAACAACGTCTTCGGCAACGGCCCCTACGGTGAGGTCGGGGTGCCGTGGCTGTTCCCGGACAACTGGTTGTGCTTCGCGCGAGTGATCGAGGGGTGCCAGGGATGATGCTGAACAAATGGCTGGCCCGCGCCACCAAGACGGTCGCGATCGGTGCGGCCATGCTGGTGGTCGGCAGCTGCGGTTCGGTGCAGAACGCGGTGGGCGGGTCGATCCACATCACCGCCGACTTCCGCAATATCGCCGGCGTCTTCGAGGGCAACCCGATCACCGTGCTCGGCCTCGAGGTCGGCAAGGTCGACAAGATCATCCCCAAGGGTGAGTACGTCGAGGTGCACATGACGGTGAACCACGATGTGGACATCCCGAAGAATGTGACGGCGGCGATCGTGTCGCCCTCGATCGTGACCAATCGGCATATCGAGCTCACGCCGCGCTACACCGGCGGGCCCACACTGCCGGACAACACCCACCTCACCGTGCAGCAGACCCGCACCCCGGTCGAACTGGACACGATGATCAAGACCATCGACCAGTTCACCGCCGCACTGAAACCGGCGCCCGGCCAGAGTCAGGGACCGCTGTCGGGCACGCTGCTCTACGACATGGTCAACGGCCAGGGTGAGCGGATTCGCGACACGCTCAACGCGCTGTCGGGCGCGTTGAAGGTCGGCGTCGACAACAAGGACGCTATCTCGACCATCATCATCAAGCTCAACGAGCTGACCTCGATGCTGGCCGACAACGACCAGTCGGTGCGCGAGTTCAGCAACAAGGTCACCCAGATGTCGTCGCTGCTGGCCGAGCAGGCGCCCGGTCTGCAGGCCACGCTGGATCAGCTCAACGACTTCCTGGCCAACACCAGCGGCGTGTTCAGCCAGTACCAGAGCCAGTTGTCGGAGAGCCTGACCGGGCTCACCAAGGTCACCGACCAGCTGCGGCAGAACGCGGCCGGTGTGGTCGAGACCGTCGATGTGGCGCCGCTGCTGCTGCAGAACCTGGACCGTTCGATGGACCGCAACCGCGGCTTCGTCCGCCTGCACGCGGTGCTCGGCACCGCGCTGTCCGGCGAGGTCGTCAGTCTGTTCTGTGAACGCATTCAGATGAAGGCCGACGGCTGCCGGACCGGCAAGATCGAGGATTTCGGACCCGACCTCGGGTTGTCCGCCGCACTGTTGGGACTGACGAAATGACGGTATCGAGGCGCCTGCGGCGCACCTGGCTCGCCCTCGGCGTCTCGGCGACTGTGGCGGCCTCCGGCTGTGGTCTGACCGTGGAGAGTCTGCCGCTGCCCAAACCGGGGCAGTCCGGAGAGACCTATACCCTGCACGCGATTTTCGCCAACGCGCTCAACCTGCCCGATCAGGCCAAGGTCAAGATCGGTGGTTCCGATGTCGGTGTGGTCACCCACATCTCGACCAAGAACTACCAGGCCATCGTCGATATGAACGTCCGCAAGGACATCACGCTGCCGCGCGATTCCACCGCCGAACTGCGCCAGGCCACTCCGCTGGGCGATGTGTTCGTGGCGCTGTCGAAGCCGAAGTCGGACGAGACCACGCCGATGCTGAAGGACGGCGACACCATCGGCATCGACCACACCTCGGCCGGTGCCACCGTCGAGGAGTTGCTGCTCTCGGTCTCGATGCTGTTCAACGGCGGCGGCGTGTCCGCGCTGACCAAGCTGACCTCGGAACTGGATTCGATGGTCGGCGGCCGGCCCGATCAGCTCGCGAGCCTGATCAAGCAGATGACGAGTGTGGTCACCACCCTGCACGCCAACAGTGAGCGCATCGACAGCACGCTCAACGGCTTCGACGCGCTGACCAACACCATCGAGGCCAACCACGACCAGTTGGGTCAGGTGGCGGATTCGCTGCCGCAGATGATCGGCGCCATCGCGGAGAACAACAAGCAGATCGGTGATCTGCTCGGCAAGATCTCCACCACCAGCGCGGCGCTCGGCGATTACGCCGATACCAGCCACGATCAGCTGGCGAGCCTGCTCGAGAACGTGCACAAGTTGATGGACGCGCTGTCGCGGGCCGGTAACGACCTCGGTCCGGCGCTGGACGCACTGCACGAGATCCGGCCGAAGGTCGACGCGTCGTTCAAGGGCAACACCCTCGCCGTGGCCGCGACCTTGACCCAGCTCGACATCGGCTTGCTCACCGATCCGCCGCACAGCAAGTTCTGGGATCTGCGCGATCTGCAGGACATGGCGGGCAGTTTGATCCAGGTGCTGCAGATCGTCTACGGCCGAGTGACAGGGGGCCACCGATGAGCTGGCTGCTGCGACACAAACTGCTGCTGTCCACGATCGGACTGGTGATCGCGTTCGTCGTGGGCGCGACGTATCTGGCGGTGGACGTCATGCGCATCAACCCGCTGCGCAGTACCTATACGGTCACGGTCGCGCTCGACCGCTCCGGCGGTCTGCAGCCGGGCAACGACGTCACGCTGCGTGGATTCCGCATCGGCAAGGTGAATTCGATCAAGCTGGCGGACCGGGGCGCCTCGATCGCGGCCGCGGCCCAGATCGACACCAGGTACAAGATTCCGAAGGCCACGCAGGTCGTTGTGCACGCCCTCTCGGCCGCCGGCGAGCAGTACATCGACTTTCAGCCCGACACCGACAAGGGTCCGTACCTCACCGACGGTTCGGTGATCCCGTTCGACCCGCAGAAGGTGCAGACCCCGACTCCGGTGTCGGCGGTGCTGGAAAACGCCAGCGGGTTCTTCGACCAGATCGACCCGGATCGGTTCAGCACCATCCTCACCGAATTCGACACCGCGCTCAGCGGCGGACCGGATCAGTTGCGTGACATGGTCGATGCGCTGAGCCTGGTGACGGCCGGTCTGGACAATCTGCTGCCGCAGACCACCAACCTGCTCACCAACCTGCGCACCATCGCGTCCACCACGTCGAACGCGCAGCCCGATCTGAGCACCCTGACGCAGAACTCGTCGACATTGTTCACCCAGTTCAACAACGCCAACGACGAACTCCGCAAGGTGCTGGACCAAGCCCCGGCGCAGATGAAGGCGCTGGGTGCGACGCTGGACAAGACCACCGATCCGATCACCAGCCTGGCGACCAACTTCGTGGCCGTCACCAAGGCGGCGCAGCTGCGGCTGCCGGCGCTGCGGGCGCTGTTCCCGTCGCTGGTCGTCGGCAGTTCGGCGATGGGGGTGCCGGCCCACGACGGAGAGTTCTATACGATCCTCGATATCTGGCCTCGCCCGTTCTGCCAGTACTCGCACGCGCCGGTCGCGCCGTATGTCGTGACCGACGGCTCGTTCCCGAAGTGGAACTATTGCACCAACGCACCTCCGGACCAGCAGATTCGTGGTTCGGCGAACGCGCCGCGGCCCGACGTTCCGAACAACGGAGCGCAGATGCCGTCGGGTGCCGATCCGAACGCTCGGACCCCGAAACCGGTGCGGTAAATAGAGTGGCCCGAAACATACGGCATGGTTTCCACATGCCGGGAAGGTGACAGATCGATTCATGTCCGATGACGACACCGCCAAGGACAAGGCGAACAACGATGCCGAGTCGACCGAGAAGGTCGACGCGGCGCAAGACAGCACCGCCGCGGACGCAACGGTCAAGTTCGAGTCGGACTCGTCGGCTGCTGCCGCCAAGGGTGCCGATGCTGCGAAGGCCGCCGATGCCGACCGGACGGTGAAGCTCGAGACCGCGGGCCCGACCTCGGCCGAGGCGGCGACCACCAAGGTGCCGACCCCGGTCGCGGCGCCCGCGAGCGCGTCGTCCCCCGGGACGAGCACTCCGTGGGTGCCGATCGTCGCGGCCTTCGCCGCGGGCGTGCTGCTGGTGGCCGCGATCACCGCGGTGGTGGTCTTCTATCTGAAGGCCGACAACCGCGAGGATCAGCTCGCCGCGCGCGATGATTCGACCAAGGCGGCGTGCGATTTCGGCAAGGCCGTGGCCAGCTACGACGCTGATCACCTGGACGACTACTTCAAGCAGGTCGCTGACGTGTCGACGGGTGAATGGGGCAAGTTCTGGAGCGGGGCATCCGGGACGCTGAAGGACGCGATGGTCAGCGTGCATGCCAAATCGAAACTCGACGAGATTCACTGTGCGTGGGAGTCGGGCAACGACAGCGAGGCCAATGTCGTTCTCGTGATTACCCAGGAGCAAAGCAACCAGGCGGTGCCACAACCGGACAAGTTGACGATCCCCGGCGTAGCCCACATGGAGAAGCACGACGGCAAATGGCTGATCTCGAAGTTCGACTCGCCGGTCACCAAGGGAATGGGCCCGTCCGGTCCGGCGCCGGGTGCGCCGCAGGCCGTCCCGGGTACCAGCCCGCAGGCCAACGGTGGGCCGCAGCCCGCACCGGCTCCGCCGCCGGGTAACTGAATCCGGTTACAGGACAACACTTTCCGGCCCCGTGACGGTTTCCGTCGCGGGGCCGGAATGCGTTCGACGAGGTGATCCGGCTGTGAACACGCGACCGAGGCGGCGGCAACCGGGCGCCTCCGGCGGTGGGCCGACCCACCACCGCCGGAAGCCATTCAGTTGGTCTGACGCGTGCCCGGTCAGAAAAGGGTGAGGGCGTCCGCGGTTTCGGCTGTCGCGCGGCCGCGTTTCGGGCGGGACGCCGGCTTGTCGGTGACGACGACCGTCAGCGGCGTTGTCGCGGAGGTATCGGAGGTGTCGGACATCGTCTCGGCGGCTGCGGCGGTGGGGCGAACCGCGCTCGGCAACGGCGGTAGATCGTCGATACCGTTCGGTGTCGCATCGGCCCGGCCCGCGGCGGCGCGGGCGGCCTCACCGGCGAGCTTGTCGGCCTGTTCGTTGTAGTAATTGCCGACGTGCCCGCGCACCCAGCGGAACCGCACCGGCCCCGGGCGGGTGGCGATCGCGTGATCGATCCACCGGACGAGCTCCACATTCTTCACCGCGCTGCCGGTGGCGGTGCGCCAGCCGTTGAGCCGCCAGCTCGGTAGCCATTCCGACGCACATTTGATCGCGTACAGCGAATCGCTCTCGATGAACAGCGGTTCGGAACCCGGATGCGCCCGAATCGCCTCCAGAACCGCGCGTAGCTCGGCTACCTGGTTGGTGCCGGAGGCCGCACCGGCGCTGGCCGAACTGCCCTGATGATTGACCCACGCCCAGCCGATGGCGCCGCCAGGATTGCGCAGGCAGGATCCGTCGGTGCTCACGATGATCATGACCGGTACCCTACGCAATCCTGCCGACAAGATCCGTGCCGTGGAATTCTTCGATTTCCCTGCGCAATTGCGTCTCGCTGCGCCGCACCGCCGCCTGGGCCAGCGCATCGATGGCCTTGGCGGCCGGACGGGCCAGCCAGCCGTGCGCCGGCGGGTAGTCCGCCTCCGAGGTCAGCACCGACCGGCCGTGACCGAGTGGATCGAACCGCAGCGTCAGTGTGGCGAGCGCGGGTGCGGGTTCGGGGTCCTGCAACGACGGGGCGGGGTCCTGCGCAGGCGCCACCTTCCCCGGCCGGCGCCTGCGCAGGGTGTACCCGATGACCGCGTTGCGGCGGTATTCGGTGATCTCACAGTCGACCGTGGGATGCCACAGCCCGAGCCGAAACGTCGCCGCAAAGACCGCACCCGGTCCGTGGCCGGCCGCGCCGACCGGTTCGAACGCTGCGATACCGAACATCCAATCCGGGACGAACCGATGGTTGTCGGTGTACGTGAATGCGACCTCCACCGGAGCCCCAACGTCGCTCGCGTACCTGATGTGGCCCATAGGCCCTCCCTGTTCCACGCTTGCCACAAAAATACTACAGAATTCCTCTTTATTAAACGGTTACCGGGGAATAACGTGCGCTCCGCACGTCGAGCGGCGGATAACCGCTGACGAGGACAAATGTGGTAAACGACCAGTACGTCCCAAGTGTGCTCGACGACAGCGGGCACAGAAGGCAACCGGCCAGGCACCTTGACGGTACCCGGCCGGAAGGGTGTCGAAACGTTATGCCGACGTGGAATCCGGTGCCGCTGTGGTCAACCCGGCTGCCGCGGTGGTCGAAGCGGCTGCCGCGGTGGTCGCCTGACCCACCGCCTGCTCCGGCGAATCGGTGCCGGGCGGGTTGCCGGCCTGGTCCGTGGGAATCTGCTGCGGATGGTGCGACGGCACCGGAGCCGGCCGTGCGTGCCGCTGGACCTGTACGTCGTGCCGGCCCAGGAGTGGATCGCTCATCGCGACGCTGAACTCACCGCTGTGCACGTCGACGTCGGTACGGAATTCGGTCACCGTATTCGGCGCGGCGCCCGGCTGATGATCCGGGGAGCCGTTCGCGCCCAGTACCGACGGCACATTCGTGTCGACGGTGACGGCGAACGAATGCTGTTGTGTCCTGGATAGATTCGCCCCGACGTAGGTTTCGCCGGTGAGGTTCAGGCGGCCCCCGACGCCGCCGGGACCAGTTGTCGCCGAGGGTGTTTCGGTGTTCGGTGAGCGGTCCGCCGGTTCGGGCACGAGACGCGCCGGCGTGGCCGCGAAGGCAGGCAGGCGGCGGGACGCCGCGGCCACGCCCCACAAACCGGTGCCGGCCGGGGCGGTGGTCGATGACGTGTCGGACCGGTGGGTGTCGGGCGCTGGGACGATCGTGTCGCCCCGCTCGCCGGAGCCGATCGCGGCCGGCAGGCCGCCGCCGCCGATCTGGTTGACGACATAGGTTCCGGCGGCGACGGTCAGGCCGATACTCGCCATTCCGGCGAGCACGACAGCGGTGTGTTGCAGAATTTGGCCGGTGGACCGGGACTGCGCGGACTGAGCCATAACGGTGCGTCCTTCCCTCCCCCTGGTTCCTCTCGTGGCCGACCCGCACCGTTGAAAGTCGTACGCACGTCCAGGCTACTTCCTGGCACACGGGATTCCGAGGCCTGCGGTCAAGATCACAACAGCGAGCGTAGCGGCGTGAAAACCGCTGTTCACCCCCCTCCGATCGGCGCCGGTACGCCGCCGACCCCCGAGCGGTGCGAAGGTTTGCGCCGGATCGACGCCGGGTAAAAACAGAAAGCTGGCGAGCGTCAACTTCGAGCTGCGATCTCGAAGTCCTCCGGCCAACGGCGTCCGGTCGGCCACAAGCACGTCGCACCTGAGTCGGCGCTCGCCCGCTCGAACCGGAACTTTCAGGCGAATTGGCCGGCTTCGCGCCCCGATCCCGGGGGCCCGGCGAAGGCCTGCGCGATCGTCAACCACTCCGCGGCGTCGGTTCCCGTCGCCACCAGCGGCAGATCGTCATGATGCCGGCGCTGCGTCACCAGCAGGCAGAAGTCCAGCGCCGAACCACTCACTCGCTGCGCGGCATCCTCTGGCCCCCAGCTCCAGACCGACCCGTCCGGTGCCGTGAGTTCGACTCGGAACGGTTCCGCGGGGGCCTGGCGACCGTGCACGGTGTAGGCGAAATCGCGGGTCCGCACGCCGATATGCGCGATACTGCGCAGACGCACCGTCGGCGTCCGCACCGCGCTCAGCGCATCGGCGACGTCCTGACCGTGAGCCCAGGTCTCCATCAACCGCGCGCTCACCATCGACATCGGGCTCATCGGCGGTCCGAACCAGGGCAGCCTCGTGCCCGCCGGCACCGCTCGCAGCGCCTGCGCCAGACCGGCCCGGCCCCGGCGCCACCGCTCGAGCAGTGCGGGCGCCGGTGTGGTCGCCACCTCGGCGGCCGCGTCGTCGACGAAGGTCGCGATCTTCGTGGTCGCCTCACGCAGCAGCTCGGCGAACGCCGCAGCATCGGTCGCCGCGATCGTCGATACCTCGTCGGTCCAGGTCAGATGGGCGATCTGATGGGCGATGGTCCATCCCGGGGCGGGTGTCTCCCGCGCCCAGCCGGCCGGACCCAGCGGCGCGACCAGACGGTCCAGGTCCGCGCATTCGGCCTCGAAGTCGTCGAGCAGCGCCGCTAGGTCAGCCATGACCGAAAGCATGACAATGCCCCGAAAAAAATGCAAGCATGCGTGCTTGTATTTGTCACCAGCCGAAGATCAGCAGGTGCACGCCGCCTACGACCAAACCCAATGCCGCGCCGTGCAGATACAGCAGCCAGGCGTCCTGTTCGACCGAGGCGTAGAACATCTCCATGAACTCACCGGGTGTGAGCTGCTTGAGTTTCCGTGCCGCGAATTCGTCGATCTTCTTGGCCTGGTCCAAGGCGAAGGCCTCGTCCTGCACCAGGCTCGGCGCCAGGCTCACCGCGGCCCCGGCCGCGCCGACCTGCAAGTTGTCGAACTGCCGCGCACCGAAGGCAGCGCGCACCACCGAGCGCGTGGGGCCCAGTTGGGTGCGGATCTCGTCGGCGATCAGATGCTCCACGAGCTGACGGGTCTTGTCCCCGTTGGGCCCGTCCAGCAGTTCCGCCGCCAGATTCGGCAGGGTCAGCACCTGATAGGCCAGAATCTGGGCGAGGTCGTCGGCGGCCTGCGGTTGCCGCTTGGCCAGCAGTGCCTGCCGCCAGAGGTATTTGTAGCGCGGCTGCGGATCGCCGGGCTCGAACACCATCTTGATGGCGATCATGTTCACCAGCACGCCGATGGTGGCGGCCGCGGCCAGTACCACCAGCCATCCCGGGAGCCAGCCGATCACCGGAATGTCGTGGTGGACATGCATGTACAGCGCCAGCAGGACGCCGAACGGGGCGCCGAGCAACCCGATCCGCACCATGAACCGCAGCTCCGGCGCGGCGACCGTGGTGGTCAGGTCCTTCAGGATCTCCGGATTTGTCCGCAGATAGCGGATGACGAAACTCTTGATGTCGATGAGCTGGTCGACATTGTCACCGAGTTGCTCGAAACCGCGCCGGCACAGTTTCGGCAGTTCGCGGTCGACGCGCTGATAGAGAATCTGTTTCGCGGGGCGCGGTACCGCTCGCCACAGTTCCGGATTCTCGCGGTACATCACATCGTCGACGATCTGCTGCAACTGTTCGTGCGCGCGGTCGGCGATGTAGTCGGCGATACCTTCCAGATCGAGTTCATGGATGAAATCGCGCGGACTGCCGATCCGCATGATCGCCATATCCACGCAGATGCTGGCCATCTTCTCCGCGCGAGCGGGGATGAAGCCCTGGAAGCCGAGTCGTTTACCGTCGCCGGAAAACGTCGGCAACACCTGCACCCGGCGTGGGAAATAGGGATACAGCACCTGCAGTCCCGGAATCCGAACGCCGCGAAATTGCAACGGCCAGAACAACATCAGCACGCCGGTCCAGTTGGTGAGCCAGCCCGCCAGCGCGCTGAAGATCGGGAAGGTGATCAGATCCACGACGAATTTGGACTGCCCGGTCAGCTGTTCCCAGTCGATGAACACACCGCCGGCGACTACCGCCATCGTAGATCCCCCTTGCGCCGTGCGGACTTGCGAGTTGACTGGGTCCCCACATTCTCACCGGGGCCAGAGCGTGTCAATGCGGCGGGGCAGCACTTGCCCTGGTCGGCGGGGGTAAACGCACCCCGTTCAGGGGCGCAGGACGAGTCGAATCGGATTGCCCTGTTTGGTTTCCAGCGCCCGCACCGCCTCCGGGGCTTCCGAAAGTGGCAGCACCGCGCTGACCGAGCGGGCGAGATCGAGACGATGCAGCCGCCGCAGCTTCACCAGTTCGGTGACGTGTTCGGGCTGCGAGCCGTAGTGTCCGCGCAATTGCTGCTGGAAGAAGCTGAAACCGATACCCCCGGTGATCGTGATCGGCTTGTCGGTCAGGCCGACCAGAACCAGTCGCCCACCCGGTCCCAGACAGGTGACTGCCTGTTCGCGCACCGCCGCCACTCCGGCGAAATCGAAGGCGGCCGCCAACCCGGCGCCCCCGGTGGCGGCGAAGATCTGTGCTCGCAGTTCGGGATCGGCCGGATCGAAGGCCAGATCCGCACCGAAACTCAGCGCCCGTTCCCGCGCCGCCGGCAGCGGATCCACCGCCACGATCGGCGCCGCACCGACCATGCGCAGCAATTGCACCCCGTGGGCGCCGAGGCCGCCCACACCCCAGACGCCGACCGGTTCGGCGGGCCGTACCTGGGCGGTCGCCGTGATCGCGGCCCAGGGTGTGGAGACCGCGTCGGGGATGAAGCAGGCCTGCTCGAAGGGCAGATCGTCGGGAATGGGAACGAGGGTGTCGACCCGGGCCAGGGTGAACTCCGCCCATCCGCCGTCGTAGTCGACTCCGCGGGTGAACACCGCGCCGCCGCGAAGTTCGCCGGCCTGCAGCAGCACCCGATCTCCCACCTTCGCGCCGGTCACCTCCGGTCCGAGTGCGTGGACGGTGCCCGCGACCTCGTGGCCGAGCGTCACCACGTCGCCGGAGAGCATCACCGGGGTCAGCGTGCCGTCGATGAGATGGACATCGGACAGGCAGACCCCCGCCGCTTCGACCTTCACCAGGACATGATCGGGACCCGGCTCCGGCGTCGGCACGTCATCCAGTTCCAGTCGGCGCTGTGGTCCCAGGTGAAGGCGTGCGGCCAGCATGTCGGGCTACTCCTCTGGATCGGGCGGGCGGTCCCGCGGGCCCGGTCGAGTATCGCACCGTCATCGCGGTTTCGGCCGGAGTTGCGTACGGCACGGCTGCGGGCGACTCACCAGGCTTCGGAGATTGTGTGGGACTGTGAGTCCCATATATCCTTGGAGGGCCACACCTGCTGGGTGTCGACCGCCGCCGGGGCCGCGCCTCGGGGGATGGGAGCTAGGAGGCCCGATGAGCCACACTGCGAAGCCCGCTCGCCGGGCCGAACGGGGGCGGGGTCCCGGAGAGCACAGGAGACATCGATGACGCTGTCGAAATCCGTTCGTACCGACCTATTCGGCCCGGACTACCGAGAAATGCTGGCGATCCTGTCCGAGGGATCGGTCCATCGCAATTTCGACCCCTATCTCGATATCGAGTGGGATTCACCGGAGTTGGCTATCGATCCCGACGATCCGAGATGGGTGCTGTCGCCGGAGCTCGACCCGCTCGGCGGAACCGACTGGTACAAGTCGTTGCCGCTGGAGCGCAGGATCGAGATCGGAAAGTGGCGGACCGCCAACGTGATCAAGGTCGGCGCCGCCTTCGAGAGCATTCTCATCCGCGGCATGATGCAGTACATCATGAAGCTCCCCAACGGATCTCCGGAGTTTCGCTACTGCCTGCACGAGATGACCGAAGAGTGCAATCACATCCAGATGTTCCAGGAGCTGATCAACCGGATCGGCGTGGACGTCCCGGGGATGCGACCGCTGTTCCGCGTGCTGTCGCCCTTCATCGGCGTGGCCGGCGGCTACGCGCACGCCATCCTGTTCATCGGCATTCTCGGTGGTGAGGAGCCGATCGACCACTATCAGAAGGCGATCATCCGGGAGGGCGAGTCGATGCCCCCCGCGGTGCTGCGCACCATGCAGATCCACATCGCCGAGGAGGCCCGCCACATCTCCTTCGCCGGCGAGTTCTTGAAGGCGCATATCGAGCGGATGAGTCCGTTCGGTAAAGCCATGTGCGCGTTGGCGTTTCCGATCACGATGCGCTGGCTGGCCGGTGAGATCATGGCGCCCCCGCGCTCGTTCGCGAAGGAATTCGACATTCCGCGCGACGTCATCCGGGAGGCGTTCTGGGATGCCCCGCATGCACGGCAGATCCTGTCCGGCTACTTCGGCGATATGCGCAAACTCGCCGATGAGCTGGGGTTGATGAATCCGGTGACCCGCAAGCTGTGGCAGCTGCTGCACGTCGACGGTGAACCGTCGCGATATCGCGGTGAGCCCGAGCGGCGGAGCGCGGCGGCCGCGGTGGCGGACCGGTTGCCCGTGGTCGGCTCCCTCGTCGGCTGGTTGGCGGCCTGACTCGCCGGGACCCGGCGGCGCCTGCTCACGGGGTGTCGCCGGCTCCCTCGGCCAGCGCGTTGATCAGTTCGATCAGCGGCAGTTCGGGATCCAGGGCCAATCCGTGGGCGCGCGCCGCGCCGTCGAGCACGCTCCAGGCGTAGCCGGCGACCTCGGATATCAGCTGTTCGCGACTCAGCAGCGGGTTGGGATCGCGGGCCCACCGGCTGACGGTCGCCTCGGTCATCGACACGATGGCGAAGGTCATCGTGTCGGCGGTGGCCTCGTCGACCACGCCGATCACCCCCGCCAGGCTCGACACCAGCAGCCGGGTCCGAGCGGCGATGGTGGCCTTGATACTGCTGAGCGCGTCCACATCGTCGGGATCCCCCATCGCCGGCCCGCTGCGCGCGAAGTCGTACAGCCGCGCGTGCTCGGTGAGCCAGTCCGCGACCGCGGCGATCGTGCGGTGCAGGATTCGGTGAATGGATCCGTCCCGGATATCCAGCGCCGCGTCGACGGTATCGATGAACTGCTCACCGATCGCGGTCCGAGCCCGCCGATCGAGTTCGTCCCGCCCCGAAAACTGCCGGTACACCACCGATTTGGCGAGCCCCGCCCGCGCGGCGATCTGCTGCATCGAGATCTCGGCGCCCCCGCCGGACTCCTCCAGCAGCTCGATCAACGCCCCGACGATCCGACTCCGCCGCCGGTCGTTGTGTGTCTGCCACCGCGCCTGCCGCCCCCCGAGCGGGGCCGGTTCGGACGGGGAGGGAATCGCCACGCGGTCGAGTTTAAATCACCGGCCACGTCACTCGGACCTGCTCGCCGCGCGGGCGTGATCGGCGTATGGACGACGCAATCGGCGTCCAGGGCGAGGATTTCGTCCATCGAGGTCCTCGCCGCGACTCCCACTGGCGCCGGCCCGGCCAGTTCGCCGACATCCCGGCCGTGCTTGTGCGGACTGAACACCTTGACCTCCGACCACCTCGACGTCCCGCGATTCGTGCGCGGTCCGCAGCGCCCGCCCACCCATATCCCCGGCCCCCGGATCGCGAGCCGATACGGATGCTCCACAACCGCCTCCTTGCCTTAGGTGACCTGTCTAACACGGTGAGACACTTCTCGCATCACTTTCTTACGAGTCGCGTAGCCGCCGGTCATACCGCGTTCGCTGCCGGTGAACAGGGGGGTTGGAACAACGCGGCACACCCTGTAGTTGAGTAGGTAACGCTCAACCCTGGAGGCGAAGAAACACAGGATCCGGGGCATGCTTTGGAAGGGGCTGAATCTGTGAGTACTCCACAGCGTCTGCCTGTGCTGTTTCTGACCGATCCGGTCGTGTTGCCGGGCATGGTCGTCCCCATCGAGCTCGACGAATCGGCACAGGCCGCCATCGACGCCGCACGGGCCGCGAAGTCGGATTCCGTGTTGCTCGCACCGCGTCTGGACGAGGGCTATGCCGTCTACGGTGTGATCGCGACCATCGAGCAGGTCGGCCGCATGCGCGGCGGCGCCGCTGCCGCGGTGTTGAAGGCCGAGCAGCGCGCGAAGATCGGGCACGGCGTCACCGGTCCGGGCGCCGCACTGTGGGTGGAGGCCGAACCGGTCGACACACCCGCACCCGATGCGCACACGAAGGAGCTGGCCGCCGAATACAAGCAGCTGGTCGTCTCGGTCCTGCAGCGTCGTGAGGCCTGGCAGGTCATCGATGTGGTCAACCAGCTGACCGACCCGTCGGCCCTGGCCGATACCGCCGGCTACGCGCCGTATCTGACCGCGGAGCAGAAGCGCGAACTGCTCGGCACTCCCGACGTCGCTGAGCGCCTGACCCGGTTGATCGGGTGGACCAAGGACCACATCGCCGAGGTCGAGGTCACCGAGAAGATCAGTGAGGATGTGCGCGAGGGCGTCGAGAAGTCGCAGCGGGAATTCCTGCTGCGCCAGCAGCTCAACGCGATCCGCAAGGAACTGGGCGAGGGCGAGCCCGACGGCGCGGACGACTACCGCACCCGGGTGGAGACCGCCGAACTGCCCGACAACGTCCGCGAGGCCGCGCTGCGCGAGGTCGACCGGCTCGAGCGCAGCAGCGATCAGAGTCCGGAATCGGGCTGGATCCGCACCTGGCTGGATACCGTTCTGGACCTGCCGTGGTCGGTGAAAACCACCGACAGCACCGATGTTTCGGCTGCTCGCGCAGTGCTGGACGCCGATCACCACGGGCTGGAAGAGGTGAAGGACCGCATGGTCGAATACCTCGCCGTGCGCGCCCGCCGGGCCGCGCGTGGTCTGGAGGTCGTCGGCGGTCGCGGCTCCGGCGCCGTGATGGTGCTGGCCGGACCTCCCGGTGTCGGTAAGACCTCGCTCGGCGAGAGCGTGGCGCGGGCTCTGGGCCGCAAGTTCGTACGCGTCGCCCTGGGCGGTGTGCGCGACGAGGCCGAGATCCGTGGTCACCGGCGGACCTACGTCGGTGCCCTGCCCGGCCGGATCGTGCGTGCCATCAAGGAGGCGGGTTCGATGAATCCCGTCGTCCTGCTGGACGAGATCGACAAGGTCGGCTCGGACTTCCGGGGCGATCCGGCGGCCGCGCTGCTCGAGGTGCTGGATCCGGCGCAGAACCACACCTTCCGCGACCACTACCTGGATCTGGACCTGGATCTGTCCGATGTGCTGTTCATCGCGACCGCGAATGTTATGGAGACCATTCCCGGCCCGCTGCTGGACCGCATGGAACTGATCACCGTCGACGGGTACACCGAGGACGACAAGGTGGCCATCGCCCGCGACTTCCTGGTGCCGCGGCAGCTGGAACGGAATGCGCTGACCCCTGAGGAGGTGTCGTTCACCGACGAGGCGCTGCGGGAGATCGCCGCCAACTACACCCGGGAAGCCGGTGTGCGTCAGCTGGAGCGACTGCTCGCGAAGGCGTTGCGCAAGGCGGCGACTCGGCTGTCACAGGACGCGTTCGGTGCGGAGACGGTTGCGGCGGACGGTGATTCGGATGCCACGGTGATCGATCTGGGCTACGACCCTGCGCTCGGTTACGGTGAAAAGCCCGATGTGGCAGCAGGTTCCGAGCCGTTGGTGATCGGTCTGGGCGATCTGAAGGATTACCTGGGCCGTCCGCGCTTCACCCCCGATTCGGTGGAACGCACCTCGGTCCCCGGTGTGGCGACCGGCCTGGCCGTCACGGGTGCCGGTGGCGACGTCCTCTACATCGAGGCCAATGCCGCCGAGGGCGAACGCTCACTGACCCTGACCGGCCAGCTGGGTGATGTCATGAAGGAATCCGCGCAGATCGCACTGACCTATGTGCGCTCGCACCTGGAAGAGATCGGCATCGAGCCGAAGGTGCTGGATCGCAATATCCACATCCACTTCCCGGCGGGTGCGGTGCCCAAGGACGGTCCGTCGGCGGGCGTCACCATGGTCACCGCCCTGGTGTCGCTGGCCCTGGGCCGGCAGGTCCGCGCGGACGTCGGCATGACCGGCGAGGTCACGCTGAACGGCCGGGTCCTGCCGATCGGCGGCGTGAAGCAGAAGCTGCTGGCTGCCCAGCGTGCCGGTTTGAAGACGGTCTTCATCCCGGCCCGCAACGAGCCGGACCTGGACGAAGTCCCGGCCGAGGTGCTCGCCGCACTGGATGTCCGCCCCGTCGCCGACGTGGCCGACATCCTGGCCTACGCCATCGAACCGGTCGCCGAGCCGGCCTACGAGGCGTTCGCGGCCAGCGCCTGATCCGGACGACCGGTTGTCATGAGTCGAGAGGCCGTTCACCCGTCGGGGTGAAGGGCCTCTCGCCGTATTTCGGCCTGCCTCTTGCTGGGCCCGGTCACCGGCGCGGGCGGCGCAGCAACCAGGCCCAGAAGGAGCGGCGAGGCGGTTTCGGGTAGTGGGCGCGTATCGAGCCGGAGGTGATCGAGCCGTCGACGCGCAGGGTCGGACAGCCGGGCAGCGACGGGTCGGTCACCCGGTTCTTCGCGCTCCCGCTGACGAAGGACAACCGGTCCAGATCCACCTGCCAGCCGTGTGGCACCGTCAATCGCAGGCTGCCGGAGGCGATTCCGACGTGCAGGTCCACGACGGCGTGCGGGCAGATCGCCTGCGTGAAGTCCAGGCGCACCGATCCGGAGGTGGCGGAGACGGTGATCTCGGCGGGCACGATCCACTGACCGTCCTTGCGCAGCGAACCACTGACGGTGCTCAACATCAGGGGTTCGCGCGCGGCGGCCACCGGCAGATCGGCGGTGACCGCGACGAGCTCCTCGCGGGTGTTCGCCGCGTAGGCCACGGCCAGGCGCCGGTCGAGTTCGGCGAGATCGAGTGAACCGTCGTTCAAAGCCAGTCGCAGCAGTCGCTCCACCTGTGCGCGTTCGTGATCGGTGATGCGGACCGCGGGCGCCGGGTCGTGGCGGGCGATGTCCGGGCTGCGGTCCTGGGGTTCGGTCATCGGCACATCCTCTTGGTCGTGATGCCGAAATCCTACGGTCGATCCGTCGATCGGAACATCCGCCCGGCGCGGCCGAGATCCGGCGCAACGCCCTCTGCCCGCGAGTGTGTCCCTACTGCCCCGGTGAGTTGCTGCCGTGCTTACGCACTACCGTCCTCGGCCCCCGAACCGTTGCCGGGCAACGCGCGTTCCACCACCCGCACGGTGCCCTGCGCCACCGCGCACAGCGTGCTGGAATCATCGCTGTCGCAATAGATCTCGCAGCGAGTGACGGCTTGGCGGCGCGTGGCGTCGGTGACCGTGGCCCGGGCACGGAGCCGGCCACAGCGGGCGGGCCGCAGATAGGTGACGGTGAAGCCGCCGGTCAGCACATTCGGGCCGAGGGCGGATCCGGCGGCGAAGGTGAGCGCGTTGTCGGCCAGATAGGCGAGCACGCCGCCGTGCACGAAACCGAACTGCTGTGCGTGCTCGGGAGCCACCTCGACCACCAATGTGGCTGCCCCGCCCGCGAATTCGGTGATCTCGGTACCGACGTGCTGCGCGAACGGCTGCGCGGCCAGCACCGCGCGAGCCTGTTCGAACGTGAGTTTTTCCGACGATTGACCAGCGTCTCCATCGCCGCCGGAGCGTCCCGCATCGGTCGCCGTGTCGGTTGCGGTCGAAGTGGCCGCTTCGCCGCCGAGGTCGCCGTGCGGACGCGCGGTCAGGCCGTCGGTCCGGGTCGCAGGTTTCATGGTCACGTCCTTTGCTGTCGAAGCCGTGGTCATCCGTCGCCGCGCAGCGACTTCCAGGCCGCCGCTGCCAGTTCCGGCGCGACATCGGTCGGCGCGGTCCGGATGCCGCCCCCGAGCCACTGTCGGGAATACTCCTGCGCCGGCCCCAGCCACAGCGCGTACAGCACGTCGAATTCCAGTTCGCGCACCGCGCCGTAGCGGGCATGGGTGCGCCACCAGCGCGCGACCGACGTGAGGAATTCGCGGTTGCTGTCGCTGTCGCGTACTCCCGGTGGCCTAGGTGAGATGAGAATCGTTGCGCGGTATCGGTTGTCGGTCACCCACCGCAGATGCTCGACGACTCCAGCGGTCACGCCCTGCTCGGCATCGGCGCTGTCGGCGATGCTCGTCCAGAAATGCCGCTGGTAGTCGGCCAGCGCGTTGGCCCACACCTGCCGGTACAGATCGGCCTTGTCCGGGAAGTGGTGGTAGAGCGCACCGACGCTGGCACCGGCGTCGGCCCTGATCCGGCTCAGCGTCGCGTCGAGCGCCCCGTGCTCGGCGAACTGCCGCTCGGCCGCGAACAGCAACCGATCCCGAATCTTCATGACCAGAATTTAGTTCTGTTCTCGAGCGAGCGCAAGGACGCTACCTGCGAAGTCCCCCCGGCTGTCGGTGCCGTGCGGTAAGAACGGACTCGTGGCCAGGTGGCTGTTGCACGTCGACCTCGACCAATTCCAGGCGGCGGTGGAGTTCCGCCGCCATCCCGAGCTGCGTGGGCAGCCGGTGATCGTCGGCGGCAACGGCGACCCGAACGAACCGCGCAAGGTGGTTACGTGTGCGTCGTATCCGGCGCGGGCCTTCGGCGTGCGGGCCGGAATGCCGCTGCGCACCGCCGTCCGCAAATGTCCGGACGGAGTATTCCTGCCCTTGGACATGACCACCTACGAGGAGGCCTCCGACGAGGTCATGGAGGTGCTGCGGAGCTTCCCGGTGCGGGTCGAAGTACTGGGCTGGGACGAGGCCTTCCTCGCCGCCGACACCGACGATCCCGAACAGCTCGCTCGCGAAATCCGCAGTGCGATAGTGGAATTGAACCTAACCTGTTCGATAGGTATCGGCGACAACAAATTGCGAGCGAAACTGGCGACCGGATTCGCGAAGAGCGTCGGCAAAGGCACGGCCGCGAAGGGCCCGAACAGCACGGCCGCGAAAGAAATTGTGGGGCAGGAGCACTCGCATGTCGAGGCAGCGATGGCCCCCCGGATCGCCGACCCCGGTATGGGAATATTCCGGCTCACCGCCGAGAACTGGAACGAGCTCATGGCGCACCGCCCGACCAGCGCACTGTGGGGTATCGGCAATCGCATCGCGCAGCGAATGTCGGCCCTCGGCATAGACACCGTCGCCCAGCTCGCGGCCGCCGACCGGAATGTCCTGGCCGCCGAATTCGGTCCCACCACCGGTCCCTACCTCTGGGTTCTCGGCCACGGCGCCGGTGACACCGATGTGGTGACCGAGCCGCGAATCCCGGTGGGCCGCAGCAAATCCGAAACCTTCCCGCACGATCTCACCGAGCGCGAGGAGATTCGTGCGCAGGTGGCGCGGCTGGCCCGCGAGGTCGCCGAGGAGATGGCCGCGGCCGGCCGGATCGGCACGCGGGTGGGGGTTACCGTGCGTACCAACACCTTCTACACGCGCACCAAGCAGAAGAAGTTGCCCGAACCGACGATCGACGCGGAGGCGATCATCGCGGTCGCACTCGAGATCATCGACCGTTTCGAACTCGATCGGCCGGTCCGGCTGCTCGGGGTACGACTCGAACTCGTCCCGCGATAGCCGAGTCCCCGCGTTTCCGTGCCGGGATGTCGGATATGCCTCGTCGGATATGCCTCGTCGGATATGCCTCGGTGGTGGCGGCGTCGCGCGCAGTGCGGCCGTTTGTCATGCTGGGCCGGCAGACACGACCGAAAGGCAGCCCATGAGCGAGTACGAGACGATCACCTTCGAGCGGACCGGCGCGGTCGCCAGGATCACCCTGAACCGGCCGAAGGCCGCCAACGGTATCGACCACGTCCTCGGCCGGGAACTGGCCGATATCGCGGGACAGTGCGTGGACGATCCAGCGCTGAAGGTGGTCGTGCTGACCGGTGCGGGCAGGTTCTTCTCCGCCGGCGGCGACCTCAAGGCGATGGCTGCCCAGGACGGCGGCGCCGGCCACTATGTGAAGGGCCTCGCCGACGACCTGCACGAGGCCCTCTCCTCGTTCGCTCGGATGGACGCCCTGCTCGTCGTGGCGGTCAACGGTGTGGCCGCGGGCGCCGGCTTCAGCCTGGCGATGGCCGGTGATCTGGTCCTCGCGGGCGAATCGGCGGCGTTCACCATGGCCTACACCCGTGCCGGACTGAGTCCCGACGGCGGCGCCTCCTATTATCTGCCCCGTCTGATCGGCCTGCGCCGCACGCAGGAACTCATGTTCACCAACCGCACCCTGACCGCGGCCGAGGCGCTGGAGTGGAGTCTCGTGCATCGCGTGGTGCCGGATGCCGAACTCGCCTCCGCCGTGGACGAAGTGGTCGCGGAATTCGCGGCGGGGCCCCGGCATTCGAATGCCAGCGTCAAGAAGCTCCTGCTGGTGAGCTCCTCGCACACGCTCGAGGAACAGACCGCACGCGAGGCCGCGTTCATCTCCGCCTGCGCCGATTCGCCCGACGGCACCGAGGGCATCGCGGCATTCCTCGGCAAGCGCGCCCCCGTCTTCGAGTGAGGGCCTGACCCGTCGCCGCGAGCGAGCCCGGTCGTGGGCCACTAGGGTGGGGTGCCATGTTCTCCGCGCCCGGCTTCGCACGCGGGTGGGTTCCGGCGCGGTCTGCTCATCGGCCTGCCGAGGGGAACGAAGACCGCGGCGACGGAGGCCCGGACCGCTGCGGCCGTGGGAATGCTCCGCTCGGCGCCGTGGCGCAGGTCGCCTCGTCCGGCACCCGATACCGGTCGAGGGAGGTTGGCCCGGTCGGCTCGTCGGCCGCCGCGGACCACCCTGGACCGGGGCGCGCCGCGCGGCGCGGCGGATTCGTTCGCACCGGTCTGCGCGCGGTGATCCGTCGTCCCGTAATCCTGGTGGCGGTACTGCTGATCCTCGCGCAGCTCGGGCTGCGCGGCTGGGTGGCCGGGCGCGGCTATTTCTACTGGGACGACCTCATTCTGGTGGGCCGCGCCGACCGCTATCCGCTCTGGTCCGCCGACCTGCTGCTCTACGACCACGACGGCCACTTCATGCCGCTGGCCTTCGCGACCGCGTGGGTGGTGACCCGCATCGCGCCGCTGCGGTGGGACGGGCCGGTGGTGACCATGGTGCTGCTGCAGCTCGCGGCCTCGGTCGCGGTGCTGCGCATGCTGCTGGTGCTCGTTCCGCGGCGAGCCGGTGCAATCCGCTGGGCTGTGCTGATTCCGATGATCGGCTATCTGTTCTGCCCGCTGACCCTTCCGGCCTTCGCCTGGTGGGCGGCCTCGCTCAACGCGCTGCCGCTGCAGTTCGCGCTGGCCTGGGTGATAGCGGACGCGGTGCTGTTGGTGCGCACCGGACGCGGGCGCTATGCGATCTCCGGTCTGCTGGTGCTGATCGTGGGACTGTTGTTCTTCGAAAAGGCAGTGGTGGTGCCGTTCGTCGCCTTGGCCGTCGCGGTGCTGGAGCGCTACATCGCCGGCGCCCGCACCGTGGATGCGGAGTCGGATCCCGGCGAATGTCCGTCGTCCCCGCAGCCGGGTGGGCCGGCCGATTCGGGTGAGGCCGGGAGGTCCGACGGTGTCGCGCATACCGATGAGGCCGAGCCGACGGGTGATCATGCCGAACCGAGCGCTTGGGCGGCGGTTTCCGACGTGGTACGCGCGGGCGCGGCGCTGTGGGCCGGTTCGGCGTTGATCCTCGCGGGCTGGGGCGCGGCCTATCTCACCGTCGCCGACCACATCGCGGCGGACACCAGCCTGGCCGGGGCGCGGCGACTTCTCCACAGCGCCACCTCGTTGGGGATCGTCCCGACCCTGCTCGGCGGGCCGTGGGTGTGGGCGCGCTGGCTGCCGTCGACACCGTGGGCCACGCCGCCGGGGTGGACCGTCGTGCCCGCCTGGCTGATCGTCGCCGCGGTGGTACTGGTGACACTGCGGCTGCGCCGCCGCGTGTTACCGGTGTGGGTCCTGGTCGCGGGATACGTTCTGGCCGTTCAGCTTCCGATCGTGCTGATCCGCGGCGGGCCGAACACCGCCGCCGAACTCATGCAGTCGCTGCGCTATCTGGCCGATGTCGCCGTGGTGCTGGCGGCGGCGATCGGGTTGCTGCTTGCCGCCCGGCCACGGTCGGCAGGGCGGGCGCGTCGTGTGCTCGAACCGCATGCGCGCGCCGGGGGGCGACCCGAGCCGGCCGCCGCGTACACGACCGACGCGCAACCCGCCGATGCGACGGGATCGCGGGACTCGGCGACGGCGACGTCGCCTCGGCCGGTGCGGGTCGCGGTGATCGTGCTGACCGCGGCTTTCGTGGTCAGCAGCGTGTGCACGACCGTAGCGTTCGCGCGGTCGTGGGAGATATCGCCGACGCGTACCTACCTCACGAATGCCCGTGCCGCACTGGCGGATCGCCACGGTGCCCCGCTGCTGGACCAGGAGGTGCCGTGGGGAGTGCTGACGCCGATGACCTATCCGCAGAACCTCATCGCGCAGGTGCTCGGCCCGATCGCCGGCCCCGAGGCGTTCGGTGTCGCCACGCCGCAGCTGCGGATGCTCACCGACGACGGGACGCTGGTGGATGCGTCGGTGTGGTGGAACCGCCGGATTCTCGCGGGCCCCGAACCCGGCTGTGGATATCGCATCGACGGCGCCGAGCCGGTGGCGCTGTGGCTCGACGGGCCGATGCTGGACCACGGCTGGACCGCGCAGATCAACTATTTCGCCAACCGCGACGGCCGGATCACCGTGGGGCTCGAGCACGGCGACGTCGTGGTGGCGCCGGTGCGAGCAGGCGTGCACACCGTCTTCGTCCATCTCGTCGGCGGCGGTGAGATCGTGCGAATCGGCTCGCGCACACCGGGTTTGGATATGTGCGTCGGGGTAGGACCGGTGGGCGTGGCAGCATTCGGCCGCTGACTGCCATAGCCGTGGAGCATCGGTCCCCCTATGCTCGGACGCATGCAGTTCCAGGCGATGGTTGCGCATGAGACCGACGACGGCGTGGTACTGGTCCGCGAGGAGGTGGGCGAGGATTTCCTCGGGCCGGGCACGGTGACGATCAAGGTGCACTATTCGAGTGCGAACTTCAAGGACGGGCTGGCCATCACCCCGCGCGGCGGCGTGGTGCGCAATTATCCGATCATCCCCGGTATCGACTTGACCGGCGAGGTGGTCGCCTCCGAGGACGGCGACTTCACGGTGGGTGATCTCGTGATCGCGCACGGTTACGAGATCGGCGTCGCGCACCACGGCGGTTTCGCCGAGTACGCACGCGTGCCCGCCGAATGGGTGGTCAAGCTGGAGGGGCTGAGCCCGCGCGAGGCAGCGGCCCTCGGCACCGCGGGATTCACTGCGGCCATGAGTGTGCAGGCACTGCTCGACCGCGGCCTGAACCCCGGTGACGGGCCGGTGCTGGTGACCGGCGCGACCGGCGGGGTCGGCAGCGTCGCGGTGGACATCCTGTCCGGCCTCGGCTACGAGGTCACCGCCTCCACCGGGAAGACCGATGCCGACGAGCTGCTGTCCACGCTCGGTGCGGCCGCGGTGATCGGCCGTCTGCCCGAGGATCCGGATGCCAAGCCTCGTCCGCTGGGTAAGGCGCAGTGGGCCGGCGCGGTCGACAGCGTCGGCGGTAAATCGCTCGCCCACATCCTCAGCACCGTCCACTACGGCGGGTCGGTGGCGGTCAGCGGGCTGACCGGTGGGACCGAACTGCCCACCACCGTCATGCCCTTCATCCTGCGTGGGGTCAGCCTTCTCGGCATCGATTCGGTGAACTTCCCGATCGGGCAGCGGCGTGCGCTGTGGGCCCGGCTCGGTGAAGACCTGAAACCCCGGCATCTGTCGACGCTGGAGCATGTCGCGCCGATCACCGAGGCCGAGGCGGTACTGCGTGCCATCCGCGGCGGTCACCACTCCGGCCGCACCGTTCTCGCGGTGGCCGGCGAATTCTGACCGAGCGGCGGGCGCCGGACTCGGACGCCCGCTACCCGCTCGCCTCGGTTTTGGACTGATCTTTCCAAAATGTGCTAGCGCGGGTGGGACGCGTCCGGGTACGACGGAGCGCTTCGATACGGCGGAAATCGCGGGATCGTCGGCCGCCGGCGCCTCGCGGAGATCCACGGCTGCCGACGACAGTGCGGCGGTCGTTCCCGGGCAGTTGTAGGGACGGAGCCGGCGCGGAGGTGCGAACCACACCTCCGCGCTGATCCCTCAGGCTGCGGCGACTTCCGTATCGTCGGCGAACTGGGTGCGGTAGAGCTCCGCGTATCGCCCCTGTTCGGCCAGTAGCTGCGCATGGCTGCCCCGCTCGACGATGCGCCCGTCCTCGATCACCAGGATCTCGTCCGCATTCCGGATGGTCGACAGCCGGTGCGCGATGACCAGGGCGGTTCGCCCTTCCAGTGCTTCGGTCAGGGCCTCTTGCACCGCGGCCTCGGAGGTGGAATCCAGGGAGGCGGTGGCCTCGTCGAGGATGACGACCCGCGGCTGTTTGAGCAGCAGCCGGGCGATGGTCAATCGTTGGCGTTCGCCGCCGGACAGCCGGTATCCGCGTTCGCCGACCACGGTGTCCAAACCGTCGGGCAGCGCGTCGATCACCGTGCGCAACCGTGCCCGCTCCAGTGCATCCCACAGCTCCGCCTCGCTCGCCTCGGGCCGGGCGAGCAAGAGATTGGCGCGGATGCTGTCGTGGAACAGGTGGCCGTCCTGGGTGACGAGTCCGACCGTGTCCTGAATCGAGCGCGTGCTCAGCTCCCGCACGTCGACACCGTTGAGCCGGACCGCGCCCTCGTCCACGTCGTAGAGCCGCGAAACCAGTTGCGCGATGGTCGATTTGCCCGCGCCCGAGGATCCGACCAGGGCGATCATCCGCCCCGGCTCGGCATGCAGCGAAATACCGTGCAGCACCTCGCTACCGCCGCGATGGTCGAGCGTCGACACATCCTCCAGCGACGCCAGCGAGACCTTGTCGGCCGACGGATAACCGAAACTCACGCGGTCGAATTCGACCGACACCGGTCCCGCCGGAACCGCCACCGCATCCGGCGCATCCTGGATCAGCGGCTTCAGATCGAGAATTTCGAAGACCCGCTCGAAGCTCACCAGCGCCGACATGATGTCCACCCGAGCGCTGGCTAGCGCTGTCAGCGGGGTGTAGAGCCGGGTCAGCAGCAGCGAGAGCGCGACCACGGCACCGGCATCGAGTTGTCCGCGCAGGGCGTACCAGCCGCCGAGACCGTAGACCAATGCCACGGCGAGCGCGGATACCAGCGTCAACGCGGTGACGAACACCGTCTGCAGCATCGCGGTCCGCACGCCGATATCGCGTACCCGCCCGGCGCGCACCGCGAATTCCGCGGATTCCTGATCCGGGCGGCCGAACAGTTTCACCAGCGTGGCGCCGGGAGCCGAGAACCGCTCGGTCATCTGGGTGCTCATCGAGGCGTTGAGCTGAGCGGCCTCGCGCTGGATGCTCGCGATCCGGGTGCCCATCTTGCGGGCGGGAAACATGAACAGCGGCAACAGGATCAGTGCCAGCAGGGTGATCTGCCAGGACAGCCGCACCATCACCGCCACGGTCAACAGCAGGGTCACGATATTGGTGACCACGCCGGACAAGGTCGTGCTGAACGCGCGCTGGGCGCCGATCACGTCGTTGTTGAGCCGGCTGACCAGCGCCCCGGTGCGGGTGCGGGTGAAGAAGGCGACGGGCATCTTCTGTACGTGGTCGAATACCGCGGTGCGCAGATCGAGAATCAACCCCTCCCCGATCCGCGCGGACAGCCACCTGATCACGATGCCCAGGCCGGCGTCCAGCACGGCCACGAGTGCGATCACCGCCGCGAGGGTGAGGACCGAGCGTGGCGCGGCATGACCCACGATGTCGTTGACCACCCGCCCGGCCAGCACCGGATTGGCCACCGTGAGCAATGCCGACGCGATGCTGAAGACCAGGAAGCCGATGAGCTGAGCCCGATGCGGGCGCGCGAATCGCAGAATGCGCGCGGCCGTCTCCCGGCGCAGACCACGCCGCTGCTGGGGTGCGTGCGCCTGCCGGTACAGCTGACTCCACGCGACCGATTCGATGCTCATCCGCATCTCCTTCCGCTGCCGGAGTCATTCAACTCCGGGCCACCGACATTAAGACCTCAACAAAGGTTGAGAGCAAGTAGTCCCGGTTCGCCACGGGCGAAACGCGCCGGGCGACGGGCGATGTGGCGCCGCGCCCCGCCACGGTCCGTCAGCCTCCTAAGGTCGACGTCATGTCGTCGAACCACAGCATGCGAGCGGTCCAGTACCAGCGAGTGGGTGGACCCGAGGTGTTGACGCAGGTGGAGGTGCCGATTCCGGACCCCGCCGGAGAGCAGGTGCGGGTGGCGATCCGGGCCGCCGGCGTCAATCCGGCCGATTGGAAGATGCGCGCCGGTCTGATGCCCGGTCCGCCCGGATTCCCGCGTCGTCCCGGATTCGAGATCGCGGGCGTGGTCGACGCCGCCGGACCCGAGGCCCGATTCCGGCCGGGTGACGAAGTGCTGGGTTGGGCTCAGGGTGGCGGCTACGCGGAATACGCGCTGGGCACTCAACTCGTCGCCAAACCGGCCGAGCTGTCCTTCCCCGAGGCTGCGGCCGTCCCGGTCGCCGCCAATACGGCCGGTACCGGACTGGACGAACTGGCCGTGAAGTCGGGCGAGACGGTGGTGGTGAACGGCGCCTCCGGCGCGGTCGGCGCGTTCGTGGTGCAGCTGGCCCGGGCGCGCGGGGCCACGGTCGTCGGCACCGCATCGGCCGCCAACCAGGACGTCGTGCGCAGGCTGGGTGCGGTGCCGACCACTTACGGACCCGGTGTCGCCGACCGCGTGCGCGAGCTGGCGCCGCACGGCGTCGATGCGGTCTACGACTGTGCCGGTCACGGATTCCTGGACGCCGCAATCGAATTGCGGGGCGGAACCGATCGGATCATCACCATCGCCGACGGCGCCGCCGCCGACAAGGGTGTCACCTTCTTCGCCCGCACCGGCCGCCCCGCCCTCGATATCGTGGCACGCGTCGCGCAACTCGTCGCCGCGGGAGAATTCCGCCTGCCCGGTGTCGCACGTACCTACCCGCTGTCCGAGGCCGCCGCCGCGCAGCGCGACAGCGAAACCGGTCACGGACTCGGCAAAATAGTCCTGCTCCCCTAGCCGCTCCGGCGGCACGCGCCGACCGCGGCCGGGCAACGGCACAGGACCGCTCTCGGCGACCGTCGCGATCCGCATGCGATGAGCCGGAGAAGTTCGCGTTCTACGCTGGCGGTATGACCGACTCCTGGGTGCGGGCCTTGCGCGACCGGATCGACGGCGAGGTCGACGACGACGCCCGACGCCGCGCGGAGTATTCCTCGGACGCCTCGAACTACCGCGTCCTCCCGGCGGCGGTGATCTACCCGCGCGGGGATGAGGATGTGGCCACGGCCGTGCGGTTCGCCCGCGAGGAAGGCAGGCCGATCACCGCGCGCGGTGGCGGAACATCCGTGGCGGGCAATGCGATCGGGCCCGGACTGGTCCTCGACTTCAGCCGGCACATGAACGCCGTACTGTCGATCGACGCCGACCGTCGCTGCGCCCGGGTGCAGCCGGGGGTCGTGCTGTCCGGCCTGCAACAGGCCGCCGGCCAGCACGGCCTGCGACTGGGTCCCGACCCGTCGACGCAGAACCGCTGCACGCTCGGCGGCATGATCGGTAACAATGCCTGCGGCCCCCGCGCGGTGTCCTGGGGTCGCACCTCCGATACCGTGCGTGAGCTGCGCATCCTCGATGGCACCGGCGCCGAGCGCGGCCTGGGCGCCGACCTGTCGGTGGTGGCGGGGCTGGCCGAGTTCACCCGGCGCAATCTGGCGACGCTGCGCACCGAGCTGGGCCGGTTCGACCGGCAGGCCTCGGGGTACGGACTGCAGTATCTGACCCCCGAACGCGGTGCGTCGATCGCCAAGGCATTCGTCGGCTCCGAGGGCACCTGCGGCCTCGTTCTCGACGCGACCGTGGACCTGGTCCCGCTGCCGAGCGCGACCGCGGTCGCGGTCCTCGGATATCCCGATATGCCCGCGGCGGCCGACGACGTGAAAGCGGTCATGGCGGGCCGACCGATCGCGGTGGAGGGCTTGGACGCCCGCCTGGTGGATGTCGTGCGCGCACACGGACGCCCGGTACCCGAACTACCCGCCGGCGGCGCGTGGCTGTTCGTCGAATTCGCCGGGGACACCGCGGAATCCGCCTACGAGAGTGCGGTCGCGGTCACCGCCGCCTGTGCCGCACTCGACACCCGGATCGTCACCGACGATCGCGCGGCGGCTCGGCTGTGGCGGATTCGCGCCGACGGCGCCGGCCTCGCCGGGCGCACACCCGCGGGCGAACCGGCCTGGCCGGGCTGGGAGGACGCCGCCGTCCCGCCCGAACGTCTCGGTGATTACCTTCGCGATTTCGGCCGGCTGATGCGTGATCACCATGTGGACGGCCTGCTGTACGGCCACATCGGCGACGGGTGCATCCACGTCCGCCTGGATCTCCCGATCGCCCGTGCGCCGCAACGGTTCCGCGACTTCCTGTTCGACGCCACCGACCTGGTGGTGCGCTACGGCGGATCGGCCTCCGGTGAACACGGCGACGGCCGCGCCCGTTCGGAACTGCTGTCGCGCATGTACTCACCGGAGGCCTTGCGCGTATTCGCCGGATTCAAAGGGCTTTTCGATCCGGACGCGATCCTGAACCCCGGGGTCCTGGTCCGCCCCGAACCGGTCGATACCGATCTGCGTCTGCCCGGGCTGCGGCCGGTTCCGCATGCGGGCGGTTTCGCGTTCACCGCGGACGGCGATATCGGCACGGCGGTGCACCGCTGCGTCGGGGTCGGAAAATGTCGCGCCGACAGCCGCGCGACCGGCGGTTTCATGTGCCCGTCCTACCTGGCCACCGCGGACGAGAAGGACAGCACCAGGGGCCGGGCCCGCGTGCTGCAAGAGGTGGTCCGAGGCGCGCTCGACTGGCGCGACGAGGCGGTCGCACAGTCGCTGGACTTGTGCCTGTCGTGCCGGGCCTGCTCCTCCGACTGTCCCGCCGGTGTCGATATGGCGACCTACAAATCCGAGACGTTGTACCGCGCGTACCGGGGACGGCCGCGGCCGATCGACCATTATGTGCTCGGCCGGTTGCCGCAGTGGCTGGCGGTGGGCACGACGGTGCCCCGAACCGTGAACGCGCTCACCGGCATTCGGTGGTTGCGGCGGACTGGTATGCGCCTGGCCGGAATGGATCCGCGACGCCCGGCGCCGCGACTGGCGCCGCGCTCGTTCCGCAGTCGGTGGGCGGACCGCGGCACCGACCGGCATAGGGACGGCCCGGTGGCGATGCTGTGGATCGACAGCTTCACCGATGCCTTCGCCCCGGAAATCGGCTGGGCCGCGGTAGAACTCGTGGAATCGGCCGGATACCGGGTCCGCATCCCGGAGCGCCGGGTGTGCTGTGGCCTCACCTGGATCAGCACCGGCCAACTCGACGGGGCGCGAAAGCGATTGCGAGCCGCGCTGGACGCGCTCGACGACCACGTTCGACAGGGCGGCCCGGTGATCGGCCTGGAGCCCTCGTGCACCGCGGCGCTGCGAGCGGATCTACCGCACTTGCTACCCGACGATCCGCGTGCGGTGAGTACCGCCCGGGCGGTGCGCACCCTCGCCGAATTCCTGACAGAGCAACCGGATTGGCAGCCACCGGACCGATCGGGCGAGTCGGTGGTGCTGCAGCCGCATTGTCATCAGCATGCCGTGACGGGCTTCGACGCCGATCGGCTGCTTGTGCGGCGAACAGGGGCCGACATCACCGAAATCAGTGGGTGCTGTGGACTTGCTGGAAACTTCGGAATGCAATCCGGGCATTACGAGATTTCAGTTGCGGTAGCGGAGGGCGGATTACTCCCGGCATTACGTGCGGCCGATCCGGAGACGACCTTCCTGGCGGATGGATTCTCGTGCCGCACCCAGGCCGCTCACCTGGCCGGGCGCCGGGGCCGTCACCTCGCGCAATATCTGACTGATCGATGATTCAGATGGTGAGAGGTCGCGCCGGTGATTCACCGCGCACGCCCGCCGCGCCGAACGGCGGCGGGCGAGGGCGGTGTCTGGATCAGCTGCCGAACGGCAGGGTGCCCGGAGGGATCTGGTAGCCCGAGCTACCGGCGGATACTCCGCCCCACGCGTTGAGCAGCCAATTCAGAATGTTGGTAAGCATGGACACCTCCGTTGTGGCGTTGCCGAATGATTGCTGTTGGAACCATTCTTCAGTGAAATCGGCGTGCGTGATCGTATCGTTACATCTCGCTCGAATTCGTGATCTGCGCCATAGGAATACCTGGGAGTTTCCTCGAGATGCGGCTGCCCGGCGGCCGGCTCGCCCCCGCCCGGCGGGTCCCGCCCGGTCGGCCCCGGGCACGGCGCACAATGAGTCGGTGCGCGGACGAAGCAGGCCGATGATCGACTCTCCCCGATCCGGGGTGATCGCCGCACGGCACAGTCCCTCCCGCACGACCCACGACCTCCCTCGCGCCGACCGCGACGGGGCGGCCCGCACCCTCACCACGTCGCGGCCGATAGCCCTCGCGCATACTCTCGCCCCGCTGCGCCGGGGTCAGGGCGACCCGTGCCACCGCGTCACTCCCGACGGCGCCCACTGGCGAGCGTCGCGCATGGCCAGCGGCCCGGTGACCTATCGCCTCGTCCAGGCCGGATCGAATGTCGTGGCGGCGCGGGCCTGGGGTCCGGGTGCGGCGGAATTCCTCGAGCATTTGCCCCGCATGCTGTGTGTCGACGAGGAGCTCGACGACTTCGCCCCCGAACATCCCCGCATCGCCGAGGCACACCGGCGTCATCCGGGCCTGCGCATGCTCCGCACCGGACTCGTCTTCGAGGCCTTGGTGCCGGCCGTGCTCGAGCAGCGGGTGCACACCGTCACCGCTCGCGGGTCGTATCGAAAGCTGGTGTGGCAGTATGGCGAACCGGCGCCCGGACCCACGCCCGCGCCGATGCGGGTGCCGCCGTCGGCGCAGACCTGGCGCTACATCCCCTCCTGGGTCTATCACCGCGCCAATGTCGATCCGCGGCGTTCGCGCACGATCGTCACCGCCGCCCGGATGGCCGAGAAGCTGCAGGCCGCCGCGACGATGGCGCCGGAGCGGGCCGCCGAGCGACTGTGCACCGTGCCGGGAATCGGAGTGTGGACGGCCGCGGAGATCGCGCAGCGAGCCCTGGGCGACGCCGATGCGCTGTCGGTCGGTGATTTCCATCTGGCCGCGATCGTCGGCTGGACGCTGCTGGGCCGCCCGCTCGACGACGAGGGCATGGTCGACTACCTCGAACCGCTACGCCCGCACCGCTATCGGGCGATCCGGCTGCTCGAGATATCGGGGCAGGCGCGCAAGCCGGCGTTCGGCCCGCGGACTCCGCTGGTCGACCACAGCCGGATCTGAGCGGATCAGCGCTGCGCCGTGGCCCGCGCGGCGGTCTGGGCGCGACGCAATGCCTCGGGTACCGGAATGCGGCCGAGAAACATCTCGTCGAGGATCGGGTCGGTCGCCTGCAGTGCGGCCGCGAAACCCGGTCCGCCACCCGATGCGATCCGCGTCCCGCGCAGCACATCGAAGAACGGCGACACGTCGATGCCCCGGATCGCCCAATAGTCTCGATACAGCTGCTGATCGGCCACCACGGCCGGAATGGTCTGCCCACCGGCGGCCAGATAGCGGTTGCCGGCGGGGCTGCCCAGCCAGGCCAGCACGCGCCGCACCGCCTCGGGGTGGGCGGTGTGAGCATCGGCAGCGATGCCGATCGCGTTGTCGGTACTCACCCGCCCCACCGGCCCGGCCGGAATCATCGCGATCCCCCAGCCGAAGCGAGTCTGCTGCGTGATCTGCGCCAGATTGAAACTTCCCGATTGGAACAACGCCAGCTTCCCTTGCAGGAAGGCGTTTTTCGCGAAATCACTGCCGCTGCTGGTATCCGCGGCCGCAGGGGTGAGCCCCGCCCGCACCAGCCCGACGAGATATCCGAAGGCATCCACACCCTGTGGGCTGTCGAAGGCGTACCGATCCCCGTCCTGGAACTGCCCGCCCGCCGATCCCAGATACGGCAGCAAGAGCGACTGGAAATCGTTGGCGGCGTTGTAAGCCCAGGGCGCCGTCGCGGAGATCCGGCGCAACAGCGGCTCGAAGGAATCCGGCCCGTGTGGGTTCCACGTCGCGCGTGCCAATTCCGCGGGGTCGACTCCGGCCACGCTCAACAGATCGCGGTTGTAATAGACCGCCGTACCGCCGTCCACGAATTGCGGCACCGCCCATAGCTTTCCGTTGCGCGTGTACTGCTCCACCGCACCCGGATCCCACTGCCGCACCGCCTCGGGGCCCAGCATCGCGCCGATATCGGCAAGTCGGCCGGCATCGGCGTAATCGGTGTACAGATTCGTCCAGAACAGGTCGTCCACCGTTGCGCCCGCCACGTCGAGACGCAACTTCTGCTGATAGGACGCCCAGGGCACCACCGTGATCCGCACCTCGACATCCGGTTCGGCGCGCTGGAATTCGTCGAGTGCGGCGCGATAGGCGGGTACGAAGCTCGCGTCCCAGATCCGCAGCCGGATCACCGTGCGACCCGACCCGCCCGCATCGTCGTGGCCCAGCCACAGCGCCGCGGTCACCAACAGGACCACGCCGAGCGCGACGGCGAGCACACTCAGCGTCGAGGTCTTCACGGCTCTCATTTGAGGCCCGTCCACGCGATGGAACGCAGCACCTGCCGCTGGAAGATCACGAACAGCGCCAGCAGCGGCACGATCGCCAGTGTCGTCGCCGCCATGACCAGTGTCCACTGCTCGTTGTAGCGAGTCTGTAGAGCCGCGGTCGCCACCGTGAGCACCTGCCAGCGGCCCGAGCCGGCGACCAGCGGCCACAGGAAGCTGTTCCACTGCGTCACCACGGTGATCACCGCGAGCGTCGCCAGGACGGGACGGCTCATCGGCACCACGACGTGCACGATCACATCGAGGGTGTTCGCGCCGTCCAGCCGCGCCGCGCCGATCAACTCGCGCGGGATGCCCCGGAAGTACTGGCGCAGCAGAAAGATCGCATACGGCGAGCCGAAGACGAACGGCAGCACCAGTGCCCAGAACGTGTTCAGCCACCCCAGGTGCGCGAACATCAGATACAGCGGAGTCAAGGTGACGATCGGCGGCACCATCATGGTCGCGAGGTAGATCCAGAACAACAGGTCGCGACCGCGAAACTCCGTGCAGCCGAACGCGTATGCGGCGGCGATCGAGGTGATCAGCTGTCCGGAGGTGATGAACGCGGTCATCAACACCGTCACCAGCACCGCGCGGCCGAACCCCTCGCCGAACGCGGCGCGGAAGTTGTCCCACGTCATCGGAACCGGCAGTGCCAGCGGAGATTCCGTCGCGAACTGCCCCGGCGTCTTCACGGCCGTGAACGCTCCCAGCACCAGCGGTGCCACCGTGCATACCGCGCCCGCGAGCAGCAGCAGGTAAGCGACGATCGATCGCACACTCGCTGAACGGCGATGTCGGGCATCAGAATTCATAGCCGGTCCGGGTGCGGAAGTAGCGATGCTGGAGCACGGTGATCGCCAGCACGATCACGAAGACCACGATCGCCATGACCGCGGCCCGCCCGGGTCGCGCGGCGTCGAACGCTTCCGAAAAGATCTGCATCGCCACCACATTCGTGCGATCGCCCGGGCCGCTCTCGGTCAGGGCATACACGGTGTCGAAGGTCTGGAACGCGGTGATGGTCCCGGTCACCAGGACGAAGAACATGGTGGGTCGCAGCAGCGGCAGTGTCAGCCAGCGAATCCGCCGCCAGCCGGTGGCCCCGTCCAACGCCCCCGCCTCGTGGATCTCCGAAGGTATCGCCCGCAGTCCCGCGACGAAGAACAGGGCCACATAGCCGAAGTTCGACCAGATGCTCACCGCCGCAACCGAAGGCAGGGCCAGCGCCGGATCGGCCAGCCATTCGATCCGCCGGCCCAGCAGTGCGTTGAGCGCCCCGTCGGTGGGTGCGAACAGCCAGCGCCAGATCACGCCCACCGCCACCGGCGCGCACATCCAGGGCAGTGCGAACAGCACCCGGAACGCACCACCGGCACGGCGGCGCACCAGCAACGCGGCCACCGCGAACCCCAGGACGGTCTGCAGCGGCACCACAAGCAGGGTGAGCGCGGCCGTCACCAGGAGCGAGTGGCCGAACCCGGCATCGGACAGCACCGAGCGCCAATTGCGCAGGCCCGCGAACTCCATGGGCCCCAGCAGATTCCAGCTGTGCAGGCTGAGCCAGCCGACCAGCACGATAGGCAGGATCAGGAAGACCCCGATCCCGAACAGGCTCGGCGCCAGCAGCACCCAACTCGTCACGGCACGACGAACCGCTCGTCGGTTCACAGCAGATGACGCTACCGGGCACCCGGTATCGGGGTCGCCGCGGCGACGGGCTCGTTCAGTCCAGCGGGCCGCCGGCGACGTAGACGACCTGCCCGGAGACGAAGCCGGCGCCCTCGCTGACCAGGAACGACGCGGTATGCGCGATGTCCTCCGGCCGGCCCACGCGCTGCACCGGGATCTGCGCGGCGGCGGCCTCCTGGAAGTCCTCGAACGGTACGCCCACCCGCTCGGCGGTCGCGGCGGTCATATCCGTGACGATGAAGCCGGGCGCGATGGCATTGGCCGTGACGCCGAATTTGCCGAGTTCCAGCGCGAGGGTCTTGGTAAAGCCCTGCAGGCCGGCCTTGGCCGCGGAATAGTTGACCTGGCCGCGGTTGCCCTGTGCCGAACTGCTCGACATGTTCACGATGCGACCCCATTTGGCGTCGACCATGTACTTCTGCACCGCGCGGCTCATGAGGAACGCCCCGCGCAGGTGCACGTTCATCACCGCGTCCCAGTCGTCGACGCTCATCTTGAACAACAGGTTGTCGCGCAGGATGCCGGCGTTGTTGACCAGGACGGTCGGCGGTCCGAGCTCGTCGGCCAGCGTCGTCACCGCGGCGGCGACGGAATCCTCGTTCGAGACATCGGCGCCCAGCGCGAGGGCCCGGCCGCCGGCATCGGTGATCGCCTGGACGGTGTCGGCGCAGTGCGCCGCGTCCAGGTCGAGTACGCCTACCTGCAGTCCGTCCTGAGCCAGCCGGGTCGCGATCGCTGCCCCGATGCCTCGTGCCGCGCCGGTGACGACGGCAACGCGTTCGCCCATTGGCGGTCCTCCTGTACCTCTCGCAACATTCGCTGTGCGGAACGGTACGCGCCGCTGTTCCACCTCCCGCGGCGGCAGCCGCTGTTCCACCTCCCGCGGCGGCAGCCGCTATTCCACCCACAGCGACCAGATGCTGCTGCGCCCCTGTCCTTCGCAGACCAGCGCGTGCCCGTCCGGGGTGCGGGCCGTCTTGTCCAGACCGGGATCACATTTCGCCCCGCCCTCGTACACGGCCGTCGACACCGTATACGGCCCGGTCCAGCGGTAGCCGCTGCTGCCGTGCAGGCACAGCAACGTGCTGCCGTCGGTCGCGGACCCGATCAATCCGGCCTGCGCCTGCGTGCACACCTCGCCCTTGGCCGCCGAGACGGGACCGGCGGGAGCGGCCGTGGTCGTGGGTGGCGCGGTGGGCGGCGGTGTTACCACCGTCGTCGGCACCGCGGTTCGCGTCGCGGCGGTATTCGAGGTGACGGTCTCGGTGCTGAGGGCGGCGGGAACCGCGCCCAGCGTGGTGCGCGGCACGGTGACGCCCGAAAGCACCAGCGCCGCAGCGAGGATCAACACCTCGGCCAGTCCCAGTAGCAGGGCGGACATCGCCATCACCCGTCCGCGCGGATGGCTGAAGGCGATCAGGCCGAATACGATTGCCACCGGGAACAATCCGAGCAGCGCGGCCACCAGCGCGACGATCGCGTACGGATTGACGAGAGGCGGCACCTCCACCCGCAGCCGTCCGGTGCGGCGGCGATTGGGTGCGCCGTCGCGGCGGTCGTCCTCGGCCTCGGGCGCCGGCCGCCGCCGGTTCGGCGTGGTTTCCCACCGGTCGTCGGGCGGTTCGGCGATCCGGGGATTGGCGGCCCGTCGCGGCGGCGGATCCCAGCGATCGTCCGTGGGGACGGGCTCGTCGGCCCAGTACTCTTCCTCGGGGACCTCGGACCAGCGATCCTCCGCGTACTGGTTGCGGACCATGTGGTTCCTCTCGGTCGTGCAGGAACCTGGACACGCGGACCCGCCCGTTACCGAAGAAGAATAGGTGGATCGGCGCGACCCGCAACCCCCGTCTCTTCAGAGCGGGCAGCCGGTGTGCGCGCAGCCGCCGGACGTCATCCCCGAGCGTCCGACGCGCGCCACTAGACCTCGTCGATCACGTGCTCCCCGACGAATGCGATCCGGATCGCCAGCAGCCAACCGGCAATCGCGAGAACGATGCGGTCGTACAGGTCCGGTCCGCTGCGGCGCGCATGGCGGGGGCGGTGGGCGCCATCGCCGACGGGTAGCGGCCGGGTGTCCGGGAGATAGACCGCCGCGCGGTGGCCGCCGTCGACCCGGTGCCGTGCGTGTCGGTGGGCGGCATGCCGGGCGCCTCCCCCGGCGAACGCGGTCACGGGATGGCCCGATCGTCGAGGACGCAGCGGCCCTGTTCGACCAGCACCGCCCGCGCCCGCCGCCTGACCACGCACGTATCGACGGTGCAGTCGAGGTGCAGTTGCATTGCGGCGTGGGCTTGTTCGACGGTCATGATGCCCGGGTCGGCGCCGCAGTGCAGTAGTCCGGCGACCGGCATGTGCAGATTCGTCAGTTGCATTCGGACACCTCCGCTGCGAACCGGCGGCGCGGTGGAGCTGGTGGATCCTGTGGTCCGGTCGCGGCGCGGCCGGTCGAAGCGGACGAAAGTTCGCTGGTCATCAACGACGACCCGATGACATGAACAGCCATGACTCCTCGTTCCTGCATGCGATACCCGACTGTGCCCGGCGAGCCGACTCCGGGGCCCCGCTGCGAGCACACTCCCAGCATCCATCAGATCGTCGCTGCGCGGGGCGGAATCGCCGATCCCGTCCGATTCCCAGCGAATCGCCAGCACCGAATCAGCTTGGGAGAACAGGACTTTTCGCATCCGCCCGAGCGTCGCTACCCGCGAACACCCCGGGCATGCCGCCGCGCCGCCGCCCGGGATGCGCGCCCCGAATATTCGCCGGCAGATCACGAAACCACACCCGTTTCGCAACGAACGTATGTTTAACGCGGGACCGATCGGGTAATAAGAACTACATGGATCGCGGGCTGAGAAATACCTCAACTCGGTACCGCAAACTGCTTCCGGGTGACTGGGTGGAACACCTTATCGTCGGAATGTTGTTCGTGGTATCGGCCGTCGGGGTGTACGTACTGACCGGTGCCATGCTCTCGTCACTGCTGGTAGGAGCGCTGGTCGCCGTGGTCGCGACCGGTGTGGTGACAATGCTGTAGCCGGTCGGCGAACCGACCGGCCTACTTGGTTACCGTTATTCGAAATAAAGCGAAAAAGGCGGAATCGGCGAAGAATTTCTGCGCCGATTCCGCCGTAGGATTATCGCCGGAACAATTTGTTACCCAACCAGACGATCGGATCGTATTTGCGATCCACAACCCTTTCCTTCATCGGGATGAGGGCGTTGTCGGTGATCTTGATGTGTTCCGGGCATACCTCCGTGCAGCACTTGGTGATGTTGCAGTAGCCGAGTCCGAACTCCTCCTGCGCCATCTCGCGCCGGTCCGCGACATCCAGCGGGTGCATCTCCAACTCGGCCACCCGCATCAGATAGCGCGGCCCGGCGAAGGCGTTCTTGTTGTCCTCGTGGTCGCGCACGACGTGACAGGTGTTCTGGCACAGGAAACATTCGATGCACTTGCGGAACTCCTGCGAGCGTTCCACATCGCGCTGCTGCATCCGGTAGTCGCCCGGCTTCAGATCGGCCGGCGGCGTGAAAGACGGGATCTCCCTGGCCTTCTGATAGTTGAACGATACATCGGTGACGAGGTCGCGGATCACCGGGAAGGTGCGCATCGGGGTCACCGTCACCACCTCGTCGGCGGCGAAGGTCGACATTCGGGTCATACACATCAGGCGCGGGCGGCCGTTCACCTCCGCCGAGCAGGAACCACACTTGCCGGCCTTGCAGTTCCAGCGCACCGCCAGATCCGGAGCCTGGGTGGCCTGCAACCGATGAATGATGTCGAGGACGACTTCGCCCTCGTTCACCTCGACGGTGTAGTCCCGCAGTTCACCCTTGTCGTCGTCACCGCGCCACACGCGGAAGTGGGCATCGTAACCCATTGCTACTCATCCCCTTTCGCGGATGATTCGGCGGCCGCGGGATGAGCGGCGGTCTCCGCCGGGGTGTAATACTTCTCCAGCTCGCTCAACTCGAACAGGGCGAGCAGGTCCGGTCGCATCGGCTGCTGATCCTCCGAGGTGACCACCACCGGTGGCACGGTCTGGCCGACACCGTCCGGATCGGTCCGGCACACCAGCAGCCGATTGCGCCACTGCGGATCCATCTGCGGATGGTCGTCACGGGTGTGACCACCCCGGCTCTCGGTGCGCAGCAGCGCGGCCTGCGCGACACATTCGCTGACCAGCAACATGTTTCGCAGATCGAGTGCGAGATGCCATCCGGGATTGAACTGCCGGTGGCCCTCGACGGTCACGCTGTCGTAGCGCTCCCGCAATTCGCCCAGGCGCACGATGGCCTGTTCCAGTTCGTGCTCCTTGCGGATGATGCCGACCAGGTCGTTCATCGTCTGCTGCAGATCGGTGTGCAGGGTGTACGGATTCTCGCCGGTCCCCGTTGTCGGCGGATCGAAGGGCGCCAGTGCGGATTTCGCGGCCGCGTCGACGTCGGCGTCGGCGACCGTGGGCCGCTGTGCCAGCTGTTCGACGTAGCTGGCCGCGCCCAAGCCGGCGCGGCGGCCGAAGACCAGCAGGTCCGACAGGGAGTTGCCGCCGAGGCGATTGGATCCGTGCATACCGCCCGAACATTCACCCGCGGCGAACAATCCGGGCACGGTGGCCGCGCCGGTGTCGGGATCGACCTCGATTCCGCCCATTACGTAGTGGCAGGTCGGCCCGACCTCCATCGGCTCCTTCGTGATGTCGACATCGGCCAGCTCCTTGAACTGGTGATGCATCGACGGCAGCCGCCGCATGATCTCGGCGGCCGGCAGCCGGGAGGCGATGTCGAGGTACACGCCGCCGTGCTCGGTGCCGCGCCCGGCCTTGACCTCTTCGTTGATCGCGCGAGCCACCTCGTCGCGGGGCAGCAGGTCCGGGGTGCGGCGTGCGGAATCGTTGTCGCGCAGCCACTGATCGGCCTCGTCCTCGGTCTCGGCGTACTGGCCCTTGAACACCGCCGGGATGTATTCGAACATGAAGCGCTTGCCCTCGGTGTTCTTGAGCACGCCGCCGTCACCGCGTACGCCCTCGGTGACCAGAATGCCCTTCACACTCGGCGGCCAGACCATACCGGTCGGATGGAACTGCAAGAATTCCATATTGATCAGCGAGGCGCCGGCGCGCAGTGCGAGCGCGTGGCCGTCGCCGGTGTACTCCCACGAGTTCGAGGTGACCTTGTAGGACTTGCCCACCCCTCCCGTGGCCAGCACTACGGCCGGAGTCTCGAAGAGGATGAACCGCCCCGACTCCCGCCAGTAGCCGAAGGCACCGGAGATGACGCCTGTGTCTGTGGAGCGGGATCGGGCGCCCTCCGTGGTTACGCCGGCTGCCTCCTCCGGGCGCTGACCGATTCCGCTCGTGTCCTTGAGCAGATCGGTGATCGTGCACTCGGCGAACACCTTGATACGAGCCTCGTAGTCGCCGGTCGCGGCATAGTCCTCCTGCTGCAGCGAGACGATCTTCTGCTGCATGGTGCGGATGATCTCGAGGCCGGTACGGTCGCCGACGTGGGCGAGACGGGGATAGGTGTGCCCGCCGAAGTTGCGCTGACTGATCCGCCCGTCGGGCGTCCGGTCGAACAGCGCACCATAGGTCTCCAGCTCCCACACCCGGTCGGGTGCTTCCTGGGCGTGCAGTTCGGCCATGCGCCAGTTGTTGAGGAATTTTCCGCCGCGCATGGTGTCGCGGAAATGCGTCTGCCAGTTGTCCTTCTCGTTGGCATTGCCCATCGAGGCGGCGCAACCGCCTTCGGCCATGACCGTATGGGCCTTGCCGAACAACGATTTACACACCACCGCCACCGACAGACCGTGTTCGCGCGCCTCGATCACCGCACGCAGGCCGGCGCCACCGGCACCGATCACGACGACGTCGTACTTGTGCCGTTCGACTTCAGGCATGAAACGAATACTCCTGGGACACTGAGGAATTGGGCTCTATGGCGTTATCTGACGCCGGAATCAGCCGACGAAACGCGGATCGGAGATGGTCCCGCTGGCGACCAGCATGATGTAGAAGTCGGTGATCGCCAGGGTGGCCAGCGTGGTCCACGCCAGCTGCATGTGCCGAGTGTTCAACTTCGACACCTGCGTCCACATCCAGTAGCGCACCGGATGGGCGGAGAAGTGTTTGAGACGGCCGCCGGTGATATGCCGGCAGGAGTGGCACGAGATCGTATATGCCCACAGCAGAACGACATTCACCACCAAGACGATGTTGCCCAGGCCGAAGCCGAAGCCGCCGTCCTTGCCGTGGAACGCCATGACCGCGTCGTAGGTGTTGACCACCGACACGATGACCGCCACATAGAAGAAGTAGCGGTGCACGTTCTGGATGATCAGCGGAAGCCGCGTCTCACCGGTGTATTTGCCGTGCGGTTCGGCGACCGCGCAGGCCGGGGGCGAGAACCACACCGCGCGGTAGTAGGCCTTGCGGTAGTAGTAGCAGGTCAACCGGAACAACAGGAGGAACGGCAGCACCAGGAAACCGAGCGGAATCCACATCGGCAGGTTGCCGACCCAGTGCCCGAAGTGGCTCGAACCCTCGACGCACGAAGTGCTCACGCACGGCGAGTAGAACGGCGTCAGATAGTGGTAGTCGGAGACCCAATATGCCGATCGCACAAAGGCTCTCACGGTTGCGTAGATGATGAATGCGGCCAGTCCGAGCACCGTGAGCAGTGGGGGGACCCACCACCGGTCGGTACGCAGAGTGCGTGTGGAAATGGCCGCGCGGCCTTTGCTGAAAACTCCCGTGCCCGCCTCGGGGGCGCGTGTCGGTGCTGCGCTCACTGCAAGCTGCCTCGCTGGTCTACCCCGTGGAACGTCATCGTTACCTCCGGCGTCGAATGTGATGCTGAGCACCATACGACACCCGGGCTATGACTCGAGGCCGGTCCAGGCAAGATGCATCCACGCCGCGTCCTATGATTTGCGCCACATTTTCTGCGCGCTCGGCGGCGGCGGTGCAACGAGTGAATGACGAGCTACTTCAGACCTTCTTCGCGAATACGGTGGGTTGAGAACCGACGGACCGCAGCGCTGTCCCGGCGGGGTCGATGGCCGCCTCGACAGCCTGTGTCGCTGGTGAATGTCCGGTTACTTGGTGCGTGGCCGCGAATGGAAGCCGAGGCCTTCGTCCTGCGCGCCCATCCATGCCGCCTCGTCGGACTTGCTGTCCGGCACGTAGATGACCTCCTGCTGACGGCGGCTGTCCACCTCGGGCGGCGGGGTGTGTTCGAACTCCTCGGCATCGATGGTGAGTCGTTCGAGATCGTTCTCCAGCCGGCGGACCGAATTCGCATCTCCGTAATGGGTGCGCAACGCGCCGACGCATTGCCGGAGCTGTCCGACCGCGAAGCGCAGTTCGGCGATCTCACTGCGTGTCATCGAAACCTCCTGGTGTTTCCGGGCCGATCACCGGCTCGGACCTCGCCCGAGGGCGAAATCAAACCTGTGACGGACCGCACATCGTGATCTACAACACATTACGTGATCATTTGCGTTCTGGCTCGCCGCACACGGAAAAAGATCTCCTCACCTGCGCGTACCCGGCGCGGGATCGGAGTCTCATCCGGCGGCCGGCAGGACCGCCGTCACCGACGGGGACTCCACCTCGCCGAGAGATGTGAGAACCGGAAGTACGGCGGGGATGGCCGGACGGCTTCCGGAGGTCCCGGCCGACGTTCCGAGTGCGCGGCCCACGAGCGCCGCTACCAGCCCCACCGCCGTGATGCCGGCGGCCGCCCCGGCGATCAGCCCGACGCCGACCACCCGGGTGCCGATCGTGGCCGGGAACAGGCGAGCGTAGGCCAGGACCACCATCGCGCCCATGGAATGGCTGATCAGCACCACCGGTCCGGTCGGCGCGACCGCGCGCAGGACCGCGTCGAGATCGTGGCCCAGCTGGTCGATGGTGTAGGTTGCGGGATCGGCGCCGGCGGAATCGCCGTGACCGCGGTGGTCGTAGAACACCATCCGGGTGTCCGAGCCCCATTGCCGCAGCAACTCATCCCGCAGGAACCACCAGGCTTCGGTCCGCAGGCAGTGACCGTGCACGAAGACCACGATCACCGAGGCCGTGGTCGAACCGAAGGTCCACGCGGCCAGCGGGGTGCCGTCGTCGGCGCAGACGGTGACGCGGGTGGTGATCGCGTTAACTGCTCTTACCTGGTGTTATGCATAAGTTGCACAACCGAGGCCGCTGGGTCGCCGACGATCCGGCGGGGCGGCGATCGGGAGAATCTTCTCGTATCTATGAACATCTGTAGACAGCCGTAGAAAAGAATCGAGACCTTTCCCGCGCACTAGGACGGTGTCTGGCCTACATCGCCCATAGCGTGGTGGTCATGAGCGCAGAGATCCGCGGCTTCCGCAACCGGATGGAGCGCCGAGCGCGTCGGCCGGATGTGGGTGGAACTGGTGCGCCGGCTCGGCTCCGAGCGGTACGGCGTCCACGGCGGCGACCTCGGCGCCTACGTGGGCACCGCGATGGCCGAGGCGGCGCCGGATCGGGTAGCCGGGCTCTACATCACCGCCGGTCTCGCACTGGCCCGAGCGCAACCCGCCGGGGCACCATTTCATCGCGATGGATCAGCCGCAGGCATACGCGGCGGACCTGCGCACATTCTTCGGCAATCTGGGCTGAGCGACGTTTCATCGGGAAATCTAAGGCTCTCGATCGCTGAAGCTAGAAAGCCCTAGATTTCCCGATGGATCGCGAGGCGTCGGCCGCCGTGCGCGTGGACGGCAGGAACGGGGTGAGCAGATTGTGCTCGGTGGACGGCCCGAATTCCCATTCCGCGATCCACGGGCCGGTGCCCTCGCTCGGGTCGAGCACACCCGACTCCAGCCATTCGTAGCGGCCCTCGAGCACCTGACGAGTCAGCGCGGTGTCGGCATCGTCGGTGTTGTCCCACAGCGCGTCGAAGGCGGCCTCCACCCGCAGCCGGGATTGGCGGCAGAAGGTGTCGGCCAACTCCGTCGCCGCGGCCGCGTCCCGGCTGTCGTCGGCGCGCATGGCCTGTGCCCGAACGCAGGCCGCCGACATGGCGAACAGTTCGGCGCCGATATCCACGAGGCGGCCCAGGAACCCCTGCCGGTATTCGAGTTTCGCCTGCCAGCGCGCCATCGCGTACATCAGTTCGCGCGCCTGCTTACGGGACATGCGCTCGACGAAGCGCAGATGCGTTGCCAGCGGCCCGAATTCGGTATATCCGGCGGGGAATGTGCCACGGCCGACCGCCAACTGCGGGAACCACTTCGCGTAGAATCCGCTCGCCCCGACCGCGGCGGTGGCCTTGTCCTTCAACGCCGCGTGGCGATCCACGAGTGCGCCCGCGGCGGCCATGTGCGCATCGGCCATCTCCCGGGCGATCAGCAGCCGCATGATCTCGCTGGAGCCTTCGAAGATCCGATTGATCCGCAGATCGCGCACCAGCTGTTCGGCGGGCACCGCCCGCTCACCTCGATGGCGCAGGGAGGCGGCGGTCTCGTAGCCGCGCCCGCCGCGTATCTGCACCAGCTCGTCGGCGATGCGACAACTCATCTCGGAGGCCCACAGTTTGGCCAGTGCGGCTTCGATGCGGATATCGTTGCGCGCCTCGTCGCACATGGTCCCGGACAGCTCGAGCACCGCCTCCAGTGCGAAAGCGGTTGCGGCGACGAACGATATCTTCGACGCGACCGCCGCGTGTTCACCGACCGGGCGGCCCCACTGCACGCGCGCCGCCGACCAGCCGCGGCTGATCTTCAGCGACCACTTCGCCGCCGCCGTGCACAGCGCGGGAATCGCCAGCCGTCCGGCGTTGAGCGTGGTCAGCGCGATCTTCAGGCCGTCGCCCTCGCGACCGATCAGATTGCGCGCCGGCACCCGGACCTTGTGCATGCGGGTGACGCCGTTCTCGATCCCGCGCAAACCCATGAAGGCGTTGCGGCGCTCGACGGTGATGCCGGGGGTGTCGGCCTCCACCACGAAGGCGGATATCCCGCCGCGATGTCCGGGCCCCTTCGGCACCCGCGCCATCACCACCAGCAGTTCGGCGACCACACCGTTGGTCGTCCACAACTTCACTCCGTCGAGTTCGTAGGCCTCGCCGTCGGCGGTCGGGGTCGCGGTACTCGCCATCCGGGCGGGGTCGGATCCGACATCCGGTTCGGTCAGCAGGAAGGCGCTGATCGCGCCCCGCGCGCATCGGGGCAGGAATTCGCGCTTCTGTTCCTCGGTGCCGGCCAACTTCAGCGGTTCCGGCACGCCGATCGACTGATGCGCCGAGAGCAGCACGCCCAGACTCGCGTGTACCGAGCCGACCAGCATCAGCGCCCGGTTGTAGCCGACCTGCGACAGGCCCTGTCCGCCGTATTCCGGCGGAATCTTGAGTCCGAAGCAGCCGAGTTCGGCCAAACCGCGGACGTAGTCGTCGGGGATCTTCGCTTCGGCCTCGATAACCGACCCGTCCAGGGTCTCGCAGAAGGCTCGCAGCCGTTCCAGGTAGGCCTCGGTCCGCGCCGCATCGTCGGGAGCCGGCTGTGGGTACGGATGAATCAGGTCGAGCCGGAACCGGCCGAGGAACATCTGCTTGGCGAACGACGGTTTGGCCCAGGTACTTTCGCGTGATTCCTCGACCAGTGCGCGGGCCTGCTCTTCGGTGGCGTGAACTTTCGCGGCTGTCGCCATGGGACCCTCCCTCGAAACGTGATAAGGATCACATTCGAGTGTAGGAGGGTTGGTTACCCGCCGGTAGGCCTCCGGTGAAATCGGGGTGAGTAATTACTGCACGCCGCGCAGATAGCGTCCGAAATGCGGCACCGTGAAGCCGATCGTGCCTCGCTCGGCGGAATAGATCAGCCCCTTCTTGATGAGTCCGTCCCGGGCCGGGGACAGGGAGGCGGGTTTGCGGCCCAACTCCTGGGCGACGGCCGCGGTCGGCACCGGCCCATCGTCGCCGGCCAGGTCGGCCATCGCCCGCATGTACTCGCGCTCGGCGGGGGTTGCCCGTTCATAGCGGGAGCCGAAGAACCCGACCGCCAACTCCTCCTCGGCCGCGGGCGCCGCGAGTTCCACATCCTCGGCGCCGATCGGGCTGCGGGCGGCCACATCCCAGGTCGCCTTACCGTAGGCCTGGACGAAGTAGGGGTATCCATCTGCCTTGTCGTACAAGGCTTTCAGTGCCTCCTCGGTGAACTCCACCGCCTCGCGCTCGGCGGGGGCGATCAGCGCGCGGTCCGCGGAATCGCGATCGAGTCGGTCGATGCGGTGGTAGCCGAACAGTCGCTCGGAATAGCTCTTGGAGGCCGAGAGGACGGCCGGCAGATGTGGCAGGCCCGCGCCCACCACGATCAACGGCGCTGTCTCCTGGCTCAATTCGTGGCAGGCGCCGCAGATCGCGGAGATATCGGCCGGTCCCAGATCCTGCATCTCGTCGATGAACACGGCGATGCCCACGCCGATATCGCGGGCGAGCTGGGCGGCCTCCAGGAGCAACTCCACCAGATCGATCTCGATGTCACCGGAGTCCGCGCGTCCGGTGACGGCGGGGACGTCGATACCGGGCTGCCAGCGCTCCCGCATCCCCTTGTCGGCGGTCGCGCGCAGGGCGAAGGCCTTGAGGATGCCGAGGAAATCATCAACCATCTCGGGATTGCGGTGGGCGACCGCGATCTGGCGCACCGCCATATGCAGCGCCGATGCCAGCGGGCGCCGCAATTCCTGATCCGGGCGAGCCTCCAGTTTGCCGGTCCCCCAGCCGCGCGAGCGGGCCGTGGACCGAAGTTGGTTGAGCAGCACGGTCTTTCCCACGCCGCGCAGTCCGGTGAGCATCACACTGCGTTCGGGGCGCCCGCGTGAGATGCGTTCGAGCACGATGTCGAACGCGTCGAGTTGTTTGTCGCGCCCGGCGAGTTCGGGCGGGCGCTGGCCGGCGCCCGGGGCATACGGATTCCGCACGGGGTCCATGCCCCGACACCGTAGCGCGTTCGTACCGAAATCTCGGGATATATACGGGATGTCCTAGATTGCGCTATCCAACCGAATGGCAGCCGCTGCGCGGGGGATGACCGGGCGCGAGGGGCTCTCTACGCTGGTGGCCGGTCGAGGTTCGAGATGTCCGCAGGAGGGATCATGTCCACCGATTCGGAAGATCAGCAGTCCGGCGATCGGCCGAACCCCACGGTGGCCGAGGTCGTCGGATCCTGGGACGTGCCCGCCGGAGCGAGCGTCGCCCGGCAGATTCGCGACAACATTCTGCAGGCGATCGCCCAGGGATACGACGATCCGCAACTGGTGGCCGATCTGGCGGTCGGTCCACTGGTGATCGCTCTGGGCCGGCTGGAAACGGAACTGGCGGACGCGCGAGGGCGCATCGCGGAACTCGAGCGTGCGGTCCGCTCGCGCGGCGAGGCGTGAATCGGTCGCCGGGGTACGGCGCCGGGATGTAACGCCCCGGCGACTCGTTTCGATAACGAGGGCAGAGCCGCGGATACCGTGCCGTGATCTCCATAGCAGGTGGATTCGTTGGGCTGTAATGGGGGGTGGTCCTGGCGTTTTGGCGACACGCGGGCAGACACGCCGTCGTGTGGGGTGGACAACCACACCGAGCCGTCGTAATCTCTTCGTGACTTCGCGGAGTATGTCGCTTCATTAGAGGGGCGGCCCGCTGAGTCACCGCCTAATCAGCAGTCGAGTGGGCAGCTCGACCGCTGAACCGGGGACCCAGGTTTCTGGGGTGAATCCTCTTCGGTCGCAAGGTCGATGGGGTAGGGCCGATCTTCCCGGTCCGAACCCGTCAGCTAACCCGGTCGGCGCGTGGGCAAGGAAGAAACAGGAGACTCAGCTCGGTGGGTAAACACAGTCTGCAACGGGAATCTCGGCTGCCGAATTCCGTCAAGGGTGCGCTGGTCTGCGGCGCGGTAGCGGCCACAACCGGTGCGATTCCGGCGATTCCGGCCATGGCGGCCACGATCAACGTTCCCGGCGTCGGCAACTTCGACGTTCCGCTGGGTTCGGAATTCGACCAGCAGGTCAGCCAGGCGAACCAGGCACTTGCCGATCACGCGGATCAGATCAAGGGAGTTCAGCAGGCGCTGAGCTCGCAGGCGATCGCACCCAGCATCCCCAACGCCGCGCAGAACCCGATGGGTGGCATGTTCGGCCAGCAGCAGCACGGCGCCGGTGACGTCGCTCTCGATGCTGCGCGCAGCAAGATCGGCGCCGACTACGTGTGGGGCGCCTCCGGTCCTTCGAACTTCGACTGCTCCGGCCTGGTGCAGTGGGCGTACAAGCAGGCCGGAATTCAGTTGCCGCGCACCAGCTTCGAACAGTCACATGTCGGCAAGCCGGTCGCCTTCCAGGACCTGAAGCCGGGCGACCTGGTCATCCAGAACGGCGGCGGCCACGTGGCCATGTACGCCGGGGATGGCAAGATTCTCCAGGCGCCGCAGTCGGGTGAGACCGTCAGCTACGCGCATCTGGATCCCGACTCGATCGTCACCGCACGCCGCGTCGCCTAGTCGTTTCGCTCGACAGCACGGCCCGGCGGTGACCCGCCGGGCCTACTGTGAGGAGCGAAACTGGAACAGGCACAACCAGCTACAGCTCGGATCGACTCCTGGATCTGGGCTGTCCGGCTGTTCAAGACTCGATCCGCCGCGGCCACCGCGTGCCGCGGCGGTCATGTACGTGTCAACGGCACGACGGTCAAACCCGCTCATCCGATCAAGCCCGGTGATGAAGTGCGGGTCCGCAATGCCGGGATCGAACGCATCGTCGTCGTGGTCCGGCTGGTCGTCAAACGCGTCGGCGCTTCGATTGCGACGCAATGCTATATCGACAAGAGCCCTCCGCCACCCGCACCCGAAATCGCCGCCGCGATGCCCAAGCGCGACCGTGGCGCCGGACGGCCCACCAAGCGCGAACGCCGCGAAACCGATCGGCTACTCGGCCGGGATTCGACCTGAGTTCGCGCGGAGGGCGCTTACTTCGGTGCCGAATCCCCGCTGAACTCTCCTGCCCGATAGAGAGTGCGGCATTCGCCCCGGCGCACCTTTCCGCTCGACGTCTTAGGAATCGCGCCGCGCGGCAGCAACAGCACATCCGCCGGCGCGATACCGTGCACAGTCGCCACCGCGGCCCGGACCCGTCGGCCGATATCGCTCGCTGCGGCCCGTGGGCTCACCACTTCGGCGATGACCACCAGGTCCTCGCGTTCACCGGTATCGACCCCGAACGCGGCGATATGCCCGGGCCGCAGTTCGGGCGCGGAGTCCGCGGCGGTGGCTTCGATATCGGCGGGGAAATGATTGCGGCCGTCGATGACGATCGTGTCGCGCAAGCGGCCCGCGATGTAGAGACCCCCGTCGTGGACGAAACCGAGATCTCCGGTGCGCAGCCACCTTCCGGAGTGTCCGGGTAGCACCGCGCCGAAGGTGGCCGCGGTCCGCTCGCGCAGTCCCGCATATCCCGCGCCGACATTCGGGCCTCGCACCCATATCTCACCGACGGCACCGTCGTCGCATGGTGTGCGCGTGACGGGGTCGACGATGCGCACGGTTTGCCCGGCGGGACGGCCGCAGTCGACCAGTGCGATACCGTCGTGGCGCGCGGACGTGACGATCGCCCGGCCCGAGCTCAGCGCGGCGCGGTCGAAGTCGACGCATACCGGTTCCGCCGCCGGGCGCGAGATGGTCACCGGGAGGGTCGCCTCGGCCAAGCCATATCCCGCGGTGTGGGCCCGGTGACGGAATCCGTATGGCGCGAAGGTGCGAGTGAAGGCGCTCAGAGCGGTGGCGCGGATCGGTTCGGCCCCGTTGAGCAGCAGATCCAGCGATGACAGCTCGAGACCGTCGCGTTCCTTCGCCGTCGTGCCCGAAACGGCCAGTGTCAGACCGAAATTCGGGCTCGCGGTCGCGGCGGCGCGATAATCGCTGCACGCGCGCAACCATCGGATCGGGCGTTTGGCGAAGTCGGCCGGTGGCAGCGTGATCGCATGAACGCCCAGATACAGCGGCAGCGACAGGGCGAAAACCAGGCCCATATCGTGGAAGAACGGCAGCCAGGTCACCATCGGACCGTCGTCGGCCGGTGCCAGGGCCGTACGCAACTGGTCGAGTGCCGCCGCGAGATTGGCGTGGGTGATGCACACTCCCGCAGGCGAAGTGGTGGAGCCGGAGGTGTACTGGAGGTAGGCGGGATGCGCGCCGGCCGGATCCACTCGGACGTCGCCGGTGCCGGCGTGTGCATCGACCGTCAGGAGTTCGCCGTGCGGGATGTCGTCGGCATCCGGAAACTCGGGCGTGCCGGTCGCCGAGCGTGGCGAGACGAGGCTCAGACGCGGCTCGGCGTCGACGAGGATCGTCCGTAACCGTTCGGCATTGCGGCGCATCGCCATCGGAAACAGGGGAACCGCGGTGCGGGCACTGTAGAGACAGGCGAGGAAGGCGACGACATAGTCGAGCCCGTGCTCGCACAGGATGGCGACACGATCACCGGGCGATGTCCGCTCCCGAAGCCGCCCGGCCAGTGCGCCTGCCGCACTGTGTAATTCGGATACGGTGACGGTGGCCGCCGTACACCGACCGCCCGGGTACGACAGCGCGGTGAAGGCCGGATGGTTCGGTGTTCCCGCTACCCGGTCCGCGACGGTGGCCGCCAAGCGGTTGATCATGGTCGCTCCTGTCGCGGCATTCGAAGCGCCAACGCGGCCGACAACGCAGTGACAGAGGGGTTGTCGAACAGTTCGGCGGTGGCGATCCGGATCCCCAGCCGCGTCTCCAGACGGCGCCGTAGATCTATGGCCAACAGCGAGGAAAGATTCAGTGTCGCGAAATCCGCTTCGGGATCGACGGATTCGACGTCGCGCGACAGTGCACCCGCGACCGTGGCGCGCACGATTCGCTGTAGGTCCTCGCCCGCGTCGGCCACAGTGGTTGCCGAGCCCGGCGCGCGCCCGCGCGGCAGATCGGCTGCGAGCGACCCCGCAGGAGTCAGGGCCTCGCGAAGTCGGGCCGCAACCGGTCCTGGGTCGTCGGTGGGCGTGTAGTCCAGCGCGAGCACCACCGCCTGCGGACGGCCGAGGACCGCGGACAACACCGACATGCCGCGGGCGGCATCGAACGGGGTGATGCCGGCGGTCCGTAGATGTGCGGCGCCTCCGGCCGAGCGGGCGAGGCCGGCGTCCCAGCTGCCCCAGGCGATGCTGGTCACCGGTCGGCCGGCGGCGGCGTACGCCAGCGCGTCCACTGCCGCGTTGGCGGCGGCGTACGCGGCTTGTCCGGGCGCCCCGAACAGACCGGTGGCGGAGGAGAAAAGAAGGGTGAAGTCGACCGGGTCGCTCGCCGTCAGTTCGAGCAGCGAGACGGCCGCGGCCACTTTCGGTTCGAAGTGCAAGGCCAGGGATTCGCCTGTCACGCGGTCGAATTCGGCGTCTTGCAGCACACCGGCGGAATGCACCAGACCTCGTATCGTCGACCCACACGCTCGGATGTCGTCGAGGGCGTTGGCCAGGTCCGCGCGATCGGCGACATCACAGCGTACGACCACCACGCGGTCCTCGGCGCCGTCGAGCAGCGGCGGCAGCGGCCGAGGGCGCCGGGTCAGGACGACCACATCGCGTGCTCCCTGCTCGAGCAGCCACCGCACGGCGGCTGCCCCCAGCGCGCCGAGCCCGCCGGTGACCACGTAGGTGCCGTCGGCACAGATCGGGACCCCGGAGCCTGCTCCCCCGAGTCGCCGGAACCGCCGCATCAGCGTCCGCGCACCGTCCACTCGTACTTCCGCCGGCCCCTGCGGGTCCAGGACGAGGTCGCGCACGGTATCGGCGCCCGATTCGTCGGACCAGATCAGGCGCGCCGGGCGGCCTGATTCCAACTGCAGGGTCCGGACCAGTGCGGCGACAGCATTGTGTTCGACGGATGCCGGATCCCGAAGTACCACAGTGAGGCTCGCCGTTGTTTCCGCGGCGATCACCTGCTGCAGGACGTGCAAGGCTCGCTCGAGCCCGGTCACGACCGGACTCGTGTCGGTCCCCGCTGTTTCCGCCCAGACCAACACCACGGCCGTGGGCGCCGATCCCGGTGCCGCTGCCGCCGTCAAGGCCGTCGACTCGCCGGGCTCCCGAGCGATCCGCTCGGCGGGGATGTACCGGTCCAGCGCGCGGGCGATCGACCTGGCGAGGCGTGATTCTCCGACGACCGACGCCCGCTCGACGGCCGGGTACACCGCCCGCGCAGCCTCCGCTGAGAACGGCAACGCAATCCACTGTTCCTCGCGCAGTACGGAGTTCGCCCACTCCGGTGCCGTGGCGACCGTCGCGTCGTACTCGGCTCGTCCGCGCGCGGCGGTGCGCCCGCGAAGCAGGTTGATCCCCGCGCCGACGGCGTCTTCGAAAACGGCTTCGGCACTGCCGCGTTCGCGCGGCACCCCGTCCGGGACCGGCGCGCGATTCTTCTGCGACTGTGTGTACCGACCATCGTCGGCGGCAGCGTCGGGTCGGTCGACGTCGGCCCCGGCGCTTCCGGAAGGCCGGTAGGCGACCGTGTTCCCGGACGGGTCTCTCGGCGCCCGCTGCGAGGAGAAACCCTTGTCCGCGACCGCGATTCGCACGCCGATCAGTGCCACGGCGGGGGCATCGTCCTGGTCCAGCGCGATCACGTCGCACAGCAGCCCGCGCGGCTCGTGCCCGCGCACGAACGCATGCGCCTCGGACAGCAGCACGCGGGGGGCATCGGAAAGCCATACCGACCCGATGGCTACCGGCACCGCGAGCCCGCCCGCGGGCAGGACCTCCCGGCCGGCGGCGGCGATCAGCTGTAAACAGCCGTCGAGCGCGGCGGTGGTGAGCGGGATCGAATCGAAAAGTCCTACGGCGCTGCGGCTTCCGGCACGGACGGAGGCCAGCGTCCGGAAGCGCGGACCGTATTCGAGTCCGCGGGTGCGCAAGGACGTATAGAACTCGTCGATATCGAGTTCGTCCGCCGGCGTAACGGAGATGCGATGGTCGTCCACCATCCGCATCCACCGGAGAATGTCGGCGGGTGAGGCGGCTCTCTCCGCTCGCGCCGAGGCCAACGACACCGGCCCCAGCAGTACGCGCAGATCCGACCCGCTGCGATAACCGACCGCCGCGAGATCCGCGATATCCGTGCGTTCGTGAACCGTGAAATCGGCCAGCCGAATCGGGCCGGGAATCGAATCCAGCAGGCGCCGAATCCAATACGCGGCGGGCACGGTCGGCACACCGTCCACCACGTGATCGTCCAGTCGTTCGCGGCCGGGATCGGTCGCGGTACGGGTGAGCAGCGGGAAAGTCTTTCGCCGCCATCGTCGTTCGACCGCCGGACCGGCCGTCGCGCCCTGGATCGACCAGTCGACATCACGCCCCCGCAGATACATGGCACCGACGGTCCGGAGCAGGGCGGTGACCTCGCCGTCGCGATGCGCGGCCGAGAAGACGGCGTCGGCCAGTTCGGGATAGTCCCGCACGGCCGGCGCCAGCACCGGATGCGGTGAAATCTCCACGATCGAGGTGTAGCCCCGGCTCACGGCGGATTCCACGGCCGCGTCCAGATCGACGGTGTCACAGAGGTTGTCGATCCAGTAGTCGGTATCCATCGCGGCGGAATCGATCACCCGGCCGGATCGTGCCGTCGAGAACACCGGCACGCGGGGCGCCCGCGGCGCCGGCGCTCGCAGCGCGGTGGTGAATTCGTCGGCGAGCGCGCGAACCTGCGGGCTGTGCGCGGCGAAGTCCACCGGCACCGGTCGCACGTAGTACTGCCGCCGCCGCGCTCGCCGCAGCAACGTCTCCATATACCGCGTCGTCCCGGAGACCACCACCGCCCGGGGCCCGTTCACCGCCGCCACCGCGACCTCCGCGCGCAATGGCTCGACCAGCCGCCGTGCTTGATCCGGTGTCGCCTCGAGCAGCGCCATCATGCCCTGCCCGGCCAGCCGGCCCAGCGCCCGCGAGCGCACGGTGACCAGATGCGCGGCATCGTCGAGGGTCAGGGCTCCCGCGATCACCGCGGCCGCGATTTCCCCCAGGCTGTGCCCGGCCACCGCATCCGGCTCGATTCCCCACGCCGCGAGCAACCGGGCCAGCCCCACCTGGTAGACGAACAGTGCCGGTTGCACCGTCTCGGTGGCGCCGACGCTGTCGGCGAAGCCGTCCCGGGGCGTCCACACTCGCGGACCGCCCGCATCCGCCACGGCGTCGGCCGCTTCGGCCACGGCCTGGGCGTATTCGGGATACCGAGCCGCCAGCTCGCGCCCCATCCGCGCATGCTGACCACCCTGTCCGGAGAACAGGAAAAGCACGCGTCCGCGCCGTCGCCCACCGACTCCGACCAGGGCCTGCGATCGGGAGCCGCTCGTCACCGCGCGCAGTGCGTCGGCCGCGTCGTCGGCCTCGCCCGCCACGATCGCGGCCCGAATCGGCTGGGGCAGTGCGCGTCCGGTCGCCGCCAGCGTGGACAGCGATATCTCGCCGCTGCCGGCCAGTTCGGCCGCGGTGTCACGCAGTTCGTCCTCGTCGCGACCGGTGAGGCCGATGAGTACCGGAGGCCGCACCTCCCGCACCGGTCCCGGCTCCACCTCCCGCAGGACCACATGCGCATTGGTCCCGCCGAATCCGAACGAACTGACGCCCGCGCATCGCGGCATGCCGGAATCCGCGGGCCAGCCGACCACTTCGCCCGGCACCCGGAGGCCACGTTCGGACAATCGCAGCAGCGGATTTTCGCGCTGAAAGTTGATGGTGGGCACGATGGTTCCGTGGTGCAGGCACAGCGCCACCTTCGCCAGCCCGGTCACCCCGGCGGCCGCCTCCAGATGGCCGATATTCGATTTGATCGATCCGACATACGGTTTCACCGTGCCAGTCGGCGCATCGAGTACCGTGGCCAGCGCCTCGATCTCCACCGCATCGCCGACCGGGGTTCCGGTGCCGTGGCATTCGAAGTATCCGGCGGAGCGGACATCCAGGCCGGCGCGTGCCCACGCTGTGCGGATCACCTGTTGTTGCGCGCGCCCGTTCGGGGCGTAGAGACCGTTCGAGCGGCCGTCAGAACCTACTGCGGCACCCGCGATTTCAGCGTAGCGGCGGTTACCCTCGCGCTGCGCGTCGGCGGTGCGCTGTAGCACCAGCACGGTCGCCCCGTCGCCGCGGACGTATCCGTCGGCGGCCGCGTCGAACGGCTTGCACCGCCCGTCCGCGGCGAGGAAGCCGCCCTGTTCCAAATACTGCGAAGTGTGCGGCAGCAGCGCGAGATTCACGCCGCCGACGACGGCGTACGGCACCGCGTCGTCGGCCAGCAACCGCACCGCGAGGTCCACCGCGGCGAGCGAGGACGAACACGCGCTGTCGAGCACCACACTCGGTCCATGCAGATCCAGCGCATACGAGATCCGATTGGCGATGATGCTCAGCGCGGACCCGGTCACCGCGTAGGGCGCGTCCTGTCCGCCGCTGCCGAGGACGACCGCGCCGTGGTCGAAACCGCAGGCGCCGAACAGAACCGCGGTATTCGAGCCGCCCAGCCGATAGCCGATTCCGGCATCGTCGATCGCTTCGACCGAGACCTCGAGCGCCAGCCGCTGTTGGGGATCCATCAGGGCCGCTTCGCGATCGGAGATCGAGAACCGCTCGTTGTCGAATTCCGTGATCGAATCCAGATAGCCGCCGCGGCCCGCGCCGTCGCGTCCCAGCGGCGGATCGCCGACTCCGCTGCGACTCTCGATCAGCAAGCGCCACAATTCGTTCACACCGGAGGCGCCCGGTACCCGGCATCCGATACCGATGATCGATATCGGTGGTGTGGCGGCTCTCATCGGCCCTCGAGATGGTCGACGAGCCGCTCGATATCCGGGTTGTCGTAGAGCTCGGTGAGCGAGATCTCCACGCCCAGAGCATCTTCCAGCACGCCGGCGAGTCGGGCGAGCTGCGCGGAGCTCAAGCCCAGATCGGTGAAAGGCACTGTGGTCGAGACGGATTCGGGTTCGGCGCCCAGCATGTGCGCGACCGCGGCGACCGCCGCGTCCGCCAAGGTGCCGCTCCGTTCCCGCTGCCCCACCGCCATGTCCTCCCCGTATCCGGCGCCGTCGCACGACGGTCGAATGGCCACGTGAGCGATATTCGCGCAGCGGCTCACGGTGCCGACCGGGTGCGGGTGTCCCGCATAGTGCAGGTTCCTCAGCGATTATGCCGATAAGTCGGGGCTCGGTGAAGAGGGCGAGACAGCTGAGGCCACAGGGGCGGGAGTGACGAAACGAGCCGCGGCACATACCGGTCGCGGCTCGCCCCGTATGCCGAATCAGACGACCAGCGAGCCCAGCCGCGCGTTGATCAGCGTCTCGGCCTCGTCCACGATGCGCGAGATCAGCTCGGCGCAGGTGGGGATGTCGTCGATCAGGCCCTGCACCTGTCCGGCCGTCCAGATGCCGGCGTCCAGGTCGCCCTCGTCGAAGACGCGGCGGCCGCGGGCTCCGGCGACCAGATCGCGCACATCCTCGAATTTGCCTCCGGCGGCCTCGATTTCGACCACCTTGCGGCTGATCTCGTTGTCGGCCACGCGGGCGGTGTTGTGCATGGTGCGGAAGATGAGCTGCGTGTCGCGCTCGGTGTGGGCGACGATCTGCTCCTTCACCTTTCGATGCACCGGGGACTCCTCGGTGCACAGGAAGCGAGTGCCCATGTTGATGCCGTCGGCGCCCAGAGCCAGCGCGGCGACCAGGCCGCGGGCGTCGGCGAAACCACCCGACGCGATGACCGGAATGTCGAGAGCCTTGGTGGCGGCCGGGATCAGGATCAGGCCGGGCACGTCGTCCTCACCCGGGTGGCCGGCGCATTCGAAACCGTCGATGCTCACCCCGTCGACGCCGATCTTCTGCGCCTTGAGCGCGTGCCGGACGCTGGTGCACTTGTGCAGCACCTTGATTCCGGCTTCCTTGTAGTACGGCAGGAACGGCTCCGGGTTGCTGCCCGCGGTCTCGACGATCTTCACGCCCGATTCGATGATCGCCCGAACGTATTCCTCGTACGGCGGCGGGTTGATCGACGGCAGGATCGTGACGTTGACGCCGAACGGCTTGTCGGTGAGCTCGCGGGTGCGCTCGATCTCGCGCCGCAGATCGTCGGGGGTCGGCTGGGTGAGGGCGGTGATGAAGCCGAGGCCCCCGGCATTGGCGACCGCCGCCACGAGTTCGGCTCGGCCGACGTGCATCATGCCGCCCTGCACGATCGGGTGTTCGATACCGAACATCTCGGTGAATCTGGTGCGCAACATCTGGTTGTCCTCCTGGCCGCGGTACGACTCGGGGCGGCGCGCCCGGCATCTCCGGCACCCCTCGATGCCGGTGTGTGCGCAGACTGCCGCCCCTCGGGTGCCTGGCCGCGTGCGAGCCGGGCCTGCCCGGATGGGTCGATACTGGCATGGCGACCGCATCGGAGACAACAGGATGTGAGCGGCAGTTTGCTCCGATGGTCCCGGAGTGCCGGGAACTGACGTCACCGTGAACTCAGGCAAAAAGCCAGTTCATCCCCATCAAAGGGCTCGATATTGCGAATATTCGGTGAATCTGGATTCTCGTATGTAACCCTTGTCACGGTAAAAAGTTAGTTGTTATTCTCCCTGTTGGTTCAGCCGTCGACGCCGCCGGGCCCATTCGGTGGCGAACTCCGACGGTCCGAGAGGAGTTCCAGCATGACCACCGGTGTCCAGACCGACGAACCGATCCGGTCGCGTCGAAACCACTGGAACAATCAGATCGCCACGCATGCGCTGATGCGCCCGGACGCGGTGGCGATCCGGTTCCGCGGGCAGGACACCACCTGGAAACAGCTGCACGAGCGGTCCCTGAAATTCGCCGATGCCCTGGCGCGGCGCGGTGTCGGCTTCGGCGACCGGGTGCTGATTCTGGCGCTCAACTACACCCAGTACCTGGAGGCCGTATTAGGCGTCAACGCGCTGGGCGCGATCGCGGTACCGGTGAACTTCCGGCTCACCCCGCCCGAGTTCGCCTACATCGTGGCCGATTCGGGGGCCGCGGCGATCGTCACCGACTCGCTGCTGCAGCCGCTGGCCACCGGTGTGATGACGCAGAGCGAGGCGTTGCGCACCTGCGTCGTCATCGGCGGCACCACGGGCGAGGGCGTCATCGGCTACGACGACTTCCTCGCCGAGACCGGCGAACCGCATGTGCCGCAGGACATTCCGGAGGACACTCCGGCGTTGATCATGTACACCTCGGGCACCACCGGCAGCCCCAAGGGTGCGATCCTGTCCTACGCGAATCTGAACGCCCAGGCGCTGACCTGTATTCGGGCGATGAACGCGACCCCCGAAAGCATCGGCTTCTGCACCTCGCCGCTGTTTCACATCGCCGGGCTGGGCTCCCTCACGCCGGCGTTCATGCTCGGCTCCAAGACCGTGCTGCATCCGCTCGGCGCGTTCGACGCGACGGAGTTCCTCGACGCCATCGAGTCCGAACAGGCCACCACCGTGTTCTGTGTCCCCGCCCAATGGCAGCTGATCTGCGAGGACCCGACGGTCAAGGAGCGCAAGCTGGCGTTGGAGACATTGAGCTGGGGCGCGGCACCGGCCTCGGAGACCGTGCTGCGGGCGATGGCTGAATGCTTCCCGAACGCGCAGAACCTCGCCTTCTTCGGCCAGACCGAGATGTCGCCGGTCACCTGCGTGCTCGAGGGCAAGGACGCGCTGCGCAAACTCGGCTCGGTCGGTAAGCCCATCCCTACCATCCAGAGCCGCGTCGTCGACGACGAGATGAACGATGTCGCGCCGGGCGAGATCGGCGAGATCGTCTACCGCGGGCCGACGATGATGCAGGGCTACTGGAACAAGCCCGAGGCGACCGCGGAAGCCTTCGCCGGCGGGTGGTTCCACTCCGGTGACCTGGTTCGCCAGGACGAGGAGGGCTTCGTCTGGGTGGTCGACCGCAAGAAGGACATGATCATCTCCGGCGGCGAGAACATTTACTGTGCCGAAGTGGAGAATGTGTTGTTCGCGCATCCCAAGATCCACGAGGCCGCGGTGGTCGGCCGGGCCCACGAGAAGTGGGGCGAGGTGCCGGTGGCCGTGGTCGCGTTGCTCGATGGCGAAACGCTGACCCTCGAGGAGCTGACCCCGTTCCTCAACGAAAACCTCGCCCGGTACAAACATCCGAAGGATCTGGTGATCGTGCCGGAGCTGCCGCGCAATGCCAGCGGCAAGGTGGTGAAGGTGCAGCTGCGCAAGGACTACGCGAGCTGACCCTTCGGGCAGGACGACATTCCCGGCACGGCCGGGAATGGGCCTGCGCCGCCCGCATACCCGGTCGTGAACGAGTCGCCGAGGCGACACTCGGCGACTCGTCGCCGTATCGGCCCCGCGGCCTCGCTGTTTTCGCTCCGCGACCGGTGCGTATCGGCGTGCGGCTCAGATCATGTCGTGCTTGGTGAGCCAGTTCATCAGTGGCCAGCCGCAGAAGACCGGCAACCAGCAGGTCAGTACCCGGTACAGCAGAACGGCCGGCACGCCGATCGCCGCGGGCACGCCGAAAGCGGCCAGACCACCGATCAGCGCCGCCTCCACCGCGCCCACACCACCGGGCGTGGGGGCGGCCGAGGCCAGCGTCCCGCCGATCATCGTCACGACCGTCACGGTCACGAATGTCGTTGCGCCGCCGAATGCCTCGATGGCCGCCCACAGCGCGCCCGCGGCGCCGAGCGTGGTGGTCGCGCAGCCGCCGACGATCATCAGCAGCCGTTTCGGTTCACGTGACAGCGTGCGCAGTTCCGCGACGACCTCCGCCAGCTGCGGTCGCACCTCGTTGCGCAGCCAGCGCCGCACCGTCGGCACGAACATGGCCGCACCGACCGCGCCCAGCAGGCCACCGGCCAGCAGGTACAGCACGGTCGCACTCGGCACGAAATGTTCCAGGTTCGTCGAAACACCGGCGGCCACACTGAAGACGATCAGCAGCACCACGTGCGTGATCACCTGCACCGCCTGGTTCAGTGCCACCGCCGCGGTCGCCTTCACCGTGCCCAGGCCGCTCTTCTGCAGGAATCGCACACTCAGCGCCAGCCCGCCGACCCCGGCCGGTGTCGTGGTCGCGGCGAAGGTGTTGGCGACCTGCATGCCCAGCAGCTTGCGGAAATTCACCGACGTCCCGGCGCATCCCCACAGCGCCATCGCCGCGCCCACGTAGGTGGAGGCCGAGATCGTCAACCCCAGCATCGCCCACCACCAGTTCGCGGTGCGCAGTTCGGTGAAGAAGGTCGGCACCTGGCTGATGAACGGGTAGGCCACGTACACCAGCGCGATCAGCAGCACCAACTGCACGATCTGGTTGCGCGAGTACCGGGTGATCCGCGCGGCCTCGATCCGATCCTTACCGGTCTGCTGAAGTACGTGGGCGCGGACCGTTTTCATCAGTTCGCCGCTGTCGGGGACCGATTTGCGGACCTGGGTGCCGATTCCGTTCTTGGTGAGCCGGCGGGAGGCGTCGAGCACCGCCTGTTCCCCCAGCACGTGAATGGCGGTGGCCACCACCGTTTCCGCCCCGAACAGGGAACTCGTGGTGAGCAACAGCTGTGCGATATCGGCGGAGAAGCGGGAGTCGAAGGCGCCGAATTCCGCCGCCATGAAGCCGCCGAACAGGACCCGGCCCTCGGCGATGCGGATTTCCTCGACCCGCAGATCACCGTGGGTGATCTGGGCGCGATGCATGTTCTGCAGTGACCGCCAGACGTTGGTCAGCACCACCTCACTGTCGCCGACGGCCAGCTGCCGGCCCCGGGGCGCGGTGTGCGCGTACAGGGTCCAGCCGCGGCTCAGCGCGGCCACCGTGAGCGGTTTGTTGCTCGCCAGGCCCAGATCGCCGAGCGCGATACCCATCAGTGCGCGATGTTCGACCGCGCGGCGCATCGAGGCGAAGGCGGGGGTGCGTTCACTGCTGCGGAAGGTCAGCCAGCGCCGGACCTGCCGCAACATTCCCCAGCTGCGCTGATTCTGTCCGTACATCTCCACGATCAGCTGGCGATGCGGCCCGGTGTCGGCGCTCAGCAGCAGCGGTCCGGGACCGGCCGGGCGCAGCACGGTGAATCCGGTGACGGTGTATCCGCGGCCGGCCAGCACCCGCACGGCGGCCTCCAGCGGCACCTCCAACGCCGGAGTGCCGACGACCAGCACGATCACCGCGCCGACGAACCAGCCCACGACCAGCCCGAACATCGCCCGCGAGGGCACCACCAGACTCACGAACAGGTGCAGCGGCACGAATGCGATCAACAGCGCCCACCACAACCGCCGCCAGGATGCCGGCAGCCAGGGGCTGGCCACGGTCAATCCGGCGGCCAGCATCGCGATCCAGCGGGGATCGTCGAGAAATTGGGACAGGAAGGTGTCGAGTTGGCGTGGCACCGCCAGATGCCACTGCGGCGCCGAGATTCCGGATTCGGTGATGGACAGCGCCAGCACCGCGATCAGACCCGCGGCGACATAGCCACTGAGCAGTTTCCATTGCATCCGCAAGATCAGGCGAACGAGAATCGCGAAGGGCAATGCCAGAATCGCGATGCCGTAGAGCAGATAGACCAGGTTGGACTGTTCGGGCGTGAGGAAGCCGACGATATCGGAGACTGATCGTTCCAGGGCTTCCCAGCGCGGCCGGGTGATGAGCGATCCGGCGATCACCACCGCTACCAGCAGGGCGGACAGCACCACGCGAATGATATCGCTGGTCCGCCTGATCCGCGGCTGCAGCAGACTGCCGGAGACGGGGATCTCCCGCCCGTCTACTCGCATGTCGTATCGAAACTTTCGGATCGAGGGAGCTGCGTTGGTCCCTGGGTCGGCTCGGGTGTGAGTATGCAGGAGGCCGTCCGAGCGCCCGTCGGCAACACGCCGTTCTCCGGGTTCACACAGGTGGGCGGGCGCGTACTCCACACGAGTCGATCGAACTCGGGTGGATGCTGCGCGTCCGGATCTCCGCTCGCTCGGGCCGAGGCCACCGCGCGAGCGCCCGGGTCTTCGCGGACCGGCAGGGCGCAGCGTCACCCGGGCGGTCCCGGACCGACTGTGACGGGTTCGGGTGCGTCGGTGTCGCCGACACTGAAGATCCCGCCGGTCATGGTGCCGGTATCGAGTTCGGCGATCGCGGCCGCGACCAGCTCCGTCGGCACCAGCGCGGGAAAGGAATTGGGGGCGACAGCGTTCGCGCGGACCCCGAATTCGGCGAATTCCGCGGCGATATGCCTGGTCAGGTGGTCGAGTGCGGCCTTGGTCGCGGAATAGACGGCCTGCCCGCCGGAATAGACCCGGGATCCCGACAAACTCGAGACGTTGACGATATTGCGATTGCGCGTCCGATTCTCGTCACCGCGATGCAACCAGCACCGCTGCGCGAGCCGCGTCGCCAGTCGCAGCGGCACCTCGACGTTCATCGCGAACTGCGGCGCGAGCGCGTCTAGGGCGGTGTCGCCGTCGACCAGCCCATTCGGCTGCGGATCCAGCTGCGCCGCATTGTTGACCAGCAGATCGACCGCGCCGAATTTCGCCAGTGCCAGATCCACCACTCGCTCGGCCGCGCCCTCGCGGCGCAGATCGGCGCGCACGACGAAGACGCGAGAGTCGTTCTCCGGAACCGGCTGCCAGGGTTCCAGCGGATCGATGAACCATTCCTCCTGGGAGGGCGCGGCCGGAACACGATTGCGGCAGACGGCCACGATGTCGTAGTTCCGGTAGTACGCGCGGCAGAACGCATCGCCCAATCGCCCACCCGCCCCGGTGAGCAGGCACACACGACGGCTCTCACCAGTGGACAATGTGGTCCCCTCCCCAGCAGCTCGCCGCCTGCTCCTTCGGCCGATGCAACCACATCACCACACTGTTGCGGGCCGTGGTGTTGGCGCCGAGGAAGGTGTGCCAGGACCGCGGCGTGCATTCGAAGACGACCATCGAATTGTCCAGCGGCGGAACGACCACCGTCGGCGCCGGCTCCGCGGCGCCGATCTCGGCGAACAGTCCCGTCTCGCCGCTGTCGCCCGGCCGCCATTCGCCGTTGCCGAGATAGAACAGCACCGCGACGGCGCGCACCATTTCACGCGCCGGCACCCCCGCGGGCCGTGCGCCGGACTTCAGATCGATATCGTCGCTCGGCAGACCGACCGCGTCCGGCCCGGGCGCTGCCCCCGGGAACCAGGCCGGGGTGAGGTCGTGGTGCGGCCGGCCGCGCGGACTCCCCGGCGGGTGATGGCGCAGTGAGCCCTCCACGTCGCCGCTGGCCGGGACGCCCGCGACCCGTTCGATCAGGTCGTGCCAGGCGCGCGACAGAAAGACCTCGAGCGGTCCGTTGCGCATCCGGGTCAGGCTCGCGCCGCAGGCACCGTTTCCCGCAACCGGACCGAACAGGTCCGGGCGATCGGTGCGCACCCGTTCGAATTCGACCGCGAGCCGCTGGTAGAACTCGGCGATGAAGACGTCACGGACGTAGACATGGGGGAAGGGACGGGTGCGGCGAATCCACCGCCGATGTGCCAGCAGATCGACGAACCAGTGCGGCAACGGCGCCTCGGACACCATACAAGCTCCCTCCCGGACTACCCCGCCGATCCTATTGCCTTCCCGGTACCGCGCCGAGTTCGTCCCGGTTTGTGCAACCATCACCCGGTGGTGCGCGACGTCCGGGTCTGTTTCGTGGGGGATTCTCTGGTGGCGGGGCTGGGAGATCCGCAGTGTCTCGGCTGGGCGGGCCGGCTCGCCGGGCGTGCGACAGCGGCCGGAATACCGCTGACCTACTACAACCTCGGAGTGCGACGCCAGACCTCCTCCGATATCGCCGCCCGCTGGGAGGCTGAGTGTGGACAGCGATTATCCGGCGAGGTCGACGCGCGGGTCGTCTTCTCCTTCGGCGTCAACGACACGCTGTGGGAAAACGAGGCGATCCGGGTGCCGGCCGACGAGTCCGCGGCCAATCTCCGCCGCATGCTGCGCCGCTGCGCCGAACTCGACTGGACCGTCCTGGTGGTCGCGCCACCGCCCTGTAGTGACGGCGAACAGAACGCGCGCACAATCGAATTGGACGATCGATTCACCGAAATGTGCTCCCGCGAACAGGTTCAGTATCTTCGCGTTCACCAACCGCTGCGCCACAACGACATCTGGATGCGCGAACTGCGCGAGGGCGACGGCTACCACCCCGGCGCGCCGGGCTACGAGCAACTGGCGGCCATGATCGGCCCGCACTGGCTGCAATGGCTGACCGAACCTCGCACCCGCCTCCCCACGGTGAGCTGATCCGCTGATTTCTCCGCACCGCGTTTTCCCGCACCGATTAGTTACCGTTGTTCGTCCCGTCTTCATGGTTCGAACGCATCGGCCGATCCGGCCGGTCACCGGTTGCAGAGGAGCAGGTAGATCATGGGAAAGATCGTTGTCGCCGAGTTCGTTTCGCTGGACGGATTCATCCAGGATCCGCTGTGGACCGCACCCTTCTGGTGCGACGGCATCGCGAACTACAAATCCGGTGAGCTGGACGCGGTCGACGCCCTGTTGCTGGGCCGCACCACGTATCAGATGTTCGCCGCGTCCTGGCCGGACCACCCGGAAGAGGGTGCGTACAAGGACAAGATGAACAGCATGCCCAAATATGTGGCGACCGATTCGCTGCGCGATCTGGAGTGGAACGCTCAGCGCATCGAGGGCGACCTCGCCGCCGGCATCGCGAAATTGCGGACCGAGCAGAACCTGCTCGTCTTCGGCAGCGCCTCGCTGGTGAAGTGCCTGCGCGAACACGAACTGGTCGACGAGTACCGCCTGGTCGTCTACCCCGTTCTGCTGGGCAGCGGACTGCGCTTGTTCGAGGCGGTCGAGCCCGAGGCCACCCTCGCCCTCGCCGAATCCGAGGTCCTCGACAACGGCGTCGTCCTGACCACCTATCGGGTCACCGAGAATTCGGTGGTGCGACCGAGCTTCGGCTGACCGGTCCGCCGCTCACTCGCGGTGTCGGACGATATTGCGCACCTTGCCGTGTTGAGCACCTTGCCGTATTGAGCACCTTGCCGTATTGAGCACCTTGCCGTATTGACCACGTTGCCGTCCGGGGCACGGACCAGAAACCGGCGAACTCCCCAGGGTTCGGTGGTGAGTGGATGGACGATCTCGTAGCCGAGGCGTCGCGCCTGCGGTTCTCCTGTCCGCCGGGCATCGGTCGGTAATGCTAGTCCGCCGCGGCGGCGGTGCGGCCCCTAATCTCCAGTACCGCCATCGCCGCGTTGTGACCCCCGATCCCGCTCACGCCACCGCCGCGGACCGCGCCGGCACCGCACCGGAATATATTGCGATGGCCCGTGCCGACTCCCCAGCGAGCGGCGGGCGCGGAATCGTCATCGGTGCGAAACGGAAAATCCAAGTCGCCGTGGAAGATATGGCCGCGTGGCAGGCCGAGTTCGGCTTCCAATTCCAGCGGCGTTCTGGCCTCGATACACGGATCGCCGTTGGCATCCGCGGCGAGACAGCCGGAAAGCGGCTCGGCCAGAACGGCATCCAGCTGTCGCAGCGTCGATGCCAGCAGCTCGTCGCATGATCCGTGCTCGAAAAGAGTTGCCGGAGTATGCAAACCGAACAGAGTCAAGGTATGCATGCCCTGTTCGGCGGCCCCGGAACTCAGAATCGATGGATCCGTCAACGTATGGCAGTAGATCTCCGACGGCGGAGCGCTCGGGAATCGCCCGTCGGCCGCCTCGCGATAGGCCCGTTCCAGCTGGTCGTATCCCTCCGCGATATGGAACGTCCCCGAGAACGCCTCGCGCGGATCGATCTCGGTGCGCAGCCGGGGGAGTCGGCGCAGCAGCATATTCACCTTGAACTGACTGCCCTCGGGCATCACGTCGACCGGCTCGCCCACCAGCCGGGCGAGGGTCGCGGGCGCCGCGTTGACCAGGACGTGGCGGGCATCGGCCAGACCGGATTCGTCCGGCGTGTCGAACCGGACCTGCGCTGTGGCGCCGTCGGTGTCGATCCCGGTCACCGTGCACGAGGTGCGCACGCGCGCACCCGCCCGCCGCGCCGCATCGGCGAGGGCATCGGTCAGCGCGCCCATCCCGCCGACCGGCACGTTCCACTCGCCGGTCCCGTTGCCTATCACGTGGTAGAGAAAGCAGCGATTCTGCCGCAGCGCCGGATCGTGCGCGTGCGTGAACGTGCCGATCAGCGCATCGGTGAAGACCACGCCGCGCACCGTGTCGTCCCGGAATCGCGCCTCCACGGTTTCGCCGAGCGGCCGCTCGAACAGCATCTCCCAGGCTTCCGGATCGTCGAGCACTCGCTGTAGTTCGGCGCGGGTGGGCAGCGGCCGCAGCATGGTCGGAAAAATCCGCTGCGCGGCCCGCGCGGTCGTCGCGTAGAACCGTTGCCACGCCTCGAAATCCGCATCGGACCCGGTGACGCGGCGAAAGCTCTCGCGGGTTCGTCCGGCGTCGGCCGTATCGACGAGCAATCCGGTATCGCCGACCGGCGTGTACGACGAGATCCGCCGCTCACGGGTCCGGAACCGCAGATCCAGATCCCGGACGATCCGATCCGGAAGCAGACTCACCAGATACGAATAGCGCGACAGTCGCGCATCGATCCCGGCGAATACCCGCTCGGACACCGCCGCCCCACCGGTATGGTCCTGCCGCTCGAGGACCAGTACCGACAGTCCGGCGCGCGCCAGGTACGCCGCGGCCACCAGCCCGTTGTGCCCGCCGCCGACGATGACGACGTCATAGGAGTCGCGCATCAGCCCTGGATATCATGAATTCGCGCGACCCGCGTCCGCTCCGCCGGGTGTCGCGGACTTGCGTACCAGCAGATATCCGTGCGGACACCGCTCGTCGGGTTCCGGGGGGCGCACCATCCGGGTCACCGGGACGAATCCGTGCGGCCGCAGCATCTCCGTGAGGCGTTCGGGAGACCACCGCACCACCGGCGCTACCTTGTGGTCGTACGGTTGCCGGTCGGCGCCGTCGTCGGCCGCCTGAAACGCCAGCATCAGATAACCGTCGGCGGCCAGCGCGCGAGCGAATTCCGCGAATAGATCCGGCAATTGCTCCGGCAGCATATGAATAATGCTGTACCAGGCCACAATTGCGCCGAACCCGCCGTCGGCGACATCCAGCTTCTCCATCGAGCCCTGTTCGAATCGCAGATGTGGATGGACCTCGCGGGCCATCCGGATCATCTCCGCCGAGGCGTCGAGCCCGAAGATATTCAGCCCCAACTCATCCAGATATCCGGTGATCCGGCCCGGACCACATCCCAGGTCTGCCACCGGCCCGCGGTCCTCGGCCTGCACCAACTCCGCGAACAGCCCCAGCATCGCCCGATCGACCGGCGCTTTCACCATCGCATCCCGGAAGAGGTTGGTATAGAGCTCCGCCACCTCGTCATATGCGGCCGCCACCGCATCGGAATTCGCACTCACCCCGGCAGCTTACCCACGCCGAGCCCGGACCCTTCCGGGTTTCGGAGCGTAGGGTCGCGGCATGGCCACCTCGACGCAGCACCGGGAGGCGGACGGATGAGGACGCTCACCTCCCGCATCGTGTATCGAAATCCCTGGATCGAGGTCCGCGAGGACAGTATTCGCCGCGCCGACGGCTCCACCGGCATCTACGGCGTGGTCCACCGGGCGGAATTCGCGGTGGTGGTGCCGCTGGAGGGCGACCGCCTGCATCTGGTCGAGCAGTTCAGATACCCACTGGGACAACGGTGCTGGGAGTTCCCGGCGGGCGCGCTGCCGGGTGGCGAGTCCGGCGACCCAATCGAGATCGCCCGCCGCGAACTGCGCGAGGAGACCGGTCTGCGCGCCACCGACCTGACCCACCTCGGCATCCTCGACGCCGCTCCGGCCACGCTGGCCCAGCGCGGCCACGCCTACCTGGCGACCGGTCTCACCGCGGGCGAACCCGAACGCGAACCCGAAGAACAGGACATGCGGTCCCAGTGGTTCGACCGCGGCGCCGTGGAACAGATGATCCGCACCGGCGAAATCACCGACTCCCAGACCATCGCCGCCTACGGTCTGCTCCTGCTCCACGAGCGCTGATCCAGCGGTGGTCAACGCTTCCGGGCTCGGAAAACGCTGTCCTGCAGTGTGATCGACTCACCGTTGGTACGAACGACGGATCGCGTCCGGTTCTCGACCCGCTGGATATCCCAGCCATCCGGCGCCAGTGCGGCGGCGATCTGCTCGGCGGTGACGTGCACGTGGGAAGCGGAGGTGTGGGCGGCCGACTCGTGATCACCGGGGGCGTGGCCGACGATGAACAGCGTTCCGCCCCGCGCCACGGCGGCGGCCAGGCGCTCGAACAGGGCATCGTTCGAATCGACCGGGTGCACGTAGCACGCGCAGACCAGGTCGAAGCGGTTCTCGCCCGTGACCCACTGCGTCATATCCGCTGCGTGCCAATCGATTCGGTCGGCAATAGCGCGTCCGGCCCGATCGGCCCCCATTCGGCCGCGCGCGACGGCCGCCGCCGCGATGTCGACGGCGGTGACCCGCCAGCCTTGCCGGGCCAGCCAGATCGCCTCCGCGCCCTCACCGCAGCCGGCGTCCAGGGCCGTGCCGGGCGGCAGTTCGGCGAGTTCGCCGGTGAGGTGGGGATTGGGTTCGCTCTCTGAGGCCGAACCGGCACCGTGATAACGCTGTTCCCAATAGTGCCGGTCGAATTCACGCGCGGCGGAGCCGTGCCGGTGCTCATGGTGTGCGTGATCACCGGTCGTGTCGCCGCCGGTCGGATGGTTGCCGCTCATGTCGACTCCTTGGGTGGGGTGCGAGCTCACAGGCCGTGGCGCCGATCGCCGAGCACCCGGTCGGCAAGCTCCCGCTCATCGTCCGCGGAGAACCCGCGTCGCCGCCGTTCCACCGCCCGGCGCGTCTGCTCCTCCACCAGATCGGCATTGATCTGCGCGGCCGCGAACGCGCCCGCGGCGGCCGCCGCACCCACCTGTGCGCTCAGGTCGGTGACATTGCCCGCCGCCCACACGCCCGGAACGTCGGTGCGGCCCATCGCATCGGTCGGAATGTATTCGCCTGCGCCCGAGGGATGCTCGACGGGCTCGAGGCCGAGTTTGCGAAGGATCTCGGACCGCGCGACCATGCGCGGGCCGACGGTGATCACCTCGCGTGCCACCACCGTTCCGTCGGCCAGCCGTACGCCGGTGATGTGGTCCCCGGCGACCTCCAGCGCCGCCACTGTCCCCGTGATCACCGGAATGCCCCGCGCGGCGAGCTTTTCCGCCGCTTCGCCGCCGGGCGCGTCCATGGTGTGGGTGAACAGGACGACATCGTCGGTCCACTGCCGGAACAGCAGCGCGCCGTGGACCGACATCGGGCCGTTGGCGATCACCCCGATCCTGCGGTCCCGGACCTCCCATCCGTGGCAGTACGGGCAGTGCACGACATCTCGGCCCCAGCGTTCCCGCAGGCCCGCGATATCCGGAATCTCGTCGACCACGCCGGTGGTCACCAGCAGGCGGCGCGCTCGCACGGTCCGTCCGTCGGCGAGGTCGAGGAGAAATTCACCGTCCTCTCGGATCGCGCCGGTGATCTCACCGGACACGATGTGCCCGCCGTAGCCGCGCACCTCGGTCCGGCCGCGGGCGAGCAGTTCCGCCGGCGGCATCCCTTCCCGGGCGAGCAGTCCGTGCACCCCGTCGGCCGGGGCGTTGCGGGGTGCGCCGGCGTCCACCACCGCCACTGATCGGCGGGCTCGTGCCAGCATCAACGCGCCGTTCAACCCCGCTGCTCCACCGCCGACGATCACCACGTCGTAGTTACTGTTCAGCTCATCGGTCACCATGACCACCTCCTGGCGTTCACGGTGCCGGACACATCGAAAAAATGGCAAACATCTTTGCTGAAATGGCAAACTGGGGTCATGGACGACAACCTGGACCGCGCGCTCGACGCCGTGGGCCCGCGGCTGCGCGCACTGCGACAACAACGTCAGACCACGCTCGCCGACCTCGCCGCGACGACCGGCATTTCGGTGAGCACCCTGTCCCGGCTGGAATCGGGCGACCGCAAGCCGACCCTCGAACTGCTGCTGCCGCTGGCCCGGGCCCACGGCGTCACGCTCGACGAACTCGTCGACGCCCCGCCCACCGGCGACCCGCGCATCCATCTGCGACCGATCACCCGGCACGGGATGACCATGCTGCCGCTGACCCGGCGCGCGGGCGGCATTCAGGCTTACAAAATGGTGATCCACCCGGAGAACCGCCGCGGTGAACCGGATCCGCAGACCCACGAGGGTTACGAATGGCTCTACGTCCTCAACGGACGTCTCCGCCTGATCCTCGGTGAACACGACCTGGTGCTGGCCCCCGGCGAGGCCGCCGAATTCGATACCCGCGTCCCGCACTGGTTCGGCCCGGCCGACGAACAGTCCGTCGAATTCCTGAGCCTGTTCGGCAAACAGGGCGAGCGCGCCCACGTGCGCGCCCGCCCCAGATCCGGCGGGGATTGACGTCCGGCCATATCCAGCGCGGCCAGATGGCTGAACAGCACCGATGCACCAGCGGTGACCTTCCTTCCCTCGTGCGCCCTGCCGTGATTCCCCAGGGACCCATGGTGGCCACCGAAAGTCCTTCCCGCGCAGCGGTATAGGCGCCGGCCAAACCGCCGCCCGAACCCGCGACCAGTACATCGACTTCTTCGTTCCAGTCCGTCACCGCACACTCCCCGCACTCGTCTGTGCTCACGGTAAGCGTCCGGCGCCCCCGCGTCACCGATGATCCCGATGGGCAGGAATGTGGTGGTCGCCGCGCCCGATCCGTGCCACCGCGATACAACCGGCGGTTGTGGCCGCGCGTGTGTCGGTTGTTTGCGCGCCGGCCGGGCCGATTGCTTCGATCCCCTCGATGATGAATCGTTCGCTGGGCACCTCGTTCACCCGGCTCTGGTCCGCCTACGCGGTGAGCACCTTCGGCACCTGCCTGGCTCTGGATGCTCTACCCCTGATCGCGATACGCGTGCTGCACGCGGGACCGGGCGCGGTCTCGGCACTGGCCGCGGCCGGTCTGGCGGTCGGCGTGGTGCTCGCCCTCCCGCTCGGCCCCTGGGTCGAGTACCGGCCGAAACGCCCGGTGATGGTCGCGACCGATCTGCTGCGGTTCGCCGCCATGCTCAGTATTCCGGTCGCCTTCGCCTTCGGCGTGCTCGGTTACGCGCAACTGCTCATCGTCTCCGTCATGGCGGCCGCGGCCGATATCACCTTCCGCGCGGCGAGCGGCGCCTACCTGAAAAGCGTTGTCTCGCAGGCGAATCTGCTCGCCGCCAACGGCAGATTCGAATCCACCACCTGGACCGCGACCGCGCTGGGACCGCCGCTGGGCGGTACCGCGATCGGGTTGTTCGGCCCGGTCACGACCGTCCTCGCGGACGCGTGCAGCTATCTGCTGTCCGCCGCGGCGCTCGGCTCGATCCGCGCCGACGAACCGCGTCCGGATCGTGGGAAGGCCGCGCGCACCCGCGCCGCCGACCTGTTCGTGGGCTGGCGCTATCTGCTGGCCCATCCCGGTCTGCGGCCGCTGTTTCTCAACTCCGTTGCGGTGAGCGGGCTGATCATGGCGACCGCGCCGGTGCTGGCCGTGCTGATGCTCGGCCGCCTCGGCTTTCCGACCTGGCAGTACGGGCTGGCATTCGGAATACCCTGCCTGGCGGGCCTGCTCGGCTCCCGGCTGTCGCCGCGACTGGTCCGGCGGTACGGGGAACGCCGGATCGTCTTGGTCGCCGGCACCCTGCGGGCCTGCTGGCCGATCGGATTGGCGGGGATCACCGCAGGGCTCGGTGGTCTGGTGCTCGTGATCGTCGTCGAGGCCGGCCTCATCGCGAGCATCGGGATCTTCAATCCGGTGATGGCGACCTACCGCCTGCAGCGCACTGATCCGGGAGTGGTGGCACGCATGCTGACCGCGTGGTCGATCACCGGAAAGGCCACCACCGCGATACTGACCGCACTCTGGGGCGTACTGGCGCAACTCACCGGCCCGCGCACCGCACTCGCCGTCGCGGGTGTGCTGTTGCTGGCCACGCCGTTGCTGCTGCGAGGCGGATACGTCGACGTGGACACCGCGACGGAACCGTCGCAGTCGCCGCCGGCGCCGTTGCGGCAGGGGTGAGCAGCGACCGAGCGAGCACCGACTCCAGTGATCACCGACCCCAGTGATCACCGACACAGTGCCGTGTCGCCGTTCGCCGCCTAAATTCGTTAATTAGCGAAATGCCGAAGGATGGTGGATGTGCGCGACAGCGGATCGGTCCGCGCGGGAGACCTCGCCGAGGAGGTGGAGGCCGAATGCGAGATGCTCGAGGAATGCAAGGCCCTGGCCAACCGAACCAGGCTGCAGATCCTGCACTGGCTCAAGGATCCACACGCGAATTTCGCTGAACTGGAACATGATTCGGCCGGACTCGGCGTGTGCGTCGGACTGATCCAGCGCCGGGCCGGAACGTCGGCCTCGACCATCTCGGCCCATCTGGCGGTACTGCAGCGCGCGGGTTTCCTCACCGCCACCCGCCGCGGGCAGTGGACCTACTACCGCCGCGATGAGGCCCGCATCCGGCACTTCACCGACCGACTACACCGCGTGCTCTGATCGACGCGCCCCGAGTACGAAAGGCAGCGACCATGCCTACCGTGACTGCGCCCACTGCCCTGTCCATCCTCGACCTGGCGTCGGTGGCACCCGGCGCGACCGCGCGCGAGAGTTTCGCCAACAGCGTCGCCCTCGCCCAGGCCGCCGAGCGCAGCGGATATCGGCGCGTCTGGTACGCCGAACACCACAACATGCGCTCGATCGCGTCCAGCGCCACCAGTGTGCTCATCGGCCACGTCGCCGAACACACCGAGACCATCCGGCTCGGTGCGGGCGGCATCATGCTGCCCAACCATTCTCCGCTGGTGATCGCCGAACAGTTCGGCACCCTCGAAACGCTCTTCCCCGGCCGCATCGATCTCGGCCTCGGCCGCGCGCCCGGCAGCGATCAGAAGACGATGCTCGCCCTGCGCCGCGATCCGCGTTCGGCCGACTCGTTCCCGCAAGACGTTCTGGAGCTGCAGGGCTACCTGAGCGGCCGGTCGCGGATCCCCGGAGTGGAGGCCGTGCCGCGCGCGGAAGGCATCGTGCCGCTCTACATTCTGGGTTCCTCGCTGTTCGGCGCGCAGCTCGCGGCGCATCTCGGCCTGCCGTACGCGTTCGCATCGCACTTCGCGCCCGACGCACTTCACCAGGCGGTCGAGGTCTACCGCGAGAAGTTCCGAGCCTCCGAGCAGCTTTCCGAACCGTATGTGATGGCCGGCGCCAACGTGTTCGCCGCCGAGACCCACGACGCGGCGATCGCGCAGAAGACCGTCTCCTACCGCGCCCGCGCCCGCATGATGATCTCTCGCGGCGCCGGCACGGCAACCTTCACCGACGAGGAGATCGACGCCTTCCTCGCCTCCCCGAACGGCGCCCAGCTGTCCTCGATGACGCGCTACACCGCCGTCGGCACCGCCGACGAAGTGCGCGACTACCTCGACGAATTCGCCGCCTCGATCGGCGCCGACGAGCTGATCCTCGTCCACCACGCCGCCGATATCGTCGACCGCGTCCGATCCGTCGAACTGACCGCGGCCGCGATGCTCACCGAGCGGGCTGCCAACTGAAACGGCCGGGCCCGTCGCTACGGGCCCGGCCGTTGTCGGCTCATCTGTGCTCGGCTACTTCGTGGCCGTGGTCGGTGCCGCCGATGTGGTGGTCGGCTGCGTCTTCGGCTGGGTGGTGGTCGGCTCGGTGGTGGTCGGCTGGGTGGTGGCCGGTGCCGTGGTCTCGACCGGGGCCGCGACCTGGGTGCGAGCCGGCGGTTCGGCCGGTGCGACGGTCGTGGTGGCCGGGGCCTGCGTGGTGGTCGGCGCCGCGCTGCTGTTGGTGGTTGTCGGCGTCGCGGTCGTCGGCGCGGGCTGAGTAGTGGTGGGCGCCGGGCTCGTGGTGGTGGTCGCCGCCTTGGCGTCCGCCGCCTTACTGTCCTGCACGGTCTTGTACGCTGCCTGGACGTCGGCCTGGGTCGGCTGCGACTTCGTGTCGATCTGCTGTCCCGCCTGCGCCTGCTGAGCCAGGTGGGTGAGATACGCTGCCGCATATTCGGCCGAGGTCATCGGCTTGCCGTTCGCGGCATCGGAATCACGCCAGTAGTCGAAGTGGTGACCGGTCCCGTTGGGGCCCAGGGTCAGCTGGTATGGATCACTCATGATCACCGGGATCGTGTTCTGGTTGGTGACGATCAGGCCGATGATCTCGTTGAGCACCTTCTGCGGCAGATAAGCCAGCGGCGCCATCTGATCGGTCGAAATCGACTGTGCCGGAGCGGGTGCGGGCGGATTGTCGCCCGGCTTGTAGCCCGGCTCGGACACTTTCAGCAGTACCTGCAGGAAGGTTTCGTTGCTCGCCATCCAGTTCGGCTGCGAAGCGATGTAGGAAAAGGCGTTCATGGCGATCCGGCCGAGCGTGACGGCCACGTCCTGACCCGTCGCGGGCGTCAGCCCCTCGTTCTGCAGGGCGTCGACGTTCAACTGCCGGCCCACGTTCGCAGCCAGTTGCAGCAACGAGATGTTCTGCGGCGCAGCACAAGTGAGATCGCCTTCGGAGCAGAACGAGGCGACCTTGCCGTTCAGCGCACCGAAGTCGCCGGCCTGGTCCGGCAGCGCGCCCTGCCCGGAGATCGGCTTGTTGCCGTTCTGGTAGTTCTGATCGAAGCCGTCGGGATGGTTGGGGTCCTTGGCGCCGGGGAACGGGCCATCGCCCGCGGTACGACCCGCATCCGCCAGAATCACCACGCCCAGAACGTTTTTCGGGTCGACGACATCGTATTTGCCGTCGGCGCCCGGCTGGTCGTGCCCGATGCCCATGGCCACGCGGCGCGCGACGTCGGCGCCCTCGCTGTAACCGACGATCGAGAATTTGGTATTCGGACAGGCCGCCGAGATGTCGTGCATCACCTTTTCGGCATTGGCCACACCGGTGTCCACCGCTTGCTCGTAGGTGCTCATATTCGCCGGATACGCGATGTATACCGCGGCATAGGAACCCGGGTCCACCTTGTCGGCGGGTGCGTTGACCACCGGATCGACCCAGTGACTGCTGTAATCACTCGACAGCGCCGCCGGTAGCGCGTTGCCGTTCGCGTCGACCAGCATGGCCGTCTTGTTCGGGTCCGGGCTGTCGTTGCGGCCGGCCACCGAGATGGTCACCATGTCATGACATTCGGTGACCGACGAGGTGAGCCGCGTATCGCGGGTCTCGGGCGTCGCCATCAGGCCCCACGAGGCCGCGACAATGGCCGCCACCCCCAAAACTGCTGGTCCGGCAGCCGCGGAGGCGATGCGGTGCCGTTTGATGAACTCGCGAAGAGCCATGTCCTGATCCCCAATTCGGTCCGACAAGAAAGCGGGACAGGCCCCCCGACGGGCCGTGTGTGTCACGAGAGGTGTCGGGAACCACAGGGCGAGTGTTACCAGCCGGAACAGTTCTGTGATCTGAACCGCGACGTGTAAACGCGAGGCGTCGCCGCAGCGATAAGGCTTTTTCCGCCACCGCGAGGACAACCGCTTTGACGATCCGGCAAATTTCTTTGCGCTCCGGGCGCGGGACCGGTCACGGTGAGGGCGTGGACGACGGGTTCGAACCGGTAGTGGCAGCGCTGGGACCACGGCTGCGCGAGTTGCGCCGCCGCAGCGGCAGGACGCTGACCGAGCTCTCGGCCGCGACAGCGATTCCGGTCAGCACTCTGTCGCGGCTCGAGTCCGGGCAGCGCAAACCCGGACTCGAACAGTTGCTGGCGCTCGCCCGGGCCTACCGGATTCCACTGGACGAACTGGTCGGCGCCCCGGCGAGCGGTGATCCCCGCGTCTATCCGCAACCGTTCACACGCGACGGCATGACCGTCATCCCGCTGACTCACAATCCCGGTGGACTGCAGGTATTCCGCCAGATCCTGCCCGCCGGAGGCGGTCACCGCGAGCCGGCACCGCGCTCGCACGAGGGCTATCACTGGCTGTATGTGCTCGATGGCCGGTTGCGCGTGGTGCTCGGCGACCAGGACCTGATTCTGGGCACCGGCGAGGTCGCCGAATTCGACACCCACCTCCCGCACTGGTTCGGCAACGCCGACGCCCGCCCGGTGGAATTCCTGAGCATTCTCGGTCCCCAGGGCGAACGTTTCCACTTGCGAGCGCGCTACCGCCCGAACTGAATTCGCCGGCCGCGGCAACTGCCCGCTACCCGCGAGCCATGTCCACGAAGCGGCTGAGGTGGAGCTGGTGGGCGACGGTGATCGTCGCGGTGGGGCCGTTTCGGTGTTTGCCGAGGATCAGGTCGGCCTCGCCGCCGCGCGGGTCGTCGCGTTCGAACGCGTCGGGGCGGTGCAACAGGATCACCATGTCGGCGTCCTGTTCCAGTGAACCGGATTCGCGGAGGTCGGAGACCATGGGGCGCTTGTCCGTTCGCTGTTCGGGACCACGGTTCAGCTGACTGATCGCGACCACCGGAACTTCCAATTCCTTGGCCAGTAGTTTCAGGCTTCGGGAGAATTCCGACACTTCCTGCTGGCGAGATTCGACCTTCTTACCGGATGTCATCAGCTGCAGGTAGTCCACCACGACGAGCCGCAGATCGTGGCGCTGCTTGAGCCGCCGCGCCTTGGCCCGGATCTCCATCATGGTCAGGTTCGGCGAGTCGTCGACGAACAGCGGCGCTTCGCTGATCTCGCTCATCCGGCGCGCGAGTTTGGTCCAGTCGTCGTCGCTCATCCGCCCGGCCCGCATATCCCCGAGCTTGATCTTCGCCTCCGCCGACAGCAGACGCATCACGATCTCGGTTTTGCTCATTTCCAGCGAAAAAATAACGCTCGCCAAGCCATGCTTGATCGAACAACTCCGCATGAAATCCATTCCGAGGGTTGATTTTCCGACTCCAGGCCTGGCCGCGACGATGATCATCTGGCCGGGGTGCAGGCCGTTGGTGACCTCGTCGAGTTCGGTGAAGCCGGTCGGTACGCCGAGGGAGATGCCGCCGCGGCTGGCGATGGAGTCGATTTCGTCCATCGTCGGCTGGAGGAGTTCCTCCAGGGGCAGGAAGTCTTCGCTGGAGCGGCGTTCGGTGACCTCGTAGATTTCGGCCTGGGCGCGGTCGACGACCTCGGCGACGTCCTGACCGTCGGCGCCAGCGTAGCCGAACTGGACGATGCGCGTGCCGGCCTCGACCAGTCGGCGCAGAATCGCCTTCTCCGCGACGATTTCGGCGTAATAGGAGGCATTGGCTGCGGTCGGCACCGTCTGAGTCAGCGTGATCAGATACGGCGCGCCGCCGATGCGTTTGAGTTCGCCGCGGCGATCCAGGGTGGCGGCGACGGTGACCGGGTCCGCCGGTTCGCCACGGCCGTAGAGGTCGAGAATCGCGTCGTAGACGGCCTGGTGCGCCGGACGGTAGAAGTCGCCGGGTCGGATGACCTCGACGACGTCGGCGATGGCGTCCTTGCTGAGCAACATGCCGCCCAGGACCGACTGTTCAGCGGCCATATCGTGCGGCGGCTGCCGACCGAAATCCTCGCCGGGCTGATCGTTGTAGTCCGAGTGCCCGCGATCGTCGACGACTGCCACTCGACCGTCCTCTCTCATCGCACCCGGCCTGATCCCACCCGGCTTCGACCCTATTGACGACTTGTTGTACGCCCGGGTACCGACACGTCGGAACATGTCGCACCGGTCGTCGCGGCGGCCGCCACATGATCGGGAACCCGCCCGTAGCTAACGATTTCTCGCAGCGAGAACCGCGGCGCTACCGGCGCGTGATGACGGCGCCTGGAAGAACCTAAGGGACCGAGTTGGGGATCGCCAAACCGTCCTGTGGAAACAACTGTGGATAAACTGGGCACAGTTCACCCGCTGTTGTGTAGGCCTTGTGCATCAACTGGGGACAAACCGGTATGCGCAGTGGCTATGACCAGGTGGAACCACGTTTTTTCGATTTCCCACATGTGGATCGAAATGCCTTCGGCGTGTCATTCGAGATGAACGGCCGGGCGTGTTGGGTTAACACCGCTCTCTCACGATATGACGCAGATCACATTCAAGACGGTCGGTTCGGCTATTTGTCCACAAATCCCCAGGAGCTGGGTAAAAAGTGCGCAGGATCTATCGGCGACGGGAACCGGTGCCCACCGTCACCATATAGCAAATCTTTCGCAACTCTATCGTGTCGCATCCGATTCCGGTCCGAAATGCGACAAGAGCCGTAGACGCGTGTGTCCGGCCCGGCGAACGCGCGCAGGCGAAGACCATCCCCGCAGTGACTACGGGGATGGTCTTCGGAGAACTGTGATCCACCGTCCGGATCGAGCACACCGGCGAACCGGTGCGGTGCCCCGGCGGACGGCGGAGCGGACATCACTCCGCGGCAGCAACCTGCAGATCGAACGTGGCAATCACGTCGGGGTGCAGGTGCACGGTGACGTTGTGCTTGCCGGTGCTCTTGATGTGCGACTTCGGCAGCTCGATGCTGCGCTTGTCGAGCACCGGGCCACCGGCGGCCTTGACCGCGCCGGCGACGTCGGCGGTGGTGACCGAACCGAACAGCTTGCCGGTGCCGGCGGTCTTCACCGACAGGGACACGCCCTCCAGGCCCTCGATCGCGGCCTTGAGCTCCTTGGCGTGGTCCAGGTCGCGCACGCGACGGGCGTCCTGCGCCCGGCGGATGCCCTCGACCTGCTTCTCGGCGCCGCGGGTGGCGACGATCGCCAGGCCGCGGGGCAGCAGGTAGTTGCGGCCGTAGCCGTCCTTGACCTCCACGGTGTCGCCGGGCGCACCGAGGTTGTCCACATCAGCAGTCAGAATCAGCTTCATCGTCTGCCTCCCGTTCTCAGCGAGCCGTGGACACGTACGGCAGCAGCGCGACCTCGCGAGAGTTCTTCACCGCGACGGCGATGTCCCGCTGGTGCTGCACACAGTTTCCGGTGACGCGGCGGGCGCGGATCTTGCCGCGGTCGCTGACGAACTTGCGCAGCAACGCCGTGTCCTTGTAGTCGATGACGGCCGTGCCGTCCTTCTTCGCTTCCTTGCAGAAGGCGCAAGCCTTCTTCTTCAGCACCTTTTCGCGTGCCGGTGCTTTGGCCATGGGTATTCACTCCGTTTGCCTGGGAGCCGCATATCGCGGGCCCCTCTATGTGAGCCGTTCAGAACGGCGGTTCGTCATCGATCTGGCCGCCTCCGAAGGAGCCGGCCGCGGGAGCGCTGCCCCACGGATCGTCACCGGCGGAACCCTGTCCGCCGCGACTGCCACCGTTGGAGCCGCCGAAGCCCCCACCACTGCCGCCGGAATTGCCGCCGAAACCACCACCGCCCCCGCCGCGCGAGGTCTTGTTGACCTTCGCGGTCGCGTAGCGCAGGGAGGGACCGACCTCGTCGACCTCGAGTTCCACGACCGTGCGCTTCTCACCCTCGCGGGTTTCGTAGGAGCGCTGCTTGAGCCGTCCGCTCACGATCACGCGAGCGCCTCGGGTCAGGCTCTCGGCGACATTCTCCGCGGCCTCACGCCAAATGTTGCAGCGCAGGAACAGTGCCTCGCCGTCTTTCCATTCGTTGGCGTTGCGGTCGAACACCCGGGGAGTCGAGGCAACGGTGAAATTGGCCACCGCCGCGCCCGCGGGCGTGAATCGAAGTTCCGGATCTGCCGTCAAATTGCCGATGACGGTGATTACGGTGTCGCCTGCCATGGTTCCTCCTGGTCTCCGGTGCGATCAGCTGTGCACTCGCCTGTTGCGCTAGAGCCTAAGCGCAGGCAACGACAAGTGCGGTTTGCTTTCCGACAGGTATGCCAGGGGGCTTACTTCTTGTCCTGCCGCAGGACCTTGGTGCGCAGCACCGACTCGTTCAGGCCCAGCTGACGGTCGAGCTCGCTGACCGTGGCCGGCTCGGCGGTCAGGTCGACGACGGCGTAGATGCCCTCGGCGCGCTTCTCGATTTCGTAGGCCAGCCGGCGGCGGCCCCAGAGGTCGACCTTGTCGATCTTGCCGCCCTGCTGCGAGACCACACTGAGCATCTTGTCCAGGTTCGGACCGACAGTGCGCTCGTCCAGGTTCGGATCGAGGATGACCATCACTTCGTAATGACGCACGGGAACCCATCACCTCCTGTGGACTGTGAACGGCCACGGACTTTCCGTGGCAGGAGGGGTCGTTGCGTCAGCAACCCGACAAGGCTACATGAACGGCCGGTCCGGACCCGAATCCGGGGCACCGGGTGCGAAATGGGTCTCCTTCCCGGGGAATAACGCCGTTCGCGGGGTAGCCCACCTATCGTGGTGCACATGCCGATTCGACCCGCCGATCGTGGGGACCGCGGCGGTCGCGACGGCGTGGCTGCGGAGGTGGCCGCGTGGCCGATGCGGTAGTCCGAGCGCGCGCAACCGGCCGGGTCGCGGCCACGGCCGCGGTGCTGGCCTGCGCGGTCACGCTGATCTTCGCCTATCTCAACAAGGCCCGCTGCGCGGGCGCGCCGTTCGACGGCGACGGGCGCAGTCTGATCTTCGACCGCATCAAGGATGCCGAGGTCTGCTATTCCGACATCCAGTTCCTCTGGCTCGGCCGCGGCATCGACGAGCACCTCTTTCCGTACGTCGGCGGCGGCATTACCCCCGACGGCACGCTGACCGGTGGCGCTGTGGAATATCCGGTGCTCAGCGGGCTGCTGATGTGGCTCGGCGCGGCCGGGGTGCACGACGACGCCGGCTTCCTGCTGCATTCGGCCCTGCTGCTGGCGCCGTTCGCCTTGCTGACCGCCTGGATGCTGGGACGGATGTCGGGAGCCGTCGCGCTGCTGTGGTCGGTGGGGCCGCCGCTGGTGCTCTACGCGTTCCACAACTGGGAACTGCCGGTGGTGTGCACGGCCGTCGGCGCGGTCTACGTGATGACCACGCTGACTCGATATTCGTTGCGCACCAGGGGAATCGTCGCGGCGGTTCTGCTGGGCATCGGGTTCTGCCTGAAGTTGTATCCGGGGATCTTCGTCCTGCCGCTGATGCTCCACATATTTCTCGGCGAGCCGGACCTCGGCGAGTCGCGGCCGGATACCCCCCGCCGCGGCTACGACCCGGGCGGCGCGTTCGCGGCCGCGGGTGCGGCGATCGCGACGGTGGTGGCGATCAACCTGCCCTTCGCGCTGCTCGGCTACGACGGCTGGCGGGCCTCGTTCACCTTCCAGCAGATGCGCCAGGCCGATATCACCACCAACTCCGTCTGGTACTGGGGGCTGCGGCCGATGTTCGCGCAGGGGCAGAGCGGGGAAGCGTCGTTCCAGGATGTCGTGGCGACCGCCTCGCCGGTCCTGGTGGTCGCCTCGTTCGCGCTCGCTGTCTGGATGGGGTGGAAGCGTTTTCCCGCACTCGGCTACTACCCCTGGGTGGGCGTGAGCGCGGCGATGCTGTGCGGATTCCTGCTGTTCCACAAGGTGCACTCACCGCAGTACACGCTGTGGTTGCTGCCGTTCTTCGTCCTGCTCGAGGTGCCGTGGGTGGCGATCGGCGCCTATCTGCTGGCCGATCTGGCCCTCGGTATCGGGGTCTTCCGCTACTTCCATGCCCTGGGTAGCGGAACGGGTGCGGACTTCTCCGAGAAGCTGGTGCAGTTCGGGGTATGGGGACGCGCGGTACTGCTGGTGTTCTTCTTCTTCGCGTTCGCCCGCGCCCGCCCGCGCGGACACCGGCCGATAATGTCGCCGGTCGCGCGCGAACTAGTTCCCGCGCGGTGAATTACGGCTTGCCGTGGCGAGCGCGGAACGACGCGCTCTTGGCCCGGTTGCCGCACAGCGTCATATCCACCAGCGTCGCGAGCCCGCGCGGGAGGTGTCGCGGTAGAGGCGTGTGCAGGTGTCGCGGCCGCATTGTTCGATCCGGTCGCGATCGGGGCCGCCGAGGAGTTCGATCACCGCGGTCGCGATCCGGGCGAGGGCATGGTCGCACTCGCCGCGCCGGGTCACGCCGGCGTCGGCGCGCCGGGTGATCGAGGGTTTCGGCCCGTCGGCGATCCGATTCACCAGCAGGCGGTCGGCATCGCGCCACGGCTCGCCGAGGCTCGTGGCCAGGGCCAGGCGGTACACCGCTTCGCGCAGTTCGACCGCCCGCGCGAGCGCTGCCGCGTCGCACCGTGCCGCGGAGTCCAGCACTCCGGCCGCGATCAGCCATTCGTCGAGTGCGGCGGGGCGCTTCGCCTTCGCCGGGGTGGCCTTGGCCGCGTACTGGTGCAGGGAGTGAATCGAGTCGTGATCGCGCTGTTCGCCGGGACCGTGCTCGGGGAGTCGGTCACCGTGCGGCAGTGGACCGGGTTCGGTGTCGGCGGCATCGGCGTCGGACTGGCCGTCTTCGATCAATCCCATTTCTCCGCAACGGGATTGGTGCTGTGCGTGGTCGGTCTGCTGGGACTGAGTCTCGGCACGGTCTATCAGAAGCGTTTCGTGCCGCAGGTCGACCCGCGCACCAATACCGCTGTGCACGTTCTGGTCAGCGCCGGTGGCAGGAATCTTCCTGCTCGCGAACGGCAGTTACCCACATCGCCGATCCACTTCGCTTCGCCGGCTCGCTGCCAATGTCGGCGAGAACCGCGCGCCGACCACACCGGCGGCGGCCGAGCGGGTGCTCGCCGATGGCTGAGCCGACCGGGTGTCCTTAGGGCGCGCCTTCATCGCCAACCCCGATCTGGTGTCGCGGATTCGGCACGACCGAGCGCTGGCGCCGGTGCGCGGGGACGGTCTCTACGGCCGGGGGCCGACCGGATATACGGACTACCCGTCCTGGTCCGACCGCGACGAGCGGGTTGCCTGACCGGGAATCGCAGCGCCGATGACCGCCCCGTTCGCATGCCGTCGGCTCGCTCATCTCGGGCTTCGCGGCATGCGTTGCGACGGGCATCGGCGTGTTCCATTGTCACAGAACCACACCCGGTTCGGTGCCGGGTTCCGGGATTACTGCCAGCGCGCCAGCAACCGGTTCGCCTTGGTGCTCAGCGCCCGTTGCAGGAAGGGCCCGAAACTGACTCGGGCAACACCCAATTCGGCGAACCAGGCCCGATCGCCCTGATCCGGCAGACCGATGGCGTTGACCGGCAACGGAAGTTCGGCACACAGCCGGCGCAGGATCTCCGGATCGCGCTGGCCCACCGGATACAGCACGTCGGCGCCCGCTTCGGCCGCCAGCCGCATCCGCTCCAGTGCTCGCTCGACCCGATCCGGGGTGTTCTGGTCCTCGCGCAGGAACAGGTCGGTGCGGGCGTTGACCACCACGTGCACACCGGCGGCATCGGCCGCCTGCCGCAGTCCGGCAACGAAGTCGGCGTGCTCGCCCGGCTCGCGCAGGCGGCCACCCTCGCTGTGCACCGAATCCTCGATGTTGAGGCCGACCGCGCCCGCCTCCAGCAGCCCGTCGATCAGTTGTGCGGGCTTCAGGCCGTAGCCGGATTCGATATCGACCGAGACGGGAATGTCCACCGCCGCGGTGATCTCGCGAACGCGGGCCATCGATTCGGGATAGGTCATCCCCTCCTGATCCGATTTTCCCAGCGAATCCGCCAGTGGATGACTGCCGACGGTGAGTGCGGCGAAACCGGCCGCCTGCACCAGATTCGCCGACCACGCGTCCCAGACGGTCGGCAGAATCGCCGGGTCGCCAGGGCGGTGCAACTCGAGGAAGGTGGTCGCCTGCTCGCTCAATGCGGTCATGTGTCGATCCTGGCCCACGAGCGGGTGTTCGCGCCAGATGCCGGATACGGCGCCTTGGGTTGCAGGGCCGACGGCAACCACGCCAGCGCCGGATCCTGCGCGCGGTCCAGAATCCCACCCGCCGGATCGTCGGCGCCGTCGCTTCGCACGAGGTCCAGGTCGGGCCGGTAGATCTGGCGGACCACCAACGCGCACAGGCCCACGACCGCGAGGTCGCGGATCAGGACCGCGCTGGTGAACCACTGTTCGGGGACGCCCTTGTCCTCGGTGCCGAGGTAGTAGTACATGCGCGGGAACCACACCAGCGCATCGATCGTCATCCACGCCAGCAGGATTCGCCGGTGCGGCAGGGCCAGCACCGCCAGCGGCACCAGCCACAGCGAATACTGCGGACTCCACACCTTGTTGGTCAGCAGGAACGCCGCCACCACCAGGAAGGCCAGCTGTGCCACTCGGGGCCGGCGGGCAGCGGTCAGCGCGATGTAGCCGATCACCGCGCAGGCGGCCGCGAACAACACCAGCGACACCAGATTCAGTGCGGTCGGGGTGTCGGAGGAGGCGAGTGGACCGTCGAATCCCTGCCAGCCGGTGAAGGAGGTGATCACGTTGTAGAGCGAATCGGGATCGGCATGGCGTTCACTGTTGAGCCGGAAGAATTCCCACCAGCCCTGGGTGAACGGCACGGCAATGGGCAGATTCACCGTCAGCCAGGCCAGCACCGCCGACACCACCGTCACCAGGGCCGCGCGCAGTGGGCTGATCCGCGCCCCCGCCAGATAGTCGCGCAGCGCGCCGATCACGTTGTTGCCGTTGCGCCGCAGCTGTTCTCGCAGGCCCGGCAAGCGGTCGCGGCCGTCGACGCGCAGGCACAACACCACGATCGGGCCCAGGAGCAACAACGGATACAGCTTGGCCGCACCGCCCAGCCCGAGCAATATCCCGGCCAGGACCGGTCGCCGCCTGGCCCACGCCAGCAGACCCGTGGCCGCGAAAGCCGTTGCCAAGGCGTCGAAATTGGTGAAGATGTGCACGAGCACCAGCGGTGAGAGGGCAACCAGCGCCGCGTCCCAGATGCGTCGGCCCGCCAGCATCGCCGACGCCCACACCGTCACCAGCCAGGCCAGTGCCAGTCCCACGGCGACGACGTTGAAATACACCACCACCGACAGCGCCTTCGGCAACGGCAGCGACATCCAGATGTTGGCGACCTCCATCGCCAGGTACTGGTAGAGGCCCGACAGCACCGGATACTCCATGTACCGGGTCTGCAGTTTGCCGTCGGGGCCGACCTCGGTCCACTTCTTCTTGTAGGGGAACGCGCCCTCGTCGAGATGTTCGGCGCCGTAGAGCGGCACCGTATCCGAGTAGCACATGGCCACGTATTGGCGGCCGTTGTTCCAGTCGAGGGTGAGATGGCCCTCCGAGGTGGTCGTCTGCTGAATGCAGCCGGCCTTACCGGCCCAGCCGAAGGCGAGGAACACCACCGCGAAGGCCAGCAGGATGCGCAGCGGAGTCCAGAATCGGGAACGGCCGATGAGGGCGTGGTCGCCGACCGGGCCGCCGATCGTGCTGCTCAACTGAGCGGTCATCGAATCGGTGCGGCTGGGTTTGTCCCGGCGTGCCGCCGACCTCCGATCCGCCGCTAGGGGCGCCGCGGAAACCAAACCGGTGGCGGTCTCGACACCTTCGTCACCGAACGTCGAGGCCGCCACCGGCTGTTGTTCACTCACGTCACCCGAGGCTACCGGTGACTGTTGGTGTACCCGTCTCCTGTCCCGTCGGTACTGTTGCCGACGCCCGCGCCCGGACGCTGGGACCGTGAATTGCCGCTGGTGTCACCGGAGTTCGAGGTACTCGGCGAACTGCCGTCGGCGGGCGCCACCGGTTGCCCCGGCAGCGGCCCCGTGTCCTGCGACTGCGGCTGGTTCTGCTGCGGTTGTGAGCGCGGATTCGGCTGGATGCCCGGTACCGGAATGGTGATGCCCGGCAGGATCTCGACCTGCGACGGCTTCACCACGACCGGCGGCTGATACTCCTGCTGCGTGGTGGTCGGCGCGGTGTAGGGCGCCGAATAGGACGGCACACCGGCCTGGCCGCCGATCGCGGCCGGCTTCGGGAAGTTCTCCTTCGGCGTGCCCTCGAGCGCGCCGTCCATGGTGTCCTTCCAGATATCCGATGGCAGGCCGGAGCCGTACATGATCGAGCCGCCGGGCGTCTTCAGTGCGACACCGTCCGCGGTACCCACCCAAACCGCTGTCGACAGCGACGGGGTGAAGCCGATCATCCACGCGTCCTTGTTCTGACCGGTGTCACCGAGCTGGGTGGTACCGGTCTTGGAGCCGGACGGCCGGCCGCCAGCCAGGCCGTGGTTGCGGGACGAGGCAGCGATCGGTTGCATCGCCGACGCGAGGTTGTCGGCGACCGCTGCGGAGATCCGCTGCTCACCGGCGACCTGTCCGCGGTCGAGCAGAACCTGACCGTCGGCCGTGACGACCTTCTGCACGAAATGCGGTTTGTGGTAGACACCCGAGGCCGCGATGGTCGCGTACGCGGAGGCCATATCCAGTGGCCGCACCTGGTACTGACCCAGGATGATGCCGTTGTTGGGCCCGGAACCATCGGGTTCGGTCAGGGTCTGGCCCACGCCCGGAATCGTGTCGGGAATGCCCATCCGATGCGCCATCGCCGCGATCTTGGCCGGGCCGTCCGGCATATCGAGTTCCATGCGGTAGAAGCTGGTGTTCAGGGAGCGCTTGAGCGCCTCGGCGATGGTGCAGGTACCGCAGGTTTCGCCTTCGGCGTTGGTGATCTTGATGCCGTTGACGGTCAGATCGGAACTGTCGTACATCGTCGACAGCGGCTTGCCGAGTTCGAGATTCTCGGCCAGGCCGAAGACCTTGAAGGTCGAGCCGGACTGCAACCCGGCATTGGCGAAGTCCCAGCCGGTCGCGTTGTCGCCGCCGTAATAGGCGCGCACCGCACCGGATTTCGGATCGACCGAGACGACCGCGGTCCGGACCTCGTCGCGTTCACCCTGCATGTTCTTGTGCACCGAATCGATCGCCGCCTGCTGGGCCTTCTGATCGATGGTCGTGGTGATCTGCAGACCCTCGGTGTTCAGCTGGGTATCGCTGATGCCGGCCTCGGACAGCTCGCTGAGCACCTGCCGCTTGATCAAGCCGTTGGGGCCCGCGGTCTTGCTCTCGCTGTCGTCGTTGTTGGCGCTGGACGGCAGGACCTTCGGATACACCATCTTGGCGCGTTCGGCGGCGGGTACGGAACCAGCCTTGACCATGCCGTCGAGGACGTAGTTCCAGCGCTGTTCGGCGCCCTTCGGATTGTTCTCCGGGTCCAGGCCGTACGGCTGGTTGATGGTGGCGGCCAGCATCGCGCCCTCTTCGACGGTGAGCTGTTCGACCGACTTGCCGAAGTAGGCCTTGGCCGCGGCGTCGATACCGAAGGTGCCGCGACCGAACGGGATCGTGTTCAGATACGCGGTGAGGATGTCGTCCTTACTCCACTGCCGCGCCATCTTCGCCGAGATCACCAGCTCGCGCATCTTGCGGCTCAGCGAATGCTGATTGCCGACCATCGCGTTCTTGACGTACTGCTGGGTGATCGTCGAACCACCACCGGCGGTGTCCTTGCCCATCAGGTTGTCGCGCGCGGCGCGGGCGAAACCGCTGATGGAGAAGCCCGGGTTGGAGTAGAAGTCCCGGTCTTCGGCCGCGATCACGGCGTTGCGCACGTGCGGCGGGATCTGGTCGATGGTGACGTCGGTCCGGTTACCTTCCGGCGGAACGATTTTGCTGATCTGCGTGGTGCCGTCGGAGGCCAGGATCGTGGCGACCTGAGGGGTTTTGAGATCGCCCGGCTGGGGTATCGAGACCGTCGTGTACGCGATCAGGAAGACCGCGCTCGGCACCACGATGGCCAATGCCACCAGGACATAGATCACTCGGCGCACGATGCGCCACGGCGATTTCTTCTTGGTCTTCGGCCCTTTGCCCGCCGAACCGCCCGGACCGTCTCCACCGCCGTTGCCCTTGCGCGGCGGCGGACCCGACGGAGGCGTACCTCCGGCGACCGCGCGGCGCCCGCCGGTGCCCGGACCGGATCCGGAGCGTGTCCCGGCGCCACCGGGCGCCGACCGGTTGGCCGCGGTCGAGCGCGGGCCGCGCTGCGCCATCGCCTCGCCGAGGGTTCCGGCCGCGATCTTCTGGGTCGCCTGAGGTTTCTGCTCGCCCGGTTTGGCGATCTTCTGCGTTGCCCCCGCACCCGGACGCGGTGCTGGGTTCGCGGAACGCCGCGGCGGGCCACCGGCCGGATTCGGCTGACCGCCGCGCACCGTGGGCTGCCCGCCCGTGCGGGGCGGGCCACCGGCCGGGCCGCGCATCGGCGGCGTGCGGTCCCCGCCGGGCGGCGGACCGGGGCGTCGCGGCGGGCCGCCGGCCGGATTCGGCGGTCCGCCCGGCTGGCCGCCGCGGGGACCGCCCGGTCCCGGAGGCGGTGCCTGGCGACGCGGCGGTAGCGGCCGGGCGCCGGGCGGGTTGCCGCCTGCCGGACGCGGTGGTTGACCACCGGGTCCGGATTGCGGGCCGCGCGGGGGCCGACCGCCGTTCGGTCCATCGTCGTAAGGCGAAGTCACAGCCTGGATCTCCATAACTCGATACGGTCCGGATAGCTCGGTGCGGGCGTGCACGGCCGTCGCCGGCCGGTATGGGAACGGCTCCACATATCAGTCGAGTGTGCCCGTCATTCGGCGGCAGTCCGGCGAGCGCCGCCACCACGACGGCGCCGCGGTGCCGGAGTATGCCCCAGCACATACGACTGCACCAGATGATTCCAACTACAGGTCCGGCACACCTCGACCACGTGCACCGAGAACTCTTCCCGAGTCTCGGCCAGCCGTACCAATTCCTCGGGGGTTCGGGCCGAACCCGCGATCGGTCCCAGTCCGTCGCCGTAGACCCACGAAACGAGCGTGAGCTGCTCTTTCCGGCAGATCGGACATGTGACCTCGCTCCCCCGCCCGTGGAATTTCGCCGCACGCAGCAGGTACGGATTCGCATCGCATACCTCGGCGACGTCCACACGGCCCGCATAGACATCGGCCAGCAGCGACCTGCGCCGGAGCGCATAGTCGACCACCTGCCGCTGAATTCGCACGGATCCCAGAGTACTTGCGTCGGCGGGGGCACGGCATGCCACCGAGAGAAGCCCCACGTTCCTTTCCGCTCACTATATCGGTCCGATATAGTTTGTAATCGCATCCATCGGTTAGGTCTGTTCAATAGAGTCAGGAGGTGAGGCCCGTGCTCGAACTCGCGATTCTCGGGCTGCTCCTGGAGTCACCCATGCACGGCTACGAGCTGCGCAAACGGTTGACGGGCCTGTTGGGACCGTTCCGGGCCTTCTCCTACGGGTCGCTGTATCCGACGCTGCGGCGCATGCAGACCGACGGTCTGATCGCCGAGGAGAGTCCGGCCGGCACGGTCACCCGCCGGGCCCGCCGGGTCTACCAACTGACCGAATCGGGTCGGGAGCGGTTCGGTGAACTGCTCGCCGATACCGGTCCGCAGAACTACACCGATGACGGCTTCGGCGTTCATCTCGCCTTCTTCAGCCGCACCCCCGCCGAGGCGCGGATGCGGATCCTCGAGGGCAGACGACGGCAGGTCGAGGAGCGCCGAGAAGGACTGCGGGAGGCGATCAAACGCGCCAGCGGAACACTGGATCGCTACACCCGCCAGCTCCATCAACTCGGTCTCGAATCAAGCGAGCGCGAAGTGCGCTGGCTCAACGAGTTGATTGCAGCGGAGCAATCAATGAAGGCGGCACCACAGAAAGAGGGAAATGTCGGCCATGAGTGATGTCAACCCGGCTGCCAATGAGATTCGCGTGGCCATCGTCGGCGTGGGCAACTGCGCCTCCTCGCTGGTCCAGGGCGTGCAGTACTACAAGGACGCGGACGAGAACGCTACCGTTCCCGGCCTCATGCACGTCAAGTTCGGCCAGTACCACGTGCGCGATGTGAAGTTCGTCGCCGCATTCGACGTCGACGCGAAGAAGGTCGGATTCGACCTGTCCGATGCGATCTTCGCCAGCGAGAACAACACCATCAAGATCTCCGACGTGCCGCCGACCGGCGTCACCGTCCAGCGGGGCCCGACCCTCGATGGCATCGGCAAGTATTACGCGCAGACCATCGAGCTCTCCGAGGCCGATCCGGTCGACGTCGTGCAGGCGCTGAAGGATGCCGAGGTCGACGTGCTGGTTTCGTACCTGCCTGTCGGTTCGGAAGATGCCGACAAGTTCTACGCGCAGTGTGCCATCGACGCCAACGTCGCATTCGTGAACGCGCTGCCCGTCTTCATCGCGTCCGACCCGGCGTGGGCGCAGAAGTTCGTCGACGCCGGCGTGCCGATCGTCGGTGACGACATCAAGTCTCAGGTCGGCGCGACCATCACCCACCGCGTGATGGCCAAGCTGTTCGAAGACCGCGGCGTGCAGCTGGACCGCACCATGCAGCTCAACGTCGGCGGCAACATGGACTTCAAGAACATGCTCGAGCGCGAGCGCCTGGAGTCGAAGAAGATCTCCAAGACCCAGGCGGTCACCAGCAACCTGAAGAAGGAGCTGGGCGCCAACGACGTGCACATCGGCCCGTCCGACCACGTCGGCTGGCTCGACGACCGCAAGTGGGCCTACGTGCGCCTCGAGGGCCGCGCCTTCGGTGACGTGCCGCTGAACCTGGAGTACAAGCTCGAGGTGTGGGACTCGCCGAACTCGGCCGGCATCATCATCGACGCCGTGCGCGCCGCCAAGATCGCCAAGGACCGCGGCATCGGCGGACCCGTCATCCCGGCCTCGGCCTACCTGATGAAGTCCCCGCCGAAGCAGCTCGCCGACGACGTCGCGCGCACCCAGCTGGAAGCGTTCATCATCGGCGCCGAGTAATTCGGCCTCGCTCCGCTCGGCGGGTTCGCGGTCGCCCGTGCGTGGTTGCGGTAGGCGCGCTGTCGCCTGGGGCGTTGGCTGCCGAAAAAGGCTGGGCTACATGGTTTTCCATGTAGCCCAGCCTGATTTCGTGCTCTGCCGTCCGGCGGTCAGTCGAGGGAGACGTAAACCTCGACCGAGGTGGGGCCGGTGTAGCGTTCGATCTCCGCGGTGTGGGAGCGGGTGATCGTGCCGGCGCTCTCGGCCTTGGCGACCTCGGCCCAGGCGGTGCGGAGCAGGTCGTAGGGCTTGTCGGAGACGACGAATTTGGCGTAGCGGCCCGCGGGGATGCGGGTGATCACGTCGCCGGTGTCCAGTTCGTCGAGTCCGCCGAGTTCGTAGCCGAGGACCGCGACCGCGTGGTCGTCCTGGCCGATGTAGGCCGCCACGCGGGGGACGTTCTTCTCCCGCGACAGATAGCGGTCCCAGGTGAAGTTCACCAGATCAAGATCTCGTGCGGTCACCTCGCGCCCGGCCAGCGGGACCGTGAGCCCGCCGACGAGGCTGGGTTCCAGGGTGACGATTTCGAAGTCCACGAGTCCCTACCTGTTCTCGCCGGAATCGGCTTGGGCCACACCGTTGTTCAACGCGTCGGTCAGCGGGTCGCTCTGCAGGGCGACGAACACCTCGACCGTGCGCGCCTCCGGATAGTGCTCGAAATCGCCGGTATAGGCCCGCACCAGCACGCCGGCCGCTTCCAGATCCCAGACCGCGCGCCAGATCGAGACGATGGTGTCGCCCAGGTTGTCGCCGGTGCGCAGGAAGCGCGCGAACTTCGCCGCGGGGACACGGGCCAGCACATCACCGGGCTGCAGATCGTCGAGGCTTTCGCATCGGTAACCGACGATATGGGTCAGATAGGAACCGATCTCGGGCGCGTGGTCGACATATGCGGTCGCCGGCGGGCCGGGTAACCGGCGTGCCAGAGTTCGCTTCCACGCCTCTTCCACCTTCTGCCGGCGCGGTCCCTCGACCGCCAGCGCCGGGCTGCGTAGCACCGTGCCCGCCACCAGTGTCTCGTGGCGCTCAACCACTTCGAAATCCACCCGTGTCGCCCCTAATGTCTCGTATCAACCCCGTTCCACCCTATCGGCGTGTGCTGGGTGATGGCCGGATAACTCCAATTCGTTTCATCACAGCGTGCCGGATCGGACCGTCATCCCGGAACCGGGACGGTCAGCCCCGGAAAGATCTCCACCTGCCGCGGCGGCGGGGGTGGTGGCGGCGGAGCGGGCGGAATGACGATCACCGGGGGTGGCTGCTGCTCCGACTGCGACGGCGGTTGCAAGATGTCGAACGGCGCGTTTGCGGTCGGCTGCGGCGCCGCGGTCTGGGGCTCCGGCTCCGCGAACGGCCCGGCCGAATTCGGTGGCGGCGGCGCCGCGAACGGTCCGGCCGCGGCGCTCGGATCGGGATTCGCGAACTGCTCGACCGGAGTGCCGGCGAGCGCGCCGTCCATGGTGCGCTTCCAGATATCGGACGGCAGCCCCGAGCCGTAGATCATGCCGCCGCCCGCCGTGCGGATCGGCTCCGGCTGATCGGTACCCACCCACACCGCGGTGGACAGCGACGGGGTGAACCCGATCATCCAGGCGTCCTTGTTCTCGCCGGTGTCACCGAGCTGGGTGGTCCCGGTCTTGGCCGCCGACGGCCGCCCGGCCAGATTGTGGCCGTTCGAATACGCCGGGATGGGTTGCATCGCCTTGGTGGTCGTATCGGTGATTCCGCGAGGAAAGCGCTGCTGCGGCGGTGGCGGCTGCCCCGCCCCCGGCTCCCCGCGATCGAGTAGGACCCGCCCGTCACCGGCCACCACTCGCTGCACGAAATACGGCTGGTGATAGCTGCCCGACGCCGCGATGGTGGCATAGGCCGACGCCATATCGATGGGCCGCACCGAGTACACGCCGAGGACGATCGTGGGAGCCGGCTGCCCGTCGGGCTCCGACAGCGAGGTGCCCGGTACACCCGGGATCTGCTGCGGGATACCGGCCTGGTGGGCGGCATCGGCCACCGCGCGCGGCCCGATGGCTTGGGTGAGCCGGATGAAACTGGTGTTCAGCGAACGCTTGTAGGCCTCGGCGAGACTGCAGGTCCCGCAGGATTCGCCCTCGACGTTGGTCACCCGCACCCCGTTCACCACGACCGGCGAACTGTCCAGCTGGGACGTCAGCGTATAGCCCTGCTGCAGCGCCGCGAGCACGGCGAAGGTCTTGAACGAGGATCCCGTCTGCAGGGGCGCCTGGGCGAAGTCGTAGCCGACCCCGTCCTCACCGCCGTAGTAGGCCCGGATCGCACCCGAACGCGGATCGATCGACACCACCGCGGTGCGCAGCTGCGGCGGCTGGCCGTCGAGGGTGCGGTGTACCGCGTCCAGCGCGGCCTGCTGCGCTTTGGCGTCGATGGTCGTCATGATCTGCAGTGCACCGGTGTTGATCTCCTGATCGCTGATCCCCGCGGCGCGTAACTCCTTCAGCACCTGGGTGCGGATGAGCCCGGCGGGGCCGCGAGCGGCATCGTCGTCGGGTTTGCGCGCGGGCGCGATCGTCGGGAATTGCACTTTGTCGCGTTCGCCGAGCGGCAGCACGCCCATCCCGACCATGCCGTCGAGCACGTAGTTCCACCGGGCTTTCAGCTGGTCGAGGTGCGTCTCGGGGTCCAGGATCGACGGCGCGCGCACCACCGCGGCCAGCACCGCGCCCTCGGCCAGGGTCAGCTGCGAGACCGGTTTGTCGAAGTAGGCGCGTGCGGCCGCCGCGATCCCGTAGGCATCCCGGCCGTAGTAGATGGTGTTGAGATACGCGGCGAGAATGTCGTCCTTACTCCACTGCCGCGCCATCTTCGCCGAGATCACCAGCTCCCGCATCTTGCGCGACAGGGTGCGTTCCGAGCTGAGGAAGGCGTTCTTGACGTACTGCTGGGTGATGGTGGACCCACCGCCCGCGTCGTCGCGGCCGAGCAGATTGTCGCGCGCCGCTCGCAGGAAGGCCGGCGCCGAGAATCCGGGATTGCGGTAGAAGTCGCGATCCTCGGCCGAAAGCATGGCGTCGCGCATGGTCTGCGGTACTTCCGAAAGCGGCACCGGCGTGCGATTGCCTTCGGGGGGAACTATTTTCGCCAGGACGGTCGTTCCGTCGGCGGCGGTGACGGTGGCGATCTGATTGGTCTGCACCGCACTCGGATCGGGTATCTCGGCGCTCCAGTACGCCAGCACCAACAGCAACGACGGAATCGCGACGAAGATCAGGAACAGGGCCAGCAGCAGGCGCCGAATCCGCTGCCCGCGCGTGCGTGGCGGGCGTTCGCGGGCGCCGGCCGGTTTCTCGCGGCGGCGGGGACGCCCGCTGTTCGGCCGGGGCACACCGTCGAGCTGCTTCCACCCGGCAATCGAGGCATAAGGCGCCGTTTCCGGGCGGCCGCGCCGCGGTTTGCGGGTCGAGCTCACGATCATCTCCTCCCGGAGCGTCGGCGGACCAGCGAGAAACAACGATCCCGTCCAGCCTACGGGGCCGGTCGGTGGTCAACCAGAACAGCTAATACCCAGTAAATCGTGATTTCACTCGCAAACCGGCCACGACCGGCCGACGGCGCGTCGATGTGAGCCGAATAACCACGACCGCAACCGGAGCTGCGAAGGGGCGGCACAGCTCGGTCTGCGCACCCTCCACTACACCGGCTCACCCGCCGATATCGAAAGGCACCTCGGGACGAAATCGGTCGCCGCCCGAGTTCCCCTAGCTCTTGACGCCGCCCGCGGTGAGGCCGGAGATGATGCGGCGCTGGAACAGCAAAACCATGATCACCAGCGGCACGGTGACGATGATGCCCGCCGCCATGATCGCCGCATACGGCTGGACCAGCGGATCGTTACCGGAGAATCGCGCGATCGCGACCGTGACGGGTTCGGTGCGGTCGACCGAGAGCAGGCTGGCCAGCAGGTATTCGTTCACCGCGGCGATGAACGCCAGAATCGCCGTGGTGAACACCGCGGGCGCGGCCAGCGGCAGCATCACCAGCCGGAAGGCCTGGAACCGGGTGGCGCCGTCGATCCGGGCCGCTTCCTCGAGCTCCCATGGCAGCTCGGCGAAGAACGAGGCCAGGACGTAGACCGTCATCGGCAGCACGAACGAGATGTTCGGGATGATCATCGCCTGGTAGTGCCCGATCCAGCCGATGTTGGTGAACAGCTGGAACAGCGGCGTCACCAGGACGACGACCGGGAACATCGAGGCGCTCAGGATCAACCCGGCCACGAGGGTCTTACCGCGAAAGGCCATGCGCGCCAAGGCGTAAGCGGCCATCATGCCGATCACCAGTGCGATCACGGTGGTGGTCGCGCCGATGACGACGCTGTTGGTCAGCGCCCGCCCGAAGTCGTTGCCGCGGCTGGTGTCGAACGCGTTGCGGAAGTTCTCGAAGGTCAGGTGCGTCGGCCACGGGGTGTTGTCGAAGGTGTAGTCCGGGTCGCGAAAGGCGGTCACCGCCATCCAGTAGAACGGGGCCAGACCCCAGATCAGCACGATCAGCGCACCGACGTACACCCGCGCGGACCGCCACGGTTTGCGGCCAGAGGTAGCAGTGGTCATCAGTGTGCCTTCCGCTGTTCTTCCTGCGTCGCCACCGCGTTGGCACCCAGCATCTTCACCAGCACGAATGCCACCGCGAAAATCATCAGGAAGGTGAGCACCGACAGCGCGGCCGCGCTGTTGGAGCCCTGCCGCACCTGATCGACCACCAGGATCGAAATGGTCCGGGTCGCCGGATTGCCCTGCATCATGATGGCCGGCAGGTCGTAGAGGCGCAGTGCGTCCATAGTCCGGAACAGCACCGCGACCAGCAGCGCCGGCTTCAGCAGCGGCAGCGTGATGTGGGTGAAGCGCTGCCATGCCGAGGCGCCGTCGACCTTGGCCGCCTCGTACACGTCGTTCGGGATCACCTGCAGTCCGGCGAGGATCAGCAACGCCATGAACGGGGTGGTCTTCCAGACGTCGGCGATGATCACCGCGAAGCGCGACCACCACGGATCGGTCTGCCACAGGATGTGCGTGTGCAGCACCCGGTTGACCACGCCGTTGTACTGGAACATGAACTCCCACAACCGGGCGGTCACCGCGGTCGGAATGGCCCAGGGGATCAGCACCGCGGCGCGCAACAGCGCCCGCCCGCGGAAGGTCTTGCCCATCACGGTCGCCATGCCGAGGCCGATGCTGGCCTCCAGCGTCACGGTGATCACCGTGAACAGCAGGGTGATTCCGATGGCAGCCCAGAACTGGGAACCCAGGTTGCCGGTGGGGCAGGGCTCGGTTCCGCCGCCGGGCAGGGTGCACTGCTGCAGCAGCCAGTGCGTGTAGTTGCTGAACCCGGCGCTGCCGCCCTCGACGAACATGCCGGTGGCGGGGTCGAGCCCGGCGTCCTTCTGGAACGACATCCACACCGCGCGCACCACCGGATAGCCGATGACGACCGCGAGCGCCACCAGCACCGGCGCGACGAACAACCACGCGCGGCCCGACCCCTGCGGGAGCCGGAAGCCCCGGGAGTTGCTGTCGCGCTTCGGTTTCGGGCTCACCGGCTGATCGTCGGGTGGCGCGAGATCGGTCGCACCCGAAGGACTCGACACGTTCAACTCTCCTACGGGGCAGACTGCGGACAGGGTCAGGAGCCGGCGGCTTCGATGCCCTTCTGCATGCCGATGATCGCGTCATCGACTGATTTCTTACCGGTCAACGCAGCATATGCGTTGTCCTGGATGGCCTTCGACACCGCCGGGTAGAAGGGGGTCACCGGACGCGGCACGGCGCTGGCGATCGAATCCTTCAACGCGGGCAGATACGGGAACTTCGCGATCAGCGCCGGATCGTCGTACATCGACGACCGCACCGACGGGAACGCACCCTCGGCGACGATGCGCTGGGCGTCCTCGCTGATCAGGAAGCGCAGGAAGTCCAGCGCGGTGGCCTTGTGCTTGGAGTAGGCGCTGATGGCGGCGTTGTAACCACCGAGCGTGGAGGCGCCGATGCCGTCCTTGCCGGGCAGCGGGGAGACGCCGAAATTGCCCTTCACCGCGGAGGAGTCGGCCTGGGCCACACCGTAGAAGTTGGGCCAGGTGCGCAGGAACAACAGCTTGCCCGAGGCGAAGGCGTTCTGGCTCTCGGGCTCCTTGTAGGAGATGGCCTCCTTGGGGATGTCGCCGTTCTTGTAGGCGTCGGTGAGCACCTGCAGGCCGGCGCGCGACTGCGGGGAGTTCACGGTCGCGGTCTTGCCGTCCGGGCCGACGAACGAGCCGCCGTAGGCGTTGATCACCTCGGCCGCGTTCACGGTCAGACCTTCGTAGGGCGCGAACTGCCCTGCGTAGCAACCGATTCCGTGATCACGCGCGATATTGCAGTCGGTCAGCAGTTCCGGCCAGGTCTTCGGCGGATTCGGAACCAGATCCTTGCGGTAGTACAGCAGGCCGCCGTTGGTGTTGCGCGGCGCGGCGTAGAGAGTGCCCTGGTAGGTCGCGCTGGCGACGGTCGGCGAGAGCAGCGTCGAGGTGTCGAGCGCGAAGGAGTCCTTGAGCGGCTGAATCCAGCCCTTGGCCGCGAACTCGGCGGTCCAGGGCACGTCCAGCGCCATCACGTCGTAGTCGGACTGTTTGGCCCGCATGTGCTGGGCAAGGTCGTCGTACTGCTGGGAGGCGTCGTTGGACTGCTCTTTGAACGTCACCTGCTCGTTCGGATGGGCGGCGTTCCACCGGTCGATGAGCTGCTTGACCGCACCGGTCTCGGTGGTGTCCTTACCCTCGACGTAGGTGATCGGACCGCGACCGCCCAGGTTCTGACCGGTCGGGTTGCTGCCGTCGCCGCTCGAACAGGCGCTCGTCAACCCGGCGGTGAGCAGTGCCACCGACGCGGTGGCCAGCGCGGCGCGGGACACGAGGGACGAGCGTCGTGACGTGGCGCGCGCGCGAACCCTACGCGCCTTGTTCGAGGACGCCTTGTTCAAAGCCATCGATACTCCAGGGTCGTAACGAACACAGGTGCCAAGCGTGAGCGCCCGCACACTGCGCCGGTTGCACAAGGCAAGATACATTGTTCGGCTGCTCCGTGGGACTCGGCGTCCGCCCCCGCCCTCCGTGGTTACGCGAGCTGCCGCCTCTGCCACCGGCGATCATGTGGGGATGTCGGTGAGTTCTCGTATCCTGGCGCTCGATGTCGACCCAGATGCCCCAGGACAAGTTGCTCACCCGGATCGGTGGGCTGTTGCGTCAGGCCGAGTCGACCGACAACGAGCACGAGGCCGAAGCCTTCATGGCGGCCGCCCAGCGCCTGGCGACCCGTTCGTCGATCGACCTGGCGGTGGCGCGTGCCCATATCGCCGGCCGCGAACGCCGCCCGACGCCGATGCAGAAGGTCGTCCCGATCGGCGAGGCGGGCAAGAAAGGGCTGCGCACCTATGTGCAGTTGTTCGTGGCGATCGCCGCGGCCAACGATGTGCGCTGTGACGTGACCCGCACGTCCACGCAGGTGTACGCCTACGGTTTCGACACCGATATCGCGACGTGCGAGGCGCTGTATACGAGCCTGCTGGTGCAGATGGTGCGTGCCTCGGACCACTACATCAAATCCGGCGCCTACAAATCGGCGACCGTGGAGAAGGTCGTGGTGGCGACGCGCTGGGGTCGGCCGGTGCAGCGTCGCATACAGGCCCCTGTCGCAGCCGTGACGGCTCGGCTGAATTTCCAGATGGCGTTCGCCGATCGAATCGGCCGCCGGCTCGCGCAGGTGAAGGCGGATGTGGAGGCCGAGGCGGTGCGCGACGATCCGGTCTCAGCGGAATCCACCGCGGGCACCGCGCTGGCCCTGCGCAACAAGGACCTCGAGCTCACCGATTTCTACTCCCGCACCTCCGAAGCCCGCGGCACCTGGCGCGGTCCGCAGGAGTCCACCGGGTACTCGCCGGCCGCGCGCCGGGCGGGCGACCGCGCCGGTCGCACGGCGCGCCTGGGTCTGTCGCCCGAACTGCCCTCGGCTCGCGGCACTCTGGAAGCTCCCGGGGCATGAGGCGCCCCGCCGCATCGATGCCGGCCGCTGCCGGTCGTGGCTGCGGCGACGCCGCCATCGGTCGGTACGCGAAGCGTTCGCCGCGTGCCGGATGTCGTCGGCGCACCGGATCGGAGGGCGGGTCGGAGTGTGCGGGCGGGGTGTGGCCCGACCGTAGGCTGGGCGGCCGTGTTCCTGCGCTGATACTCGCCGCTGCGCCGGTGCGTACTCGCGGCCCGGTGGGGTCGGTTTCAGGAGATGAGCCCCTGTGACGCAGCGGGATTCGCAGCGCAGCCGGGTCTACGATGCCGAGGGCCTGGTGCGGCGGATGTTCGAACGAGCCGAGGAGTTCGGGGCTCGCACGGTCGACGTGCACGGATCGCAGCTCACGCTGCCGATCGAGCGGAAGTTCGCCTCGGTCGAGTCGGTCCAGAGCTATGTGGACCGGGTGCTGGCACTGAATTGGGTACGCGCGCAATGGCTTCGAGCCGGTACCCCGCTCGCCGTGCGGGCCCGCGCGGGCACCGCGGCGGCGCACTACGAAACCGGCCGCGCCGTCTTGGCCGTCCCACTGCACACCGGCGGGACCGCCTGGGCGCTCCGCGAATTGGTCATACTCCACGAACTGGCCCACCACTTGGAGCCGCTCGGCGCCGACCTCGCCCCGCACGGCCCCGAATTCTGCACCCGCTACCTCGAACTGGTCGACGGGGTCATCGGCCCCGAAGCCGCCCTTCTCCTGCGTGCCACTCTGCACGACTGCGGCGCCCGGGTCGGCTGAACCACCACGGAACAGGTGTGCCCCGGGCGGTTCCGGACGATCCGGGGCATGGGAAGCGCTACTGCCCAGGTGCCTGCGCCCGCACCGTCGGGTCGATGAGGCCGAAGATCTCGCCCTGGGGAGCCTGAACGATCGCGGAGCGGCCGAACGGGGTGTCGTCCGGTCCCATCAGTGCCGTGGCGCCGAGTTCGGTTGCGCGGGAGAGTTTTTCGTCCGTCCCGTCGACCTGGAACCAGGTGAGCCAGTAGGGCGGGTTGTCGCCGGGGGCCTTGCCCGCGTCCATGACACCGCCGGCGACGTCCGCGCCGGGCGGGGAGAAGGTCGAATAGACGAAGTTCTCACCGTCGCCGATTTCGTCGTATGTCCAGCCGAAGACGCGGCGGTAGAACTCCTGCGCGGTGGCGTAGTCGCCGGTGTGCAGTTCGTTCCAACAGTAGGAGCCGGGTTCGTTGTAGATACCGGCGCCGGTGTGGGCCTTGGCCTGCCAGACGCCGAAAATGCCGCCGGTGGGATCGGAGGCCACGCACATGCGGCCCACGTCCATGACGTCGAAGGGTGGAGCGAGCACGGTTCCCCCGGCCGCGCCGATGGCCTCGGCGACCGCGTCGACGTCGTCGGCGGCGAGGTAGGTGGTCCATACCGAGGGCATCGGCGCCTCGCCCATCTTGGGGCCGATTCCGGCGGCCGGTTTACCGCCCAGCATCGCCATCAGATATCCCCCGGCCTCGGGCGGGCTGTCCATGATCTCCCAGCCCAGCAAACCGGCGTAGAAGTCGCGGGCGGCCTGCGGATCGTCGACCGAACAATCGATCCAGCAGGGCGTACCCTGCGGCCACGCAGAATCACGAGTGGGCATTGCGGAACTCCTATCGTGTGTTCGAGCACGTGAGAACTGCCGATGGCACACGATCAGCTAATCACAGAAGGGCGGGTGGGAAAACCCTCGTCCCGGACCCGCCGAGGCGCGCGAGGGCGCGGTCAATCCAGGAGCCGCAGCACCCGCTCCAGCCGGCTTCGCCACCACGCCGTGCGCTCCGGATCGGGATGGCGGAAGCGTTCCAGGAGTGCGGGATCCGGGGCCGGCGGGGTGCGCGGCACGCTCAGATATCCGTCGACGGGACGTAGCGAATGCGCGACCACGTCGCCGGCGAACAGATTGACGGTGCCCAGCCCGCAGGCGTGGTCGAGTTCCGGTAGGGCGCCGGCCAGCGCGAGCTGGGCCGACAGTCCGACGCTCGTCTCGAGTGCCGAGGAGATCACGCACGGCAGCCCCGCCGCTTGCGCTACCCGCAATGCCCGCCGTACCCCGCCGAGCGGCGTGCATTTCAGGACGGCGATATCGGCCGCTCCCGCCACCGCGACCCGCAGCGGATCCTCGGCGCGTCGGATGGATTCGTCCGCGGCGATGGGAATCTCGACCCGCCGCCGGACCGCCGCCAGCTCCTCGATCGTCCGGCACGGTTGCTCGGCGTACTCCAAACCCTCTGCGGCACGGTCGATCTGCCGCAGGTTGGTGACCGCGGTATCGACATCCCAGACCGCGTTGGCATCGACCCGGACGGCGCCGTCGCGGCCCAGCGCAGCGCGGACGGCCGCCACCCGCTCGATATCCTCGGCGAGCGAGTCGGGATGATCAGCGATCTTGACTTTCGCTGTGCGGCAGCCGGATTCGGCGACGATGGAATACGCGCGCTCGGGTCCGACCGCGGGAACGGTGCAATTGACCGGAATGCGATCCCGGACCGGTTCCGGCCAGCCGGCCTCGATCTGCTCGACCGTGGTGGCGAGCCAGTTCGCGGCCTCGCGGTCGTCGTATTCGACGAACGGGCAGAACTCACCCCAGCCGCGCGAGCCTTCCAGCAGCATCCCTTCGCGGACGGTGATGCCGCGGAAGCGAGTCCGCAGCGGAATCGCGTACACCAGGGCGGACGACGGATCCAGATCGCTCACCCGAACCAGCCTAACCACCGCCCGCCTCGCAAACTCGAGCACCGGGGAGCATCCGGAACCCGAGCTCGGAGGGTCCGAGGCGCCCGGCCCACGCAAGCCGCATCAAGCCGGCCCGCGCAGTTGCGGCCTACCCGTGATCGCCGCCTATCCCGCAGCGACCGATGGAACGGGCGCCGGACATCGCTCGCCCGGATGCGCTTGCGAATCGCACGCGACCCGCGTTTCCATGAGTAGCTATGGAGTTTTGGCCGGACCGCCCGCCGCTGCGGCGCGGCGATGCCGTGCTGAGTGCCATGGTCTATCTGGCCGGTTGCGGTGTGGCGTGGGTGATCTGGCGGTACGGCCTGCCGTACCGAGATATGGCGCGGCAGCGCACTCGGCCGGGGCACACTCATCTGCCGCCGGCGTACGCCGTGGCGTTCCTGTCCCTGGTCGGTGCGCTGCTGCTGGCCGGGCGGTGGACCCTGCGGGCGTTGCGGGAACGCCGCCCGGCCTGGCCCTACGCGCTGCTCACCCTGCCGCTGCTGGCCGAGGCGTGGCTGCTCGGTTTCGCGGCGGCGCTGGTCGTGGTGTCGGTCTGAGGATCAGAGCCGCTCGTAGATGGTCGCGTTCGCCAAACCACCTGCCTCGCACATGGTTTGCAGTCCGAAGCGTGCTCCGCGTTCATGCAGTGCGTGGACCAGCGTAGTCGCCAACCGCGCACCGGAGGCGCCGAGCGGATGACCCAGCGCGATCGCGCCGCCGTTGACGTTCACCCGGGACAGATCCGCGCCGGTGTCGGCGGCCCAGGCCAGGACCACCGAGGCGAAGGCCTCGTTGACCTCGAACAGATCGATATCGGCCAGCGAAAGGCCCGAGCGCTGCAACACTTTCCGAGTCGCCGGGATCACCGCGGTGAGCATCAGTAGCGGATCGTCGCCCGCGACCGCGAAACTGTGCAGCCGGGCCAGTGGCGTCAGGCCCAGTTGCGCTGCCTTCTCGCTGGTCATGATCAGCACCGCCGCGCTGCCGTCGTTGATCTGACTCGCATTGGCGGCGGTCACGTTCCAGCCGATCTCGGGGAATCGGGCGGCATAGGCGTCGCTGTAGTAGGCGGGACGCAGCCCGGCCAGGGTTTCCAGGGTGCTGCCGACCCGAATGCCCTCGTCGGTACTCAACCCGGCCAACGGCGCCAGTTGTGCCTCGAAGGATCCGTTCTTCGTTGCGGTGGCGGCCTTTTCGTGGCTGGCGAGCGAGAATTCGTCCATGGCGGTGCGTGCGATGCCCCAGCGCGCCGCGATCAGTTCCGCGCTGATCCCCTGCGGTACCAACTCGTCCGGATACCGCTCGGCGAAGCCCACGCCGTTGATATCGGTCGCGCCCGCCATACTCGACCCCATCGGCACCCGGCTCATCGACTCCAGACCGCCGGCGACGACGATGTCGTAGGCCCCGGCCAGCACGCCCTGCGCGGCGAAGTGGATGGCCTGCTGGCTGCTACCGCACTGCCGGTCGACCGTGGTGGCCGGAACGGACTCCGGATATCCGGCCGCGAGCGCGGCCCGGCGGGTGATGTTGACCGACTGCTCGCCGACCTGGGTGACCACGCCGCCGATGACGTCGTCGATCAGCGCCGGATCGATCCCGCTGCGCCGCACGACCTCGCGCAGGCTGTGGGCGAACAGGTCGGCCGGATGCAGTTCGTGCAGCGCTCCGGTGGCTTTGCCCTTCCCGATCGGGGTGCGTACGGCCTCGACGATCACTGCGTCTCTCATGGCGATTCCTCCGGTATCGCGCCGTTGCGACAATCTGACTTAGTCGCCCTATAGTCAGGGTAGGGGCTGGCATTAGTTATGGCAAGTCAGAGTTGGTATGATCGTCGTCATGCCTGTGAAGCTGGAAGGATCCCTGCGTGATCTGAATTCGTGGCAGCCGGACGGCTGTTCCATCGTGAAGGCGCTGGATATCGTCGGCACACGCTCGGCGATGCTGATTCTGCGCGAATCCCTCTACGGCACCACCCGCTTCGACGGTTTCGCGGCGCGGGTGGGTATCACCGACGCCGCCGCGGCCGCCGCGCTGCGCAAACTCACCGACGCCGGGCTACTGCGCAAACAGCCGTATCGCGAAGAGGGTAAGCGCACCCGCAACGAGTACGTGCTCACCGATATGGGCCGGGATCTGCTGCCGGTGATCTTCGCGCTGTGGCAGTGGGGGGACAAATATCTGCAGGGCGGAGTGCCGCCGCTGGAGCGGGTCGAGGACACCACCGGAGAACCGGTGCGGGTGGAATTGCGCAGCGCCGGAGGCGACGAACTCGCGCTCGAGGATATCCGGGTCCGGGTCAACCAGGACTGGCGCCGGGCGAGCGTCCAGCCCGGGATGTGACCGCGCGGCGATGAGACGATCGGCGCCGGCATGCGGCGGACCGGTGCGTGAGCCGTTACGATCGTGCCCTCGAGCACCCGGAAGCGCTCGAGGGCAACGAGATTCGAATCCTAGGTCAGTCGTCTACCGCCGGCCGGGTCGAAGAAGTAGGTGTGCTCCGCATCGGTGGTGAGCGTCAGTTTCTCGCCCTTCTGCGGCGGATTGCGCCAGTCGGCGCGGGCGACGATCGTCTGATCTCCGCCGGCCTCGCCCAGGGTGCGGCCATAGATGTAGGCGTCCGATCCCAGCTCCTCGACCACATCGATCTCCATGGCGATGCCGTCGGAACCGCCGGCCAGATCGAAATGCTCCGGCCGGATGCCGACCACCACGGTCTCGCCCGCGGCGCCGGCCACCGCGCGCGGCAGCGCGATCGAATGTCCGCCGAGGGTCACCGCACCGTCGGACACCGGCAGGGTGAACAGATTCATCGCCGGGGAGCCCATGAAGCCGGCGACGAACAGATTCGCCGGATCCCGATACAGATCCCGGGGTGAGGCGCACTGCTGCAGCAGTCCGTCCTTGAGCACCGCCACCCGGTCGCCCATGGTCATCGCCTCGACCTGGTCGTGGGTGACGTAGACCGTGGTGGTGCCGAGCCGGCGCTGCAACTGGGCGATCTGCGTGCGGGTCTGCACACGCAGTTTCGCGTCCAGATTCGACAGCGGTTCGTCCATCAGGAATACCTGCGGCTGCCGCACGATCGCGCGTCCCATCGCGACACGCTGACGCTGACCGCCGGACAGTGCCTTGGGCTTGCGGTCCAGGAAGTCCTCGAGGTCGAGCAGTTTCGCCGCCTCCAGCACGCGCTGGTTGCGCTCGGCCTTACCGACCTTGGCCATCTTCAGCGCGAAACCCATGTTCTCCGCGACCGTCATATGCGGGTACAGCGCGTAGTTCTGGAAGACCATCGCGATATCGCGCTGTTTGGGTTCGGCGTCGGTGACATCCTTCTCGCCGATCAGAATGCGGCCGTCGTCGACCTCCTCGAGTCCGGCCAGCATGCGCAGCGAGGTGGATTTGCCGCATCCGGACGGTCCGACCAGTACCAGGAATTCGCCGTCGGCGATCTCGAGATTCAGCTTGTCGACGGCGGGTTTGGTCCCACCCGGGTAGAGCCGGGTGGCATGGTCGAAGGTGACCGTGGCCATGGTGAATCAATCCCTTCACCGGCAGGAACGTGCCGGACGATCCGAGTAGAGGGGTCGGTGCGCGCCCCACAGTAACCCAGCGGCACGCGCGGGGTGCAGCGGGCGAGTAGCCTCGTCAAGGGCCGCTGACGGGCCGCGAGAGCAGCTGACCAGACGAAGGAGCATTGGATGACTCGACCGGTTCGTATCGGAGTTCAGCTACAGCCGCAACATGCTCCCGACTACGGGTTGATTCGCGATGCCGTACGCCGGGCCGAAGATGCGGGCGTGGACATCGTCTTCAACTGGGACCACTTCTATCCGCTCTACGGCGATCCCGACGGTGCCCACTTCGAATGCTGGACCATGCTCGGCGCGATCGCCGAGCAGACCGAACGAGTCGAACTCGGCGCCCTGGTGACCGGCGGCGGATATCGCAATCCCGATCTGCTCGCCGATATGGCCCGCACCGTCGACCACATCTCCGGCGGCCGGCTGATCCTCGGCATCGGCGCCGGCTGGTTCCAGAAGGACTACGACGAGTACGGCTACGAATTCGGCACGCCCGGAACACGTCTGGGGTTGCTGAAGGAATACCTCGCCCGCATCGACGCCCGGCTGCCGAAACTGAATCCGCGGCCGACGCGCCACATCCCGATTCTGATCGGCGGTGGTGGCGAGCGAAAGACGTTGCGACTGGTGGCCGAGTACGCCGACATCTGGCACAGTTACGCCGATATCGAAGCGCTGGAACGGAAGTCGAAGATTCTGGCCGAGCACTGCGCGGAGGTCGGTACCGATGCGAACCGGATCGAGCGGTCGGTGTCCTGGCCCGGCGCCGAAGAGGCAGAGCGGCTGGTACAAGCCGGCGCGACCCTGTTCACCGTGGGCGTCGGCGGGCCGGACTACGACCTGAGCGTGGTGGAGCAGGCCGTCGCATGGCGGGACAACGTCAATCCGGAGTCGGTGACCGGAATCGCCTGACCGAACACCGCCGGATCGAACACCGCCGGATCAAACACCGCCGGATCGAAGACCGCCGGATCGAACACCGCCCGATCGAACCCCGATCGAACACCGCCACCGCCGGATCGAATCAGTGGGATTCGATTTCCGCCGGGCGATGTGGCAGGGGCGGTGGCCCGTGGACCCGCGTCGCCACGCTCGGCGTGCTACCGGCCCGGCTAGGGTTCTCGGCTATGGCCCGTTTGCCCGTCTCGCGCCCGCGTGCGCTGATCGCGCTGATGGCGGTGATGATGCTGCTGTTCGCCGTCGCCTGCAGCTCCGGCGGCGGCAGCTCGTCGCAGGCCTCGAACCTGTGCGCACCGCCTGGACCGTCGGCCGCCTCCCCCGCGCCGACGAAACTGGCGAGCGGTGCGACTGCCGGCACCGATCGATACACCACCGCGATCACCGCGCCGCTGAGTTCGATCGATGTCACCAAGCTCGGTTTGTCCCAGCCCGGGGTGCTCAGCGTGGGCACGCTGTCGGACGCGCCGCCGAGTATCTGTGTGGATCCGTCGGGAACCTTCACCGGATTCGACAACGAACTGCTGAAGGCGATCGGCGCGAAACTCGGACTACGGGTGCAGTTCTCCGGCACCGAATTCGCCTCGCTGCTCTCGCTCGTCGCCACCGGCCGGTTCGACGTCGGGTCGTCGAGCATCACCACCACCGATGCCCGGCGGCAGCAGGTCGGTTTCACCAACGGCTACGATTTCGGCTATTTCTCGCTCGTGGTGCCCAACGGCAGTGCGATCCAGGGATTTTCGGATCTGAAACCGGGCGTGCGGGTTGGCGTGGTGCAGGGCACCGTACAGGACGAATACGTTACCGGCACCTTGCATCTGGACGCGGTGAAATTCCCCGACTACAACACCGCCTACGCGAATCTGAAGACCGGGCAGATCGACGCCTGGGTCGCGCCCTCGCAGCAGGCCACCGGAGCGATCAAACCGGGTGATCCCACCTCGATCGTGCAGAACACCTTCAGCCTGGACAATTTCACCGCCTGGGCGGTGCGCAAGAACAACCAGCCGCTGATCGACGCGCTCAATTCCGGCCTCGACGCGGTGATCGCCGACGGGACCTACGCCAAGCTCTACTCCGACTGGGTGCCGCGGCCGCTGCCGCCGGGCTGGAAACCGGGCTCCAAATCCGCTCCGATGCCGCAACTTCCGGACTTCGAGAAGATCGCCGCCGAACATCGGCACAGCGATCAGCAGAACGCGCCGAAATCGACGCTGGCGCAATTGAAGGATACGTTCTTCGATTGGTCGTTGTACCGCAAGGCATTTCCTGATCTGTTCAAGACCGGGCTGCCGAATACGCTGATCCTGGCGCTGGTTTCGGGCGTGCTGGGCACGCTCATCGGCATTCTGCTCGCGGTGGCCGGTATTTCGCGCACACGCTGGTTGCGCTGGCCCGCCCGGGTCTACACAGACATCTTCCGCGGTTTGCCGGCGGTGGTGATCATTTTGTTGATCGGCCTGGGCATCGGCCCGGTGGTGAAGGGGATCACCGGGAACAACCCATACTGGCTGGGCGCGGTGGCGCTGGCGCTGCTGGCCTCGGCCTATATCGGCGAGATCTTCCGCTCGGGTATTCAATCGGTGGAGCCGGGACAATTGGAGGCCGCGCGGGCGATCGGATTCGGCTATCGGCAATCGATGACGCTGGTGGTGATTCCACAGGGCGTGCGCCGAGTGCTGCCGGCGCTGATGAACCAGTTCATCGCGCTGATCAAGGACTCCTCGCTGATCTACTTCCTCGGCCTGCTCGCCTCCCAGCGGGAACTGTTCGCCGTCGGCCGCGACCTGAATTCGCAGACCGGAAACCTGTCGCCGCTGGGCGCGGCGGGCCTGGTCTATCTGCTGCTCACCATCCCGCTCACCCACCTGGTGAACTACATCGACCGCCGATTGCGCACCGGCCGCGCCGAAGCCGCCGCCGACGAAATCGACCAGGCTGTCATCACGGAAGGACGCGGAGCGTGAGCGACCAGGATGCGAAGGGCGTGAGCGACCAGGATGCGAAGGGCGTGAGCACCAGTTCCTCGCTGACCGGGGTCGATCTGCATCTGACCCTGGGCAACAATCAGGTGCTGCGCGGCGTCGACATTCACGTCGAGGCCGCGCACACCACCACGGTGATCGGCCCGTCCGGTTCGGGGAAATCTACGCTGCTGCGGGTGCTGAACCGGCTGCACGAACCCGATTCCGGCGATGTGCTGATCGACGGGGTTTCCGTGCTGGGTGAGAATCCGGATCGGCTGCGCCAGCGCATCGGAATGGTCTTTCAGCATTTCAACCTGTTCCCGCACAAGACGGTGGCGGAGAACGTGGCCCTGGGGCCGCGGAAATTGCGCGGCCTGAGCAAGGAGGCGGCACGGGCGCTGGCCCTGGAACAACTCGAGGCGGTTGGATTGGCGGCGCGAGCCGATACCCGCCCCGCGAATCTGTCCGGTGGTCAGCAGCAGCGCGTCGCCATCGCCCGTGCGCTGGCGATGAAGCCGGAATTGATGCTGTTCGACGAGGCGACCTCGGCCCTGGACCCGGAGTTGGTCAAGGGTGTGCTCTCGTTGATGGCGGATCTGGCCGCGGGTGGTATGACGATGATCGTGGTGACCCACGAAATGGGTTTCGCCCGTTCGGTTTCCGACAGCGTGGTGTTCATGGACAAGGGCAAGGTGGTGGAGTCGGGGCCTCCGGATCGTCTCTTCGACGATCCGGAAACCCCACGCCTGCAACAGTTTCTGTCCCAGATCCTCTAACTGCCAGAACTGCTGCCGCTGAACGGCATATTGGCGAACTGTGCGAAACTGCCCTGCGCTCCGCTGTAGACGTTGAGGTCGGTATTGCCCGCGATACCCGGCACACTGCCGGAATCGGTGGTCTGCCAGAAGGTCCACGCCGGCCAGCCACCGGGAACCTCGGGCTGGGCGTTGCCGCGATAATCGGCGATCCACAGCGGGTACTGGTGGAACTGATCGGAATCGGCCATCGCCGTCTGCCAGAACCGCGGGTAGGTGTAGATGATCGGCACCCGGCCGGTCAATGCCTGCACTGTGGTCAGATAGCGATGAGTCCAATCGATCAGCTCCCCCGGGGGCAGCCCGCCGGAATTCTCCATATCGAGCACCGGCGGCAGATCCAGCGGGCCGTTCTGGCCGAGGACGACCGCGGCGTAGAGGGCGGCCTGCGGTTCCGGCGGCAGATCCGGATGGGCGTAGTGATAGGTCCCGCGCGCCACCCCGGCCGCGCGCATCAGCAGGCTGTCGGGGACGAAATAGGGATTGACGTAGTTCAGCCCCTCGGTGGCCTTCACCATGGCGAAGTTGTGCCCGGAGGCCCGGACCGCGAACCAGTCGATCAGACGGCCGTCGATGTGCTGCCAGGACGACACATCCGGCCCGGTGGGTCCAGCGGAGGCGATACCGGTTGCCGAGAATATGCCGGCAACGGCGAGCAGCGGCAGGGCTGCGGTGAAGCGACGGACTTTCGGACGAGCCACGGTGCGTCGATACATGGGTACGAGAGTAAGCAGCCGAGGCGCTTGTGACCAGTGTTTACGCGTGACTCATCCGAGCCAGTCGAGGACGGCGGCGGCCGTCCACGACTGCTGCATGCTCCCCAGCGGATCTCCGGTGAACGGGTCGTAGTACTCCGCAAAGCTGCCGTCGCCCGCCTGCCGCAAACCTTCCGCACGCAGCATGAAGGATCGTTCGGCCCAGCCGCGGCGGGCGAAGACCCACGAGAACAGCCAGCTCATCACCGGCCACACCGGCCCGCGCCAATATTCGCGCGGGCGGAAATCCTTCGACACCGGCGAGGTCGAGGGCGGCAGCGCGTAGCGCAGATCGGGATGGCCGCAGAAGCGTGGCCCCTCGAACAGGCGCAGCAGACTGCGTTCAGTGGCGCGCGGTAGTCCGCCGCACAGCAGCGGCGCGAACATGGCCAGCGTTTCGGTGCTGATCCATTCGTCGGTCCGCAGGTCGAAGTCGCGCGCGGCGCCGGAGCGCGAATCGGCGGTGGCGATCACGCCGGCACGGAAATAGTCGGCCCACTCGTAGAGCTCGCGCACATCGGCGTGCGGCATGCGGTAGTCCTCACCGATTCCGGCCAGCACCTCACAGGCCAGTGCGAAGACGGCGGTCACGAAGACGTCCTCCACGGCGAAGCTCATCGTCGAGGCCAGGTGGAAATCGTCGTAGCCACAACGCCGCATTTGCTCCACAAGCCACAGGTAGCGGTCGTATTCGCGATCGGTGGGACGCTGCGCCGGGTCGACCACGTCGATATCGGCCCGCCGATACGGCGGCAGGTCGCCGACCACCACGTTGGCGTAGGCGCGATCCCACCGCGGCGAATTGTCCATCCCGGACTCCCAGCCGTGATACAGGGTGATCCGGCCGTGCTGTTTGGGGTCGCGGGCATGTGCCAGCCAGCGATGCCAGCGCATCAGATCGACCCAGCGCCGATCCAGGAATTCCGCGGCGACCGCCCGGGTGGTGCGGCCATGGCGCCGGGAGTGGTCGAGAATCCGCTGGACCGCGATCGCGTGCACCGGCGGCTGGGTGATGCCCGATGTGTCGACACCGGCGGGGGCGTTGGCCGCAAGCCGGCGGCACTCCCACCGGCTCGGTCCCGGGAAATAGCCGTCGACGCCGTTGGCGAACACGATGTGCGGAATCATCCCGTTGCGCCACTGCGCGGAGAGCAGAGTGTCGAGTTCGACCACGGCGCGCTCCACACTCAGTGGGGCCAGGCCGACCGCGACGAAGGCGGCGTCCCAGCTCCACATATGGGGGTAGAGCTTGGGCGCCGCGCTGGTCATGGTCCCCAGATCGTTGCCGCGGAGCAGATAGGCGGCCCGGGCAGCCAGCTGGGTGGGGGTGAAGCCGGGACCGTTCATCTCCCTATTCTGCGACGTCACCTTCAGATATGCGCGGCGCCCGGGCGTCGCGTGCCGCACAATGGCCGCCGCCGGGGCATGGTCCGGCCCGGTCATCTGTTCGGCAGTGTCCACCCTCATCGCCTCGTTCTGTGTCATGCGCGGTGCCCGTCCCCCGCCCGCCGCTGTGAACCGGTTGCTCGAGTCTGGATTACACCCATCGGCATCGGCTCGCCACCGATGGACGACAGATGTCCGGTCGCGGCGGTGCAGTTGTCCGGGCCCCGCCCGTGTGATCGTCCGCCCCACCGGGGTGCGTAGCGTAGCGCTGCGACAGCGGGGGCGCGTGGGGTTTACGGTGAGCACATGGCCGCACCTTCGGAAAGCATTGCCGCGCAGGATCTACCGACCGCGCTGATCACCGGCGCCAGCCGGGGGCTGGGAGCCGCGATCGCGCGGGAGCTCGCGGGGACGCATCGACTGCTGCTGGGCGCGCGTTCGGCGGAATCGCTGGCGAAGATACGGACGGAACTTCCCCATGCGCAACCGTGGCCGGTCGATCTGACCGATTACGCCGCGCTGCCCGCGGCGACGGCGCCGATCGACCGTCTGGATGTGCTGGTGCACAACGCGGGCGTCGCCGAACTGGGCTCGATCGCCGACTCGTCGGTCGAGCTGTGGCGAAAGACGCTGGAAGCCAATCTGATTGCCGTCGCCGAGCTGACCCGGCTGCTGCTGCCCGCCCTGCGCGCCGCCGGCGGCCATGTGGTGCTGATCAATTCGGGCGCCGGCCTGCGCGCCAATCCGGGCTGGGGTGTGTACGCCGCGAGCAAATTCGGCCTGCGCGCGTTCGGTGACGCGCTGCGGCTCGAGGAACCGCGCCTGCGTGTCACCTCCGTTCACCCGGGACGCATCGACACCGAAATGCAACGCGCGATCGTCGCCTCCGAGCAGCGGGATTACAACCCTGACGAGTTCTTGACCGCGGCGACGGTCGCCCGGGCCGTCCGCAACGCCGTCGAGACGCCACGCGACGCGCACCCGACCGAGATCGTGCTGCGCCCGATCGCCCGCTGAATCGGCGGTGTCGGCCCGGTTGAATCGGCGCTGTCGGCCGGGCTGAATCGGCGCCGTCAGCGCTGGGGTCGACGCGCCCGCGCGACCGGTGTGCGGGTGGCGAGGGCGCCGAGGGTGCGGTAGCTTAGGGCAGAAATGACCTTCTACCAGGGGCGACACCGTCATGGGTGACGCACGGCCGAATCGGCGGCAGCTGCTCACGCTGCTCGCCGCGGGCACGGCGGCCGCATTGACAGGCTGTACAACGGCCCACAGTGTGACCGGGGAAAGGGCGAAACCTGCCGCCGCGGCGGTCACCCCGTCTCCGCCTCCCGCGCCGCCGCCCCCGCTGTTACCCCCGCCGCCAACCGGGCCGAAGACCGTGGCACCGGCGGGCGCGTTGACCGCTCTGCCGGGCGCCGGCGCGAATCTCGCGCTCACCGTGGACGACGGCGCGAGCCCCGAGGTGGTCGGCGCGTATATCCGCTTCGCGCGCGATACCGGCGCCCGCTTCACCTTCTTCGTGACCGCCGTCTACGACTCGTGGACCGTACACCGGGACGCGCTGCGCCCGCTGGTGGAATCCGGGCAGATCCAGCTGGGCAACCACACCTGGGATCATCCCGCGCTGACCAAGATCTCCGGCAGCGCCGTCGCCGATCAGTTCCGCCGCACGAAAACGTTCCTGCACAACAACTTCGGCGTGGATGGAACGCCCTACTACCGCCCGCCCTACGGATACCACAACGCCGCGGTGGACCGGGTCGCGGCCGATCTCGGATATACGGTTCCGACGCTGTGGTTCGGCTCGCTGTCGGACTCCTCGATCGTCACCGAGGAGTTTCTGATGCAGATGGCCGCGAAGTACTTCAACCCGCAGGCGATCGTCATCGGCCATGCCAACCATCCGGCCGTCACACATTGCTACGGCCGGTTGGTCGACATCATCCGCGAGCGTCACCTCTCGATGGTCACCCTCGACGACGTGCTGTTGCCACCGCGCTGACAATCCACCCTGCTGAAATCTTCAGCGGGGAGGGACTTACGCGACGACGTTGACCAGCTTGCCGGGGACCACGATGACCTTGCGCGGGGTCTTGCCGGCGAGGAATTCCAGCAGCTTCTCGTCGGCGAGCGCGGCCGTCTCCACCGCCTTCGCATCGGCGTCCGCCGGTACGCTGACCCGGCTGCGGACCTTGCCGTTCACCTGGATCGGATAGTCGACCGAATCCTCCACCAGCAGTGCGGGATCCGCGGTCGGGAAGGGCCCGTGCGCCAGCGCCGTGGTGTGGCCCAGGCGTTCCCACAGTTCCTCGGCGATATGCGGGGCCATCGGGGCCAGCATCAGCACCAGCGGTTCCACCACTGTGCGCGGGGCGCCCTGCGGGTACTGCTTGGTCAGATGGTTGGTCAGCTCGATCAGTTTCGCGCCGGCGGTGTTGTCGCGCAGGGCGGCGTAGTCGGCGTCGACACCGTCGATCGTCTTGTGCAGCAGGCGAAGGGTGGCATCGGCAGGCTCGGCGTCGGTGACGCGTGCGGCCCCGGACTCCTCGTCGACCACCAGGCGCCACACCCGTTGCAGGAAGCGGTGCGCGCCGACGACATCCTTGGTCGCCCAGGGACGCGAGGTGTCCAGCGGGCCCATCGACATCTCGTACAGCCGGAAGGTGTCCGCGCCGTACAGATCGCACATCTCGTCGGGGGAGATGGCGTTCTTCAGCGATTTGCCGATCTTGCCGTACTCCTGGAAGACCTCGATCTCCACACCGGAGGTGTTCGTCCAGAAGAACTTGCCGTCCCGCTCGACCACCTCGGCCGCCGGGATGTAGGTTCCGCGCTCGTCGGTGTAGGCGAAGGCCTGGATATAGCCCTGGTTGAACAAGCGCCGGTACGGCTCCGGACCCGAGACCTCGCCCAGATCGAACAGCACCTTCTGCCAGAACCGCGCGTACAGCAGATGCAGCACCGCGTGTTCCACGCCGCCGACGTACAGATCCACGCCGCCGGGGTCGTTCGCACCGTGTTCGGCCGGGCGCGGGCCCAGCCAGTAGCGCTCGTTCTCCGGCGCGCAGAACGCCTCCGAATTGGTCGGGTCGGTGTAGCGCAGCTGGTACCAGGAGCTGCCGGCCCACTGCGGCATCACGTTGGTGTCGCGGCGGTAGGTCTTCACCCCGTCGCCCAGATCCAGTTCGACCGTCACCCAATCGGTGGCCTTGGCCAGCGGCGGCGACGGTTCGGAATCGGCGTCGTCCGGATCGAAGGTGACCGGCGCGAAGTCGCGCACCTCCGGAAGTTCCACCGGCAGCATGGATTCCGGCAGCGGATGCGCCGCGCCCTGCTCGTCGTAGACGATGGGGAACGGCTCACCCCAGTAACGCTGACGGGCGAACAGCCAGTCGCGCAGCTTGTACTGGATGGTTCCCTTGCCGTGGCCGTCGCGCTCCAGGCGCTCGACGACGGTGGCCTTGGCCGTCTCGACGTCCAGTCCGTTCAGGTAGTCGGAGTTCACCAGCAGGCCGTCGCCCGAGTACGCGGACTCCGAGATGTCGCCTCCGGCAATCACTTCCACGATCGGCAGGCCGAATGCCCGCGCGAACTCCCAGTCGCGCTGGTCGTGGCCGGGTACCGCCATGATCGCGCCGGTGCCGTAACCCGAGAGCACATAGTCGGCGATGAAGATCGGCAGTTGCGCCCCGTTGACCGGGTTGGTGGCGTAGGCGCCCAGGAAGACGCCGGTCTTCTCCTTGTTCTCCTGTCGCTCCAGATCGGACTTCGCGGCGATCGACTTGCGGTAGGCCGCAACGGCTTCGGTCGGCGAGGCGGCGTCGAAGGTCCACCGGGGGTCGACGTCGGCGGGCCACTGCGCGGCGGCCAGCCGGTCCACCAGTTCGTGCTCCGGGGCCAGCACCACATAGCTCGCCCCGAACAGGGTGTCGGGCCGGGTCGTGAAAACCTCGATATTCTCCCCGTTCGCTGTATCGACGGTGGCACTCCCGGGGCGCTCCGTGGTTACGCCGGCTGCCTCCTCCGCGCCCGTCGCTCGCGCCACGGCATCGACGGTGGCACTCCCGGGGCGCTCCGTGGTTACGCCGGCTGCCTCCTCCGCGCCCGTCGCTCGCGCCACGGCGAAGGAGACCTCGGCACCGCGCGAGCGCCCGATCCAGTTGCGCTGCATGGCCTTCACATTGTCCGGCCAGTCCAGCAGGTCCAGATCATCGACCAGGCGGTCGGAGTAGGCGGTGATGCGCATCATCCACTGCCGCAGGCGTTTGCGGAACACCGGGAAGTTGCCGCGCTCGCTGCGGCCGTCGGCGGTGACCTCCTCGTTGGCCAGCACGGTGCCCAGTCCGGGGCACCAGTTGACCATCGAATCCGATTGGTACACCAGGCGATAGGAGTCCAGCACCTCGCCCTGTTCGGCAGGCGACAACTCGGCCCACGCGCGACCGTCCGGGGTGGGGCGTTCACCCGCGGCGAATTCGGCCACCAGATCCGCGATCGGGCGGGCCTTGTTCGCCGAGGTGTCGTACCAGGCGTTGTAGATGCGCAGGAAGATCCACTGCGTCCACTTGTAGAACTCGGGGTCGGTGGTCGCGAACGAGCGGCGCCGGTCGTGGCCCAGGCCGAGCCGGTCCAGCTGGCGCTGCATGGTGGCGATATTGGATTCCGTGGTCACCCGAGGATGCGCGCCGGTCTGTACCGCGTACTGCTCGGCGGGCAGGCCGAAGGCGTCGTAACCCAGCGCGTGCAACACGTTGCGACCGTGCATGCGGTGGTAGCGCGCGAACACATCGGTGGCGATGTAGCCCAGCGGATGGCCGACGTGCAGACCCGCACCCGACGGATACGGGAACATGTCCTGGATGAACAGCTTGTCGGCCGGGGTCTCGCCGGCCAGCGGGCCGACCGGGTTCGGCGCGTAGAAGGTGCCGCGCTCCGCCCACACCCGCTGCCACTTGCTCTCCAGGGCGCCGGCCAGTTCCGCGTTGTAGCGGTGCGCGGGCACATCGGTTCCGGGAAGCGTGGGCAGGCTGCTTTCGGGCCCGTCACCCCGGCCGGTCGATGCGCCGGCTGTATCGGTTGCACGAGTGTCCTGCACGGTCCTGCCTTCTTGTCGCCGAGTTCCCCTGGTGAACGTCTGTGGACAACGTCGTCACTCAGGGTAGAGCGTGCGCACGTCAGCACCCAAAAAGGGGTGAGCGGGGCGTTCGCGGCGGCGGCGAGCCCCGCGGGCACGCGGTTTTGATACCGGAGTACCGTATTCCGGGTGTTCGTGGTCGCGCTCCTCCTGTTTCTGCTGGCGGCCGTGGCCGTTGTCACGGGCGTGCTCGGGCTGACCGGCACCCTGCCACCCAATCGGTTCTTCGGTGTGCACACCGAAGAAGCCCTCCGCACCGAAGAGGCGTATCGCGTGGCCAATCGCGTCGCCGGGCCCACCTCGGTCGGCGCGGGTCTGCTGCTCGCGGCCGCCGGTGCGATCGCGCTGGTCGCGACGGTATGGGTGGGCTTGGCTGCCGCCGCGGTGGCACTGATCGTGGCCCTGTTCACGCTGGGCGCCGGGGTCAACGCGGCCAACGAGGCGATCGCGGGGCTCGCGCCCGCCGAGGTCGGCGGCTGCGGCAACTCCTGCGGTGCGTGCTCACTGCGCGACGCCTGCCAGCCGGCCAATTGATCCGTCCGGCGTCCGGCCGTCCGGTATGACGGGTCCGCTCACGGTCGGCTTCGACCTCGATATGACCTTGATCGACTCGCGTCCCGGCATCCGCGCCTGCTATCAGGAATTGTCGAGACGCACCCGCACTCCGATCGACAGCGATCTGGTCGTCACCCGCCTCGGGCCGCCGCTGGAACACGAGCTGGCCAACTGGTTCCCCGCCGACCGCGTCCCGGCGGTTGCCGCTCTGTATCGGGAGATGTATCCGGATTTCGCGATCGCCGGCACGGTGGAATTGCCCGGCGCCCGCGCGGCGACCGCGGCGGTTCAGGCGCTGGGCGGCCGGGTGATCGTGGTCACCGGCAAATACGAACCGAACGCCAAACTCCACCTCACCCACCTCGACATTCCGGCCGACGCGGTGATCGGCGACCTGTGGGCCGAACAGAAGGCCCAGGCCCTGCGCGACCACGACGCGAGCGTGTACGTGGGTGATCACATCGGCGATATGCGCGGCGCCCGTACCGCGTCGGCATACGCCGTCGGCGTGACCAGCGGTCCGTGCGATGCCGCCGAGCTGCGGGCTGCCGGCGCCGATGTCGTCCTGCGCGACCTCACCGAATTTCCCGGGCTGCTGCGCGAGCTCGCGAGCTGACTGCCCCGGCAAGCGCCGCACGTCCTACTGTCGGTGCGGGTCGCACTCCGGTGCGGCGATCGAGCGGGAAAGCGGACTGCCGGCCGGAAGGACGTAGAACACCGTGAGCCGCAAGGGTTTTCGAGTGCGGTTGCCGGCGGTGTGGGCGTGGGCGGCGCCGGCGGGCTCGCGAAATATCCGGCCCGGGCGGTAAGCGACCGGTACCGGTCAGCCACGCGGCGCGTACATGATCACGGTCACGCCCACCAGGCAGATCGCGGCTCCCGCCACATCCCAGCGGTCCGGCCGGAAGCCGTCGAACGCGATGGCCCACAGCAGCGACCCCGCGACGAACACACCGCCGTAGGCGGCCAGGATCCGGTCGAAATGAGCATCCGGCTGTAGCGTCGCGACGAACCCGTACAGCCCCAGCGCGATCACCCCGGCCCCCGCCCAGGCCGACCCGCGATGCTCACGCACCCCTTGCCACACCAGCCACGCCCCGCCGATCTCGGCGAGCGCGGCCAGGACGAACAGCAGAATCGAGCGCACCACGGTCACGAACGGCGAGCCTACGAAACTCGGTGCCGGTGGCTCCGGACGGGACGGCCGGCGCGTCGTCGGCCCCGGGCGTTTAGACGATCCCCAATGCCAGCATCGCGTCGGCGACCTGTGTGAAACCGGCGATGTTCGCACCGGCGACGTAATCGCCCGGGGTCCCGTACTCTTCGGCGGTCTCGAGGCACCGGTCGTGGATGCCGCGCATGATCGTCTCGAGGCGCTGTTCGGTGTGTTCGAAGGTCCACGAATCGCGGGAAGCGTTCTGCTGCATCTCGAGTGCGCTGGTGGCCACGCCCCCGGCATTGACTGCCTTGCCCGGTGCGAAGGTCACGCCCGCGCCGACCAGCAACCGGGATGCCTCGGGCGTGCAGGGCATATTGGCGCCTTCGGCCACGATGGTGCAGCCGTTCTCGATCAGCAGCCGGGCATCGCTGCCGTTGAGTTCGTTCTGCGTCGCACACGGCAGCGCGATATCGCAGGGCACCGCCCAGATCGAGGCGGAATCCACGAAATACGCCGAGCCACGGGCGATGTCGGGGTATTCGTGGATGCGGCCGCGCCGGTCGTGCTTGATCTCCTTGAGCAGTTCGAGATCGATACCCTTGTCGTCGACGATGTAGCCCGAGGAGTCGGAGCAGGCGACGACGGTGCCGCCCAGTTGGTGCACCTTCTCCACGGCGTAGATGGCGACATTGCCGGAGCCGGAGATCACCACGCGTTTGCCCTCGAAGCTGTCGCCACGCCGGTCGAGGATCTGCTCGGTGAAGAAGACGGTGCCGTACCCGGTCGCCTCGGGGCGCACCTGCGAGCCACCCCAGCTCAGGCCCTTGCCGGTGAGCACGCCGGATTCGTAGCGGTTGGTGATGCGTTTGTACTGGCCGAACAGATAACCGATCTCGCGCCCGCCTACGCCGATATCGCCGGCGGGAACGTCGGTGTGCTCGCCGATATGCCGGTAGAGCTCGGTCATGAAGGATTGACAGAAGCGCATCACCTCAGCGTCCGACCGCCCCTTCGGGTCGAAATCCGAACCGCCCTTACCGCCGCCGATCGGCATTCCGGTGAGCGCGTTCTTGAAGATCTGCTCGAACCCCAGGAATTTGACGATGCCCAGATAGACCGACGGATGGAACCGCAGGCCGCCCTTGTAGGGGCCGAGCGCGGAGTTGAACTCGACCCGGAAACCGCGGTTGATCTGCACCGTCCCGCTGTCGTCGACCCACGGCACACGGAAGATGATCTGCCGCTCCGGCTCGCACAACCGCCGGATCACCGCCGCGTCGACGTACTGGGGGTGTTTGGCGACGACCGGCCCGAGGCTGTCGAGCACCTCGCGCACGGCCTGGTGGAACTCCGATTCACCGGGGTTGCGCTGCAGTACCTCGGCATAGATGTCCTGCAGCTTCTCGTCCAGGGCGGCCATGGACGCACTCCTTCCGGTCGTCGACTGCGCCGAAAACCCGGGCCGGATGGGGCCGGCCCGGGTCCGATCGGCCTCGTTCCTACGTTCTCATGCCAGGACAACGCGGTTTCGACCGGTATGTCCGTTAATCACTGGGTGGTAGCTCAGTTGGTCTTGCGGCGGAACAGCGAGCGCGACCAGAGGTAGCCGACCGCCGTGAAGCCGATGCACCAGGCCACCGCCGCGACGCCGTTGCCTCCGATGGCCGTGCCCATGAGCAGTCCGCGCAGCGTTTCGGTCAGGGGTGTGAAGGGCTGGTACTCGGCGAATTGCCGGACACCGGCGGGCATGGTGTCGGTGGGAGCCAGGCCGCTGCCGAGGAAGGGGAGGAAGATCAGCGGAGTGGGGGTATTGCTCGCGCTCTCCGGTGTTTTGGCGGCCAATCCGAAACCCACTCCGAGCCATGCCAATCCGAAGATCACCAGGGCGATGAGGCCGAAGGTGGCGAGCCACTCCACGATCGTGGCATCGGGGCGGAAGCCGATCAGTGCCGCGACCCCGACCATCAGGCCCACACCCAGCACACCTTGGATCACGGTCCCGGCGACCTGGCCGGTGAGGATCGAGGAATGTGCCATGGGCATGGTCCGGAACCGGTTCACGATGCCCTTGGTCATATCCGAGGCGATGGCCACCGCGACACCGACCACCAGATAGGCCGGGATGATCAGCATCATGCCGGGGACCAGGTAGTCGATATAACTGCCGCCGGTGGCTTTCTCCAGTGCGCCACCGAAGATGTAATCGAACATCAGCAACATCACCAGCGGCATGATGAACATGCTGATCGTCATGCCGGGATATCGCTTGGCGTGCACCAGGTTCCGGCGCAGCATCGTGCGGGAGTCGGCGAGGGTGTGCGTGGTCATCGTGCGGATTCCTTCTCGGGTGCGGTGCGGCCGGTGAGGGTGAGGAAGACGTCGTCGAGATCGGGGGTGTGCACCGACAGGCTTTCGGGCTCGATGCGGGCGCGCCCGAGCCGGTCCAGGACGTCGCGCAGCGAGGCGACGCCGCCGTCGCTGGGCACCGCCAGGGTCGAGTCCGTGGTCGTTCCGCCGAGTAGTTCGGCGGCGCTGCGCAGCTGCTCCTCGTCGCCGAAGGTCAGGCGGATATGTCCGCCCGGCACAAGACGTTTCAGCTGTTCGGGCGTGCCCTCGGCGACGATGTGGCCGTGGTCGAGCACCGCGATCCGGTGCGCGAGCTGGTCGGCCTCCTCCAGATACTGGGTGGTGAGGAAGATGGTGACGCCGTCGGCGACCAGCTCGCGGATGATGTCCCACATCCCGCGCCGGCTGCGCGGGTCCAGGCCGACCGTGGGTTCGTCGAGGAAGATGATGCGCGGCTTGCCGACCAGCGTCATCGCCAGGTCGAGCCGGCGCGTCATACCGCCGGAGTAGCTCCCGGCCACCTTGTCGGCGGCGTTCAGCAGGTCGAAGCGGGTCAGCAGGTCGTCGGCGACGCGCCGGCCCTCGCTACGGGGCAGATGGTGCAGATCTGCCATCAGCAGCAGGTTCTCGCGTCCGGTGAGCAGTTCGTCGACCGCCGAGAACTGGCCGGTCACGCCGATGGCAGTGCGGACGGCGTCGGGATCGGTGACCGGGTCGTGGCCCCCGACGCGCAGGTTGCCGTCGTCGGGCCGGGTCAGGGTGGCGAGGATGTGGACGGTGGTCGTCTTCCCGGCGCCGTTGGGGCCGAGCAGCGCGAAGATCCTGCCCTCCGGCACGGTGAGGTCGATACCGTCCAGCACCACATGGTCGGCGAACGATTTCCGTAGACCGGTGACCGATATGGCCGGTGAACTCATGGTGGTCCTTCCATAATAAGATAGCGATGAATGCATGCGTCGACCGAGCCGTGTCCGCGGGATTCCTGCGGACAAGGTGGGTCGATATCGAATTGTCTTGCGGTCGAGGTTATTTCGGCTCGAAGCGGTCGGTCAGATGTCGAGATCCTCGATCTGCGGATGCTCGGTCAGGTCGCTGATGCGGTCGTACAGCTTGTCGGGAACTCTGCCTTTCAGGTCGGCCGGTGAGTCGTAGATGTCCATGGTGAATTCGCCCCAGTCCGGATCGGTGACGCCGAGCATTCGCCGCCAATTGGTCAGATCCTTCAGCCAGTTCGTGTCGGTGGGGTAGTCCGTCCATTCCGCACGCTGCCGGTGCAGCACGAATTTGCCCCTGCGTGTGCGGAATACGCGAATACGCTCGAAGCGCTCGTTGCCCATATCGCTCGACTCGGTGAGCAGTACCCCCGAGAATCGCACCTGCCGGGCGCCGTTGTGGCCGACCCGCAGGACGATCTCGTCGAATCCCTGCAGCCGCCCCTCCTCGAGCTCGATGTATCGGCGCAGTGCCGTCACGATCGCACCCGACAGATTGCCGCCGACCAGCTCCTGCGCGCGCTGGAACAGGGGTAGATCGTCATCGGAGACGTACACGGTCTTGTTCGGCATGTCCCAACTATACGTAGATGTATACGTACACACAAGGGGATCCTTGTGCGACGGCACGCGGGAACGATGAACCGGTCGGGGGCGTGCTTCGTATCTCGGCTGAGTGCGTTCGGTTCGGCACCGCGGCCGGCTTCCGAACTCCCCACGGGAAGGAGCGGCGATGCCGTTACGACTGGTCGACTATCTGGTGCGGGCCGTATCGGACATGGGCGTTCGACATATCTTCGGCGTCGACGGCGCCAATATCGAAGATCTCTTCGACGCGGTCCACGACGCCTCGGACCGGATCACCGCGGTGGTCGCCAAACACGAATTCGCCGCCGCCACCATGGCCGACGGTTATGCCCGTTCCACCGCGGGCCTCGGCGTCGTCTGCGCGACCTCCGGTGGCGGAGCGATGAATCTGGTTGCCGGACTGGCAGAATCGCATGCCTCGCGGGTCCCGGTGCTCGCGTTGGTGGGGCAGGCTCCGACCGACCTCGAAGGTAGAGGCGCCTTCCAGGATTCCAGCGGCCGAGCCGGAACCTTCGACGCTGCCGAACTTTTCGCCACGATCGCGCTGTACTGCGCACGGGTGGAGACGCCCGCCTCGCTTCCGGCCCACCTCTCCCGCGCCGTCGCGGCCGCACGTGCGGGCGGTCCGGCGGTCCTGCTGGTGCCCAAGGATGTTCAGCAGGCCGAACTTCGCGCCGACCCGTTCGTCGCACCGTGTCCGGTACACGGCCGGGACGACGCCGGTATCGATCGGCTCCTGGAGGGGCTGCGAGCGGCCCGCGCGGTCGGCAAGGTCGTGATCATCGCGGGCGCGCAGGTCGCCCGCGACGATGCTCGTGCCGAACTGCGTGATCTGGCAGCGGTTCTCGACGCCGGGGTCGGCGTCGCGCCGGACGCCAAGGATGTGTACGACTGCACCGAACCAGGATTCCTCGGTGTCGCCGGAAGTATGGGCCATACCGAACTGGCCGACGCCCTGAACGGCAGCGCCCTGTGCTTGCTGGTCGGCACCCGGATGCCGGTCACCGCGCGCGCCGGATTGGAATCGGTGCTGGGCGCGTCGACGGTGTCGGTCGGCGGTGAGCCGCCCTACCTCCCCGCGGTCCATGCCACCAGTACCGATCTGGCCGCCACACTCCGCGAACTGACGTCGGAGCTGAGTGCCGGCGCGGGCCGGGTGCACCGGGTGGATCCCCGGCGCCCGCGCCGCAGGCCCGACCCGCTGCCGGTTCCGCCCGCGGACGGACCGGGCCTGCGTTATCGCGACATCGTCGAAACGCTCAACAGCACAATGCATTCGGATACCGATGTCTTCGCCGACGCGGGCAATACCGGGGCATCGGTGGTGCATCATCTCCGTCTGCCGCGTGACGGCCGCTTCGTCGTCGCCCTGGGCATGGGCGGTATGGGCTACGCCTTCGGCGCCGCCATCGGGTCCTGTTTCGCCCGCCGGCACCGCGACGACGGGACCGAGCGGCGCACCGTGGTCGTGGCCGGCGACGGCGCCTTCTACATGCACGGCATGGAGATTCACACCGCGGTCCAGTACGGGCTGCCGGTGACCTTCGTCGTACTCGACAATTCAGCGCACGCCATGTGCGTGACCCGTGAGCAACTGTTCTACGGAGATCGATACAGCTTCAACAGATTTCACAAAGCGCATCTGGGAGCCGGTATCGCGGCGATGTTCCCGGATCTGCCCTCCTTCTCGCCGGCGACGCCGGCCGAGCTCGCGACAGCGCTGTCGTACTGCCTGGAAACGCCCGGGCCCTCGTTCGTTTCGATCGATTGCGATCCCGACGAGATACCGCCGTTCATCCCCTTCCTGTCTGCATCGAGGAGGAATCCGTGACCATCAGCACCGCGCCCGCTCTCAGTGACATCCCCGATCCTCCGCACCGCGTGATTCCCGGGTTGTTGCGCATCGAGAATTCCGATCGCGAGGAGACCACGCCGATCATCATGGATATGCTGCGCTCGGTCTATCCCCACGACCAGATCTTCGGTCAATTCTGCCCGGTGCAGGACTATATCGCCGCGCCTCCGCGCGAATTGTACGAATACCTCTCGCACACACAGAGTTTGGAGGAGTGGACCTACAGTCTGCGCGGATTCACCGAAACCGCCACTCCGGGGCTGTGGGAATCCTACGACCGGCTGGGCAAGGACACCCGGATCTTCACGCGCACCGAGGCCAATCCGGATGCGATGACCGTGGACTACCACTGTGCGTGGGATCAGGGGGAACACCTGTGGATGGTCTACCTGATGCGGGTCGTCGACGCCCAGGTGGTGTTGAACAAGCCCGGTTCGGTGGTGTTGTGGACCAATTGCCGCCACCCGTTCTACGACGCGAATCCCTATCCCGACAAGGCCCCGGTGGGCCGCACGGTCTGGGTCGGCGATTTCTGGGAGATGTTCTCTGCCGGTCATCGGCTGGAGCTGGACAACCTGAAGGCGATCGCCGAATACCGTGCCGCGCACGGACTTCCGATCACCCCCGAGTGGATGAAGTGAGGACGCGCGAGATGGATTTCACCGATCCCGCCCTGCGGCCGGCACCGGTCAGTCTGGTCGATGTGGCCTGCTATCTGCCGGGTGAGCCGGTAGGTACCGAATACTTCACGCAATTCGCGCGTTCGGACCGGATGGCGAAGAACGTCATGTTCCGCGCGCCGCGCGGTCGCCATCACAAGGGCCGCGACGAAACCGCCGTGGATATGGTCGAACGCGCGGTCGCGCCGCTGATCGAACGGCACGGCGCCGGCACGCTCGCCGATATCGACGTGTTGCTCACCCATACCCAGCTCCCCGACAATCCGGTCATGGGCGCCGGGCCGGAGGTGGCGCGGCGGCTGGGGATGAATCCGAACTGGGTCTTCGACGTGCACAACGGCGGCTGCGCGGCATTCATCCACATGATGATGCTGGCCCGGATGATTCTGCAGACGACCGACGCCCGCACCGCCTTGATCGCGACGACGCAGAACACCGCGGGGCCGGTCTTCACCCAGACCGAGATTCGCAAACTGGCGCAGGCGCCGGTGCCGGGAGATGGCTGCGGGGTGGGATTGCTGGTCAAGGACAACAGTGCGCCGATCCTCGATATCGAATGCCGCACCTTCCCGGAATTCGCCGGGGATATGGATTTCTCCACCGGCTCCGAACGCAAGTACTGGGAGCCCGGGGAAGGACAGAGCTGCGTGAGTTTCACCGAATCGAAGGTGACGAAGGTCTTCGCGCGCGGCAACCGGCTGGTCCCGGAACTCGCCCACGCGGTGTGCGACCGCATCGGGGTGAAAGGCCGCGATATCGACACCTTCGTCACCAATCAGCCGAACCGCCTGTTCCTGCGGAATTGGCACGATGCGCTGGAACTGCCCGCGGAACGGCATCCGGATTCCTTCGATCGATGCGGAAATCTGTTCGCCGCCGGCATTCCGGTGACCCTGGATATCGAGAATCGGGCCGGCCGGTTGCGCAACGGGTCGGTGGTGCTGCTGGCGGCCTTCGCCCACGCCGGGGATTTCGCGGCCGCGGCCGCGGTGCGCTGGGGTGCGGCGTGATGAATTCGTCTGAACCCGCCGTGACGCAGCCGATACCGACGCCGCGGTTCGATCTGACGCTCAGCGAAAACCCCTTTCCGCCACTGCCTTCGGTGCTCGCGGTGGTGAACGAGGCGATTCGCGGCGCCAATCGGTATCCGGAATTCCTGCCCCGGCGGTTGCCGGCCGTGATCGCCGCGCACCTCGGCGTCGATGCCGATCAGGTGGTCGTCGGTGCGGGGGCGACCGGTGTGGTGCTGCAGATCATGCGGGCGGTCTCGGGGTCGGGGCGGCGCATGGTGCTCGCGACTCCGACCTTCGACGGCTATCCGATCATGGCCGCTATCGCGGGTCTGCAAGTCGTGGGAGTTCCCCTGGATTCGAGCGGACGGCAGCGGCTGACGGCGATGGCCCGGGCGGTGGACGAGCGCACGGCACTGGTCGCGATCTGCCGCCCCCACAATCCGACCGGGACGGTGGCGCCCGCCGCGGAGTTGAAGGCCTTTCTGTTCGGTGTGCCGCGACACGTTCCGGTGATCCTGGACGAGGCCTACGTGGAATTCCTGGCCGATGCCGAAACGGTCGACCCCTGCGAACTCGTCGCCCGCTATCCCAATCTCCTTGTGTTGCGCACCTTTTCGAAAGCCTACGGCCTGGCCGGACTGCGTATCGGCTATGCGTTCGGCGCGCCGGAACTGATCGCGCGGGTGCGGCGACTGCAACTTCCGTTCGGAATGCCCGACTACGCGGTCGCCGCCGTGCGCGCCTGCTACGCCGCCTCGGCGGAGCTCGCCGAACGGATCGCCGATATCACCGCCGAGCGGGAACTGCTTCGAACGGCATTGCGGCACAAAGGTTTAGCCGTGCCGTGCAGCCGCGGCAACTTCCTCTACCTGCCGGGGCCCGCGGCCCATGCGACGTTGACGGGGGCGGGGATCGCGGCCAAGGGTTACCCCGACGGCAGTGCGCGGATCGCGGTCGGTGATCCGCGTGCCGATGCCGCGGTACTGCACGCCTTCGACGGCCGCGCCGATCCGGTTCCGCGGCGGCGCCCGCCGCCCGGGCAGGCCGCGGGGGATCGGTGTGCCGGCCTTCCGGTCCGGGCCTGACGGTAAAATTTCTAGCATCGCTAGACAACCTAGTTGAGAGCATCTACTGTTGCCCTAGAAGCTAGCAACGCTAGATGTCGACTAGGAGTCCTCCCATGCTGACCGCATTCGCGCAGGTACTGACCGTGCTGGCCGTTCTCGCCAACGCCATCGTCTACGGCACCGATATCGCCGCCACCCTCATCTTCCGGCCCGTCTATCGCAAACTCGACGACGCGACGATGACCGTCTCGGCCGGATGGGGGCACTACTACGGCGACCGGCGAATGCCCTTCGCCGGCGCCGGTGGTGTGATCGGCACCGTGCTCGCCGTCGTCATCGCGGCCGTGGCAGGAGCCACCGGTGCCGCGGTGGCGGCCGGGATCGCGTTGCTGGCGCTGCTGAGCTGGCTCGGTCTCTACGCGCGGATCGCCAAGCCGATCAACACCGCGCAGACGCAGGCGGCGCAGACCGGCGTCATCCCCGCCGATGCCCGCGCGCTGCAGGACAAGTGGGAGAGCATCCTGGGTTACCGGGTCGGCCTGCAGGCACTCGCCCTCGCCGCCCTGTGCACCACCCTCGTCCTGCTGTGACGCCGAGCCGCGGCGCAGAACGCGCCGTCGGCCCGCACGGCTTCGGGCGAAATCGGCGATCTCGATTCCCGGCGGATCGGCTGAGGGCGGCCGCTCACACCGTTCCGCGCAGGAACACCCGGTTGGTCGTGCTCGAACGTATTTCGACCGATCGGATCTTGTCCGCCGGGGCCGAGGTGATGCCGTCCGCGGTCACCGTCTGCCCAGGATGTGCCGACCATTGCGCCACCATCGACTGCGTGCCGTCGGTATGCACCACCCACAGCGCGCCGTCCCAGGTGTAATCGGTATCCGACGGCGCGTAGTTGCACGACATGTTCACGCGTGTACCGGAATTCAGCTGTGTGAGAGTGAAGTTCGCGGTGATCGGAGACGGGATCACCTGATCCATCTGTCGTTCCGTGACCACCTGCTCGGCGGTGGGCGGATTGTTGTGCTGGGTGTGCGCGACGGTGATCGGGATGGTGATGGCCACCGCGGCTGCGGCGGCGGCCACCGCACCGGCCAGGGCGAGCCACGGACCGCTGCGGCTGCGCTTGCGCTCGCGCGCCGCTGCCAGCGAGACGGGGGCCCGCTCCAGCTCGGTTCGCCGGGCTTCGGCGGGGGTCGCCGAAGTGCCCGCGGCCCCGCCGGGCTCGGTCGCGCCCGTCGCGGCGGACGGGCCGGCGCCGTGCGATTCGAAGGGCAGGAGCCCGGCGTCCTCGGTGGTGGCTTCGCTCGCGCGCACCCGGTTCAGCAGGGCGTCGAAGCCGGCGTCGCCGAAACGGCCGGCATGGTCTGCGGCGGACTCGTCCTCGATCAGCGAGAGAGCGACGTCACCGGGAATGTGGCCGAGCAGTCCCGGCAAGCCCGAAAGGTCCGCGACGGCCAGGCGGCACTCGAGGCATTCGGACAGATGCGCCTCGTATTCGAGCCGCTGGTCGGGGTCGAGGGCGCCGAGCACATACGGGGCATCCCAGGTCGCATAGTCGTCGTCGTGCGACGCGGTATCGGCCGATGTCATTTCGTCACCCCCATCTCCTGTAGGGCCGAACGCAACGCTCGCATCCCGTAGTGCATCCGGGATTTGACGGTGCCCTCGGGAATCGCCAATTCGTTCGCTATCTGGTGTGTCGACAGTCCGCGATAGTAGGCCCGCACGATCACCTCGCGGTGATCGGAGCTGAGCCGAGCCAGCGCGTCGGTGATCACCCAGCTGTCCACTGCGCGTTCCGCCTCGTCTGGAGCCGCCTGTTCGGGCGGCGTGTCGGTGCCGTACTCGCGCCGATGCCGCGCACTGCGGAATTCGTCGACGGCGAGATGCCGGGCCACGGTGAACAACCACGCTCGCGCCGAGGCCGTCGACTGGTCGAGGACCTGCGGCCGTTGCCAGGCCCGCAACAACGTCTCCTGCACGATGTCCTCGGCCCGTCCGGCATCGCCGACCAGGCTGTAGGTGTATCGCCACAGCGTCGGTGCGTGCTCGTCGTAGAGCACCCGCAACAAACGCGCCCGGGAGGGCGCCGCGTCGACGGGGGGGATCGCGGAGTCAGACATGGGCGCCGACGGGGTGTATCCGCCGCCTCGGTCGAGGCGAGCGTTGGGGAACCACACTCCGTGGATACGTAATCAATTGCGTTCTAGTTCGATGGGGTGTGTCGCCAGTAGCGACAGCGGCAGCGGCTGCCGTCGCAACACGTGCGCCCACAGATCGGTGCGTCCCGCCAACGGATCCGACGGCAACGCCGACAACACGATCCAGTCCCCGCGTTCCAGTTCGCCCTCCAGCTGACCGAAGGTCCACCCGGCATAGCCGGCGAAGATGCGGATGCCCTCGACCAGCGGTGCGATCGAATCGGGGTCGGAGTCCAGATCGAGCAGCGCCACGCGACCGTCCACGCGGCGCAGCCCGCGGATGCCCTCGATCGAGGCACCGACGCGGACAGTGGTCAGACACAGTGCCGAATCGCGCTTCACCGGCCCGCCCACGTACAGCGTGCGGGGTCCCGCCGCGAGATCGGCCCAGCGTGGTAGCACGTCCTGCACCGCCGTTTCGCTCGGGCGGTTCAGGACGACACCGAGACTGCCCGCATCGTTGTGTTCGACGATGTAGATCACGGTGCGCCGGAAAGTGGGCTCGACCAGCTCCGTTGCCGAGACCAGCAAGGTGCCGGGCCGCACCGCCTGTTCCTCGTACCGGGATTCACGTCTCGGGCGGTCGCCGTGTTCCTCTGCGCGTGCCACGCTAGTCATCATCGCACCGTCGCGGGGCGCGCGCTGTGTTTAGTGGCGCGTGATTCGCGGTTCGGCTCGAAGCGGCCACCCCGATGCGCCCGCCGGCTACTGCGGCAGGCCGAATCGTTCCCGCGCCCATTGCGGCACCGTCGCCAGATACCGCGGCCGGGATTCGACGAAGTGATGCACCATCGCGCACAGCGGCAGGATGCCGAAGCCCTGTTCCACGGTTCGGTCGAGCGCACCCTGCACCAGCAAGCGGCCGTAGCCCTGCCCCTCGTACTGCGGATAGATCTCGGTGTGCACGAAGGCGCGTTCGGAGGCGGTGTCCTGATAGGCGGCCACCCCGGCGTGCTGTCCGTCGACATACAGCTCGAATCGGTCGAGCTGTGGGTTGTCTCGAATCTCGGTGTTCTGCTGCGCACCCTGCGTCATTCGCTGAGCCTAGAGCGTGTCGATCACCGACGGTGCGCGGCTACGCCGACATCCTTGCCCGTGTCGGACGGTTCGAGTTGTCGCACCCGGCGCGGCTGGCGACAATGCAGGAGCTCGAGTGGTCGGATGCTCGATGCGACGACGGCCGTCGACCGGCCGGACGGGGCGACGGCGCGGATGCGACGACGGGGACTACCTGCGGCGGCCCTGCACGGAGATCTGATCACCGTCGACGGTGGCGACCACGGTACCTTCGGTCGCGGTAACACTCCGCTCGACGACGCCGTGGTGACGTACCTGCGTACCGGTCAGGTGGGGATCGATCACGTGGATCAGGCGCCCATGCCGTGAGTCCGGTACGCACCGCGACGGTTCGCGGCGCGGACGCCTCGGCAACCGAGCACGGCCGGCGGCTGGGGCGGACCGCGGTGCACCGCACGATCGGAGCGCGCGCAGTACCGTGAGCGTGTTCGACTGCTTGCCGACGGATTGGGGTTGCGATGGTGCGCGGGAGGCCCTGTCGGGTGGTGGTGGCGCCGGACAAATTCAAAGGGTCGCTGGCGGCGCCCGGGGTGGCGGCGGCGGTAGCGGCCGGTATCGCGCGAGTAGTGCCCGACGCCGAGATCCGGCAGGTGCCGGTGGCAGACGGTGGTGACGGCACAGTGGACGCGTTCGTGGCAGCGGGCTGGGAGCGAGTGTGGGTCGATACCGTCGGTCCGACAGCCGAGACAAGCGCGGGCAGCTATGCGGTACAGGCGAATACGGCGTTGATCGAATTGGCGGAGGCGGTCGGGCTCGTGAAGTTGCCGGCCGGTCGGCGGGCGCCGATGGAGGCGAGTACCTACGGACTCGGCGTGCTGATTCGGCACGCGCTGGACCACGGTTTCCGCGACATCGTCCTGGGGCTGGGCGGCAGCGCCTCGACCGACGGCGGCGCCGGCCTGCTGCAAGCCTTGGGGCTGCGCATCCTCGATGCGGACGGATGCGAGTTGCCCCGTGGTGCGGCAGCTCTCGTGAACGCTCACACCGTCGACTACTCCGGCCTGCATCCCGCGATCCGCGAGACCCAGTTCGTCCTCGCCAGCGATGTCGACAACCCGCTGCTCGGACCACACGGCGCCGCAGCGGTTTTCGCGCCACAGAAAGGTGCTTCGCCACAGCAGTGCGAAGAACTCGAACTCGCCCTGACCCGATGGGCATGTGTGGTCGAGCGCAGCGCCGGCACGTACACCGGAGCCCCGGCGGCGGGTGGGCAGGACGCACCGCGCTACGCCGAGCGCCCCGGGGCGGGTGCGGCGGGCGGAACCGGATTCGGAACCATGGCGGTGCTCGGGGCACGGCCGCGGTCCGGGATCGAGGTGATCCTCGAGTTGATCGATTTCGCCGATCAGCTGCATGGCGCACAGCTGGTGGTAACCGGAGAGGGCGCGCTGGACGAACAGACGCTACGCGGGAAGGCGCCCGCCGGAGTCGCGGCGGCGGCTGGTGCCGCGGGCGTGCCGGTCGTCGCCGTCGCCGGGCGCTGCACCCTGAGCTCGAAGCAACTCCGGGCCGCCGGACTGGCCCGCTGCTATCGCCTCACCGACCTCGAATCGGACCCGGCGCGTTCCATCGCCCACGCCGCGGATCTGCTCGAAGATCTCGGCGCCGGCATCGCCACCGATTACCTGCGCTGACCCGCCCTCACGCCGACGCGGTGTCGAGCAGTCCGTCGCGACGCCGTTCGCCCCACTGCTCGAGCGGGCGCAGGGCCGCGGCCAATTCGATTCCCGATGGAGTGAGCGAGTATTCCACTCGCGGAGGGATTTCGGGGAACACCTCGCGGCGGACCACGCCGTGGGATTCCAGATGGCGGAGATTCTCGGTGAGCACTTTCTCGCTCACCCCGGGCAGCAGGGCACGGATGCGGCCGAAACGCTGCGGGCCCTCGCCCAAGACCCACATCAGGTGGAGTTTCCACTTGCCGCCGACCACATCGATGGCCACCGACATCCCGCATACCGAGTGAGCTGTGTCACTTTCGTTCGCCATCCCGGCCTCCTGACCATTTTTCGAACTTCGAGGTAAGCAACCGCACGTCGACGTGCGTTATTGCCCCGGACGCGGATCCCGGTGACGATCGAATCCGGCGCCGATCGGAAGAACTTCGAAACAGCAAGGAGTACACCATGTCCGAACGTTCCTCCGTCACGGTGATCGGGCTGGGCCCAATGGGCCGGGCGATCGTGCGCGTACTGCTGGCCGCGGGCACCGAGGTGACGGTCTGGAATCGCAGCGCCGACAAAGCCGAGGCGATGGCGGAACTGGGCGCCCGTCGCGCCGAGTCGGTGGCCGACGCGCTCGAGTGCAACGAGGTGATCATCCTGAGCCTCACCGACTACGCCGCCATGTACGACGTCCTGGGCCGGGCTCCGGAACGGGTGCGGGACAAGGTGATCGTGAACCTGTCCTCCGATTCCCCCGAGCGCACCCGCGCGGGCGCCCGATGGGTGCGCTCGCACGGGGCGCGGTTCCTGTCCGGTGGGTTCATGTCGGCCGGCGACAACATCACCCATCCGGCGTCCTATATCTTCTACAGCGGTCCGCGCGAGGTCTTCGACGCATATGCCGACCTGCTGTGCCCGCTCAGCCCACCGGAGTACCTCGGGGCCGACGACGGGCTGGCGCAGTTGTTCTACCAGGCTCTGCTCACGCTGTTCCACCCCTGGCTGATCGGCTACAACCAGGCCCTGGCCGTGGTCGAGCGCGCCGGCCACGACGTCGACCGCTTTCTGCCCTTCGCGCAGCGCTCCGCCGAGGCGTTCCCCTTCTTCATGGCCGAATACGCCACCGCCGCGAAGTCCGGCGGCTGGGGTGATGACGCCGCCGCCCGAATGATGGTGGCGGGCGCGACCCACGTCGTCGAGACCAGCGCGGAGGTGGGTGTGGACGCCACGCTGTCGCGTACCGTGCGGCAGTTGTGGGAGAAGGTGGTCGCCGCCGGCGCCGGAGTGCCGATGTACCGGCTACTGCGCGACGGAGCCTGAGCGAAAGATCAACGGGTGCAGAGAAATTCGATCGCCGCCGCATAGCCCCGGATCCCCATCCCGGCGATCACCGCGGTGGCGATCGGCGAAATGTAGGAGTGGTGCCGGAATTCCTCGCGTGCGTGCACATTCGAGATGTGCACCTCCACGATCGGCACCTCGGGAATCACCAGGGCGTCGCGCAGGGCGACCGAGGTGTGGGTCAGGCCGCCGGGATTGATCACGATCCCGGCTTCCACCCCGCGCGCGGCGTGGATCCGATCGATCAGCGCCCCTTCGGAATTGGACTGATAGGCGGTGATCTCGCGATCGAAGCGGGCGGCGGTCTCCCGGCATAGCTCGACCACGTCGTCGAGGGTGTCCGAGCCGTAGACCTCGGGCTGGCGGGTGCCGAGCATATTCAGATTCGGGCCGTTGAGCACGAGAATCGGTGCCATGACCGGTACCCTAGCTCGGTCACAGGCCGCGCGGCCCCTCGGCTCGCAGGTCGTCCACCTTGCGCATCGCCGACCGCAGTTCCGCCAACCACTCCTCGGCGTGCTTACCGGCCAATTTCACCGTCCAGGCGAGCGCATCGGCGCGAGAGCGGGCGACCCCGGCGTCGACGAGCGTATCGAGCACCTTGCGTTCGGGCTGGCGCAGCCGCGTCATCACCGGCACCGAGAGATGGGTGAACAGGGTGCGTTCCCCGTTGACCGAGACGCCCCAGGCGACATTGCGGCCATAGCGCGCCTGGGCTTCCTGGGCGATCTGCATGCGCGCCGGCCGGGTCGATTCGCGGAAGCGGGCGATCAGGCCGTCCACCGTCGCGGGTGACGGCTCGGATCCGGCTTCCTCGTCCCCGCTCGATTCGGGTGCCGGCAGCGTCAGTTCCCCGATCACCACGATCTCGTCGCGGTCGATCTCGATGGTCGCGGGACCGCTGAACCACTCGCTGGGCAACCTTCCGGCGAACCAGTCCGGAGCGTCGGCGGCGTCCGGAAGGTCCGCTTGTTGCCAGCCGCCGGGCCGCCCGAATCCACGTCCGTGTCCGTGTCTCATGATGTTTCCTCACTGCCGAAGTATCTATGTAACTGTGATTACAAGATTACGCCGCATGACGGCGTGCGGGTTTCGCCGTTGGCGGAAAGGGGAAGCTCCGAACACGTTCGCCGATTTCGCCGACCGGCTGCAACGGTTGTCGGTGATCGGGCACTATTGTGGTCGCTGAGCATGGAAGATGCGGTCGGTGCCTAGGTGGGACCGCGGGCAACTCCTTCGGGTACCGTTGGTCTTGTTGCTGGAGTGACAAGAGTGAAGAGTGGGCGACATGGATGTGTGGGGATCCCGCCGCTTTCGCGTTCGGGGCGCAGTGGCACTGGCCGCAATTGCTGCCGTAGCGATCGTGATGGGGTCGTGCGATTTTCACAGCACGCCGAGTGGACCCGAAGCGGTCGTCGAGCATTTCACCCAGCTAATGGACGATCGTGATGCTGCCGGCGCCGCCGCACTGACCTCGTACCCCTCCGGTGCCGAGAGCACTTTGAAGTCCATGTTCGACGGCCTCCAGCCTGGTAAGCCCGATTACAAGCTGGTTCAGTTCATCAGCCTCGACGCCGATTCGGCGATGTTCAATATGAAGGCCGCCTGGAACTTCGGGCCGGGTAAGGACTGGAGCTACGACCTGCAGGGCAATATCCGCAAGCTGGCTATCGGCTGGCGGATTTCCTGGGACCCGACGGTCGTCATGCCGCAACTGGATAACAAGCGGTCGGTGAAGCTGGTCCGCACCGAGGCGACGCCGGCGCCGAAGGTCAACGACAACGACGGCCAGCCGCTGCTGACCCAGCAGACCATCAACGTCATCAAGGTGGATCCCACCAAGACGGGTGATCCGGTCGGCACCACCAATGCCCTGGCCGATGCCATCGCGCCGGTCGCGCCGCTGATCACCGGCGCCTCGCTGATGCAGCAGCTGGCGGGCTCGCAGGGCAAGCCGATCACCGCGGTGAGCCTGCGCGAGGATGATTTCGCGATTCTCGAGCCTCGGATGGCCTCGATTCCGGGCGTGGTGATGGAGAAGCAGCCGAAGCTGATCGTCGCCGACCGGCGGGTGTGGTCGCCCATGACCGATGCGCTGCAGAAGGTGTGGCAGGAGAACCGGGATCAGCACGCCGGCTGGGGTGTGCAGCTGTTCGAGCCCGACGGCCGGATGGTCACCCAGCTGGCCGGGTATCAGGGCCCGCCCGGGCCGGACATCGCCTCCACGATGGACCAGAAGTTGCAGCGTGCGGCCGAGGACGCCGTGGTCAGTGTCGGTACGGCGGCCTCGATCGTGGCGATTCAGCCCTCCACGGGTGCCGTGGTCGCGGCGGCCCAGAACAACTACGCCAGCGCCCAGGGCGCACCCGCCTTCACCGCCACCTATCCGGTCGGCGGTGCGATGGATCTGTTCAAGGCGGTCGCCTCGATCGTGAAGAAGAAGGCGCCGCAGGACGTTTCGGTGCAGGACGCGGCCGAGGCGGCGGCCATGCTGGGCGTCGGCATCGGGTTCAAGGTGCCCGGACTCGACGAGACCACGGGCCGGCTGCCGATCGGTGGTCGCGGCGTCGAGCAGGTCAAACAGGGCACCAACGATCCGATTCTGGCAAGCCCGTTCGGGATGGCGATCGCCGCGGCCACGATCGCGCGCGGATCGGTGGCTCCGCCGATGATCGAGATCGGGCGGCCCGGCACCACCGAGGCCAAGCTGGAACCGTTGCCCGGCGACGTGGTCGACAAGCTGCGCGGCATGCTGCGCGACGCGACCGGAAGTCCGCAGGAGGTGACGGTCGCCCGCTATGCCGGGGTCACCGCATTCACCGCGAACGCCGGCTCGGGCGGATGGCTGCTGGCCAATGCCGGTGACCTGGCCTTCGCCATCCACATCGACGATATCGACAGCGGTGACGCCACCTCCCGGATGGCCGCGCGGATGCTGCAGTCGCTCGCCACGCCGGACGACAACAAGTAGCGGTCGGCGGTCGTCAGTTCACGGATGCGCCGGTGACGCGAATGCGCCGGGCGGCGAGAATCCACACCGCGCGCCAGCCCAGCAGGAAGACCGCGAGGACGGTCGCCGCAACGATGACGAAGCTGACCGCGGTGACCTGACCGCTGATCACTCGCAGCACCATGCCGCCGATCAGCGTCGACAACCACACCGCCACGCCGGTCGGCCAGACCGCCGATCCGTCGAATCGCGCGAGCGCGGCGGACAGTCGCCCGCGGCCGGCAATCGCCAGAGCAATCACCCAGCCGATCAGCAGACCGGCGCCGAACGGCCAGACCGTGCGCAGCAGACCCGCCGCCACGGCCTCGTCGTGGCTGCGCCGGCCGATCGCGCAGAACACGATCACCAGCACGACATCGATCAGCAGTGGCAGCCATTTCCTCACGGTCGCCAGGGTAGTGACAGCGATGCGGCAGCCGGATCCCGGGACCGCTCAGGGCTGAGGTTCGCCGTCGGGCTCGGCCGGTCCGGGTGAATCGCCCTCCCGCAGGGACCGCTTCCTGCCGCCGTCGGCGCGGCGGGGTTCGGCGAGCAGGGCCGAGCGCTGTTCGAATTCCTCCTCGAACTGCGCGTCACCGAGCTGCGGATTGCGGAAGCGGAAGGCGAAGACGATCCAGCCGATGATCGCGACGAGAACGAAACTCACCATGCGGTAGACGAAGGCGGCGGCCACCGCCTGGGCCGCCGGCAGTCCCGCGGCGGCGGTGAGACTGTAGATCAGGGTGGCATCGACGTAGACGATGCCACCGGGGGCGAACGGAATGGTGCCGACGGCCTTGCCCACGCTGAAGGCGATCAGCAGGCCCGCCCAGCGGGGATCGGCGCCGACCGCGTAGCAGGCCGCACCCAGGCAGGTCACATCGCCGAGGCGATGCACGAACGCCCAGAACGCGACCCACGCGGCATCCCGCCGGTTCACATCCACCGATTCCAGCTGTCGCAGCATCTCGTCGACGTGCGCCAGACCGGCATCGGCCGGATGCCGCCGGATCCGGTTGACCATCCGCACTCCGCGGCGCACCAGCGCCTGCAGCGCGCCGGGGTTGCCGGAGATGTATTTGCCCGCCCACACCAGCAGCCCCACCGCGCCCAGCGTGAGTGCCAGCTTCCACGGACCGATGCGATTGCCGACCAGCAGCGCGCCGCCCACACCGAGCAGCAGCATGCCGCTCGTCGCGACGACGCCCGACATCAGCAGCTGCCAGGACGCGACGATCGGACTCGCACCCCAGCGGCGGGTCTGGCGATAGGTGAAGGCGGTGGAGAACACCTGGCCGGCGGGCAGTGACACCGACATCGCGGTGGCTCCGTAGACGACCGATACCGAGGCGCGCTGCGAGACGTCGACCCCGCCGGCGCGCAGCAGGCGCTTCTGGATGCGGCCGAATCCGCTCATCGACAACGCCTGCATCCAGACGCACAGGGCGACCCAGCCCCAGTGGATCTCCGTGAGGTTGCGCCAGGAATCGTGCAGGCGCGGCCACAGGTATACGCCCTCGGCGATCAGCAACGCCGACAGGGCAACGCCGAGGACCCATTTCAACCAGCGGAATCTGCGCCGCGCGGGCCGCGCCGGTTCGTCGCCGGGTTCAGCGTGGGCCGTCACGACGCCCAGCCTAGTGGGGTCGGGCCCTAAGGCGGCAGCGGACGCGTGCGTTACCACGAAGGCGGCAGCGGCTCAGCCCAGAGCCTTCGGCCACGCGAGTCGGGTCTTGCGGCGGCGACCGCGCAATTGCACCTCATCGCCGGAGATCCATTGCTTCTGTTCGTCGTCGTCGGCGAAGTACAGGGCGCTGCCCGAGGCCAGGACGCGGCCCGGATGTTCCTTCGCCAATTCCGTGAGGCGCGAGGCCTCGTTCACCGGATCGCCGATCACCGTGTACTCGAAGCGATTCGCGGCGCCGATGTTGCCGGCGACGGCGAGGCCGGCCGAGACACCGATGCCGATATCCAGGCCTTGTACCTCGCGCAGCGCCTCGCGCAGATCGCGGGCCGCGGCCAGCGCGGCGGTCGGCGCGTCCGGACGGTCCAGTGGCGCACCGAAGATCGCCAGTGCCGCATCGCCGACGAACTTGTTGATCAGGCCGTTGTGCCGGTCGACCACATCGACCACCACCCGGAAGAATTCGTTGAGCAGGCTGACCACCTCGGTGGGCGACCGCTCGGCGGCGGTGGCGGTCGAGCCGACCATATCGACGAACAGCACGGCCACGAACCGGGTTTCACCACCCAGTTCGGTGCCGTACTCGAGCGCGCGGCGGGCCACTTCCTCGCCGACGTGCTGGCCGAACAGTTCCTGCAGTTCGCGGCGCTGCGCGGCCTCTTCCATCATGCGGTTGAAACCGACTTGCAGCAGCCCGATCTCACTGCCGTCGAAGACCTCGACCTGTACATCGCGCGCTCCCGCCTGCACCCGGTCGATCGCCTGGGAGAGCTGTCGCACCGGGTCGGAGATGCTCGACGCGGTGAGCATCGACAGCGCCAGCGCCTGCATGATCACGACCCCGCACAACAGCAGGATCGAGATGGCCAGCGACTGCGCCGAGAAGTGCACCCGCGAGGTGATCTGGGTGACGCACAGCAGCACGATCGCGATGGTCGGCGCGAATGTGCCCATACCCCACGTCATCGCCATCCGCGTGCCGACGCCGGGGGTGAGGGTGTGATCGAAGGTGCCGGTGGTCAGCGCGTGCGCGGCGACCGGGCGCAGGATCCGTTCACCCAGCATGTAGGTGAAGCCGAACACGATGGTGGCGGCCATACATTCGGTGACGATCACCGCACCGGCGAGCTCGGGTGTTTCCACGATGATCCGCGCGGCCAGGACAGCACCGCCCACCAGCCACAACAGCAGGTGCAGGATGGACTGCCGCAGCGGCGCGTGCAAGGCGGCCATCTGTTCCTGGCGACTGGGCGGACCGCCGCGCATCTGCCAGCGCATCACCGGTCGCAGCATCAGCGCCGAGGCGGTGACGCTCAGGAATCCGCCGATGGAGAAGACCAGAACCGGAAGCAGCAGACCGGCGCGCCGCAGTCCGTTCGGTGTGCCCTCGGGCGCGGGCAGCCCGTACTGAATGAACGCGTAGACCAGGACCGCACCGAAGGCATTGGCCGCCAGCATCGATGCGAGGTACAGCGGCCAGCGCGTTCGCATGGTCTGTTTGACCGCTTCCAAAGGCGCTGACACGATGACTAATCTAGCGGGGAGCGTCGTAGGTCACCGGATTCGGGCGGAGCGGACACGTGCCGGTTGCGTCCCCGGCCGATAGGCTCGCGGCGTGAGTGGGGACAGCAAGACCTCCGGGAATCCGGCCGAGCCTGCCCCGGCGGGCGCCGCATCGGCGGCTTCGAGCCGTAGCACACCCGGGCGCGAGCGCAGCGCGGCCGACTCGGTGCATCCACTGGTGCGTCAAGGCGCCGAATGGTGCTGGCGATTGTTGATCATCCTGGTGGCGGTGCTGGCGGTCGCCTACCTCGCGCACAAGCTGACCACGGTCGTTTTTCCGGTCGCGATCGCCCTGCTCGCGGCGGCGCTGCTCTCGCCACTGGTGGATCTGCTGCAACGCCTCGGAATGCCGCGCGGCATCGGCGTATTCGTGGCCCTGGTCGGCTCGCTAGGTCTGCTGGCGGGGATCTTCACCTTCGTCATCGAGCAATTCATCACCGGTGTGCCGCAGCTGACCGATGAATTCAAGACCAGCATCCATACCGTGCAGGACTGGCTGATCAACGGTCCGCTGCATCTGAGCAACGACCAGATCCGCAACGGTGGCAATACGATCATCAAAACCCTGGAGGCCAATCAGGATTCCCTGACCAGCGGCGCCCTGACCACGGCCGCCGCGATCGGCGAATTCCTGACCGGCGCGTTCCTGACGCTGTTCATCCTGATCTTCTTCCTCTACGGCGGCGACCAGATCTGGAACTTCGTGACCCGGGTCGTGCCCACCCCGCAACGTGAACGGGTGCGCACGGCCGGGCGGCTCGGCTTCGGCACGCTGATCGGATTCGTGCGCGCCACGGTCGTGGTGGCGGCCGTCGACGCCATCGGCATCGGCGCCGGGCTGGCGATTCTGAGTGTGCCGCTGGCTCTTCCGCTGGCATCACTGGTGTTCATCGGCGCCTTCGTTCCGATCGTCGGCTCCCTGCTCGCCGGTTTCATCGCGGTCTTCCTGGCCTTGATGACGAAGGGTTTCGTCACCGCGCTGATCGTGCTCGGCATCACGGTGGCGGTGATGCAGCTGGAAGGCCATGTGCTGCAGCCGTTGTTGCTGGGTCGCGCGGTGAGCATCCATCCGCTGGCGGTGGTTCTGGCGATCACGGCCGGTGTGGTGCTGGCCGGTATCGCGGGCGGTCTGCTGGCGGTGCCGTTCGTCGCGGTGATGAACACCGCGATCCGTTCGTTGCTGGTCGGCAGCCCGGAAGAGCTGTATCAGGAACTCAATACCGGGGAACCGCGGGAGCCGATGTTCCACGCCGATCCCGACCGGCCCGAGCCGGATCGCTGCCGCCGGGCCGAATCGCGGTCCGATGCGGGCGGTGATGATGCGGGCGGTGATGATGCGGGCGGCGGTGATGCGGGCGGCGGTGATGCGGGCGGCGGTGATGCGGGCGGCGGTGATGCGGGCGCGCGCTGAGTCCGCGGGCGCTACGCCGCCCGCCGACTCGACCGCGCCGGGACCGAGGGGCGCGACCGCGCCGCTGTGGCGGGCGGCGCAGGTATTTCGCCTGGTCACGATGCTTTACGCGGTGGGCCAGCAATTCGCCTCGGTCTCGTCGTATGAGCGACAGCCGCTGAGTTGGGTGCTGATCGGGATGCTGGTGCTCTGGTCGGTCGTCTCGGCGCTGTGGTTGTCGCGCTGGTCGGTCACCGGATGGGAGCGGCGGGCGGTGGTGATCGGCGATCTGGCGGTCGCCGTCGGGTTGATGGCGGCGACCCGGCTGGTCGCCGACTATCCCTGGTACCACGGGCATCAGACCGTGCCGACCACGCTGTGGGTGGCGAATGCGGTGATGTCGGCCGCGATCGAGTGGGGTGCGCTCGGCGGCGTGCTCGCGGGGCTGGCGATTTCTGTGGTGAGCACCGTGGTACGCGAACAGTGGGAACTGGATCTGTGGTCGGATGCGACCGCGCCCGTGCTGGTTTCGGTCGGGCTGGCCATCGGGCTGGCGGCCGCGACGGCGCGGCGCGCGCAGGGGCAACTCGAGCAGGCGATGCGGTTGTCCGCCGCCACCGCCGAGCGCGAACGACTCGCCCGCGAAGTGCACGACGGGGTTCTGCAGGTCCTCGCGTACATCAGTCGCCGCGGTAGTGAAATAGGCGGACGCACAGCCGAATTGGCGGATCGAGCCCGCGAACAGGAAGTCGCGCTCCGGGTACTGATCTCCGAACAGGGCAGGAACGGTTCGGCTCTCGGCGCCCGCGCGGACCTGCGTACCCTGCTGACGGCCTTCGCCGCACCGTCGATCTCCGTCTCCGCGCCCGGTGAGTCGGTGACGATCGGCGGATGGACCGCCCGGGAGATCGCCGCCGCCGTCGGTGCCGCGCTGTCCAATACCGCGCTGCACGCCGGTGCCGAGGCGAAAGCCTTTGTGCTGCTGGAGGATATGGGCGATGCAGTGGTGGTCAGCGTGCGCGACGACGGGCCGGGGATCGCGCAGGGCCGGCTGCCGGCCGCGGCCGCCGAGGGGCGGATGGGCGTCTCCCATTCAATCGTCGGACGCATCGAGGCGCTGGGCGGCACCGCCGAACTGCTCGACACCGCCGACGGCACCGAATGGGAATTTCGGATTCCACGGGACGGGGAGCAACGATGAGTGCATCGGAAGACAGTGGAGCAGAAGATGTTTCGGTGATGGTGGTCGATGACCATCCGATGTGGCGCGACGGCGTGTCCCGCGATCTCACCGAGGCCGGTTTCCGGGTGGTGGCCACGGCGGACGGTGCCGGCACGGCGGCGCGCCGGGCCGCCGCGGTCCGACCGGACGTCGTCCTGATGGATATGCAACTGCCCGACGGCAGTGGAGCCCACGCCACCGCGGAGGTGCTCCGTTTCTCGCCGCGCAGCCGGGTGCTGGTGCTCTCGGCCTCGGACGAACGCGGTGATGTGCTGGAGGCCATCAAGGCCGGGGCGACCGGCTACCTGGTCAAGAGCGCGTCGGCGGCCGAGCTGATCGACGCGGTGCGGGCGACGGCCGCGGGCCAGGCGGTGTTCACGCCCGGCCTGGCCGGTGTGGTGCTCGGCGAATTCCGTCGCATCGCCGGGGCGGGGGCCGGTAAGAGCGCCGAGCGCCCGGTCCTCACCGACCGCGAAACCGAGGTGTTGCGGCTGGTGGCGAAGGGATTGTCGGCGAAACAGATCGCGACCAGGCTGAGCGTCAGCCATCGCACGGTGGAGAACCACGTGCAGGCGACGCTGCGCAAACTGCAGCTCGGCAACCGGGTCGAACTCACCCGGTACGCCATCGAGCAGGGCCTCGAATAGGGGCCGGATCAGGGATTGCCCTGATGTGCTGCGGCCGCGGCGTCGGTAGCCTCGGGAACATGGGTGGTGAGACCGTTTCCGCCCCGGGGTCCGCGGGAACCGGGGGAGCCGTGGGCGACCGCGACCTGCGAGTATCGGATGCCGAACGCGAACATGTCGGTACCCTGCTGCAGCGCGCGGTCGGGCTGGGCATGTTGTCCCTGGGCGAGTTCAGTGAGCGGATGGATACCGCGCTGGCGGCCAAGACGCGCGGCGAACTCAACGCCGTCCTGATCGACCTGCCCGGGATTCGCCTTGCGGGACAACCGAATCCCGCCCAGCCGACCGCCTCGCCCGGATCGGCTCAGACGTGGCGGTGGGGTGCCCCCGCTGGACGCACCGAGCCCGAAACCGCCATTCGTCCGCGGCTGTCCGGCGTCACCCGCAAGGGACCGTGGCAGGTGCCGCCCTCGCTGTACGTCAACAGCTATCTGTCCGGCGTCACCCTGGATTTCACCCAGGCCGTGATGTCGACCCAGGTGGCCGAGATCCGGGTCGACGATTTCTGCAGCTCGCTGACCATGATCCTGCCCGGTGAGGCGACCGTCGATCTGAACGGCGTGGAGCTGATCGGCTCCAGCGCCAACAACAAGGTGCGTACCGGCCCGCCGATCGGACCGCTGCACATCGTCGTGCACGGGCGCAGCCGGTTCAGCTCGATCACCGCGAAGCATCCGTTCGGCGTGCAGTGGAAGAAGCTGATGTCGGGGTTCTGATCCCTCCTCGAAGACCACACCGCGCTCGCGCAGGGCGGCCACGGTGCTCTCGAAAGAACCATCGGCCGCCCCGGCCGACGCGAACAGGCAGAACACCCCCCGGCCCGCGACAGGCGATCAGTCGCGGTTCTGGCGGCGCAGCAGTTCGTTGACGCTCACCGTGCGGCCGCTGGTGCGGTGCTTACCCTCGTCATCGGGTTCGGCCGGTTCCGGCTCGGGGCGACGACGGGACGAGCGCAGGTCGGCCATCCACTGTTCGATGTTGTTGCGGTTGTCGTCACCCGGTGCGACGGGGTGGTCGGCCGGATTTCCGGACGCATCGGATTCGGGCGCGGCCGTCGGACCTCCGGTTTCACCAGTGCCGGTCGAGCCCGAACCATGCGGCGTCGTCGAGCCGAGGTCGCCGCCTAGGGAACCCGGAGCCGGTGCGTCGTGGCCGCCGGCCGGTGGCCGGTTTCCCGGATTCGCCGGCTCGTGCAACTCCTGGGTCGCCTCCGTGTCGTTCGGCTCCCGGGGCACGCCGGGAGGCACGCTGCCGGGCCCGGATTCCGTTGTCCGCGTGGGCGAATGCCGCATGCCGCCGGGCGGGATCCGCCGCGGCGGCTGCACGATCGGAGGGCGTCCGTCGGGGGCTCCCCGCTGCGAGCGATCGGGACCCGCGGGAGCGGCGGGCGATCCGCTGTGGCCGGGCCGACCGGCGTCCGGTGTCTGCCCCGGGTGGTACGGCGGCGCGTCCGGACGGTAGAGCTGGGCGCGGACCGACGGATGCGGCGGCACCTTCGACGGTCTCGGCGGCAGCACCCGCGGCGTGGTGCCGACCGGAGCCGTCGGCGGCACGGAATCGGTGGCATCGGGAGCGGTGTCCGGCGCGGGCACCGTCCGGGGCGGCATACCGGGGCGGACAACCTGGGGCGGCCGCACCATGCCACGGTTCGGCGCGGACGAGGCGGCGGGCAGGGCCTGATTGCCGGTGCCGTCCGAGGCGTCGGCATCGCCTTCCCCGGACGAGGCATTGCCCGAATCGGCCGACGGCGCATCTGCGCCGGAGTCCGACCGGCGGAGGCCGAACCGCTTGCGCTTCGGGGACTTTTCCGATTTCTCGGCCTTCCCCTGCTTCTCGGCCTTCCCCTGCTTCTCCGGCGCAGACGAATCGGCTTGCGCTGACCCGGCCTCCGAGTGAGCGACGGCTTCCGCTCGCGATTCCGTCGACTCTCCGGCGTTCGCCGTGGGCCCCGCGATCCGCGACGCCGTCGACTCGGAGCCCTCGGACCGGGACGCCTCGGGGCTCTTGGCGCGAGTCGCGCGCGTAGACGCGCCGGCCGCGGCCGGATCAATGCGATCCAACTGCTCGGTCGGCGCTTCCGGGTCGACGCGCAGGAATTTCAACCGCCGCGGCTTGCGCGGGCCTTTCGGTGTCCCGTCGGGCAGCTGCGGCAGCTGCATGGTCACCGGATCGGTCACTGGCGTGGTCTTGACCAGGTCGACGACCTCGCCGGTGCCGGGACGTTCGTCGTCGAGGATGGGTTCGCCCAGGCCGATGCGCTGCTGAATGCGCTTCATCCAGGCCGGGGCCCACCAGCAGTCGTCGCCCAGCAGTTTCATGGTCGCGGGAACGAGCAGCATGCGCAGCACGGTGGCGTCGATGAACAGCGCGGCCATCATGCCGTAGGCGATGTACTGCATCATCACCAGATCGGAGAAGGCGAACGCGCCGACCACCACGAGCAGGATCAGCGCCGCCGCGGTGATGATGCGACCGGTCTGCGCGGTTCCGGTGCGCACCGATTCGGTGGTACTCGCGCCCTGGGCGCGCGCCTCCACCATGCGCGAGAGCAGGAAGACCTCGTAGTCGGTGGACAGGCCGTAGATCACCGCCATGATCAACACCAGCACCGGCGACATGATCGGCTGCGGCGTGAAATTGAGCAGTCCGGCGCCGTGGCCGTCGACGAAGATCCAGGTCAGAATGCCGAGCGTGGAGCCCAGCCCCAGCGCGCTCATCAATGCCGCCTTGATCGGCAGCACCAGCGAGCCGAAGGTCAAGAACATCAGCAGCGTTGTCACGAAGACGACCAGCACGATCATCAGCGGCATGCGATCCAGCAGCGAATCGATACTGTCCTGCATCAGCACCGGCTGGCCGCCGACCATCAGATCCACATCGCCGGGCACGCTGATCGAGCGCAGATAGGCGATCGTGTCCTCGACGTTCGCGTCCGGCGCCATCGTCGCCTCGGACACCCAGACATCGGAGCCGTTCGGCGGAATGCCCGGCGTGCCGAACGGGTCGGTGAGTCCGGGGGCGCCACTGGCCTCGTCCAGGATGGCCTTGATCTCGCCGGTGTTCTGCGTGGTGATGACCAGCTGGATCGGGTCGGTCTGGCGCAGCGGGAAGATCTCGTCGAACTTCTCCTGCGCCATGCGGGTCGGATTGTCCGGCGGCAGATAGGTTTCGCTGATACCGCCGAACTTCAGGTTCTTCACCGGGATGATCAGCAGCAGCAGGATGATGCACAGCGGCACCGCCACCTTCAGCGGATGCTTCATCACCCACTGTGTGGTGCGGCCCCAGAGACCGTTCTCGACCTCTTCGGCGGTCTTGGTCTTGCGGAACCGCTTGAATCCCAGCGCGTCGACGCGCGGTCCGAGGATCGACAGCAGCGCGGGCAGGATGGTGAGCGAGGCCAGCGCGGCCAGCAGCACGGTCGCGATGGTGCCGTAGGCGACCGATTTCAGGAAGCCCTGCGGGAACAGCAGCATGCCGGCGCTGGCGGCGATGATCATGGTCGCCGAGAAGGCGACCGTGCGGCCGGCGGTCATCACCGATCGGCGTACGGCCTGGCGGGTGGTGTAGCCCTCGGCCAGCTCCTCGCGGAACCGGCTGACTATGAACAAGCCGTAGTCGATCGCCAAACCCAGACCGATCATCGACACCACGGCCCCGACGAACGAGTTCACCTCGGTGACATGCGTGATCGCCATGACGATGCCGTTGGCGCCGAGGACGGTGAGACCGCCGATGATCAGCGGCAGGGCCGCGGCGACGATACCGCCGAAGATGAAGAACAGCAGGATCGCGACGGCCGGAATGGCCAGCATCTCCATGCGCTTCTGGTCGGAGGCGATGGTGTCGTTCAGCGTGCCCGCGACCGGTTGCATGCCCGCCAGCTGGACATCCACGCCCGGGATGTAGAAGGCGTTCTTGACCGCGCGGTAGTTGTTCATCGTGGTCGTGTCGTCGTCACCTTTGATGGCGACCGACGCGAACGCGTATTTCTTGTCCTTGCTCCCGGTGACCGAGGCGCTCCAATCGCCGGTCTCGGTCTGCCAGTACGCGACGTTGACTTTGCTGATCTGGTCCGGATGGTCCCTGGGCAGGCTGTTGAGATTGTCGGTGATCTTGCGCCCGAACTCCGGATCGTCGATGGTCTTACCGTCCGGCGCGGTGTAGAGCACGATCACATCGGACATGTGATCGCGGCCGTAGACCTCGTCCTTGAGCACCGCGGCCTGCGAGGACTCCGCACCGGGGTCGAACCAGCCGCTGGAGCTCAGATGGTTTTCCAGACCGAACCCGTACGCCCCCAGGGCGAGAAGTGCGGCCACCGCTACACCCAGCACGGTGTAGCGGAACCTGTGGACCAGCTCGCCCCAGCGGGTGAACACTAAGCGACTCCTTGAGCGGGGCGGGAGGTGAGCAGCGCGGACAGCGGCCGGAAGGGCTGCAGCCAGGCTCCCTCGTCGGGCAGCGAGTCGAGGCTGACCCGGGGCAGCGGTTCACGGAACACACCCGGGATGTCCTCGAGGTCGACGAAGTCGAGGATATCGGACGTAACCGCCCAACTCGCGTGCTCGCGGAATCCGAGCACCTGGACCGGAACCCCGGTGGCCGCGACCTCCTCGAGCGGTTCGCGGAAGGCCTGACCGTCCGCGGAGGCCACCATGATCCCCGCGAGACCGGCTCCGCCGCGGCGTAACTGGATATGTGCCAGCATGTCGCTGTCGACGTCGGAGTCCTCGTCGATCTTCGGTTTGGCGAAGACCGCGTAGCCGACGTTGCGCAGCGCCTCGACCCACGGACGCACGACATCGGCGGTCCCCGGGGCGATATTGGTGAAGACGGTGGCCTCGGGTTCGATGCGCTGTGTACTGCCGGCGGACAACTCGGCGGTACGCGCCAGCAGCCAGCGGCCGAGTGCGTCGAAGCGCGGCCGGTAGGCCGCGGTGGGACGGCCGCCGAGGATGGCGCCCAGGCCCATATCCAGGTTCGGCGCGTCCCACACCAGCAGCACCCGCCGCACACCGGCGGGCTCGGCGACCGGTGTCGCGGGGGTCGCCGCGCCGGCGACGACGTCCGATTCGTCGCCGCGCACTGTTCCGGCAACCTCGTCGGCCGGCTGGGCCATCTCCCTGAGACTCATATCTAGATCTTCCCCCAAATGAACTCGGTGATGGCGCTTCCGGCTCGATGCGCCTTGCTCTCGAACTTCGTCACCGGGCGTTCGAGGCCGATCACCGTATCGGTTCCGGGGTTGTTCGCATTGCCGCCGGTGGCCTCGTTCAGGCCTACGAGGTGCGGTTCTCCCGCGCCCACCTCGGCGATATGTTCGGCGTAGCCGGCGTGGTCGGTGGCTACGTGCAAAATTCCGCCGCGCTGCAGCCGGCTGGCGATCAGGGTCATCGTCGCGGGCTGCAGCAGCCGGCGCTTGTGGTGGCGAGCCTTCGGCCAAGGGTCCGGAAAGAAGACGCGTACGCCAGCTAGCGAATCCTTGGCAATCATGTGCTCGAGGACGTCGACCGCATCGCCGCGCAGGAGCCGGATGTTGTCGATGCCGTCCCGCTCGACCCGCTGCACGAGCTGGGCGAGGCCGGGCTTGTACACCTCGATGCCGATCAGGTCGAACTGCGGCTCGGCCTGGGCCATCGCCGCGGTCGCGGTCCCCGTGCCACAGCCGATCTCGATGATCAGCGGTGCGGTCCGGCCGAACCAGGCGGCGGCGTCGAGCGGCTCGTCGCTCACCTCGCGGCCGATGCGCGGCCACATCCGCTCCCAGGATTGCTGTTGGGTCGCGGTCAACGCGCCACGGCGCGAGCGGAAGCTGGTTACCCGCGGGTAGAGGCGCGAGGGCTCCCGCTCAGGAGTGGGGCCTTCGTGGTTACGCAAGCTGCCGCCTCCGGCCCCGTCGCTACCAGCTGTTTCTTCGCGCTGTTCGCGGGGGCCTTCGTGGTTACGCAAGCTGCCGCCTCCGGCCCCGTCGCTACCAGCTGTTTCTTCGCGCTGTTCGCGGGGGCCTTCGTGGTTACGCAAGCTGCCGCCTCCGGCCCCGTCGCTACCAGCGGTGTCGTTCGCGGCGTCGTTCACGGCGTCCATTGTCCAGTATTCGATGATCAGGGCCGCAATCGACCGCGTCGAGGAGGGAAATCCCGGGTCAGAAGTGCTGCCGAGGTGGGCGCGGGGCCGGCGTCAGGCGGCAAGCGGCTGTGTCTGCGGCAGCTCCGGTTCGCTCTGCCTGCCCAGCGGCAGGCCCAGGATCATCCGGCCCGCGGTGCCGGCCATCTCGAACAGTCCGCGCCAGCGCGAGGGGGACGCCACCACCGACCAGACGGTCCGGGTGGCGGTGTCGGCATCGGCGACCGGGCGACCGGCGATGCGGTCGGCCAGCCAGTCCAGGCTCAGCGGCGTGGCCAGCGGTAACAAGGTGAAATGGTCGCTCAGCCGGTCGCGCAGGTAGCCGACGGCGGCACCGCCCGCGCGATAGCGCTCGACCTGCGCATCGATACACGAGACGTCGATGATGCGATCGTGCAGCGGCTGGATCACCAGAATCGGGCAGTGCGGGGTGTGCTTCCCGAGCCGCATATCGTCGAACATGTCCCACATCGCGGGGGTGCTCAGTACCTCTTCCAGCGGGTGATCGAGGTATTTGCCGAAGTCGTGGCCGGCGAGCCGAGCCAGCGCCACGATCGGTGGCAGCTGAGCCGCGCGTTCCAGCAGGCATTCCCCGGCGCTGGTGATGTGCTTGTCGAGTACGTCCTCGAGCGCCGGATACACCTGGCGCAGCGCCGAGATCACGATGGCGGGGAAACCGGCGTACCGGCCGCCGTTCAGCCGGATGAACACCTCACCCGGATCGCCGACCGGTGCGCCCAGTACCGCACCGGCGATGGTCAGTTCGGGCGCGTAGATGGGAGCCATCTCGACCAGCCAGGAGCCGGCCATCCCGCCACCGGAGTAGCCCCAGACCACGACGGGGGTGTCGGTGCTCAGCCCCAGCGGACGGAAGTGCATCGCGGCGCGAATGCCGTCGAGCGAGCGGTAGCCCGGTTCCCGGGGCGCGCCGAAACGGCCGTCCGGTCCCTCGTGATCGGCGATGCTGACCGCCCAGCCGCGCCGCAGTGCGTTGGCGACGAGCAGCAGTTCGAGCTGCGTGATCGATCCGGGGACGACGGCCCCGCGGCGGAGGGCATAGGAGGGGGCGCATCGCTCGGTGACGGCGTCGATCGCCGATTCGAAGGCCAGCAACGGGCGGCGTTCGGCCGGATCGGCATCGGCGGGCAGCAGCACCGTGGTCACCGCGACCTCGGCGTCACCGTGCAGATCGTTGCTGCGGTACAGCAGCTGCCACGCCGTCACCCGCTGCGGAATCAGGCCCAGCAGCGCGATCTGCACGGGCCGGCTGCGCAAGACGGTTCCGGGTGCGTGCGCGGCCGCGTCGGCGGGTGCGCGATAGAAGGGGTCCTGCGACGGCGGCAACGGCCGTTCGTTCTTCGTCGCGACGGCGGCGCCGTCGTTACCGATGACGTCCACGCTGACGCTCATCGCAACCTCCTTCGGATCCACGGGCCGGCGCACAGGCGCACGGCCGACCAGGGTCCACACCGCCGAGGCCGCGCACCGGCGGTGCCGCCGGCGGCTTCAGCGTAGGTGATCGAATCCGTGACCCGTTATTTCACCACTGTCGAATTGTGCTGTGCCACAAGCACAACCACCGTTTCACCGGAAAGATTCCCAATTCCGCGCCAATTGCCGCTCATCTGCGGTAATCGTCGAGCCGCAGGACATCGTCGCCGGTCACGGGCTCGGACAAGCGGTTTCATGTGATCGATTACACATCGCTGTGGGGCGCAACGACGGTCGGGCGTGCCGGTGAAAATCCGGTCGGTGCCGACAACCGCCGTGCCTTCTGACAGAATTTGCCGCCGGAAGGGGGATCATCCGTGTCGAGAGCCACTGCAACCAGCGCTTCGCCGGGCTTCGTGAACGATCACGGCGGGCCCGCACCGGAACTCGAGCAACTCATCGCCACAGTGCGCGTCGGCGCCGGGTCCGCACCGGGCATCGCCGATCAGCTGGCGAGCGCGGCCGTGGCCTTCCGGCGGCCGCTGCGGATTCAGGTGACCGGCCGGGCCGGTGCCGGAAAAACGACGTTGTTGCGGGCGTTGGCCCTGATGTCGGCGGAGGAGACCGCGCCGGTGGATCAGCCGGGCGTGCCGAATCCGCTGCTCGACGCCGATCTCGTCGTCTATGTGCTGGCGGGTTCGCTGCAGGCCGCCGATCGCCGCGTCCTCGAATCCTTGCGGCCCGAGACCACGATCGTCGTACTCAACAAGGCCGATGCCGTGGGCTCGCGCTGGGGCGATGCGGTGGTGGCCGCCGACCAGGCGGCCCATGTGCTGGGTGCTCCGGTGGCGCCGATGGTCGCCGAACTGGCCGTCCGCACCCGCGCCGGCACACCGAGCGACGACGATCTGCGCACGCTGCGCCGCCATGCGGCCGGTGGCAGCGCGGCGCTCACGCTCTCCCCGGAACTGTTCGTCGACCAATCGGCCGGGCCCGATGTGGCCGATCGCCGGGCGCTGCTGGAGCGCTGGGGCCTGCACGGGGTGAGCTGTGCCCTGGTCGCACTGCGTCACGAACCGGAGTTGGGACCGCAGCAGTTGCTGCAGCTGCTGCATGCCGTGAGCGGGATCGATCCGGTGCACGCGCGCCTGCACCAGCGCTACGAGCAGATCGCGGCCTTGCGCGGCGGCGATCTGCTCGACGATCTGGCTCGCATCGCTGCCCGCGCGATCCCGCAGGGTGACCGTGGGCGCGCCCGCGACCTGATCGAGGATTACCTGGCCGGTGACGAAGCGCTGTGGACCGCGCTGCAGGCCGGACTGGCTCGCCCGGAGGTCCGTCATCTCGCGGCCGGATATCCGTCCGCGACGCCGACGGACGCCGACGACGCGCTGGTTCGCGCGCAACGCTGGCGCGCGGTGGCCGCCAGCGATATGCCGGCCGCGGCCCGCCGCGCCGCGATCCGGCTGCACAACGGATATATGCGGATGTGGGAGCGGATGAGTAGTGCCGGACTGTGAGGTACCCGGAGCGCCGGCCGAGCTGAACGGTCGGCGGGCGGGCGGCCTGGATCCCGAGGTGCTGGCCGTCGTCGAGCGATGGAATCCACAGGGCGGCGCGCTGCTGCGCGCGGTTCCGGCCGCGCCGGGCCCGAATCCCGCCGCGCCGAACGGAGTCACGGCGGCACATGCGGAACTCAGTGCGGCACAACTCGTTTCGGTCACCGTCATCGGTACGGACGACGCCAACACCACCCTGCTGCGCACCGAACTGGCCCGTTTCGAACCGCGCGTGGCACTCACCGATCCGGTCACCGACCCGGCAACCCTGGTCGCAGCCACCGATTTCGGCCCCGGCAGCGGCCCGCCGGTGGCGCTGGTGCTGGTGGACCCCGGCGCCGCCATGGGTGCCGCACTGCTCGATCCGGTCGCCCGCTTGCAGGCGGTGGGAACGCGAATCCTGTTCGCCATGAACGGCATTCACGCCCATCCCGACTGGCGCACGATACTGGATCGCGATACCGCCATGCTCGCCCAGGCGCTCGGCACCGAGCCCGAGATCCTTCCGGTCTCGGCGCGCCTGGCCGTGGCCGCGCGCGGCAACGGCGACGCCGCGCTGCTGGACCGCTCCGGCCTGGCCGCCCTGCACGCCAAGCTCAGCGCCGCTGTCGGGGCCCGGGTCCGCCCCGACGAACTGGCCGGAGTCACCGCTCGGGTGCTCGCCGACACCCGCGCCCGGGTGCTGAGCCAGATCGAGGCGCTGCGCTCGGGCAGCGCGGTCGCCGCCCTGCGCGCCGAACGTACCGCCGCGCTGGCCGGGCGCGACGGTGGGCGCGCCCAGGCCCTGGCCACCCTGCGCAATCGGCTGCAGTTGGCCCGGGTCGATCTGACGCACGAGGTCGGCGCTCGCGTCCGCACCGTGAACGCCACCGCCCGTGCCGATGTGGACCGGCTCGACCGCCGCTCGGTGCGCGGTTATCCCGAGCTGCTGCAGGCGGCGGTGAATCAGGCCACCGCCGAACTCGACGGCGTGGTCCGCCATCGCCTCGCCGAACTCGCCCGCCAGATCGAGGCCGTGGCGGGTTCGGAACCACAGCCCACGCTCGCCGCACCGCCGACCGATCCCGCACCCCGGGTCGGCTCCGATCCGGAGGGCCGCCATCGCGGTGTCGAGGATCAGCTGATGATCGCCCTGGGCGCGTCGGCGGGTTTCGGCCTCGGCCGGTTGATCGTTGCGCCGTTGTCGCTGGTGCCGGCGTTGGATTACGCGACCGTGCCGATCACCCTGGCACTCGGCGCGGGCGTGGCGTGGTGGGTGGTGCGGGCCCGGGGACATCTGGCCGATCGGGCACATCTGCGGCAATGGGTGACCGATGTGCTGGTCAATGTGAAGGCCCAGCTGGAGCAGCGGGTGGCGACGGCCCTGGTGGAGGCCGAGTCCGAACTAACCGAGCGGGTGGTGCGCGCGAGCACCGCCCGCATGGTCGAGGCCGATCGCCGGGTCGCGGAGCTGGAGGGGCAACTGCGCCGCATGGCCGCCGAACAGCCTGGTCGAGTGGCCGCCTGCGAACGCGATCTGGCGATCCTTCAGGCCGCGGTCGCCGGGTGATTCGGCCCCGGGCGCGGTTTGCTCACTCCGCACAGCGGCGGGCCCGCCGAGGTGGGAAGGTTTCGACCGGGTCCCGAGTGAGCAACCCCATTCCGTACCGACCGTCACATCGCGTTAACCTCTTTACTTAAGGAATCCGGGTGTCCGTCTCGTTCTCGTACGCCGCCCAGCCGGGGCGCGCTGTTCGGCGAGCCGGGCGGATATCCACAGCCAACGGCGGCCTTCCTGGTGTTGAAAGCTGTTTCGGCAGCTCTCTGGCCCGCCGCTCATCTCAGGAGAGTTTTCATGACCTCAGCGACCATTCCTGGTCTTCACGGATCCGATGGCACCGCGCCGACCAAGCATGCCGGACTGCTCGCCTGGGTGCAGGAGGTCGCAGAGCTCACCCAGCCGGAGCGGGTCGTCTGGGCCGACGGTTCCGATGAGGAATGGGACCGGCTGACCACCCGACTGGTCGAGGCCGGCACCTTCCAGAAGCTCAACGAGCACAAGAAGCCGAATTCCTTCCTCGCGCTGTCGGACCCCTCCGACGTCGCCCGCGTCGAGTCGCGCACCTTCATCTGTTCGCGCACCGAGGCCGACGCCGGCCCGACCAACAACTGGGTCGACCCGAACGAGATGCGCGCCACCATGACCGAGCTGTACCGCGGCAGCATGAAGGGCCGCACCATGTACGTGGTGCCGTTCTGCATGGGCCCGCTGGGCGCCGCTGACCCGAAGCTGGGCGTCGAACTCACCGACTCCGAATACGTCGTGGTGTCGATGCGCGTGATGACCCGCATGGGCAAGGCCGCGCTGGAGAAGCTGGGCACCGATCGCCCGTTCGTGAAGGCGCTGCATTCGGTCGGCGCGCCTTTGACGGGCGACGTGGCAGATGTCCCCTGGCCGTGCAACGACACCAAGTACATCACCCACTTCCCCGAGGACCGCGAGATCTGGTCCTTCGGTTCGGGCTACGGCGGCAACGCGCTGCTGGGCAAGAAGTGCTACTCGCTGCGCATCGCCTCGGCGATGGCGCACGACGAGGGCTGGCTGGCCGAGCACATGCTGATCCTCAAGCTCATCTCCCCGGAGAACAAGAACTACTACGTCGCGGCCGCGTTCCCGAGCGCCTGCGGTAAGACGAACCTGGCGATGCTGCAGCCGACTGTCCCGGGCTGGCGTGCGGAGACGCTCGGTGATGACATCGCGTGGATGCGCTTCGGCGAGGACGGCCGCCTGTACGCGGTGAACCCGGAGTTCGGCTTCTTCGGCGTCGCCCCCGGCACCAACCACAAGTCGAACCCGAATGCGATGGCCACGCTCGAGGCCGGCAACACCGTCTACACCAACGTCGCGCTGACCGACGACCAGGACGTCTGGTGGGAGGGGCTCGAGGGCGAGCCCGACCACCTGATCGACTGGAAGGGTAACGACTGGTACCTGCGCGAGACCGAAACCCTTGCCGCGCATCCGAACTCGCGCTACTGCACGCCGATGTCGCAGTGCCCGACCCTCGCTCCGGAATGGGACGACCCCCAGGGCGTGCCGATCTCGGCGATCCTGTTCGGCGGCCGCCGCAAGACCACGGTCCCGCTGGTGACCGAGTCCTTCGACTGGCAGCACGGCGTATTCATGGGCGCCACAATGTCTTCCGAGCAGACCGCCGCGGCCGAGGGCAAGGTCGGCAACGTGCGCCGCGATCCGATGGCCATGCTGCCGTTCATGGGCTACCACGTCGGTGACTACATGAACCACTGGATCAACCTGGGCAAGAACGCCGACGCCACCAAGTTGCCGAAGATCTTCTACGTCAACTGGTTCCGCCGCGGCGACGATGGCCGCTTCCTGTGGCCGGGCTTCGGTGAGAACTCCCGCGTGCTGGAGTGGATCGTCAACCGGATCGAGGGCAAGGCCGAGGCCGAGGCCACCGCGATCGGCAATGTGCCCACCGCCGGCGATCTGGACCTCGAGGGTCTGGACGTGGACCCCGCCGACATCGACGCCTCGCTGAAGGTCGACCTCGACGAGTGGCGCAGGGAGATCCCGCTGATCGAGGAGTGGTTCGAATTCGTCGGCGACAAGCTGCCCTCCGGCGTGCGTGACGAATTCGAGGCGCTCAAGCAGCGTCTGGGCTAGTCGGACGACGCCGTTCCATCGAACGACGAAAGCGAGCCGCCCGCACCGTCTTTGCGACGGGGCGGGCGGCTCGTTATTTCGGCGGTTCCGCGTGTGGAATGGCGCGCTTGTCCTATTCTGAATGTGTTCTGCATCTCACGAATACTCCCTGTGGTTGCGGGGAATTAACTACTCGGCTGAACTGACTGCGTGCAGGTGCTCGTGGATCCGTTGTCTGGCCGACCGGTCGGGGTATGTGGGAGGTGGGCATGACCGAACTCGAGTTCGATGCTGTCTCGGGATCAGCCGGCGCACGGTGGGCCGATCCGGGAATGGACTTCGCGCCGACGGCGGTGAGTACGCCGCTGCAGCGTGCCGCGGCCCGGTTGCAGGCCGTACTACCGCCCGGATGGCAGGTCGACATCGACCTCGCGGCACCGCGCCCGCACGGCGATCCACAGCCGGTGCTGCGAGTTCGCTTGTCCGAGAACTGATTCGACGCACAGTCCCTGGTGTCCCGTACTGCGCGCAGCGGACATCCCGGACCGATCGCCCAGTCGAGAGGCGCGAAACCCTACCTCGCGGTTCGCTTTTCGCAAAACGCACTATTGCGTTTCCCGTGATTGCAGAGCATGCTTAGAGCAAACATTGTCGGACGATTTTACAAATGCAATCGCAGGGGAGTCCGAATCATGGCGGTGCACGTGGTCGGCCGATCGCTGATGACCAGTGATCAGACCCCACATCAGGCAAGGTCCGTCGGTACCGGGGGCTGGGTGGTGTCCTTTCTGCCCGGCCGGACCTTGACGCTCGAACAGGCGACGGCGGCGCTGCAGGCGGCCGAGGCGGTGGCGGCGGTCCGCTCACTCGCCGACCGCGTCGGCCTGACCCCGCTGGAAACCGTCGGCCTGGCCATGCAGGAGCCGCCGTGGAGCGAACCAGCGCGGCGCACGCGCCGGCGGGGGTGGCTGGAGTAGATCCCGGACGCGGTTCAGCGGAGGGGTTTGGCCGCGACGACGACCAGGTTGCTGACCAGTAGTTCCCGCGCGCCCGGTATGCGCGTCACCCACCACGCCCAGCGAGGGTGGTAGCGGGGGAAGGTGGCGAGGATCTGGGCCCGGCCGCCGGTTTTGCGCGCCCATCGCAGCCCGTCGGCGGCGGTGACGGCGAACAGTGAGCTGCCGAAGCGGTTCTTGGGCTGCTTTCCGGTGCGGCGGGTGTAGCGCCGGGCCGCGAACTCACCGCCGAGGTAATGCCACGGGCCCGTCTCGTGTCCGCCGAACGGCCCCAGCCACACCGTGTAGGACAGCACCATCAGACCGCCCGGTTTGGTGATGCGCAGCATCTCGTCGGCCATCACCCACGGCTGCGGCACATGTTCGGCGACGTTCGAGGAAAGGCAGATGTCGACGGCGTCGTCGCGGATGGGCAGCGCCATTCCGGACCCGCGGACCGCGCCCGCCACGGTGAGTCCGGCCGCGTGCATTTCGGCCGGATCGGGTTCGATCGGCAGATAGCGCGCGCCCGCCGCCGCGAATTCGTCCGCGAAGTAGCCGGGACCGCCGCCGACGTCGACGATGACGGTGCCGGTCAGGTCCCGCCCGGTCAGATCACGATAGAAATCGGCTATCAAATCGGCGGTGTCGGCGGCGATACCCCCGTAGAACCGGCCCGGATCGGTTTGCTCGAAGCGGAAGCTGCCCAAAAGGCGCAGGGAGCGGCGGAGGGTGGCCCGGCGCGCGAAGCGTGGACGCGGTCCGGTTGCGTCGGATCGAAGCATGGCCGCGCCAGTCTATGCGGCCACAGCAGCGACCCGGAACGGTCATCGGCGACTATGGTGGAGCCCACTGTCGTCCGACCTGAGCGATCTGGAGAACTGCCTTGCCCGGAACCGGCCCCCGCGAGCGCGCCACCCTGGCGCGGCGCTGCGGACTCGATGCCGGTGGGAGCGAGATGCGGGCCGCGAATGCGGACGTGCGGGAAGTCCTGCTGCTGTGCTGGCGCGATACCGGACATCCGCAGGGTGGCGGGAGTGAGCGGTATCTGGAGCAGGTAGGTGCGCAGTTGGCGGCACGCGGGGTGAAAGTGACGCTGCGGACCGCGCACTATCCGGGCGCGGCGCGGCGCGAGCACATCGACGGCATCGAGATCAGCCGGGCCGGCGGGCGCTTCACGGTCTATCCGCGAGCGCTGGCCGCCATCGCGGCCGGTCGGCTGGGTTTCGGCCCACTGCGCGGGATGCGGCCGGATGCGGTCATCGACACCCAGAACGGCATTCCGTTCTTCGCCCGGACGGTCTCCGGGGCGCCCTCGGTGGTCCTGGTGCATCACGGCCATCGGGAGCAGTGGCCAGTGGCGGGTCGTGTGGTCGGGCGAATCGGCTGGTGGATCGAATCGCGACTGTCGCCACGGGTCCATCGGCGCGACCAATATCTGACGGTATCGCTGCCCTCCGCGGAGGAACTCGCCTCGCTCGGGGTCGATGCGACGCGAATCGCGGTGGTGCGCAACGGTGCCGAACCTGTGCCCGCACAAGCACCGACCGGTGCCGAATCGACCCGCACCCCGTATCCGAGCATCGTCGTGCTGTCGAGGCTGGTACCGCACAAGCAGATCGAGGACGCGCTCGACGTGGTCGCGGGTCTGCGTGAGCGCCTGCCCGGCCTGCGCCTGGACGTGATCGGCGACGGCTGGTGGGCCGACAATCTGAAAGACCGCGCGCATCGCTCGGGTATCGCCGACGCGGTGGATTTCCACGGCTTCGTCGACGAAGCGCGCAAGCACGAATTGCTTTCCCGCGCTTGGGTTCAGGTGCTGCCCTCCCGCAAGGAAGGGTGGGGTCTCGCGGTGATCGAGGCCGCGCAGCACGGCGTCCCGACCATCGGCTACCGCAGTTCACGGGGGCTCACCGACTCCATCGTCGACGGCGTGACCGGGGTGCTGGTGGACGACTCCAGCCAGCTCACCGAAACCGTGGGGGAACTGCTCGCCGACTCCGAGGCACGAATTGTCATGGGGGAGAAGGCTCGTACGCGAGCTCGCGAGTTCTCCTGGGAACAGACGGGTAACGGAGTCAATGAGGTCCTGGCCGCCGCCGCCCGGGGACAATTCGTCTCGGGGCTGGTGACGGGCCGTGCGACGGTGGCGGCGGCGACGTCGGCGCCGCTCCCGGACGACTGCGTCACCCCGACTCTCCGCTGATCGGCAGGCTATCTGCCGGCCTGGCGATGGCGCGACTGTCGATCCGTGCGAGTCATCTCCGCCGTCGCCGGTCGGCCAGGACCGCGGCGAGGCCGGCCAGAAGCAGGGCTGCCCACAGAGCGTGCGCGACGATGGCTGCGGTGCGGTCGGTGGCGGTGGCGCCGGCCACGTCCCGTGCGCCCGGTACGCGGTACAGCGTCAGATCGGCGTCGGAGTACACCGGCTGTAGCCGGCTCAGTGTGGTCTTCGCATCGCCGACCGCTCCCGGCGTGCGGTGTTCGACGAGAATCCACCCGATGCCCTGGGCGGCGAGGTCGGCGGGCGCCGCGCCCCGGAGCAGAAGGTTCTCCACTCGCTGGGCCCGTGCCCCCTCGCCCGCCACCACTCGGCCCCGGACCGGCAGCACCCCTGTCTGCAAGACATCCGACCGCAGCATGCGAGGTGCTGGATCCAGCACCGGAACCCTTCCGCTGTAAGGAAATACGCGGAACATCCCGGCGGGCAGCACGGCGACGTCGCCGGGACCGTCGACCACCGCGGCCACCCGCTGCCACGCCGGTGGGTAGTGCACCGGTCGCAGTGCCCCACCCACTCCCCAGGCCAGGTCGGGAAGGGTGAGGATCAGCGCGGCGATGAACAGCAGTGCGGTAAGAGGTTGCGAGGCACCAGGATCGTTCTGTACCGGCCCGCTGCCGCTCGTCGATGGTTGGTCCGCATCCGCCGCCGGCCGTGCCTGTGGTGCTGCTGCAGGGCTGCGGGTGTGAGTCGTAGCTTCCTGTGGCGCAGCGTGTTTCGTCGGCCACGCGGTGTGTCGTCGGCCGAGTGCGGCGAGCGCGTGGCAGCCCGCCGCCGCGCAGAGGGCGTACGCGGGCATGGCCAGGGCGACGTATTTCTGGGTGTCGCGCAGGAGTCCGGCGCCGGGGATGCGCGCGATCAGGGATTCGCCGATGGCGATGCCCCACCCCGTCGCCCCCAGAGCCGGCAGCAGGATGCAGACGGCGGCCAGCACCAGCAACATCCGCCGTGTACGACGCGTGGACCGCTCACCCCGGGCTGCCACCGCTCGCACGCCCGAGACGACGATCGCCAGCAGAACGAGCGTCGACAGGACCGCGAAAAGCGTTGTCCGCGAATCGGGAACGGCCTCGCCGTTCCAGATTCCGCCCAGTCCGGCCAGGCTCCCCAAGGTGCCGAGCCCCGGTTCGGCCCGCGCGGCGAAGGCCGCCACGCCCGCCGGATCGGACGGTTCGGCTCCGCTACCGGACAGCACCGTTGCCACCAGCCACGGACTGGCGCTGATCAGCCACAACGCCACCGTGCCGACAAGGTTTCGCCGTCCCACCGTAAGAACGGCCACCAGGCCCGCCAGCAGCGAACCGGTCGGGGTCAAACCCGCCGCGGCGAGTACGCCGCCCAGCATCAACCACGGCCCGAGCGGCCCGCGCCGCGGCCGGTGATCGACAGCGCCGGCGTGCTCCGGCGCATCACCCAACGGCATCCGGGCCGAACCGGCCCTTATCCGCTGTGTGAGGACAACGGTCCAGGGCAGCGCAGCGTATCCGGCCAGCAGGCTCCAATGACCCTGGAGAAGTCGTTCGGCGACATAGGGATTCCAGATCGCGACTGTCGCGGCGACGAGCTGCGGTGCCAGGGACGCCCGCAGCAGGGTGCGGGTGAGCCGGGCCGCGCCCCACCCGGCGGCGGTGAGCGCCAGCACCATAATCGCCTTGACGACGATCCCCCCGTCCACCACCACCGACAGTGCGGCCAGCAATCCGTCCTGCGGTACCGCTCGCGGCGCCGCGTCCCCCAAACCCAAGGCCGCATCGGTCGCGTACGACCGGGGCGTGCTCACCCCATCGCGCAGCAGCAGATAGCCCGGCCCCAACAGCGGCCCGACGACGATCAGCGCGAGGACGAGGCTGTAGACCAGGGGCACGAGCCGGGCCCACATCGGCGCAGCGCCTGCCGATCGCAGCTGCGAGTGTCTGGTGTCGTCGCCGCGTTCTCGAGCCCCGGTCACGCTGAGTCACCCTACGTCGGCCGGAATGACGGCGGCGGCCGTCCGGCGTAACCTACATCCGCACAAGTTCGTCCACGGTCAAGGTGGCATCGGGAAGCGCGCGGAAGTAGTCGAGCGGAAATGTGCGGCAGTCCGGCACGGTGAACCGGGTGCGGGCCGCGAAAGCCGGGAGGGTGCGATCACGCGGCGAGACGAGGGGTTGTCCATGGATCGATGCGCCGAATGCGGCTTCGAGTACCGGCCGGCCGAGTCGGCGCAGGCCGCGGGCGCGATCGTCGCGGGCGTCGCCGAGTTGGCGGCGACGGTGAACGACTGCCCCGGCGCGGGGCGTCGCCGCCTTCCACAGCTGTGGTCGCCGCTGGAGTACGGCTGCCATGTCCGCGACGTACTGCTCGTGCAGCGAGAACGGATCCTGCTGGCGCGCCGCGCCGACCGCCCGGCCCTGGTCACCATGGGCCGCGACGAACGTGCCGATCACGACGGCTACGCCGACCAGGACCCCGCCGACGTGGCACAGGAACTACTCGTGTCGGCGCGACTGCTCGCGAATGTGCTCGACCGCCTCGCCGAGGCCGACTGGGACCGCCGCGTTCTGTACAACTACCCCGATCGCGTCGAGCGCGAACTGCGCTGGGTGGCGGCCCACACCGTCCACGAGGTCCGCCACCATCTGCTCGACGTGCGGCGCCAGCTGGCGGACGAGGACTGAGAACACCCGCTCTACGGCACCGCGGGCGCGTACCGGCGGGCCTCGGCTGTTCCGGGCTGCGACGAGGTGGGAGCATGGCGGGATGCCTGCCCTGCGTCGTCTACCCGTGGTCGCGGATATGACCCTGGTGACCGCTGGAGCCATGACCGCGAATATCGCCGGCTATCTGCTGCAACTGCTGGCCGGGCGCTGGCTGGGCGTGGCCGGCTACAGCGCCTTCGCGAGCCTGCTGGCCGTGCAGTTGCTGGCCGCGGTGCCGGCGTTGGCGCTGCAGAATGTGGTCGCGCGGGAGCTGGTGCGCGGCGCCGCGGTGGCGACGGTGCGCGGTTTGACCCGGCGCTGCGCGATGATCGTGGCGGTCGTCGCACTCGCGCTCATACCCCTGGTCGCGGTGCTGTTGCACGTGCGAGCACCCGCCGCGGGCGGGGCGCTGATCGCGGCACCGGTGCTGGTGCTGCTCTCCGGGGAGCAGGGCATTCTGCAGGGAACGAACCGATTCCGTTCGCTCGCCACCGTTCTCGGTGGTTCGGCGGTAGCCCGGGTAGCTCCGGCGCTGATCGCGCTGGCCGTCGGGGCGGGTGCCGCTACCGCGCTCTGGGGCGCGGCCCTCGGCCTGCTGGTGGCCACCGTTGCGGCGAACCGGATCGCGCGCATCGCACACTCGGTGACCGATGCCGGGTCTCACCCGCTGCCGCCGGACGCGGCCGAAGTCGCGCGGGTCCCGGTCGCCGTCGAGGTCGGCAGAACGGGTGCGCGGATCGGGGCGGTGCGGGCCGCCGACGTGGCCGCGGTCCTGCGTGCCGCGCAGGTCCAAGCCGCCTTGATGGCGCTGTCGTCCGCGGATCTGATCGTCGCCCGCATCGTGCTCGACGAGGCGGACGCCAGCCGTTACGCTCTCGGCGCGATCGCCACCAAGATCGCGTTCTGGCTGCCGCAGGCCGTCGGTGTCGTGCTGTATCCGCGCATGGCGCAACCGCAGCATTCCGTGCGTGCGCTGCGTTCCGCGCTGGGCGTGCTGGCGGTGGTCGGCCTGGTCGCCGTGGCGGGTGCGGCCGTGCTGGCGCCGCTGGCCCCGCTGTTCGCCGGCCGTGACTACGCGCCGATCGAGGATCTGCTGTGGCTGTTCGCGCTGGCCGGCGCGCTGTTGGCCGTGCTGCAGGGAGCCCTGCTGTCGGCCATCGCCGCCGACCGTACGGCACCGGCCGTCGTGATCTGGGCCGGACTGGCGGTCGAAGTGGGCGTCGCCGTGCCGTTCGTGCGCAGCCTGCCGGTGTTGATCGCGCTGGCCACCGGAGTCGCCGCGACGGTCACCGCGCTCGTGGTCGCCGTCGTGCTCCGGACCGTACGCCGCGGCCCGGAAGCTACTACCGATGACGCTGTGGGAGAACGACTTTCGCCGCTGTCGGCCGAGTGACTACGAGGTGGGCGCGGCGGGCGCGGTCTATGCGTCCGATTCCGTGACGTCCTCGGCGGTGATGTCCTCGGCGGCGCGCTGGTACGCCGTCCATGTCACGGCGCTGTGCCCCGGCGTCACCGCGACCGCGTCCCGGACCGCCGTCGATGTACCGCCGTGGCTGGTGCAGTCGCCCGAGGATGTGGTGCGCCCGGGCGCGAAAAGCGCCGGCCCGCAATGAAGGCCCGATCGTGCTCACCAGCCGCGCCAACCGGCTGTGGACCACCGCCATGCGGCTGCTGCCGCGCCGAACAGCTCTGACCCTGCTCGCCGATCGAGGAGAACACCATGTCCACCACCACCGACACCGCTGCCATCCGCGCCCTCATCGAGCGCAGCCGGGACCTAGCGGTTCTTACTGATGTCGATCTGCTGCGTCGGAGCCTCCGAGAACGGCTGCCCCGGCTTGTCGCTCGGCGGAGTGGTCTGCGGCTTCTTGACCAGACGGCCCGGCTTCGAGGAGCCGTCGCCGCCGCGCAGGCCCAGGATCAGGCCGGCGATCAGCGAGATCGCGCCCAGCACACCGAAGGTGATCGGCAGGGTGCGACCGTAGAGCGACAGCTGATCCATGTACTTGCGGGCCTCGTCGGCCTGCGAGCGGATGGTGCCGGGATCGAAGGTCAGCGTGGTGTTGATCGCGGTGACCTCGGGCTTGTCCGCGCTGCGCGCGTAGTACTGGTGCAGCTGCTCGGAGCCGTTCACGACGGTGCCGGTCTTCGGCTCCACCCACACGTCGCGGGTGTTGGTGTAGTAGCGGTTCATCGTGACGTCACCCTCGCCTGGGACGCCCCACTTGGCGGCCGGGAAGGTGAGCCGGTTGGTCGGCGCGGAGGTGACCTTCGACAGATCGGTGGGCGGCACCTGCTGGCGGAAGTGGTAGACCTTCAGATCGTTGATCTCGGTCTCTTCCACGAACTTCATATCGAACGACTTGCGGGCGTTGATGTCGAAGTACGGGTAGGTGGTCTTCTCGGTGCCGAGCGGGAAGCGGTACTGGAGGCCGGTGTGCTGCACCGGATCCGCGACGCTGTTGCCCTTGCTGTCGACGGTGGTGGCGATCGAGCCGTTGGGGTCGTCGTCGATCGGCCGGCCGGTCTTGCGGTTGATGGTGACGCGGTCGATGATCGCCGACAGCAGGCCGGTGTCACCGGTCTTGTCCTTGCGGCGCAGCGTCTGACCGGCCTGGATCGTCATGTTGGTCTTGCCCGACGGATCCTCGACGGTGAGGAAGCGCTGTGAGATGAGCCCGACGTTCTTGTCGATCTGCACCGGGCCCTCGCCGGAGAGGAGGGATTTCGCGTCCAGCACCTCGCTCGGGGCGTCGGGCTTGTTGGATGCGATGGTGGTGATCTCGAGGTCGAGGGGAGTTTTGGCCAATTGGCTCACGCCGTACGTCGGGACCAGTATCGCTGCGACGATCAACAGCGCACCGAGTCCCACGAGCAGGCAGGCCACCGTCCTCTTGGTACCGGCACTGAGTGCCATGCAAACTCTCCTCGTCGTCGAACAAGCCTCGTCCGGGTGCGCTCACAACCGGGTGCGGTCATAACACAAGCACTCGTGAGCCCCGACACTAACAGTCCGGCACCTTAACGCGGCGAGCTGAGTGCGGAAAACACTCCGAAAACTACGAGCGTCCGGCGAGTCGCGGCTCAGGGCCGCGACGCGGGGAGCCGCACGAGGCGCCGGCGAACCCGGCAGGGCACACTGGATCGCGATGACCGCAACGCCAGAAATCGCCACATCCAGCACCGACGTGCCGGCTGCCGCGGCGTCGCATCCCGCTCCGGCGGTTCCCGGAACCCGGAAATTCGTTCCCGCGCTGGAAGGGCTGCGCGGACTGGCCGCCCTCGGCGTGGTGCTGACGCACGTGGCCTTCCAGACCGGCGCCACCGCGGCGCCGGTGATCGGGCGGGTGTGGGAACGGTTCGACATGGCCGTCGCCGTATTCTTCGGTCTCTCCGGTTTCCTGCTGTGGCGCCCGCACGCCGCAGCGGCCCGCGGCCTGGGCGCCGCCCCTCGGGCCGGGCGATATCTGCTGCACCGGGCCGCTCGCATCCTGCCCGCCTACTGGGTCGTGGTCTGCGTGGCGCTCACACTGCTGCCGTCGGCGGCGCATTCGGCCGGGCTGCGGGTATGGGGGGCGAATCTGATATTGGTGCAGGTGTTCGTCCCGCTGACGCTGACCGACGGTCTCACCCAGATGTGGAGTCTGTCGGTGGAGGTGGCGTTCTATCTGGTGCTGCCGCTGCTGGCCTGGGCGCTGGTCCGGTTGCGCGGCTCGGCGGCACGGCAGCGGGTGTTCGCGGTGACCGCGATCGGATTGCTGTGCCTGGGCTGGAACTTCCTTCCGGTGCCGACCCCGGATGCCATCCACGCCGACAACTGGCTGCCCGGATATCTGCCGTGGTTCGCGGCGGGCATGGTGCTGGCCGAACTGGCCGAGGTCCTGGCCACGCGGTCCCGCAACGGCGAGGTGGCCCCGCGCTGGCAGCGCCTGCTCGGCGACCGCCGGCTGATGTGGTCGGTCGCCGCGGTCGCGTTCGCGCTCTCGGCCACCGACCTGGCCGGTCCCGCCGGACTGGCCCGCGCCGCGTCGTGGCAGTACGCGATGAAAATGGGTCTAGGGGCCTTGATCGGTTTCGGCCTGCTCGCCCCGCTCGTCGTCGGGGTCACGAGGCACCGCTTTCTGGAGAGCCGCCTGGCGCTGACGATCGGACGCTGGTCCTATGGCATCTTCATCTGGCATCTGGTGGTGTTGGCGATGATGTTCCCGATCTTCGGATTCATCCCGTTCAACGGCGGGTTCCTGCATGTGCTGGCATTGACGGTCGCCTTCACGATGCCGCTGGCCGCCGCGAGTTACGCGCTGGTCGAAGAACCGGTGCGGCAGTGGGTCAAACGCCGGTTCGGTTAATGGAACGCGCCCGCCACACCGGTGCGCGCGCGGGCAGTGCGGCGACGCTCACGGCGACCACGGCCACCAGCGCCGGGAACTGCGCCCACAGCGAGCTACCCATATAGACCTCGGCCGAACGCCACGGCCCGGTCGAGAGTGCGGCTTCACCCAGAATCGTTGCCGCCCCGGCGAGGACCGCGAGCACGAGCGGCGCTCGCGGCAGGACCCGTACCGCCACCAAACCTGTTGCGGCGCATAGTGTTCCGATCGGCCCGGAGATGAGTGAGGCGGCAATCGCGATACCGGCCGCGCCCAGCCACCAGCTGTCCCAGGTCCGAGGCGGGGGGTCGTAGTGGACGGCCGAGGAGGCCGGATCGGGGATGGCTGCCATCAGTTCGTCGGCGTGCCCGTTCGATACGTCGGCAGCGCCGTGCTGCCGGTTCGCCTTGTCGTCGCCGGGTACCTGTGCCGCTGGTTCGGCCGTTAGACGGCGATCGTCGTTGTGCCACAACCGTTTACGCAGTCGTCTCGGAACCGGCAGGGCCAGCAGCGCCAGCGGGATCAGCAACAGCAAACCGCCGAAGATGGCCAGGCGATACCAGCGGTCGATCGGAAATCCCACGGTCACCGGGCCGTGCGCGTCGGCGGGAATCACCCACCCCTGCTTCCAGCCGTCGACCACGACGGGCCGCAACGCGTGGCCGTCCCCGGTATGCGCGGTCCAGCCGACATTGGTACTGAGCGGCAGGACCAGCAGGTGATCGCCGGCCGGCGCATCGATGCCTGCCGGGCGACCCTCGTCTTCGGGCGAGGCGGTCGCGGGGACTTCGGCGGCGGGCGAGGCGGAGGCGTCCGCCGCGAAAGCCGTATTGTCCAAGCGCAGTTCATCGACGGAGAACAGTTCCGTCGGGGCGACGGTGACGTCGACGGAACCGGCCGGAAGGTCGACCGTGCTCGGGGCGCCGCCGTCGCCGGTATCGCCGGGCGCGCACACGGTGGCGGAAACCGGCTTTCCCGTGCGCAGTGCATCGGCCGTCGCGGTCACGCTCGTGTGCAACACCCGCCCGGCGACCGCGATGGTCGGGCCGTGGTCGCAGTCCACCGTCACCGGCCGATCGCCGGGGGCGGGCGCCGGGTAGCCCGGTCCGAGTACGGACATCTCCGCAAGGCCCGGCGGTTGCTCCTGGGTGAGCCCGAGCGCGGTGCGGTCCAGCACCGGCTTCCAGGTATCGATGCTGATCTCGATGTGGTCGGTGACCTGCGGATGCAACTCCAGCCGCACCGGAGTCGGCGGCGCCGACATCGGCGCGGGGGTGTCGGTCGACTTCGGCTGCGGGGCGGGCGCGTCCCGCGGCGGTGTGGCGGTCGGCGAGGTACGGCCCGGTGAGTCGGGCGTCGCCTCCGGATCGCGTCCCTTCGGTGCGGGCGGAACCTCACGAACCTGCGGGCCGTCCCCGAGATTGACCGCGATCGAGGTCGGTCGCGCGGGCAGTGCGCCCATCGGTGGGGTGACCTCGAGGCCGGTCACCAGTTCCGGTCGCGGAAGCTGAATCGTCAGTGTCGGTTTGGCGCCGGTGCGACTGCGCACGGTGTCCTCGGGCGCGATCCAGCTGGTACGTGGATCGCCGTCGGTCGCCGCGAAGGCCGAACCGCGCAGATCGCCGACATCGGCCTTGCCGCGGGCGATGGGCCGCTCCGGATCGGTCAGCAGGCCTTCCAGCGCCGGGCCCTGCCGGGTGCGCAGCGTCAGCCGCGGTGCGGCCGTCACCGGGTCCGGGACACCGAGAGTGCGTTCGAAGGCGCCCGGCTCCTCGGCCGGCAGCGCGAGGCCCTTACTGCAGCGCACCCGATCCGGCGCGTCGAAACATCCGCTGCGGCCGGGGAATTCTTGCCCGAGGTTCCAGCCGCGCACCGGCGTTCCGGCCGGAACGGGCGGTAGCACCGCGCGGTGCCGAATCGTCACGGGTGTCGGCGCGTCACGGTTCGAATAGTCGAACAGCTGAACTTCGCTGATACCGAATTGGCCGCCGCCGGTACCGTTCTCGGTGCGGGTCGCGGTGATGGTGAGCCAGTCGGTACGGCCCGGCGGCAACGAAACCGACACCGGCGCACCTGGTTCCGATATCCGTGCGGCCACCGTGCCGTTGGCGGTGCGCACCTCGATCCACTTCACCGGGTCGCCGATCGCGGCGGGGCTCGTGGTCACCTGCAGTGCGCCGGCTTCGATGGGATGGTCGAGGTCGAGTCGCAGCCATTGTCCGACAGCGTGTTCGGCGCTGGTGCTCAACCACGCGGTGCTCGGATCGCCGTCGAAGGCCGCGGCGGTCGAACTACCGGGCGCCGCTCCGCCGAGCTGAGTGGCATCGGCCGCGGAACTGGAGGCCGTGACGGTGGCGCCGGACCACTGCCCCTCCACCGGTTGGGCGCCGGGCACGGGGTAGTCGGGGACGAGGTTGTGGGTGCGACGGGCGTCGGTGGGCGCGCGCAGCGCCGAATTGTGGTTGTCCACCCGTCCGAAATCGGCCTCCCGATCCATCGGGGTATCGGTGATCGTGGTCGCGACCGGAGTCAGTCCGGCGCGCGCGGCATCGGCGGCCAGCAGCGTGGGCCCGCTCGCGCCGGAACCGCTGCGACGCAGCCGTTCCAGCACTTCGGGACCGCCCTGTACGACCGGCACCGAATTCAGCGGCACGGTCCGTGCCCCGGGGAAATTCGCGGGAGCGCCGGGGCCACTGCGGATCTCGGCCGGTTGCCCGCGGTCGCCGCCGCTCACCCGGTAGATCTCGATCGCCGGATACGTCGGGCGCAGATCACCGTCGCCGACCAGGCCATCACCGTGGCCCACTTCGATCGGGTTGCCGAATTCGGCGACCTTGCTGATGCCGGGCGAACCCTCGATCGCCGCGTGCGCCAGCATCGGCCGGGTGGAGCGGGAGGTATCGGGGTCGAGATCGTTGCGCAGCACCAGAATTCCGATGCCTTGATCGATCAGTGTCGGTGCGAGCCCGGTCGAGGGCCGGCCGTCGGCGATCAGCCGCTGCACCGAATCCATCGCCCGGATCGCGCCCGGCGGCGTGAGCGGCACGGCATCACGCACCGCCCACGGCGTGCGGGCCAGGGCCTGCAGTGGTTCGTCGCGGGTCAGGCCCCAGATCTGACTGCCGAACGGCGCTCCGGGCACCACCAGCGCCCGGGTGTCGGAAGCATTGCGCGCCAGCCAGTCGGCGGTCTGCTGCCAGTAGGCCGGCACCTTGTCGTAGGCGCCGCGCGGGGCGAGTTTGCCGGTCCATGCCAGCGAGGTCGACAGCGCCAGCGCGGCCAGCAGCAGCGCCGCCACCGCGACCATCCGATTGCGTTCGGGATGCGCGAAGGCGCTGCGCCACACCGGCATCGGCACCGTGGCGGGCAGCGGCACCCGTCGCAGCAGATGGGCGAGCCCGATCACCAGCGGGATCCGGATCAGTGGTTCCAGCTTGTGCACATTGCGCAGCGGGGCGCCGCCGGAATCCAGGAAGATCCGCACGGATTCGGCGAACGGCCCACCGAGCTGTCCGGCGTATCCGGCGCAGATGCCGACCAGGCCGGCGATCAGCACGAGCGTGAACCGTCCGCGCCCCGGCATCGATCGCAGCGCCAGCCCGGCCATTCCGGCCGCCGCGAGCACTCCGGTCGCCAGCACTGCCGCGGGCTGGGTGACCAGCACCGCACCCGCGATCCGCTCCGGTGAGACGTACGGCGTCCAGCTGTCGGTGCCGCGCAACACCTCACCCAGTGACGCCCACTGGGTGGTCACGCCGGAGGATTCGATGTAGTCCAGGAACGGCGGGCTCACCTTGCCGAGCACCAGCAGCGGCACCACCCACCAGAAGGTGCCCAGGATCAGCAGCGGAATCCAGGCTCGGGTGAACCGCCACCAGGTGCGATTCGGGCGATACGATGCCCACCACAGTGCCGCGGGCAGAAAGGCGGCCACGGTCGCGACCGCGTTGACCGACCCCATCAGCGCCAGCGCGAGGGCGCTCGCCGCCGGCGAGGTCGCACCTCGCATCGATACCGATTCGGCGGTCGGCCGGTGCGGCAGCAGTCGCCGCCATCCGGACCGGGCGGCATGGATTCGCGGCATCCCGGCCACGCCCAGGGCCGCCGGTGCGAGCAGCACCCAGGGAGCCAGCATCATCGGCAGGGTTTCCGAGGAGATGGATCCGAGCGTGGTCAACACCCGCGGCGACAGCGCGAACGTGACCGCCGCGATCACCCGGGAGCCACGGGTGCCGATGCCCAGCACCTCGCACAGCCGGACGATGCCCCAGAAGCCGGCGAGAATCAGCAGCGCCCACCAGATCCGCTGCGTCACCCACGCCGGAAGGCCCAGCACATGGCCCAGCGAGAAGAAGGCGCCGTGCGGGAAGAAATATCCGTACGCCTGGTTCTGCACCTGGCCCATCGGCGCCTGACTGCTCCACAGGTGGGCGGCACGCTGCAGGAATCCGACCGGATTCTGGGCGAGGTCGTATTTGGTGTCGGCGACGGTATTGCCGGGCGCCTGCAGAAAGGTCAGCAGGAAGGCGGCGAGAACGGTACCGGCGAACCAACGCCGGCCCAGTGGTGCGGTGGCCGAGGAAAGAGAGTCGGCGGAAGGGGCAGCGGCGGGCGCAGCGTCAGCGCGCGCCGTACTCAACGTTGTTCAACAGCGATGACGACGCGTCGCCACTGCGATCCACCTCGGGTCGCGTATTCTGCGCTGTCGCCGTCACGACAATGAATACCGCGATCACACCGAGCAGCGCTCCGGCGACGGCGCTCGCAACCCCCGGGACGGCAAACTTCATCGCGTACTCCCAACATCGACACAGGCGTCTTGCGAGCCAACCTACAACATGGACGCGCCCCGGGAGGCACGCAGCACGACAACCCGCCGGGCGAGCAGCTGCGATCAGCTCGGCTGGTCCGGTACCGGGCAGGCCAGCCCGTTCAACAGAGTGCGCAGTTTCGCCGTCGTCTCGTCGAGTTCGGTGCGCGGGTCGGAGGCCGCCACGATGCCGCCGCCGCCGTAGGCCTGCACGGTGCGTCCGTCCGCGGACAATTCGGCGCAGCGGATCGCGACCACCCATTCACCGTCGCCGCGCGCATCGCACCAGCCGACCGCACCGCCGTAGAAATCGCGCGGCTCCTCGTACGCGGTGATGGTCCGCAGGGCGAGGTCGGTGGGGGTGCCACAGACCGCGGGCGTGGGATGCAGCAGCAGGGCCAGGTCGAGCGCGGTGGTGGCGGGATCGCGCAGGCGTCCGGTGATGGGTGTCGCCAGATGCCAGACCTCGGCGGTGTTGATCAGCTCGGGGCCGTCGGGGATCGCGAGTTCGGCGCAAACGGGGGCGAGTTGTTCCCGGATCCACTCGATGACGAAGGCGTGTTCGTCGCGATTCTTGGTATCGGACAACAACTCCCGCGATCGTTCGGTATCGAGGGCGGGATCGGCATGCCGGGGCAGCGTTCCGGCCAGCGGACGCAGCGTGACCGTGTCACCGTGCCGGGCGACCAGCACCTCCGGTGTGGCGCCGACCAGGTGCGCGCCGGTCCGGCCGGCGGGGGTCAGATCGACGGCGAAGACGTTGGCCCGAGGATGGCGAACCAGCAGATGCGCGGCGACCACCTCGGGCGCGAGCGGCTGCTCGGCCTCGGCGATCAGCGAGCGCGCGGCGACCACCTTGCGTAACGGCTGCGCCGGATCCGACAACTGCTCCACCAGTTTCGTCACCCGAGCCACATGCTCTGCCGGACTGGGAATTTCCGCGACGACCCGAACCTCGGGCAGCGGTGGAACGGCGGCCGGACGCCACGGGCCCGCACTGTGCCGGGCCCGCTGCGGCTCACACAGCGCGGCGGCCTCGCCCGGGTCGAACGCGAGCGCGCCGACGATCAGTTCCGCCGCACCGTCGCGCAGGGCCGTCGCTGCCCGCCGCGCATCGTCGAATGCGCGCCGGATGCCGGTCGTGCGGACCACGCCCCCCGGTTGTGCGAGCAGAAAGCCGTCCATAGTTTCCCGACCATAGTCGTGTGCGGAACCGGCGGCGCCAGGGTAGCGACGCAGATCTCATGTGGGCAGACTCATGCGGAGGGGGCGGCACCCTCACAGCTGACCGGCGAGATCGCTGACCGGTATCGGTTCCTTTCCCGGCGGCACCAGCAGAATCGGCCGATGGCAGTGTTTCAGCACCGCCTCCGCCACGCTCGAATGCAGCAGGGCGCGGATGCCGGTGGAGCCGCGCGTACCGGCGACGATGATGTCGACATTCAGCTCGTCGGCCACGTCGACGATCGCGTTCCAGATGGTCGAGGTGCATTCGGCGGTACGTGGCTCCGCATTCAATCCGGCCAATTTGGCCAACCGTACGCCCTGCGCATTGATCTGTTTCGCGTCGACGTAGGCGATATCCTCGATCTCCTCGTCCGGGAGCCATTCCGGCTGCATCACACCGGAAAGTCCGGACAGCCGCGCGGCCTGGCGCACCATCGGCTCCCATGCCGTGAGCACGACCGCCTTGGGCGCGGACAAAAACCGCCCCGCATATTCCACGGCCCGCTTCGCATTCTCGGATCCGTCGTACGCGATGAGCATCAAGTCGCAAGTCATGCCGACCTCCCGGACATCCGTGCCGTGCGCATGCGGGTTGTTCCGAAACTACCCGCGGCCCCGAGAGTACTCGCGCGATCAGCGTAAATGCGGGATGTCGATCGGTATTCGCCGATTCGATTCCGAACCGTTCCATCCGTCGCCGGATTCGGTCCGGACACGATGCGACCATTCGGTCCGGACCGGGCGGACTGTGTCCTGAACCTCACTCGTGGCTGACAATTCGCGCGTGATTCACCGAATCACGTGTAACTGCTGTGATTTCCGGTATTCACTGGAACAACCGACGAACGGAGCCGGGGCACGGCGCCGGGAGATGGACAGTGAGTGAGGTGCATCGTGCGATTGAAAGAGATTGCTACGCCACAGGATTGGGCGGACACCTACCGGGAGCTGTTCGGATTACCCTATGTGCGCGTCACCTCGCCGGGATATGTGGTGTTACCTCTCGGCGACTCGGTCGCCGCGGTGAATACACCGGAACCGCTCGGTGCGCTGGTACTCGGTGAATTGACCGTGCGCGGGATTCCGGGGCCGGTGCTGGTGCGTGAACACCCGCCGCGTCGAACGTTTATCGCGGTATTCGACGGATATCCGGATGTGGACCGGACACTGCGATTGGAACGCTACGGCGTCGATATCGGATCCCATCGCAGCAATGTCATTCTGCCCACCGGATTCGGGCGGCACACCCATGAGGGCCGGTGGTGGGCGCGCGCGCCCCAGCGCGACGAATCGCTGCCGCTGCTCTCGGAGGTCGTGGCAGCTGTGGAGCGAACCGCCGGGTAGCGCAACCGCTACACCCGCGCGAGGCAGCGCCGCGATCGCGAGACTATCGGCGAGTGCGCAGCTGGTAGCGGCGCTCGGCATAGGCCAGGTCGTCGCGCCAGAGGCGGCCCGCCGCGTGATTGATCAGCGGGCGCAGCACCGGGAGAGCGCGGTGTGCGTGCCGGAAGCCAGGACGAGGCGAGTGTGCGATGACGGCTTCGATCACCGCGGTGCGAGGCCGGCCGTCGGGGCCCGGCCCGAGCGGGGTGGCGTGGGTTTCCACCACGCTGCCCGCGCCCTCGCCGCCGACGATGCGCATGACGATCGTGCGCGGGTCGGAACAGGTGAACTCCGCTTCGACCGGAACGCCGAGACCGCGGGTGACGCGGAAGGTGACGGTGAGCAGGAAGCGATGATCGTCCTCGTCGCGGTGCTCGCGCGGGGGTGTCCGAGTGACATCCAGGCGCGTGAAGGAATACGGGTGGAGCCATCCGCCGTGCCACGGATCGAGCCGATTCGCGATGATGTCGCGAGGCTCGCAGATACCTGTCGATCGATTGACCGCGTGCACCGTGGTGTCGTCGGGCCGGGCGCCGACGACCGGCGCCTCGGTCGGTGTGTGCCCGCCTGCGGTGTCCAGGCGTACCCAGGCCAGCACTCCGTCGTCGAGGCAGGGGAACGGGGACCAACGCGGCCCGCCGTCGGCGCCGATCCGCAGGCCATGCCAGCGGCAGATCAAGGTGCCGTCCTCGACGCGACCGGTCGCGAGCGACGCACCGAGGTGTGGGCAAGCGCCGGGGCCGACCAGCAGCCTGCCGTCGAGGTCTCGCCAGGCGACGATCTCGACACCGCTCACGGTCGTGCCGAACGGCCGCCCCGCGCGGATCGCGCGACTGGCCGCGAACACGTACCAGTTTCCGCCGGGCAATCTCTGTGACCAGTCCAGGGTTGCTTCGATCAGGCCGGGATCGGCCTCGCGATAGGTGGGCCGCTGTCGCGACCACTCTTCGGCGGCGAAACGCCGCAGCGGAAGATTTTTCACCCTGCCGCTGAGCTGGAGCCGATGGTTCACGACGGATTCCTTTCCCGGAGCGCGAGGGTGCGCAGGACGGCCGAGCGGCCACGATTGGGCACCGTCTGCAGTGAATGACCGGCTGCCTGCCACTGTTGTGCCAACGTCGAAGCCGCGATCCAACCGGTCGTCGCGGCGCGTTCCATCAGGGCCACCGGAAGATCGACCCGTATTCCGTCGCCGGCCAACATCAACCGCGGATGAGGGGTGGTGATCTCCGGCCGGGCGGCGAAATCGCCCGGCGCGAAACGGGGGCAGTCCTGGCGCCACAGCGTGCGTTCGGCCACGACGCGCGCATGCCTGGACTCGGGGTAGATCTCGTGCAGTCGCGCGCACAGCCGGTCTCGCACCGCCTCCCGCACGGACGTGTCGGGTAGTTCGGGCGCAGCCGCATAGGCGTGCAGTTCGACGACGCCGCCGCCCCGTTGCCGGGCCCATCGGGCAGCAGCGCTTTCGTAGCGATCGACGACACTGATGTTGTCGATCGGGCTGAGGTTGCCCGTGGCGAGGAAGCTGGGCCGGTCGCGGCGCAACGGCCGGTCCAGCCAGAGCCGATGGACGACGAAGGCCGGGGCGAGCGCCAAGGCGGCGACTCGCTCGCGCCATTCGGCAGTACCCAATGCCGGCGACGCGGCGACGATGTCGCGCAGACCGGCCACGTCGGCGGCGAGTACGACGGCATCGGCGAACAGACCGGACCCGGTGTCGGTGTGCAGCCGGAAACCAGGGCCGTCGGTATCGATTCGGGTGACCCTGACGCCGGTGTGGAAATCGACACGGCCGGGGCGTCCGGTGACGTGCGGCGCGGTGAGATGGTCCCGCAGCGGATTCCACAGGCCCACATCGAAATTGTCCCGAATCGTGTCGAAGACCAAACCCTCGCTGGAGCCCAGGAAGTAGATGTGGAACATCGTCGCCAGTTCGGCTGCCGACATCTGCTGAGGAGCGGCGAAGAAGCTGCGAGAAAAGACGTCGAAGGCCAGATGACGCGCGGCAACCGGAAAATTGATGCGCCGCAGGAAGGTATCGGCGTCCAGGTCGTCGAGTTGCCGATAGATCCACGGCACCGACACGGCGGCCAATGGTGCCGCCGCGCAGGGGTCCATCCGGATCAGGTCGCGCAGCCGGAACGTAGGACTGCGCAACGCGAACGCCACCGCGTTCCAGGGAGGGGTGCGCGGCAGATGCCGGAAACCGTCCCGGCGGCCCTGCGCGTCGATCAGCGGATAGTCGTCGACACGTTGCCATCTGGTCAGCCCGGGATCGCTGCGCGACAACAGCTTTCGCAAATTGTAGTACTGCGGAAAGAAGGCGTGGAAACCTCGGTTCATGGCGAGCGCGGTGCCGTCGGGCAGCGTCTCGGTCCATCCGCCGACGCGTCCCCCGAGATATCGTTCGCGTTCGATCACATCGACTCGAAATCCCCGTTCGGCCAGGCCCGTGGCCGCGGCCAGGCCCGCGATCCCCGCGCCCACCACCGCCACTCGTGGTCGCGGCTGGCCGCCCTCGCCGACATCCATCCGTCCCGGCGCGGCCGGGAGCCGAACCCGCCGCGGATCCCGCCCCAGCCCGTCGTGAGCCGACCGGGTTCTCATGACGGCGATCCTTCCTGCCGTTGCCGCGCCCGCTCCCAGCAGAGCAATACCGCTGTGACCAGGGCGTATCCGAAGAAGAAGTCCTCCACCGGGATATCCCAGGGAAACCGGATTCCGAGTATGTGCTCCGGGTTGTACAGCACGATCGGCGCGTTGAGCTTCGTCAACCACCCGTCGACCGGTATCTGGAAACAGAGCACGATGACCATCGATATCCAGTAGGCGGGACGCCTCAGCAACCCGGTGCGCAGCACGGTCCATTCGGCGACCCACACCGCGGGCACCGCTGCGACAGCGGGCACGGTGTAGGCGAACAGTCCGACGCTCATCGTCTGCCTCGCAGTGCCGGGCGCCGGCCTCGTTCGCTGCCGAGCAGCGCTTCGACGGCGACGAAGGTGAACAGCCCGCAAATCGGAACAACCAGGAAAAACAGCACTTCCTCGAGCGGAATCGCGCCCGGCAGGGTGATTCCGATCAGATAACGGCTGTCGAAACTCCAGACGCCACCGGCGATCGCGAGCAGATCCCAGGTCAGGAAGAGCAGAGCGGGGGGTATCAGCGCGGCCGCCAGTAAGCGCGGCCGGCGATACACGCCGCGGCCGAAGCATTCCAGTGGCGCGGTGAGCGCCAGACAAGCCATGAGGAGGAACAGGTAATGCCAGTGCGCCATGTCGACTCCTACCGTCGTTCATCGATCCTGTGTCCGCGTTCCGTCCGGCGGCGGGCCCACGTCGCGTGCGCCAGACCGGTGGCACCGATATACGCCCGGCGAAGCTTGCCGACGGTGGCGCGCTGCCCGAACACTTCGAACCCGCCGTGTTCGATGCGATCCAGAATCTCCGAATAGAGCTGTAGAGCCGTCGCCACGCACGGGCGGGAACGGGGTGCCAAGAGTTCGATCCCGCCCCGAGCGTAGGCATACATTTCCCGGGTGCGGGCATGTTGCTCGGCCAGCGCGTCACGCACCCGGGAATCGCTGTGCCGTTGGTTCCGGCACCACATCAGCAGATCGCGGTCGACGCCGTGCGCCGCCAGTTCATTCGCGGGCAGGTAGATCCGGCCGCGCGCCAGATCCTCGTCGATATCGCGCAGAAAGTTGGTGAGCTGGAATGCCTTTCCCAAGGCGGCGGCGTAAGGCTCGGCTGCCGCCGCGGGGCCGACAGTCCCCAGTATCGGCAGCAGTTGCAACCCGATAGCCTCTGCCGACCCGTAGATATAGCGGTCGAGCGCGTTCCGGTCCGGATAGTCGGTGACCGTCAGATCGAGGCGCATGGATGCCAGGAATGCGTGGAACAGTTCGGCGCGGATGTGATGCCGGTGGGCGGTATGCAATACCGCGGCCAGCACCGGATCGGCATCGCCGTCACCGGCCTCGAGTTGCGTTGCCAACTGTGTCAAACGCGCCTCGCGGCGGTGAACGGTCCAGGCCGGATCGAATTCGTCGAGTACGTCGTCGACGCGGCGGGCGAATCCGTACAGCGCGTGCACCGCGGGGCGCTGATCGGGCGCGAGCAATCTGGTTGCCAGGAAGAACGTCTTGCCGTGGCGAGCGTTGAGCGATCGGCAATACCGATACGACTCACGCAGTCGCGGATCGGTGATGCCGGCCGCCTCGAGTTCGGTGCGGGTCACAACGCCTCCCCTCGGGGCCGGACACCGGTGGTCGTTTCCGCGAGTACGGACTCGATGGTGTCGAAGGGGGTGTGCTGTGCGATTTCCCTCGCCAATCGACGCGCCGCCACGCGATAGCCGGTGTTGCCGAAAACGCGGTCCACCGCCGCCGCGACCGCGGCCGGTGCGGGCGCGGCGCCACCGAGATCGATGCCGGCGCCGGTATAGGCCACGCGCGCGGCGACTTCCGGCTTGTCCGCGGTGTCACCCGCCACGATCACCGGGATGCCGTGGCGCAACGCATGGTGCACCCCGCCGTAACCACCGTTGGTGATCACGAGGTCCACATGAGGAAGCAACTCCGCGTAGGGAACGAAATCACGCACGTGAATATGCGCAGGCAGCGTGCCCAGGCCCGGGTCCTTCCCGCCGGTGCTGACCACCACGACCAGATCCGGGCGCCGCGCCAGCGCTGCCAGCGCGGGCCGGAGCAACTGATCAGGATCGCCGTTGTCCCAGGTGCCCTGAGTCACGTGTACGACCCGGCGGTGGTCACCGACGGACTTCCAGTCGGGGGTCGCCTCGAACCGGTTCGCCGACGCCGGAATCGGTCCGGTGAACACCACTGTGGACGGAAGATCACGCCGAGGATATTCGAAGCCGGGCACGGTGAACTGCAGTATCCGGTCGGCCAAGATCGGCCAATCGAGCAGGAAAACCGGGACCGACCGCATGCCGAGTTCGGCAAGAATGGCATTCACCCTCGCCTGCGATGTACGGAAGAGCACGCGGTGCACGAAATGATTCATCCGCGTGTAGTCGCGCCCGGCCCGTGGCTGCCATCCCACACCGAACGGCGGGCAATCGGCGCTGGAGAGCGTGAGCGGTCCGACTCCGCACACCAGCACCGGCGGTCGGGGAGCATCGGACACAAGCAGGGGTATCGCTCCGCTGAACATCGAATCCACCAGCACGGCGTCGAAATGTCCGCGGGCCAGCTCGGCGGACAGCGCCGTGTACTGAGCCGTGAGGGGCGCGAGGAAGATCGAACTCAATTCCGCCCTGCCGATCCGCAAACGCCGGCCGAGCCCGCGCCCCGATCGCGAAGCCACGGGATGAACATCGGCCACGCCCGGCAGTTCGGCCGGCGGCACGCCATGTTCGATCGCGAGTTCGCGAAATCGAGCTCCGGTGAGCAATCGGACCCGGTGCCCGCGCCGGCGAAGTTCGCCTGCGACGGTGGCCAGCGGCAGGACATGACCGGGTATGGGACTCGCGGCCAGCAAATATCGTGCCATTCCACGGTTCCTCGCTGATCGTGGCCGGATCGCCTCGGCGGCGTCCGCCCAGGATGTCGATTCGGCCTACTCCGCGCCGCGATGACAACCGCACGCGGCAGCAACGGTCACGTCGAGCTCAGTGAAGAAGCGTTCGGGTACCACATCGATCCGTGACGTGCTGCCCGTACGACACGCGATTTTACGGTAGAACGCCGGGCCGGTTCAGGCGATCGGGAACAGGCATGCGACGGCCAGTGCCAGCGCCAGGCATGGCATCGGATACGGCAGATGCGCGTACCAGCGCGCCCGCACGATGGTGATCACCGCGCCGACGAAATACAGCACGAGGCCGACGGCTGCGGCGAGGCCGATCGCCGGGATCGCCAGGCCGGCCAGCAGCCCGAGTGCACCCGCGGCCTTGATCGCCGCCAACGGCATCAGCGCCCAGTCCGGGACCCCGTAGCTGCGCATATTGCCGCGGACCCAGTCCGGGTTGACGATGTCGACGACGGTCGCCCCGAAGACGACAACGGCGGCGATGATCGTGACGGTCACGTATGCGGTGTGCATGACACCCTCCTGCTCGTTCGGCGCCCTGATCTGCGATGGTGAAGGTGTGGGCCCGAGCCCACTGCGCGGGCGAACAGGGCGGATCCGTCCCACATCGGGTTCGACGTGCGGCGACCGAGAAAGGTGACCGGTGGGCGATCGGGACGAGCTGGCACGGCGCTTCGAACGACACCGCGACCTGCTGCGCGATATCGCCTACCGCATGCTGGGCTCGCTGCACGAGGCCGAGGACGCGGTGCAGGAAGCCTGGCTGCGCCTCGACCGGGCCGCGAGCGCGACCGAGGCGAAACGCGGTGAGCGAGGTGTGGCGAGCACGGGTGTGGCGGACGGGTCCGCGGTGGACAGGGCGGCGCCGCACGGGTCTGCGGCGAACGGGTCTGCGGCGGACGGGCTCGGGATCGACAATCTCGCCGCGTGGCTCACCACCGTGGTCTCGCGAATCTGTCTGGACCAGTTGCGTTCCCGGACCGCCCGGCGGGAAGAGTTCGTCGATCCCATGGACCGATCCGCCGCGCTCGACTCCGCCGGCACCCAGGTCGGCTCTCGGTCCGGCGCCTTCACCGAACCCGAACCCGAAGCGCTACTTGCCGATTCGGTCGGCCGCGCGATGCTGGTCGTGTTGCGCACGCTGAGCCCGGACGAGCGCGTCGCCTTCGTCCTGCACGATATGTTCGCCGTCCCGTTCGACGATATCGCCCCGATCGTGGGCCGGACCACGGCGACGACGAAGAAGCTGGCCAGTCGCGCCCGGCAGCGGGTGCGCGGCGACACCTCGACACCCCCGGTCGAACTCGCCCGCCATCGCGAGGTGGTCACCGCATTCCTGTCGGCGGCCCGGGCCGGCGACCTCGGTGCCCTGCTCGCGGTCCTCGCGCCCGATGTCGTGCGCACCGCGGACCCGGCGGTTCTGCCGCCCGGCATCGCGTCGGTCGTGCGCGGCGCCGCCGCCGTGGCCGAGGAAACCGTATTGCTGCGCAACCGTTCCCAGGTCGCGGATGTGGCGCTGATCGACGGCGCGGTCGGTGTCGTCGTCGCCCCGGGCGGGCGTCTCGCCGCGGTCCTGCTCGTCACCGTGCGCGGCGACCGGGTCAGTGCCTACGACGTCGTCGCCGATGCCGAGCGACTCGCGGCGCTGGCGGTCACCGTGTTGCCCGAACCGTCGGTCGCGGTGAAACCGATTGTGTAGCAATCGTTTCGCCCCGATTGCCGCCGGGCGCAGGGGCAACCTGCCGCCGATACAGAACAGCGCCGGTTCGCCCGCAGCCGAACCGGCGCTGTCCCCTGATCGCCGAATTCCTATGTCACCGAAGTGATGTCGCGGATCAACGCTCCAGGATCGCCACCACACCCTGGCCGCCGGCGGCGCAGATGGAGATCAGCGCGCGTCCGGACCCCTTCTCCGCCAACTGCTTCGCGGTCTGGGCGACGATGCGTCCACCGGTCGCGGCGAACGGGTGCCCGGCGGCCAGCGAGGAGCCGTTGACATTGAGCTTGGTGCGGTCGATCGCGCCGAGGGCTCCGTCCAGACCCAGGCGCTCCTTGCAGTACTGGTCGGATTCCCACGCCTGCAGGGTGGCCAGCACGACCGAGGCGAACGCCTCGTGGATCTCGTAGTAGTCGAAATCCTGCAGGGTGAGACCATTGCGGGCGAGCAGTCGCGGCACCGCGTAGGTCGGCGCCATCAGCAGTCCGTCCGGACCCCAGACGTAGTCGACCGCGGCGACTTCGCTGTCGACGAGGTAGGCCAGCGGCTTCAGGTTGCGCTCGGCGGCCCACTCCTCACTGCCCAGCAGCACCGCGGAGGCGCCGTCGGTGAGCGGGGTGGAGTTGCCGGCGGTCATGGTGGCGTCGCCGAGCTTGTTGCCGAAGACCGGCTTCAGGGTGGCCAGCTTCTCCAGCGAGGAGTTCGGGCGCAGGTTGTCGTCGCGGGTCAGGCCCAGGAAGGGGGTGACCAGGTCGTCGAAGAAGCCGCGGTCGTAGGCGGCGGCCATGTTCTTGTGCGAGAGGTAGGCCAGTTCGTCCTGCGCCGCGCGGGCGATGCCGAATTCCTTGGCGGTGATCGCCGCGTGCTCACCCATCGACAGGCCGGTGCGGGGCTCGGCGTTGCGCGGGATCTCGATGCCGACCATGCTCGGGCGCAGCCGGCCGACGAGCTTGACGTAATCCTTGTTGTTGCGCGCCCGGTTGGCGTCGAGCATCCATTCGCGCATGGATTCGCTCACACCGATCGGCGCGTCGGAGGTGGTGTCGGTGCCGCCGCCGATACCGGCCTCGATCCGGCCCAGCGCGATGGCGTCGCCGACGGTGACGATCGACTGCAGGCCGGTGCCGCAGGCCAGTTGCAGATCGTGGGCGGGGGTGTAGGGCGACAGTTCGCTGCCGAGCACGCTCTCGCGGACCATGCCGTGTTCACCGACGCGCTTGAGCACCGCGCCGCCCACGACCATGCCCAGCCGCTCGCCCTGCAGCCCGAATCGGCTGACCAGGCCGTTCAGCGCGGAGGTGAACATGTCCTGGTTCGAGGCGTGCGCATAGCGGCCGTCCGAGCGAGCGAACGGGATCCGATTACCGCCGAGGACGGCGACAGGTTTGGCCTGCTTGGCCTTGTCGGCCCGGCTGCTCGATGGTGTGGTCTTCGCCGAACGGGCTTTGGTAGTCACTCGGGTCTCCTTCGGGAAACGATCGGCCGGCGGAGCTTGCGGGGCCGGCGGGCGGGTAGGCACTGTCTCGTCAGGTTTTCTGGGTCTCCGGCCGGGAATGCCGGATGCGGGGAACGGAGTAGGTACCCCCGACCGACTGCACTGCCGGCAGTTCCGTCGGTTTACATTAAACTTACTCTGGAGTAAGTTAATTGTCGATACCGTACCCCGGAGATGTGGGCTACAACGCGCGGGGTAGTGGGGAAATACGGATACGGCAGACGTCCAGATCGTCCACATTCGACACGAGGAGAAGGTAGGAACAGTGGCAGCCAGCAAGAGCAAGGGCGCTCCCAACCTTTACGGTTCGTTCGTCAACTCCGCCCCCGGCGCCTTCCTGGCCGGCAAATTGGGCCTGCCGAAGCCGGAGAAGCTGCGCCGGTACACCCCCGGCGAGCCGGCATTGCCGGGCCCGGTCCTGCTCGGCGGTAAGGGTCGCGTCGCCGACGCCGCGCGCACCCTGCTGTCGGACTACACCTTCGTCGACGCCCCCACCCAGGGCGTGAAGGTCGGCGCGCTGGTCTTCGACGCCACCGGCATCGGCACCGTGGCGGAACTGTCGCAGCTGTTCGAGTTCTTCCAGCCGGCCATGCGCTCGATCGCTCCCTCCGGCCGCGTGCTGGTCGTCGGCACCACGCCGGAACTCGCGGGCAGCGTCGACGCGCAGATCGCCCAGCGCGCGCTGGAGGGTTTCTCGCGCAGCGTGGGTAAGGAACTCCTGCGCGGCGCCACCGCCAACCTGGTCTACCTGCACCCGGAGGCCGCCGCGGCCGCCACGGGTCTGGAGTCGACCCTGCGCTTCATCCTCTCGGCCAAGTCGGCCTTCGTCGACGGCCAGGTCTTCCGGGTCGGCAAGGACGACAATGCCGCGGCCGGCATCGACTGGACCAAACCGCTCGACGGCAAGGTCGCCGTGGTCACCGGTGCCGCTCGTGGTATCGGCGCCACCATCGCCGAGGTGTTCGCCCGCGACGGCGCCACCGTGATCGCCGCCGACATCCCGGCCGCCGGGGAGGCGCTGTCGCAGACCGCCAACAAGGTCGGCGGCACGGCGCTCGCGGTCGACGTCACCGCTGCCGACGCCGCCGACAAGATCGCCGAATTCGCCACCGAGCGCTTCGGCGGCGTCGACATCATCGTCCACAACGCCGGCATCACCCGCGACAAGCTGCTCGCGAACATGGACGCCGCGCGCTGGGACGCCGTCCTCAACGTCAATCTCGCCGCGCCGCACCGCATTACCGAGGGCCTGGTGGCCAAGGGTGCGCTGAGGGAGGGCGGCCGGGTGATCGACGTGTCCTCGATCGCCGGTATCGCCGGTAACCGCGGCCAGACCAACTACGGCGCCTCCAAGGCCGGTGTCATCGGCATGGTGAACGCCGAGGCGCCCAAGCTGGCCGAGAAGGGCATCACCATCAACGCCGTCGCCCCCGGTTTCATCGAGACCGCGATGACCGCCGCCATTCCGGTCGGCACCCGCGAGGCGGGACGGCTGCTCAGCTCGCTGCTGCAGGGCGGGCAGACCGTGGACGTCGCCGAGACCATTGCCTACTTCGCCAGCCCGGCCTCGAACGCGGTGAACGGCAACATCGTTCGCGTCTGCGGCCAGGCCATGATCGGAGCCTGACATGGCAACCCGGACCATTTCGCTGAACGAGCCGCCCAAGACGGGCAGCCTGTATCTCAAGGCCGCCCTGGGTGCCGTTCCGCTGCCGCTGGTGTCGGCGCGCAAGTCCGAGATTCCGGACCGAGCGGTCGAGTGGAACGGCGTCCGCGTCGATCCCGACCACCTCGCGGCCTACTGCCACGCGACCGGGCTGCGCTTCGGCGACTCCCTGCCGCTGACCTATCCGTTCGTGCTCACCTTTCCCATGGTGATGCAGCTCGTGGTGGCGCGGGACTTCCCGTTCGTCGCGGTCGGCGCGGTGCACGCGGAGAATCTGATCGAGCGCACCCGCGAGATCTCGGTCAGCGAACCGCTCGACATTCGTGCCCACGTGGAGAATCTGCGGGAGCACCCGAAAGGTCTGCTGGTCGATGCGATCAGCGAGATCAGCGTGGGGCGTGAACCGGTGTGGCGGCAGGTCACCACCTTCCTGCACCAGCAGCGCACGTCGCTGTCCGGTGGTCCGAAGGCGGCGCCGAAGCCGGACGAGGTGCCCCCGCCGCCGCTGCGTACGCTGAGGGTCGACCAGGCGATGATCCATCGCTACGCGGCCGCCTCCGGTGACCGCAATCCGATCCATATGTCGGCGCTCGGGGCGAAGGCCTTCGGCTTCCCGCGTTCCATCGCCCACGGCATGTGGTCGGCCGCCGCGATCCTCGGCGTCATCGAGGGCCGGGTGCCCGCGAAGACGTCGTACGCGGTGAAATTCGGTAAGCCGATCCTGTTGCCGTCCACGGTCAACGTCTATGCCGACCAGACCGCTGCGGGCTGGGATCTGTCGTTGAAACATCCGAAGAAGGGCTACCCTCATCTGACCGCGACGCTGCGCTGAGCAGCGAACGGCACACGGACAGCCGCCCACCTTCTCGGCGGCCACATATCGGATCGCATGGGGGATTCGATATGTGGGAAGGCGAAAAGGCGGGCGGCTGTTGTCGATCCGGTGTTGTCGATCCGGGCCGGCGATCGGCGACTCGATCAGCAGTTACAGTCGCAGTCGCAGCAATCGCAGTCGCCGCAACTGTTGCAGCAGCTGCAGCAATCGCCACAGCCCTCGCAGTCGCAGCAGTCACAATCGCAGTCGCACCGTTCCATCCAGGCATCCCGGTGTTCCCCGCTGCACGGCCGCCGATGCCCGGCACAGCAGGCGTAGCCGGTGCAGTACACCCCGCAGATGATCCCGACTCCCTGCCAGAAGGTCGGTCGTCGCGGGGGCTCGTGCGGCGGCTCGTCCGAGGGCGGATACGGATCACTCGGCGGCCGATCACCGAACGGCGGCGGGATGTCGTCGGGCTGCACCGGACTCTCGGGATGCGGCCCCTGGTCGGGAAAGGCCGCCGGATCCACTTGCGGCCCAGTGGGATTCAGCGGCCGGGCGGCCACCGGATACCCCAGCGACCGCACCGCCGCGTCGGCGTCGGCGCCGTCGGAAAATGTTCGGCCACCGCGCTTTCCGCAGCCGCAGGCAGATTTCGCGTCGCCGCATGCTACGGCCGCGGCTCGGCCCAGCTTCCGGACGACGCCGCGCATCGGATCGAGCAGCAGCCAGCGGACGGCGGGAACGTGGGCGAGTTCGGCCTGGTGCAGGGCACGGCGGATTTCGGCGTCGGATTCGCGCAGCAGGCCGTGCGCCTCTCGGTTGCTCACACCTGTGGCGAGCAGCGGATTGAAGCGATCGCAGCGGCGGTCGTCGTCGAGATCCTCGATGGCGTCGGCCAGGTGGGCGATGCGTCCGAAATGCCATCCGACCGCCCGCAGGGCGGGCGTATTCTCCGGCCGGCCTGCGAGCACCGCGCTGTGGGCGAACAATTCGGCGGCACACGTCTGCGTCGGCTCGGTGAGGGTGGCGAGTAGCTCCAGCGGGGTGGGATCGGCTGTCTGTGATCGTATTCCGGTGCCGGAGCGCCGGGTGCGACCCTGCACGGCGCGTTCGAGTTCCGCCTGGCGGCCGATCGCGGCGATGAGCGGTTCGATATCCAGGCCGATGTCGGCGGCGTTCGTGCGAGCCGAGGCGAACCAGCGGTCGGCCACCTTCCGCATGGGCCGCCGGGCCAGTGGGCCCGCGTCGCCGTCGTCGGCATGGTCACGAACCTTGGCCGCTCCCAGCAAGAGTGACGCGGTTGTCGCCAGCCGCACTCCGGGGGATTCGGCCGCGGCGACCGAGGCCCGCCGCATGCCGCGCAGCGCACACGGTCCGGCCGCGGTCCGGGCGGACTCGCCGGCCTGTGCTTCGGTGAGCACATTCAGCACGATCGCGTCGGTATTGGTTGCGGTGCGGGCCAATTGGCCGTTCCCGTCGCGCAGGCCCAGGCACAGTCCGCACAGATGCGTGCGCCAATCTGCCGCCTCGAAGCCGTATTTCGCCGCGCTGTGCGCGCACGGCGTGAGAAGTCCGAACAATTCCGCCCCGTAGAATCCCGGCCGCATCGGTAATCCGGCCGTCTGTGCAATCCGCACTCTGGCAGGTGCCGACGGCGCCGCGCAAGTCGGACCGCGTGCTTCGCCGGTGTCTACTCGGCCTTCTTCTTTCCGGCCAGACCGCGCCAGGCCAGATCGTCCAGCAGGTCGACCGCGCTTGCGACATCCACCTCACCGCTCGTGATCCGGTCGGCGATCGCCTCGCCGGCGCCGATGACCGCCACCGCGACGATGTCGAAATCCGTTCCGGGCTCGGCATATTTGGCACTCGACTCGAGCAGTTTCGCGGTCAGTTCGATGATGCGCTCGCGACTGTTCGCGATCTCGGAGGCGAACGGCTGCTGCCCGAGGGCCTGCCGATACAGGACCGACCACGACAGCCGGTTGTTGTCCACATAGGACAGGAATGCCTCGAGGCCGGCTCGCAGCTGCTCGTGCGGGGTCAGCTTGGGGTTGCCGGCCACCGCGACGGCCTCGATGAACCGTGCGCTCTCGCGCTGAATGCAGGCCCGGAACAGTTCGTCCTTGGAGCCGTAGTACAAATACAGCATCGGCTTGGAGATCTTGGCCTCGGCCGCGATGGCATCCATCGATGTGTCGTGATATCCCTTTCGGGAGAAGACCTCGACGGCGGCGTCCAGCATCTGCTGCTCACGAACCGCCCTGGGAAGCCGCTTCGTTCCGCCTGCCATCCACACTCCTAGCCCATATCGAAACCCCTATCTTACTCCAAGGTAAGTTTCGGAGAACAACGAACTGTCACCGATTCGCTGAAGCCGGGTTCAGCAGGGGAGCTGGATGCCTTTGTACTTGGCCACCCGCAGGACGGAGTCGTCGACCTGTTTCATGGGCAGTTTTCCGTCGCGAACTTCCTGCTCGAGCCGGTCGAGCACCGAGCTGACGGCGTCGGTGCTGATCCAAAGTGCATCGTCGGCGCCGGCCTCCAGGGCGGCGGCTACCGCGTCCTCGATGCCCATCCGGGCGGTGATGGCCGCCATGCCGCTCAGGTCGTCGGTGAAGATCGGGCCGTCGTAGGGCTTGGCGTTGTAGCCGGCGCCTTGGCGCAGCAGGGCCATCGCCTGCGGGCTGATGCTCGCCGGAACGTTGGGCGTGGTCAGCCCGGGAACGTCCAGATGGCCGACCATCACCGCGGCGCCGGAGTCGATCAGATTCCGGAACGGCACCAGATCCACCTGCTGCATCTGATCCAGCGGGGGCGTGCGCACCGCGCCGGTGTGGGAATCGCCCGACCCGTGCCCGTGGCCGGGGAAGTGCTTCATCACCGCGCCGACGCCGGCATCGTGCATGGCCCGGATGTAGGCGCCGGCGTAGTCGGTGACGACCTGTGGATCTTGCGAGTATGACCGGTCGCCGATCACCGCGTCGTCGGGCTCGTCGCTGACATCCACATCCGGCGCGAAGTCGACGGTGATGCCGAGCTTCTTCATGGCCTGACCGCGGGCCAGGCTCTGCTGGTAGTACTCGTCGGCCGACATGGTCTGCGCCGCGACCCGGGCCGAGGGCGCCTGGCCGATCAGATTCCGCAACCGCGACACCCGGCCGCCTTCTTCGTCGATGGTCACCATCAGCGGTGTGCGCGCGGCGGCCTTCACCTGGTCGAGGCCCTGGCCGGACAGCATGGACTGGTCGGTCCAGCTTCCGACGAAGATGCCGCCCACCTGTTCCCCGCGCACCACCTGTTCGGCGTCGGCGGCGTTCTTGACGCCTACGGTGAGCAGCTGCGCCAGCTTCTGCCGGGTGGTGAATTGCGCGAGATAGCCTGCGGCGCAGTCCTGCTGGTTACCGGTGGTGGTGGTCGCGGCGGTGCCGCCCGTCGCGCTCGTGGTGCCCGGTGCGGCGCTGGCGCCCGTCGTAGTGGTGGAACCGGAGCCGCCACCACCGGAGCACCCCGCAAGGGCGACCGCGGCTACTGCGAGAACGATTCCGGCAACGTTGCGCATGGACCGACCGTAGCCGTTCGCGGCGCCGGAACCTACCCGTGGTCGCCGACCGCGCCCCTGCCCCGGAAGCCGCACAGCGGGCTTGGTTGCCTCGGACTACTGCGCGCTACTTGCCCGGCAGTTCGTTGTGCCCGCCGAACGCCTTGCGCATGGCCGAGAGCACCTTGTCCGCGTAGAGCGCCTCACCGCGTGAGGAGAACCGCTCGTACAGCGCGGTCGAGAGCACCGGCGCGGGCACACCCTCGTCGATCGCGGCGTGGATGGTCCAGCGGCCCTCGCCCGAATCCGACACCCGTCCACCGAAGCTGGTCAGGTCGGGATCGGCGTGCAGTGCCGCCGCGGTCAGATCCAGCAGCCAGGACGCGACCACCGAACCGCGCCGCCACACCTCGGTGACCTCCGGCACGTCGATGTCGAACTGGTAGTGCTCGGGATTCTCCAGCGGGGACACCTCGGCCGAATGCGCGTCGTCGAGCTCCTTGCCGATATTGGCCTTGTGCAGGATGTTGAGGCCTTCGGCGTAGGCGGCCATCGCGCCGTATTCGATGCCGTTGTGCACCATTTTTACGAAATGTCCGGCACCGGCGGGACCGCAGTGCAGATAGCCCTGTTCGGCGGGAGAGGGCTCACCGGTGCGACCGGGGGTGCGCTCGGCGGCGTCGACACCAGGTGCGATCGACTTGAACAGTGGCTCGAGGTGGGCGACCTGCTCGGCCTCGCCGCCGATCATCAGGCAGTAGCCGCGGTCCAGTCCCCAGACACCGCCGGAAGTGCCGATGTCGAGGTAGTGAATGCCCTTGGGCGCCAGCGCCTTGGCCCGCTGGATGTCCTCGTGGTAGCGGCTGTTACCGCCGTCGATGATGATGTCGCCCGGCTCCAGCAGTTCGGCGATCCGGTCGATGACCGCGCCGGTCGCACCGGCCGGAATCATCACCCACACCACGCGCGGCTTCTCGAGCAGCGCGATGAACGCCGGGTAGTCGGTCGCACCCCGGAAGCTGTCGCCCAGTTCGTCGGTGAATTCCTTGATCTGGTCCTCGTGCCGGGAGTAGCCGACCGCGGTGTGACCGTCCTTGACGATGCGCCGCACGATATTGGCACCCATTCGGCCGAGCCCGATCATTCCCAGCTGCATACTCTTCTCCTAGAGTCGTCCGAGCTTCGGCAGGTCCGAGCCCTGCTTGCTGCTGTGCCGCGGCGTGGGACCAGCGCCCTGCACCGCCATCGCTCTCGATTGTCCCCGCTGCCTCGATCGAGAATTTCTCCGGTGTCGAAACGATTCGTGTAACACCCCGAGCCCGATCCCGATAATCAGATCGGCTCCGTGCAGTTGCCAGACCCCCGACCCGGCAACCGCACGGAGCCGTCTTCATATTCTCCCCGGCTCCGGCTCCCGCACCGCTACAGCGGCGTCCGCATGACCACGACGTTGTACTGATTGTGCATGGTGAGCAGGAAGTACAGGTCGCTGCCGGTCTGATACGGGTAGATCATCGGCGCGTACATGGTCGGCAGATCGCGCACGTCGATCAGGACGCGCGGCGCACTCCACGGGCCCTCCGGGTTCGGCGCGGTCCGCATGACCACGGAGTCGAAAGGATCGGTGGTCAGCATCACGTACTGCCCCAGATGCGCGTTCCACTGCACCGACAGCTCGCCGACGCCGCCGACGATCGGCTTGGCGGCATTGGCGTCCTTCGGCTTCCACGCGCCGCCGTCCCAGTACTCGTAGGCGTCGATATTGGCGATATCGGCTTCCTTGACCCGCGAGATGAATCCGGGCTGGTTGCGGCCCGACGGGGTGCCGTACTTGTAGACGTAGCCGCCCGCCTTCAGGAAGGCGTTCTGCTGGAAACTCTGGAAGCCGTTCTCATTGCCGCGGCGGGTGGTCGGCAGCTGCGCCCAGGTCTGGCCGTCGTCACCGGAGACGGCCAGGGTGGAGAAGTTGGTGTCCCAGTGCCCGTCCGGGCCCCATTCCCGCACCGACATCATCGACATGTACTGCACGCCGTTGACCGAGATGCCCGCGGTCGGAATGAAACTGATCTCGATACCCGGAATCTTCGGACTGGGCAGCGGATGGTCCACGAAGCTGGTGTAGTTCACGCCCGCCGCCGGGTCCGCACCGGCCGGGCTGCGGAACAGCACGTTCGAGCGCCACGCCCAGATGCTGCCGGCCAGCACGTTCGGCACGCCGAGGCCGGCGGTGTCGCCGTAGGCGGTGATCATCTGCCCGCGCCCGTCGTCCCACATGATGCCGAGGTCGGTGCCCAGCACGTTCTGGTTCTGGGTCCGGTTCGGCGAGGCCATACCGGTGGCCTGGTAGACCGCCTGCGTCGGGCCTGGGAGCTGCGGCAATCCGTTGATGCCGTTCAGCCCGGGAATCGGATTGATGTTGTTCGGGTCGGCTCCGGCCGGCGATGCCGTCAGGCCCAGCAGCGCGACCGCCGCGCAAGCTCCAGCCAGTGCGGACAGTCGTCTCATACTCCGAATTCCTTCCATGAGTCGCGCCAGGGCATTGTGCCTGCCCTCGGCGGACGGCGTGCGGTCTACCGACGAAACCCTCGTCACATCGGCACGGCACGGCGCTGTCTCGGTTTATGTATGGCGTCCCAGACCCCGGGGTACTCCAGTGCCGACATTATTACCCGGCCTCGATCCCGGTGCAGGACCGGCGGTCCGGGCGCGCCGTCCGGATCGCCGCTCCGCCCTTCGCATTCGGAACCCGCAACGACAGCGGCCCCGCCTCCCGAATGCGAGAGGCGGGGCCGCTGTGTTTCACGTGGTGGTCGGCAAGGCGATCAGAAGGCCGCTTCGTCGAGCTCCATCACGTCGTTGTCCAGGTTGGACAGCACGGTACGGGTGGCGCTCAGCTCCGGCAGCACATTGCGGGCGAAGAACTGAGCCACGGCGACCTTGCCGTTGTAGAAGGCCTCGTCGGAACCGGTGGCGCCGTTGTCGAGGGCCTTGATGGCGACCTCGGCCTGACGCAGCAGCTGCCAACCGATCAGCAGGTCGCCCACCGCCATCAGGAAGCGGACCGAACCCAGGCCGATCTTGTACAGCTCCTTGGCGTCCTCCTGCGCAGCCATCAGGTGACCGGTCATGGTGGCGGCCATGGCCTGCACATCCTCGAGCGCGGTGGCCAGCAGCTTGCGCTCGCCCTTCAGGCGGCCGTTGCCGGCCTCGGACTCGATGAACTTCTGCACCTGGCCGGCCACATGGGCCAGCGCCACACCGCGGTCGCGGGCGATCTTGCGGAAGAAGAAGTCCTGCGCCTGGATGGCGGTGGTGCCCTCGTACAGCGAGTCGATCTTCGCGTCACGGATGTACTGTTCGATCGGGTAGTCCTGCAGGAAGCCAGAGCCACCGAAGGTCTGCAGCGATTCGGTCAGGTACTGGTAGGCCCGCTCGGAGCCGACACCCTTGACGATCGGCAGCAGCAGGTCGTTGACGCGGAACGCGAGGTCTTTGTCGGCGCCGGAGACGAGCGCAGCGATGTCCTCGTTCTGGTGGGCGGCGGTGTAGAGGTAGAGCGCGCGCAGGCCCTCGGCGTAGGCCTTCTGCATCATCAGCGAGCGGCGCACGTCCGGGTGGTGGGTGATGGTCACGCGCGGAGCGGTCTTGTCGGTCATCTGAGTCAGGTCCGCACCCTGGACACGCTGCTTGGCGTAGTCCAGCGCGTTCAGGTAACCGGTCGACAGCGTCGCGATGGCCTTGGTGCCCACCAGCATTCGGGCGTTCTCGATCACGTCGAACATCTGCGCGATGCCGTTGTGGACCTCGCCGACCAACCAGCCCTTGGCCGGAACGCCGTGGCCGCCGAAGGTGACCTCACAGGTGGCCGAGACCTTCAGGCCCATCTTGTGCTCGACGTTGGTGACGAACACGCCGTTGCGCTCGCCCAGGGTCTGGGTCTCGAAGTCGAAGTGGAACTTCGGCACGAAGAACAGAGACAGGCCCTTGGTGCCCGGTCCGGCGCCCTCGGGGCGGGCCAGCACCAGGTGGAAGATGTTCTCGAACATGTCGTCGGAGTCACCGGAGGTGATGAACCGCTTGACACCCTCGATGTGCCAGGAGCCGTCCTCCTGCCGGATGGCCTTGGTGCGGCCGGCGCCCACGTCGGAACCGGCGTCGGGCTCGGTCAGCACCATGGTGGCGCCCCAGTTGCGTTCGACGGCGATCTCGGCCCACTTCTTCTGCTCGTCGGTGGCGTTGTTCCAGAAGATCTGGCCGAACGGGCCACCGGCGGCATACATCGCGACGGCCGGGTTCGAGCCCAGGATCATCTCGTTGAGGGCCCAGACCACCGAACGCGGCGCGGGCAGGCCGCCCAGCTCCTCGTTCAGGCCGACCTTGCTCCAGCCGGCCTCTTCGTAGGCCTTGAAGGACTTCTTGAACGACTCCGGAATAGAGACGCTGTGGGTTGTGGGGTCGAACACCGGCGGGTTGCGGTCGGCGTCGACGAAGGACTCGGCGACCGGGCCCTCGGCCAGGCGGCGTACCTCGTCGATGATGTTCTTGACCGTGTCGGTGTCCAGGTCACCGTAGGCGCCGGAATCCAGCACCGAGCCGATGCCCAGCACCTCGAAGAGGTTGAACTCCAGGTCGCGGACGTTGCTCTTGTAATGGCCCATCTCTGTTACTCACTCTCCGTTGAGTCGGTGCGGGTCGGTGTGTGCCGTTCCCGCCCATGTGTCTCCACATCGGGTAGTCGAACGGAATCTCCGCCTTCTACTCGCGGGTAACTTACCCTGTATATTACCGATGAGTAATAGCCTTGGAAAGCGCTGACCGGGCGATGTGACGAGATGAACACGCGGTCGCCGACCCGAGGTGAGCGGGGATTACCGTGGACACCGTGCGCATCGAGACAGCTGCGGGGGACGCCGAGGTGCAGATCGACCGGGACGCCGGCGATCGGTTTCTACTGCTGCTCACCCACGGTTCCGGCGGCGGGGTGGAGGCCGGGGATCTGCTGGCCGTCCGTGATCGCGCGGTAGGGCTGGGCGGAGTGGTCGCGCGGGTGATTCAGCCGTACCGGGTCGCCGGTCGGCGGGCACCCGGATCGGCGACGGTGCAGGATGCGGCGTGGTTGGAGATAGTCTCGGCCCTGCGCGAGCAGGCGCCCGGGGGACCGCTGATCCAGGGCGGGCGCAGCAACGGCGCCCGGGTCGCCTGCCGGACTGCCGTCGAAGCCGACGCCAAAGGTGTGCTGGCGCTGTCATTTCCGCTGCATCCGCCCGGTAAGCCGGAGAAGACGCGGCGCGAGGAACTGCTGGCGGCGTCCACGCACACCGATGTGGTGGTGATCAACGGTGAACGCGATCCCTTCGGAATTCCGGACCCCTCCGATGCGGCCGAGGTGAAAGTGATTCCGGGCCAGCCACATTCGTTTCGCAGTGGCTTCGATCTCATCGCCCACACGGTGGAGCCGTGGCTGCGGCGATGGGCGGAAGTGGATTGATCAGCGGATAACCGCTCGCCCGATTGCCGCCGAGCTACCCACCGGCAGCGCCGGACTGTGAGGCGTCGCCACCCCGGATCACGCGTCCGGGGTGGCCGTCGCTTGCTCCTCCAGATCGGGCACGGTCGCGGTGGCCACCACCAGCGCGTCGATGGCGTCGCGTCCCTCGGTTTCGCGCAGCACCCGCTGCGCGGTGTCGATCCGAATATGTTCTGCGGCAGCGAGATCCGCCACCACATCGTCGGGCGTGAACAGGATCGCCGGATCCTGCGGTCCGCCGTAACCGTCGGAGATATTGGTGGTGTCGTGGCCGAGGACGAGAAGGGTGCCACCCGGACTCAGTCGTTCGGCCGCCGCGAGCAGCAGGCTGCGCCGCTGTGCGGCGGGCAGATGAAGGTAGACGGCGAGAATCAATTCGAACGGGCCGTCGATCCCCGCACCGGCCGGATCGGTGACGTCCGCACATTCCCAGTCGATTCTGCTGCGCACCGAACGCGACAGCCGCGAGGCGACCGTGCGGCCCTTGTCGATGCCCACCTGGGAGAAGTCGACCGCTCGCACCTGCCAGCCGTGCGTGGCCAGCCAGAGCGCGTGCCGTCCCTCGCCGCACGCCAGATCCAGGGCACGCGGTAGTTCGGGTGGCGCTTGACCGGGCGCATCGGGCACCAGCCGAATGCGCCGCTGCAAACCGGAGATGTATTCCACCACTGTCGCGTTCGGCGGTGCACCCCACACCAACTCGCTCTGCGCGTAGCGCTCGTCCCACTCGGCGGCGTCCATGGGGCGAGTCTAGCCAGGTACGGCGCGCCGCCCGGCCGAGCGGAACCGGGCCGGGCGCGGATATCCGAGACGAATTACAGCGTCGTGCGCATGAGAATGACGTTGTACTGGCTGTGCACCGTGGTGAGGAAATACAGGTCGCGCCCGGTCTGGTACGGGAAGATCGAGGGGGCGTACGCGGTGGGCAATTCACGCGTATCGATCAGCACCTCGGGCGGACTCCACGGCCCCTCCGGAGAAGACGCTCGGCGCATCACCACCGAATTCCACGGATCGGTGGTGAGCATGACGAATTGCCCGAGGTAGTCGTTCCACATCACCGATATCTCGCCGACCCCGCCGGTGATCGGGCGGGCGGCGTTCACGTCGTTCTTACGCCAGGCCCCGCCGTCCCAATACTCGTATTCGGCGAGATTCTGGATGTCGTTCTCTCGCACGCGCGCGACGTAGGCGAAGTGATTGCGGCCCGACGGCGTGCCGTATTCGTACACCCAGCCGCCGCTCTTCACGAAGGCGTTCATCTGGAAGTTGGCGTCGCCGCCCTCGTTGGGCCGGCGGGTGAAATCGAGGTCGGCCCATGTTTCCCCGTTGTCGGCGGAGGCGGCCAGACCCGAGTAGTTGGTGGTCCACTGACCGACGTCATCCCAGCTCTTCACCGACATCAGGCTCATGTACTGCACGCCGTTCACCGAGATTCCAGCGGTCGGAATGCGGCTGATCTCGATGAACGGAATCTTGGGACTGGGAATCAGATCGCGCGCCTGGCCGAACACGTCGCGCACGGCGCTGTCGAAATAGATACCGCCCGAGGGATCCTGGGTGTGACTGCGCACCAGGATATTGCTGCGCCACGCCCAGAAACTGCCGGCCAGCAGATTCGGCAGTCCCAGTCCGGCGGTATCGCCGAAGGCGGTGAGCATCTCGCCGCGGCCGTTGTCCCACATGATTCCCAGGTCGGTGCCGAGGACGTTGTAGTTCTCGGTGGCGTTAGGACTGGCCATTCCGGTTACCTGGAATATCGCGCGCGAACGCCCGACCAGATTCGGTAATCCGGTCGTGCCGTTGAGAACCGGAATCGGATTGATGGCATTCGGGTTGGCGGCCGCCGGCGCGGTCACGGTCAGAAGCACGGCCGAGGCGCCCGCTATCGCGGACAGCAGGACGGATACGGTCCTGGACAAATGCAGCCCTTCCCGTTCTCGCCGATGCGCCCCCGTTCACCGGCTTCGCTGGCAAAGTGTGAAAATGCTAACAGCGAATCGTAGGTGACTGGGTTTCCCGCTCGCGTTTTCGGGTAGATCCCGGCTCGGCCGTGTGTTCGTTTGTCCGAAACTACCGACGGCCGAGCGCTTGCCGGACCAGGAGTGGTATCTGCGTCGCCCGTTCGATTCCCAGGGTGCGGCGGGTGCCCGCGTGCCAGGTGCGCTCGAACAATTGTTTGGCGGCGGCGACGGCGGTTGCCGGGCGGGCCGCGATGCGATCGGCCAATTTCTCGGCATCGGCGCGCGGATCCTCGCTCACCTCGGTGATCAGTCCGATCCGTGCGGCATAGGCGGCGTCGACGGGATCGGCGGTCATGGTCAGCAGGAGTGCCTTGTCCACACCGATCAGGCGCGACAGCGTGACCGCGCCCGACATATCCGGAACGAGGCCGTGCGCGACTTCCATCACGGCGAAATCCGAATCCGGTGTGGCGAAACGGAAATCGGCGGCCAGAGCCAATTGCAATCCGCCGCCGAAACAATGGCCGTGCACCGCCGCGATCACCGGCTGCGGCAGCCGCCGCCACGCCCAGCACGCCTCCTGAAAAGCATTGGTGCCCAGCCACGGTAGGGGCAGGAAATTGCGCACGATACTCAGCGGGTCGCCGGTTGCCTTCGCGATATCGAGACCGCTGGAGAAACTGGGCCCGTTGCCGGCGAGGATCACGGCGCGAATCTCGTCGCGCTTTCCGATCACCCGCGCCACCCGGACGAGATCGGTCAACATGTCGATGGTGAGCCCGTTGTGCTTGTCGGGCCGGTCTAGTTCGACGTAGGCACGATCACCGTCGAAGGTCAGGGATACGTCGCTCATCGCTCACTCCGTGCTGATCGGGATCGGGCCCCTGCGGTTACCCGCCGGTAGGCACCTGCTCGAGGATTATCTTCGCGCAACCGGCCGGGTCGTCGTAGAACGGGGTGTGGCCGCTGCCCGGCAGGGTGATGTGCCGGGCCTGGGGAAGCCATTGCCGCGCCCGCCGGCTCTGCGTCCGATAGGTGAGCAGAATGTCGCGATTGCCCCAGGCGACCGTGACCGGAATGCGGGCCAGGCGGCCACCGTCGCGCAGCCGCGCCTGATCGAATGAGGCCAGGGCCGAACGGAATCCGGGGGCATCGAGGACGCCGTCCACGGTCTCGACCGCGGTCCGGCTGTCCAGCGCCCACGGTCGGCCGAACACGATGCTCAGGAAGGCGGTCCGCCCGGCCGGTGTGCCGAGGATGGCGGGCAGTTGCGCGCGCAGTCCCCGGCCCAGGGTGGCCGCGCGGCCCAGCGCCTGCTGACACCAGATGCGCCCGGCATCGGACCAGAAGCCGATCGGTGAATACGCGGTCACCGAACTCGCCACACCGCGTGCGCCGAGGTTCAGCGCGATCAGACCGCCCATCGAATTGCCGGCGAGGTGCGGTCGTTCCAGGCCCTGTTCGGTGAGGAACGCGTGCAGTGCGTCGGTGAGGGTGTCCACCGTGGTGTGTGGGAGCGGGTCGGACCCGCCGAAACCGGGCAGGTCGACCGCGATCACGTCGAACCGAGCCGACAGCGTGCCGATGACCGGTTCCCACACCTGCCAGTGACTGCCGACGCCGTGGATCAGGACCAGCGGTTCACCGGTGCCGACTCGGTGATGGTTCAACATCATTTCGAAACTCCCGCACCGAGGCTCGGACTCCGACGAGGAACGGGGACACCCTAGCAATCATTGGCGTTACGCCAACGGAGGTCGCCGCAATCGTGGCCGGCGGATCTGTGAGCGGCGCCTTTGTGAACGCTCCGTGTTCGCAAGACTCGGACTGTTGTCCGGCCGCGTGATGCGGCAGTATCACCTACGCGGTTCGTGTCCGGTTCCATCGGAACGCGCCATAGCCGATACGCCTGAGAATTGAGGAACAGTTGAGGATTTCGCTGATCGCCGCCGTCTGCATCGCCCTGCCGCTTCTGGGTGCGTGCGGTTCCGACAAGGATTCGGAGCCGACCATCACCCAGGCGGACCTGTCGAAATCCCTGCAGTCCAGCGGCCTCAAGGATGCGAAACTCGCCGATTGCGCCGCCAAACTCTATGTGGACGAAGGCATTTCGCAGGACGGCCTGCGCAAGATGACCAAGCCCGGCAGCAATGCCCAAGTGACCGACGGCTCGATGGGTGGCCTGAGCAAGGAGGACTCCGACAAGGCGCGTGCGGCGACCCAGAAGATCGCCACGACCTGCGTCGCGGCGCCGCAGTAGGTCCACGGCACGATCACCGAGCGTTCGACGAGTTCGCCGGCCCCACCGCGGCCGGACCCGATCTACCGTGGGGTATGGCTACAGCGGAGTACCGAAACCTGCTCGTCGAGCGCAACGGTGAGACCGTTCGCATCACCATGAACCGGCCGGACCGGCGCAATGCGCTCTCGGCCGATCATCTGCGGGAGCTGCTGTCCGCGTTTCGCTGGGCCGGAGGCAGCGATGCGAGCGGGATCGTTCTGGCCGCGAACGGTCCGGTCTTCTCCGCCGGGCACGATTTCGCCGATGTCGCCGCCCGTGACCTGCTCGGTGTGCGCGACCTGCTGACCCTGTGCACCGAGGTCATGTCGACCGTCGAATCCGTGCCCCAGGTCGTCGTCGCGCGCGTTCACGGCCTGGCCACGGCAGCCGGATGCCAGCTGGTCGCCTCCTGTGATCTCGCCGTCGCCGCCGAATCGGCCGGCTTCGCTCTCCCGGGCGGCAAGGGCGGCTGGTTCTGCCACACTCCGGCCGTTCCCGTGGCCCGGGCGGTCGGCCGCAAACGCCTGATGGAACTCGCCCTCACCGGCGATCCGATCGATGCCCACACCGCCGCCGACTGGGGGCTGATCAACCGAGCCGTCCCCGACGCCGATCTCGACCGGGCGGTCGCCGAGCTGCTCACCAGGGCGACGCGGGGCAGCCGGGCGAGTAAGGCGCTGGGCAAGCGCACGCTGTACGCACAGCTGGACCGTCCGGAGGACGACGCCTACGCGATCGCGCTCGAAGTCATGGCCGCCGCATCCCAGCTGCCGGGCGCCCGCGAAGGTATGGATGCCTTTCTGAACAAGCGCACGCCGATCTGGCCGGACTAGGTGACATCACAACGATGAAGCCGAATCGGCGTCGGCCTAGCGCCCCGCGGTATTCGGGTCCTGCTGGGCGAGCACGAAGGTACCCTGCCCGTCCGGGCCCAGCCCGGTGTCGAGGATCTTGTCGTCCAGGAAGTCGACGACTTGCTCATCGAGGAAGACACGCGGGCCTTCCGCATCGAGCACCTGATCCTGCTCCGACGGCCCCGCGGCTACTGCGAGCTGCAGCGTCTCCGCGCCGTCGTTCGAGGAGATGCGCAATCCCGCATCGTCGGGCATTCCGTCCGCGGAGGTGATGGTACGAACGGCCTCGATGGCAGTGGGCGTGAGCATGAGCATCTGTCTGGTTTCCTTCCGCCGTCGTCACAGGTCACGGTCGGTGCGACAGTCAGGTGCCGTGGGGCAGCCCATCCACCCGGCCACCGGTCGTTCACGGCACCCGGCACCTCAGGATGGGTAGCCACGATCCGCCCCGCCTAACCTTCGCGCCGGAATCGACCCGGTACGGCCTCGTCGTTCCGGTCTCCGCGGTAGGTGGTCCGCTGCGTTCAACGCCGCCGTGTGGTGGATCGGACGGCGTCGGGTATCAACCTCGGCGTCAGCTGACGACCCGGACAAGAGACACCGGCCGCGCCGGCAACCCGGCTGGCGGCCGATGCGTTTGCGAGACAAAGGATTTCGTTCGTGAGCCCACGGACGGTATCGCGGGGAGAAAGAGAGCCGGTGACGGGAATCGAACCCGCACTCTCAGCTTGGGAAGCTGATGTTCTACCACTAAACTACACCGGCCGGTGCGTGAGGCACTGCAGAGAAGATAGCAGAGGCCGTCCCCGAGGTCACAACTTCCCACCTAGAACGGCCTGACCCGGATGGGACCAGTCGCCGCCCGACCCGGTGGTCGCCCGGGCCGGGCGATGAAGGTGGCTACATCACGGGCAGGGGCGGCGATTTGGGGAAGACGACCGGCAACGAGGTCAGTGCCCGGTGGAACGGGCCGGGCCGCCATTCCAGTTGTGCGGCCGGGACGGCCAACTGAATTTCCGGCAGCGCGTCGAAGAGCTGGTCGATGGCGTTCTGGACCGTCAGGTAGGCCACCGATTTGGCGGGGCAGCTGTGCGGGCCGGTGCTCCAGGCCAGATGCGAACGGTTGCCGATACTGCTCGCGGCTTCGCCGCGGATCTTCGGATCGTTGTTGCACGCCGCGAGGCTGATCAGGACCGGCTGATCGGCGGGCAGCCACACGCCGTCGATCATGATCGGCTGCCGTGGATAGGTGGTGCAGAAGTTGGCCATCGGCGGGTCGTTGAACAGGATCTCGTCGAGGGCGTCGGTGGTGGACAGGTTGCGGCCGAGGATGTCGCCGAACCGGAATCGCTCATCGGTGAGGATGAGCATCAGCGCGTTGTTGATGAGGTTGCGCTGGGCCTCGAAGCCCGCGCCATAGAAGGACATCAGCTGGGCGAACACCTCGACATCGTTGAGGCCGTTCGGGTGATGGGCCAGGTGTGAGGTGACGTCGTCGCCCGGTTGCTCGCGCCGGAACGCGATCAGTTCCATGAGCGCTTCCTTGAGCATGTCCATACCCTGTTGACCTCTGACGGTGTCGAACCGGGCGGCCATGCCGTTGGCGACTCGGGTCCCGATGTCGGCCGGGCAGCCGACCATCCGGTTGAGGACCTCGAGTACGAGCGGGAACGAGTACTGCATGACGAGATCGGCGGATCCCTGCTCACAGAAGGAGTTGACCAGCGGAACGGCAACCCTTTCCACGATCGCGGGCACGCTGTGGAGGTCGATGTGGTCGATCGCGGCGACCGACGGAGCGCGGTAGCGGGCATGGGGCGCACCGGTGTTGTACCGGGCCGCCGGATACCACTCCATCATCGGGCGCACGGGTGAATCCTGCGGAATGGTTTTCTGCCAGGTGCGCGGATCGGAGGGAAAGTGGTCCGGGTCGTTGAGGATGCGAACCGCGACGGCGTAGTCGATGACCAGGGTGGCAGGCACGCCGGGGGCGAGTTCGACGGGAACGAGGGAGGGGTACTGCCGTCGCATCTCGCGATAGGCGGCGTGTGGATCGGCGACGAATTCGGCTGTGTACATCGGGAATCGGTCGTCGTCGGTATCGAAGGGCGAGCCGTGCTGGACGGGGCATATTCCGGTCGCCGTGGTGTAGGGCTCGGGAAGGGGTGACTGTGGTGTGGTCAAAGACGGGACTCCAGACGGGTGGAACAGAAATTCGACGAGAGCTCGGCGGGCGCGGCACGTGTCGCGCTCACGGTGCCTGGCGGTTCGCCCACGCAAGCAACATAGCAGCGACGCGGCGATGGTGTCTGCGAACGTGGGAGTAGCGTTGCCGCCACCCGCGTCCGGAGTCGATCGGATGTGCTTGTGGGTCAGCGTTTTCCGCTCATATCGGGCGACGGCGCCACCGCGGCCGCGGCGCCCGGGTTCGGATCGTGCTCCGAGTCCGGCGCCTGCGGCGGACGAGACGGTCGGTCGCCGCGAGATATGCCGAGCATACGGAGCATCGGTGCCGTCGACGCGGTGGTCACCAGGGCCATTATCACCAGCAGTGAATACAACTGCGTGCCGATGAGGCCGGTGGTCAAGCCCACGTTCAGAATCACCAGTTCGGTCAGGCCTCGGGTGTTGAGCAGCGCTGCCACGGCGGCGGCCGCTCGCGACTGCATCCCGGTCAGCCGACCGGCGGCGTAGACGCTGCCGACCTTTCCCACCACCGCGACACCGATGACCGCGATCAGTTCACCTATCGATGTCGCGTCGAGCGAGCCGAGATCGACGGCCAGTCCGGCGATCACGAAGAAGCCGGGCATCAGCAGGATGCACAGGATTCGCACACCGGACTCGACCGTCCGGCGGCGTTCGCGCGGGAATATGACACCGAAGGCGAAAGCACCGAAGATCAGATGCAATCCGATCCATTCGGTGATCGCGGCGAGCCCGAGTGCTCCACCCACGCCGAGCACCAGCATCGTCTGCTGGGTGCCGGATTCCGAGATCCGGGCCAGCACAGGTCGCACGAACCACCACAGCAGAGCGACCAGCGGTAGGAGCAGGACGAGCCGCCACTGGACGCCACCCGGGTGCGCGAGTGCGAGGACGACGGCGAGGACCGACCATGCCACGACGTCGACCAGCGCCGCGCAGGCCAGGCTGAGCTGTCCGATCTCCGTGCGAACGAGATTGCGGTCGTGCAGGATTCGGGCCAGCACCGGGAAGGCGGTCACCGCCATCGCGCAGCCGACGAACAGGGCGAAGTGCAGCCGGTTGCCGGTGGTGTGGCGTGCCAGAACGGTGATCGCGACCGCGCTGCCCAATGCGAAGGGAATAGCGTAGGCCGCCGCGGACACCGCGGGGATCGACCGCCGGGCGCCGCGGAATATCTCCCGATCGAGCTCCAGACCTGCGACGAACATGAACACTGCCACACCGATATTGGCGAGCAGTGTCAGATACGAGCGTCCGGCTTCGGGAAACAGGGTGACGGACAAGTGGTGTCCGATGACCGTGGGGCCGGCGAGGATCCCGGCCGCGATCTCGCCGATGACCGGTGGCTGCCCGATCTTTTCGGCCAGCCATCCGAGCAGGTGTGCGGCCGCCATGATGAGAACCAAGTCGAGTAGGACCGTGATGGTGGGAGCGGGCACTCAATTCTCCTCGGAAACATCGTCTCGCAGAGCCGGTTCCGGTAGCGAACCCGTCGTGTGTGCGGGCGGTACGACCGCGGGATGAAACACTTCGCGGATATAGCACACGGGACGGCGGCCGAGCGTCATGATGTACGCCCTGGACGCACTGGGCCGGCCGTCCGGCCACGGCCTGATGCCCGCCCAGAGCAGGCGGCGGCCCTGGGGCAGGCCGCGGGTGCGCAAGCCGTGGCCGATCGGCATCCGGACATCGTCGATGCCGCTGGCGGCAGCCGGTTGTGGCACGGCCACTACGTAATTGAGCGAGACGGTCGCCAGAGCGGGGGTGACCAGACGGGAACGCCGGACCAGCGCGCCGTCGGCATCCCGCAGCCGGAGTTCGTCGACGATGAATGCGGGCAGTGTTCGGGGCGGAACCTGATGCTGGCGCAGGACGTGCACGCTCAACGTCGTCTCGAGGATGTGTTCGAGCGCCGTGGTCGTGAAGCCGGTGCCCGACAGCAGGGTTCGGGTTGTGGGGTCGTGGAATCGCTCGATCTGCGTGGCCGGGTTCGTCCGGGGGCCCGGCCCGCTGGGCGTCGGTTCGCTCAGCGGGCCGGGGACGGATCCTGTGACGGTCACTGCCGACTCCACGTTTCGGTTCGCACCGGGAGTCCTGGTGACGTCGCCGCTAGAGGGCGGCGCCGGCGCCCTTGCGGGGCGGTTGGACCGGGAGAGTCATGGCCTCGCGCTCGGCGTCGGAGCGCGGGCGGGTGGTCAGGCCGAACACCGGTTCCGTGGTGATGCGGATTTCGCCCATCGTGGTGTCGGACAGCGGATCGCGCCAGTGGTCCCAGACCGGTGACATATCCAGGCCGCCCATGTACTTGATGTTGACCCCGTCGGTATCCGGGGCGGTGTGCAGGCGCTCCGCCTCGGCGACGATGACCTCGGTGCCGGTACGGTCCTGATCGCCGGTGGTCTCGCCGACATCGGTCAGGCCGGCCATGATCCGGGTGAACGACTGCTCGGGCGAATCGCCGTCGCGGACGTCGGTGAGCTTGTGCGCGTGCGCGAAGTATTCCTCGGAGCCGATGTAGTGCTCGTACATCCGTGAGACCAGGGAGAGGAACCGGGTGTAGCCGCGGCGGTAGGTGTACTCGTAGTACGCCAGCGCATCGGTTTCGGACATCTCACCGCGCAGCGTGGTCGCGATCGCCGCCGCGGACACGAGCCCGGAATAGGTCGCCAGGTGAACTCCGGTGGACAACAACGGATCCAGGAAGCACGCCGCGTCGCCGACGAGGACGTAGCCGGGGCCGCAGAACCGGTCGGCGACATAGGAGTAGTCCTGTTCGGCCCGCACATCGGCGATCTGCTCCGCACCCTCGAGCATTTCGCACATCGGCTTGCTCTCCCGGATGGTCTCCAGGTAGTACGACTGGCGGGAATCGTGCGCGCGCAGCTTTTCGGCGGCCAGCCGCGCCGAGACCACATAGCCGACGCTGGTACGCCCGTCGGCGAGCGGGATGTTCCAGAACCAGCCGCCCTCCTGGGTCGACACCACGTTGATCGCGCCCTCCGGGCTGTCCGGGTGCAGGTGTGCGCCCTTCCAGTACGACCAGATCGCGACGTTGCGGAAGGCCGAATGTTGGCGACGCATGCCGAAGTGCTTGGCCAGCAACCCGTCTCGGCCGGTAGCGTCGACGAGGAAATCGAACTCGGTGGTGTGGACGGTGTCGTCGCCGGCCTTGACCCATTCCGCCGCGGTCGGACGCTCACCGTCGAACAGGATGTTCTCGACGGTCGCCTGTTCGATGACCTCTGCGCCCTGGTCGGCGGCGTTGCGTAGCAGGAGGTCGTCGAAGGCGGCGCGGTCGACCTGCCAGGACCATGCCTCGGCGTCGACGAGCTTGGACCAGTCCAGCAGCCAGGTGTCGTTCTGCCATTGGAAGTAGCCGCCGCGTTTGATCTGGAAGCCGTGCGCGGCGACCCTGTCGTAGGCGCCGGATACCCGCAGCGTGGACAGGCACGAGGCCAGCAGTGATTCTCCGATGTGGTAGCGCGGGAACGTATCCCGCTCCAGGAGGGTCACCTGCACTCCGGACCGTGCGAGCAGTGCGGCCGCGGTGGACCCCGCCGGGCCGCCGCCTACTACCAGAACGCGCGGAATTTCGTTGTTCCCCATAGCAACTCCCTGGAACTGCGTACGAACGGACGGTGCGCCGGATCGGCTGCCGGACCGAGTCCGGATGGCATGTCCTACGACAAAATCCGAAACCTCCGTAGCCGCTTGTTAACTCGTACTCGGCGCACGGGGAATCAGTTTATCAGTAGTACTTGAATCATCAAGGGAAACAGCAAGTTACGATGCAAGTTCGTATCAGCAGGGAGTAGCTGAAAGATAGCTGATGTGGGTATGAAGATGCCGCTGTCTGTGATGCGCGGCTAGGGTCACGACAGGGGACGCGACGTTGCGTTACGTGAGTGCCGTTTCGGCGAGCAAAGCGGAAGGTACGGTGACGACGACCCCAGGCGGGTTTGCGGTCCCGGCTGGTCATGTCCGGCATCACCCCACTTTCACCGACTCATCCAGGGTAAGGCCTTTGTCCGGTTCCCGCGGGGCGTCCGCCGGATTCCGGCCACTCCTTCCGGGTATGCCCTGGTCGCGCGGCGTGCGAAGCAGAATCCTTGGGCCCGAACGACATTGCGGTATCCGGGTGAGGCGCCGGACGCCCAGGCGGGGCCGCGGTGCCGGCGTCAGGGCGCTGACGCACGGCACCGCGACCGTGCCGTGGTGCTATCCGGTGGTCGTCTCGGCGGTCAGTGCCGCGGTCGTCTCGGCAGCGCGCTGCGCGTCCGCAACACTGCAGCGGCCGAGACCGCACGCGGTCGCGACGCCGAACGCGGGACGACCGGCCGCCTGCTCGAACAGTCGCAGGGCGTGTGCGCTGTCGTCGGCGGAATCCGGTGACACCACCCCCGCGATGACGTTCCAGTCCGGGTCCAGCCGGCGCAGGGGGGCGTAGAACGCGGCGTCCTGTGGTGCGGGTTCGGCACCGAACGCACACGGAATATGCACCGCCGGAAAGGGAGTGCCGTCTGCGCGCAGCCGGCGTGCGGTGTGCTTCAGCAGGGTGACCGCGGGCGCCAGCGAACGCGGGCTGAGCAGCGCCTTGTGCTGATAATCTCCGTAGCACAGATGGACCACCGCCTGTGCCCCGATCTCGTGTATGCCGGTGAGTACCCCGGCCAGTTGGCGAGCCAGCAGCGGCGCCGCCGCCCATTTCGCGCCCAACTGGTCGGCCTTGACCATGCCCAGCAGCGCGAACGGTGATTCGACCTGCCAGACCACGCGATCGCCGTAGCGCGCGTTCACCTCCGCGATCTCTTGCAATGCGGCCTCGGTGAAGACCGGCAGATGCCGCAGTGCTGTCGCGATGAGATTGGAGCGGCGCAGGGCCGGGCCCAGCGGGAATCCGTTCGACACCGCCGCACCGGCGAAGACGAACATCGCCAGATCCAGCGGATTGGGTTGGCTCAGTTGCAATCTCGTCCCGTCCAGTTCGGGCCGCCCGGCGCGCACCTCGTCGAAGGCGGCTACCACGGCGCCGATGCGGTCGAGCCGGTCCATCGCCACGTGCCGCGGTTCCAGCTTCGCCCCCGGGCGCAGGCCGTAGCTCGGGAAATCGCTGTAGTCGGAGTAATCGCCGGTGCGGACGACATCGAAGACGTCCTCGTGCTCTCTGCGCCGGCGGAGGTAGTCGAGGATCCAGTCCGGATCCAGATCACAGGGCAGTCCGGTCACGGGATGGCCCGCACTGCGGTCGGCGAACCACTGCAGCACCGCAGCATCCCCGGTCATCAACTCGGCTGGAACACTTCCGACATAATGCGCACACCTGGTCATCGCACTCCTCGTAATTCCGTTTGCCCCTCTACATTCTCAGCCAGATCGTTTGCAGGTGAAAGAATTCCGGGAACCGGGAGGTAGACGCGGCGCTGCGGACGCGGATGGCTGTCGTGGCAACCGGGCGGGCGAGGCGAGCGGGTGTCGGTGGTCTACGGAACGGCGGGGCTCCCGCCGGGAGCCACCGGCAGGCCGGCCGCCTTCCACGCCCGGAACCCGCCGACCAGGTCGGTGGCGCGAGTCAGCCCGAGACGCTGCGCGTCGGCCGCGGCCAGGCTGGAGGCGTACCCCTCGTTGCAGACGATGATCACCTCGGTGTCGGAGGTCAGGTCCGGGAGCCGGTGCGAACCGTGGGGGTCGAGCCGCCATTCCAGCACGATGCGCTCGACGACGACCGCGCCGGGGATCTCACCCTCGGCGAGGCGGTTGGCGTGCGGGCGGATATCGACCACGAGCGCGCCCTCGGCCAACCGGTGCGCGGCGGTGACGGGCTCGACGCGGTTCAATCCGGCGCGTGCCTGTGCGAGCAGATCCTCGGCGCTCATACCGTCACTCCTCGGCGATCGGGCGATGTGGGTTACCGGCATGGTCACACACCGGTGAAATCCTGCAGCGAGCGGTATTCGCGGACCGGTCGCAGCGGTGGCGAGTAGGCGTGCACCGTGGCGGCCGGCCGGGCGCTGCGGTTGTGCAGCTGGTGGGCGCGTTCGGGCCCGAACGCGATCGTGTCGCCGGCGCGGCGCCGGGCCGAGCGTACGGGGCCGGTGGGGTAGCGGTAGTCCTCCTCCAGTTCACCGATCGAGACGGTGAACGAACCCGACGCGCCTCCGTGGTCGTGCGGTTCGGTGCCTTGCCCCGGCGCCCACGACAGCAGCCACAGTTCCACGCCCATCGTCAGCGCGAGCCGGGTCCACCAGCGGCGCGAGGTGTCGAACCGCACGATATCCAGCAGCGGTGTCGCCAGTTCGCTCGCCACCACCGCGGTGAGCTCGTGCAGTTCGGCCGGTGTCCACAGTGTGCGCTCGGCCACCACGGCGTCGTGGAGTAGCGGCACGTCGACGCCCGGATGAATATCTTTGGCGTGCTCGAGTCGCACAGGCACGGACGTCGTCACCACTACCCCTTCCACACCGCGGTCACGCGAATTCTTCGCCGCCACACGCGGTTTGCCACCATCCAGACTCACCGTGAGCGAAACTCCGTGGTGTCGCCGAGCTGGGTGGTGCTCCGCGCGGGGAGGCGACACGCTGAGGGGGCACGCTGAGGGGGCACGCTGAGGGGGCACGCATGAGACACCGTGTCCGATGGCCATGCGCGCCGGAATCGATTCCGGTTTATCCGCGAGCGGCCCGGCTTCGAATCATTAGGTGTCACGCCGGTGGCCGATGTGCTCGTCGTCGACCGCGTGGCCTCAGCTGCTGTCTCGCCGAATCACGCCGGTGATCCGGCCAGGGATGAGGTACTCGGATGACCAGTGCTGCCGGTATCGATGAGATGGGTCCGATCGACTATCTCGTTATCGAGTTCCCCGCGGGCCGCCCCCCGGACGGCTCGGCCCTGCCGGTGCTGCGCGATCTGGTCGGCCGGGGCATCATCCGCGTGCTGAATCTGGCGTTCCTCCGGAAAGAGGGCGACGGGTCGCTGACCGGCATCGATATCGCCGATATCGGGCTCGAGTGCGAAGCGACTGTGGCCTTGTTCGCCGAGGAGACGACGGGCGTACTCGACGACGGCGATCTGCGGGAGGCGGGAGCCGCGCTGCATCCCGGGCGTTCGGCCGCCGTTCTGATCTACGAAAACACTTGGGCCGCACCGTTGTCGGTGGCCTTGCGGCGCAACGGCGCCGAAACGGTGGCGGCCGGCCGCATTCCGGTCGAGGCGATCCTGACCACCTTGGACAGCCTCGATGACAAGAACTGACATCGAGGAGTCAACCGCCCAGGACGCGAATCCGGACCTCGTCGGTCCATTCCACGTACTCGACCTGCGTCCCGTCGGGATGGCGGGCGTAGACGACGCGGCCGGTGGGGGAGGTGACCGGCTCGCCGACGACCGTGCCCCCGATATCGGCGAGGAAGGCCGGGAGCGCGCTCAGATCGTCCACGATCACCGGGCCGACGGTGCCGCGGTACTTGTCGATCGCCGCGTCCGGTCCCGCGACGACGAGAAAGCCACCGACGGCGGCGATTTCGGCTTCCTCGAATGGGAAGCGAAGGTCGGCCGGCGCCCCGACGAGGCGCTCGTAGATCGGCAGGGCCGCGTCCATATCAGCGACGAACAGCCGGGCATAGGTTTCGAGAATCCGCATTCCTCGCACGCTACGGTCGTTCCTTACGCTGGGTAAGTACGCACTTCAAGGTGAGAGGTACGCGGTGAGCGGGACAGAGCAGGAGCGCGCAGCGGCCGTCGCGCGCCACATTTTCGCGACCCTGTCCACCAAGTGGGCCCTGGCCGTGCTGGAGGCGATCGGTGATCGCGAGCGCCGGTTCACCGAACTGCACCGCGCCGTTGAAGGCATCAGCTACAAAATGCTGACGCAGACCCTGCGGGCCCTCGAAGCCGACGGCATCGTCACCCGGTACGACCACCACACCGCGAATCAGCGGGTCGACTATTCCCTGACCCCGGCCGGTCTCGATCTGCTGGCCACCGTCCACCGACTGTGCACCTGGTCGCGGACTCATCTGGACGAGTTGCTCGACGCCCCGAACCATCCCGCTGCCCGGGCAGGGCGGTGACACTCGAATCCAGCTGCGCCGGTGAGTCTTCCCCGGAGCCGGCGGTTGTGTTCCGAGACGATCCATGTCGAAGTCGTTGCAGCACAACGCATTCTATCTGCTCGGATACGGGCGTCTGTGCGTGCCGGGACCGGTTCGGCGGCTCGGTCGAAATATCGGCGTCGATGGCGGTGTTGTTCCGGCGGTGAGTGGCGAGATGAAGATTCGGTTCGGGGTGGGTACCGGTTCGGCCGCCGACCCGCGAGAACTCGCCGAGCTCGTGGATCGGCTCGAGGCCGCGCGGGTCGATTCGCTGTGGTTCTCCGAGCTGGTGTTCGCGCCGGCCGTGGATCCGACGGTGGGGATGGCGTTCGCGTTGTCGCGAACCAGCCGATTGAAGGTCGGCACGTCGGTGGCGATTCTGCCCGGGCGGCATCCGGTGCTGGTCGCCAAGCAACTGGCATCGCTGGCCGCCCTGGCACCGAAACGGGTTTTGCCGGTGTTCGGCTTGCGCCCGGCCGGCCCCGGAGAACAGGACCTGTTTCCGGTGCCGGGGCCGCGCGGGGCGGTCTTCGACGAATCGCTGCGCCTGCTGCGCGCGATGCTGCGCGCCGACGATGTCGATTTCGACGGCGACTACTTCACCGTTCGCGGGGCGACGGTGGGCACGCGGCCGACCCGCCCACTCGACATCTGGCTCGGTGGTCGCGTACCGGGCGCCTTCCGTCGCGTCGGCCGATACGGCGACGGCTGGCTCGGTAGTTTCGTGACCCCGGCCGAGGCGGCGGCCGGGGTATCGGCGATCAATGCGGCGGCAGCCGCGGCGGGCCGGGAGATCGAAGCCGATCACTTCGGCATCACGTTGCTGCTCGCGGAGAACGGCATCCCGGCCGAGCTGGCGGCACGGATCGGCGCGCAGCGATCGGGTGCCGATCCGGGCGATGTGATCGCCGGGAGCTGGGCGGATCTGCACCGGCTGGTAAACGAATACCTCGCGGCCGGACTGAGCAAATTCGTGGTGGTGCCGGCCGACGGCGCGCTATCGGCGGAATTCGTGGACCGGTTCGTCACCGAACTGCTGCCGCGGCAGAACTGAGGGCAGGGCTGGAGGCATCAGGGCACGTCCATGACGAGCTTGCCCGTTGTGCCCCTCGTCCAGCTGTTCGTGGATCGCAACGACGCCCGGACTCCCACCAGCACCTCACCCGGCCCGGGACGCGGCGTATCGACGTCGCCAACCGTGAGTGCTTCCGGACCACCGAATTCCCGCAGCACCGCTGCACGCATGCGCATCTCCTCTTTCGAGCCCTCAGCCCGCGACACCGGCGGATGCGGTCGTGCGGGGCAGGGAGCGAATCAGTTTGCGATTGGCGAAACCGAACATGCCGAGTTCGGACAGTTCGCGACCGAAACCCGACTGCTTCACCCCGCCGAAGGGCAGATCGGCCTGCGAGGAGGTCGGGTGGTTGATCCACACCATGCCGCTGTCGATCTGCTCGGCCACCGCTCGCGCGCGGTCCGGGTCACTGCTGTACACCGTGGCGCCGAGCCCGAACTTCGAGGTGTTCGCCAACTCGATCGCCTCGCGTTCGTCACCGACGCGGTACACCACCGCGACCGGCCCGAACAGCTCCTCGGAATAGGCACGCATCTCGGGAGTGACATCGGTCAGCACTGTCGCGTCGACGAACGCGTCCCGGCGTCCCGGCGCCGGAACGTCGGGGCGGCCGCCACCGGTGACCACCGTGGCGCCCTTCTCGCGGGCATCCTGAACCTGTTCCAGCAGGTCGTCGGCGGCCTTCGGAGAGGAGAGCGGTCCGAGTGTGGTCTCCGGATCCGACGGGTCGCCCGGGCGCAGTGCGCCGAACCGCTCGGCCAGACCGACCACGAACCGGTCGTACAGTTCGTCCGGGACGATGAAACGCTTTGCGGCCACACAACTTTGACCGGTGTTGCCCAGCCGCCCGGTGGTCGCCGCATCGAGTGTGCCGTCCAGATCGTCGGCGTCGAGCACGATGAAGGGGTCACTGCCGCCGAGCTCGAGCACGCATTTCTTCACGTGCCGCCCGGCGATCTCGGCCACCGACGCACCGGCGGCGTCGCTGCCGGTGAGGGATACGCCCTGGACAGCGGGATGCGCCAAGACGTGCTCGACGTCCGAGATCCGCAGGAAGATGTTGGTGTACACCCCTTCGGGCGCGCCGGCGTCGGTGAAGATCTTCTGCAGTTCGAGCGCGGTGAGCGCGCAGATCTTGGCATGCTTGAGCAGAATCGTGTTGCCCAGCACCAGGTTCGGCGCCGCGAACCGCACCACCTGATAGAGCGGGAAATTCCACGGCTCGATGCCGAGCAGCACCCCCAGCGGCGCGTTGACGACCTGAGCTTCGCCCTCCTCGACCGGCAGTGCGGTGGGCTCCAGAATGCGCGGCCCGTTCTCGCCGTAGTACTGCAGAATGCTCGCGGCGAGGTCGACTTCGAACTCGCTCTCGGAGATGCGTTTGCCCATTTCGCGGGTGATCAGCCGGGCGAGGTCGTCCTTGCGTTCGCGCATCAGATCCGCCGCGGCGGACACCACCCGCGCACGCTGCTCGACCGGTGTCGCGCGCCACGACCGGTAGGCGTCGTCCGCGCGTTCGAGCAGCGCGTCGAGTTGCTCGGTCGCCAGATAGGGCAGTTCGGCGAGGGTTTCGCCGGTATAGGCGTCGACCGTCTCGAACGGTTCGGCGTCGGGACCCGAGGCGCTCATCGGCTGGATGTTGGTCGATGTCATCGGTCACCACTCCTCGTACGACGGAATCCGGCTCGGTCGGTGTCACAGGGGGGCTACCCGCCCACGGCGCACGAAACATCACCGGGGATCCGAGCGGCGGCGGCCCACCGGTCGGGTGGGCCGCCGATTCCTCAGGAGACCTTGACGTTGGCCTCGGTCGTGAATTCCTCGCCCGCGATGATTTGCGAGACGAAGCCGTCCGGGCCCACCGGGCGGTCGCCGACCACCGTCACCCGGTGCAGGGTCCGGGTCACGTCGAGGTGGCCGAGGTCCTGGGGGCCGAGGTGGGCGGTCGAGCGGTTGTCCCAGACGGCGACGCTGTTGGTGTCCCAGCGGAACCGAACCGTGTACTGGGGGCTGCTGAGATGGCCGAAGAACAGGTCGAGGATCTTGGCGCTCTCGACGGGCGACAGCCCGACGATGTGATCGGTGAAGCCGGGGTTGACGAACAGTGCCCGCTCACCGGTTTCGGGATGCACCCGCACCACCGGATGTTGCGAGATCAGCAGATTGTCGTTGATCCGGCGCACGTAGGCCTCGTTGTCGTCGAACTTGCGGCCTGCCGAGAATCGGTGCACCGCGGTGAGTCCGTCGGCGAACGCGCGCAGCGGCTCGGACAGGCCCTCGTATGCCGCAACGAGATTCGTCCAGGTGGTGTCGCCGCCGAATTCGGGAACCACCTCCAAGCGGAGAATCGAGATGGCCGGCGGGTTCACCGAGGCCGTCACATCGGTGTGCCAGCCGCTGTAGTAGCTGTACTGCCGCTCCTGGGAGTCCGGCCGCGCCGAGCCGTAGCGCCGCTCGTAGACCTGGGGGTCGATGGTCAGGATCTGCGGGGCGTCGCTGGGCGGTGCGTCCTCGTGCGGGTGGGCGTGGGTGAGTTCGCCGAAACGGCGGCCGAACTCGATCTGCTCGGCGTGGCCGAGGTGCTGGTCGCGGAAGAACAGCACCTTGTACTTCAGCAGCTTGCGGCGCAGCCGCGCGACGGTCTCGTCGTCGAGGGACTGACGCAGGTCCAGTCCGCGGATTTCCGCACCGATATGCCCAGCCACCCGATGCACGGTGAAAGCGCCATCTTTGCCTTCGGTCGTTTCGTTCTTTTCGACAGCCAGTGTCATTTCATCACACTCCATCGGATTCGAATGCACCCGGCCGAGAGTCGCCATTGGTGCGGGAATACCATGGGGCACAATAGCTTTCCGGTCCCCCACGATGTTCCGATGGTAATTCGCACACCGCGAGCGTCACACTTGTTGCCGTCGTCGTGATTTCAAATATCCGCGAAACTTATTTTTTCCGGCAAAGAAATTCCGGCCGGTTCTACAATGGCATCTCCACGCGTAGCTCGGCCGATGTGCCCGAGTTCGGATCACGCTGATGCGGAACGGTGCCGACCGCCGCCCGGTCTCGTAGGGTCGGCCGCAGACGTATGGGGACCAGACGGGACCGAGGCCTATGAGACCGGCGAGAGGGTGGCCGACGGCCGCGGGTGCGGTACTTCGCGCGATCTTGGAATTGGGCGGCGCGTCGCGTTCGGTTGTCGCTGCCCACGCGGGACTGTCCCCGGCGACGGTGACGAGCCGGACGCGGGCGCTGCTCGAGGCGGGGCTGGTGCGCGAAGCGCCCCAGCTGGACCGGTCGCAGCGGGTGGGCCGACCGCATTCGCCGCTGGAGCTCGATCGCCGGAATGCGGTGGCGGCCATCCATTTCGCGGCCACCCAGACCCGGGTGGCGGTGGTCGACATCGCGGGCACGATCGTCGCGAGTGCGCTGGTTCCACACCGTACGCTCGAGGGGGCGGATCTGGTCGCCGACGCGGCCGCCGCACTCGCTGCGCTGCGCCGTGATCTTCCGGAGGACACTCGCTTGTCCGGGGTCGGCGTCGCGACCGGCGGCTGGGTCGATCCGGACGCCGGCGTGGTGCTGTCGCACCCGCTGCTACGCCTCCAGGACACGCTTGTGCGGGATGTGCTGGCGCAGCTCACCGGCCTGCCGGTGGAACTCGACAGCCACGCCCGCGCGATGGTGCACGCGGAACAACTGTTCGGCGCCCTGGATTTCGATTCCTCGGCCGCCGTATTGTTCGTTGGCAATGTCATCGATGCGGCCTTCGCCGTCGACGGCCGGGTCCACTACGGCCCCGGTTCCTCGGCCGGTTCGCTGGCCACGCTCGTTCCGGCCGACCTCGGTCCGGGTGGCCCGGGACCGCTCGACACCTACTCCGACCGTTCGCTCGAACGACGTGCGGCCGGCCTGGCGCTCGTGACGGAGCCCACGATCCCGGCGCTCATCGCCGCCGCCGAGACCGATCCACGCGCGCGCGCTTTGTTCGAGGACCGGGCGCGCGGACTCGCCGCAGTGGCCGCCGCGCTGCTCGATGTGCTCAATCCGGAGACGCTGATCATCACCGACCGAGCCTTCACCACGCTGCCGGCCGTGCGTGCCACCTACATCGACGCGATCACCGCGAGAACGCAGGTGCGTTCCGCACGGCACCGCATCATCGGCACGTCGTTTCCCAGCCGCTCGCTGGAGACCGCCGCCGCGGCCGTGCTGCTGCATCGCGTCTACGCCGATCCGCTCACTGTCACCGCGGACGGTTTCGGCGTGCACCGAAAGGAGGAAGCCGCGCCGCGCTTCGAATCGCCGCGGTTCGAGTCCGGGTAATTTTAAGTCGACCGAATATTGTGGGCCGCAACATAATTCGCGACGATCGACAAATGAGAAAGCTCATCGAAGCGCGACCGTCTACGCGTAGGATGCGCCTCACCCGCAGGGTCGGCGCGGCGTCGTTCGTGGTGCTGGTCGCCGCCTGTGCCACCTCGGCCTGTGCGAACTCCGGGGGGTCGGCCGATTTCGCTAAACCCCTGCCGACCAGCGTGCCGCCGGGTACGTCGCTGAAGATTTCGGCATCCGATATGAAGGTCGCTCTGACCAGCAGCGGCCAGATCGACAAATTGCCCTTCACCGTGCCCGATTGGCCGAGTGTCTCTGCCGGCCCGGATGTGATCCAGGCTTTCAAAGGCGGCGCGGTGGAGTTGGCCAGTAATGCCGGAATTCCGTCCATCCAGGCGCATGCGCAGGGCCTCGACACCCGCATCGTCGCCGTGCTGTGGCGTAGCACCCCCAACTACGGCCTGGCCACCGCTCCGGGCAGCAATATCAAGACCCTGCGCGATCTGCGGGGTAAGAAGATCGCCTATTCTCCCGGTCAGGCGCAAGGTGGCGTGGTGCTGCGGACTCTGCAGCAGGCCGGGCTCAGCATCTCCGATGTCACCCTCGTGCAACTCAACAGCCCGCAATTCCTCACCGCGTTACAGGGCAAGCAGGTCGATGTGGCGCCGCTGGCCGAACCGTCGCTGACGAAATACCTCGCCCAGTATCGATCCGAGGGCGCCGGCACGGTGCAATCCGACGCGGTCGACGCGTTGAGCGTTCTCTGGGCACCGACCTCGGTGCTGGCCGACGACGGAAAGCTGGCGGCCGTCGCGGAATTCGTCAAATTCTGGGCGCGCGCGAAAGTCTGGGAATGGGAGAACCAGGACCGGTGGATCGCCGACTACTACGTCGAGAATCAGGGCGTGAGCGAGACCGACGGTCGCCGCATCATGGCCACGACCGAACGCCCGTATTTCCCGGACAACTGGGACGAGTCGATCGACTGGGAACAGAAGACGATCGATTTGATCACCAGCTCGGGTGCCTTCGGGAAGTCCTTCGACGCCCACCAGGTGTTCGACCGGCGTTTCGAGAAAATCGCCGCCGAAGCGGTGGCTCCGCAGTATCGCGCCAAGGCACAGGGGTGACCCATGACCGTCGTCTCCGCACATCTTCCTACGCTCGCCGCACCCGGCCGCTCGGCCGCCGGCTTCACCGCGCGACCGGCCCGTCGCCGCCTCGGTCTGCGCCGACAGATCCCGTTCGCCCGGTTGCTCGGCGTGATGCTGCTGCTCGCCGCCTGGTCCGCGGGGGCCTATTTCGGACTACTCGATCCGCGCAAATTGTCCCCACCGTGGACGGTCGTGTCGACCGCCTGGGAATTGCTCACCGACGGTCGGTTGCTCACCACTATCGCGGTGTCCATGCAGCGCGTGGCCACGGGGGTGTTCCTGGGAATTCTGATCGGCACCGCCCTCGCGTTGATCGCCGGCCTCTCCCGGATCGGAGAGTCGTTGGTGGACGGCGTGGTTCAACTCAAACGCTCGATTCCCACCCTCGGCCTGGTTCCGTTGATGATTCTGTGGCTGGGTATCGGCAACAGTTTCAAGATCGTGCTGATCATGCTCGCGGCCGCGGTCACCCTCTACGTACCCACGCATTCCGCACTGACCGGGATCGATCGGCGGCTCGTCGAATTGTCGGAGATCCAAAGCGTTTCCCGCTTCGACTTCATCAGGCAGGTAGTGATTCCCGGATCGCTGCCGGGCTTCTTTCTCGGGTTGCGGCTCGCGGTGAATACGTCCTGGCTGGTGCTGGTCGTCGTCGAGTCGGTCAACGCGACCGACGGTCTGGGGAAGATGATGCAGGACGCCCAGAACTACGGCCAGGCCGACGTCATCCTCGTCGGGCTCGCCGTCTACGGAATCTTCGGCCTGGCATGCGATTCCGGAATCCGGATCCTGGAGCGAAAGGTGCTGTCGTGGCGGCAAACTCTGGCGGACTGACCCCCGACCCCGGTGCGGGTGTGCAACTGGACGGACTGACCCGCAGATTCGGCGGCCGAGCCGTACTCGACAACGTCGATCTGACCTCCCCGACGGCCAGTTCGTGGCTCTGCTGGGCAAGAGCGGATCCGGCAAGTCCACGTTGCTGCGGGCACTGGCCGGCATCGACCACGGTGTGGCGGGCGAGGGCCTGTTGCGGGTGCCGGACCGGACATCCATGGTGTTCCAGGATTCCCGGCTGCTGCCCTGGAAACGGGTACTGCCCAACGTCCTCTACGGTCAGCCCCGTTCCCGCCGGGCCGCGGCCTCCGAGTTGCTCGGCGAAGTCGGCCTGGCCGGGCGCGAAAAAGCGTGGCCTGGAGAGCTTTCCGGTGGCGAGCAGCAGCGTGCGGCGCTGGCCCGAGCTTTGGTGGGCGAGCCGGACCTGCTGCTGGCCGACGAACCCTTCGGCGCCCTGGACGCGCTGACTCGCATCCGCATGCACGCCCTGTTGCGCCGCCTCGTCGTGGCCCATCGCCCGACGGTACTGCTGGTGACCCACGACGTCGACGAGGCCATCACCCTCGCGCAGCGGGTGCTGATCCTGGATCGCGGTCGCATCGACGTCGACATCGATATCGACATCGACGGCCCGCGCGACCCGGCGCAACCACAGTTCCAGCAGATCCGTCGCTCGCTGTTGAGCGCGCTGGGCGCACATCCGATCGCGGCCTGAGCGCCGATCATTCACTACCGGAAAGAATTTCGTCTCCCGATGACCAGAACCCTGCACTTGAACGCGTTCCTGATGTCGACCGGCCACCACGAGGCGTCGTGGCGGCTGCCGGAATCGGACCCGTTGGCGCATCTGAATATCGAGCACTACATCCGGCTGGCCGAGATCGCCGAGCGCGGACTCTTCGACTCGATCTTCTTCGCGGATTCGCCGGTGCTGCAAGGCGACCCCGGCCGCCGGCCGGCCGGTAAGCTGGAGCCGACGATCCTGCTGACCGCGATCGCCCTGCGCACCAGCCGCATCGGCCTCATCGCCACCGCGTCGACCAGCTACAACGATCCCTACAATCTGGCCCGGCGATTCGCCTCGGTGGACTGGGTGTCCGGTGGCCGGGTGGGCTGGAATATCGTCACGACCGCCGGGGCCGACGCGGCCCGCAATTTCGGCCTCGACGACGTGCCCGATCACCGGCTGCGCTACGAGAAGGCCGCCGAATTCGTCGATGTGGCGACCAAACTCTGGGACAGCTGGGACGACGACGCCTTCATCGGCGACAAGCAACTGGGCATCCACTCCGATCCCGACAAGGTGCGCGAGATCAACCATGTCGGCGAGTTCTTCCGGGTGGCGGGGCCGCTCAATGTGCCGCGGTCGCCGCAGGGCTATCCCGTTCTGGTGCAGGCGGGTTCGTCCGAGGACGGGAAGGGGTTCGCCGCCCGCTACGCCGAGGCGGTCTTCACCGCACAGCAGACCCTCGAGGACGGCAAGCAGTTCTATGCCGACCTGAAGGACCGGGCTCGCCGGCTCGGGCGTGACCCCGACACCGTCAAGATTCTGCCGGGTATCGTCCCGGTGATCGGCGACACCGAGGCGCACGCCCGCGAACTCGACGACGAACTGACCCACCTCATCCAGCCGGAATACCAGCGGCGCACTCTCGCCGAGCGATTCAAGCTGCCGGTGGAGGCGCTGGATCTGGACAGTGAGCTGCCCGCGGATCTCCCGACCGAGGACCAGATCCAGGGTGCGAAGAGCCGGTTCACGTTGATCGTCGATCTCGCTCGCCGGGAACGACTCACAGTGCGTCAGCTGATCGCGCGCCTCGGCGGCGGTCGCGGCCACCGGACATTCGCGGGCACCGCGGAACAGGTCGCCGACACCATCCAGGAGTGGTTCACCGATGGCGCCGCCGACGGATTCAACGTGATGCCGGCCGCCCTGCCCTCGGGGCTGGAGAGGTTCGTGGACGAGGTGGTGCCGATTCTGCAGGAGCGCCGACTGTTCCGTACCGAATACGAGGCGACCACGTTGCGTGGGCACTACGGATTGGCGCGTCCGGAGAACCGGTTCACTGTGGCCGCCGATGCGGCGATCGCTCAGTGAGCCGGACGGATTCGGCTGCCGGTCAGGGATGGGTGCGGTATCTGCTGCATCGGTGTCTGTCGCATCCGCGTGCCGTCGCGGGTGCGGCCATAGGCGCCCTCGGTAGTGCCGCGTCGACCGCGGTAGTACCCCTGGTGGTGCGGCATGTCGTCGATACGCTGGGCAATTCCCGAATACCGCTGGCCGCCGCCGTCACCGCCCTGATCGTCATCGGTGTGCTCCGGTTCGGGCTGTCGATGCTGCGCAGGGTGTGCTCGTCCAGGCTGTCGCTGGGCGTGCAGTTCGATCTGCGGTCGGATCTGTTCGCCGCGCTGGTGCGGATGCCCGGCCGCGAACAGATGGCGGTGTCCACCGGCCAGGTGGTGAGCCGCGCGATCAGTGACATCACGCTGATTCAGATGTTCCTGCAACTGATTCCGATCGTCACCGGCAATGCGGCGCTGCTGGTGGCGGCGCTGGTGCTGATGGCGACGATGTCATTGCCGCTGGCAGCCATCGCGCTGGTGTTGCTGCCGGCACTGTGGTTCGTCACCCGGCGCTCGCAGCGAGAACTGTTCCCCGCCAACTGGGATGCGCAAGCCCAGGCGGCGGAGGTGGCGATGCGGGTGGAGTCGGCGGTCGCCGGGGTGCGCGTGGTCAAGGGGTTCGGACAGGAGCGCCGGGAGACCGGTGAACTGGAGCGGCGTGCCCGCGACTTGTTCCGGTCACGGCTGCGTGTGGTGCGGATCACCAGCCGATTCACCCCCGCGATGGCGGCCCTGCCGGCCCTGGGACAGGTGTTCATCCTGGTGGTGGGCGGAATGCTCGCCCTCCAGCAGAGCATCAGCCTCGGCACGTTTCTGGCCTTCATGACGTATCTGGGGTCGTTCGTGAGTCCGGTGCGGCAGTTCTCGACATTGCTCACGGTGAGTCAGCAGGGGAAGGCGTCGCTGGATCGGGTGCGCGAGGTCATCGACGCGGGCCCGGGCCGGGAGGCGGCGGCCGCACCGTTCACTGCGACCGGCGCGCCGCCGCGGATCGACCTGTCCGAGGTGAGCGTGCGGATCGGCGGCACCGCGGTTCTCGACCGTCTGGACCTGATCATCCCCGCCGGTACGACGGTGGCGTTGGCGGGCGGCGCAGGGTCCGGGAAATCGACCCTCACCGCACTGCTGCCACGGCTGATCGATCCGGATGCCGGTGTGGTGCGGCTCGACGGCGCGGATGTGCGAGAGTTGCCCGATATCCGCGGTCGGGTGGCCATCGTCTTCGAGGACACCCACCTGATGGCCGATACCATCCGGGCGAATGTGACCTACGGGCGTCCGGATGCCACCGACGATCAGGTCTGGCACGCCCTGTACCTGGCGGCGGCCGACGAATTCGTCCGGCGGCTGTCCGAGCAGTTGGACACCCCGATCGGGGAACGGGGGCAACGGCTTTCGGGTGGACAGCGGCAGCGGCTGGCGCTGGCGCGCGCGTTGATCACCGACGCCCCCGTCCTGGTGCTCGACGATGCGACCTCGGCGATCGATGCGAAGGTCGAGCAGACCATCTTCGAACGTATCGCCGCCGAGGTGCGGCGCCGTACGACGGTGGTGGTGGCACACCGTGTTTCGACCCTCGCCCTGGCCGACCGGGTGGTGATCCTGAACGACGGCCGGGTCGCCGAATCAGGCACCCTTGCCGAACTCCAGGGGTCCGGCACTCTGTTCGCGACGCTGTTCACACCGCCGGATGTGGCGGAAATCAGTGCGGCCCTGCGCACGACGGCCGATGTCGTGCCAACGGAGATACTCTGGGCCGAACCCGCCGAGTACGGCGACGAGAGCCGAACCCTGGAGCAGATGGCGCGGGCGTTCTCGCACCATGCGGCCGGAGCGGGCGGTTTCGCGCGCGGCGGCGGCATGATGACCTCCGCGCCGCCCAGCGGGGATGTACAAGCGCTCATCGACGCACTGCCACCGGTGACGGGCGAACCCGACGTCTCCGAAACATTCACGCGGACAGCTGATCCCGCGTTCGGACTGCGCCGGTTACTGCGGCCGTTCGCTGGTCCGCTGCTGGCCGGTCTGGGCCTGGTCGCCCTGGATGCGATCGCGCAGATTCTGATTCCGGTGCTGGTGCGCTACGGCATAGACCGAGGAGTTCTGGTCGGCGCGCGGGACGTCCTGCTCGCCGCGGCGGCGCTCGCGGCCGGGGTGGTGCTCGTCGACTGGGCGATCAGCGTCGCGCAGGTCCGGGTGACCGGGCGGGCCGGGGAGCGGCTGCTGTTCGGCGTGCGGGTGAAGACGTTCGCCCAGCTGCAGCGGCTCGGCCTGCAGTACTACGAACGCGAACTCGGCGGCCGGATCATGACCCGCATGACCACCGATGTCGACGGGTTGTCCACCTTCCTGCAGACCGGCCTGTCGACCGCGTTGACCTCATCGCTGACCATCGGCGGCGTGGTGATCGCACTGCTGGTGATCGACGCCCGGCTGGCGGTGGTGGTGCTGGCGCTGATACCGATCCTCATCGCCTCCACGGTGTGGTTCCGGCGGATGTCGGTGCCCGCCTACAACAAGGCGCGGGACAAGGTCAGCGCGGTCAACGCCTACCTGCAGGAGAACGTGGACAACATCAAGGTCACCCAGGCCTACCGCCGGGAAGCGCTGAACCAGGACAGATTCGACCGGCTGTCGTGGGACTACCGCGACGCGCGACTGCGCAGCCAAACCCTGATGGCCGTGTTCTTCCCGTTCATCGAATTCCTGTCGGTGGTCGCGACGGCCGCTGTCCTCGCCGTGGGTGTGCACCAGGTGCGCGGCGCGGCGCTGGGCGCCGGGACGCTGATCGCGTTCCTGCTCTACATCGATCTGCTGTTCGCGCCGATTCAGCAGCTCTCGCAGGTGTTCGACAGTTATCAGCAGGCGGTGGTGGGTGTCGATCGGCTCGGCCGCTTGTTCGCGGTGGAGGTCGCCACCCCGCAGGCGGCGCGGCCGCGGGCGGTGCACCGGGTCGACGGGGCGATCGAGGTCCGGAATGTGGGGTTCCGGTACCGGCCCGAGGACACCGCCGTCCTGCACGACGTGACGTTGCGAATCGAACCTGGGCAGCGGATCGCGCTGGTGGGTGAGACCGGGGCCGGAAAGTCCACGCTGGTCAAACTCCTGGCTCGCTACTACGACCCGACCGAGGGGCGAATTCTGGTGGACGGCAGGGATATTCGCGAGTTCCGGCTGGAGGACTACCGCAAACGCCTCGGCGTGGTGCCGCAGGAGCCGTACCTGTTCGGCGACACTGTGCGCGACGCCATCGCCTACGGCAGGCCGGACGCCGATCCGGCGGAGATCGAATGGGCCGCCCGGGCAGTCGGGGCGCACGAGATGATCGCCGCACTCGGCCTCGGCTATCACCACCCGATCGGCCCGCAGGGCAGGCTGTTGTCCTCCGGGCAGCGGCAACTGCTCGCACTCGCCCGTGCCCAACTCGTCGAACCCGACATCCTCATCCTCGACGAGGCCACCGCCTCCCTCGACCTCGCCACCGAGGCCCGGGTTCGCGCGGCCATCGATGTGCTCACCGCGGGCCGCACCACGATCGTGGTGGCGCATCGGCTGGCGACCGCGGCGGACTCCGACGTCGTAGCGGTGATGGTGGGCGGGCGCCTGGCCGAGGTCGGGCCGCACGAGGACCTGCTGCGGGCGGACGGGACCTACGCGGCGCTCTGGCGGGCGTATGTGGGAGCGTCGCGAACCGATACGGATCGCGAGTCGGCGCGGTTGTAGGGGCGTGGCGCCGGTTCGCCTGCGCTCATCGCACGCTGACCGTGCGGGAATGCCATCCCGTCGCGCCGTCCGGCATCGGTGGGTGGCGCTGAGCGGCCTGGGTGGTTCCGGTGGTGTCGGTGGCGCGGACGCGGAGGGTGTGGGTGCCCGGGGCGGCCTGCCATTGGTAGGTCCATTGACGCCAGGTGTCGGGGGAGTATTCGGTGGTCAGGTCGGCGGCGAGCCAGGGGCCGTCGTCGACCTGCACCTCCACGGACGCGATACCGCGATGCTGGGCCCAGGCGACCCCGGCGACTACGACCGGGCCGGCGGGCAGGGTTGCGAAGGCGGCGGGGACATCGATGCGGGATGCGGTCTTGATCGGCGCCTGGTCGGACCATCCCCGGGTGGTCCAATACGCTTGTGCGCGATCGAATCTGGTCACTTCGAGGTCGACCACCCATTTGGTGGCGGACACGTAGCCGTAGAGGCCGGGAACCACGAGCCGCGCCGGGTAGCCGTGTTCGAGGGGCAGCGGCGCGCCGTTCATGCCGACGGCGAGCAGCGCGTCGCGCCCGTCGGTCATCGCCTGGATCGGCGTCCCGGCGGTGAAGCCGTCGGCGCTGCGGGACAACACCATATCGGCATCCGGACGCACACCCGCCTCGTGCAGCAGATCGGCCAGCCGGTAGCCGGTCCACACCGCATTGCCCGTGAGGTTGCCACCCACTTCGTTGGACACACAGGTCAGGGTGATCATGCGCGCGATCGCGGGCCGCCGACGCAGCTCGTCCATCGTGAATTCCGCTGTGCGTTCGACCATTCCGTGGATGCGCAGCCTCCACTCGGTACTGCTGACGGCGGGCACCTGCAGCGCGGTGTCGACCCGGTAGAAGTCGGCGCCGGGCGTGACGAATGCGGTGAGCCCCGGCACCGAGCGGGTCATGGCCGGGGTGACCGGCGCGGCCGCCGAAACTGCCTTGGGCACGATGAATCGCGCCCGGTCCGCGGCCACGTCCCGTAGCCGTTGTGACACGAATCGTCCCGCCGCCGCGGCGCCGACCGCGATCGCGCCGACCCCGGCCGCCATCGTCAGAAAGCGCCGCCGCGCCAATCGAGTGGCACCGGGGATATCGCCGTGGTCCGGGACGCGGTCGCGGTCCCGAGCCTCCTCGGGGTCCCGACCTTCGTCGCGCCGGCCTCCTTGTGGGACCAGTAGCCGCAAGACGATCAGCCCCGCCACCACACCGACCGCGGTCGGAATCGCGAACCACCACTGCGCATTCGGACGATGCAGTGCCGCAACGGTGATCGCGATACCCAGGACGGCGAATATCGCGCTGCCGATGCGGCGGCGACGTTCGAGCACACCGCACAGGGCGGCAAGCACCACCATCGCCGCGCCCAAAGCGGCGAACAGCACATCCTTGTCGTGACTGCCGAACCGTCGGATCGCCTGCTCGCGCAGTTGCTGCGGCGTGTGATCGACGACCGTCGCCCCGGCGGCGAAGAACGGCGAGGAGCGTGGGTCGAGGATCGCGCCCACGAGTTCGCCGATGCCCAGCACCGCCGCACCCGCCAGTATTCCGGCGAGCGCGGCAGCGGCGAATCCGAGCGTGCTGCGGTGCGCGGTGGGCCCGCGCGTATCCGTGTCGATCATGAGGTCCTCGATTCCCAGGCGGGATGAGGAATTCGTGACGCCGGTCCGCGCGGACGGCGCCGATCGTCAGCTCATCGGCATGGTGCCGATCGGGGCCGTGGTCGGGGCCGGGGAGCCGCCCGCGGGTTCGACGGTGATGGCCAGTGCGTCGCCCCCGGCGTAGGTGGCCACCATCGGCGCGGACGGACTCGGTACGTGGTCCATCACCCCGGCCGAGCGCGGCGCGCCGGTCGGCGGTACCACCCACAGCTGGTATACATGGCCCTGCGGCGCCGGCGGCATGCTCTCGAAAGCCACTGTGGCCGCACCCATTTCGTTGGACGCGTGCACCATCAGCACGCCGCCGGTACTGAGCGGCGCGCTCGCGGTGTGTGCGTCCGGTTGCCGCATGATCTGTTCCGCCATCGGTGGATTCGCGGTCTGCCCGGCGTGTTGCTGGGCGACGATGCCGCCGCCGACTCCGGCCGCCACCACTACCGCGGCCGCCGCGGCCAGCCAACGTAGCCGAGACCTCCTGGACGGTCGGGTGAGCGGAACCGCGGCGGACGGATCGGCGGGCCGCGCGCGGTCGAGTGCGGCGAGTATGCGCCCCTCCAATTCCGGCGTGGGCTCTTTCGCATCGAGGACCGACAACGCACCCATCGTCTCGCGGACTGCGCGAACCACCACCGAGAAGGCCTGGCTCGTGTCCGGGCCGGCGTCGGCGACGCGTTGTTCGATCTCGTCGCGCTCGGAATCGCCGACCGCGTCCAGAGCGTAGGGGTAGGCCAGGTCGAGCAGCTCGTGGTCGGATGTGTCAGGCATGGGAGGCCACCCCCGAAAGGCAGATCTGGAGCCGCTTCAGCGCATCCCGGATACGGCTCTTGACGGTGGGCAGTGGCGCATCGAGATGTTCGGCGACCTCTCGGTAGGTGCGTCCGCTGTAGTAGGCCAGCGCGATCGCCTCCCGCTGGGTCGCGGTGAGGGTGTCCAGGCAGCGCAGCACCGCCTGCTCTTCCAGCCGCTGACCGACCGTTTCGGCGACGGTGTCGTGGTCACGTCCCAGGTGGGCGTGACCGTAGACGCGATCGCGGGCCGTAGCCGACTCCTCGATGCGTACGCGGTCCACGGCACGCCGATGGGTGAGCATCATCAGCCACCCGATCGGGCTGGCCAGCGCGGGGTCGTAGCGTTCGGCGGTCGTCCAGGCCTGCAGATACACCTCCTGCGTGACCTCCTCGGCGGCGGTGTGACTGCGCAGGATGCGCAAGGCGAGGCCGAACACCCTCGCGCTGGTCGCCCGATAGAAGCGCGTGAACGCCTCGCGGTTGCCGGTGGCGGCGGCCGCGAGCAGAGTGGCGAGCTCACGCTGCGTTTCCGCACGCTCGCCGCCGCCCGGCGGACACGACGGAGTGTCATCGGTATCGGCCAGGCGGATCGAGGTGAACTCCGGATCGCCGGTCATGAGCGCGTCCCTGCATACATGGGAAGAGGTTCGACATGACCAGCTTGCCGGATGGGCGCGGATTTCGGGACGTTTTAGCTCGCGTGCGGTACCGCGCCGATATGGTCTCCGACCAGCGCGAACGGCCGCAGTGACAACTCAGGCGGGCGGCATCAGCACGGTGTCGATCAGATAGACCGTCGCATTCGCGGTCTTCACGCCACCGCAGACGACCGTCGCGTCGCCGACCTTGATGGTGTCGCCGGAACGAGTCACGTTCACCGTGCCGCCCTCGACCGTCTTGTGCTCACCCGCGATGGCATCGGGCGCGATCTGCCCCGGCACCACGTGGTAGCTGAGGATCTTGGTGAGGGTGGCGCTGTCGGTCTTCAGGCTGTCGACGGTGGCCGGCGCCAGCTTGGCGAAGGCGTCGTCGGTGGGAGCGAAGACGGTGAACTGGCCACCGTTCAGGGTGTCGACCAGGTTGACCTGTGGGTTCAGCTTCCCGGACACCGCGGCGGTGAGCGTGGTCAGCATCGGATTGTGGGAGGCGGCCGTCGCGACGGGATCCTGCGCCATGCCCTCGACCGAGCCGGGACCCGAGGGCACCTGCTCGGCATAGGCCTTGCAGCCGGGGCCGACCAAGCCGGCCATGGCGTCGGTGGCCGTACCGCTGGGCGCGGTCATGCTGCTGGTCCTGCTCATCGTGGTCGACGACCCCGAACCGGAGTTGTCGTCGGAAGAGCAGGCCGACACTCCCAGCAGGGCCGCGGTCGAAACAAGCGCCGCCGTGACGACGGCACGCTTCATGCTTCTCATCGGTTCATCACTTTCTCTCGGACGACCCGGCGGTCGCACGGTGTGTGGATGACAGCACGGAATTCGTGTCGCGCGGCACCGCGGATGGGTCGAATGTCGTCCCGGCTCGCTGTGCGGCTGCGAGCCCGCGAACACGGGTTACTAGGCTGACCGCCGTGCTGCTTTCCGATCGCGACATTCGTGCCGAGCTGGCCGCCGGACGGCTCGGGCTGGAACCGTTCGACGAGAAATTGGTTCAGCCGTCGAGCATCGATGTGCGGCTGGATCGAATGTTCCGGGTGTTCAACAACACTCGTTACACCCATATCGATCCCGCGCAGCGCCAGGACGAGCTGACCAGCCTGGTCGAACCCGATCAGGGCGAGCCGTTCGTCCTGCATCCGGGCGAATTCGTCCTCGGCTCGACGCTCGAGGTCTGCACCCTGCCCGACGATCTGGCCGGACGCCTGGAGGGTAAATCGAGCCTCGGGCGGCTGGGCCTGCTCACCCATTCCACGGCCGGATTCATCGACCCGGGTTTCAGCGGTCACATCACGCTGGAATTGTCGAATGTGGCGAATCTGCCGATCACGCTGTGGCCGGGGATGAAGATCGGCCAGCTGTGTCTGTTCCGCCTGAGCAGTCCCTCGGAACATCCGTACGGCAGCGTGGCGGCCGGCTCGAAATATCAGGGCCAGCGCGGGCCGACGCCTTCGCGCGCTTATATGAACTTCCCGCTGCCGGAGGATTCGATTCCGCAGCCGCTCGATTCCTGAACGAGCGCAGCACGACCTCGACGATGTTCCGGGAGCTGCTCACCTGGCATGACGGGCGGCGCGCGGACTACGAGGGGTTCTGGAGTTTCGCCGGAAATCGTAAGGTGTCGGTCGCCGGGCGCCACCCGAACCGGCGCGGCGCGCAATCGCGGCCGCGCCGGCTCGGCATCCGGCGTCAGCTGGGCGGAAGCACGTGCGCGCCTGACTTGTCCGTCGACAGTGCCAGTGAGCTGATGTATTGGATTTCGCCCTCTGGTCCCGGAACCGCGGAGGCGATCATGTCGGGACGTTCGAAGTCCATTCCGGTGACGTGGCAGGTGAGGGTTTCACCTGAAGGATTGCCGTGTTCATCGAACATGTCCAGTTCGATTCCGTCGTCGTCGCGGCGCAGGTAGTACTTGCCCTTGGTGAGGACGGCGGTGAGCGGGGTGGCCACGAAGGCGATCACGACGGCGACGATCGGCGAATACGGTTTCAATGCCGCGCCGAACACACCGAAGAAGGTCATGATCGACAGCACCGCCGACAGTCCGAAGCCGACCAGGCCGACGGGGTTGAAGTTGTAGAGCATGCCGCGCCGGAATTCGGGCTGTTTCGGCGAGAGCTTCAGCAGATACTTGTTGACCGCGATATCCGTTGCGACGGTGACGATCCAGGCGATACCGCAGTTGGCGTAGAAGCCGAGGATGTCGTTGAGAAAGTCGAACATATTGGCTTCCATCAGGATCAGCGCGATCGCCAGGTTCACCCCGAGGAATACCAGCCGGCCCGGATAGGTCTTCGTCACGCGGGTGAACGAGTTGGTCCACGCCAGCGAACCCGAATAAGCGTTGGTCACATTGATTTTGATCTGTGAGATGACCACCAGCACCACCGCGAGCGTCATCGCCAGCCAGGACGGAACCATATCGCGGTAGATTTCCAGGAATTGATGCACCGGTTGATTCGCGATGTCCTGCGCCCCCGGCAGATTCGCGATCAGATAGACCGCGAGGAACAGGCCGACGACCTGTTTGACGGCACCGAAGATCACCCAGCCCGGCCCCGCCAGCAGCATCCAGCCCCACCATTTGCGCGCGTTCTCCGGGGTTTTCGGCGGCATGAACCGCAGATAATCGATCTGCTCGGCGATCTGGGCGATCAGTGAGAGACAGACGCCGGCGGCCAGCAGTGCACCGGAAAGGCTCACGCCCGTACCGTCCTTACCGCCGTAGGCGAAGAACGAATCGATCGATTCGGGGTGGCGGATCAGCAGGAACGCGAACGGCAACACCATCAGCAGCAGCCACAGCGGCGTCGTCCACACCTGCAGTTTCGCCAGCGTATTCATGCCGTAGACGACCAGCGGAAAAATCAGCACTGTGGAGAGCAGATAACCCAGCCACAGCGGGATGTGCAGGCCCAGATTCAGCCCCTGCGCCATGATCGAACCCTCGGTGGCGAAGAAGATGAAGGTGAACGAGGCGAACACCAGGTTGGTGATCACCGAACCGTAGTATCCGAACCCACTGCCGCGAGTGATCAGATCCAGATCGATGTTGTAGCGGGCGGCGTAGTAGGCCAGCGGAAATCCGGTGATCATGATGATGATCGCGAAGATTCCGATGCCCAGCAACGCGTTTCCGGTGCCGTTCGCGATGCCGATGTTCGCGCCGATGGAGAAATCCGCGAGGTAGGCGATGCCGCCCAGCGCGGAGACGCCGACCACGGCCGGACTCCATTTGCGGTAGCTGCGGGGCGCGAAGCGCAGCGTGTAGTCCTCGAGGGTTTCCTTCGTCGCGGCGGCAGCTGTCGCCGGACGGGTTTGCACATCAACCACGATCTACTCCTCATCGTTTCCGCGCTCGGCGCGGCCTTTCGAGGGTGCAGGCTCCGTGTGGTGTCCGTTTTGCCGCTCGGTTACCGCCGTGTAACGGCCCCGCGACCTGCGACTTTGCGCTCTCCCTTTACCGTGGTGCATGACCTGTGACTCGACAGCGAAGGCGAACGACCCCGGTGCGGGCGCGGCCATCCGGCCCTCCGCGACCGACCGGATCCGCTCCTGGACGGCGCTGGTACTGGCCGCCGCGCCCACCGCCGCGATCCTCACGGTGCTGCTCTACGGGCTAGGTTTGGCGATGGGCTTCGGCACCCTCGGCATCCTCGCCATCGCGTGGCTGGCGGTGTGTGCTCTCGCCGCGGTGGTGTTCTTCCTGGGCGCCGAGCGGCGGTGGTTGACGGCGCGTTTCGGGGTGCGCGCGCCCACCTCCGCGGAGCGGCATGCGCTGACGACGGCGTGGGAGCGGCTGGCCCGGCGGTCCGGCATCGCGTCCTCCTCGCATTCGCTGTGGATCCGGGAGAGCGAGCGTGAATTGCTGCTGCCCCGGCGGATGATCGCGGTCCCCTCCGCCGTGCTCGGTGCGCCCCCACGGCAACTCGAAGCGGTGCTGGCCCGTGAACTCGGGTATCGGTCCGAGGGTCGAGTAGCGTTGTGCCAGTGCGTATTCCGGTATTTCAACCTGCCGCTGGTATGGCTGGAGCGGGTGTTGCTCGCGGGTCCGGCCGCGGCCGGAGCGTGGCTGACACGACGGATGGCGCCACCGGCGGCCCGGATTTTCGGGATCGGCTGGAGTGCGGTCAGCCGGGTGCTGGTCGCCTGCCCCGCGATCGCGGCTACCACTGTGATCGTGGGACTTCCGGCCGCGCTGCTGCTGCGAATCGCTCCGGAGGTGGCGGCCTGCGCGCTCGTGCCGGTGGTGCGCCGCATCGACTACCGGGCCGACCGCGCCGCCGTCGACTTGGGATACGGCACGGACCTCGGTGTGGCGCTGCGGGAACGGCGGGTGGAGTCCGACGACGCGGCGGCGCTGTACGCACTCTCGGTGTCGGCGTACACGCCGCGGACCGCGGTGGACGAACGCGTTCGCCACATCCGCGATCGCATGGACGAGCGGGTGCGCATCGCTGGTTACTCGGGCCCGGTGCTTCGGGAAGGCAGTGCGGCACAAGGGTTTCCTGGCACCGATCGGTGAGATGGCGGACCGGCCGGTGCGGGCATCGCCGGGGCAGCGGGTTCCTGGCCGTGGAGCGGATGCCGGGCTGAACCAGTTCAGCAGTCCTCGAATGCGGCTTTGACGTACCCCGAGGACTGATACAGGTACTGGTAGGCCCACCGCGCGACACCGATGTGCGGATGCGCGTCGACGAGGAGAATCTCACCGCCCCAGCACTTGCCGAGCACATATCGGGCGCGGGAGATGTGTGGAGTGAAGGTCACCACGATCACCCGCCGCCAGTTCTCCCGGGCGGCGCGGGTGGCCAGTTCGCGTCCCTCGCCGCGCGTGGTGCGCGGCTCGGGATCGAAGCAGCTCACGCGGAAGCTGTAGCCGCCGTGACAGATTCGATTGATCAGCGGGGAGTGGTCGTAGGGATCGGAGAACACCACCTGCGGCGCGTAACCGTCGTGGGCCAGGCGCAACGCCAGCTCCTCACGGCCGTCGTGGGCGCCGCCGAGGACCACGATGGCATCGGCCGCGCGCGGGTCGTCGGTCCGCGGGCGCACGTACACCGGCCACAGCGCCGCCACCGCGACGGCGAGCACGAGCACCGCCCCCACCGCGCCGCGCACCCACCACCGTTTTCGCACCCTGCGATGGTAGGTGGTCGGCGAATGCGCTGATCGGCGACGGTTTCTCCCTGTACACCCACTGTTGCCTGCGCCCTCGCCTCGTGGACGCGGACCGGCCATACCCGGCGCGTATCAATCGACTATGCGTCTGACGGTATTCGGGACGGGATATCTGGGAGCCACCCATGCCGCTTGCATGGCCGAGCTCGGTCACGAGGTGCTCGGGGTGGATATCGACCCCGGCAAGGTCGCCAAATTATCCGACGGCGTCGTGCCGTTCTACGAACCCGGCCTGGAGGCGGTGCTGCGCCGCAATCTCGATGCCGGGCGACTGCGCTTCACCACCTCCTACGAGGAAGCGGCCGCGTACGCCGACGCCCATTTCCTCGGTGTCGGCACCCCGCAGAAGAAGGGCGAATACGGCGCGGATCTGAAATATGTACACGCCGTGGCCGATTCGCTGGCGCCGCTGTTGGAGCGGCCGTCGGTGCTGATCGGCAAGTCGACGGTGCCCGTCGGCACGGCCGCGGAACTGGGCCGCCGGATGCGGGCCCGCGCCCGCACCGACGTCGAGGTCGCCTGGAATCCGGAATTCCTGCGGGAGGGGTTCGCGGTGCGTGACACCCTGCGGCCCGATCGGCTGGTTCTCGGTGTCGACGCCGAACGCGAGCGCGCCGAATGGGTGCGCGCGCAGGTGCGCGAGATCTACGCCGACCTGATCGCCGCGCAGGTGCCGTTCCTGCTCACCGACCTGGCCACCGCGGAACTGGTGAAGGTGTCCGCCAACGCGTTCCTGGCCACGAAGATCTCGTTCATCAATGCCGTCTCCGAGGTCTGCGAGGCGACCGGGGCCGATGTCACGATGCTGGCCGACGCGCTGGGTCACGACGCCCGCATCGGCCGGCGTTTCCTCAACGCCGGGCTCGGCTTCGGCGGCGGCTGCCTGCCCAAGGACATCCGCGCGTTCATGGCCCGCGCAGGGGAACTCGGCGCCGACCACGCGGTCGCGTTCCTGCGTGAGGTCGACAACATCAATATGCGCCGGCGCACCAAGGTGGTCGATATGGCGGCCAAGGCGTGCGGCGGCTCGCTGCTGGGCGCCAATGTGGCGGTGCTGGGTGCGGCCTTCAAACCGGAATCCGACGATGTGCGTGATTCGCCAGCCCTGAACGTGGCCGGAATGATCCAGCTGCACGGCGCCGTCGTCACCGTCTACGACCCGAAAGCGCTGGAGAACTCGCGGCGGGTGTTTCCCACGCTGAACTACGCGACCTCGGTGACGGAGGCGTGTGATCGGGCGGATGTGGTGCTCATCCTCACGGAATGGGACGAGTTCACCGCACTCTCGCCGCGCGACCTCGAGCCGGTGGTGCGCGGGCGTTCCATCATCGACGGACGCAACTGTCTCGAGCGCGCCGAGTGGACCGCCGCGGGATGGGTGTACGCGGGACTCGGCACGTCGTAGGGTGGCGGGAGCCAGGTAGAGTGGCGGCGCCCTGAGGCATGCGCATCGGGCCCGCACAGCGGCCCGGTTTCGCTCGCACGGCCCAGCGCAGGCCGTCGGGGCGGGGGCCGGGCATACCGGTCGTGAAGCGTGAACGAGATGGGCGGCAGATGAGTTCGGTACTGGGAGTTTCGGTGGGGGCCGGCGCCATTCGCGTCGCGATCCCACATCCCGGTAATTCCGCCGAACGATTCGTCTCCACCGCCTTCGACGTACAGGCGATGCCCGTCGCCGAACAGCAGTCCATGGACGATGTGGCCGCCGAAACCGTCGGCGCCGTCTTCGGTTCCGCGCCGGAGATCGCCGCGACCGCACTGGCCTATCGCAACGAACAACATGCGCGCACGCTGCGGGGCGCCCTCGCGCGCCGTCAGCTCACCAATTACGAACTCGTGCCCGAGGTCGCGGCGGCGCGGGAATTCCTGCGCGCCACCGGTGAACTGCAGGGTTATCGCACGGTCGCGCTCTACGATCTCGGCAGTTCCGGGCTCTCGGTCAGCGTGATCGACGTGGAATCCGGGAAGGTGAGCCACAGCGAGCGCACCAGCGACATCAGCGGCGACTATCTGGATTCGCTGATCCGCGAGCAGCAGATCGCGTCCGGCCGGATCGAACACCCGCCCACCGCACAGGGTTTGGCGGCCCTGGACGGCGTGTGCCGGCAGGCCAAGGAACAGCTGTCGAGCACCACGGCGGTCGCGGTCCCGTCCGAGCACGGCCTGGTGTTGCTGTCGCAGGAGAACTTCGAAGCGCTGATCATGCTCGCGGTCGAATCGTCGGCCCGTATGACCCGTGATGTGATGATGCGCTCCGAACAGGCGGTGCAGGCGGTCTTCGTGATCGGTGGGTGTGCCCGAATCCCCCTGATCGCGCGCATTCTGGAGCGGTGGATGGGCATGCCCGTGCTGGTGCCCGCCGATCCGGAGACCGTGATCGTGCGCGGCGCGGCGCTGCTCGCCCGCCCGGCGCAGGTGGCCGCACCCATCCCGCAGGCGACCGGGCCCGGATCCGCCGACGACACCGTGCAATTGGCGCCGGTGTGGTTGTCCGAGGATGCGCTGCGACGTGCCCGCAAACGGAACAAGGCGCGCGGCAAGACCGAACTCGGCGGGAAGCTCGGTGCCGTCGGCGGTGGTCGCCGCCGGGAATTGAGCGTAGCCGGGGTGGCGGTCGGTGCGTTGGTCGTCGTCGCCGCGCTCGGGATCGGACTCGGCTGGGGTCAATCGGTCCTCCGCGGTGATTCCCAGAGCAACACCTCTGCCCCCAGTTCGGTACCCGCCGCTCCGCCGAAAGCGTCCGCGGACCCCTCGGTGGCGCCGACCACCGATGCCACCAACGCTTCCCTGGCCGCGCCGACTCCCCCCTGGCAGGCGCCGACCACCACCTCGGCCCCGCCGCCGGGGCCCCCGACCATCGTCGTCCCCGGCCTGCCACCGATCGTGGTGCCCACCATTCCGCCGTTGCTGCCACCGTTCCCGCCGCGGCAGTAGGCCGTCCGCCTGTCGCGTCGGTGGTGCGCCCACCGGTTTCGGGAGCCACGGACCGGATTAGCCTGATCATCACCGAACGGCAGGTCCGAGGAGTATGCGAGATGCCCCCTGTTCAGGTCGCGGTCTGCGGGCCGCGGGACTGCACGGATGCCGAGGCCGCCATCGCGTGGGAGGTCGGCCGGCTGCTGGCTGGGGCCGGCGCAGTCGTGTTGTGCGGCGGCGGAACCGGAGTGATGGCGGCGGTCGCCGAGGGCGCGGCCGTCGAGGGGAGTCACCGGGCGGCGAATGCGGCCGAGGCGGTCGCATTCGCCGTGGCCGGCACTCGACCCGGCGGCTGACGCCGGGCTCGCCTCAGGGCGCGATGCCGGTGAGCGAGAAGAACTCCTGACGGGAGCGGGCATCTTCGCGCAGCGTGCCCAGCAGCGTCGAGGTGACCGTGGTGGTGCCCGTGGCCCGCACGCCGCGCAGGGTCACACAGGGGGTCGGCCTCCATGACCACGCCGACGCCCTGCGAACTCACGCCGGAAGCCAGGAGGGGGCGCGATCAGGCGAAGACCTCGTCCAGTGTGGTCGCGGTGAGGACACGTGCTGTCCAGGTGCGTACTTGTTCGGGGGTGCCCGTGTGAATGGTTTCGATGACGTGGGTGGGCAGTGGGCCGAATTTGAGCGTGAGCAGTTCGATCAGTGCTTCGCCGCGTCCGCGGGCTTCTTCTTCGGCGCGGAGCCGTTCGGCAGTGGTCACGATTGCCTCCTTGGCTGGCGGTCCGAGCTGATCGACCAACGGGAGAAGGTTAGCTTCGGAGGTGTCGCTGACGGTCATCACGTAGGCGATGACGGCCTGGAACTGTGCCTTCCCCTCGGGGCCGAACAGCAGTGCACGCAGGTCGTCGATCAGCAGGGGCGGCCGGCGTGATTGCTGTGGACGACCAGCGGGATCACCGCGGGCAGTGTCCGTGCCTCGGGATGCTGGCTGCGGTGCTGATTCCAGATGCCGACAAGGTATTCCAGAATGCGCAAGGCCATGAAATGGTCGCTGCGGCTTTGGTGTTCGATCAGCATGCAGATGTAGGCGGTATGGCCGTCGAGGCGAGTGCGGTAGAGCAGGTCGCTGTAGCAGGAGCGCAGGTCCGCGGAGACGAAGCTGCCCGGCTGCAAACGTAATGTGTCCCAGTCGATCCGGTCGGTGATGGCCGCCGGGAGCGCCGCGCGAAGTTCGCACGCGGCATCGGCGGGACGGCTCAGTACGCGCCGGAAGTAGGCATCGTGCGGATTCGACGGGTTGGCGGGCATGGACGCGAAGCTACCTCGAGGCTGCGACACCTCGGAGTGCTTCGTATGTAGACCATGCGCCCAGTTGGAGCGAAGCGGAGAGCGGCGAAAAGCTCTGGGAGCGAACAGTTTTCAGATATGCAGCTGTCGGCGCCTCACGCCGCGAAGCCCGAACAGGGTCGCTGAATCCGACGACGATGCTTACTCCTGGTCGAACGCGCCGCCCTTCGCATTGGTGACGAAGGCGTTCCATTCGGTAGGGGTGAAGGTGAGCGCCGGGCCGGAGGGGTTCTTGCTGTCGCGGACGCCGACCATGCCGTGGTCGAGGAAGGCGACCTCGACGCATTCCTTGCCGCCCTGGCTGCGACTGCTCTTGAACCACTTCGCGCCAGATAGGTCAACGTTCACGTTGCTCATGCTCCCTTGCCACCCACCTAAGCAGGTTCCTGCTCACCGTCTCGTCCAAGGCCGCAGCCCTGATGCTGTCGTACCGCCGATGGTAAAGCCGCACGTCGTCTTCCTTCTCAAGGTACATGTCGCCGACAGCGCCCTCGAGAAAGACCACGGGAGGCTCGACCTGTTCACCGGTCGGTGTCTCGCCGAACGTAAGAACTACGAACGGGGGCATCGATATCCCATCTGGGAAACCGGCGTCGTACCCGAGTATGCGTACGGAGACGTTGTCTCGTGTGCCGATGTCGGCAAGGTGGCGCAGCTGAGCAGCCATGGTCGAGTGACTGCCTGCGACGCGACGCAGGGCCGCCTCGCCGATCACGACGTCGAGGAGCACTGGTTGCGTCTTTCTGGTGACGACGGTCTGCCGTTGAGTCTTTATCTGGACTCGTTGTTCCCACTGTTCAGGTTTCTCATCAGGCCAGATCGACCGAACTAGAGAGCGGTTGTAGTCGGCCGTCTGAAGTAGGCCAGGAATCAAGTCGGGCTGGTAGGTGATGATTCGGCTGGCAGCGGTTTCGAGACCAACGTAGACATCGAAGTTGTTCGGGATCAAATCGCCGTACTGGTGCCACCAAGACTTCACATTCGCTTGCTGGGCCAGTCCTTTCAAAGCGACCGCCAGGTCTGGCGGTATTCCGTAGAGATCGCAAATAGCTTGGATGACAATGGATTTGATTCGACCAACCTCGCCCTTCTCCAGGCGGTTCAGGCTTGTCGCACCCATTTCCAGCAGTTGAGCCGCGCGTACCTGGGTGTACCCGGCGCGTGTGCGCCACTCGACTAGATAACGGCCCAGCTGCCGCCGCGGAAGGGTTGATCCGGTAGCGCGCTGCGGGTCTGGCATGGAATCTCCGTTTCGGTGACGATGGATTCTCCGCTTCGGTGAAATGCTCTCACCTGGTGTGGAGAGTCTGCAGGGCGTTCGGAGAACTTGATTCGGAGACCCCGTTTCGGGGTGCTCGCGTGAAGTTTCCGGTGTGTCATAGAGGGGTTCCACGCGGCCGGATCTCACCGGCGGGTCACCCAGTCAGCTGGAAGCGCCCGCCCGATGATGATCAATCATCGTGCCCGACAACATGTTCAGGTCGAAACGGTCGTACGTTTGCCTATTCGAATCGAGGGAGCGATGAATAGTGTGCTCGGAGACGTTCCGGCGAGCGCGGAGGGCGCTCCGCAGACCTGGGCGATGATCTATCGGCGTGCGTTCGGGCTCGACGCCCAGGTGCACCCGGGTTCGGGGCGGTTGTTCGTGCGGGCGGGAAAGAACCTGTCCGCCTTCACCATGCCCAGCGCGCTCGGGGTGCGTGTGCGAGGGCGCTTGGTCGACAGGACAGGGGCGGCCGGGCCGATCATCGCCCATCCGCGTTCGATGCGGTGGACCTTTCTCACTCTTCCCGCTGATGCCGATCCGACGGATCCGTTGGTGCATGCCGAGATGTTTCGGCACTACGTCGACATCGCCGGTGTGAATGCCGAGATCGCGCTTCCCTCTCCCGGATTCCTCCAGTCGGATGTGTACCGCTCGTGGACCGAGGCTCCCGTCGGCGACTATCGCCCACTGGCGGGTGAGGTACTCAGCGCTGTCCGGGAATGCGTTGCCGCGCAGGGGATGCGGTGACATGAACATGATGCTGATGATCGGGTTGTGCTTCGGCACCGTATGCCTGGTCAGGGCAGCGGTCGGTGCGAGGCTCCCGCACACGTGTCCACGCCGAATCCCGTTGCCGTCCAGGCCATCCGATACTCTTCCGCTGCCGATCGGTGTGCAGCACATCAGGGAGCGTCTGGACCTCGAAGAGCTCGGCTTGCGGTGGTGCCGGGATCGGTGTGGTGCCGGATGACGACACACATCACCGAGGTGCGTGGGCTACGTGCGATGTGGCGGCATGGCCGCGGTGGCATCGAAATTGTCGCCGTACGCGATACATCCAACGGTAGCGAGGACCCCTTTCCGCGGGGCACCGATCTCGCCGCCGCGCGGGAGCTGCGTCCGGATCTGGCGGACCTGTGGGATGTGGTTCGCCGCGAATTCTGGGATCACTACCTCACCGCTCGCGTGGTGCGCGACGATCACGGGCGGAGCAGGTGATGACGGAGCGCGACAATCGAGAGTTGTTCTCGCACTGGGCGATCGTCACCACCGGTGCCTCCTGCGGTGCCTCCTGCGCCCATGCGGGTGCCTGCCCGATCGCGGTGTGGGGACCATATCCGCTGCGTGAAGCCGAGTACGTGGTCACGACCATCGCCTCGAGTCACAACCCGCACGTCGTTCCGTTCTGGACGCGCGGAGTGGAACTCGGGGACTGCGGATGTACCTCGACGGGTTCGGGCACTACCGCGACCCGCAGCGACGACGCGAAGATCATTTCCCTGCAATCCAATTCGCGAAAGCGGCCGCGATGAACCGACCTGATCTCAGGCGGCCAGGTTGGCCAACTGCGGGAGTCGCGACACCAGCGCGTCGAGTTCCTCGCGCCAGCGGCGGTGCACATTGAGGCGCTCGGGAGCGCCGGTGTGCGGCATGCGGTAGTACACCTTGGACCACAGTGGATTGATCTTCATCTCCGAGAACATGGCCGTGCTGAAATGCTCGGCGCAGACCAGGTTCGCGGGCCGACCCGTCCATTTGTCGGCCTCGACGATGACGACCGAAGTATTGGTCAGCACGACGAAGTAATACCCGCGCACGAACAGCATCGCGAACCGCACGTAGGGCGGGTCGTCCACCCACGGGCTCGGTCCGGTGATCGCCTGGCAGGCGAGCTGCATCTGCTCACCCGGCGGGGCGAATTCGGCCAGCTTCACCGTGCCGGTGGAACGCAATGACCGCCGCCGGCTCACAGGAGAAAGGAACCGTTCAGCGGCGGGGTTCCTGCGATCATTCCTCGTAACCTGTTGTGGGCCAAGAGGGTCGGTTGCGAGGCTGGGGGTCGTGCTGGGGAGGGCGGTTCGCATCCGGTCGCGGCGGCCGGGTGGGCCAGGTCGGCCCGGGGTCGTCCTGGTGGGGGTGGCCGGACGGGACGCGTCGGTGGCCGCCGGTGTCGGCGCGGTGGTCGTCGACGCGGCGGTCGTCGACGCGGCGATGGCCCCCGGTGGCATCGGGCGAAGGGGTGGCGCGGCGACGGGTGGGCGGCTCGCCCGGACGTCCTTCGACGCGGCGATGACTGCCCGTATTCGGTCCGCCGCGGTTGTCGATGTGGTCGTGGCGGCCCGTGTGCTCGCGGCTGTCCCCGCGCCGACGGCCTCCCGCGACCTCTCCGCGCGCGGCGACGCGGCGGTGGCTGCCCGCGGTCTCGGCGGCGCTCTCCGCCCGGCGGCGGCCCGTGGCAACGGCGGCACGGCCGGGTTCGGGCTCGTAGTCGTCGAAGTCGGCGCGTTGGCCGAAGGGGCGTGCCAGTAGAACCGCGATGGCGGTGGTCAGGGGCACCGACAGCGCGAGGCAGATGCCGCCGACCGCGGAGCGGGTGATTTCGATGGCCACCGCGTCACCGGTGAGCACGTCGCGGATGGAGCGCCCGGCGACGGAGAACATCAGCAGCAGCGGAAGCGCGCCGCCGGCGTAGGCCAAAACCAGGGTGTACACCGTACTGGCGATGTGGTCGCGGCCGACGCGCATGGCGGCCGCGAAAATCTCACGCCGCGTTGCCTCCTCGTCGAGTGCGGCGAGTTCGAAAGCGGCCGCGGCCTGGGTGATGGTGACGTCGTTGAGCACACCGAGGGAGCCGATGATGAAGCCCGCGAGCAGCAGCCCGGTAATGCTGACGTGCTGGATATAGGTGGCGACGTTGGTGTTCTGCTCCTCGGACAATCCGGTCAGATTCGTCACCTCCAGCGCGACCCAGGACAGCACCGCCGCGAGCACCATCGCGCTGAGTGTGCCCAGCAGCGCCGAACTGGTCCGCAGATTGACGCCGTGCGCCAGATACAGGACCGCGTAGAGAATCAGCGCTCCCGATACGAGGGCAACCGGCAGCGCGGGTTTCCCGTCGAGCAGTGCGGGCAGCAGGAATACGACCAGCACCCCGAAGGCGAACACCAGGCCGAGCACCGCGCGCAAACCGCGCCATCGCGCCACCGCGACGATCACCACCACGAAGACGAGCGTGATCAGCAGTAGTGGCATGCCGCGCGAATAGTCGTCGAAGGAATAGATGGTGGTTCCGCTCGGATCGTCCTGGCGAACCAGCCGAATGTGGTCGCCCGCATGCAAATCGGGTTGCCCCGGCCCCGGTGCGATCTCGAGCAGCGTACGGCTGCCTTTGTTCGGCCCCGATTCGATCGAGACCAGACTGCGCTGGCAGGTGTAGGCATTCGTCGGCGGTGGTTGCGGAGTATCGGGGAACGCGCGCCCGTTGGACGGACTCCCGCACGGCCCCATATCCTGCATCGCCACGGTCCCGGCCTCGGTCTGCACCGCCCCACCGCCACCGTTCTGCATCGGCAACGGAATATCCACATGCTGCCGACTGGGCCACAACCAGATCATGGCGATCACGACGATCACCCCGATCGCGGTGAGCACTCCCACCACCACTCGAGCCGCCGTAGCCCCGATAGCAATGGGCCCGGAATGGTCATGATGGTGATGATGATGCTCGCTCACCGCAGCGAGCTTAAAGGAAGTTATTTTCAACAGCAGCGCGTACCGCGTCTCCGCGTACTTTGGCCGAATTCGAGCGCCCCGCGCCGCATCGACAAAGAACCCCGCACCTGAATCAGGCCGAAATTCGCGGAGAGGCGGGAGTGCGGGCGGCGGAGAGCAGGGGGATGTCTCCGCCGCCCGAAAGGGATCCGACGGCCCAGGGGGGTAGGCGGTCGAATCCAGGGCCGAGCGGCCCAGGGGGGGTAGGCGGCTCGGCCGGGCACTGTGAGTGCCGAGGACTACTGTACACAAAAGTTCGAAGTTTGCGCCAGTGAAGTCTTCAAAAACCTACTTTTCCAAACTCCCGGTTTGTTTTACTTCCGGCCCCGACTACTGGCGATAGCTGGACAGGAAGTTGCCGAAGCGCTCGATCGCCACGGCCAGATCCCGGGCCCAGGGCAGCGTCACGATGCGCAGGTGATCGTGCTGCGGCCAGTTGAAACCGGTGCCCTGCACCATCAGGATCTTCTCCTGAAGCAGCAGGTCGAGCACCAGTTTTGCGTCGTCGTGGATGTCGTGAACCTCGGGATCCAATCGCGGGAACGCGTACAGCGCGCCCTTCGGCTTCACGCATGAGACGCCGGGGATCATGTTGAGCTTCTCCCAGGCCACATCGCGCTGCTCGAGCAGCCGACCGCCGGGCAGGATCAGATCCTCGATGCTCTGGTAGCCGCCGAGCGCCACCTGAATCGCGTGCTGCGCGGGTACGTTCGGGCACAGCCGGGTGGAGGCCAGCAGGTCGATGCCTTCGAGGAATCCGGCCGCGTGTTCTTTGGGGCCGGTGATGACCAGCCAGCCGGATCGGTATCCGGCCACCCGATAGGCCTTCGAGAGGCCGTTGAAGGTGAGGCACAGCAGGTCGGGGGCCAGGCTGGCGAGCGAGATGTGCTTGGTGTCGTCGTAGAGGATCTTGTCGTAGATCTCGTCGGCGAGCAGCAGCAGCTGATGTTTGCGAGCGAGGTCCACCAGCTGCTGCAGCACCTCCGACGAGTACACCGCGCCGGTGGGATTGTTCGGGTTGATCACCAGCAGGGCTTTGGTCTTGTCGGTGATCTTCGATTCGATATCGGCCACATCCGGTTGCCAGCCGTTGGACTCGTCGCACAGGTAATGCACGGCGGTGCCGCCGGCCAGACTGGTCATGGCGGTCCACAGCGGATAGTCCGGTGCGGGGATGAGCACTTCGTCGCCGCTGTCGAGCAGCGCCTGCATCGTCATCGTGATCAGTTCGGAGACGCCGTTGCCCAGATAGACGTCGTCCACATCGAACTCGGGGAAGCCGGGGACCAGCTCGTACCGGGTCACGATCGCGCGCCGCGCGGGCAGGATGCCCTTGGATTCGGAGTAGCCCTGCGCGTACGGCAGCGCGGCGATCATGTCGCGCATGATCACATCGGGCGCGTCGAATCCGAACGGCGCCGGGTTGCCGATGTTCAGCTTGAGGATGCGATGGCCCTCGGCCTCCAGTCGTGCCGCATGTGCGTGGACCGGCCCACGGATTTCGTAGAGAACGTTCTGGAGCTTCAGGGACTGCTCCAGAATCCGGGGCGGCTGATGCGGTGACTGACTGGTAGGGCTCACCTGTTCAATGGTGCCACCGCCCCGCAACTGCATATCCGAGGCATCGCCAGCGCGCCGTATCGGCGTTGTGCCGGTCACATCGGGGCCGGTGCGGCCGCCGTTCAGGTCGACGGATTGGCCGGCAGCATCCCGGTGGCGACCGTGGTGCCGCAGAACTCCTCGATCCGTTCGTCCAGGCGGCGCGCCTCGACCGCGTCGCGGAAGCGGGGAGTGGCGATGCGACGGCGCAGTCCGGTGAGCCGTTCCTCGAGTTGCGCGATGCGGCGGTCCTCGGAGAGCTCGAGTACCGGGCTCAGTGCGTCGCCGGCGCCGTCGAGACTGCCGTTGATCAGCTGGGCCGCCGCATTGTCGACCCGCGCGAGCGCCTCGGCCCCGTACGACCGCTGTTCACGCGGGCCGCCGCTGTACAACTCGATGGTGCGCTGGGTTTCGGCCAGGGCCGGCTCGGCCTGGCCGAGATGGATGTAGGTGGCGCCGGCGTAGTAATGGCTCTTGGCCTCCGGAAAGCCGAAGACCCCGCCGGTCTCGTCGTGCAGCCCGTCGGTGCCGGTGCCCCCGCGCGCGGCCTCGGCGGCGCGGATGCAGCGTTCGGCGTCCGTGGCGCTTCCGAGTTTGGACCAGATGCGCGCCTCGATGTTGTGCAGCCGGACCTTCGCGGTCACCGAGTCCGCGTACTGCTGACCGTTCTGCGCCAGGGCCACCGCCCGGCGCGGCCGCTCGGACCAGTATTCGATCAGCGCCTGCATGCCGCGCGTCCACGCGCGTAATCCGTTGTGGCCGCACAGTTCCGCATAGGCCCAGGCCGCGCGGGCCTGTTCTCCGGCCGCGTCGAGATGTCCGAGATCGGTACTGGCGTTGGCCAGCAGACCCGACAGCGTTCCGGCCAGCAGATACAAATGGCTTGTGTCCGCGGGCTTCTGGTGGCCTTCGAGCAGCCGGTACACCCGCCGGCGCACCCGCAGCATCTCCACCATCATCGGAACCGGCGGCACGTGGACATACTCTCTGGCGATGCGGGTGGCATCGGCGTCGAGCTGTTCCAGCGCGGAGGCGCCGACGTTACTCGCCTCGGCGCGACCGGCGTGCTCGCTGGCTTCGTGGGCAGCCGCCATGATCAGATCCCTCTCCGAAATCTCGGCTAACGCATCACCTCTCATCGCACCTGCGTCTACGAGTGCCAAAAGTTCCGCGTCGCTCGAATACTTGCTGCGCGTCGAATGACCTTGACGCACCTCGAATTCCGATTCCGGCCGATCGACGACGGGCTGATCGATCATGGCCGCGAACCGTGCCCGCACGACTTCGTCGGACCTGGCGAGTGATGTGTCCAGCGCGGCCTGGTTGACCGGGCGCGGATGCACCCGGGCACCGCCTGCCTCCCACTTCGACACCAGGCGTTCGTGCACACCGAGATGGGCCGCGAACTCCCTGATGCTCATGCGTTTGGCATCGCGGAGGGCACGGGCTTCCTTACCTGACCACTGCCGGACCACGATGTCATCCCTTCCGCGCGAACTGGTCTCCAGAGTACGAGCGGGCGGTGATCACGGCCACATCCGAAATCGAGCTGGTACACGGGAATTGGCTGGTCTCGGCGGTTTGGGCAGTGAAAGGGCAGTGCAGGGCGCGTGTGGGGGCGTTTCGGAGACGTCGCCGTGGCGGGAGCCTTGAAGATATCGAGAGAGTCGCCGTGAAGGTCGGGAAACTGTGAACGTCGAGAAGCTCAGAACCGCCGACGACTGGGTGATGTTCTATCGGCATCACGCCGGTCTGGCATGTATCCAGCGTGGGGGATTCGTCACGCTGCCGGTGAGCGGCGTCGTCGGTGTCGTGCATCTGCCGGCCGACCGCGCCGAAGCGGTGTGCCGATCGCTGACCGAACACGGCGGGTGCGGGCCGGTGCTGGCTCGGCGCGTGCGCTGGAGCTTTCTCGTATTTCCCGACAGCCGACCCGGTGGGCAGATCGCGGAGATTCTGCAGCGTCTCGATATCGGCATCCCGGCCGACGGCGGCGAGATCATGATGCCCACCAGCCTGGGTCGATGGACCCGCGAGGGTTGTCACTGGATCGTTGCGCCTGGGCCGGACCTGGAACTTCCACCCCTTTCGATAGTCGTCACGACGGCGCTGGCGGTGGGAAGAGGCGGCGAGGACTGAACCCGCAGACCGGTCCTCGCCGCTGCCGATCCGGGTCCGCCTCGTTGCCTGTCGGGGGCGGACCCGGATTCGGAACATGGATGCGAACTCACATCTGGAACGGTCCTTCTTCAGATCTGGCCAATTTGTGACATGCGGACGTTTAAGATTGCCGGATGAAGCTCCAGCGCCTTACCGCGATATCCGCACTGGTCGTCGGCGCCATCACCGCCGGAACCACTGCCGCGCAGGCCGACCCGGCCGCCGCACCCCAACCAGCGGCGATCAAGTACTCCATGAAACTCGTCGACAAGACCGTGGTGACCACCCTGCAGGGCGGCGCCTTCCGGATCGCCGCGGACGGCAAGTCCTATGCCATCACCCATCCCCGCGGCGTCACCGTCGTGTCACTCCCGACCGAGGTACGCGTCGCCGGGACCGAGGTGCCGGTGAAGCCGGTGGTCGACAACGACGGGACAGCCCTCGAGTTGACGTCGCAGCGCACCGCCACCGTTGACGAACCGGTCACCGTCCAGGTGATCGCCTCGCCGATGGAAAACCATCGAGCGATGAACGAATTCGAAACCAATTTCGGCGTCGCGACCGCCGTCGGCACTTTTCTCGGCACCGCGGTCGGCGCCATCGTCGGTGGTGTCACCGGCTGCATCCTGGGCCTGCCGCTGCTCGGCGTCGGCTGCATCCCCGCCGCGGTCGCCGGAGCCGGCATCGGCGGCATCCTCGGCACCATCGCCGTCGGTGGCCCCGCGCTCGGCATCGCGGGAATGGATCTGATCAACACCCTGCAGGCCGCCCCCGGAACCACCAAGTGGGCCGAGGACTCCGCGGGCAACTAGGAGTTACGCACCGTCGAAGGCCGGTCGCTCGCGCAGCGGCCGGCCTTCGTCGTTGGCAGCGAACCTGCCGCTATCCGCTCGCCGGATACGACGAGGGGCGCCGCCTATGTCGGCAGCGCCCCTCGCGGTGAGGCGAACTACTTCTTGCGGCTGCCCGGGGCCTTCGCTCCGGACTTGAAGCCCAGGCCGCCCGGCTTGGCGGTCGGGGGCTGGACCGCACCGTTGCCGCTGTCGGCGGATTCGGTGGCGGCCGCCGTGGTCGACGCGGCTGCTTCGCTGCCGGCCGCCGCGGCCGGTGCCGCACCGTTACCGGATTCCGTTGCCGCCGGGGCGGATTCGGAAGCCGCGGGCTTGGCGGCACCCGGAGCCTTGGGACCGGGGCGCTTGAAGCCGGACTTCATCGCCAGACCCTTCGGCGCCACCGTCGGTTTGGTTTCGGTGCGGCCCGTGGACGTGGCGGTCGGAGCCGACTCGGCCGTCGGGGTTTCCGCCGGAGCCCCCGGTGCCGAAGTCTCCGGTGAAGTCTCCGAAGCAGGGGCCTCGGACGAACCCTCGGCAGGAGCTTCGGCCGGTTTGGCGCCCGGCGCCTTGGCCTTGCCCTTCATGGCGAGCCCGCCGGGCTTGGCGGTCGGTGCGGCCGGAGCCTCGGTGGCGGCCTCCGCAGCGGAGTCCTCTGCCGCGGGGGCTTCGGCGGGCTTCGGAGTTGCCTTGGCGCCCGGTGCTTTCGCCGCGCCCTTCATGGCCAGGCCCTTGCCGCCCGGCGCCTTACCGCCGCCCTTCATGGCCAGACCGCCACCGCCGGGTGCCTTGCCGCCACCCTTCATCGCCAGGCCCTTACCGGCGGCCGGGGCGGCCTGCTCGGCAGGTGCCTCGGCCGCGGCTTCGGCCACTGCTTCCTCGGCAGCCGGTGCCGCAGAGGCTTCGGCGACCGGTTCGGGAGCCTTGGGCCGCTGAACCACCTTCAGGTTCTCCGACAGCGCCGCGGGCTCGACCCGGTCGATCGACTGCAGCATCAGCTGCGCCACATCGACGACCTCGACGCCCTGGCCGACCTCACCGGAATCCTTGCGCGCGGTCACACCGTCGGTGAGCATCACGCGGCAGAAGGGGCAGCCGGTGGCGATCAACGACGGCGAGTTACCACCGTCGAGGGTGGCCAGTGCCTCGTCGGTCCGGTCGAGGTTGACTCGCTTACCGAGCTGTTCCTCCATCCACATGCGGGCACCACCGGCGCCACAGCACATCGAGCGCTCACCGTGGCGCGGCATCTCGCTGACCTTCGCGCCGGAGGCGGCCATCAGCTCACGCGGCGCGTTGTAGATCTTGTTGTGCCGGCCCAGGTAGCAGGGGTCGTGATAGGTGACCTTCTCCGACACCGGCTTCACCTGGACGAGCTTGCGCTGCCGCACCAGCCGGTTGAGCAACTGGGTGTGGTGCACGACTTCGTAGGTGCCTCCCACCTGCGGGTACTCGTTGTTGAGCGCGTTGAAGCAGTGCGCACAGGTGACGACGATCTTCTTCTTCGACGGCTCCACACCCTCGAAGACCGAATTCAGCGTCTCGATGTTCTGCATCGCCAACTGCTGGAACAGGAATTCGTTACCCGCGCGCCGAGCCGAGTCACCGGTACAGGTTTCCTCCGCACCCAGCACCATGAATTTCACGCCGGCCGTGGCGAGCAGTTCGGCGACGGCCTTCGTGGTCTTCTTGGCACGGTCCTCGTAGGCACCGGCACAGCCGACCCAGAACAGATATTCGTACCCGTCGAAAGTCTCGGCGTCCTGGCCGAATACCGGAATATCGAAGTCCAGCTCCGACATCCAGTTCAGGCGATCCTTGGCGTTCTGACCCCAGGGGTTGCCCTTGTTCTCCAGGTTCTTGAACAGACCGGCCAGCTCGGAGGGGAATTCCGATTCGATCAGAACCTGGTAGCGACGCATATCGATGATGTGGTCGACGTGCTCGATATCCACCGGGCACTGCTCGACACAGGCGCCACACGTGGTGCACGACCACAACACCTCGGGGTCGATGATGCCGTTGACATCCTCGCCGCCGACCAGCGGACGCTCGGCCTCGGCCTTGGCCGCCGCCGAGATCTTCGCCAGCGCGGCCTCGTTCGGCTTGCCCTCGGCGTCGACCAGGCCGACCTCGTCGCCGCCCATATCCTTGCGGCCACCGGCAAGCAGGTAAGGAGCCTTGGCCGCACCGTGGTCGCGCAGCGACATGATCAGCAGTTTCGGCGAGAGCGGCTTACCGGTGTTCCAGGCCGGGCACTGGCTCTGGCAACGGCCGCATTCGGTGCAGGTGGTGAAGTCCAGCCAGCCCTTCCAGGAAAAGTCCTCGATCCGCCCGGCGCCGAGGGTGTCGGTATCGGGGTCGACGTTCTCCATATCCAGGGCGCGGCCCTTGGACATCATCGGCTTGGCCGCACCCAATGCGACGCCGCCGTCGTCCTCACGCTTGAAGTAGATGTTCGGGAAGGCCGCGAACCGATGCCACGCCACACCCCAGGTGATGTTGCGACCGACGAAGTAGAGGAACGCCATGCCTGACATCAGCTTGATGAAGGCGAAGATCGACACCATCGTCGCGTTGGCGGGCAGCAACTCGGCCACACGCATGGTGAAGAAGTCCGTCGCCGGGTTGCCCTCGCCGTTCAGCGCGATCTTGCCTGCCTTGACGAAGATCATGCCCAGGCCTTCGAACAGCACGATGGCCTCGATGATGTAGGCAGGGCCGAACTTCGAACCGCTGAACCGTGACAGGCGCTGCGGTACCCGCGGGTGATTGAGCTGGCGAATCGCGATCAGCACCACAATGCCGATCACGGTACCGATGCCCAGCAACTCGTCCCAGAAGTGGTAGATGCCCCAGTTGCCGATGATGGGCCAATGGAACTCCGGATCGAAGGTCTGACCGTAGGCCTCGAACCAGAGGATCATGCCGGTGAGGAATCCGATCATCACCAGCCAGTGCGCCCAGCCGACGGTGCGGAATTTGTTCATGCGGGTATGCGCGATGAACTCGACCAGCATCGTCTTGAAGCGTGGGAAGAACGGCCGCCAGCGATCCGGCGCGGGCTGTCCGACCATGATCGCGCTGGCGATCTTCCACACGCCGCCGATGAACGACGCCCAGCACACCAGGCTGAGCACCGCTCCAATCGTGCCCAGCGTCACTGTCAGGGCATTCATGTCGCGACCTTCCTTCGGTTCCACGAGCATTCCGGCGACCGGGCTGGGGTCGCCGTCGGTTGCTCGTATCGTAACGGGCACTAAGTTACCCGCTGGTAACTTAGCTGCCCATCGTATGATGCACGAGTGGTCTATCCCAGGTTGCGGGGTCCAACCGTACTGTGGATGTGACCGTTCTCACGTGTTGTCCTGCGGTTTTGGCGTGGGCGCGGTCGTCTGACACGGTAAATCCCGGCAAAACCGGTGCTTAAGCCGGGACAGGCTTACTCGCCGCGAAGGCGAACCGTTGTGGAATTCCCGGTTAATTGTTAGTGCACATAACAATTCTCGCTTTCAGTCGGGGTATTCGACTAAGCTCACTGCGTCCTGCTTGCTGTGTGCACCTTCACACTGCTCGGGGAGGTCCGTCAGGTTTGAAATCGGGATGATGGCCTGATGGATGCGTGGGCTCTCGCGGAGAAGTTGCGTGCGGCAAACCCTGATCACGGATTGGAAACCGAATGAAACTCCGCAGAGGTACTGCGGTCGCCGCTATGGTTATCGGCGCAATGACCGTGGCGTTGGGAACTGCCAACGCCGACCCTGCACCAGCCCCGGCTCCGGCCGCCGACGCCAAGCCGGGGATCGACTACTCCACCAAGCTGGTCGACAAGACTGTCGTCACCAAGCTCAAGAACGGCACATTCGAACTCGTGGAGAAGCACGGCGCGACTCCCGACCAGAAGCAGCAGGTCGTCGACATCAAGGACCAGGCCGGCAATGTCGCCCTGGAGATGCCGATCGACTACCGGATCGCGGGCGTTCAGATTCCGATCAAGCCGGTGCTCAAGGACAACGGCACGGTGCTCGAGCTGACGCCGGACAAGCCCGCCAATGTCGACCTGACCAAGCCGGTTGCCGCGGCACCCGTGGCCGCGGTTGCCGACACGAAGGTCGACCAGCAGACGCCGATCCAGGCCGATAAGCCGGTTCTGGTCGCCAAGGACGTCGCCTCACCGATCGAGAACCAGCGCGCGATGAGCGACTTCGCCACCAAGTTCGGTCTGGCGACCGCGATCGGTGGCTTCGTCGGTACCGCCATCGGCGCCGCGATCGGTTGTGTCGCGACGCTTCCCGTCGGCTGCATCGGTGGTCTGGTCACCGGTGCCGGCGTCGGTGGCATCCTCGGCACCGTCGCGGTCGGCGGTCCGGCTCTCATCGGCGCCGGCGTCGAGCTGGTCAACACCATGCAAGCTGCCGACGGCACCACCCAGTGGTCGGATGCGGCCATGGCGGCGGCAAGCGGCCAGCCGCAGCAGGCCAACCAGCCGAAGTAATTCGCGGAGCGGAGCCGGTGATCGGCCGGCTCCGAGACGCGTACGGCCCGCCTTCCTCCCCGAAGGCGGGCCGTTGTCGTTGCGGCGGTCACTCGGCGTGCATCCGCAGCCGCCCGGTGTAGTTCACCTCGCCGAGCGGTTTGCCGAATTCGGCGAAGGACCGTTCGGCGATCTCGAAACATCCGTCCTCGCGGACCAGAAGCACTGTGCTGCAGCGAGTTCCGTGCCAGTCGTTGGCGACGAAGCGGGCCGATACCGAGCGTTCCTGATCCGGCGACAATCCGGTGTGCGGTAGTTCGGCATCGGGCGCGATGGCGCGGTCGGCCAGGATGTCGAAGTAGTCCGCCACCGCCGGCGAGCCGACGACCGCGCTCAGGGCGCGCACGCCGTCGCGCACCTTCGGCCACGCTGTGGCGCCGGTGTCGGTATGCACGCCGCCGTCTTCGGCGTTCTCGCTCCCGGCGGCGCGACGATCCGCGATCCCGGCCGGCTGTTCAGAACCGGGGAGGGCCGAACCGAGCAGGGCGGCATTGGACAGCCCATGCACTCCGGGCGGGAGAGCCAGCGGAGTGGCCTCGCTGCGATTGCTGTGCCACCACAGCGTCTCCAGATCGGAGACCACCAGGTTGTAACCGTTGTAGTCGTCCAGATCGGCCGCGGTGGTACGAACGAACTTCTCCGGGGCCGTGGCGGCGGTCAGGTAGTCCATCAGCAGGGCGCCGCGGGAGCGGGCATCGGTGCGCTTCTCGGCCGGGCCGCGCACATTGGTGACGGTCGCGAACCGACCGGCCTCGGGGACGATCCCCAGCCAGGTGCCCGGCACTCCGTTCCGAGCTCCGAGATCACGCCCGGCCAGCAGGTTCGGCCGCTCCGGCCACCAGCGCATCGATTCGGTTGGGCGCGTGTAGAACTCGTCCCGATTGGCCGCCACGATCAGCCGATACTCCGGATGCGCGCGCCACCCGATCAACACCAGACACATAACTCCAGCATGCCCCAGCCGCTGTGCCCGCGTTTCACGGCTGCGGCCACCGAGACTCGTCACCGGCGCGCGGAGGCGCCCCGCCGGCACGAACCGCAGCGGACTCCGTGCTGCCGACGAGGCGCCTCCGCGCGGCGATCAGCCGACCGGGATGGAAGGCGGATTGCAATCGGCGGTCCGCCCACCGCCCGACAGGGCGTCCAGCAGGCAGCCGATGTTGATGGGAAGGTAACCGGCGCTGCCGGACGAAACATCTGCCGTGGTCACCGGTGTGGCCGACGGATCGGCGACACCGGAACCGCTACCGGCGGATGCGATCGGAGCCGCGATGAGAAGTGAAGTGGCGCAGAACAATCCAGCGGTGAGGAGCGTCGTTCGGAACATGCGTGTGATCCTCGCAGTTCGCGACTTGCATGGAGATCCCCCAATTGCCTTGCCCCGGATTGTCGGGGCAGGGCCGGATCGCGGCGCGGATACGACGAAGGCCCGGCATTGCTGCCGGGCCTTCGACGATGCTCGAAGCGCTCAGTTGGTGCGAACCCGCAGACCCGGGTTGTCGGAGAGCACCTGGTTCACCGGCTGCGCGAACAGCTGGGGCGCATCACCGGTCAGGGCGCCGATCAGGTTCGGGATATCGCAGATCGGGTAGTCGGCCACCGAGGAGGCGCTGGAGATGCCCAGGGCCATGGTGCCGGTGACGATCGGGCCGCCCGAATCACCCGGCAACGCACAGATATTCGCCGAGAAGGCTTGGGTCAGATCGCGGTCACCGACCTGCACGGTCTGATCCACCGCGTTGACCACGCCGCAGCTGAAGCCGGTGCGCGAACCCGACTTGCAGACCGGGGCGCCGACGACGGGATCGGCCACACCGGTGATCGCGATCGGCGCGGCACCGGGGACCCGGACCAGGTTGTTGGCGAAGCGATCCCGGCTGCCGGCATCGATCGACACGATCGAGTAGTCCTGGTTGCCCAGAATCGACTTCTGGAACGAGCCCAGCTGGCTACCGATGTGGTTGCCCGGCAGCAGTTCGAACATGCCCGGCGCGTTCGCGGTACCGGCGGCGGGAATGTTCGGATCGCAGTGTCCGGCAGTGATATTCACCGGGTTGCCGTTGCGGTCCACACCGTTGAATCCGGTGGAGCAGACCAGCTGCATCTTGCCGGCCACCGAGGCGTAGGAGTCGCCGGCGGCGCGGGGAGCGTTGGGCTGTTCACCGGCAACCGGTTTCACCTGCGGGTCGGACTCCGGCGGCCCGACCGGGGGCGCGGCCATCACGATCACGTGTGCCGGGTCGACGAAGCCCGGCATCGGCACACCGGCCTTGTCCACGCGCACCGCGATGCTGTTGTTGACGGTATCGATCACGACGCCGCGCACGGCCTGCACGACCGCCTCGGGCTGGCCCGACAGCCACTGCTGGAAGGCGTTCTTCTCGCTGCGCAGCACGGTCTGGCTCTTGGCCACGTCCTTCACGCCGAATCCGGCTTCCTGGGCGGCCTTCTTCGCGTCGTCGAGGCCCTGTCCCGGAGCCAGCGCCACCACGGCCTTACCGGCGTCGTCGAGCCACGCGCCCGCGAACGCCTGCGGGAACTGACGCTGCGCCGTGGCCGTGAAGGCCGCCACATGCTGCGCCACATCGGCGCGGTGCAGGTACTCCTCCGGCGAGATCTTCAGATCGCGCTGCACGGCCGCGACGAGATCGGCGGGCAGGTTCGGGGCCGGGGCGGGCGCGGGGTCCGCGGAAGAGGTCGCCGCGAGCGGCCCGAGAACCAGAACCGCCGCCGAGGCGGCGACGGCCGCGCTGCGGAGGCGGGTGCGCGGGGCACGTCCCGCGGCGGACGAAAATCGGATGCGTGGCAGGAGCATGAGGCGACTATATGGGGTTTGCGCGGCTGTGCCTACTTGTCGCGGACTTTGGCCGAACTCACACCCGGCGTACCGGAAATCGATACTCGCTGTTCACCCGGCCCGTATCGCGACGAAGGGCACGTCCGCTCCGGCGAACGTGCCCCTCGGCGCAGCGCAAGGATCGTCAGCCCGCGTTCGGGCGCGTACGCACCGTGATGCCGGCGCCCAGGCCGCCACCGGAATTGGCGTCGATATCGCTGAGGATCTGCCGGATCGGGATGCCCAGCGTGGCGGTGCCGCCGTACTGCGCCAGATCCATGTTGGCGGCCTTGCAATCGGGTGCGTCCGCGGCGTTGGAACCGCTGGTGATGCCCAAGGCGAGGGTGCCCGAGACGATCGCACCGCCGCTGTCGCCACCGAGGGTGCACGCGGAGCTGGCGAAGCCGCGCACGGTCTTGGATGCGCCCTCGGCGGTGAACAGCGCCGTCTCGACCCGATCGGCCACCACGAATCCACAGGTGAAGGTGGACGACTGCCCCGACTTGCAAATCGGGGCGCCGGTGATCGGCTCGGCGGTTCCGGTCAGTGTGAGAGTGGTGCCGTTGGCGCCGCGCACCGAGGGCTGGTCCATGCCGGCGGTGATCGCCCGCTCGTTGAGTTTGATCACCGAATAGTCCAGTCCGGTGCTGCCGCCCAGCTGCGCCTTCACGAAGGTGCCGAACTGCGGGCTGGCCTTCAGGTTGCGCACGTTCGGCAGGTAGACCCCGGCCTCGGAGTTGGCCTTGTCCACATTCGGATCACAGTGTCCGGCACTGATATTCAGCGCGTTCCCGGCGGCGTCGATGCTGTTGAAGCCGAAGGAGCAGACGTCCACCGACTTCAGCGCGGAATCGTCGAGCGAGGTCGGAGCGCTGATGTAGGTGTCGCCGGCCATCGGTCGGTGCTCGACCGGGCCGCCGCCCTCGGGCGAGAGCACGACCTTGATGTTGGCGATCAGCGTGGGAAGGTTCAGCAGGTGACCGGCCGGGGTGTTCGCGACGCTCAGCACCAGTTGGCTGTTCAGGAAATCGATGGCGACCGAATTGATCCCGGCCGACAGTTCCCGCGGCAGCCCGCCGATCCACTTGACCAGCTGGTCGAGCGAGCTCTCCAGATTGTCGGCCGAAATCGGCGCCAGGCGAGTCTGATATCCGGCGGAGTTGGCGATGCGCGCGGCGTCGAGCGAGGTTACCGCCAGGATCGGCTTACCGTCGGCGCCGAGCCACGCCCCGGCGAAGGCCTGCGGGTGTGCGGAGCGGAAGTCGCGGGCGTAGTCGCGCAACTGCTGAGCACGGGCGGCGCGGTCCAGATACTCCGCGGGCGACATCTTCAGATCGCGGCCGATGGCCTGCACCAGTTCGGGCGGCAGCGTCTCGGCCGTCGACTGGACCGGCGCCGGATCGGCGAGCGCGGGCGATGTGGCCATCCACGGGCCGAGAAGGAGAGTCGAAGCGAGGGCGACAGCAGCAGTTTTCACCGACGCGCGTGCCACCGAGGCGCGTCCGATCGTGGCGCGACGCGCCGCCAACTTGCGCATGGAGTCCCTTCGTCAGGCACATACGTGCCGGCCACCCGTGGGCGGTAAACCATTGGGTGGCAACAGCCCTCGACCATCAAGCAGACCGCTCGTCCGGTACGACGTCCGGAACGACCGGTCAGCGCATCACTTTAGGGCACAACGGCGTGAGTTTCGCTACGAAATCATCACGGAGTCGGTGACTAGGAGAACTGCAGGGCCGGCGGCAGCGGCAATCCTGGCACGGGTTCCAGACCGTTGGGCGTGGTCGTGGTGGTGCGCGGGGTGGTCGTGGGCCGTTGCCACGTGGTCCCCGGCGTCGTGGTCGGGGTCGGAGTCACGGTCGAGGTGGGCGGCGGTGGTGGCGGAGGTGGGGTGGTGGTCGTCTCCGCCGGTGTCTCGGTGTACTCCTGCGGCGCGGGTTGCGGCGCGACGGGGGGCGGCGGGGGTGGTGCGACCGTCGTCGTCACCGGCAGCGTGGGTGCCTCCGCCCGGCCGGAAACGCCGGTCGTGGGGACCGGAGTGGTGGCGTCGTCGCGCAGCAGCAGGGCCGCCGCGATGCCACCGAGGACGAGACCGGCGGTGGCCGCGGCCGCGGCGATGAGCAGCGGGGTGCGTCGATTGCGCTTCGGTTCGGCCGGTGGCACTTCCGCCGGGGCGGCCACGGTGGCCGCGACGGTCATGGCGGGGGGCTCGGGCTCGGGTTCGGGTTCGGCAGCCGGCATCGCCGCCGAATACGCCTGAACCGTACTGTCGGAGGTTTCGACGGCGGGCAGCACATCGGTGACCACCAGTGCGTTCTCGGCGCCGGCCGGATCGGGCGGGGTGGTCCCGGCCGGGGTCGCGAGCACGGCTGCCAGGGCCGCGCGGGCCGCATCGCGAGCACGACCGCGGCTGTCGTCGGACGCGGGCAGGTCGGCCTCGCTGACCAGAACCACCGAGCGCAGCCCCAGGTAGTCGAGGGCCTCGCGCAAACCGCGCACATACTCGGCCGGCCAGTCGCCGGGATGGGTGGCGTAGAACTCGGCCGGGCCGCTCAGATGCTCGGCGGCCAGGTTGATCAGGCAGAAGATCGCCGTCGCCACCAGATCCTCGGCGCGGTAGGCCTCGCCGTCGTCGACGGTGATACCGGCGGGATCTCCGACCGCGCGGACGAATCCGGTGATCGAATGGGTATGTCCGGGCGGCGCCTCACCACCGAGCGCGGTATCGCCCTCGTCGGACATGTGCAGCACCGACTCGCGCGCGATGTACAGGGGTTCGGGCGTCTCGTCGGTTTCGCCACCGCTGGTGGCGATCGCCGCGATGCATTCGTCCTCGGCGATCCGCAGGCCCACCCCTGTGGCCATCCTCAATACCTCGCTTCGGTGTCTCGAGCGCGCCGATCACACGAGTAGCGAACCGTGTCCCATTGCGCGGAGCATCGACAATAACTCCGAACGCGATCCGGCTCCGATTCGACGTCGGATCCGCGCGACATGATGCTCCACCGTCTTCGCGGAGATGTACAGCCGAGCGCCGATTTCCCGGTACGTCAGGCCCAGCAGGACCAGTTCGGCCACCTCGCGCTCGCGCTCACTGAGGACCGAGGCCGCCGCCGGTTCGGGGGTCGCGGCGCGCGGGGCGGCCGGAGTCCGCTCGGGCGCGGCCGAGGGCCGGGAGCCGGCGCGGACCGTGCGGGCCAGTTTCAGCAGGGCGGTCGCGGTGGCGGGATCACCGGCGCTCAACGCCGCCTCACTGGCCAGCCGGGCCGCATCCCAGACCATGCCGATCGCGGCCAGCCGTCGCACCGCGGCCGTCACCCGATCCTCGGCGACCTCACCGCGCAGCACCAGCACCCAGGTGCGTCCCGCGTCGGCGAGAATCGCGGCATGCGGATCACCCTCCTGCGCAGCCGTTTTCAATAGTCGAGCGGGCGGCATCAGTTCGTCCGGGCGCTCGTGGGCGATCGCGGCCTGAATCTCGTACCAGTGGAAAACATTCGCCCAGGCCGGGGGATTTCCCGCGCTGCGCAACACATTTCGCGCCGCCTCGACCAACCGGGCTATCCGTTCCTGCTCACCGAGGCGGATGGCGGCCAGCCACAGCTCACCGATCGGCAGCAGCGCGGGCAGGTCGGCGTCGACCTCGTCGAAGGTCGGGTAGGCGGCCTCCCAGGCGCGCAGCAGGACGCCGTGGTCTCCCGCGCGGCGGGCCAGGCCGACCAGGACGCCGTGTGCGAGCAGGCGATCGCGCGGTGGCAGGGCGGTGGTGTCGACGGCCGCGACCGTTCTGGCGGCGGTCTGTTCGTCGCCGCCGAGCATCGCCGTCCACGCGGTCAGCACCCGGATCTGCGGATCGTGCGGATCGGTGCCGCGCAGGGCGTCGGCGGCGCGGCGGGGTTCACCCATACTCAGGCACAGCAGGGTCGCGAGCGCGACCGGCGCGCACGGCAGCATGCGATCCTCCGGCGCCGCGGTGCGGGCCAGCTGGATCAGGGCGGCCGCGGCGGATGTTGCGGCACTGCGGGATTCGCCGGTGATGCTCTGCGCCAGCGCGGTGGCGAAGCGGCCGGTGCGTGCATTGGATTCCGTGGGCGGCCACTGTGCCGCGGAACCCGACACCGCCTGCGCGTCGCCGACCGCTCCGGCGAGGTGGAACACCGCTGCGGCGGTCGCCCAGTCGGCGCTGGTGCGGGTGGTGCCGAGCCAGGCATACAGCTGCACCGCCCGGCCGATCAGCCCCCGGCGGGCCTGGACGCTCGCGCAGATCCGGACGGCAGCGGCGAGTTCCGCGTGGGGCGCGTCAGTGCGGGCGAGTACGGGTTCGGCCAAGCGCAGGGCGGATTCGTCGTCACCGCCGAGCGCGGCCGCGGTGGCGCGGGGGATGGCGATCCGCTGCGCTTCGTAACCGCTGGCCACGGCGGCGGTGTAGTACCGGCTCGCGTCGCTGCCCGCGTTTTCCGCTGCGGCGCGCAGGAATTCGGCCAGCCGATCGTCGCGTACCCCGGATTCGGCGAGCTGCAGGGCGGTGTGGTCGCGCAGGAGCCCGGCCTCGAGGCGGGCGGTGAGCAGGCGGCGCTGAATCGAGACGAACCGGCGTTCGCCGACCAGGGTGCGCAATGGTTCGATAGCGGGGCTCAGCAACAGGTCGGCGTCGGTGATCAGGGCCCCGGCGCGCGCCCGGTCGACGAGTCCGACCGCCGTCGTCTCGTCGGTGCCGAGCACCTCGGCCAGCTCACCCGGATCGAGGCCGGCGCCGGTGGTGGCAACCGTCAGCACCTCGAGCAGTTGCGGTTCGGTATCGTCGAGAAGCGTTCGCGCCCAGGCGGTTACGGCCTGGTCGACGGCCTCGATGCCGCCCTCGAGCCGGGTGGCGCAGGCGGCGGTGAGGGCGGCCACCACACCACCGGGGATGCCGCCGGTGTGCTGGTGAATGTGATCGGCGACCGGGCGTGGCACGGTCATTCCCAATTCGCGGGCGAACGGAGCGATATCGGCGGTGCCCAGCGGCCGGAGCTCGATCACCCGGCCGCGTCGCGACACCGCGTCCGCCAGCGCGCGCAGTGCGCTGTCGTGCGGTTGCGGCCGGGTCGCGACGATGATCGTGCGCGAATCCGATTCCACGGCGGCGCACAGCTTTTCCAGCTGTAGCTGGTCCAGGGTGTGGGCGTCGTCGACGACCACGGCGGCGCGGGTATCGGGCGGGGTGGTCGTCGCACTCACATCGTCGAAGCAGCCGACACCGCTGCGCCGCAGGCGATTTCGGACGGCGGCGAGCAGCGTGGACTTCCCGGTGCCGCACCGTCCCCGAATCAGGTAGACGAGCGGATCCGGGGAGACCGAATCCAGTTCCCGGAGAATCTCCCGCGCGCCCGGAAGGGCGCCGTATGCCACCGCGAGGTTGCCGACCACTGTCACCGATCCTCAGTTGCCTTCGTGGGGCAGCACCTTGCCCGGCGCCTGCAGCACCGTGCCGAGGGTGTTGCCTGTCTGGTCGAGACCGTCGTTCAGCGTGTTGCCCAGCGTATTTCCCAGCGAACCACCGGGAGAGCTCGGTGCGGTGGGCTGGGAGGGCACCGAGGGCGCGGACGGCGTCTGCACGGGCGTCTGCGGGGGTGCCTGCGGGGCAGGGGAATTGGGTGCCGGGGAGTTCTGCGCCGGTGTGTTCGGTGCCGCGGCGGAGGCCGGGGCCGGTGAATTCGGCGCCGGTGAATTCGGGTCGGCGGAATTCGGTGCGGCGGTCCCCGGGACCGGGGCACCCGCCGAGTTCTCGGCGGCGGCCGTGCCGGCGCGGGTGGTGCCGGTGTTGTTCGCGACCGTCACCGGGCTTCCGGCCGTCGGATGCGCGGGGTCGGTGGCGCCGGCCGGCGCCACCCCGGCCGAGGTCGCCGCCGCATGAGCCGCGGACGTGGCTGCCGCGGGGGACGGCGACGAATTCGACGGACTTCCCGCGGTGCCCAGGGCCAGGGTGCCGGTGGCCACCGCGCCCACGGCGATCGCGGCGCCGGCGATGAAGGCGACGCGGCGCCACCGGCTGGTTCCGGCCGGAGCGGCGGTATCGGCGGGCGGCGGTGCGACTATGGTCCGGTCGCCGATCGCCGGCAGGGCCGTGGTCGTGGCGTCGTCGGAAACACCGTGCGGCTCGGTCGAATCGAGCGCGAGATCGGGTACGGCCAGGGCCGCGGCGCGATGCTGCGCTTCGGTGTACAGGTCCGCGGCGAGCAACGTCGCTCCCCGGGCGCTGAGCGAACCGGGATCGGCGACGGGGGCGATCGGGATCGCGAACTCCCCGGAGATCAGTTCGGTGAGCAGTCCGATCGAGGCTCCGCCACCGGTGAGCAGGATCCGGCCCACCCGGTCGATGCCCACTCCCGCGCGCCGCACCGCCTCGTGCACGAGGTTCAGCGAATCCGCGAGCGGTCCGCGGAACAGATCCTCCACATCGTCACGCACGAGGCGCACATCGCGCGCGATACCGGCCAGACGGACCGGAACCATCGTGGCGGTCTCGGTCGAAAGCCGGTGTTTCGCATCGGCGCAACGGTTTCGCAGTATCGACAATTCGCGTTCGACGACCGGGTCGAACGGGTCGAAATCCGTTTCTCCCAACGCATTTGCCAGCACGTAGCGCATCGTCAGCAGATCGAATTCCGCGCCGGAGACCTCGGTGGAGCGAACCGGTTCGCCCAGCAGCCCCGAGTGCGGGCCCGAACCCACGACCGAAACCGTGGTACCGGTGGCGCCGGAGTCGTAGACCACGACGGGGGTGTCGGGTGGGAAGGGAGTGCTCGCCTCGAGCTGACGAAGCGCGGCGAGTGGTTCCGCGACCAGTACCACCGGCTCGGCGTCGGCACGGTCGAGCGCGCGGCGCTGTGGCTCGTCGAGCGCGCGGCGCTGTGCCTCGTCGAGCGCGCGGCGCTGTGCCTCGACGATGTGTGCGGGCCACCACGCCGGTACGGTCGCGACCACGGAAACCGGATCGAAATCGGCGACGACCTGGGAGATCGTTTCGGCCACCAGATCGGCGGCGGCGACGGAGGAGCCGTCGGGCAGGAGAATATCGACCGGATCGCCCACGCGGGACAATAGATTCTCCGACAATTCGGGCGCCGATCCGAAACGGTGGCGACGAATGTGAACAGAGACATTTTCCGGGTCGGCGCTCGCGGAAGTGGAGCCGGTCGCGGCGACTGTGCGCGACGACCCGACCGTGATGCCGAGCGTCAGGCCCTGAGTCATTCGAGAACCCCTGTCGTTGGTATTTGCGGTCGTCACGAATATTTGCGGTCGTCACGATCTATCCCACTGTCGGTTGCCGGGGGGCCGCCGTTACCCCTGAGACGGAAGGTTCGGGGAAAGTCCCCTAATGCGCCGGATTCCCCTATCGGGGCCGATACGGAAATCAGGGGATTCGCCCCGTTTCGCGTAACGCCGGGGCTTCTTAGCGTGAAAGGCAATTCGACTGCTGCGGATCGACGATGGTCCGCCGATCCAGGAGACGATCTGCGATGACCCCCAACGCCATTCTCGAATTCATCCTCAACCTGCTGCGCGACCACGAGGCCGCCGCCGGTTACTGCACCAACCCGACCGAATCGCTGTGCGCGGCCGGACTCGAGGCGGTGACGCCGGAGGATATCGCCGCCGTGGCACCGATGGTTGCCGAATCCGCCCTGGTCACGGGCGGCTCGCAGCTCGCCGCCATCGTGGCGGCCGGGGGCGGCGCGGCGGCCGGCGGTGGTCTCGGCGCGGCGGCCGGCGGCAGCGGTGGGCTCGCGGCCGGCGGCTGCGGTGGGCTCGCGGGCGGCCTGGCCGGCGAAGCGGGGGCGATCAGCGAGGCCAACCTGGGCGCCGGGGCCGCACTCGGTGGTGAAACCGGCATCGAGGCCGGTGCGGGCCTCGGCCTCGGCGCTGGGCTGGGCGCCGATCTGGGGGCGGGGCTGTCCGCCGGACTGGGCGCAGCCGCATCGGTCGGCGCGGGCGCCGCGGCCGGGCTCACCGCCGGACTGGGCGCCTTGACCGGGGTCGCGGTCGGACTCGGCGGCACGCTCTCGGGCACCGGCACGGCCGGCACCGATCTCGGCCTCTCCGCGGGAATCGAAGGCGCCGCCGACACCATCGCGCAGGCGGGCGCCGACCTCTCCACCGCAATCGGCACCGGAATCCAGGCCGGAATCACCTCCACCGCAACAGGTTTGACCGAAGCGACGGCGGGGCTCGGCGCGGGAATCTCGGGCCTCGGCGCCGGGCTCGGCGGAGCACTGAGCGGCGTGGCCGAAGCCGGTGCGGGCTTGGGAAGCGAACTCAACGGAGCGCTCGGCGGCGCGGCCGAAGCCGGTGCCGGCCTGGGCGCAGCCCTCGGAGGCGCCCTGAACGCCGGCGGTGAACTCGGCACCGGACTCGAAACGGGGCTGGGCGCAGGGCTCGGGGGTGCCTTGGGTGGTGCGGGCAACGCCGGTGCCGGTCTCGGTGGCGCGCTGGGTGGTGTTGCCGATGCGGGAGCCGGTCTCGGTGGTGCGCTGAACGCCGCCGGCGACCTGGGTGCGGGTTTGTCGGGTGCTGCGGGTGCCGCGACCGGATTGGGCTCCGAGCTGAGTGGTGCCTTGGGTGGCGCGGCCGACGCGGGCGCTGGCCTCGGTGGTGCGCTGGGTGGTGCTGCGGCGGGCGGTGCCGGACTCGGCGGGGCGCTCGGCGGCGCCGCCGATGCTGGTGCGGGACTGGAGGGTTCGCTCGGGAATTCGGTCCATGCGGGTGGCGATCTGGGTGGTGCGCTCGGTGGTGCGACGCAGGCCGGAGCCGACCTCGGTGGCGCTCTCGGGGGTGCGGCCCAAGCGGGTGCCGGACTCGGTGGAGGACTCGCGGGTGCCGCGGGTGGCGGCGCTGGGCTCGGTAGCGCACTCGGTGGAGCGGCGAATGCGGCTGCGGGCCTAGGTGGTTCACTCAGCGGGGCGGCCGACGCCGGTGCCGGGATCGGAGGCGACCTGTCGGGGGCGACACAGGCGGCCGGAGATTTGGGCGGTGCCGCGCAGGCTGGTCTCGGTGGTGCGCTGAACGGTGCCGCGAAGGCCGGAGCGGGACTGGGCGGTGCCGCGAATGCCGGTGCCGGGCTCGGTGGTGCTCTGAACGGTGCGGCGAACGCCGGTGCCGGTCTCGGTGGTGCCGCGAACGCGGGCGCCGGGCTCGGTGGTGTGCTCGGCGGTGCTGCGAATGCAGCCGCGGGACTCGGGGGAGCCACCGGTATCGGAGCCGGACTCGGCGGGGCGGTGGCTTCGGGGGCGCAGGGTGCGACCGGGTTGGAGACCGGGTTGTCCGGTGGTCTCGGCGTCGGTGTGCACACCGGCGCGGATCTGTCCGGGGCCGCGGCCTCGGGTGTGCATGCCGCCGGGGATCTGTCGTCCTCGCTGTCGGGTGCGGCGACCTCCGGTGTGCACAGCGCGACGGGCCTCGGAACCTCACTGTCCGGATCGGCGGATGCGGGAGTCCACACGGCCGGTGACTTGGCGGCCTCGCTCTCGGGCGCCGGCGCCTCGGCTGTGCACAGTGCCGGCGACTTGGGCACGTCGTTGTCCGGCGCGGGCGCGGGGGCTGTGCACAGTGCCGGCGACCTGGGGACATCGCTGTCCGGGACCGCCGCATCGGGTGTGCACAGTGCCGGTGACCTCGGAACGTCGTTGTCCGGCACCGCGGAGTCCGGCCTCCACGGTGCGGGCGACCTGTCGACCTCGCTGTCGGGCGCGGCGAATTCAGGGCTGCACGCGGGCGCCGATGCGAGCTCGGGTCTGACGGGTTCGGTCGACTCGGGACTGCACGCGGGCACGGATACATCCTCGGCACTCTCGGGTACGGCAGCCGGCACCTGGTCCGGTGTCGATGTGTCGCACGCGTTCGGCAGCGGCGTCGGCACCGATATCTCCGGCGTCGGCACCTCGGGCATCGGCGGCGGCGTGGACAGCGCCCTCGGTGCGCACGGCGGAATCGACAGCACCTTGACGGCGGGCGGCAACAGCTCGCTGTCCGGCGGGCTCGACACCGGCGGTCACACGGATTCCGGCCTGTTCGGTGACACCTCCGGCCACGCCTCGTCCGTCACCGATACGCACGCCTCCGGTGACATCACCGGCGGACTGCTGCACTGAGGGTAGCGGCGAAGCATCGGATACAGTAGCGAAACAGGTTGGGGTGCAACGAAAATGAGCAGTGTGGTTGTGGCGAACGCCGCTCCGGAGGCGCCTGCCTCTCCGCTGTCGCGGATTCTCTCGGAAACCATCACCGCCGCGCGCACCGCCGATCGCGACGATCTGGTCGGCCGGCTGGAGGTGCTGGCCGACCGGATCCGCGACCCCCGCCGCCGCATCGTGGTGGTGGGCCTGGGCAACCAGGGCAAGAGTCAATTCGTCAACGCGCTGCTGAATCTCGACATCAGCCCGGTCGGAGATGATGCGACCACCGGGGTGCCGATCGTGCTCTCCCACGGCGCGCAGGCCCGAGCCGAGACCGTCGTCACTACGCCGTCCGGTGACGAGCGGGACAGTCGGCGGATTCCGCTGCCGCTCGGCGATATTCACACCGTCACGCCGCAGTCCCCGCACGGTCGGGTGGCGCGGGTGGAGATCGAGTTGCCGAATCCGCTGCTGGCCGACGGGATCGTCGTCATCGACACCCCACCGGTCGGGGGCCACGCAACCGCGACGGCCGCAGCGGTTCTCGCCCTGGCCCCGGCCGCCGATGCGGTGCTGGTGCTCTCGGATGCCTCCACCGAACTGACCGAACCGGAGGTCGACTTCCTGCGGCAGGTGCGCGAACTGTGCCCGGCCGTGGCGCTGATACTCAGCAAGATCGATTTGTATCCGCATTGGCGTCAGGTATTGCAGGCCGACCAGGCGCATGTGGAGCGCAATCGCCTGGCGCTGCCGATTATCCCGGTCTCGGCGCTGCTGCGCAGCCACGCCATGCGGCTACAGGATCAGCAGCTGGGCCGGGAATCCGGTTTCGGTGTCCTGTTCGACTTCCTGCGGGAGCAGGTGGTCGCCCGGGACAAGGCGGCGGCGCAACGCGCGGTGGCTCTCGACATCTCCTCTGCCGCAGAACATCTCGCGCTGGCGCTGAGCAGCGAACTGGTCGCCCTGCGCGACCCCGAACGCGGTGCGGCGGCCATCCGCGAACTGCGCACCGCCAAGGCGCAGGCCGAGGAGCTGCATCGCCGGACCGCGGCCTGGCAGCAGACGCTGGGCGACGGCATCACCGATCTGGCCGGCGATATCGACCACGATCTGCGAGATCGGTTGCGCGCCATCGGCAGAACGGCCGAGGAGTGGATCGACGAGAACGATCCCGGCCGGCTGTGGGATCAATTGGAACAGTGGCTGATGCATACGACCGACACCGCCATCGGCGACAACCTGCTGTGGACGCATCATCGCGCCATCCACTTGGCCGAGCGGGTGGCCGAGCACTTTCTCGAATTCGGCGCGGTGGATCTGCCTGCGGTGCGGTCGGGTTCGGAGCTGGAGGAATCGCGCGTGGCGGCGGTGACGCTGGCCGATCTCGAGCCGGATCTCGGCATCGGCCACAAATTGCTCGTCGGTATGCGTGGTTCCTACGGCGGTATGGTGATGATCGGCCTGGCCAGTACGGTCGCGGGTCTGGCGCTGATCAACCCGGTGTCGCTGGGCGCGGGTGTGCTGCTGGGCGGCAAGGCGTTTCGCGACGACAAACGAGAACGGCTGGCACGCAAGCGCAGCGAGGCGAAGATGGCGGTGCGCCGCTACCTCGACGATGTGAGCTTCGAGGCGGGCAAGGAGTCGCGCGACCGGCTGCATCGCATCCATCGCATTCTGCGCGATCACTTCACCGGCATCGCCGACCGCAGTCTGCGTTCGATCAACGATTCGCTGCAGGCCGCGCAGGATGCCGCCGGAGTGGCCAACGCCCAGCGCACGGAGCGGTGCGCGGAACTCGAGCGGCAATTGCGAGTGGTGGCCGAACTGCGACGTCACGCCGATGCGATGCTGCCGCCGGCGGGTCCGTCCGGACGTCATGCGCGCGGGGCACAGTCGTAACCCACGGCACCGGGATTCCCAGGTTGCTCGGGTACGGTCGACGCGTGAGTTACCAGGTCAGCGACCAGACGCCGGGCATCGTGGGGGAGGCGCGCCGGTTGGTTTCGGCCGCCCGCCAGGCCTATGCGCCACGGTCGCGCCCCGCCGTGATGCTCGGTGACTGTGCGCGCCGCCTCGACCAACCGCTGCGGGTCGCCCTGGCCGGGCAGCTCAAGGCCGGTAAATCGACACTGCTCAATGCGCTGGTCGGACAGGACATCGCACCGACCGATGCCACCGAATGCACCCGGATGGTGACCTGGTATCGCCACGGCCCGGCACCGCGCGTGAGCGCCCTGGCCACCGACGGCGCGAGCGCCGATGTGGTGGTGCGGCGCACCCCCGGCGCCGACGGCCTACCCGGGGCGCACGGTTTGAGCTTCGACCTGTCGGCGCTGCGCTGGAACGCCGCCGGTGAGCATGAGGTCGACCATCTGGATGTGCAGTGGCCGGCCGCCACCCTGGCTCGCACCACCATCATCGACACCCCGGGCACCTCGTCGCTGTCGCGGGAGGTGTCGCTGCGCACCTCGCGGCTGCTCACCCCCGACGAGAATGCGGCGGTGACCGTGCCCGAGGCCGACGCGGTCGTCTATCTGCTGCGCCGGCTGGACGCCTCCGATATCGGATTCCTGGAACGCATCGGCGCCGGAGGTGTTGCCCGGCAGGGTGTTTCGGGTCCGCTCGGCGTGATCGGGGTGGTCTCCCGGGCCGACGAGATCGGCGCCGGCCGCATCGATGCCCTGCATTCGGCCCGCGAGGTCTCGGCCCGCTTCGCCACCGAACTGGAGCGAACCGGATTGTGCCAGGCGGTCATTCCGGTGGCCGGCCTGCTCGCCTTCGCCGGCGCGACGCTGCGGCAGCGCGAATTCGATGCCTTCGAGGCGCTGGCGCGGATCTCGGTGGACGACCTGAGCATCGCGCTGCTGTCCGCGGACCGATTCGCGCATCCGGAGTTGCCCCTGCCGGTGCCGGCGGAACTACGGGCCCATCTCGCGGCCCGGTTCGGCCTGTTCGGTATTCGCATGGCGGTGACGCTGATCCGGCTGGGTGTGCGCGACTCCACCACGCTGGCACGCGAACTCGGCGAGCGCAGCGGCGTGGAGGAACTGCGCACGGTGCTCGAGGTGCAGTTCGCCCAGCGAGCCGATCAGCTGAAGGCGCATTCGGCGTTGACAGCGGTGGCGCGGATCGTGGCAGCTCATCCGGGAACGCGCGCCGACGACCTGCTGCCCCATATCAACAGTCTGTTGGCGGATGTGCACGGATTCGCCGAGCTGCGGTTGCTCGGGCGGTTGCGCACCGATGAATTACCCCTGCCCGCAGACGATGCCACCGAGTTGTACCGGCTGGTCGGTGGTTCCGGCGTGGCGCCGCACCTGCGCCTGGGATTGCCCCCGGACGCTCCGGGCGGCGAATTGCAGGCACACGCGGTGGCGGCGGTGCGGAAGTGGCGTGGTCGGGCGCGCCATCCGCTGGCCGACCGATTCACCACCGAGGCCTGCCTGACCGCGGCGCGGAGTGCGGAGGGAATCGTCGACCAGTTGCGAGAACCGGAAACCACCCCGATGAGCCGCGTGCGTCCGCCTCGCGCCCGCTGATCCCTCGGAGCTTATCTGCTGAACCAGCGCCGGCGCAGCCCGCAGGAGTCGGCGCAGCGGGACCTGTACGGCATCTGTTCGACGGGCCGGCCGAACAGCGCTGAACGATCAGACGTGGAGCAGTGAACTCGACGGGTCCACAAGGATTTTCGCGTGGTGTTCGGGGCTGCCCAGAGCGGTGAAGGCGTTGTCGACGCCCGCCAACCCCACGGTTCCGGTGATCAGCGGGGCCGGGTCGACCTTGCCGTCGGCGATCATGTGCAGGGTGTCGCGGAATTCGCCCGGGTCGTAGCCGAAGGCGAAGCGCAGTTCGATCTCCTTGTTGATCGCCATCGCCGGCCGGAAACGGTCGGACTCCATACACACCCCCACCACGACGATGCGCGTCAGAGGCGGTGCGTCGGTGAGCAATTGGTCGATGATGCCCGGCACGCCCACGCATTCGAACACCACCGGCCCGCCCGGCGCCGCGTCCAGGCTGTGCGCGAGGCGGAACAGATACCACCAGGGCAGTTTCGGGATGCTGCGCAGTCGTGTCATGGTGTCGAAACCGAGATTGAGGATATCGGTGACCTCGGCGATGCGGCCCTTCGCGGGGTTGGCCGTCCACGGTGATTCGAGATTCGGATCCACCACCACATTGGCGCCGCACCTGCGCGCCAGGTCGCGGCGGCGCGGTGAGAAGTCGCTGGCGACAATGTTTTTCACGCCGGCGGCGCGCAGCATGCTGATGACCGCCAGGCCGATCGGCCCGCACCCCACCACGAACGCGGGCTGGTTGCGACCCACCCGCCCCTTGCGCACCGCATGCCAGGCGACGGCCATCGGTTCGGTCAGCGCCGCGTGGTCGGTGGCCAGCCCGTTGGGCACCGGGAACGTCATGGATTCCTGCACCACGACCTGTTCGGCGTAGCCGCCGGGCGCCCGCTCCGACAGTCCGGTGAGGTCAGGTGTGCGCCCGTTGCGCACGATCGGCAGTGCCACCACGCGGGTGCCCGGCGGCCAGCGTTTGCGGCAGTCGGGCCCGTATTCGACTATCTCCCCGACGAATTCGTGGCCGAGCACGACACGCTGATGGGAGCGCATGAAATTCCGGTAACCGGTGGCGGCGGCGAGGTCGGCCAGTTCGTCACAGTGCAGACGGGCGTGCAGATCGGAACCGCAGATCCCGCATCGCGACACCGCGATCACCAACTGGCCGGGACCGGGCTCCGGCGCCGGGATATCCGCGACTTCCAGCTTGCCTTGCGAACACACCACGGCCTTCATATCCGCACGGTACCGCGCGGGATGTACCGAATCAGCGGGATTGCGGAGGAACACCCGCGGACAAACTGTCCAAGTTTCCCAGCAGGTCGACCAGCAGGAATTTCACCAGCGGCGAGGTGCAGCCCCGCTCCGACACGCCGAGATGCGGATGCCGAGTCGCTACCATCCAGAGGTGAGCTCATCTAGGTCCGGAATGTCGGGTACGCCCGCGCCCGGCAGCATGCGGGCCCGCGATATGGACCGAGTTCACGCGCGCACCCTGCTCGACGCCGCATTCGACGAGGGCCAACTGGGCGCCGACGAATATCACGACCGGTCCGACCGTGCGGCTACCGCGAAGACCGTCGGCGAACTGCGGAATCTGGTCGACGACCTGCAACCGCCCGCCGGTGGTGCGCAATGGAAACAGCCGCCGGCCCCGCCGCGGCGAGCAGGCCGCTATCCGGCGCATATCCGCGCCCGCGACGCCGACCGAGCCGAAACCTGTCGTGCCCTCGACACCGCCCTGGCCGATGGTCAGCTCTCGGCGGAAGAACATCAGACCCTCACCGATCTGACCACGGCCGCCGAAACCCTGGGCGATCTGGCCGAACTGACCGCGGACCTGCAGCGCCCGGCCGAGGCGCCGATCGATCCGCGGGCGGGGGCGCGGAGCCGGACGGTGTTGTTCGCGGGCGCCGCGGCGGTGGTCGTGCTGGCCGCCGCGGCCGGCGGATATCTGCTGACGCATCGAGCCGCCCCGGAGCCCGCTCCGATCGCTGCCGCGGCGCCGCAGGTGATACAGCCCGCGGTGATCGAGACGCCCGACCTCACCACTGTGGCCGGCTTCGAGAAGTTCCGCAGCGACTATCAGGCGAAATTCGGGGACACCACCGTCGACGACCTGACCCTGTTTCCCGATTTCGCGTCGGTCGACCGCACCTCGGCGCGGCAGCCGAATCGGGTGGCCGCCTACACCTATCGGGGCGGTTTCATGGCCTCGACCGCCGTCACCACCCGCTCGGCCGACAAGCCGATATTCGACCTCGCCGCGGTGAACACGTCCGCGCTGGGTGATCTGATCGCGCGGGCGGTACCACTGCTGAAGGTCCCCGACGGCGCGGTGAGTCAGATCGGCATGGGTATCGACACCATCACCAAGGTGCCCACGATCAGCATCTACGTCGGGAATTCGTTCAACGAGAACGCACACCTCGAGGCTACGCCCGCGGGCGATCCGATTCGCGTCTACCCATTCCACACATAGGTGCAGCCGATGGGAACCTTCGACACATCCCGCCGAACGGGTGCGGCGGCCGGTGCCGCGAACAGCGGTCTGCGCGTGCGTGATTCGGATCGCGTCGACGCCTGCGCACTGCTGGACGCCGCCCGCGACGACGGTCAGCTCTCCGACTCCGAGCACGGGCGGCGCACCGCCGCGGCGATGCGGGCGCGCACCTTCGCCGACCTGGAGAAGGTCATCGGCGATCTGCAGATTCCCGCCAATATGGCCGATGCCCCCGTCGTGCGCCCGGCACGACGACGGCGTGCCAGACGGTGGGTACTCGCGGGCGGCGCGGTGGCGGCGGCGGTGCTGCTCGGCATGTTCTGCGGCTGGGTGAGTACCGCGGACGGTCCGCTCGCCGACCACACGCCGCCGGATATGACGACCGCCGCCGGTATCGAGGCGTTTCTCTCCGATTACCGTCAGCACTACGGCGATCTGCTCGCCGACGACGTGACGCTGATGCCGGAGAACGCCTCGATCTCCCGGCCCCGGCCGGGGGATCGGTCGACCTCCGAAAGAGCTTCCTACAAAGGCGAATTCGATACCTGGACGACCAGTAGCCGGGATCCGAAACTCGAGCCGGTCGACCTCGGCGCGATCGATGTGCCGAAATTGGCGGCCCTGCTGGCCGGAGCTCCGCGAACCGTCGGGTCGCCGCAGACGAAGGTCAGCCATCTGGTCATCGGTCGCGACAGCTCCGCCCCGGATCACCCGCCGACGATCACGATCTTCACGGAAGGCGCTCGCAGCGGGCATGTGGTGGTCGCGCCGTCCGGGGAACCGCTGGTGGTCTACAAATCCCAGCCGTGAGGCAGGCGACGTCGGCCGTCCGCTCCGGCGGGTTTGACCTGCGCGTCTCGGGTTAGCCGGGGAGTGAATCGCCGGGTCGACGAAAGTGGGGTGTCGTAGTTGAGCGCGAACGAAGATCGGATCGCCCGGGAACTGCTCGACCGAGCGGGGACCACCTATGCGGCCGAGGCGGGAATCACCCTCGCCGACAAACCCGCTCCGCTGTTCCAGCTCCTGGTGCTGGCCCAACTCATGAGCACCCGGATCACCGCCGATATCGCGGTCGCCGCCGCGCGCGAACTGAGATCGAGCGGCTACCGCACCCCGCGGCACGTCGCCGAGGCCGACTGGCAGGACCTCGTCGACGCGCTGGGGCGCGGTCACTACCGCCGCTACGACGAATCCACCGCCACCCGGCTCGGCGAAAACGCCGGGATTCTGCTCGACCGCTACCACGGCGATCTGCGGAAACTGGCCGCCGAAGCAGATCGGGACCCGGATCGGCTGGCCGAATTACTGCAGCAGTTCAAGGGTATCGGCCCGACCGGCGCCGAGATCTTCCTGCGCGAAGTTCAGGATGTCTGGACCTGGGTGCGCCCGCATTTCGACGACCGGGCTCGCAAGGGCGCCGATCTGCTGCATCTGTCGACCGATCCACAGCGCCTCGACCGCCTCGGCCGTTCCGGCCACGACGCGGAACTGGCCGCCGCGCTGGTCCGGGTGAGTCTCGACAAGGAGCTCGCCGACCAGGTACTCGCGGCCGCCGGCTGAACCTCGAATGGTCGAAACGACTGGTCAGCCGCGTATGGCGGGTCCAGGCCCGGCGAGCGCCGCGTGCTCGCCGCCGGGCCGGGAAAATTTTTCGTCCGGCCGGGAATGAACCGTCCGCCCCGCTCGTTGAGCTGATCGACGCAAGGTTGAGTGAAAGCGACTCAAGTCTCTGGTTGACTCCGATGGGATCGGGGTGCAGGATTGAGCCGACCACGCTCAGTGTTGCTGAGGACCGTGCTCCGTGCGGTGTCAGGGGCGAGGTCCGACCGGCACGAACAGTGCCGCGCGCAGGGTCGCCCCTGCACCACACACAGTTACATCACCTAGGAGGAACCACTATGGCTCGTGCGGTCGGTATCGACCTCGGGACCACGAACTCGGTCATCGCTGTTCTCGAAGGCGGTGAGCCGGTCGTCGTCGCCAACTCGGAAGGTTCGCGCACCACCCCGTCGGTCGTCGCGTTCGCCAAGAACGGAGAGGTTCTCGTCGGGCAGCCGGCGAAGAACCAGGCGGTGACCAACGTCGATCGCACCATCAAGTCCGTCAAGCGCCACATGGGCGAGGACTGGACCGTGGAGATCGATGACAAGAAGTACACGGCGCAGGAGATCAGCGCCCGTACCCTCATGAAGCTCAAGCGCGACGCCGAGGCATATCTGGGCGAGGAGATCACCGACGCGGTGATCACCGTGCCCGCCTACTTCGAGGACGCGCAGCGCCAGGCCACCAAGGAGGCCGGTCAGATCGCGGGTCTGAACGTCCTGCGCATCGTCAACGAGCCGACCGCCGCCGCGCTGGCCTACGGCCTGGACAAGGGCGACAAAGAGCAGACCATCCTGGTCTTCGACCTCGGTGGCGGCACCTTCGACGTCTCGCTGCTGGAAATCGGCGAGGGCGTCGTCGAGGTTCGTGCCACCTCCGGCGACAACCACCTCGGTGGCGACGACTGGGACAACCGGATCGTCACCTGGCTGGTCGACAAGTTCAAGGCCAGCTCGGGCATCGACCTGACCAAGGACAAGATGGCCCTGCAGCGTCTGCGTGAGGCCGCGGAGAAGGCCAAGATCGAGCTGAGCTCCTCGCAGAGCACCTCGATCAACCTGCCCTACATCACCGTGGACGCGGAGAAGAACCCGCTGTTCCTCGACGAGCAGCTGACCCGCGCCGAGTTCCAGAAGATCACCTCCGATCTGCTGGACCGCACCCGCGCGCCGTTCCAGTCGGTGATCAAGGACGCCGGAATCTCGGTCAAGGACATCGACCACGTCGTGCTCGTCGGTGGTTCCACCCGTATGCCCGCGGTCTCCGAGCTGGTCAAGGAACTGACCGGCGGCAAGGAGCCCAACAAGGGCGTGAACCCGGACGAGGTCGTCGCCGTCGGCGCCGCCCTGCAGGCCGGTGTGCTCAAGGGTGAGGTCAAGGACGTCCTGCTGCTCGATGTCACCCCGCTGTCGCTGGGTATCGAGACCAAGGGTGGCGTGATGACCAAGCTCATCGAGCGCAACACCACCATCCCGACCAAGCGGTCGGAGACCTTCACCACGGCCGACGACAACCAGCCGTCCGTGCAGATCCAGGTCTTCCAGGGTGAGCGCGAAATCGCCTCGCACAACAAGCTGCTCGGTTCCTTCGAGCTGACCGGCATCCCGCCGGCCCCGCGCGGCGTGCCGCAGATCGAGGTCACCTTCGACATCGACGCCAACGGCATCGTCCACGTCACCGCGAAGGACAAGGGCACCGGTAAGGAGAACACGATCAAGATCCAGGACGGCTCCGGCCTGTCCAAGGAGGAGATCGACCGGATGATCAAGGACGCCGAAGCGCACGCGGCCGAGGACAAGGCGCGTCGCGAGGAGGCGGAGACCCGCAACCAGGCGGAGTCGCTGGTCCACCAGACCGAGAAGTTCATCGCGGACAACTCCGACAAGGTGCCGGCCGAGACCAAGGAGAAGGTCGAAGCTGCCATCTCCGAGGCCAAGGAAGCGCTGAAGGGCACCGATATCGCCGCGGTGAAGTCCGCGGTGGAGAAGCTGGCCACCGAATCGCAAGCCCTGGGCCAGGCGATCTACGAGGCTTCGGCCGCCGAGGGTGGCGCCGCCGCCGACGGTGCGGGCAACGCCTCCGCCGGTGACGACACCGTGGTCGACGCAGAGGTCGTGGAAGAGCCGGAGAAGAAGTGACGGAACACAGCGGCGGGCCGCTCGACAACCACGGCCCGAAAGAGGAGCCGGTCACCATCGTCGACAACCGAAAGATCGACCAGGACGGGAAACCGTCCGCTCCGCGGGGTGATGTGAGCGAGGCCGCAGCCGAAAAAGACACAGCTTCGGCCTCCGCTTCGGCCGCCGAGGGCGACGCCCTCGCCGACAGCATCAGCGCTGAATTGTCGGAGCGCACTGCGGATCTGCAGCGGCTGACCGCGGAGTACGCGAACTACCGCCGCCGGGTCGACCGCGACCGCAAGGCCGCCATCGATTCGGCCAAGGCGGCGGTGGTCTCCGAATTGCTCGGTGTGCTCGACGATCTGGATCGTGCCCGTGCGCACGGCGATCTCGAGTCCGGACCGCTGAAGTCGGTCGCGGACAAGCTCTCCGACGCGCTGCAGAAGCAGGGCCTCGAGGAATTCGGTATCGAGGGTGAACCTTTCGACCCGACCCTGCACGAGGCCGTGCAGCACGAGGGTGAGGGCCACAACCCGGTGATCGGGGTGGTCATGCGTAAGGGTTACCGCTTCGGTGACCGCGTCCTGCGCCACGCGCTGGTCGGGGTCACCGATGGGGTAGCGGATCTGTCCGATTCGTCGGACACTGCGAATGCCGGCCGAGATGCCGACGGTGCCGAGTAACACACAGTCGCGCAACGTGACGGAAGGAGGAGATGCCCGGTGAATCGGGAGTGGCTGGAAAAGGACTTCTACAAAGAGCTGGGTATTTCCTCCAGCGCGACCCAGGACGAGATCAAGAAGGCCTACCGGAAACTGGCCCGGGATCTGCATCCGGACAAGAATCCGGGAGACACCAAGGCCGAGGAGCGCTTCAAAGCGGTCAGCGAGGCGCATGCCGTGCTGGCCGATCCGGAGAAGCGCAAGGAGTACGACGAGGCCCGGCGGTTGTTCGCCAGCGGCGGTTTCGGCCGCGGCGGCTACGCGCCGGGTGGCGGCTACGCCGGCGGTGGCGGCTTCTCCAACGAATTCAACCTGGGTGACATCTTCGGCGGCGCGGCCGCCGGCGCGGGTGACGGCGGTCTGGGGGATATCCTCGGCGGCCTGTTCAACCGCGGCGGCACACGGACCACGTCGCGCCCGCGACGGGGCAGCGATGTGGAGACCGAGACGACTCTCGGGTTCCGCGAGGCGGCTCAGGGCGTGACCGTTCCGCTGCGGATGACCAGTCCGTCGCCGTGTACGACCTGTCACGGCAGCGGCGCCAAGCCGGGCACCAGCCCGCGAGTGTGCCCGCACTGCAACGGAACCGGCGTGATCAGCCGCAATCAGGGCGCGTTCGGTTTCAGTGAACCCTGCGACGACTGCCGTGGCACCGGCTCGATCATCGACGACCCGTGCACCGACTGTCACGGCACCGGTATCCAGAACCGGACCCGCACCATCACCGTGCGCATCCCGCCCGGAGTGCGCGACGGGCAGCGGATCCGGCTGGCCGGCCAAGGCGAGGCGGGCCTGCGCGGCGCGCCCGCGGGCGACCTGTACGTCACCGTACATGTCAGCCAGGACAAGGTCTTCGGCCGCAACGGCGACGATCTGACCCTGGTGCTGCCGGTCAGCTACAGCGAATTGGTGCTGGGTACAACGGTTTCCGTGCCTACACTGGAAGGCAGAGTCGGAGTGAAGGTGCCACCCGGCACCGCCGACGGCCGGACGCTGCGAGTGCGCGGGCGCGGTGTGCCCAAGCGCGGCGGCGGCGCCGGTGACCTGCTGGTCACGGTGAAGGTCGCGGTACCGCAGAAGCTGGACGACGAAGCCACCGAGGCGCTGCGGCGCTACGCGGAGGCGGAGAAGGCCGGCGGGTTCGACCCGCGCGCAGGTTGGGCAGGTGCGTAATGAACGGTGATCCGAAGAATCGGGCAACCGGCACCGAGTACTTCATGATCTCGGTGGCGGCTCAGCTGGCGGGAATGCACGCGCAGACGCTGCGGACCTATGACAGGCTGGGATTGGTTACGCCGCAACGCACTTCCGGCGGCGGCCGACGTTATTCGTCCCGGGATGTGGAACTGCTCCGCGAGGTGCAGCGCCTGTCCCAGGACGAGGGCGTCAACCTGGCCGGGATCAAGCGGATCATCGAACTCACCAATCAGGTCGAGGCGCTGCAGCAGCGGGTGGGTGAATTGACCGCCGAGGTCGAACGCCTGCGCGCTGGGCACCGGCCCGATATGGCTCCGCCACAACGCAGTACCGCACTGGTGGTGTGGCAGCCGCGCAACAAACGGCGGTAGGCGGGTTCGGCTCCACATCGTTCGGCTCCACATCGTTAGACTCCGGGGCGTTCCACTACCGAAAACCCCGTGCGACAGCGCCCCCGAATCGGGGGCGCTGTTCGCGTATCCGGACCTCACTCCGGCGCTCAGCATGCACCCGGCAAATGTGCAAATCGCATATCGAGTCGTGCGCGACCACTCCCGAACACACCGAAATACATGGCGTGTCACGGTCTTTGAGTCGGTTTTCAGGGGGCTACACACTCCGGGATCTCGGTTCGGCCGAATTACCTCCCTGTTGTTCCATCAGTGTGGCCCGCGCCCGGCAAACCTCGCCTACACTCGATTTCCATCGGCTGCGCCGCGTGTCCGGCGGCACCGCGCTCACCGGACCGGCCCGTGTTCGACGTGCGAAATGGGGTTGTGGACAGATGGATTCGCGGACCGTCGCGCTGATCAGAACGACGTTCAAGGCGGTTGCCGCGGAGGAAGGCGGCCCGGAACAGCTCGCGCGCTCCTTCTACGCCATTCTGTTCACCGAACATCCCCATATTCGCGACTTCTTTCCCGCCGCCCTGGAGGCGCAGCGCGACCGGCTGGTCAAGGCCATCGGTTATGCCGTGGATCAGCTGGAAGAACCCGAACGTCTCCTGCCCTTCCTCGCTCAACTCGGCCGCGATCACCGTAAATACGGTGTCGTCGCCGAACATTATGCGGCGGTGGGCCATTCGCTCAAACGCGCGTTGCGGGCGCACACCGGCACCGAAATGTGGACCGACGAGGTCGATCAGGCCTGGGATGCCGGGCTGGCGCTCATCGCCGAGACGATGATCGGCGCGGCGGAACAGGAGACCACACCCCCGGTCTGGACCGGAACCGTGGTCGAACATCGCGAGGTGCTCTGCAACCTGGTGGTGGTCCGATTGCAGTTGGATCAGCCGATGGCCTATGCCGCCGGCCAGTATCTCAGCGTGCAGATACCGGCACGCCCACGGATGTGGCGCTATCTGTCGCCGGCGATACCGTCCAATCCGCAGGGCGAGATCGAATTCCACATTCGTAGCGTGAGCGGCGGCTGGGTGAGCCCCGCGATGGTGTCACGCACCGTGGTCGGCGATCAGTGGTTGCTGGGCGCGCCGCTGGGCGGGCTCGGAGTGCCGCGCAATACTCGCCGCACGATGCTGATGGTTGGCTGCGGCACCGGCATCGCCCCGCTGCGCGCGCAACTGCTCGCGATGAGCCGGCGCCGGTCGAATCCGAAGGTGCACCTGTTCGTCGGCGGCCACCACCCGTGCGACCTCTACGACCTACCGACGCTGAGCACCCTCGCCGTCGGCAACCGCTGGCTGACCGTCACCCCGGTTACCGAGAGCGACGACAACCCATGGTGGCACTACAACCCCGACGAGCCCCCCGTGGATCTCCCGGCCATCGAACCCCGCCGAACCGGGCAGATCGGCAGAATCGTCGCCGAGAGCGGAGACTGGTCGGACTGCGACGTGCAGCTCGCCGGCTCCCCGAGCACGGTGCAGACCACCAAGTTCCGCCTGATGGCAGCCGGCACCCCCGGCGAGAACATTCGCCACGACCCGCTGTTCTGAACCTCGGCGAGCGTCCGGCCGCACGAGGCGGCAGGTATCAGGCGAACTCGCCGCCGGTGATACCGGCGGTGAAGGCATCCCACTCGGCTGCCGAGAACATCAGGGCGGGGCCGGTGGGATTCTTCGAGTCACGGACTCCCACAACGTTGTTCGGCAGGAAGGCGACCTCGACGCAGTTCCGGGAGCCGTCACTGCGCCCACTCTTGAACCATCGCGCATTCGATAGATCGGCTGTCATAACGCGTACTCCTTCGCGATCTGCCGAAGCAACGCCCGGCTGGCCACGGCATCCAGAACGCTTCGCCGTAGATCCTCGTATGCCTGATTGTAGCGTTGCACTGCATCTGGTTTTTCGAGATACAACTCCCCCATGAACCCCTCGACGTACACCACCGGCGGCTCAACATAATCGCCTTGTCGAGACGATCCGAATTCCATGATGACGAATGGACCAACCGCTTGGCCGAGCGGGAAACCTGCACTGGCAGGCAAGATGTGGACGCCGACGTTGGAGCGGGTGCCCATGTCGGCCAGGTGTTTGAGCTGAGCGGCCATCACCTTCGGTCCGCCAACAACACGCCGCAGCGCGGACTCGCCGAGAATCACGTCCAGCCCTGCCGGTTGATACTTGCGCGTAATCCTGGTCTGCCTGCGCATACGCAAACGCACCCTCCGGTCGTGCTCCTCCGAACGCTCATCCGGGTGGGCTGCGTAGCAGATGGCGCTGGCATACCCCGGCGTCTGCAACAGACCCGGTACAAGTTCGGGCTCATAGGTCTTGAGCCGCTGCGCCGAAGCTTCGAGTCCTACATAGAATTCGAAACCTTGCGGGATTACATCGCCGTACTCGCACCACCAATTCTGCTCATTGCCCTGCACTGCAAGGGCTTTCATGGCATCGGTATGGTCATCGTCGAATCCGTAGATCTTGCACAGCGCCTCGACGTCCACCTCGCGCAGATGAGCCACCATGCCCTGCTCGATCCGCTGGACGGTGCTCGCACTGCGCTGAATCATCTGCGCGGCCTCGTGCAGTGTCAGCCCGCACTCCTCACGCCACTTGCGCAGGTACCGCCCGAGTCGCCGCCGGCAATGTAGATCCGTTCTCCGGCATGCCTGCCTCCCGTCAGGTCCGATGGTCCCGCCAGCACATCATTGGGCAAACCTGCACTGCCCCAACCATTTTCGGATCCCATAGGATCCCCGCATAACACCAGGAAGTGTTGCATCTTTCGGCACGTCTGCATCGCAGATGGAGCGACAGAAGGAACCAACCGACCCGACCGAGCGTCCAGTAAGGTAGGTGAATCGCACGTAGGGAGGGCTGGCGTGGACGTAGGAATGTCGACGGCGAACGGGCTGTGGCAGCAGGCGGTCTCGGGGACGTTCCGGCTCGAAGCGGATGCCGCACAGCGCTGCGCCCGTGTGTACACACGATTCGTGGAGGAGACGTTGGAGCCGCAGATCGACAGGGTCAAGCGCTCGGTGCAGATCGAAGGATTCGGAGGCTTCGACTCGGCACGTCAGCTCCAAGGCGGTTTCGTCGCGAAGTCCGAAAACATGATCGAAGCTCTCAACGGGATGCGGGACGCTGCGGTGAAAATGGCAGCGGCCTATCTGCGGGCCGGGAATCTGATCGCGGACACCGATGCTGATAATAAGAGCGCAATCAAAGCGGCTGTCGAGCGAGGAAAGCGATGATCAGAATGCGTACAGCGCTCATTGTGAGTGCGGCATGTTTATCATTTGTCGTCTTGACGAGCGGATGCTCACTCGGAACCGGCGGATCAATATCGGAGAAATCCATTTCTCCGCAGAGTGTCGCTCCATCACGCCCGACCTTGACTGCCAGCAAACTTCAACCACCGCCGCAACATAATAAGTACACAACACAGGGACGTCCTGAAGTCGTCTTCGATCCCTGCACCTGGATCAGCGATGACACAATCAGGGAATCAGGGTTCGATCCGGCCACGCGGAAGCGTGGCGACGACATGATCGCTGAGTACAGCTTCCTCACCTGCGACTTTTCGTCAGATTCCGAGCGGTTGATGTTGAATTCAGGAAATGCGACTTGGGATGAGGATTTACAAAAGGTCGGCGCCTACAGCGATCCGATAATTGTTAATGGTCGAGAAGCGCTGCGGGTGCACGATCCAAAGCTTTCGGATGATTGTCAGGTCGACCTCAGGACCAGAGTAGGTTTCGTCCAGATCACCGTGTCGCCGGGTACGTGGAGTTCTGACCCTGTCGATTGCAATAGGGCGATGACCATCGCCTCCAATATCGAGAAAGAAATCGGCAAGGACAACTGATCATGGCCGATCCGAAATCCATCGATATCAACTGGAACGCGCCGGCCCTGTCCGTATTGCGCCCCGATGACAAGCGTGGTGAGCAAGACACCCGAACTCCGGCGATTCAGGCGCGGGATCAGCAGCAGGGCGCGCAGTTCATGCAGTCCGGTATGCAGGGGCGGAGTACGGACCCGGACTACATCAATCGGTTGGAGCGGTTCGAGGGTGTGCCGCATGCGGAGATCTACCAGCATGCGCAGGAGATGAATCCCGGTGCGATGCATACTCTGGCGGATTCCTGGATCAAGATGTCCACCGAAATCAGTGGTGGCCTGATGGGGATGCACATGTCGATCCAGAAGGAACTCGCGCAGGGGATCGACGGGCAGATGGCCGACGCGGCGCTGGCCGCCGCGCAGAAGTTCTACACACAGGCGCACGATGTGCAGGATGTCATCGCGAGCTGTGGTCATCGAGTGAAAGCTGCGGCGCACGCGGCGGAGGTCGTCAAGATGACGGTGCCGCCACCGGCAGGGCCGTTGCACAGCGGCGATGTGCCCGACGTCATCCAGGGAATGCAGGTGGCCATCGCCGCCCAGATATCGGGCATTGCCTCCGACAGCGACAGTATCGACGTCGCCTACAAGAAGGGTGCCGAAGCGCTGCGCCAGGCGGCCGTGGATGCGATGAACAACCATTACAAGCCGTCGTATCCGCCTGCGGGGGCGGGAATTCCGACCTTCGTGCCGGTGAGTGCGCCCGGCGACGGCGGTAACGACAACACCAACAGCGGTGGTAACAACCCCGGCATCAACCGGCCGGGCACGATGGGGGACGGTACCAACACAACCGGCCCGGGCAAGGACGAAAATCCGAGCGGTACAACGGAATCGAGCGATTCCGGTAATCCGGCCGATTCACCGCGCACCGACCCCTCAGCGGCAGCCGCCGACGGCGGGGCGCAGAATCCGGCGGGCAGCCGGCTCCCGGACGCCACCAGCGCGGCCTCCGCGACCGGCACCCGTCCGGCAGGATTCGAAGCGGCCGGGTCGGGCTACAGCCCGGGAACCGGCTTCTCCTCCGGATTCGGTCGCCCCGGAAGTGCTTCGGGGGTCGGTGGGCGCGGCGGATCCATCGCGGGAATGCTGGGCAGCACCACCTCGCCTACTTCTCCCATCGGTGCTGCGGCCGCCGCATCGGGCAGGCCGGGAATGAGCGGCATGCCGGGCATGGGCGGTGCCGGGGCGAAAAGGTCCGACGATGCCGAGCGGGAGCACAAAACTCCCGATTACCTGATCATGGATCGCGAAGAAGAATTGATCGGGCCCATCGACCCCGCCGCTCCGGGCGCGATCGGTGGGGACGTCCCCGCGGCGCAACCGGCACCGGGCACAGGCAGTGGCCCGCGGTGACATGGGAATTCACCCCCGATGAGTTCATGCATGTCTGGACGGAGACCGGACAGGACCGGTATCCATTTCCGCTGCAATTGATGTCGTCGGTGCGGTGGGAAGACGAATTCGAGCGGCTGCATTCCGACCTGCGCGACCGTCTGCCGCTGGGTGGTGACCCGGATCTGTCGGCCGCGCTACGGGTGGCCGCCACACCGGAGTCGACCCTGGCGCTGACCGGAACCCGCAAGCGCCCGCTCCGAGCATTCGGCGCTATAGCGTCCGGCGTCGGAATCACCGTGGTCCAACGCCCTGGGCCGACAGCCGAGTTCGGCGGCAACGTGGTGGTCGAGGTCGGAACCCCGGCGATCGTGGTGAAGGTGTTCGCGGCCGTGCTCGGCAACGTCCCCGGCGGGCAGCGACCGGCGCTGGTCGAAAGCATCGACCGCCTGCGCCTGAGCCTCGAATCCTGGACCGGATCGCAGGAGACCACCACGGACCGCATGCGTGCGCTACTACGCGCACCACGCACAGGCTCCGGACATGTGGAGCTATGCCGCGCTCTCCGCAGCCCCCGCCCCCAACCCGCGCAACATCTGAGCTGGTTCGACGTCGAAAACGACGGCCGCTACCTCCACCGCCAACGCTTCAACGATTTCCACATCGAACCCTGCCCAGCGGACCGATTACGTCGCGAACTCACCGCCATGATCCAAGCGACCCAAGACTTTCCGGACTGATCATGCCGCGCCCGGCCAACCGGGGATCGGTCTGGTTTGTTCCTGCGTACTCACGAAAGTGCTACGAAGATCCTGGCATGCGTCGCGATCACGTTCCGGCTCGTCGGCAATGCCCCAATACTCGGTGTACCAGTCGCCGAACACGTCACCGACAGGACGTCGACCGGCACCGAACTGACTTTCCGGTGGCCTCTTGCCCGTGCGCACATAGCGCAGTTCCATCGGCAGGACGCCGTCGCAAATGACAGCACTCGTCGAACCGTCTTGCCCGGCAGTCGATCTCACGATCTTCAACGGATATATCTTGATCCGATAATCCTGCATATAATCATCTTCTCGCGATAGATCGTATGAACCTCGATCCGCTCGTGTGAATCCCGGATATACAGCGCCGGCTCGGTGTGTATGAGTAAAGGAGCGCGTTGAGACGTCAGTACTGCCTGGCTTCCGGATACTCACAGAACCACCCGGAAATCATTTCACGATTCGACACCAGCCCTCCGGGGCAACTAGGGCCATATCCCAATCAGCTACTCAGCTGGGATGCTGCTGCTGACGATCCTGGCCGCTTCTTCAACACCTATGCAAGTATCAACGATCCTCAACTCGACAACTTCGACAGCTATTACGAACATGGGCTAGGCGATCCGTACATCCATGATCACAAGACGTCTCCCCGCCCTGGAGTTCCGCGGTGAACACGCTGATCAAGTTTCTTGCGTCTAGCCTGGTCCTGAGCTCGACGGTGACGGTCCTATCTGGATGTGGTGGTCGGGGGCACGGTTCCGAGGGCGACACCTCGACTACTCCTGTCGACATTCCGAAGGTCAACATCGCGTTTCAGTGGGTAGATCCCATCGACAACCTGCGCAGCTCCGATGCGACATTCAATCGGGCATACGTCGAATCGGCTCTCGGTGATCTTGTCGGCGTCGGTGGCGATATCGGAGAAGGCCTGCAGATTCCATCCCAGGACTTGGGTTTTGGTGACAGCCACCGCTATCCCTCAATATCCGTGCCGCATTGCCCAGCGATGTCGGATCGATCTTGAAAGTCATATACCCCCGCGCCCCCTTCTCGAACATCGGCGCCGACCGTGCGCCGAATGGATTATCACCGGCCGGAGCATCTCGCGCCATATCGGTCCCGCACTGCTGCACAGCTCGGCGAAACCGACGCGCCGACCCGCCGAACGATGAGTGGACAGCGACAGCCGCGGCACCACCCCTCAGTACCCGTCGAAGCGGATAGCCTCCGGTGGTGTGCCGGTGTTGACCAGGCGTTCCAGCGTGGCTTGGGTCATTCCGGGCGAGCCGCACACCAGGACCTGGTGGTGCAGCAGCGGGCCCATATCGCCCACCACATCGGCCAGCGTGCCCTCCATCATCTCGTCGAGATCGAATCCGACATCGACGCGGCAACTCTCGTACCACTGGTCGACCCAATTTGGGTCCTCGGCCTTCTCGACTACGGGAATCACTGTGAGCCAAGGCATTTCGCCAGCGAGCAGGTAGAGCATATCGGAGGCGTAGAGGTCGCGCGGGCTGCGTCCGCCGATGAACAGATGGGTGCGCGGCGGTTCCGGACGGCGGGACAGATCCAGCAGGAGCGAGCGCATCGGCGCCAAACCCGTTCCGCCGGCGATCATCACGAGATCGGTGGTGTCGGGCTCGACACTCAGCCACCCGGCGGGAGCGCTGATCCGCCACTCGTCGCCGGGAGCCGTTTCGGTGACGATCGATCCGCTGCACCATCCGCCCGGGACGGTGCGGACGTGGAATTCGAGCTTGCCGTCCAGCGAGGGCGGAAGCGCGGGCGACAACCGCCGTCGCATACCCGGATGCTGCGGAATCTGGACCTCGACCGATTGGCCCGGTTCGAACGGGACGAATTCGCCGATCAACCGGACCACCGCGAGATCGTGGCGCAGCCGATGATGTCCGACGACGGTCGACGACCATTCCGTCGGCGCATCCAGCCGAATCTCCCCGGTCTCGTCCGGACCCAACGTCACCGTTCCTCCTGTGATCCGAGGGACGGCTGCCGCCCCCGAAAAGTCTTGTGCCGGGCGCAGTCCCGTGCGCTCACGCCCGCCCACCAAGGTACGCCGTGGACGCCCGGTTGCCTACCGATTGCCGCTCACACCGGGTCGGCGCTGATGATGTGTTCGGGCGTGCCCACCGCCAGCAGCGCGCGCTTGGTATCGGCGATCATCCGCGCCGATCCGGCGATCTGGATCTGCCGATCCGACCACGAGCCGAAGCTGGCCACGACCGCGCCCAGATTGCCGATCAGCCGCCGATGCATGCCGTACGGCGGGTCCGCGGGCGGATGCGGATGCCACCACGGATTCGAGTCGCTCTCACAGACCGGCACGACCGTCAGCCACGGATTGCTCAGCGACAGCTGCCACATGTTCTCCACGTCGTACAGATCGCACGGATAGCGGCCGCCGATAAAGAAGTGCACGCGCGGGTTCACGCCGCGCCGGCCCATCTCGATCAGCTGGGCCCGCAGCGGGGCGATTCCGGTACCGGAGCCGATCATCAGCACGTCGCGCTGGGATTCGGTGTCGATGTGCAGGCCGCCCAGCGGCCCGGCGATCAACCAGGTGTCGCCGACCTCGGTTTCGCCGACGATCGCGGGGCTGACCCAGCCGGTGCGGATCTTGCGGACGTGGAACTCGATCTCGCCGTACGGGTTCGTGGGAATGGCCGGGGACAGATACCGCCACATCTTCGGCCGCTGCGGGATCGAGACCGGTACGTATTGCCCCGCCTGATAGGGGATCGGCTCGTCGGACTGCAGGCGCACGATCGCCAGGTCGTCGAGTACGCGCCGATGTCCGACCACCGTCGCCTCCCAGTACGGTCGCGACGTGTCGGAATTGGCGCCGATGGCCATCGAGGCCGAGATCAGGATGGCGATATCGCGCCAGCCGTCCTCCAGATCGGGTGTCCAGAGCGGACCGTTGTAGGTCACGAAGGCAGCGAGCAACGCGCGTCCGGCGGCATCGTAATGTGCCGCCTCGACACCGTATTTGCGGTGGTCGAGAGCCAACTGTTCGAGGAACCGCTGCGCGCGGTCCCAGTTCTCCAGATGATCCAGCACGAACTGGATGGCGGTGACAACCCGCTTGGGCTGCATATCCATCGTGTGCGGGAACAATTCGCGCAGGCGGGGAGCCTCCGCGAACAGGTGCCTGTAAAACGCGCCGACCAATCGTTCGGGCCCTTGCGGCGCCTCGACGATCGACCGGAAGTTGGCGCGGACCAGCGCTGCCGAACGCGCATCCACGACGTCGAGTTTCCTTTCCTCCGGTGTGATCCGACAACAGCTGCCGTGTCGTCGGCCTCCGCGCACCAGTATCCCCGAAAAATCCGTGGTCGTGCGGTGACGAGCGGATCACTTTACCCAGATCCAACAAGGGTGAAACGATTGGCGGGAGATTCCTGAAATATGTCAAACTTGAGCGGAACAGACTCAACTCCTACCGCGTTGAACTGTCCAGAAGCGTCGGCCCGCCCGGACCCGACCGACAACAACGCGAGACGACCGTAGGAAGGTGATCGTGGACTCGTTCAACCCCACCACCAAGACTCAGGCTGCCCTGACGGCTGCCCTGCAGGCGGCTTCGGCCGCCGGAAATCCGGAGATTCGCCCGGCGCACTTGCTGGTGGCGCTGCTGGATCAAACCGACGGCATCGCCGCCCCGCTGCTCAAGGCTGTCGCGGTCGACCCGGCAACGGTGCGACGCGAGGCACAGGACATCGTCGACCGGCTGCCCCGCGCGACCGGCGCCACCACGCAACCGCAGCTCGGCCGGGAAGCGCTCGCCGCGCTCACCGCCGGCCAGCGCCTCGCCACCGAACTCGGCGACGAGTACGTCTCCACCGAGCATGTCGTGGTGGGTCTCGCCGAAGGCGACTCCGATGTCTCTCAGCTGCTGTTGAAGTACGGCGCCACCGCGGACGCGCTGCGGGAGGCATTCACGGCCGTCCGTGGCAACACCCGCGTGACCAGCGCCGACCCCGAGGGCACCTATCAGGCGCTGGAGAAGTACTCCACCGACCTGACCGCCGCCGCGCGCGAGGGCAAACTCGATCCGGTCATCGGCCGCGACACCGAGATCCGGCGCGTGGTGCAGGTGCTGAGCCGGCGCACCAAGAACAACCCGGTCCTCATCGGTGAGCCCGGTGTCGGTAAGACCGCCATCGTCGAGGGGCTGGCCCAGCGCATCGTCGCCGGGGACGTTCCGGAATCGCTGCGCGGCAAGACGCTGGTCTCGCTCGACCTCGGTGCGATGGTGGCCGGTGCGAAGTACCGCGGTGAGTTCGAAGAACGGCTCAAGGCGGTGCTGGAGGAGATCAAATCCAGTGCCGGACAGATCATTACGTTCATCGACGAGCTGCACACCATCGTCGGCGCCGGCGCGACCGGCGAATCGGCGATGGACGCCGGCAATATGATCAAGCCGATGCTGGCGCGCGGTGAACTGCGCCTGGTCGGTGCGACCACGCTCGACGAATATCGTCAGCACATCGAGAAGGACGCCGCCCTGGAGCGCCGCTTCCAGCAGGTGCTGGTCGGCGAGCCGTCGGTGGAGGACACCATCGGCATCCTGCGCGGCCTCAAGGAGCGCTACGAGGTGCACCACGGTGTGCGGATCACCGACTCCGCACTGGTGGCCGCCGCGACCCTCAGCGATCGCTACATCACCTCGCGGTTCCTGCCCGACAAGGCGATCGACCTGGTCGACGAGTCGGCCTCGCGGCTGCGCATGGAGATCGACTCGCGGCCGGTCGAGATCGACGAGGTCGAACGGGCGGTGCGCCGCCTCGAGATCGAGGAGGTCGCCCTTGCCAAGGAAACCGACGAGGCGTCCAAGCAGCGACTCGAGAAGTTGCGCCAGGAACTGGCCGACGACCGCGAGAAGCTGAACCAGCTGATGGCGCGCTGGCAGAACGAGAAGCAGGCCATCGACTCGGTCCGCACCATCAAGGAGCAGCTGGAGTCGCTGCGCGGTGAATCCGAGCGCGCCGAACGCGACGGTGATCTCGGCAAGGCCGCCGAACTGCGGTACGGCCGCATCCCGCAGCTCGAGAAGCAGCTCGCGGAGGCCGAGAAGAACGCAGGCAAGGCCGGCAGCGGCAGTCTCGAGGACGAGGTGATGCTCAAGGAGGAGGTCGGTCCGGACGACATCGCCGAAGTGGTCTCCTCGTGGACCGGCATCCCGGTCGGCCGCATGCTCGAGGGTGAAACCCAGAAGCTGCTGCGGATGGAGGAGGAACTCGGTCATCGGGTGGTCGGACAGGCCGAGGCCGTCACCGCGGTCTCCGACGCGGTGCGCCGCGCCCGGGCCGGGGTCGCCGACCCCAACCGGCCCACGGGCTCGTTCATGTTCGTCGGACCCACCGGTGTCGGTAAGACCGAGCTGGCGAAGGCCCTGGCGGATTTCCTGTTCGACGACGAGCGCGCCATGACCCGCATCGATATGAGCGAGTACTCCGAAAAGCATTCGGTGGCTCGCCTCGTCGGCGCCCCGCCCGGATATGTCGGCTACGACCAGGGCGGCCAGCTCACCGAGGCGGTCCGGCGACGGCCGTACACGGTGGTGCTGTTCGACGAGATCGAGAAGGCGCATCCCGACGTCTTCGACATCCTGCTGCAGGTACTGGACGAGGGGCGGCTCACCGACGGCCAAGGCCGCACGGTGGACTTCCGCAACACCATCCTCATCCTCACCTCGAACCTGGGTGCCGGTGGCGACAAGGAGTTCGTGATGAACGCCGTGCGTTCGGCGTTCAAACCGGAATTCCTCAACCGCCTCGACGACGTGGTGATGTTCTCCACGCTCAACGAGGAGCAGCTCGAGAACATCGTCGACATCCAGTTGGCGCAGCTGCAGAAGCGGCTCTCGCAGCGGCGGCTGAAGCTGGACGTCAGCGATTCGGCGCGGTTCTGGCTGGCCGTGCGCGGCTACGACCCGGTCTACGGCGCCCGGCCGCTGCGCCGGCTGATCCAGCAGGCCATCGGCGATTCGCTGGCCAAGGAACTGCTGGCCGGTGAGGTCACCGACGGCGACCTGGTGAAGGTCAACGTCGCACCCGACGGCGACGGGCTGATCGTCGGACGGTGACGACCGAGCCGTCCGGGGCTCGACTATCGGGCTCGACTATCGGGCTCGATTTTCCGGGCGCGGTGTGTGAGTGAATCGCACACCGCGCCCCGGCGTATCCGCCGGATTCCGCCCGCCCCGATTCCGAGGTTGTCGCGGGGTTGTCGCGGGGTTGTCGCGAGGTTGTCGCGAGGTTGTCGCGAGGTTGTCGCGGGGTTGCCGCACTTCGCTGATGCAACGCCGATCTGCACCTACCCTGGTGAGCATGACGAATCCGAGCGACCCGTGGGCGCAGCGTCCGGATTCACCCGATACGCCGACCGAGAAGCTCGGCGCGTCGGGCCGGCATCCGGACGACGGCGCTACCCACACGACGGAATACTCGGAAGCGTACGGTCAGAGCCCTGAGCCGTACGAGAGCACTCGTCCCTACGGACATCCCGGGCCCTACGAACACACCGCGCCCTACGAATTCCCGTCCCATCCCGAATATCAGGGCCGGTACTTCGAACAAGCGCCCGGCCCGAACGCGACCCGCGAACTTCCGCCCTATGACAGCCAATGGGGCGGCTACGAATCCGGGTACAGCGAACCCGGTGAATATCCCCCTTACGGTTCCGGCGCACCCGGCGGCACCGGCCCGCAGGGAGCGGTCGGGCCGACCGGACTGCCCGTCGAACCGCCGCGCCGCCGCCGCACCGGCCTGTGGATCGCGCTGACCGCGGCCGTCTTCGTCCTGGTGGTCCTCGGCGGCATCGCCGCGGGCCTGCTGCTCGCCGGCAACGACTCCTCGTCCTCCGATGCGGCCGCTACCGGCCGGCCCGCGCCGACGCGCGTACCGGTCGTCCCGCCGAACCCGTCCGGCGGCGCGCAACCCAGCCTTCCGCAGCTACCGGGCCTCGGCGACATCGACGGTCTCGGGGCGACCATGGGGACGGTGAACAGCAACGACGGGACGACCATCATGCTGCAGTCGCTGCTGGGCAACTCGGTCACCGTGCACACGGATGCGCAGACCCAGGTGATCTCGATGGGATCCGGGAAGGTGTCCGATTTGAAAGAGGGCGACATGGTGGTCGTGCAGGGGGACAAGAACCCGGACGGGTCCATCAAGGCGAAGATCATCATCAGCACCCAGCTGCCGAGGTAGTCGCCGCCGCATCGCCGCGGCGGGTTGCGTCGTCACTGCCGCGCCCGCTCGGGGGTGTGACGTCGGCAGGCAGGCGCGAACCGCGGGACGAACGAGCGCGAGCAATTGCACCCGAACCCACTAGACTCAGGTGCGATGACAGCAGCAATCTGGTTCGGCCTCGCGGCGATCGCACTGGTAGGTGCGATCGTACTGCTGTATTTCGATCGCGTGCAGCGGCAGCGGACCGGACACGTACGGCAGGTCTGGGCCAAATCCCAGGGATACACCTACGTTTCGGTCGAACCGTCGCTGGCATCGACATGGCGGCGGGGCGCGATGGCCAAACTAGGGTATCTGTCCCCGATCGATGTGGTTTCCGGTAATCGCAAGGGCGAGAAGTTCGTTCTGTTCGATCTGGAGGATGCCGCGACGTTGGTCGCCGTGCGCCGCCAGATCGGCTCGGACATCGATATCGACCTGCGCCTCAAGACCGCCTCCCCGCCCAAGGACGCCGATCTGGAACTGCTCGGTGCGATCGGCGACCGCGTGGTCTTCGCGACCAATCCGGACGTCGCTCGCCACGCCGTCGACCAGCGGATGGTCCACTTCATCGAAACGCTGCCCCACACCGTGCAGCAGTTGTGGAGTGAGGGCAACTGGACGCTGGGCATGTTGCCGGTCGGCACCGCGGCCAAGGATTGGGAGGCCGCGATCGATGCCGTGCTGCGGCTCTCGGGTCTGCTGCATGTGCTGCCGCCGGTGGCCGGAGGCGACCGCGGCCGGCTGGAATCCGATCAGCACGATCCCGGTCGTCCTCGCCCGGCTACCGACGACGAAACCGGTGAAGCCGCCCAGGGCTACCGCGATCAGGACTACGGGGACCAGAGCTACGGGGACCAGGACTACGGGGACCAGAGCTATGGGGACCAGGACTACGGGGACCAGGACTACCCGGACCGGAGCTACGACGACCGGGCCGACCGGGGCTACCGCGATCAGGATTACGACGACCGGTTCGAGCGCTTCGACGACGACGAATTCGACGACGAGTTCGACGGCGAATTCGACGACGAATTCGACGACGAGCACGGTCGAGACGACCGGAGCGACGACGACCACGATGTCCGCGACGAGCGGGCATCCGGTCCCCGGGACGGCGAAGGGCACGGCGGCCGGAGCCGGTTCGCACACGAGGACGTGGACGGCAGCGACCGCGGAAGCATCGCTCGCGGCGGCACCGAAGCACCGGCCGGCCCCCGCCCCGGCGACGCCCGTAACTCCGGCGAACGCCCGGCATCCGATTCGGTGGAGCGGGAGTCCGGCGTGATCGCCCCGCCGGTCGGTGATCTCGCGGGCGAGGCCGAGCAGCAGCCGCCGCGCCGCCCGGCGCTCGCGGTGGTACCGGACCCCCGCAACCGGGTCCGCCGTAACTGGCCGCCCGCCGAGGAATTCTTCGAGGGCGAGGAAAACGATTCGGCCGCAGAGGATTTCGACGAACAGCAGGCCGAGAGCGAGCTGCCGCAGCGGCCGGGCGGTCCGTTCCATCCGGGGTTCCGTCCCTATCAGGGCCCCGCACCGCGGTGACCGGTCCGGTTCGCGAACCGGTGTCCGGGCACCGGGATTATCCGCCCGACACTAGGTGGTTGACGACCCATGACCGATAGCCCCGCACACCCGGGGGCCGCACGCCTCCCCGGTGCCACCCGTCCGGTCGCCCTGGTGACCGGACCAACCTCCGGCATCGGCCAGGGCTACGCCACCCGGCTGGCCTCCCTCGGCTACGACCTCGTGCTGGTGGCGCGCGACGAGCAACGCCTGACCGCCCTCGCCGCGGAATTGCGGCACCGCTTCGATACCCGCAGCGAGATCCTGGCCGCGGACTTGGCGCGCGAGCAGGACCGCGACACCGTCGCCGAGCGGCTCGGCGAGGGCGTGGACTTCCTGGTCAACAATGCCGGATTCGGTATCTCGGGTGAGTTCTGGACCGTGGAACCGCGGCAATTGCAGGCCCAATTGGATGTCAATGTCACCGCGGTGCTGCAATTGACGCGTGCCGCACTGCCGCCGATGATCGCCGCCGCCAAGGGTTCGGTGGTCAATGTCGCCAGTGTGGCCGGGCTGGTACCGGGCCGCGGCTCGACCTATTCGGCCTCCAAGGCCTACGTCATATCCTTGACCGAGGGTCTGGCCGGCGGACTGGCCGGGACCGGGGTCCGGGTGCAGGCGCTGTGCCCGGGATTCGTGCACACGGAATTTCACGAGCGCGCCGGAATCGAGATGTCGTCGCTACCGAAGCCCCTGTGGCTCGAGGTCGATCAGGTGGTGTCCGGTTCGCTGCAGGATTTGGAGAAGAATCGGGTGATCAGTGTGCCCGGGGTGCAGTACAAGGCGCTCACCACCGTCGCCGGGCTTATCCCGCGGAATCTGGTGACCCGGCTCAACCGAGGCATGTTCAACGCACGGGGAAGGACATAACCCACATGATCGAATCCACCACCGACCGCGACAGATTGGCCGAGCTGGTCCGGGAACTCGCCGTCGTGCACGGCCGGGTGACCCTGTCCTCCGGTAAGGAGGCCGACTACTACGTCGATCTGCGCCGGGCGACCCTGCACCATCAGGCGGCGCCGCTGATCGGCACCCTGCTACGAGAGCTGGTGTCGGACTGGGAATTCGACGCCGTCGGCGGGCTCACCATGGGTGCGGATCCGGTGGCGCTGGCGATGCTGCACGCCCCCGGCCGCCCGCTGGACGCGTTCGTGGTGCGCAAGGCCGCCAAGACGCACGGTATGCAGCGCCAGATCGAGGGGCCGGAGATCTCCGGTAAGCGCGTGCTCGTCGTCGAGGACACCACGACCACCGGCAATTCGCCGCTGACCGCGGTCCGGGCTCTGCGCGAGGCCGGCGCGACCGTGGTCGGCGTCGCCACCGTGGTCGATCGCGAGACCGGGGCCGACCAGGTGATTGCCGAGGAGGGGCTGGAGTACCGTTCCATTCTGGGCCTGAAGGATCTGGCTCTGGGGTGACATTCGAGCCTGGGCTAGCCTGGACGCTGGTCTTATGTACGACAGCGTGAAGGGTCGAGTGAGTCTCCTGTGGTGAGCATTGCAGTCAACGAGGGTCGCGAGAATGTTGCGATGCTCGGCATCGGGGCATACCGGCCGAAGCGTATCGTCAGCAACGCCGACGTCTGCGAGGTTCTCGATTCCACCCCGGAGTGGATCTTCGAGCGAACCGGCATCCGCAATCGTCGCTGGATCAGCGGTGACGAGACCCTGCGATCCATGTCGGCGGCCGCCGGGGAGCGGGCCATCATCAACAGCGGTATCGATCGCAGCAAGATCAGCGCGCTGATTCTGGCTACTTCCAGCTGGCTCAAGCTCACCCCGCACGGCGCACCCTCGGTCGCCTGCGATCTCGGGATGAACGGTATCCCGGCTTTCGACCTCACCTCCGGTTGCGGCGGATTCGGCTATGCCCTCGGTGTGGCGGCCGATTTGATCCGGGCCGGTTCCGTCGAATATGTGCTGGTGATCGGTGCGGAAACCATGACGGTCGGACTCGACCCGACCGACCGTGGGACCGCCATGATTTTCGGCGACGGCGCCGGTGCGGTCGTGGTCGGCCCCAGCGACGTCAACGGCATCTCCCCGACGGTGTGGGGCAGCGACGGGGAGAGCGCCGAGGCGATCTCCCAGGACGTCAACTTCTTCGACTACATGGACAGGGCGGAGAGGCTGCAGGGCACCGATCCCGAGGTGGAGCCGGTGGGCCGGATGGCGCTGCGGATGGAGGGACCGCGCGTATTCCGTTGGGCCGCAGTTACTTTGCCCCGCGCCCTGTCGACCGCGCTGGAGGTGTCGGGCGTGGCCAAGGAGGATATCGAGGTCTTCGTGCCGCATCAGGCCAACGCGCGCATCAACGAGCTGATGAAGAAGAATCTCGGCCTCGCCGACGACATCCCGATGGCCAACGACATCGAGAACACCGGCAACACCTCCGCCGCGTCCATCCCGCTGGCCATGGAGGAGATGTTGGTGACCGGTAAGGCCAAGGGCGGGCAGCTGGCCCTGCTGCTCGGCTTCGGCGCCGGGCTGAGCTACGCCGGCCAGGTTGTCACTCTCCCGCCTAAGCCGATCGAAGCCAGCTTCTGACCCGCGACCGGCGTGTCCGCCTGCGCCCGGCACATACTTCGACGAGCGGATGGCGACACGGGCCCCCGGCCGACGCGGACGAGTGAGAAGGATAGATTCCGAATGGCGCGACCGTTCCGCGCGGCATATGTGGGCGCCGCGGTGATCACCGTTCTGGGTGCCGCCACCGGGCGGGATCGGTGGCAGTGGGCCACCAAGCCGCTGCTCATGCCGCTGCTGGCCGCCGATGCGGTGCAGGCCGGGCGCGCCCCGAGCGTGCCGAGCGCTGGTGAGCTCTCCGCTGGTGCCGAGGCGGACGGACGAGGGGGCGAGCGCGGCTTCGAATTCGCCGGCCCTGGTCACGCCGAGCCCGCTCGCGCGACGGGTGACCGGGGGCTATCGCAGTCCGACCGGGCTCTCCTGATCGGGTCTCTGGCGGCGGCCACCGTCGGCGACCTACTCCTGATAGATCCCGACGACGACCGCCGTCTGGTCGCGGGCGCTTCCGCCTTCGCGGTCATGCAGTGCGGATACTCGGCGCTCTGGTGGCGGCGCGGTGCGCGGCCGCAGCCGATGGTCGCGGCGCCCCGGGTCTTCGCGTGGCTGGGTGCCGCCATGCTGTTGCGGGCGCGCGCGCCTCGCATCGCCGCGCCGTTGACCGCCTACGGTGCGACGCTGGGCACGGCGGCGACACTCGCCTCCGATTCGGCCTTGGCTCCCGGTGCGAAAGTCGTTGCGGGAACCGTGGTTCCGGGAAGCGACCCGCGCAGCCGCCTGGCCCTGGGCGCCCTGCTGTTCACCCTCTCCGACGGCCTGATCGTGCTGCGCCGCCTGTTCGCGCGGACGACACGGTCCCGCCGCGCGGGCGAGGCCGTCATCCTCGCGACCTATGCCGGTGCGCAGTACCTGCTGACCGCGCCGACCCACTTCGACTGAACCCCATCGCCGTTGCACGCCCGCGCGGGCGCTGCTCACAGGCAGAGCATGATCCGGTCGCGGTCGGCCGGGTCCACCCGGATCGAAATCGTCTCACCCACATGCATTCTCGGCCGGTCGATCGGTGCGACGTCGAAAACGACCGTGCCCCGATAGGTCTCCGAACCGGGAACGGTCAGCTCCAGATCGAGTTCGGTCAGTTCCGTGTGGTGATCGGTGTACTGCAGCGGATGCACCCGCTCGATGGTCGCCCACCCCTCCAGCCCGTGCCGCAACAACCGCCGATCCGACCGCGTCGGCCGCTGCGCCAGCAACATCCCGATCCCCACACACGATCCGAACGCCCCCACCAACGCCATGATCTGATACGGCTCGGTCCCCGGCGGCGTGTGCTGATGCACCCACCCCAACCAGACCCCGAGCACAATCACATACCCGACCGTCACCCCGAGCACGGTCCGAAGAATGCGTACGTGGTCCATAACCGCCTCCACCACCCCGCGGATACCACAAGAATAAGCCCCGACCGCCACTCGTAGGTCTCCCCGCACGCACCGATACCGATCCGATTCGTCCGAAACGATGAAGGACAAAAATCGTTGCGAGCGTTCTACGGATGTGTCGGACTATTCGCAGCGCTATCCGGTCAGCGCGTGCAGATCGATGGCAACCGCGGTCCCGGACAGATCGAGCCGGACCTCCGATCGGTTGTCCGCGACCAGTTCGTAATAGTCGTCGACGAACCGGTAGGCGGTGAGCGTCGGCGGTGTGTCCAGGTCGACGAGCCAGTAGTGCGCTATTCCGACCTCGGCGTATTCGGCGAATTTGGTGACGGGATCGATACGCCGGGAGCCTGGTGACAAGATCTCGACCGCCGGCCCGCCGTGGCCGACAACCTTCCGCGTGCGCGCCCCGAAGATGTCACGTCACCCCCGCAGGCGCAGCACCGCCATGACCCGGCGGTGGTGGGTGTCCGACGGAGGGAGATCCAACTTCAGGAAGATGTTGCCGATGTGTTTTTCCACCGCGCGTTCGGTCACGGTGAGGGTGGTGGCGATGGAGGCGTTGGTGAGACCCTGGGCCATCAGCTCCAGGACTTCGCGTTCGCGCGGGGTGAGGCGGGCGAGCGAATCCTGTTGCCGGGCAGCGCCGAACAGCTGGCTCACCACCTCGGGGTCGAGGGCGGTGCCGCCGGTGGCGACGCGCTGCAGGGCGTCGACGAATTCGCGGACGTCGGCTACCCGGTCCTTGAGGAGGTAGCCGACACCGCCCGCGCCGCCAGCGAGAAGTTCGGTGGCATAACGGGTTTCGACCCACTGGGAGAACACGAGGACTCCGGTGCCGGGGAACTTCCGGCGCAGTTCGATGGCGGCGAGCAGACCTTCGTCGGTGTACGAGGGCGGCATCCGCACGTCGACCACGGCGACGTCGGGGCGGGTCTCGGCCACGATCTCGCTCAGCCGCATCGCATCGCCGACCATCGCCACGATCTCGTGCCCGCGATCGGTGAGCAGCCCGGCCAGACCGTCGCCGACCAGCCGGTCGGTCGGCCCATCGGCGTCGGCCTGGGACTCGCCTCCCACCGGACCGGGCCGGCGCACCCCACCCTGACCATTGTCACGCACACTCACCATCATCGTCGCGGCGCTCGCCGGCGCGACGGACACCCAAGCCGCGGTCGCCCCCGAATGTTTCACCACATTGGTGAGCAGTTCCGCGACCGAGAAGTACGCGATGGCCTCGATCGCCGGACTGGGCCGCTGTGGCAGGTGAACGCGCAGTTCGAGCGCGGCTACGATGACCGGCGTGAATCACCCGCTCCAGCCACTGCCCGACCCATCGGACGGCGATGTGCCGGGCCCGACCGAATGGGGTGAGCATCCGCACGGCGTGGGCCCGTGGCGCGACGAATTCGGCACCGAACCGCCCGACGATCCGCGTCTGGACCCGGAACTGGTCGCGCACGGCGACCGCCGCAACGTGGTCGACGCCTACCGGTACTGGTCGCGCGAGGCGATCGTCGCCGATATCGATACCCGTCGCCATCCGTTCCACATCGCGATCGAGAATTTCGGGCACGACGCCAATATCGGCACGGTGGTGCGCACCGCGAATGCCTTCGCCGCCGCCGCGGTGCATATCGTCGGACGCCGCCGCTGGAATCGCCGCGGCGCCATGGTGACCGACCGGTATCAGCACATCGTGCACCACAGCGATATCGCCGAACTGCTGGAGTTCGCCGAGCGCGAGAATCTCACCGTGGTGGCCGTCGACAACGTGCCGGGATCGGTGCCGCTGGAAACGGCTGCGCTGCCGCGTGATTGCCTGCTCCTGTTCGGCCAGGAGGGTCCGGGCGTCACCGAGGCCGCCAAACGGGCCGCGGTCATGACGGTGTCGATCGCGCAGTTCGGCTCGACCCGCAGTATCAACGCGGGTGTCGCCGCCGGAATTGCCATGCATGCGTGGATAACCCAGCACGCGGACCTCGAACGTTCCTGGTGATCACCGGGAATCACGCAGTGCCGCGGCCGTCGATTACCCGGTCGGCCGCGCGCATGACGTCGAGATTGTGTTCGATGACGACCACGGTGTTGCCCCGGTCGATCAGATGGTCGAACAGCTCGCCTTCCTCGACGCCGATTTCGTGATCGAGGAGCCGCCCGCGTTCCGCGACCGCTGCCGCGCTCTCGCGGCACGTATGGACCGCGCGTCCGTGGCCGTGAAGCCGGACTGACACGCCGCGCGTACCGGCCCGACCTGGCACGTCGCGGACACGAGTCGATCGCGTAACAAATCGGGCGCGAAATCGGGGCTCGGACTGGCACGATGTACCCATGAACTCGCGGAGCGACGACGTGCAACCGCGTCCGCATCTGCGGCGGGGGCGCGCACGAGTCGATTCCGCTGCCGAGCCGGGCGCCGATATCTGGGCACAGCGTGCCGATGCGGCCGAATCGGCCGTCGTGTCCCGGCATCTGCGGCGGCTGTGGCTGCTGCCGGAGGCCGTGCTGGGCGTGGTGGGCTGGCCCGCCACCACCGCGGAACGGTTGTTCTTCAGCTGGAACTACTGGTGGCAGGCCCATCTGGTCGACTGTGCGATCGATGCCGCCGACCGGGAGGCCACCCCGGCCCGCACCGAACGTATCGTCGCGATCGCGCATGCCCACCGGCTGCGCAACATCACCGGGTGGACCAACAACTACTACGACGATATGGCTTGGCTCGCAATCGCTTTGGAGCGGGCCGAACGCAGTCGGGGCATCACCGAGATGCGCGGCGGGCTGATCGCGCTGGAGCAGCAGCTCATGGCGGGATGGCAGCCGGGGATCGGCGCGGTGCCGTGGCGTAAGGGCTCCGACTACTTCAACGCCCCCGCCAACGGCCCGGCCGCCATCGCGCTCGCGCGTCTGGGGCATCACGAGCGCGCCGCGCAGATCGCCGACTGGATCGATGCCACCCTGCGCGATCCGGAAACGGGACTGATCCTCGACGGCATCCACCTGCCTTCGGGCCGGATCGAACGGCCGACGTTCAGCTACTGCCAGGGCGTGGTGCTCGGGCTGGAAACCGAACTGGCGGTCCGGACCGGAGAGGCTCGTCACCTCGATCGAGTACAGCGATTGCTCCGCGCGGTCGAGGACCGGATGACGGAACGCAATGTCGTCACCGGCGGGGGCGGCGGGGACGGTGGTCTGTTCAACGGGATCCTGGCCCGCTATCTCGCGCTGGTGGCGATCATGCTGCCCGGCGACGAGGTTGCGCAACGCTCGGCCCGTCGCTCGGCCGCCGCGATCGTGAAGGCCTCGGCCCGCGCTGCCTGGGACCACCGGCTCGAGGTCGAGGGCGATCCGCTGTTCGGCCACGCTTGGAACGAACCGGCACGGCTGCCGGGCGGCACCGCCGGGGCCGCACGATCGACCGCGAGTGGTTCGGTCACCTCGTCGCGGACGCCGGAACGAGATCTGTCGGTGCAGCTGTCGGGCTGGATGTTGATGGAGGCCGCGCAGGTGGTGACGGCCGCCGGACTCTAGCGTGCGCCGGCGGCCCCCAGGCCCGGCAGATCAGTGCCGGGGATCGGTCCACATGATGCGCGCGGGCGCAGCGGTGGCCGTGCGCTCGGGGTGGACGGTGCGCAGCGGCACGGTGTCCGGATAGTCGGTGGTCCGGATGTCGAGGGGCAGCGTGTCGAGGGCGTCCGAATCGAAAGCCTCTCGGTCGAAGCCCTGGGACTCGAAGCCCTGGGAGTCGAAGGCTGGGGAGTCGAAGGCTGGGGACTCGAAGGTTGGGGACTCGAAGGTTGGGCCGGTGGGTTCGAGTTCGACATCGAAGTCCTCGGCCGGACGCGACATCTCCGCGCGGTACTGCCGCAGACCGATGATCGTGCCGATGATCAGCACCACGACCAGCGAGCCACTCACCGTCGGCATCAGCCAGGACACCTTGTTCAGATATCCGCCGGTGTAGTAGCCGAGCAGCAGCAGAATCGGCGCCCAGACCACCGCGCCGATCGAACTGGCCACGGTGTAGCGGCGATGATCCATTCCGGCGGCCCCGGCGACCAGCGGGCACAGCGTGCGCACCCACGGAATCCAGCGTGCGATAAGCACCGCCGCGAACCCGTGCCGGTGCAGCAGATCCGATACCCGGGCCAGATTATCGGCGTTGACGTATTTGCCGTTCTTGCGGGCGATCAAGCGATGGCCGGTGCGCGCGCCGATCACGTACCCCACCTGGTTACCGGCGATGGCGGCCAGCATGGTCGCCACCACCAGCGCCCACACCTGCGTATGCCCGGTCTCGTGTGAGGCGAAGATGATGCCGGCGGTCAGCAGCATCGAATCGCCGGGCAGGAACAGGCCGATGATCACCGCGCACTCGAGGAAGACGAAGACCAGAACGACGGTCCAGACGAGTGCCGGCCCGGCGGACTGCAGCGGATCGAATCCGCCCAGTGCAAGGGGTAACGGCGTAGCAGGCAATGGTGTCAGTGCGTGGGTTCGTTCGTCGGTACGGACATCGTGGGCTCCTCGATCTCGAGCACCGGCTCGTGGTTACGCAGCTTCTTCGCCACGGAGATGATGGCGGGCAGGATCGAGACGAACACGATCAGCAGGAAGATGGCTTCGACGTGATCGCGAATGAACCCGACGTTCCCCAGGAAGTACCCGAGGACCGTGATGCCGCCAGCCCACAGAATGCCACCAATGATGTCGAATGTGAGGAATTTGCGGTAATCCATTTTCGACACGCCCGCGAGCACCGGCATGAAGGTCCGCACCACCGGCACGAACCGCGCCAGGATGATGGTCTTCGGGCCGTACTTTTCGAAGAACGCGTGTGTCTCGGTGATGTAGCGCTGTTTGAAGAAGCGCCCGTCCTCCTTGTGGAACAGCGCCGGCCCGATGGCCCGGCCGATCCAGTAGGCGCACTGATCGCCGGCGATCGCGGTCACCGCCACCGCCGGAACGAGCACCCAAATCGATACCGGCGGATGTTCGACCGCCGCGAGCAGGCCGCCGGTGAACAGCAGCGAATCGCCCGGCAGAATCGGGAACAGTAGCCCTGTCTCGATGAAGACGATGACCAGAATGGCCGGCAGCACCGCGCTCTTGAGCGGTGATTCGGTCAGCAAATACATGGGGTCGAGCAGCTGCTTGACGGAGAATCCGTCGGCGAGAGCGTTCGTGATGGCCAGCGTGGTCACGGCCCCACAGTACCGGTCACCGCGCGATCTCACCGAACCTCACGGGAACCTCTCAGGCGTTGGCGAATTTCGGTCAACCGAGTTTCGGACCGCTCCCGGCGGTCGACGCGGGTGCGTGCCCGGCCCGGCAAGTCCGCCGCAAGCGCTCCCGATCCCGGCCCGCCTTTCGCAACAACGGGCCGTGAACTTAGGGTATGAACTGACAGAATTGTTGTTCGCAGCACACATACGGAGGTCACTCAGTGCCCATCGCGACTCCGGAGGTCTACGCCGAGATGCTCGGTCGGGCCAAAGAGAACTCCTTCGCCTTCCCCGCGATCAACTGCACCTCCTCGGAGACCATCAACGCGGCCATCCGCGGGTTCGCCGAGGCCGGCAGTGACGGCATCATCCAGTTCTCCACCGGCGGCGCCGAATTCGGTTCCGGCCAGGGTGTGAAGGATATGGTCACCGGTGCGGTCGCGCTGGCGGAGTTCGCTCATGTGGTGGCGGCCAAGTACGACGTCACGATCGCGCTGCACACCGACCACTGCCCCAAGGACAAGCTGGACGGATTCGTCCGTCCGCTGCTGGCCATCTCCCAGGAGCGGGTCAAGGCCGGGCAGAACCCGCTGTTCCAGTCCCACATGTGGGATGGCTCGGCCATCCCGATCGACGAGAACCTCGAGATCGCCAAGGAACTGCTGAAGCAGGCCACCGCGGCGAACATCATTCTCGAGGTCGAGATCGGTGTAGTCGGCGGTGAAGAGGACGGTGTCGAGGCCGAGATCAACGAGAAGCTCTACACCTCGTCCGAGGACTTCGCCAAGACCATCGACGCCCTGGGCGCCGGTGAGAACGGCAAGTATCTGCTCGCCGCCACGTTCGGTAACGTGCACGGGGTCTACAAGCCGGGCAACGTGGTGCTCAAGCCCGAGGTGCTGGCCGAAGGGCAGCGCGTGGCCGCGGCCAAGCTCGGCCTGGGTGACGGTGCGAAGCCGTTCGACTTCGTCTTCCACGGCGGCTCGGGCTCGCTGAAGTCGGAGATCGACGACTCGCTGAGGTACGGCGTGGTGAAGATGAACGTCGACACCGACACCCAGTACGCCTTCACCCGTCCGATCGCGGCGCACATGTTCACCAACTACGACGGTGTGCTGAAGATCGACGGCGAGGTCGGCAACAAGAAGACCTACGACCCGCGCAGCTACCTCAAGAAGGCCGAGACCTCGATGGCCGAGCGGGTCATCGAGGCCTGCAACGACCTGCGTTCGGCCGGTAAGTCGGTCAGCGCGAAGTAGTAGTTCCCGCAGCGGAACGGATCGAGGGTGCGTCGCCCGATGAGCGGCGCACCCTCGGCGTTCGCGGCCGACACCGTGACGGTGGGTTGTCCCAGCCGGAAGGGCACGAGATGATCTTCTCCGTGAGCAGATGGACACTGTGCCGAGAATCCGGACGACACGAGGCGCTGGTCCGGTGAGCAATCCGACCGGCCCCCAATCCATTCCGCCCACCGGCCTCGACGTTCGCGTGCTCGGGCCCGTACAACTCTCGGTCGGCGGCACGGCCGTTCCTGTGGGCGGACCCAAGCCGCGGGCGCTGCTGGCCGCGCTGGCGGTCAACCGGCGGCGTGCGGTCTCGTCGCAGGCCCTGGCCGATATCGTCTGGAACGAGGAGCCGCCGGATTCCTATCAGGCGAGCCTGCAGGTATTCGTCTCCAATATCCGTAAAGCGCTGCGTAATTCGGGAGTCGACCCGGCCGCGGTGCTGCGCACCGAGTCCTCCGGCTATCGGCTCGACATCACCGACGACGAATGCGATCTGGGCCGCTTCGAGGCCACCCACAAGGCCGCGATCGAGGCCGCCGCGGCGGGTGACCACGAGAGCGCGTCGCGGTGGTACGGCGCGGCGCTGGAACAGTGGAGCGGTAAGGCCCTCGACGATCTGTCCGGCACCCGCTTCGCCGACACCTTCGCCACCGCGATGGACGAGGAACGCCTGCTCGTCGCCTCCGCCCGCATCGATGCCGAAATCGCCTGCGGTCGAGCCTCTTCGGTGGTCGGCGAACTGGTGGCGATGACGAACGAGCATCCCATGCGGGAACCGCTGTGGGTGCAGCTCATCACCGCGCTGTATTTGTCCGGCCGCCAGGCCGACGCACTGGAGGCCTGCCGCCGGGTCCGGGCGGTGCTCGCCGACGAACTCGGGATCGATCCCGGGCCGGCGCTGGCCGAACTGGAGAAGCGCGTCCTGCGGCAGGAACCGCTCAATACGATGGCCATCGCCCAGGTCGAGCGGATGGCCAAGGCGATGACCGAAACCGTCACCGAAACCCCCCGCAGCGCCCGTGCCGGACGGCTGCGGCTGGCGGACGGCCGGGTGATACCGATCGCCAAGGGCGGCTTGACGATCGGCCGCATGACCGACAACGATCTGATCCTCGACGATCCGAAGGTCAGCCGCTATCACGCGCACGTCCTGCCGAGCCGGGCCGGGATGCTGATCAAGGATCTCGCCTCGGCCAACGGCATCTACGTCGACGACGAGGTGGTCGACAGCGGCACCATGCTGTTCGGCGGGGAACTCATCCGGATCGGTTCGACGGTGCTGAGTTTCGAAGCGGATACCGAGTAGGTCCTGCTGGACACACCCGGGTGTGCGCGATAACCGCCGTTCCAGGGCGTTTTCCGGGTAGGGTCGCGCGGGTGCTGTCCGCGCGACGACGTCGCGGGTAGGGGAAATCGATCGGTCCGCGAGGGGTTGCTGATGCGTGTGCGCGTACCGGCTTCGGCCGCAGTGGTGTTTCTCGGTGCCGGCCTGCTGGTCGGGCTACCCGGATCTGTCGCCGCCGAACCCGGGACAGGTTCGGCGGTAACGGTTCCCGGCACGGGACCGTGCGCCACCGACCCCGTCCCCGTGCACGAGCCGGTGGTGCCGAAGACACTCGAGGTGCCGATTCCGTATCCGGTGGTGACCGTCGATCAACCACCGCCACCCGCGATACCGAAGCGTACGAGCGTGCAACTGCCGGTCGATCCGTGCGTCAGCCCGTGTCCGGATCTCACCGACGGTCCGCCGCCCGCGCCCAGTCTGCTGAACCGGCTCGGCGTGCCGGAGGTGCTGCTGAAGCCGAAGCCGTTCTATTTCGCGCTGCCGCCCGGGCCCTCGCCCGAACCAGGGCCGCCTCCGCCGCCGCGAGCCGAACCGCCGACCGAACCGGGGCCGGTGGTGGCTCCGCGACCGGCGCCGGCAGTGAGTCAGGTCCGCGAGGTGGCCAAGGAGACCGGCGCGAATTCGGTGAACCGCACTGATAAGCGCTGGCAGGTCAACGGGACCGACCTGGGCATCATGTGGGAGAGCGCGCCGGGGGAGATCGCGACGGCCTTCGGCGACACCGTCGGGCACGGGTTCCACCCGCCGGGCGGGATGGGCGAGGACTGGCGCAGCAATCTGCTCGCCTTCAGCACGAATCGCGACCTCGGCAACGGCATGATCATCGACCGCATGGTCACCGACGACCGCTGTCACGCCGCCGAGGTGCTCGCCAGTCGCAAGAAGGACAATATCGAGATCACCACGATCCCGACCTCCGGTTTCGCTCTGCCACATCGAGGTTCGGCCGACGGCGCCCGGCAGTTCATGAGCTACATGTCGATTCGGACCTGGAACAGCCTGCCGGGCACCTTCTATACCAACTACGGCGGTATCGCGTACTCCGACGACCACGGGCAGACCTGGACCAAGGATCCGCACGCGCACTGGGACAACATCTTCGGCCTCGCGAATTTCCAAGTGTCGGCGATGGTTCCGCAGGGCGACTACGTCTACCTGTTCGGCACACCGAATACGCGGCTCGGCTCGGTCGGCCTTGCCCGGGTGCCCACGGAGCACGTACTCGACACCTCCGCCTACCAGTACTGGCGCGACGGCACCTGGACTCCGGTCGGCGGAGCCGCTTCGGCCACACCGATCGTCGACGGACCGGCCGGCGAACTGTCGGTGCGCTACGACAGCGCTCGCGGGGTCTGGCAGATGAGCTATCTCGACACCGCGAAGGCGGCGGTCGTCGTGCGCGAATCGAACGCACCGCAGGGGGTGTGGTCACCGAGTTCGCCGCTCGTGCACGTCTCGGCCGAATATCCCGAACTCTACGGCGGATTCATCCACCCGTGGTCGACGTCCTCGGATCTCTACTTCACCGTCAGCACCTGGAGCGACTACAACGTCTACCTGATGCACGCCCGGCTGGACTGACGCTCGAGCTTGCGGCTCAGGACAACTGAACCTCGGCCAGCGCGCGGCCGAACAGCTTTTTTCCCGCCGAGGTGGCGCTCAACAGAACCGTCGCGACCCGACGCTCCGGATTCAGCGACTTGATCTTGGCGGAGAATTCGATATGTGCTGGCGAATCGCGTTCCACCGGAACGTATCCGGAGAAGCGCACACTGTAGCTTTCGATCGCGCCCGGATCCCCGAGCCACGAGGTCAGATACTGCGCACCGAGACCCATGGTGAGCATGCCGTGCGCGACCACGGTGGGCAGGCCGGCCAGTTCGGCGGCGCGGTCGCTGAAGTGGATCGGGTTGGGGTCACCCGCCACACCGGCGTAGTTGACCAGATCGCCGCGGGTGAGTCGCATCGTGGCCGGGGGCAGTTGGTCGCCCACCGCGAGATCGTCGAAATTCGGCTGGGTCTCGACGGTGACGTCCTTGCGCGATTCGGCGCGCGCGGGTTCGGGGGTGGCCTCCGCGGCGGCGATCGGGATCAGCACCTCGGGGGTGGTCGCGCCGACCTCCCGGCGATGCATGACCACACCTCCTACCAGCCGCACGATCTCGGCATCGACCTCGGCGCCCAGGCGCGCCACGATGGTGGTGAGACCCACCTGGACGACGGTGTCCTCAGCGTCGAGGACGGTAGCCTTCACGGTGATGAAATCGTTTCCGCGCAGGTGGCGGATCGATTCGATCTCCGCCTCGCTGCGCAGGACGTCGCCGGCCAGGATCGGGCGGTGAATGTGGAAAATCTGGTCGGTCTGCAGAATTTGCGAGAGGTCGTATTCGCTGAGCACGCTGTCGAGCAGGGCCTGCGTGGTCGCCATGCCGAGCACCGAGGCGAAGGTCGGCGGCGCCACGACGGCCTCCCAGCCGAGCTTGGCGGCGTCGGCCTCGAAGTGATGGGCGGGGTGATGATTCTGCACGGCCCGCGCGAATTCGCGGACCTTTTCCCTGCCCACCTCGTAGCGGTCCCGAATCCGGTAATGCCGACCGGCCAGTGCCGTGGATGCCGGCGCGGCGGGTGCCAGCTCAGGCATGTCCCTCGCTCCCTGCTCGATTCGTACTGCGTAAACGACAGCACCGGTCGACCGCCCCGGAACAGATCAGCGGAGGGTCGGCGGCGTGACAATCCGGGCCATGCTAGCGGCGTACCGGCCCGCTGACCAGGTGTCTGTGAGGTGCATCGCCGGGAAGCGGCGCGATGTGACACCAAGGTGACGCACGTCATCGACTCCGGGGCGTCTACTGCGCGGCACCGGCGGGATCGCATACCTTCCAGCCGCCGTCGGTCTGCTGCAAATCGAAGGTGCGGGCGGTGGAGCGGCTCGGATCGGCATCGGTGTAGATGTCGACCTGAGCGACGGCCTTGTCCCCGGTGATCTGGATGCCGTCTACGCCCGCGACCTTCGGGATCTTCTTCTGATCCACCGCCAGTTTGTGCACGCCGGCGTACTGATCGGGCGCGATGTTCTGGTAGAAGTCGTGCAGTTTGCCGCACGTCGCCGATTGCAGCTGCCTCAGGTTTCCGGACGCCAGTGCGTTGGTGTAGCCGTTGACCGCGCCCTTGACCTGTGCCTCCGGTGAATTGTCGGAACCGCCGGTGATGAGTGCGACCACCGCCACGATCGCGACGATCACCACCACGACCGCACCGCCGGCGAGCAGCAGCCAGCGCTTGCTGCGCGCGGGCTGTCCCGGCGCGGCGTCCGGTCCCGGTTCCGGCGCCGGTACTCGCTGTGGCTGTGCCACTGGGCGCGGTGTACCCGGCCCGCTCGGCTGCGTGGACAGTGTCGGCGCAGTCATCTTGGTGTCGGCGGGTGACGATGCGCCGCCGGGGCGCTGGCCTTGTTCACCTTGCGCCGCCGGACCTTTCAGGCCCTGCGCGCCGAGTGCCGCCGCCGCACCCAGCTGCCCCGGCCCACCGGGACCCTGCTGACCCGGCCGCCCGGCCCCCTGCGCACCTGGGCCCTGCGGGTTCTGCCCGCCGGGACGCTGGGGGCCGTGTCCGCGCCCTTGCGCGCCGGGGCCACCGGGGCCACCGGGGCCTTGCTGAGCCGGTCCGTTCGGACCGGCTCCGGGTGCCTGTCCCGGCCCAGCCGGACCCTGCTGTCCCGGGGCGTTCGGCCCGCTTGCAGCCGATTGCGGTCCCGGTCGACCCGGACCTTGCTGCCCTGGTCCACCGGGCCCGCCCGCCGGAGTCTGTCCCGGTGCGCCGCCCGCGGGGCCGCGCTGGGAACCGGCGGCGGCAGCGGCGACACCGAGACCCGCGGCACCGGCCGCGGCGGCCGCGCCGCCGATGCGGCCCTTCGGTCCTCCGGCTGCCGGTCCGCCCGGGCTCCGCGATCCCGGAGCGCCGGGTGCGCCCGTGCCCTGCTCACCGCCCGGACCGCCCTGTGCCCCAGAACGCTTCGGGCCGCTCTGCCCGGCTCCCGGCCGCGCGGCGCGAAGCTTCTCGGTGGCCGCCTGATCGGGTTTCTGAATCGGGAGGATCGTGGTGGCGTCGTCGGACGGGTTCGATATCGCGGGAACATCCTGTGGCGCTTCGGTTTTCGCGCCGTCGGACTGCTGCGCGGGGCCGGACTTCGCGGTCTTCTGACCACTTTCGCCGGACGAAACCCTGGGCAAGGCAACGGTTTTCGAGTCGTCGGCGCCGTCGCCGGACCCGCTCTCGTTCGCGGCAGCGCTCGGCGCATTCGAGCCCGGCGTGGCGGCACGGGCGGAATCGGCGGCGCTCTGGCCGGTCGCGGCACTCCCGGCGTCCGCAGCCCGCGCGGTATTCGCGCCCTTGGCACCCTTCGCGGTGCGCTCGGCATCGGGTGCGGCGGCCGGGCCGTTCGTTTTCGCCGGGCCGTTCACGGCGGCAGATCCGGCAGTGCCGGCGGAGTCGGGCGCGGCGTCGGATTTGCCGGAGTTCTCGGAGGTGGGAGCCGTGCCTGTGTCCTCGGGTTTCTTGCCGGATTCCTCGCGCCTGGGGATGGCGACCGTCTCCGCGTCCCCCGCCGCCCCACCGCTCGGTGCGGTGCCCGCCTGGTCGGCATCGGCCGCCTCGCCACCGCTCGGTTTCGAGCCGGGCGCACCGGCGGGCGACTTGCCGGAGCCGGGGCCGCCGGACTTCGCGCCGGGAGCGTTCGCGCCGGACTTGTCGCCGGGCGCGGAATTCGCCTGTCCCGGAGCGCCTTTCGCCCCCGGCGTGCGAATGACCTGGGTTTGCGCCGACGGTGACGGCATGGGAGCGGTGGGGGCGGCGCCGGGAAGTTGATCCCGGGAGATGCGCTGGGTGCGGTCCGGGGCGCCGGTGTCCGGTTCGCGACCGGGGGCAGGCCCGCCCTGGGCGCCGGGCTTCGCCGGTCCGTCCGGACCCGCACCGGATGCAGCCTGCCGCGGGCGGTCGTCGGAGGCGCCCTGGTGCGGCTTCTGGACGTCGTTCGGGTCGGACACGCGCTACCCCTTGCTCAGTATCGGCTGTCGGTCGTCGACTGTCGGTCTCAGACGGCCAGCCTAATGGGGTCGGGGCGCGGAGGAGGCGGCAGACGCGCAACCATATAAGGCCTCGCCTTCAGGAAGAGGCCTCGGCATGGGACCCGCGCACCCGCTGCCCGGCGAGCCGTCGCGGTGGCGGTGCACAATGAAGCCCATGACCTCCTTCGGTGATCTGCTCGGACCGCAGCCGGTATTGCTTCCCGAAAACACGGAAGCCGAACAGGCCCTGCTGGACAACCAGGACCCGGTCCAGGTTGCCGCCGCGCATCCGACGGCCTCCGTGGCGTGGGCGCAGCTGGCCGAGGACGCGCTCGACCGCGCCGGCGTCGTGGGCGCACCCGAGGGCCAGGCCGAGGTGAGCCTCGATGTGGTGGCGGCCTACGCCTTCGCCCGCACGGGCTACCACCGCGGGCTGGACCTGTTGCGCCGCAACGGGTGGAAGGGCTTCGGCCCGGTGCCGTGGAGCCACGAACCCAACCAGGGCTTCCTCCGCGCGGTCGGCGCCCTCGCCCGCGCCGCCCAGGCCATCGGCGAGAGCGACGAATACGCCCGCTGCCTGGATCTGCTCGAGGATTGCGATCCCCGCGCCGCCGCCGAACTCGGATTGGACTGAGACTGGCCGGCACGGAACGGTTCGCGACCGCCATCACCGTCGATGCGGTTCGTGACAGCGGTAAGAAGCGCATGCGCAGTGGATGGGTGCGCCTGCGCCGGTCCGCGCTTCCGATCTTCCAGTGTGCGGTGGGCGCGGCACTGTCCTGGTTCATCGCCCACCGGTTGGTGGGGCATCCACAACCGTTCTTCGCGCCGATGGCCGCGGTCATTTCGATCGGGGTCTCGTTCGGTGCCCGGCTGCGCCGATCGGTGGAACTCGTCGGCGGTGTGGCCGTCGGGATCGGGATCGGCGACTTCTTCATCGGGCAGGTCGGAACCGGTGCGTGGCAGATCGCGCTCGTCGTCGGGGTGGCGATGGCGATCGCGGTATTCCTCGACCGGGGCGCGGTCATCCCGATGCAGGCCGCCAGTTCGGCGGTGCTGGTCGCCACGTTGATGCCGCCGCATACCGGCGGAGGTCTCAATCGCATGGTCGACGCGCTGGTCGGCGGGTTGGTCGGCGTCGTGGTGGTGGCCGCGATTCCGCTGCATCCCGTGCGCCGGGCCCGGCAGCAGGCCGCCGACATCCTCACCGTCCTGGGTGCGGCGCTGTCCGAATGCGCCGACGGCCTCCATGAGCAGAATGCGGAGAAGGTCCGCGCCGCACTGCATTCCGTGCGCGGTACCCAACCGCAGATCGACGGTCTGCGCAATGCGGTCGAAGGCGGCCGCGAGGTCAGCCGGATCTCGCCGCTGTACTGGAATTCCCGGCCGCGGCTCGAGGCGATCCGCGCGGCGGTCGACCCGCTCGACAATGCCGTGCGCAACACCCGAGTGCTGTTGCGTCGCGCGCTGACTCTGGTGCGCGACGACGAAATCCTCGATCCCCGAATGATCGCCGAGGTCGAAGAACTGGGGCAGGCGGTGGAAGTGGTGCGCCGCTACATGGTTGCCGAACCCGGTGAACAGCCCGATGCCGCCGAGGCGACGCGCGTCCTGCGGCGGGTGGCGAAGGGCGCCACCAAGGATCTGGTCGAGGGCGCCGGTCTGTCCTCCCACGTGGTCTTCGCCCAATTGCGTTCCATCGTGGTCGATCTGATGCAGGTCTGCGGAATCAAACGCCTGTCGGCGATCGCGTTGCTGCCGCCCACCGTGCAGAACCCCTATGTGGCGCCCGAGGATTGACCGGCCGTGACGCCACTCGCGGGAACCCTTGCGGCAGGGCGTGTTCGGGTAGCCTCGCCGGGCCGGAGGTTGCCCGAGAGAACGCTCCCGTACCAGTAGTCGCCGAGCGGTCCGCGAGGTCGCCGGGTCCGGCTGCGCACGGCCACCGCGGACGAATCGGGTAGTCGACTACTCGTGTCGCGGGTCGGCGCGGATCGTACGTTTGTCTCGACCGCGTCGACGAGGGGTGGCGCGGTCGGAAACTTCGCGACGGATGCGACGTGCGGCCGATTGGTGTGCGGCCGACCGCGTAGGGGGCGGGCGCGCCGTCGCGAAGAGGGCCGCCCGGTTCCTGTTCGCCGGCGAATCGAACGGGGATCGGGCGTGCCCGCCGAAACGCGCGTCAGGTCCAGAAACGGGTCAGATAGCTGCCGATGGCCGCCCAGTCCGACGGCACGCCGGATAGTTCGAACACCCAGTAGACGGCATCGAAGAACACGCGATTGAGCTCCGGCACCCACAGAATCGCGAGCAACAGCAGCAGCCCGAACGGCTTCACCTGATCCAGCGACCGCCGGGTCTGATAACTCAGCGACGGCTCCACGATCGCGTAGCCGTCGGTTCCCGGAATCGGCAGCAGATTCAGAATCGTCGCGGTGATCTGTAGAAATGCCAGGAAACTCAGGCCGAACCAGAAGGCGGCGTGGTCATGGGTGGAGCCGGCGAATCGGACGATCACCAGCAGCACCACCGCGCAGAACGCATTGACCGCCGGACCGGCCGCGCTGATCGCACGCTGGGTGCGCGTGGAGAAGTTCTGGGTATTCAGATAGACCGCGCCACCGGGCAGTGCGAATCCGCCCAGGGCGATGAAGAAGATCGGCAGCGCGATCGACAGCAGGGGATGGCTGTATTTCACCGGATTCAGCGTCAGGTAACCGCGCATCTGCACTTCGCGGTCCCCGGCTCGATACGCCGTGTAGGCGTGGCCGAATTCGTGCAGGCACACGCTGAGAATCCAGCCCGCGACCACGAAGACGAACACTCCGGCCTTGGCCCGGGTGGACAGCGGATCGGCATCCCAGGCCAGCGCCCCGCCCACAGCGGTGATCACCACGATCAGCAGAAAGATCGGACTCGGGCTGATCCCTCGGCGGTACTCCCGGGCCCCTACGTGGTTACGCACGCTGCCGCCTCCGGGGCCGTCGTACGTACCGCTCCACCCGCCGAGCCGGAAAGGGGTAAGTCATCGCACCAGCAGCCAGGGCTCGTGATGACAGTAGAAACTCGACCGCGGCACCGTCCGATCGGCGGCGATGCCGTCGCGAGTCACCAGGGCCCCCGGTGACCCCAGCTGTACAGCGCGCCCGGCCACCCAGCGCTTCTTACCCCAGCCGCGCTGCACCGTGGCGCGTAGGCCCGGCATCTCGAGGGTCGGTGAAACATGCAGCGCCGCAACCTTTCCGGTGAACAACCGGACTTCGTCGACGTAGGCCTCGCCCTCGAGTTTGCCGCCGTCGCGGCCGGTGATCGTGGCCCGGCCGACCAGCACGGTGCCGGTCTCGTCGCGGATCAGCGGGGTCGGCTCGGCGCGGCCCTCCAGCGCGCGTTTGGCGGCGTGCGAGCCCGTCCCGGTCTGATATGCCCGGGAACCGTAGGTGCGATCCACCGGCACGTAGCCGATTTCGACAGCCAGCCGTTCGGTGCGCAGCAGATGAGTGAGAACCGCGGCCAGACCGGCATCCTCACCCAGCACGATCAGCCGCGGCTGGTTGTCGGCAGCCAGCACCGGAAGCAGTTCGTCCAGTTCGGCGGTGTCGGGAATCGCCGTGGTCTGGGTGGTGGGCAGCGACGCGAGCGCGATGGGCACGGGAGCGCCGTTGCAGCGGAGAACATGAGTACTCAACTGCCGAACACCCTCCTCGGACCTGCCAACGCCATCGCCCTCGCTGCCTACCGGGCGCACCCCTGCCGGGACGCCTCCGCAGGCCACTGTAATCGGCTCGGGCGGTCGGCGCGCTCTCCGCTGCGCCACGCGGGGGAGGAGGTGGCTGGTTACGGCACGAATTGTGTCCACTAGACTATCCCTCCGGCCACCGCCACTTGGCGCGAGCGACGGGCCTCGGGAGCGCCGTCATCGGGCTCTGCAACGGCAGGTAGCTGCAGCGTCGCCGATGCTGCGTGTCGAAACCGTAGGAGACTCCCATGCCGGCAATCGTGCTGATCGGCGCCCAGTGGGGCGACGAGGGTAAGGGCAAAGCTACCGATCTGCTCGGTGGCCGCGTCCAGTGGGTGGTCCGCTACCAGGGTGGCAACAACGCAGGTCACACCGTGGTCCTGCCGAACGGCGACAATTTCGCGCTGCACCTCATCCCGTCCGGCATCCTGACGCCGGGCGTCACCAATGTCATCGGCAACGGTGTCGTCATCGACCCGGGTGTGCTGCTCGACGAACTCGCCGGACTGGAACAGCGCTCCGTGGACACCTCCCGGCTGCTGCTGTCGGCGGACGCGCACCTGATCATGCCGTACCACGTGGCCATCGATAAGGTCACCGAACGCTTCCTCGGCAACAAGAAGATCGGCACCACCGGACGCGGCATCGGCCCCTGCTATCAGGACAAGGTCGCCCGCGTGGGCGTGCGCGTCGCCGATGTGCTGGACGAGAAGATCCTCACCCAGAAGGTCGAAGCCGCACTGGAATTCAAGAACCAGGTGCTGGTGAAGATCTACAACCGGCGCGCACTCGACCCGCAGCAGGTGGTCGACGAGGTGCTGAATCAGGCCGAGGGCTTCAAGCACCGCATCAGCGATACCCGGCTGCTGCTCAACCAGGCGCTGGAGAACGGCGAGACCGTCCTGCTGGAGGGTTCGCAGGGCACCCTGCTCGACGTCGACCACGGCACCTATCCCTATGTGACGTCGTCGAATCCGACCTCCGGCGGCGCCGCGGTGGGCGCGGGCGTGGGACCCAACAAGATCACCACGGTGCTCGGCATCCTCAAGGCCTACACCACGCGCGTCGGCTCCGGCCCGTTCCCGACCGAACTGTTCGACCAGTCCGGCGAGTATCTCGCCAAGACCGGCGGTGAGGTCGGCGTGACCACCGGCCGCGCCCGCCGAACCGGCTGGTTCGACGCGGTGATCGCCCGCTACGCCACCCGGGTCAACGGCATCACCGACTACTTCCTCACCAAGCTGGATGTGCTCTCCAGCCTGGACCGCGTGCCGATCTGCGTGGCCTACGAGATCGACGGCGAGCGGGTGGAGCAGATGCCCACCACCCAAACCGAATTCCACCACGCCAAGCCCATCTACGAGGAGATGCCGGGCTGGTGGGAGGACATCTCCGGGGCGCGCAGCTTCGACGACCTGCCGGCCAACGCGCGCGCGTACGTCGAACGGTTGGAGGAGCTTTCCGGCGCCCGCGTGTCCTGCATCGGCGTCGGGCCCGGCCGCGACGAGACGATCGTGCGTCACGACATCCTGAACGAGCAGCTCAGTAGCAGGTGAGCGGCGCCAGGGGTTCGGTGGCGTGCGGAGTCAGCGACGCGTAGGTCGCCGCGATCGACTTCACCGCTACGCGCAGATCGGATTCGGTGTGGGTGAACGGGATTCGCAGGAACCGCTCGAATGCGCCCTGGACCCCGAAACGCGGTCCGGCGGCCAGCAGTACGCCGTGATTGGGCGCGGTGGCGGCGAGGGCGGTCGAGACGGGAGCCGGAAGTTGCACCCAGATCGACATACCGCCGCGACCGGGACTCACCTGCCAGTCGGGCAGGTCCTCGGACAGGGTGTCCAAGAGGGTCGCACGCCGGCTGCGTAGCTGTTCGCGGCGTTGTTCGAGGATGACGCCGGCATGATCGAGCAGATAGCCGGTGGCCAGCTGATCCATCACCGGCGTGCCGAGGTCCACCGTGGACCGGGTGCCGAGGAGTTTCGTGATGAGCGACTGGTTGGCCCGAATCCAGCCCACACGCAGGCCGCCCCAGAACGACTTGGACGCCGACCCGATCGTCACGATCTCCGATCCACGCGCGAAAGCTGCGGCCGGAGGAGGGGTTTCGCCGTCTAGCTGCTGATCGACCATGGACTCGTCGACGATCACCGTCATGCGGGTCTCGCGGGCGATCGCGGCCAGTTCCGCCCGAGCGTCGGCACTCATCAGCAGGCCGGTCGGATTGTTGAAGTCCGGCACCAGGTAGGCGGTACTGGCAGCGGTTTGCCGTGCGGCACTGCGGATTCCGTCGAGATCCCAGGCGGCATCCGGTTGTTCGGGGCGCAGCGGCACCGGGACCGGCCGGGCGCCGACGTCGCGGATCGCCTCGATCGCATTGGGATAGGTCGGGTGGTCGATCAGGACGCGCTCGGCGGGTGCGGTGAGCACATTGAGCAACAGCCGAAGTCCGTGCTGCGCACCGAGAGTCACCAGAATCTGATCCGGCTCGGTGGGCAGGCCGCGCTCGGTGTAGCGGCGCGCGAGCATCTCCCGCAGCGGCAGCACTCCCACCGGGTCCATGCCGTGGGTGCCAAGATAGATCGGAAGCCCCTGCAGCGCAGCGGAATACGCGTCGTTCATCTGCGGCGGCGCCGACATCGCGGCATAGGTGAGGTCGATGGTGGGCTGGGTCGTCGGTGACATCACCGCCAGAATGCCGCGGGCCGGTTTGGTGCCGTCGTGTGCGACGTCGGAGGGCAGGGCGACCGTGCTGCGCGAGCCCTGCCGGCTGATCAGATAGCCGTGCTCCCGCAGCAGCGCGTAGGCGGAGGTGATCGTGGTGCGGCTGACGCCCAGCGCGGTCGCCAGATCGCGTTCGCTCGGCAGGGCGATACCCAGCGGGGCGCGGCCGTCGTGGATCAGCAGGCGAATGCTCTCCGCGAGTGCCAGATATGCCGGGCGCGTACCCCGGCGGGCGGCGCCGGATTCGTCGTGCCGCCAGCGGCCCAGGTCGCGGGTGAGGGTGGCCGCACTGATTACGCGTATCGCCATAGAGGCCAGTATCCGGATAGTGGCTATTTTATTCAAGTCCAGATGCGGGCAGGGTGGACCTCATGTTCTCCGGTCTCGCCGCTCTGCTGGTCGTCGCGGTCGTTCTCGTGGCCCTCTATGGTTATGCCACCGGACCCGGCCGCCGGGTCGTTGCACTCTTCGATCGGTATCGCCCGCATGCGCCGATGGCGGATTGGTCGCTGGGAGCGGCGGATCGCCCCGGTCGGACCCGGGATCTCGCGATCGTGCGCGACCGCCAGGCCTGTGGGGCACGGGATCGGTCGGCGCCGGGACCGACTGCGGCTCCCTGACCTTCGGCGACGCATCAGTCCAGTCGGGTGGTACTGGACTGCGGCCGCCGGGAATGTCGGACCCTCGGTGCACACTGTGGGGTATGTCTGCGGGCAAGTTGTCCTCGGTCGAGGTGACCGAATTCGATACCGTCATCGGCCGTTGCGCCATGGGATGGACCGATGACGGCGTTGTGCGGTTCCAACTGCCCGAAGTCGTCGGCGTGCGCGCCCCGCGCCCGGCCGGATCTCCGGAGCGTGTCGAAGCCGCGCCGCCCGCCGACTCCCCGGACGCTTCCGCCCTTGTGTCCGGCATGCTGCGCCGCGGAATGGACGGGCTCGCGGTCGCGAGGGTTCGCACCGTCGAGCCGTCCGGTGCGATCGCCGAGGCGATCCGGGCCATCCGTGCGCATCTGACCGGGGAACTCGACGATCTACGGTGGATTCCGGTGGACTACCGCACGCAACCGGAATTCCCTCGCGCGGTCTACGACATCACTCGCACCATCGCCCCGGGCCACACCCTCACCTACGGCGAGGTCGCCGCCCGGGCCGGAGCGCCCGGCGCGGCCCAGGCCGTCGGACAAGCCTTGGGCCGCAATCCCGTTCCGCTGATCGTGCCCTGCCATCGCGTACTGGCGGCCGATCACGGACTGCACGGTTTCTCCGCGCCCGGCGGCATCGCGACCAAGGCCCGCCTGCTCGAAATCGAACGTACCTCGGGATTCGGCGAACCGACCCTGTTCTAGGTGCCGGTGAACTGGTTCGGCGACCGCACCGAGTCGCCGGCGGCTGCTACTTGTGTTCGGGATTCGGGTTGATCGCGCCTTGGACGCCGTCGTTGGCGCGGTTGACGCCGTCGACCACCGCATCGGGCACGGCATCCGGCACCGGCGCGGTGAAGCCGCCCACGCGCACTTCGCGAGGAGCGGGCGGTTCGCTCGGCTTCGGTTCCGGCTTCGGCGCGGCACGGGGCGCGGACTGTGGAGCCGGTACGTGTTGCGGTGAGGCGGAACGCAATTCGACAGGCTCGTCGGAAGGAGCCGGAGCATCGGGGGTGGTGACACCGGGCTGAACCGGACCGGTCGCCGCGGCCGTACCGGCGAAACCGAGGGCCACCGCGAGCGGCACCGCCGCCATCGCGACCCGAATACCCGTCCTCAGATACCGATTTCGACGGATCACGCCGAGCACCACCCTCATCAGCAGCCTGCCTGTGTGGCGACCACGGCCGCCGCCAGCATCGTAATCGACAGGCGGCGGCGACGCAGTGTCGAATTCCGCACAGCGACGGCCTCCTACCGTGGTCGGACACGCGGCGTATCCCGACGAACGATGTGTTCCCGGATCAGGCGCCTACCGTAGATGTCATGACCAGGGGGGGAGTACCGGGCGAGACAGCATCGGGCGCGGTCCTGCTCGACGACGACGATGCGCGGGCGCGTCTGCGTAAGCTGAACCGCGTCAACAGTTCGGTCGTGCGCGCCGTCGGCTCGAACCTGCTGACGATTCGCATCGACCTGGAGTGACCCGGACCGGCCGGGGCGAACAGTTCAGCGCTGTTTGCCTCGCGGTGGCTCGCCGCGCATCAGATCGGCGAGCGCCTCACGATCGGTGACATCGAGCTTCATGCAGGCCCGATAGAGATGTCCCTCGACGGTCCGCACCGACACCGTCAGCCGATCCGCGATCTGCCGATTGCTGAGTCCGGCCGCGACCAGATTGGCGATCTCGCGTTCGCGCGCGGTGAGCGGAAGTGGTTGTGCCGATTGCCGAAGCGCCGGTGTGCTCGCGCCGCCGCAGGTTGCGGCCAGGCGATTGGCTGTCGCGGCGGATTCGAGCAATCGACGCCGATCGCCGTGCCGCTCGTGCACCGAGGCGGCCTGCGCGGCGGCGTCGGCGGCCGAGAGCAGGGCGCCCATCCGCTCGAATTCCGCTGCGGCATTGTCCAATCCGGGGCCGTCCTGGGAGGCGACCGCCACCGCGTGGCGAGCTTGCACCTGCACCAGCGCACCGTCGATCTGCGCGGCGATATCGGCGAGCCGCCCGGCCACGGTGCGGTCGCCGAAGCGGGCCGCGGTGTGCAAGGCCATGGCCTCGATCGCGTGCTGATGGGACCGGGCCGCGGCGTCGGCGGCGCCGATGGCCAGCCGCACGGCCGGGGCGACGGTGCCTTCGGCGGCGGCCTGCCACGCGCGCGCGATCTCGAGCTGCGGTTCGTAGACCGCGCTGTGCCGGCCACCGCGCAGCCGGGCCTCGGCGATCGTCTCGGCGGCCTCCGCGGCCCGGCCCAAAGCCGAGTAGGCTTCGGCGAGACGGATTCTCGCCGGGAACATCCACGCGGCGGCGCCCTCGGCGGTCAGCGCCGCGAGCGCCTGTTCGAGGTTCTCGACCCCCTCCGGGAAGTGCCCCTGTGCCACGTCGACGGTGCCCTGCAAAATCTTCGAGAGGCCCCAGGCCAGGTACTGTCCCGGCGCCGAATATCCGAAATAGCCGGAGGCACAGCGACGTGCGGCCTCCAGCTCACCGGTGAAGGTGAGCGCCAGCACTTCCGCGTGCGCGGACATGAAGCGCGTCGGCCCGTCGACCTGCTCCTCGACCTGATGGCCGCGCAGGGTGTATTCGCGCGCGGCCGCACTGCGGCCCATCAGCGCCAGCGCCAGACCGCCGCCGAACGATGCCCACCACACTGCCCAGGCCGGTGCGTCCGGTGTGGACATCACCGCCTCGGCGTCGGTGAAGGCCTCCTCCAAGCGGTTTTCGTTCACCTCGCACGCGGAAGCCAAGCCCTGCAACGTCAAGGCGATCTTCGGATGCCGGACCCGGCTGCGCACCAGGGACAGCACCTCGTCGGCGTGGTCGGCATCGCCCATGGCCCACAACAGATTCGAGACGCGGGTGCTGCCCCAGCGGGCCAACTGCACCTCGTTCAACTGATCGGGATCGAAACTGGCCAGGGTGCGTTCGGCCTCGATGCGATGCCCCTGCCACAGCAGTGCGCGCGCCAGCAGATCCGCGGACTCGACACCGCCTCGGCGCTCCACGGCCGCCCGCGCGAACCGTTCACCGAGGGGGATGTTCGCCAGCCCGATGGCATCGGCCGCGGCCGCCTCGAACAACTCCAGATCGGCGGATTTGTCACTGTCCAAAGCCAATTCGGCCAGTCGGATGCGATCGGAGGCGGATTTGATGGGCCGCTCCCGCAGCGACGAATACAGCCGGCCCCGGAGCCGGCGGGCCGAGGCGATTCCGAGCCGCCGCCGGATCACCTCGCCGAACAGCGGATGGTTGTAGCGAACCAGCAACTGGTGACCGTTCTCGACGATCCGGATCACGCCGCGAGTTTCGGCCTGTTCGACCGCATCCTCACCGGCCAGTTCGGCCAGCACGTCGAGATCGATGGGCTCGCAGAAGGTGAGCAGTTCCAGGACGCGCAGCACCGACTCCGGCAACTGCTCGACGCGATCCTCCAGCAGTGCCGCCAGTTCCGAGGTCACCGCCGCCCGTCCGCGCAGCTGCCACACTCCGTTGACCTGTCGCAGTGTGCCCGCCTCCAGCGCGCCCTCCACGAGATGGCGCAGAAACAGGGCATTGCCGCCCGAGGACTCCCACATCAGATTGGCGGTGAACCCCTCCAACTGCCCACCGAGCATGGATTCGACCAGTTCGACGCTCTGCGGTTCGGTGAACGGCCTGAGGTCGATCCGCAGCAGATGCCCGTCCTTCCACAGCGAGGTCACGGCGTCCGGCACCTGCACACCGCTGCGTACCGTGCAGACGATCCGCGCGGCCTTGTCGATGGCCAACTGCAGCAGCAATGTTGCCGAGAGCTGATCGAGCAGGTGGGCATCGTCGACGCCGATGATGGTGTCGCCGTCGGCCAGCAGCGCCTCCCGCGCGGCGGCCATGAACGTGACCGGATCGTGCGCGGTGTACACACCGACCATATGCGCGAACACGCCGAGCGGAATGCTGCGTGCGGACTCGGTGCCCGCCACCCAGCGCACATTCCCGCCCACCGCGGCCGTCGCCTGCCGCGCCAGGGTCGTCTTGCCCACCCCCGCGTCGCCGGTCAGGATCGCACCGACCAATTCGGTGCCGGTCAACGCGGCGCGAATCGACTCCAATTCGCTACCGCGCTCGATCATCGGCCAGTTCCGAGCCATGAAATTACTGTAGTGCCTTGGTGAATGTGCGCTGTATGAACGAACCGCGAACGGCCGCAGCCCTATCCAGCGCAAATGCCGGCGCGCCGGGAACGCCCCGGTGGCGGCGCTCGCCACCGGGGTGCCGGCTCAGTTCGCCCAGACCTCGTCGATGGGGGTGGCGGCCGAGGGCGGCGGGGTGGGGGTG
>NZ_PSZE01000040.1 GCF_002933465.1 Nocardia nova
TCAAGAACCGCGACCTCGGCCGCGTCCCCGCCGCCGGCACAACTGAAGAATGAACCATCAAACCGAGCCGAGCAGATGGTCCAAATTGAGATTCCGTCAGATGGTCCGGGTTCGCGTGCCGTTGACAGGGATATGGTGCTCAGCGATTGCGCGGAAATGCGCGGCCGCGTCGGCGCGGGTGGAGCGGTGTGTGATCCACGCAGTGGCGACGCGGCCGTGCTCATCTTCCGGCCAGTTCAGCTTCCAGTCGCTCGTCGGGGCGTACAGCGCGGCGATGTTCTCCGGATCGCCGCCGGCCATGCGGGCCAGCAGATCTTCGACGACGATGCGGGTGAGCGCGGCATCATTCACCATTCCGACTTTGCCCGTGTGGACTCCGCGAGTCCATTACCTCCGACGTCATGCGAATCGAACGATTCAGGATTTCTTGCTGGGGATGACGATGACCACGATGAGGGTCAGGATGCTGAAGAACAGGCCCAGTAGACCCCACCCGAACGGGTTGCGGCCTTTGGCTGCGGCGATGGCGGCGCAGATGAACGCGGCGATGATGCTGCCGATGGCGACGAAGATTCCTTTGATGCCGCGCAGAATGAATCCGGCCGCTTCCGGATCGGTGTGGGCGGCTGCCAGCAACAAGTTCATGATCACTCCTCCTGTGCCGCGACCTTCCGTGCCGAATAATCCGGCCCTCGGCATCCGGCACTGACCCTCGGCCGACGTCCGTCCCCCGCGCACATCGGCGAGACCCGAACATGTCGGTGCCCCATGGGAGAATCGAATTCGTCGAGACTTGAACCGGGGGGTGGAAATGAACGAGCAATCCGGGCGTCGGCCCAAGGGGTTGGGTAAGCGGGCATGGCTTACCACGCAGTTCGTGCGACGGATTCTGCGCACGCTGGCGTGGGCGAATGTCGTGCACGTCACCGTGACGGGCCGAGAGCTGGTGCCGAAGGCGGGGCCGGTGATCGTGGCGAGCAATCACATCTCGATGCTGGACGCGGTATTCCTGTGGGGCGCGTTGCGACGCAGGGCAATTGCCATCGCTATGGCCGAGCTGTGGTCGTGGCCGGTGGTCGGGTGGCTGGTGCGACGGCTGGGGCATATTCCGGTGGTGCGGCGCGACAGTGCATCCGGGCAGTCGGCGATGGCGCAGGCGGAACAGATTCTGCGATACGGCGGGGTGCTGATCATCTATCCGGAAGGGCGGCTGGTCGCACCGGGCGAGAGTGAACCGTACAAACCGGGAGTGGCGAAACTGGCATTGGCGACCGGAGTTCCGATCGTCCCGGTGGGGACCACTGGGACCGACCGCGTGTTGCCGATGCGCCGCATCCGCGGCGACGGCCCCGCGTTCGACCGCCGCCAGCGGGTGCGCATCCACTTCGGCACGCCCATCGATCCCGCGGAATTCGACGATCCGGAGAAATTACTCGATCACCTGCGCCGGCGCATCGAGGACCTGCGGGAATGAGCTCGGCGGCCGGCAGATGCCGACGGCTCGGCGGCATCCTCCCGTAGGGTCGGCATGTGCGCACTCCGGATGGAACCGAGCTCCGATGACCGCGGAGCGCGTCTGGTACGCCGCTTACGGATCCAATTTGTTCGAGAAGCGGTTCACGTACTACCGGGCGGGCGGCAACCCGCCGGGCACCCCGCGTCTCTACGGGGGTTTCCGAGATCCCACGCCGCCCGCGCGGAACCGTCCGCTGTCCCTGTCCGGATGCGTCTATTTCGCCGGGCAGAGCCCGGTGTGGAGCGGCGGCGTCGCGTTCTACGCCCACCGGCCGCCACCGGGCTGGCCGGCCGGCGCGGCCGCGCGTGGCTACCTGCTGACCGTCGGCCAGTTCAGCGATCTGATGGCCCAGGAGATGCACCGCCAGCCCGGAGAAGGCCCCGACTTCGATCCGTCCGAGGTGGTTCTCCAGGGCTACGTCCAACTCGGCGACGGCCGCTACGAAACCCTGTGGCACGTCGACGACGTGGACGGCATCCCGGTCCTGACCTTCACCTCCCCGGGCAGCCCGCTGACCGCCGACCTGACCAAACCGTCCGCGCGCTACCTCGGCATGCTGGCCGGCGGTCTCGGCGAATCCCACGGCTGGCCTCCGGACCGCATCCTGCACTACCTGTCCGAACTCCCGGGCGTGCGAGACTACTGGGAACCGGAAGAACTCCGAGGAGTGGTCGACGGCCTAAGCCTCTGATGTGGCGGCCGGGCTGCCCACGTCAGGTGAGCTCTTCCACCGGGGGGATGGTTCCGGTGGTGGCGTGCAGGGCGGTGCGGGCGGCAGAGATCGTGGGGTGGGTGCGGGTGCCGGCGCGGTAGGCGATCCGGGTGCGACGGCGAATGGGGAGCGCGGTCAATTCGACCGGGGTGGTGTCGGTTTCGGGATGGAGGGGAATCGCGAGCTGGGGGATGAACGCGACCCCCTGCCCGGCGGCGACCAGGGCGATGACGGTGCCGAAATCGTCGGAGCGGTGGCGGATATGGGGGACGAAACCCGCTGCCTCGCAAGCTCTTACGGTCATGGTGTGGCAGAGGGTGCCGGGTGTTCCGGAGATCCATGCCGCATCGCGGTAGGCGGACAGCGGCTGGGTGGTGCGGGCGGCCAGGTAGACCGGCTCCTCCAGGAACGGTTCGGTGTCCAGGCCGGCCTCCGGTTCGGCGGGCACGTAGTCGTACTCCTGGATGAGCGCGATATCCAGAGTGCCGGCGCGCAGTGCCGCGGGCACGGCCGCCGGATCGAGTTCCGTCACATGCAGTTCCAAGCGCGGATGAGCCCGGCTGAGCGAGACCAGCGCATGCGGCAGGATCCGCTGCACGGCGGTGGGGAAGGCGCCGATGTGCAGGGCGCCGGTGAGCTCGGCCGTGGCCAGTTCGGCCTCCGCCTGTTCCAGGATCGCGAGGACCGCTTCGGTATGTTCCACCAGGCGGCTCGCCGCCGCGGTGAGGGTGACGCGGCGACCGCTGCGTTCCAGTAGCGTGACTCCTGCCTCGCGTTCCAGGGCGGTGAGCTGCTGGGATACCGCCGACGGGGTGTAGGACATGGCTTCGGCGACCGCAGCAATCGTCCGGCGATGGGCCAATTCCCGCAGCAGCCGTAGGCGGCGAACATCAAGCATGAGTTCAGCTTAAGCTCGATAGAAGATTTGTGAACTGGACCTGAATCAACGCCTCGACGAGGGTAGGTGGCATGACGTTCAGCGGTCTCTTCGTTCCACTCGTCACGCCGTTCACGGCGGACGGCGAGCTGGCCGGCGACGCACTGGGCCGGCTCGCGCACGAGGTCCTCGATGCGGGCGCCTCCGGACTCGTCGCCCTGGGTACCACCGGTGAGCCGGCCACCCTGACGGCGGAGGAGAAGCGCCGGGTCGTCGACATCTGCGCCCAGGTCTGCGCCGAGCGTGACGTGCCGCTGATCGTGGGCACCGGCTCGAATTCGACCGCCGATTCCGAGCACGCATTGGCCGTGCTGGACGAGCGAGTCTCGGCGGCGCTCACGGTGGTCCCGTATTACACGAAACCCTCGCAGCGTGGCGTCGTGGAACATTTCCGGCGGCTCGCGCACCGGAGCCCGGTGCCGCTGCTGATCTACAACGTCCCGCATCGCACGGGCCGGCCGCTCGATACGGAAACCTTGACGGAACTGGCCGAACTGCCGAATGTCGCGGGCTTCAAACATGCCGTCGGCGTCGTCGACGAGACCACCGTCGCGTGGCTGGCTGCCGTCGGCGAACGGACGACGGTCTTGTGTGGCGACGATCTGTACGCGGCGCCGCTGCTGGCGATGGGCGCACAGGGGGCCATTCTGACCTGCTCGAATGTAGCGCCCGCGGCCTATGCGGAGTTGATCGCGGCCTGGCGGGACGGACGGATCGAGGCGGCGCGGAAAATCGGCAACCGGTTGGTCGCGCTCGCGCGGGCGCTGTTCGCCGAGGCCAATCCGACTGTGGTGAAAGGGGTCCTCGCGGCACAGGGCCGGATACCGAGCGCGCGCGTGCGCCTGCCGCTATTGCCCGCGTGCGCCGATTCGGTCTCGGCGGCACTGGCCGCGGCCGGCCCCATCGGCTGAGCGCGCAGCAAGCCGATCGCCCGAGCGTGCGTCGGCCCGATCGGACCGATGCACGCGGCAACGCCTGTCGGCCGCGCCCGCAGCGGGGTTCATCACCCGAGGTGACAATATGCGCGTCAGTGATCCGAGCCGGAATCGCCGTCGCGATGTTGGCGGGATATCCGCCACAGGAATTCGGGATCGTCATCGGGACCCACGACTCGACGTCTCTTTTCGGGTCCTCGTCCGATGCCGATCCGGGGCGCATGGTCCGGTCCGAACGCTTTCCAGCACAGCACCGCAACAGCCACGACCGCGATGAGTGCCAACAGGTACGCCACGTCGCTCACCTCCTGACATCGAGGGTAATCCCGTGCGCGTACCTGTCGCACTGTGACCGCCGGAATGAGCGGTCTTGTCGGCTCAGGGGCGGGTCGCCTCGGTGGTCAGCGACTTCAGCAGCTGCATTACTTCGGACTCACGGAAGCGGCGATGTCCGCCCGGGGTGCGCAGCGAACCCAGCCGCCCGGCGTGTGCCCATCGAGTGACCGTTTTCGGATCGACGTGGAACAGCGCCGCCACCTGGCCCGGGGTCAGGAGGGCCTCCTGGCCGTTGACGGAACCCAACGTGCGGCTCGCCGCGGTGATCGCAGTCATTCGCAAACCTTTCCGTAATCGACAGATCCCTCATCAGATAGCGACATCGTTGCACCCGGACCCCCAGGTGTTCGAACGATCTAACGTTGGTAAAGGGGAAGTAATAGACAAAACGGATATACATACGGCTGGGTTCGTTGCCTCGGCGAATATCCGGCGATCGAATTCAGGGGACGCGGGCAGGTCGGAACGGGTGCGGCGGCGTCGCCTACCCTGGTCGTGTGAGTGAAGCATCCCGATCCGACGACGCCGCGAGCGATCGGGCCCCGGCCTCGGCGGGTCGGCGGCTCGCGCGCAACCTGGCGCTGTACACCCTGGCCCGGCTGGCTCTGGTCGCCGTGATCGCCGCGATCATCCTGGTGGTGGCGCATGTGGTGAACGTCGACATCCCGCTGATCGTCGCGCTGCTGTTCGCGTTGGTCGTGGCGATGCCGCTGTCGCTGGTGCTGTTCAAGCGGCTGCGGGCGCGCGTGAACGAGGACATCGCGGCGGTCGACGAGAAGCGCCGCAACGACAAAGCGAACCTGCGAGCTCGCCTGCGCGGCGAGGAGGCGCAGTGAGCGACAATCGCGTAGCGGCTCGCTGCGCCGACCGGGTGCGGGTGTCCCGCATGGCACAGGAGGCGCAGTGAGCGACAATCGCGTAGCGGCTCGCTGCGCCGACCGGGTGCGGGTGTCCCGCATGGCACGGGAGTCGCAGTGAGCGAGCGGGTGCTGCGGTGAAGTACTGCGATCGCAGTACTTCGCGGGAGTGGGTCGACAATGCGGTGCGGCTGATCGAGGCTGATGCGCAGCGCAGCGCCGACACCCATCTGCTGCGGTATCCGCTGCCGCCCGAATGGGGTGTGCGGCTGTATCTCAAGGACGAGTCCACTCATCCGACCGGCAGTTTGAAACATCGGCTGGCCCGTTCGCTGTTTCTCTATGCGATCTGCAACGGCTGGGTGCGCGAGGGGATGACGATCGTCGAGGCGTCCTCGGGATCGACGGCGATCAGCGAGGCCTATTTCGCGAAACTGCTCGGCCTGGACTTCGTCTCGGTGGTGCCGGCGAAGACCTCGCCCGAGAAGATCGCTCTGATCGAGGCGCAGGGCGGCCGATGCCATTTCGTCGACCGCGCGCCCGATATCTATACCGAGGCCGTGCGCCTGGCCGCCGAGTGCGACGGCCACTACATGGACCAGTTCACCTACGCCGAACGGGCCACCGACTGGCGCGGTAACAACAACATCGCCGAATCCATCTATCAGCAAATGGTTTTGGAGACCCATCCGGTCCCGGACTGGGTGGTGGTCGGCGCGGGCACCGGCGGTACCAGCGCGACCATCGGCCGGTATATCCGCTACCGGCGCCACGCCACCCGGCTGGCCGTGGTCGATCCGGAGAATTCGGCGTTCTACGGCGGGTACGAGGTCGGCGACCCGGGATATCAGACCGGTATGCCATCGCGAATCGAGGGCATCGGCCGGCCGCGGGTGGAGCCTTCCTTCATCGGCGATGTGGTCGACCGGATGATCGAGGTGCCCGACGCCGCTTCCATCGCCGCATGCCGCCATGCCAGCGATGTGCTCGGCCGGCGGGTGGGCGGCTCCACCGGAACCAATCTGTGGGGCGCGTTCGCGCTCATCGCCGAGATGAACGCCGCCGGCCGCGAGGGCAGCGTGGTGACGCTGCTATGCGACGGCGGGGACCGTTATGCCGGAACGTATTTCAACGACGAGTGGGTTGCGGGCCAGGGGCTGGACCTCACCGATTCGCACGCGATTCTCGACGAATTCACCGCCACGGGTATCTGGACAGCCTGAGTCGGCGGACCACTCCATCATTGTTCGCCGCGGGGGAACATGCCTGATGTCAATTTTGATTGACACGCCCGCGATGTCAACGTAAATTGACGTACATGAGTGAAGCGACAACGCTGGCGGCCGCCGCGGGCAGTCCCGACCCCCAGGTCGGGCTGCGGGCGGTGCTCGCGCTGCGGCGATTGCTCGAGCGGCTCGAGGCGATCCAGGTGGCCAATGCCCGTCAGCAGGGCTGGTCCTGGCAAGCCATCGCCGAGGCGCTCGAGGTCAGTCGGCAGGCGGTCCATCAGAAGTACAACCGGAAAGGCGGAATCCGCTGATGTTCGAAAGATTTGCCAAGGCGGCGCGCTCCGCCGTCGTGGACGCGCAGGAGGAAGCGCGTGAATTGCGTTCGCCCAGTATCGATGTCGAACACCTGCTGCTGGGGCTCGCCACCTGCGCCGATGACCAGTTGCGACACGTGCTGGAGGACAACGGCATCTCCGCCGAAGCTATTCGGCGCGCGCTGCCGAGCCGGGCGCAGACGGAGGAACCGCTGGGTGAGGAGGACGCGGCCGCGCTGAAGTCGATCGGCATCGATCTGGACGCGGTGCGAGACAGTGTGCGGGCCACCTTCGGTGAGGGCGCCTTCGACGAGGCCGTGCCGGTTCCGGACCAGGGCCGCGGGCGTTTCCGGTTCGGTGGCGGAATGCGCTTCGGCCACATCCCTTTCACCCGCGAGGCCAAGAAGGCGCTGGAACTATCACTGCGCGAGGCGATCTCCCGCGGTGACGATCGCATCGAGGCGGGGCACGTGCTGCTCGGCATCCTGCGCGCGCCCAACCCGACCACGCGAGAACTGCTGGGCGGGAACGAAGGGATGGAACGAGTGCGCGACGCGGTCCAGGAGATGCTCGACCGCGCGGCGTGAGGGCGAGCGCACCGTCACCAGGGGCGGGGACGGGTCGCAGCGCGTGACCGGTGACCCGCCTCGTCCGCCGTTAGCATTGCCGCATGGCACTTCTGCTCCGTTTGGCGATCAACGCCCTCGCGATCTGGCTCGCGGCGGCCTGGGTCGGCGGTATCGAATTGAAGGATCCGCCCGATGCGGGCACCGGCGGCAAGATTCTCGTCGTGGTCTGCGTCGCGATCGTCTTCGGGCTGGTCAACGCGCTGATCAAGCCGATCGTGAAATTGCTGTCACTACCGCTGGTGATCGTCACGCTGGGCCTGTTCCTGCTGGTGATCAACGCTCTCATGCTGTGGCTGACCGCCAAGATCACCGAAACCACCGATTACGGCCTGCGGGTCGACGGGTTCTGGGCGGCGATCTTCGGTGCCGTCATCGTGACCCTCGTCAACTGGGTGCTCGGCGTCTTGGTTCCCGAGGGCGGCCGGGACTGACGCCGCGGTGCGGCAGTTCGTCAGCCGAGGCCGAGCGCCAGTGCGGTGAGCAGGGACCAGCCCAGCATCGCCAAGCCGGTATCGCGCAGCGAGGGGATCAATCCCGGCCCCTGCTGCCCACCGCGCACCGGGGCGTTGGATCGGACGGCGAGCGGTATCGCCAGCAGGCTCACCAGGGCCCACGGGGTGCGCAGCACCAGCAGCAGCGAGGCGACGAACGGGACCATCATCAGCACCAGATGCAGTGTGCGGGTGCGGGTGTCGCCCAGTTTGACGGCGAGGGTGGTCTTCCCGGTCGCCGAATCGGTGGGGATGTCGCGCAGATTGTTGGTGACCAGCACCGCGCTGGAGAAGGCGCCGACCGCGATCGCGCCGACCAGTCCGGCCCAGTCGAGCCGTTCGGCCTGGACGAATTCGGTGCCCAGCACCGCGACCAAGCCAAAGAAGACGAAGACGGCGATCTCACCGAAACCGCTGTAGCCGTAGGGTTTACTGCCGCCGGTGTAGAACCAGGCGCCGGCCAGGCAGGCCGCGCCGATCAGCAGCAGCCACCACGCGGTGGTGATCACCAGGACCAACCCGAAGATCGCGCCCACGCTCAGGCAGGCGATCGCCGCGCCGCGCACCGCGGCCGGACTCGCCAGACCCGAACCGACCAGTCGCAGCGGGCCCACGCGCTCGTCGTCGGTGCCGCGAATGCCGTCGGAATAGTCGTTGGCGTAGTTGACGCCGATGATCAGAGCCAGCGAAACGAGCAGGCTCAGCAGGGCCTTCCACCACACCGCGGCATCCAGCGACGCGGCCGCGCCGGTGCCGACGAGGACCGGGGCGATCGCATTGGGCAGCGTCCGCGGGCGGGCGCCTTCTAGCCATTGTGCTGCACTAGCCATATCCGGCAGCCTAATGGTGGTGGCCCGGAGGCGGCAGCGCAGCGTCACCACGGAGGGCTTCACCATTGGGCGAAATCGACACAGCCTAATGGTGGTGGCCCGGAGGCGGCAGCGCAGCGTCACCACGGAGGGCTTCACCATTGGGCGAAATCGGCACAGCCTAATGGTGGTGGCCCGGAGGCGGCAGCGCAGCATCACTGCCCACTGTCGATAACATTATTGCGATATATCGGAGTAAACTGCACGACGTGACGTGGCCCGGGGAGCGGTCGGCCCCGGGCGCAGCGCCCGATATTCATTCGACCGGTCACATACGATTGCGACGGCATGTTTCCTGATCACAGCGGCTCCGGGTCGACAGCGCGCCGCGCCCGTGCGGATGCCGGGACGACGCACACCCGGCCGGATAGCAGCGGCCGGGACGAAAGGCTGCCCGAGATGGGCCTTCGCGTGGCGCTTCTGGGGGAGGTCGCGCTGCGCCGCGACACGGATCTCGTCGCGGTGCCCGGCGCTCGGGCGCGGTTGCTGATCGCCGCGCTCGCGGTGCATCCCGGCCGCAGCCGCAGCGCTCAGGCGCTGATCGACGACATCTGGGGCGAGCAGCCACCGCGCGTACCGATGAACGCCCTGCATACGCAGGTGTCGAGATTGCGTTCGGTCTTGCCGGAGGGGGCACTGGAAATCGGCCCGGCGGGATATCGGCTGCTGCTGACCGAGGAGCAGGTCGACCTGAGTCTGGCCCGCGGCCTGGAACGGGAGGCGCGGCTGCGCTTCGAGCGCGGCGATCCCGCCGGATGCCTCGGCCTGGTGCAGCGGGCGCGCGCGCTGTGGCGGGGCGAACCCGGCGCGGATCTGCCGCCCGGTCCCGTCGCCGACGAACTGCACGAATTCGCGGCCGCGCGCTGGTCGGCGCTGGACACCGTGGAACTGGTGGCGCGTGAGGCCGCCGGCGATATCGGCGGTGCGTTGCGAGTGGCACGGCGGGCGGCCGCCGCCGAACCGCTCGACGAGCCCGCGCACGCCACCCTGATGCGCTTGCTCGCCGGCGACGGGCGTGCGAACGAGGCCCTGGAGGTCTTCGCCGGACTGCGGACGCGACTGGGCGAGGAATTGGGTGCCGACCCCGGCCCGGCGCTCGTCGCGTTGAACACCGCGATTCTGCGCGGTGACCATCCGGCCGTGGGCCCGGTGCAGCCGCACCCGGGGCAGGCCACCTCCGCGATACAACGGGTGTCCACCGCCCAGCACGCGCTGTCACCGGAACCGTACGGGCACCCGGAAACCGCTGCCGCGCCACCGAATACGGCGCTCGGCCTGCGCGCGGCACCCAATCCGTTGCTCGGCCGCGACGGCGATCTGGTGGCACTGGAGAAGCTTGTCCAGGAGTTCCGGGTGACGACCGTGCTCGGTCCGGGCGGCACCGGCAAGACGCGCGTCGCCAACGAGCTGGGCGCGCGAATCGCGGGCAAGCAGGCGGTGGCGCTGGTCGAATTGGCCTCGCTACGTGCCGCTTCCGACGGCGACCCCGGCGAGCGCAACGCCGCGACCTGCGCCGAGATCGAGGCGGCCATCGGGGCGGTCCTCGGTGTCAACGAATACTCCCGCGAAGCGAATGTGTTGCGCCGCAACCAGACCATCGACGGCCGGCGCCGGTTGCGGGAGGCGCTGTCGCTGCGTCCCGTCCTGTTGATCCTGGACAACTGTGAACATCTCATCGACGCGGCCGCCGAGGTGGTCGCCGACCTGGTCGGCAGTTGTGAACATCTGACAGTGGTGACCACCAGCCGGGCGCCGCTGGCGATCACGGCGGAGACGGTATATCCGTTGCCGCCCTTGGCGATCGACGCGCAGGGCTCCCCGGCCACCGAGCTGTTCGTCAGCCGGGCGCGGGCGGTGCGACCCTCGGCCAGGCTGGATCCGGCGGTCGTCGCCCGGTTGTGCCGCACCCTGGACGGGCTGCCGTTGGCCATCGAACTGGCCGCGGCCCGCGTGCGGACCATGAGCGTGGAGGAGATCGAAAGCCGGCTCGAACATCGCTTCGCCCTGCTGCGTTCGGGCGACCGCAGCTCACCCGCGCGTCACCGCACCCTGCACGCGGTGATCGAATGGAGCTGGAATCTGCTCGAACCCGAACAGCGCGTGGCACTGCGACGGCTGTGCCGGTTCCCTGCCGGATTCTCCTTGGAGGCAGCCGAATTCGTGGTCTCGGGCTCGGATTCGATCGACGCGGTGGCCGCTGTGGACGGGCTGGTGAGCCAGTCGCTGCTCACCGTGCTGGCCGACGACGAGATGGTCGCCACCCGCTACCGCATGCTCGAGACGGTGCGAGAATTCGGCGAGGAGCAACTGCTCGCGACCGGCGAATCCGATCTGGTGATGAATCGGATGTGTTGCTGGGCAGGGCAATTCGCGCAGGATGCGGCACTGAACTACGACGGGCCGGACCAGGTCCGCACGGTGCTGTCGCTGGCCGCCGAACTCGACAATCTGCTGGCGGTGCTGCGCCACGCCGTGGAAAACGCCGATTCCCGCACGGTGTACTCGGTGTTCGCGCCCGTCGCCATGCTGTGGGTGATGCGTGGCGCGCATATGGAGCTGATGAGCTGGGCGCCCCGGATCGTGCCGGTGCCGCCGCCCGAGGGGCCGCGCACTCGGATCGAGTCGGATCTGGAATTGCAGAGCTATATCTTCCTGGCGATGCATCTGGCCTTCGGCGAGCCCGGACTGCGTCCCCTCGCGGTGATCCGGTCCCGGGCCCGCCGCTTGCTCGCCACGGCCGACCTCACGTCCGGGGTCCGATATCTCGGCGACATGCTCTGCGCGCGAATCAATGTCGCTTACGGCGTGCGTTTGATGGCGGCGGGCACCCGCTCCGACGACGACCACGTCCGTGCCCTCGCCTTCCTGCTGCGCGCCAATATGCGGGAGAACGCGAGCTATACCGCCGGCTCGATTCGCGATGCGCGGCAAGCTCTCGCATTGGTCGAGGGCCGTGATGTCTGGGGCACCGCGATGTGCTCGCAGCATCTGGGGCAGATGGCCTCGCAGGCGGCGCGGTACGAGGAGGCCGTGGCCTACTACCGTCGCGCGGTGGAGCTGATGCAGGAGTTGCGCTGCTTCGAGGAGAGTGTGGAACTGCGCAGCTTTCTGGCGGTCTCCATGGTCGGCGCCGGACAGTTGGTCGACGCGCGGCGGGAACTCGAATATGCGCTGGGCGTCATCGACGACGGCGTCGGATTGGACGAACCGGTGACGCAGCCGAACCACCGCAAGGGGGCCGTCGTCGCCGGAATGGCGGAACTCGAACTGGCGGAAGGTGAGATCGAGCGCGGTCTGCGCACGTTCCGGCGCAGCCTGCAACTGTTCAATTGGCCGTATGCCGGGGCCGGTCCGGGGCCGGGTGACATCATTGTCGCCAGCGCCGTGCTCGATGCCCACATTCTCAACGACGCCGTGCACGAGGTGCCGGAGTTGCCCGGTCAGGTGGCCAGGGTGGCGCGAGAGCGGCTCACCCAGTTCATCGACCTCCCGCAGATCGGTGGCGCCGCCGGTGCGCTCGGTTCCTATCTGATCCGGACCGGAACCGATCCGGAAACCGGCGCGACGCTGTTGGCGATGGCGATGAAAGTCGTCGGCCGCCAAGACTATTCGTCGATGCGCTGGAATCGGCATCTGGATCTGGCGCGGGCCACCGTCGGTACGGAGACGGTCGCTGCCGGGCAGGATGCGGTCTCGAGTCTCAACCGCCGTTCGGCCGCACAGCGCATCCTCGCGATGCTGCCGGAACTGGAAACTCTGCTCGGCGCCTGAGGCGGTGGTCGCGCGATCTCCGACCGGCGTGCCGTGGGATGTGGCGACATCTGCCCGCGGCACTGTCCGCCGGTCACTTTCGCGACCGGCGGACAGTGCCGCGGTGGATTCGATCACGCCCGGCGCATGTAGGCCCGGATGGCCAGCGGGGCGAAGATCGCGATCACGACCGCCGAGCCGATCAGGCACCATGCCAGGTTGCTGCTGTAGACGTTGCCGTTCATCAGCTCGCGGCACGAATTCACCATGTAGTACACGGGATTGGCCTTGTTGATGCCCTGCATCCAGCCGGGCATGGTGCTGACCAGAGCGAACGCCCCGGACATGAAGGTCAGCGGGAACATGATCATCATCGAGATGCCCTGCACCGAGGCGGCGCTCTTACCGGTGACACCGACCAGTGCCCAGATCCAGCTGACCGCGAACGAGCAGAACACCACGACCAGACCGGCGACGACCACGCCGACGACGCCGCCCTCGGGCCGGTAGCCCAGGATCAGGCCGACCACGATGGTGAGGACGGTCGCGATGCCGTAGCGCACCATGTCGGCGATCAATGCGCCCGCCAGCGCCGAAACACGGGCGATGGGAAGGGATTTGAAGCGGTCGAAGACGCCCTTGTCCATATCCTCACGCAACTGCGTGCCGGTGACGACCGAGGTGAGCACGACCGTCTGGACCAGGATGCCCGGAATCAGCACCGGTAGATAGGCCTGCACGCTGCCGCCGATGGCGCCGCCGAAGATGTAGGCGAACAGGGCGGTGAACAGGATGGGCTGCACGGTGACGTCGAACAGCTGCTCCGGATTGTGCTTGATCTTGAGGATGCCGCGATACGCCATGGTGAGCGAGTTCGCGACGGTCCGGCGTAGTGAAATGCGGTTGCTGGCAACGGGAATCGCGGCGCGCGCGGCGTGCCGGCCGGTTGCGGGGGCGGGAAGAGTGGTGGTCACGATATGTCCTTCGGGGGAGTGGGGAACGTGGCGGGGGCCGGTCTCATGCCGCCGTGCCCTCGGAGTTGGAACCGGCGGAGTCGGATTCGGCGGCGTCGGATTCGGCGGCGTGGCCGGTGAGAGCGAAGAACACCTCGTCCAGGCTCGGCTTGCTGACGGTGATCTCGTCGACGCGGATATCGTTGTCGCGCAACCGGATCAATAGATCCGCGGTCACGCTCGGATCGCTGAGCGGGGCGGTGACGCGACCGGCCTCCGGCGAGATGCTCGCCTCGACCAGCTTGCCGTCGGCGCGGGAGAGGAATTCACCGATCAGGGTGCGGGCCCGTTCGATGACGTCGCGGTCGGCCACGGTGATCTGCAGGGCGGACTGCCCGACCGAACCCTTGAGTTCGTCGGAGGTGCCGTCGGCGATCACCCTGCCGTGGTCGATCACCGCGATGCGGTCGGCGAGTTGGTCGGCCTCGTCCAGATACTGCGTGGTGAGCAGCACGGTGGCGCCCTCGCGCACGAGCCGGCGGATGGTCTCCCACATCTGCGCGCGGGTGCGCGGATCCAGGCCGGTGGTCGGCTCGTCGAGGAACAGCAGCGGCGGCGTCGCGATCAGGCTGGCGGCCAGATCCAAGCGCCGGCGCATACCGCCGGAGAAGTTCTCCAGAGCCTTGGTCGCCGCCTCGGTGAGTCCGAATTCCTCGAGCAGTTCGGCCGCGCGGCGCTTGGCCTCGGACCGGCTCAGCCCGAGCAGCCGGGAGAAGATGATCAGGTTCTCGGTGGCGCTGGGATTTTCGTCGACCGAGGCGTACTGGCCGGTGACACCGATCAGCGAGCGGACCGCGGTGGGCTCGGCCACGACGTCGTGACCGAAGATCCGGGCCCGGCCGCCGTCGGGGCGCAGCAGGGTGGCGAGCATGCGGATGGTGGTGGTCTTGCCGGCCCCGTTCGGGCCGAGCACGCCGTAGACGGCGCCCTGCGGCACCGCCAGGCTCACGCCGTCGACGGCCCGCTGCTCCCCGAAGACCTTGACCAGCTCGTCCGCCTCGATGGCGAGTGCTTCAGCAGGTGCGTAAGAAGTCATGCCACAACCGTGCGGGGGCCGGCTTGCACCCGTCTTGCACCGCTGTTGCGCGGTAGCGCAAGAACGATCGCGGGGCCGCTTGCATGTCGCACCGCGCACGCAAGCGGCGACATCGTCGCAGGTGGAAGCGCTGGTCAGGTCTGTGACAGGGTGAGCCGTATCACCGCGGCGCGGTCAGTGTGTTCACCGCGGCGCGGTCAGTGTGTCGCCTGCTCCAGCAGGTGGTCGCGCAGCTTCACGCGATTCGGCTTGCCGGGGCCGCGCATCGGGATCTCGTCGAGGATCGCCAGTTCCCGCGGGGCGGCGATCGGGTCGAGCTCCGCCACCACGTGGGCGCGCAATTCGTCCAGCGTGGGTATCGTGCCCGGATTGGGCACCACCGCCACCGCCACCCGCTGACCCAGCCGCGGATCGGGCAGACCCAGCACCACAGCCTCGCTGATCGACGGGTGGGTGGCGAGCACGGCCTCGACGACCTGCGGGATCACCAGTAGGCCACCGGTCATGATGGCCTCGTCCAGGCGCCCGGTGATGGTCAATACGCCGTTGTCGAAGGTTCCGGCGTCCTCGGTGCGAAACCAGCCGGGCTCGGCGAACGCTGGATGGTCGGGGATGCCGCGATACCCCTTGGCCAGCATGGTCCCGCCGAGCAATACCCGCCCGTCCTCGATGCGCACCTTCGCGCCCGCCAGCGGCACGCCCTCGTAGACGCAGCCACCGCAGGTCTCGCTCATGCCGTAGGTGCGGACCACGTTGATCCCGGCCGCGCGGGCCCGGTCGAGTACCGGCTGCGGTGTCGCCGCGCCGCCGACCAGTACCGCGTCCAGGGCCGCGAGCGCCTGCGCGCCGACCGGATCGTCGAGTGCCTTGATGAGCTGCGTCGGCACCAGTGAGGTGTAGCGCCGGGGTCCGGTCATCCCGGATACCGCCGTCGCCAGCCCGCCGGGCAGGAAACCACCCGAGACGTCCAGCACCACCGGTTCGGTGCCCGCCTGGATGCTGCGCAACAGCACCTGCACTCCGGCGATGTGGTGGGTCGGCAGCGCCAGCAGCCACTGGCCCGGACCGCCGAGCCGCTCGTGGGTGGCATCTCCGCTGGCGCGCAGGGCGGCCGAGGTGAGCATCGCGCCCTTGGGGACGCCGGTGGTGCCGGAGGTGGTGACCACGAGGGCCACGTCGTCGTCGATCTCCTCACCCGGGCGCAGTGCACTGGAGAGTCGATGGGATTCCCGGCGATCGCCGGTGGGGATCGGCAGCCACGCCGGACCGTTGCCCTCCAAGGCTTCCCGCAGATGCGGCAAGACGTCACCCACCGCGGCTCCGGTGGGCATGGGGAGGGTCCGCAGGGTGGTGCTCACGTTCGCGATCGTGTCATGTCGAGGTCGATGACCCGTGAACGGGTCCGCACTTCCTTCGCTGAATCGGGGAGAAGTCAGTCCGACGTCGGTGTCGCCAGCGGCCAACCACCCGCTGCCAGGTGCGATGCCACTCGAGCGATATCGTCCTCGCCCGGCAGCTCCTTGGCAACTCGGGCGATTGCCGCCTCGATCTCGTGCTGGGCGATCTCGTCGTCGCCGGTGCGTTCGCGCACCAGCTCCTCGACCACCAGATGCACCTCGTAGTCGGTGAGCCGGCGATGCAGGACGGCCAGCAGCGCGACATAGTCCGATTGGGGCACACCCTGCGGATATCCGGCGCGCAGCCAGCCCAGCACCTTCTGCAGGACCGACGGCGTGGCCTCGTTCGATTCGGGTTGCTGTGGCGATGCGGATTCGGTGGTCACGTTTGTCCTTTCGACGATCAGGGCGGCGCCACGCGGCCGCTCAGCCTTGACCGAACAGATGGATGCCGAGTCGGGCGGCCAGAAAACCTCTGGCAACGAACAACACTCCGGCGATGACGGTCAGCAATACCACCGAATAACACAACCCCGCGCAGGCCGCAGCCGCACGCCGGCGGGTGGAATCCGGTTGTGGCGCATCTCCCGCGATCGAATGCAGCCGCACCCCGAGCGCGAAGATCGCCGGCAATCCGGCCCCGAAGATCAAGGCGGCGGCGGTGACTCGCCACAGCTCGGTCAGATCGTCGATCAGGGTCTGCATCAGAAGTTCCTTGCGGCGCGATGAGAGGCGCGTGAGTCGCCGGGTGGGGAAGTCGCGGTGTCACCCGCGGCGTCGACGGCGCCCGAATCGGTGGCGCCGGGATCGGTGCGCCCGGAATCGGCGGTGTCCACGGCCGGATCGGTGCCGGGGCCGGCGGGCCGGGATTCGACAGCCGGTCCGGTGCCGTCGGTCCCCGGCAGGCTCGTCCACTGCTCGTTCACGTTCGCGGCGTGCACCGGGGTCCGGCGCGAGCGCAGGTAGATCAGGCCGGCCGTCGCGATCAGGACGGCGAAGACGACCAGTACACCGGGCAGTCCGCCGATCAGATGCGCCAGCGCCCAGCAGATCGCACCCGCCAGCCCGGCCAGCGGCAGGGTGAACACCCAGGCCACCACCATGCGCCCGAGTACCGACCAGCGCACCTCGGCGCCCGGACGGCCCATGCCGGTACCCAGGATGGCGCCCGTCACCGTCTGCGTGGTCGACAGCGGCAACCCGAAATGCGCCGAGGTGAGAATGATCGCGGCACTGGTGGATTCGGCCGCCAGACCCTGCGGCGGGGTGATGTCGACCAGTCCCTTGCCGAGGGTTCGGATGATGCGCCAGCCGCCCAGCGAGGTGCCCGCGGCGATGGCCACCGCACAGGCCACGATCACCCACAGCGGCAGCGGGTCGCTGGGTTGAGCGGACCCGTAGGCGATGAGCGCCAGGAAGATGATGCCCATGGTCTTCTGCGCGTCGTTGGTGCCGTGGGCCAGTGACACGAGCGAGGCCGAGCCGATTTGGCCCCATCGGAAACTCCGGTTCACCACCCGCTGATCACTGCTGCGGGTGATCCGGTACACCAGCCAGGTGCCGACCGAGGCGACCAGCGCCGCGACCACGGGCGCCAGCACCGCGGGCACGATGATCTTGGTGAGCACGCCCTTCTGCCCGGCCGACCAGATCACCCCGCTCCAGCCGAGCGCGGCGATGGTGGCGCCGATCAAGCCGCCGAACAGGGCGTGTGACGAGCTGGACGGCAGACCGAAGAGCCAGGTCAGCAAATTCCACAGGATCCCGCCCACGAGGCCGGCGAAGACGATGGCGAGCAGGTCCGCACCGCCCACCTCGTCCAGTCGCACGATGCCCTCGGCGACGGTGGCGGCCACCTCGACACTGAGGAAGGCGCCGATCAGATTCAGCCCGCCGGACAGCAGCACCGCGGCGCGCGGGCGCAGGGCGCCGGTGGCGATCGAGGTCGCCATGGCGTTGGCGGTGTCGTGGAAGCCGTTGGTGAAGTCGAAAACGAGAGCCGTGACGACGACGATGAGCAGAACGAACAGTTCGGCGGTCACGCGTCCAGTGTGCGTTATCGATCCGTTAACGCGATCGCCAGGTTCCCGACATGTCCGACAGATCGGGATGGTAAGGCGGGTTCATTCCGGCGGCTTGCGGGTGTCGCGGCGCAGCGGATGTTCGGCGGGCACCTCGACCAGAACGATCGGAACGCCGTCCGGATCGCGCAGCCACATCTCGATCAGACCCCAGGGTTCGCGCACCGGCGGCCGGTCGATGGGAATGCCCCGGGTCGCCAGTTCCGTGGCCGCGACGCTCGCGTTGCGCACCTGCAACCACACCGCGCCGGCGAATCCGGCCGGGGCCGTCTCGTCGCGTCCGTGCGCGGCTACCTCGATCAGCGATTGCCCGGCGAAGAACACCGTGCCGCCCGGATACTCCCGCGCGATCGCCAATTCCAGCCCGTCTCGGTAGAAGGCCAGCGTGCGTTCGTAATCGCTCGGCCGCAGGATGATTCGACTGCTGAGGATGTCCACGAATCGAGCCTAGAGGGACCACCTCGGGCCGAGTCGTGGCTTCGCGAGGTCCGGCGCGAACCGGCGCGACTCCGTGACCGAATGCCGGCCACGGAGTCGGCGCGAGGCGAAGCGGCCTCAGAAGTAGTACGGGTAAGGACTCCAGTCCGGCCGGCGCTTCTCCAGGAACGCGTCGCGGCCCTCGATCGCCTCGTCGGTCATATAGGCCAGGCGCGTCGCCTCACCGGCGAACAGCTGCTGGCCCACCAGGCCGTCGTCGGTCAGGTTGAACGCGTATTTGAGCATGCGCTGAGCCTGCGGGGATTTCGCGAGGATGTCGGCAGTCCACTCCAGCGCCTCGTCCTCGAGCCGGTCGTGGTCGACGACCGCGTTCACCGCACCCATGTCATGCATCTGCTCGGCGGTGTAGGGGCGGCCCAGGAAGAAGATCTCCCGGGCGAATTTCTGCCCGACCATCTTCGCCAGGTAGGCACTGCCGTAGCCGCCGTCGAAGCTGCCGACATCGGCGTCGGTCTGCTTGAATCGGGCGTGCTCGCGGCTGGCCAGGGTCAGGTCGCAGACCACGTGCAGGCTGTGCCCGCCACCGGCTGCCCAGCCGTTGACCAGCGCGATGACCACCTTCGGCATGAACCGGATCAGCCGCTGCACCTCGAGGATGTGCAGGCGTCCGGCTCGGGCCTTGTCGACGGTATCGGCGGTCTCGCCGTCGGCGTACTGGTATCCGCTGCGCCCGCGGATGCGCTGATCGCCGCCGGAGCAGAACGCCCATTCACCGTCCTTGGGACTGGGGCCGTTCCCGGTGAGCAGAACCGCACCCACATCCGGCGTCGTCCGCGCGTGGTCGAGCACCCGGTACAGCTCGTCGACGGTGTGCGGCCGGAAGGCATTGCGCACCTCCGGACGATCGAAGGCCACGCGCACGGTGCCCTGTTCGATGTGCCGGTGGTAGGTGATGTCGGTCAGGTCCTCGAAACCCGCGACGGGCTCCCAGAGTTTCGGATTGAACGTCACCCGAGCCATCATGCACCCCACCCGTCACCGGCTGTTCGCCCCCGCCTGGGCGGGCCGTCGACAATGTGAGGTTCGTTCGGTATCGGAGAACTACCGACGGGTTGGGTTGGACGGTGTAAGAACTGGCGTTACCGTGCAGGTATGAGTGAGCGCGCGGAACCTGTGATCGACACCAGTGCGGTCGATCCCGATCGGTACGAGAAGCACGGCGGATTTCCCAAGGTGGAGGAGGCCGAACTCGGCCCGAACTACGCGCCGTTCCTGGAGGCGATGCGCACACTCCAGGACCTCACCGTCTCCGTGGACTGTCCCGACGAGGTGTTCGGGCAGGCGCTCGCCCAGGCGAACGCGCTCGCCGAACTGCTCGAGCCTTATCGCGCACAGGAGCTGCAGGGCCCGGCGGGACGGGCGCCGGCGCTGCCGGGGCGCGGCAACCTGCTGCTGCCGCCGTGGGTGATGACCGAGGCCGGTCCCACGGGTGTCCGGATGCGCGGCGAATTCCGCCGGTATCACCTCGGCGGCAACCACGCCGTGCACGGCGGCGTGCTGCCGCTGCTGTTCGACGATCTGTTCGGCTCGCTCGTGCACTACGCGGGACGGCCGATCAGCCGCACCGCATTTCTGCACGTCAACTACCGCACGGTGACCCCGCTGGAGACGCCGCTGACCGTTGAGGGAACCGTCGATCGGGTGGAGGGGCGCAAGACTTTCGTGTCCGCGCGACTGCGTGACGAATCCGAAACGTTGCTCGCCGATTGTGAAGGGCTCATGGTGCAGTTGCTGCCCTGGCAGCCGTAGTCGGCGAGAGGACGGTGTGTCCGGTGCGTCCGATGCGTATAGTTACCCGCGCTCGCTCATCGAAAAACTATCCGGAGGAACCTGAAAGTGGTTGCAGCACTGTCTGAATCCCTGCTCGATGACGCCAAACGCCAGGCCTTCCTGGCCGACGCCCAGGAGGTTCTGGATGCGGAGGTGTCGGATAAGGGGGGTGCATCGGGCCTGGCCGTGAAGGGCGGCTATGCCGCGGTGAAGAAGGTCAGCCCGACCATCGTCTCGGACGCGCTGGAGTCGTTCGCGCCCAAGTTCGTCGAGCGGCTGGAACCGTACTGGGCTCAGTTCCAGGCGGCGGGTGGCGGCTCGTTCGCCGATCTGCTGGTCGCCAACTCCGACGAGGTTGCCGAGTCGCTGCTCGCGGTGACCGACGCTCGTGCCGAGGCCTCGTCGCGTCCGGCGCTGAAGAAGGCGTACTCGTCGCTGCGTTCGTCGGCGAAAAAGCATGTGGTCGAGGCGCTTCCGCGCGTCGGCGACCTGGTCCAGCGGCACGCCGGCTGAGTTGCGGTTCTGCGACCTCGTCGTTCGGCATACGGATGGAGTATGATCCCCGGATGCCGAACGGCGGGGCCCGCCCCGGCTCGATCAGCCCGGCGCCGACTTCCCGAACCGCCAGTACCCCGTGAAAGTGATGTCCGCCTTGGCGATTCCGCGCTCGTTCGCGAGATGTCGCCGCAGGCCGGAGGCCAATTTCTGTTCGCCCGCCACGAAGGCGTAGACCCCGCTCGCGGCGATGTCGCCCGCTCGAACGGCTTCCAGTGCGAGACTGCCGATCTCGGACTCCGCATCGGTACGGACCAGCCAATTCACCACGACGCCTGCGGGTTCGCCCAAGTCCTGAGCATCGTCGGGGTGGGTGATCTCCAGATACGCCGCACCTCGCAGATCCCGCGGCGCCGACCGCAGAATTCCCGCGACCGCCGGCAGGGCGCTCTCGTCGCCCACCAGTAGCGACCACGAACTGTGTTGCGGCGGTTGGTACATGATGCCCTCGTCGAGCAGCCCCACCGCGGTGCCCGCAGTGGTGTTCGCCGCCCAGCCGCAGGCGGGGGTGTGCTCGCCGTGCATGGCGAAATCGATGTCCAGCTCGGCGGTTTCGCCGAACTCTCCTCGCCCCGCCGGCCGGAATTCGCGCACGGTGTAGTTGCGTACTACGGGACGGTGATCCTTGCTCATCATCAGCCACTGCGCGTACCAGAGATTGCTCGTCGCGGAGGGCAGCCGCAACTCGCCGTCGCGCGGCAGGAAGAGCCGGAACCACTGGTCGAATCCCATCGGGGTGAAATCGTCCAGCCCGGCGCCGCCGAGAGTCACTCGCACGAAATTCGGACTGATCCGCTTGTTCGCCAGCACCTCGGCGGTGAGGATCCGACGCTCCTCCGGTTTGACGTACTTGGTCCGCTTGGCCACGGATATTAGGTTAGCAAAACCTAACTCTGTGGAGAACTGTGAGCGGGTCGACCTCCCCTCCGGCCGCAAGGTCTGACAGGCTGGGGGTGTGAATCCATCGACAGCACAGGCCCAGGTCGTGGTGGACGAGCTGGTGCGCGGGGGTGTGCGTGACGTCGTGCTGTGCCCGGGCTCGCGCAACGCGCCGCTGGCGTTCGCGCTGCAAGCGGCCGATGCGGCGGGGCGGCTGCGACTGCATATGCGCATCGACGAGCGGACCGCCGGATTCCTCGCGGTCGGCATGGCGGTGTCCACCGGGGCGCCGGTGCCGGTGGTGATGACCTCGGGAACCGCGGTGGCCAACCTCGGGCCCGCGGTGCTGGAGGCGAACTACGCCCGGCAGCCGCTGATCGTGCTCAGCGCCAACCGTCCCTACGAGATGCTGGGCAGCGGCGCCAATCAGACCGTCGAGCAATTCGGTCTGTTCGGTAGTCAGGTGCGTGCCGCGATCAGCCTGGGCCTGGCCGAGGCGGAACCGAATTACCGCAGCCAGAACAGTGTGTGGCGGGCCGCGGTCTGCCGCGTCCTGGCCGCCGCGCGCGGCACCCGCTCGGGCAACGCCGGGCCCGTGCACTTCGACATCCCGCTGCGGGAACCGCTGGTCCCCGATGCCGTTGCCGGCGAGCCGATTCCGGCCGGACGCACCGGTGACGCGCCGTGGACCGAGACTCGACACGCGACCCTGGACGTCCCGCTGGAGATCGACCTGACGCCAGATACCGTCGTCATCGCCGGTCACGGCGCGGGCTATCGCGCCGAGCTGGCGCAGCTGCCCACGGTCGCCGAACCCACCGCGGCGATGCCCGGCCCGGCCCTGCATCCGCTGGCGCTGCCGTTGCTGAAGCCGCGGCAGGCGATCATCACCGGCCGGCCCACGCTGCATCGGCAGGTGTCGAAGGTGCTGGCCGATCCGAATGTCACTGTCTTCGCCCTGACCACCGGCCCGCGCTGGCCGGATGTCTCCGGCAATGTCGTCGGCACCGGCACCCGCGCGGTTACCTCGGGGGCGCCGCGTCCGGAATGGCTCGAGCAGTGCCGCGAACTCGATGCGATGGCCTGCCGGGCGATCCGTACCGAACTGGCCCGCCATCCCAAGCCGACCGGCCTGCATGTGGCCTCGGTGGTGATGGACGCCCTGCGTGAGGGCGACCAGCTCCTGCTCGGCGCCTCGAATCCGGTACGGGACGCGGCGCTGGTGTCGTATCCGCGTCCCGGGGTGAAGGTGCTGTCCAACCGGGGTGTGGCCGGTATTGACGGCACGGTGTCCACCGCGGTCGGCGCGGCGTTGAGTCATCCCGGCCGGACCTTCGCGCTGATCGGCGACCTGACCTTCCTGCACGATGCTTCCGGCCTGCTGATCGGCCCGGGGGAGCCGCGTCCGGCGGATCTGACCATCGTGGTCGCCAACGACGACGGCGGCGGCATCTTCGAACTACTCGAACAGGGTGATCCGCAGTACGCCGGCGTCTTCGAGCGCATCTTCGGCACTCCGCACGGGATGGATCTGGCAGCGCTGTGCGCCGCCTACCGGATTCCGCATCGGCAGGTCGATCCGGCCGAGCTGGCGGTGGAACTGACCGGGCACGCCCACGGCATTCGCGTGCTGGAAGTCGCGACCGAGCGATCCAGCCTGCGCGAGTTGCATGCCGCGGTGCGCGCCGGCATCGAATAGGTCAGTATTCGGCCTCGGGCTCGTCGTATTCGTCGTCGAGCGGTACGGGAATCGACTGCTCGATGAGGTCGGCCTCGGCGGCTTCGCGGTCGGCCGTGGCCACGGGCATATCGACTTCGGATTCCTCCGGAGCGACCTCGAGGCTCTGCTCCAGCTGATCGGCCTCCGGAACCATGTCCACGGAGGTGGTGTCGATGGTGGGATCGGTCATCGGTGGCTCCCTTCCGCTGGGGGTCCGACATGTCGGATACGGCGATCCGGCACTGTCGAGGATGCCCTCACCCGCTCCGGCTGGCAACCCGCTCGCACCCGCCGCCGATGAATTCGGGCAGCTCGCCTCGTCCCCTCTGTGGGTGCCTGTGCCGGTACAGGCCGTATTCGGAGGAGGATCACATGGCGACACCGAGATTCGATCTGGCGGGCGCCACCGATGCGATGGCCGAGATCGTCAGCGGCATCGGCGCCGACGATCTGACGGCGGCGACCCCGAGCCCGGGGGTGACCGTGCGGGATCTGCTGTTCCACATCCTCGGCTTCAGCGAGGCGTTCCGGCAGGGTGCCACCAAGGAGGGCGTCGGTCACTCCGCGCCGCCGCGGCCGGCGCCGGATACCGCTCTGCCCGACGGGTGGGGTGAGCTCATCACCACCCAGTTGAAGGCGCTCACCGAGGCATGGCGTGACCCGGCCGCCTGGGAGGGCGATACCGAGGTCGGCGGCGTCACCGCCCCCGCGGTCGCGATGGCCGGCTTCGCCCTGAACGAAGTGGTGGTACACAGCTGGGATCTGGCCCGCGCCACCGGCCGCCGCGTCGAACCCGCCGACAAGGATGTCGCGGTGCTGCTGGAGAAGTTCCGCGATACGCCCCGGGAAGGCATCCCGGGCCTGTTCGGCCCGGTGGTCGAGGTCCCCGCCGATGCGTCGGAGTGGGAGCGGTTGCTCGGCCTGACCGGCCGCGACCCCTATTGGCGGCCCTGAGCGCCGATCGTCGCGTCAGGCCGGAAGGCGCATTCCGCGCTCCGGCAGACCCCAGGCCGGCGTGCCGTACACGGTGTACTTGTCGATCCCGAATTCCGGCGAAAACCCCAGGCCGAGAACGGAGAACGTCAATGCGGCGTGGGTGGCTTTCGCGGCGTGGGTCATCGCATCAATCGCGTCCAGGGTGCCGTGGTGCCGGGCCGCGAGCTCGGACGCGAGTTCGTCGAGGTTCTCACCTCGTCTCGGATAGAACGACAGGGTGAAGGTTGTTCTCTCGCCGCGCCGGGCACGACATGTGATGAAGTCGTTCTTGTGAAGTCCGGCGGCGTCCACACCACATTCGACCAACTCCGTCAGCACCTCCCAGGCCGGATCACCGAAACATCGCACGAGCTTCATGGGCAGGGCGATGTCGCGAGAACGGGGACGCAGGTAGACCTTCTGGCTGACCTCGCCCTGTCCGTCGATTTCGATTGCGACGAAGATGGGGGCGAAGTACTTTTCGTCGTTGGGCAGAGTGAACAGCCCCTCGAAACCGGGCCAGGCCCGGCAAAGTCGCTCGAAGGCTCCGGGAGAGGCGTTAGGGGTGCCGTAAACCTTCAAACCCGCCAACTGATCTGGCAACGCGACGTGATGGACCACTCCCAGCCATGTCCACAGAGGTTTGCGCGCCGACTGCCGCAGATCGAGGGGATAGATTGCTTCGAGAAAGGTGTCGACCGTTTCGACAACCGACTTGTCGGCGACGGGTAACCACGCAGCCAGCTCTGCGATCGCGGCTGACTGCGCGATGAACCTGGCGGAGTTGCCTCGGCCGGGGGGAATGATCTCGGTGCCGTAACGAACGGCGGGAGTTCGTGCCCCGCGTCCTCCGGTGAGGCTGATTTCGAAGGGCATCCCGGTGCTGGTCAGTTGACTGGCACGTTTGCCGTCGGGTCCGCGCGCATTCAGGCGCCCCGCACACGCACTTCGTAGGACGGTGCGCAGGGCATCGGCCGCACAATTCGGTGCCATTCGCTGTGCGACGTCGACGAGAAAGTCTCCAGCACTCCGGACCAGCGCATCGGTCATATTTGCCGACTCTGCTCGGCACTGACGCCTGGGCCGGCCGGTGCCGTCGCGGCGACGGATTGCGCAGTATTCCGATGGGCGTCACTCGGGTCGGCGCCGGAGGGATGGAAAAACGTGTAGTCCGTCAGTGACCCCTGCGCCATCAAGTTGAGCGGTTTCATTTCACCGTCGACAACCATATACGCGTTGTCCTGGCCCTCCCGCACGATTACCGCACTATGGTTTCCCCACCGCACGATATCGCCCGTGTGCGCCGCTGATGGGTCGATCTGCGTCAACTGACCGAGTGCGTTGCCGTAGGCGCCGTCGGCGTTACAGCCGTTCGGATTGTTCATTTCCCTGTTCACGACGTCGGCCACGACAGCGGAAACCGTCTGCGCGCTGCCATCCGGCAATTTCATGTCGACCATCGAATTGCTGTTCGCGGGAACGGGTCCGGGCGAAGTGGCCGACGCGGACACTACGCCGGGTTGGACCCCAGTCAGGGGTTGGCTGCTCGTGGCCGCCGCAGGCTGCACAAACGGCGCACTCGTATACGGCCGCCCTTGCCTGCCGATATGTGAACCGGAACTGTCGCCATTATTTCCGGTGCCTCCCGTATTGCTGAAATTGCCGCCTCCGAACGGCCCGTTGCCCTGACCCAGTCCTCCGAGACCGAGTCCGGAGGCCAGCGCCGGGAACATGTTTGCGGGATTGAGCTGCGAGGCAGAGTTTTGTGGTGCGGCGTTCTGTGGTGCTGCGGCAACTGCCGGTGTGGCGGTCAGACCGCTCTCGAGGTCGTCGACGGCTTGTTTGAGCCATGACGCGGGATCGGTCGCCGAGGTCTGTGTGCTGTCTGCGCCGGTCGTGTCGGTGCCGGTCGTGTCGGTGCCCAGCGGATCGGTGGCGGATCCATCCGTGAGACCGGCCGGAAACAGATCCTTGAAATCCTGGGGCTGATCGTTCCCCGGACCGTTCAGGATATCCTGCCCGGTGGTCGTCGCACCGCTGTTGTTGTTACCCCTGTTGTTGTTGCCGCCGTTGTCGTTACCCCCGTTGTTCTTGCCGCCGTTGTTCTTGCCGCCGTTGTTCTTGCCGCCGTTGTTCTTGCCGCCATTGTTCTTGCCGCCATTGTCGTCGCCGCCATCGACCTTCGTGGCCTTGTCGCTGTAATCCTTGACGGCAGCCTTGTATTTCTCGTGCCAATCGTCGACTGCCGCGTGAATCGCGGAGACGTAGAACGTCTGCTCAGCCTCTGCGGTCAAATAGAAATTTCCATCACTGGACTTCTTGTAGACCGTGGTCTTGATGGGATCCTGCGGATTACCGGAATAGTAGTTGATGTCGTCACCATCCCGTGTGGAGTACGAACCGGGTGCCTTGTGGTCCGTCGGGAGGTAATCGATTTTCAATTGGTCATTGAGGTTGTCTTTGACCGTTTTCAAGTCGGTGAAGACTTTCTTTCCCAAGATCTTGGTATCGAGGGTGTCCAGGTTGACATCCTGGAGCTTTGCCTCTTGGTCATGCTGTCGATCGGTCAGCTGCTTCACGACTTTCTCGTGGTCGTCCTTGATCTGGGACCAGCCGTCGACCTCTTTCACATTCGGATCCGAATCGAGGATCTTGCTGAAAGGAGGGGCGTCCTTCGCCTCATGCGCGCCGAGGGTGTCGAACCCCCATTGCATTGTGAACTGCGTATCACCGATCAAAGCCGTCAACGAATCGCTGGCGCCCTTCGGAACGTAGAGGTCCACCCACTCGAGATGGTTTTTCTCATCCCTCGTCTCCCAGCCCCATCCGTCACGGAAGGTAACCTTTTCCTTCGCCTCGTTCTCGGTTTTCCGCGCATTCAGGACGGCTTGCGGATTACGTTTATCCAGAGCATCCACCAAAGTGGCATACTTGGGGTCGAACCCCTGATCTTTGGCATCTTTAGCCAGTCGCGTCAGCGGCGATTCCATATAGCCGTTCGACCTGACATCGCTCAGTTTGTCGAAGACTTTCTGCAGATCGGCGTCGCTCAGCCCGTTGATTTCCTCCAGTGTGTTCTTCACTTCGTCACCCTGGAAATGATGGTCGTCCTGCCAAGGACCCCAGCCGCTGAAATTGTCCCGATCCTCGATATCGCTGATGACTTTATCTGCGTCTTTATCGCCCATCAGGCCCTCCTCCGGCTGCCGGCACTTTCCGGCGCCGCCGAACCGTTCATCACCGCTGGAACCGAGGCCACCGAATCCGCCGTCACCGCTGTGGCGGAAGGTTCAGCGCTGAACCGCAACGCGGCAACCAAGGGATTCGCTTCGACTTCCCCATACACATACAGCGCATCGCGCAGCGTCTGACGATCAGGTGCCGGGCTGCCGGCCAACGCCAGCAATTCATCCGCACGCCGCTCCAATACCGCGAAAGCCGCGGTATCCGAAGCCGAGGGTGGTGCGGTGTCGTCGGCGCGGACGCTCGCAGTAACAGTCGCACGCATTCGGTCTCCGCTCGGCGTGGCAGCGGATACTCCGATACGGCGCCCCGGACAGGACTCCATCGGCGGCCCCGACCGAAGCGCTGTCAGCAATTGCTCGCGACGAGCGCGGCGTATCGCGAGCTGTGGATCGGTGGCGGGGGAAGCGGACCGCAGGCATTCGTCCGCGATGCGGGCCAATTCGATACATCGCGCCCGAATATCCTGGTCGCTCACCGTTTCGGCTTGGGCCTTCAGCCAACCCGACCCGGCCAGCGCCAGCCGGTCGACCAGGCCCGGGCCGGGGACGGACAGATCGACACAGGCCTCGGCGGGTGCGACCAAGCCCTCCGCGGCGACGTGGGGATCGAGATCGGCGATGATCTCGGCCGAGATCATCGCCGATGAAACCAGCGCGCTGATCCGCACTCCGGTCCGGGAAGCGGCTAATCGAGCGAAGTTCACCAGCCTTCTGGCGGAATCGGGAAGGTCTTCGAGTAGTGCGATCTGGATCTGCCCGGATACGCCGAACACCTCGGCCCACTGCCACGGTGAAACGACTTCCGCTGGAAGGTGCAGTCCGGCGGGCAGCCAGCCGCGCCCCTCGCTGGACGTCAGTATCACCACAGCGCCGTTCGGTGTTCGCATCACAGCTACGGCCCAGTTCACGTCCGGAGTCGAGGTGCCCACGGCTGCCAGGATCGCGGACAGGAGCGTACGGGCCAAGCCGAGATCGCCCTCTGGATCGCCCACCTCGAGGCGTGGGAGTACGTGCCGCCGCTGAGGCGTATGCGCGACCGAAGCGAAGGCGCCCGGTGCGAGTGGGCGCGGAAGGGTCGGCGTCCCTCCGGATCCGAGCGGGCCTACCGCCGGACCCGAGCCGGCCGGCCCGGGCGACGCGCCGGGAACCCAGCCGAACCCCTGCGGACCGGCCGGTGGTACCGGAGCGTAGGCGGGGCTTCCGACCGCCGCAGCGGTATCGCTGGACTCCGCAACCTGGCTCGGTCCCGATTCGAACGCGCCGGGGAACGAGGAAACGGGCAGGGCCTCCGGCACCGCGCCCTCGATTGCCGAGTTCGAGGATCGATAACTCGGCCCGGTAGGTGTGGGATCGTTTGCCGAAGAGGGGAAAGCGTGGCCGGCCGAATCGATCGTCGATTTCGCCGGACCGGAGTGCACCCCGCTCGGCGTGCTGTCGAGCGGTGACGGCTGCGCCGAACTCGGGGGGACGCCAGGCCGCGGTGGTGGTGAACCCATGAGCCCGTTGGTGTTGGGACCGTCGCCCGGCGGCGAATTCGGAGCTCCGGCATTTCTGATCCGGTGACTGCTGGTGTTCTCCGTGCGCTCCAAGGCATTCGCTGCTTCGATCAGCCTGTCCCGGGCGCGGTCGTGGTTGTCCGCGAGGCGTTCCGCGTTGTCGTGGCGGCGTTGGTAATAGTCATGTAGCGCGGCGCGCACCGGCTCGGCAATCGTCCCGTAACCGGACGGGAATTCCGAGAGCCAGTCGTGTGGAATCTGTCCCCATTCACGGAGCTTTTTCGCACGCCGACCATGGTCCTCGGCCCGCCTCCGCAGGTCATCTGGGTCCTGGTCCATGTAATTCGGCATACTCGGCCGATCCTCCCGCCAGTATTTCCAGTCCTATTGTTCCGCCTTCCCAGAAGTGGGGACTTCAGCGGGAGGAAGTGTCGGACCGTTGCCACTCGGCGACAACCTCCCGCAACGGTCGGGGGATATTGCCGGGGTCGTTCATCGCGATGTGATACTGCCGCCGAGCGTCTTCGGTACTTTCCGCTATCGCCGCTATGATCTCCTCGGCCAATTCCTGATTGCCGAAGCGATCGCAGGTTCCGGGAGCCAGGTACAGGTCGGTCAACCGTCCCTGCGCGTCGACCTCCGGGATGACGAGACCACTGGGCGAAGGGCGGCGCGCCACGATCGCCTCGGCTCGCTCCCGTACATCGGCGACTCGGTTCCGCAGCTCACGCGTCATATCGAGCGCGATCTGCACATTGGGATGTATCTCTCTCATCAATCCTCACTTGCCCCAGAGAAACCCGTCCGCACCCACACATTCCGAATCGTTCGAACACACCAGTGTTGCAACTGCGGTGACCCGTGTCGGTCTCCTGATTCCCGCCGGTGGGAACTCGGCCCGAGATGGAAGCCGATGTTATGGATACCGAAGGCGGATGCTGATCACCCGGTGAACAGTCCGGCGGCAGCCGCGGTCGCGGCGGCCTCGGCGGCGGTCACCGCCACGGCGTCGTCGATCGGGTCGCCGGAGGCCAGGAAACGGTAGTACAGCGGTGCCGAGACGGCGGAAACGACTGCGCGGGCATCGGTTTCGGGGGCGAGTTCGCCGCGTTCGATCGCGGCCGCGATACATGGCTCCCATTCGGTGAGCCGCACGTCGTAGAACCGGTGCAGGGCTGCGGTCGTCTCCGGATCGCAGATTGCCGCCGCGACAAGGGCTTTGAACAGCGGGCCTTGGCGTGGGTCGGTGAGGGTGCGCGCGACGAGGCGGGCATTGGCGGTGAGATCGCCGCGCAGCGATCCGGTATCGGCGTGGGGCTGTGAGGTTTCCGCCATTTCGGTGAGCATGTCCGCCACCAGGCCGGCCGGCGTGCGCCAGCGACGGTAGACCGTCGTCTTGCCCACCTCCGCGCGCGCCGCCACCTCGGCGAGGTCGAGTTCGGCGAAGCCGCGTTCGGCCAGCAGATCGCCGGCCGCGCGCAGGACGGATTCCCGGACGCGGGCGGTGCGACCGCCCGGGCGTACCGAGCCGGGCGGGGCAGTGTCCGAGCTCATAACGGTCCTCCAGTTTCATTAGCGTCGGATCGAGTGTATCGTCTGCGATGTTAATGAAACTTCAATTCCGTTAGGAGTTGATCATGGACTATCGTCGACTGGGTGCATCGGGTCTGCTCGTCCCGGCCCTGAGCTTCGGCGCGGGCACCTTCGGTGGCCGGGGCGAACTGTTCGGTGCGTGGGGCGATACCGATGCCCGGCAGGCGCGGCGGATGGTCGATGGCGCGCTGGAGGCCGGCGTCACGATGTTCGACACCGCGGACGTGTACTCCGACGGCGCCTCGGAAGAGATTCTGGGCCAGGCGATTCGGGGCCGCCGCGATCGAGTCCTGCTGTCCACCAAGGCGGGGCTGCCCACCGGGCCGGGAGCCGCCGAGGCCGGATCGGGACGTTCCCGGCTGATCACGGCCGTCGACGCCGCGTTGCGCCGGCTCGGCACCGACTACATCGATCTGTTCCAGCTGCACGCGTTCGATGCCGCGACACCAGTCGAGGAGGTGCTGGACACCCTCGCGGATCTGGTGCGCGCCGGGAAGATCCGCTATCTGGGCGCCTCGAACTTCGCGGGCTGGCAGCTCATGAAATCGCTGGCCGCGGCCGAGCGCGGCGGTCGTCCGCGATACGTGGCCCATCAGGTCTACTACTCCCTGGTCGGTCGTGACTACGAATGGGAGCTGATGCCGCTCGGCCGCGACCAAGGCGTCGGCGCGATGGTGTGGAGCCCACTGGGCTGGGGCAGGCTGACCGGCAAAATCCGGCGCGGACAACCACTTCCTGCGGGCAGCCGGCTGCACCGCACCGCCGAGGCCGGACCGCCGGTGAACGACGAACTGCTCTACGACGTGGTCGACGTGCTCGACGAGATCGCCGCCGAAACCGGAAAATCCGTACCGCAGATCGCCTTGAACTGGCTACTCTCCCGCCCGACCGTCGCGACGGTCATCGTGGGCGCCCGCAACGAGGACCAGTTGCGCCAGAACCTCGGCGCGGTCGGCTGGCAGCTGGAGGCCGAGCAACTGGCCCGGCTCGACAAGGTCAGCGCCGTGACGCCGCCGTATCCGTACTACCCCTACTACCGGTTGCCGGATTTCGCGCGGCTCAACCCGCCCGCCGTCGCGGCGTAGCGCGTGTCTCAGTACACGTCGCGCACATACCGCTTCTCCGCGACCAGCTGCTTCTTGAACGCCAGCGCCGCGTCCTCGTCGAGATTGCCGTGGATGCGGGCGATCTTCAGCAGGGCGTCGTCGACGTCGCGGGCCATGCGCGCGGCGTCACCGCAGACGTACAGGTGGGCGCCGTCGCGCAGCCACGCCCACAGTTCGGCGCCGTGTTCGATCATGCGGTGCTGCACGTAGATCCGCTCACGCTGATCCCGCGAGAACGCGAGGTCGAGCCGGGTGAGGAAGCCCGCGCGGAACATGTCCTCGAGTTCGGTGCGGTAGTAGAAGTGGTCGCGCGCATGCTGATCGCCGAAGAACAGCCAGTTGCGCCCGCGGCATCCCAGTGCGCGGCGTTCGTGCAGGAAGCCGCGGAACGGCGCGATCCCGGTACCGGGACCGACCATGATCATCGGCGCGTTCGGATCCAGCGGCGGCCGGAAATGCGGTGCGCGCTGCAGGAATACGGGCACGCCGCCGGTCTCGTCACGGTCGGCGAGGAAGGTGGAACACACCCCGCCCCGCGGGTCGTCGGCCGCGCCGTAGCGCACCACGCCGACGGTGAGCTGCACCTCGCGCGGACTCACCAGCGGGCTCGACGAGATCGAATATTGCCGCGGCTGCAGCCTTTTCAGCACCGAGAGCCACTCCACCAGATCGGCCCGCACGGGAAAATCGCGCAGGACGTCGACGGCATGGCGATCCCACAGATAGTGGTCCAGTTCGTTGCGGTTGTCGCGGCGCAGCAGTTTCGCCAGTTGCTGACTGGGGTTGTGGGTGGCGACGAAGGACAGCAGATCGCCACTGATCTTCGTGATGTCGAAATGGGTGCGCAGGGCCGCTTCCAGCGGTACGTCGCGCCCGTCGATCTCGACCGGCCGGGCGCCGTCGAGTCCGGTCGCGGCCAGCCAGTTGCGCACGGCGGCGGTACTGTTCGCCGGCCACACGCCGAGGCTGTCACCGACCTCGTAGCCGGCGTCCAGGCCACTCAGATCGAATCCGAACTGCCGCACCTCTTTCGACGATCCGGGCCGTGACAGCAGGTCGTTGCGAACCAGCGGGGCCAGGACCGGGGCGTTGCGGGTGAACGGCGCGGGGACCGATCGGGTGGTGCGGGTGGGCGCGACGGGGCCGGCCTCGACGCGGTCGAGCACACGCACACCGAGCCCCGCGGGCGCGCCGGCACGACCGGCGCCGGTGGACGTAACCGCACCCTCGCCACCGCTGGGCGTGTCGGCCACACCGCTACCACTGGACGCGCCGGCACCATTGTCGTCGGTGGGCGCATTCCCGCGGCCGTCACCCAGGGCGGTGAGGACCGCGGTGATCCACTCGCTCGACAGATCCTCGTGATCCGGTTCGCTGTCGACGCGATCGAGCAGCCGGACACCGCCCCGTTCGGACAGCAGCCGATCCACCTTGCGCCCGTAACCGCAGAAATCGTCGTAGGAGGAGTCGCCGAGGGCGAAGATGCCGTAGCGCAGACCGTTGAACCGAATACCACTGTCCTGCAGCCGATCCCAGAAGTCAGCGGCATTGTCCGGTGGGCCGCCGTCACCGAACGTGCTGGTGACGAGCAATACGTCACCGGTCAGTTCGGGCAGATCGCACGCGTTCATCTCGAGCAGCCGGGGCGCGTGCCCGTGTTCGGCGAGCGCCGCCGCCACCGTGGCGGCCAATTCTTCGGCGGTACCGGTCTGGGAGGCCCACAGCACGGTCACCGGTCGTTGCTGTGGGTCCGCCGGCGTCGCAGCTGCGGGTGCCGCCACTGTAGCGCCGGGCGGGGAGCACGCGGCCCGCGAGTACATCCCCGCCAGCAGCCCGTCGATCCACCAGCGGCTGCGGTCGGACAGCGGCGCCGATTCCGGGAGTACGGGCTGGCCCTGGACCGGAAGCGAGTGCAGCGCGGCCAGATACCCGCCCAGGTAGATCCGCTCCGCCTCGCTGAGCATGGGCGCCGTCGCGGATTCGAGTCCCAGCATGGCGGCGAGTGGATGCGATGCAGATGCGCCGCCCGATTCGATCAGGCTGCCGCCGGCGGCGTCGACACGGTGGTCCGATCCGGTGCCGCCGCAGTTGTCCCCGTCGATGCCCTCGCGGGTGTCCCGAGCGGGGCCGACGCGCCGCAGCGTCACCGCGCACGCCTTGAATTCCGGCTGCAGCGAATCCGGATCCACAGCGTCGTTGGTCACGGCGTTGATGGTCAGATATTCCCCCTGCTCGTCGTTCCAGTGGAACGGTGCGAAACACGCACCGGGCCGCACCCGATCGGTGATCTGTACCGGCAGCACCGCTCGCCCACGGCGAGAGGCGATTTCGATCTGATCGCCGGGGCGCACTGCCAATCGGCGCGCATCCTCGGGATGTACTTCCACAAACGGCGCCGGATTCAATTTGTTCAGCTTCGCCACCCGGCCGGTTTTGGTCATGGTGTGCCATTGATGTTGGACGCGACCGGTATTGAGCACGAACGGATAGTCGTCGTCCGGCATTTCGGCGGCCGCCATATGTGGCCGGGCCCAGAACACGGCCCGGCCGCTCGCGGTGGGGAAGGCCAGGGCGCGCGCATCGTCGGTGCGATACCGAATCGGGTTGCGGCGTCGCGCGGAATCGGCGCAGGGCCACTGCATCGGGCCCTCCCGGAGCGCGGGATAACTCATTCCGCTCAGGTCGTATCCGGTCGCCGGATTCGCGAAGCCACGGATCTCGTCGAAAATCTCGGAGCTGGAACCGTAGTCGAATCCGGCGAATCCCATCGCCGTCGCGATCCGCGCGATCCACTCCCAATCCGGCAGGGCCGCGCCCAGCGGATCCACCGAACGCTGCAGGAGAGTGACGTTGCGTTCGGAATTGACCATCACGCCGTCGGCTTCGGCCCACAGCGTCGCCGGCAGCAGCAGATCGGCATAGGCATTGGTCGCGGTGTCGAGGTAGGCGTCCTGGGCGATCACCAGTTCCGCCGCCTCCAGTCCGGCGATGACGGTTTTGCGATTCGCCACCGACGCCACCGGATTACTGCAGATGATCCAGCACGCCTTGATCGTGCCCTCGGCCAGTTCCCGGAACATGTCGATCGTGCCGCGCCCGGATTCGGCGCGAATCGTGCCGGGCGGTAGGTGCCATGCGGTTTCGACGAAGCGGCGGTCGGCCTCCACGAGGGCACTGCGCTGGCCGGGCAGGCCGGGACCCATATAGCCCATTTCCCGACCGCCCATGGCATTCGGCTGCCCGGTCAGCGAGAACGGCCCGCTGCCCGGCCGGCAGATCGCACCGGTGGCCAGATGGAGATTGCAGACGGCGTTGGTATTCCAGGTGCCGTGGGTGGATTGATTGAGCCCCATCGTCCACAGCGTCATCCATTCGCCCGCCGCGCCGATCCACGCGGCGGCGGTGCGAATATCGGCTTCGGCCAGCCCGGTGATCTCCGCGACGCGGGCCGGTGGATAGTCGGCGAGGAACTGCGGCATCGCATCCCAGCCCTCGGTATGGGCGGCGATGAATTCGGCGTCGATATCGCCGTTGTCGACCAGCAGATGCAGCAGTCCGTTCAGCAGTGCCAGATCCGTGCCCGGCTTGATCTGCAGAAAAAGGTCGGCCCGCGCGGCGGTGTCGGTGCGGCGCGGATCCACCACGATCAGTTTGGCTCCGGCCTTGAGCCGATCGGCCATGCGCAGGAACAGAATCGGGTGACAGTCGGCCATATTCGAGCCGATCACGAAGAACAGATCGGCACGGTCGAGGTCGTCGTAGGACCCCGGCGGGCCGTCCGCGCCCAGCGATTGTTTGTAGCCGGTGCCCGCACTGGCCATGCACAGCCGCGAATTGGACTCGATATTGACCGTGCGCAGATAACCCTTGGCCACTTTGTTCGCCAGATACTGCGCTTCGAGTGACATCTGCCCGGAGACGTAGAGCGCGACGGCATCGGGACCGTATTCGTCGACGATGGCACGCAACCGCTGCGCCGCCTGCCGCACGGCCTCCTCGACGGCTAGTTCGACCGGTTCCTGTCCCCGCTGTGGCCGGTGCAGCGCCGTGGTCATGCGTCCGGGCGCGCGCATCATCTCGAGGTGGGTGGCGCCCTTGGTGCACAGCCGCCCGGCATTGACCGGATGCAGTTTGTCGCCGCTCACCTTCGCGATGACGGGTGCGCCGGCCGCGTCGCGTCCGGTCTGCACCGTGATGCCGCAGCCCACACCGCAGTAGGAGCACGCGGTCCGGACGGTGCTCGTGGATTTCTCGGCGCTCGACACATCCCCGATAATGGCGAGCCGCCGTTGCGAAGGATTTACCGAACGTTATCGGCAGATGACGAAAATCCTCACCACTTCGGTGTCAGCATGGTGAGATTTCCGGTTCACGCCCGGTCGGGCGCCGTTCCCGCGGTCGATACCACGGCGTGCGGTGAGCTACTTCACCCCAGTTTGTAACCGCGATGCAGTGCGACGATGCCGCCGGTCAGATTGCGCCACTTCACCGACGACCAGCCGGCATCGGCGATCCGCATAGCCAACTGCCGCTGATTGGGCCAGGCCCGGATCGATTCGGCCAGATAGACGTAGGCGTCCGGATTGCTGCTGACGGCCTCGGCGACCCTCGGCAGCACCTTCATCAGATATTCCATGTAGAGCGTGCGGAACGGCCCGAAGACCGGGGTGGAGAACTCCGCCACGACCAGGCGTCCGCCCGGTTTGGTGACGCGCAGCATCTCGCGCAGGGCCGCGTCCGGTTCGGAGACGTTGCGCAGGCCGTAGGAGATGGCGACCGCGTCGAAGGAGTCGTCGGCGAACGGCAGGGCGGTGGCGTCGCCGTTCACCATCGGCACTCGGCGGAACCGCCCCGCCTCCAACATGCCCTTGGAGAAGTCCAGGGCCAGGCACCAGGCGCCCGACTTCGCGAATTCGGCGGTGGAAACGCCGGTTCCGGCCGCCAGATCCAGCACCCGCTCCCCGGGTCGCAGGGCCAGCGCCCGGCGGGTGGCCCAGCGCCAATAGCGGTCCTGTCCGCCGGTGAGCACCGTATTGGTCAGGTCGTACCGCTTCGCGACCCCGTCGAACATGGAGGCGACCTCATGCGGTTGCTTGTCCAACGAGGCCCGAAACGACTCTGTCTTCGCCACGGAAGTGACCCTAGCGTCCGGCGCCCGGGGCAGGGCCGCGGGCCGGTGCGCGATCAAGGGGAGGATTGGGCGCCTGCGCTATTCGCTCCCGGCTCGACAGCGCGTAGGCCAGATGCTGTCGTCAGCAGGGCGCCGGTGCCCGCCGCGACGTCCTACATGCGCCGCATCGCTGTGCCGATCTCGTCGAAATCGGGATCGCGCCGCGCGATGTCGTTCGGACCGCACGGCAGATGCGGCAGGTCCGGACGGAAGCCCACAATGCGGCCGCCGGGGAACCGAGGAGTCCTGAGACCGCCGAGTCCCCGAAGCCGCCGAGTCCCCGAAACCGCCGAGTCCCCGAAACCGCCGAGTCCCCGAAACCGCTGGGCCGCTTGCGATACCGCAGAGATCAGGCGCTGCGGTGCAGAGCTTCCTGCCCGCCGATCACCTCGTGATAGTGCCCCATCAGCTCGGTGCAGATCGCGGGCCAGGTGCGGTGCAGCACCGATTTGCGTGCCGCGCTGGCGAATCGGGCTCGCAGAGCCGGATCACGCAGTGCCGCAACCGCACTCGGCAGAAGTTCGGCGAACCGGTCGACGGGCAGCAGATATCCGTTACGGCAGTGGGCGATCAGATCGCGCGGACCGCCGGCGTCGGGGCCGATCACGGGAGTGCCGCACGCCAACGCCTCCTGCACGCCCTGGCAGAAGGTTTCGTGCTCGCCCGGGTGGACCATCAGGTCCAGGTTCGCATAGGCCTGAGCAAGTTCGGCACCGCCGAGTTCCCCGGTGAAGACGGCCGTCGGCAGCAGGCGTTGCAGATGCGCCCGCTCCGGTCCGTCGCCGACCACGACCAGCCGGATGCCGGGATCGTGTGCCAGCGCGGCGAGACGTTCGACATGTTTCTCCGGCGCCAACCGGCCGACGAACCCGACCACCAGCCGGTCGCCGTCCGCCCACCGCGCGTGCACGTCGGCGTCGCGGGCGCTGGGTGTGAACCGCACGGCATCCACGCCACGGGCCCAGCGGTGCACGCGGGTGATGCCGTGCCGCTCGAGGTCGTCCATCGCCGCCGACGAGGGCGCCAGGGTGCGCGCCGCGCGATTGTGGATGCGCCGCGTCCAGGCCCATGCCGCCCGCTGTGCCGCGCCCAACCCGTAGCTGGCCGCGAATCCGGCGACATCGGTCTGATACACCGCCACGGCCGGCAGATCCAGGCGCAATGCGGCCGCCGCACCGCCCGCACCGAGCAGGAACGGCGAGGCCAGATGCACAACATCGGCATCGAAATCCTCGATTGCCGAGGTCAGCAGCGGTTGCGGCAGGCCGACCGGCAATGAACTGATCCGGGGCACCATGACCGCCGGCACCCGGATCACCGGAAAGCGGCCGTACGAGCGAGGCGCCGCGGTGTGGCCGCGGGGAGTATCCGGGGCGATGACGAGCGCATCGTGTCCGTTGCGGTCCAGGTGTGCCAGGACCTGCAGCACGGAGTTCACGACACCGTTCATATTCGGCAGAAACGATTCGGAGACGATCGCTACACGCACACCTGAAGTGTGCGATGTGCGGCACGCCAGGACACCACACCCATGTGACGGATGTGCGAAGTTCGGGCGAACAGCTAACCGGAGGTGCGCACCGACCGGCGCTCGAAGCGGCGCACCACCCACAGCACCGGCAGCGCCACCACCCACACCACCACGATCACCGACAGCGCCGGAATGACCGCGACCCGGGCGTCGCGCCCGGCGACCCGGACCAATTCCGGATCGCTGCGGCTGTATTCGACATTGATCCGCTCGCCGGCGGTGAGTTTGGTGGGATACAGCACCCCCACCTTCGGGTTGTGCGTGACCCCGTCCGGCGTCACGTAGGTGACCGCGGATCGCAGGCGGCCCGCCGACAACACTTCCGCACTGGTCACGCCCTTGTCGGAGCTGATCAACATATCGTCGCGCCAGGCCGCCAGCACCAGCAGTATGGCCAGCACGCTCACCGCGGTGGCGATCATCGCGACGGTGATCCGGGTCCGGCGCAGCCGAGGCGAACCGGCCTCGGCTCGGTGCTCACGCGCAGCAGACTCGGTGGTTTCCGACACCGCAACAGGCTATTGCATGGTTCCGATAGCGTGTGCGCTCATGTCCCGAAACTTCCGCTTCACCGTGTCATACACCGTCCCGGTCGAGGAATTGCACCGGGCGCTCACCAGCGACGAATTCTGGCAGGCCCGCTTCGAGGGCGCCGAGACCGCGACCATCGAACTGGCCCATCCCAACGGCCCCGGCACCATCCATCTGCGCATGACCGAGAAGGCCCGGCAAGACAAGATTCCGGCCATCGTCCGCAAGGTGCTCAAGGCCGAACTGGTGCTCGAACGCACCGACGACTGGGGTCCGCTGGAGGGCAATTCCGCCGCGGGCACGTTCTCGGCGACCTCCTCGGGCATCTCCTCCGACATGACCGGCAAGTACCTGCTGCGGGCCGCGGGCACCGGCTCCGAATTGGAGGTCAGCGGCAGTGTGAAGGTGAAGGTCCCGCTGGTCGGCGCGGCCATCGAGCCACTGGCCGAACAGTTGCAGCACCGGGTGGTGAACAGCGAGCGCAAATTCGTCGAGCAGTACTTCGCCGCCGAATCCGGGACGTAGCGCACAGGGGCGGGGGCGAGCGGCGCGGGCCGCTCGCCCCCGTTTCGCGTTCGGCTACTGCGCGTCCGGACCGAAAGCGCCACCGTCGAACGCACGCTGCTCGACCAGGACGAGCCAATTGCCGGAGTTGTCGCGCATCACCGCTTCCACGCCGTAGGGCCGCTCCGCGGGCGGCTGCACGAATTCGACGCCTTTCGCGGTGAGCTCCTCGTACGCCTTCTGACAGTCCTCCGTGCGCAAACCGAGCGCGCCCATGGTGCCGTTGCCGAGGGAGCGGCGGATCGCGTCGGCCATCGTCTCGTCGAGCGGCGGCCCCGGCACCATCAGCGTCACCTCGAGTTCGGGGTGATCCGGTTGGGCCACGGTGACCCAGCGGAAACCGTTGTCGCCCATCGAGATATCGGCGGTTTCCACGAAACCCAGTTTGTCGATGTACCACTGCTTGGCCGCGGACTGATCGGTCACATACACCGTGACCAGCGATACGTTGGTGATCGTCGTCATGAACTCAGGCTATGAGCCCGCGGCGCCCGCCGGCTTCTCCGAAATTGCGCCACCGGGATCGGGCGCGGGCTCCGGCGGTTTCCGGTCGGAGAGGCCGTGCATGAACACATAACATCCCGGAATGCGCGGGACTCCGTCCGCCGCGAATTTCGCCTGATAGGCCGACGGCGTCATTCCCACCAGTTCGGTGAATTTGCGGCTGAACGAGCCCAGGCTGGCATACCCGACCAGCATGCACGCCTCGGTCACGGTGATGTTGGTGGCGCGCAACAGGTCCTGCGCGCGTTCGATGCGCCGCTCGGCCAGGTACAGCGCGGGGGTGCGGCCGTAGGTGGCGGCGAAACAGCGCAGGAAATGATATTTCGAAACCCCCGCGGTCGTGGCCAGCTCGTCCACGTCGAGCGGACGGGCGTATTCGCGATCGACCAGATCCCGCGCCCGGCGCAGATGCGGAAGCAGATCCTCCGGCACCGACGGCGTTCGAGCGCGGCGCGGGCGTGCCCCGCCGCGGTTGTCCTCGCTGCGACTGTCCACGCTGCCTCCTGCCCGGCCGTCGGCGCCGCGCATCGCTAACTGAACGGCGCCGGATCGTCGAAACGCAGCGATGCCCGGCCCGCGGCCCGCCAGGCCCTGGCGGTGAGGTCGGCATCCTCCTCGTCGACGAGATTGCCCATCACCCGCACGGCCGTGCGCTGCAGCAGCGCCGAACGCATCACCGGCGGTCCGCCGGTCGGCACCATCCGCGGGTGGGTGGCCAGGGCCGCGATCCGGCGGGCCACCGAGAAGGTGCGCCCGTAGCGGGCACGCAGCAGATCCGGCCACACCGTGGTCAGATCCGGTTCGCCGAGCAGTCCGGACAGCAGATGCCCGCCCTCGAGCCCGTAGTCGATGCCCTCGCCGTTGAGCGGGTTCACACAGCCGGCGGCGTCGCCCACCAGCACCCAGTTGCGGCCCGCGATATTCGATACCGCCCCGCCCATCGGGAGCAGCGCCGAGGCGACGGCCCGCGCCTCGCCCTCGAACTGCCACTCCTGTCGGCGCAGTGAAACATAATGCTGCAGAAGCGGTTTCAATGCGATATGCGAAGGCCGGCGTTCGGTGGCCAGTGAGCCCACGCCGATGTTGACCTCGCCGTTGCCGAGCGGGAACACCCAGCCGTAGCCGGGCACCAGACCGCCCTCGGCATCACGCAATTCCAGATGCGACGTGATCCATTCGTCGTCGCTGCGGGCGGAGCGGATGTAGGCGCGTGCGGCCACGCCGTAGGCGAAGCGGCGATGCCAGACGCGGCCCAGCAACTTCCCGACCGGCGAGCGCACCCCGTCGGCGACGATGAGGATGTCGCAGCGGATCTCCCGCGAGCCCGATTCGGCCTGCACGGTGACACCGGTGACCCGGTCGCCCGCGCGCGCCACGTCGACCACCCGCACCCCGTCGACCATGCGCGCGCCCCATTTGACCGCGGTCTCGCGCAATTTGTCGTCGAGTTCGGTTCGGGGAACGGCACTTCCGTAGGCGGGGAAGGACCCACCTGGCCAGGGCAGCAGTGCCTCCCGCCCGAATCCGGCCATCCGCAGGCCCCGGTTGACGGTATGCGCGCGCAGCCAATCGCCGAGCCCGAGCGCCTCCAGTTCCGCGATGGCACGCGGTGTCAATCCGTCGCCACAGGTCTTGTCCCGGGGAAACACCGCGGCATCGGTGAGCAACACCTCGCGCCCCGCCCGCGCCGCCCAGGCCGCCGCCGCGGAACCGGCCGGTCCCGCACCCACCACCAGCACCTCGACGTGGTCGGGCAGGACGGTGCCGCCCTCCCGTTCCGGTGCCGTCGACCCGCCGTCCTGAGCTGAAGCCATAGCCCAATACTGGCAGAATCCTTGGCCTACGCTGTGCTCCGGCGGGTCCGCGGCCCTCCGGGCCTCGATTTTTCACTCCTCCGCTCAGTCGCTGCGCTCCCTCGCTCCGAACTCGAGGCGGGCCGAAGACGAGCGGGGTGTACATCTCGCAGAGACGGACCGCGGGTGTTTGCGTTGGCGACCGCACGGGCACGTTCCGTAGACGGACGCTCTCGGCGGAGCACTCGCCTCGGTGTGCCGGAACCGTCCATAGTGACGGTGTTCATGGGAGGGAACGGGGCAACACGCTAGGTTCTTCGGTGTGGGGACGGACGCGGCATTGGGAGACGACATGAGTGCATCGGCTGTGAGCGATGAAAGCACCGTGGTTGCCGGGGTCGATCTCGGCGATCCCGAGCTCGCGGCGACCGTGCGCAACGGGCTTGACGAGGTGGAGAAGCTGCTGGTCAGCGAGCTCTCCGACGGGGAGGACTTTCTGCTGGAAGCCGCGCTGCACCTGGCGCGCGCCGGCGGGAAGCGGTTCCGGCCGCTGTTCACCATCCTCACCGGCCAGCTCGGCCCGCGCCCGACCGACCCCGATCTGATCACCGCCGGCACCGTGGTGGAACTGGTGCATCTGGCCACGCTCTACCACGACGATGTGATGGACGAGGCGTCCATGCGCCGCGGTGCCCCGAGTGTGAACTCCCGCTGGGGCAACAGCATCGCCATCCTCTCCGGCGACTACCTCTTCGCACACGCCTCCCGGCTGGTATCCACCCTCGGCCCGGACGCGGTGCGCACCATCGCCGAGACCTTCGCCGAGCTGGTCACCGGCCAGATGCGGGAAACCCTGGGCGCCAAGAAATCTCAGGATCCGGTCGAACACTATCTGCGGGTGGTGTGGGAGAAGACCGGCTCGCTGATCGCCGCATCAGGGCGCTTCGGCGGCACCTTCTCCGGCGCGAGCCTCGACGACGTCGAGCGGCTGGCACGTCTGGGTGACGCGGTCGGCACCGCCTTCCAGATCTCCGACGACATCATCGACATCTCCTCGGTGTCCGAGCAGTCGGGTAAGACGCCCGGCACCGACCTGCGCGAAGGTGTGCACACCCTGCCGGTGCTGTACGCGCTGCGCGACGAGGGAGCCGAGGGTGACCGGCTGCGCACGCTGCTGGCCCGGCCGCTGGAATCAGACGACGAGGTCGCCGAGGCGCTGGAATTGCTCTCGCGCTCGCGCGGCATGGTCTTGGCCAAGCAGAAGCTGCAGGGCTATGCCGATATCGCGCACGCCGAACTTTCGGCCCTGCCGCAGGGCCCGGCCAACGACGCGCTGGAACGCCTGGTCCGATACACCATCGAGCGGGTCGGCTGAGCCTTCCGTCGCGGCAGTCGACGGCTCGCGGAACAGCCGGTTCGCCCTGTTGTGATCGATTTCGCAGCGCGGAGTGCCGGACCGGGGCGGAACCCGAGTCCGCCGCCGATCGTTGATCCGACATGCATGGTTACGCGAACGGTTTGAAGACCTTCGGGCTCATGGTGGGCCTGTCGGCTCTGATCGTGTTCGCAGGTGCGATGTTCCGCAACCCCACGATTCTGATCATCGCCATCCTGCTGGCCGTGGGCATGAACGCCTACGCCTATTTCAGCAGCGACAAGCTGGCCCTGCGGGCCATGCACGCGCAGCCGGTATCCGAACTCGAAGCGCCCGTGATGTACAAGATCGTGCGCGAGCTGGCCACCACCGCGCGCCAGCCCATGCCGCGGCTGTACATCAGCCCGACGAACGCGCCCAACGCCTTCGCCACCGGACGCAATCCGCGTCATGCGGCGGTGTGCTGTACCAACGGCATCCTGCAGATCCTCGACGAACGGGAACTGCGGGCGGTCCTCGGCCACGAACTGTCGCACGTCTACAACCGCGACATCCTGATCTCCTCGGTGGCCGGCGCCCTCGCCGCGGTCATCTCCGGTCTGGCCAATCTGGCCTTCTTCGCGAGCATGTCCGGCGGCGGCAGCCGCGACGGTGAAGGCCCGAACATCCTCGGCGTGCTGTTGGTCTCACTGCTGGGCCCGATCGCCGCCACCCTGATCAAACTCGCCGTCTCCCGCTCCCGCGAATACCAGGCCGATCAGGACGGCGCCGAAATCACCGGCGACCCACTGGCCCTGGCCTCGGCGCTGCGCAAACTCGAACGCGGCACCCAGGCCGCGCCGCTGCCGCCCGAGCCGCAGCTGACCGCGCAGTCGCATCTGATGATCGCCAACCCCTTCCGGGCGGGCGACAAGATGGCGCGCTGGTTCTCCACCCACCCGCCCATGGCCGAGCGCATCCAGCGTCTCGAGCACATGGCCGGCGGGCCCCGCGGGTATTAGCGGTAGTTGACGAACTGCAGGGCCACGTCGAGATCCGCACCCTTCAGCAGGGCGATGACGGCCTGCAGATCGTCGCGCTTCTTACCGCTGACCCGCAGTTCGTCGCCCTGGATCTGCGCCTTCACGCCTTTGGGGCCCTCGTCGCGGATCTTCTTGGCGATCTTCTTCGCGTTCTCCGGGGAGATGCCCTGGACCAGGGTGCCGGTGATCTTGTAGGTCTTGCCAGAGGCCGCCGGCTCGCCCGCGTCGAAGGCCTTCAGCGAGATGTCGCGGCGAATCAGCTTCTCCTTGAACACCTCCAGCGCCGCCTTCACCCGTTCCTCGGATTCGGCCGACAGCACGATCTTCTCTTCACCCGACCACTCGATGCTCGCACCCGTGCCGCGGAAGTCGTAGCGGGTGTTGAGCTCCTTGGCCGCCTGGTTGAGGGCGTTGTCGACCTCCTGCCGGTCGACCTTGCTGACGACATCGAATGACGAATCGGCCACGCTGCGCTCCTGTCTGACGGCTCACATTTCACCCGGAACTCCGGTAGGGAACTTTCTACCCCGGCCGCCGCGCATCGGTCACGGCACCCCCGCTGGCCAGCCGGTTTGCATCCGGGCGCCCTGGTCGTTGTATTCTGCTCTGCGCGCTGGCAACAGTGCGACAAGGCGGATTGCCCGAGTGGCCAAAGGGAGCTGACTGTAAATCAGCCGCGCAAGCTTCGGAGGTTCGAATCCTTCATCCGCCACCCTCTCAGGGCCCTCCCTAATCGGGGAGGGCCCTGGTCTTGTTCGAGGGTGATTTGTGGGGGCACTGCTGGACGACGGGCCACGGTTTGGGGTGTGCCAGAGACTTGTCGGACGGTTCAGTTCTCGTGGTTTCGCTCTCGTCGTCGGCTGGGCCGGCCCGCCGCGAGTGTGCGCCGCGGGCAGCAGCGCCTCGCTGTGGGATGAATCTCCTCCCGGCGCGGCGATGTCTTGGCGCAACGGTGTCGACCTTCGTGCCCTTCCGAGGAGAGAGGCATCCGCTGCGCCGATGTTGTGCTTTCGAAAGCCCAGTGACCAGCTGGTTTGGTAACTTTGCCGGGGAGTGTGTAACCTCGTTCAAGGCTTCAGCGCCCCGGGTTCGAGGATTCGAGTTCGGAGCGAATGTAGCCATGCCCCCTTAGCTCAGTCGGCAGAGCGTTTCCATGGTAAGGAAAAGGTCAACGGTTCGATTCCGTTAGGGGGCTCGCCGGATTGCCGGTGGTGACCGACTCGGCACTCCACATAGCGCCGAACCTGGTTCCGCCCGCATTACCGCGCATATGGCGGTGTAGCTCAGGCGGTAGAGCAAACGACTCATAATCGTTGTGTCGCCGGTTCGAGTCCGGCCATCGCTACCCATACTGATTGACCCTCTAGGTTGACCGGAAAGAAGGCATAATCGTGGCCGCGAAGTCCACCGATGTCCGGCCAAAGATCACCTTGGCCTGCGAGCAGTGCAAGCATCGCAACTACATCACCAAGAAGAACCGGCGCAACGACCCGGATCGTCTGGAGCTGAAGAAGTTCTGCCCGAACTGCGGCACCCACCGGGCGCACCGCGAATCTCGCTAGATCTCACCGCGTGCACGCTGCCGCGCGCAACGTCGGTGCCCGGATTCAGGGAGGTCTGTCGATGACCTTCCCGGATGTTCGTGGCCCGCGCCGATCCATGCAGCACTCCATGCCGGAGCAGGTTTCCCGACCCGCTCCGGCATTTGCTGTACATGCGGTAGTTTCACGCTCCGCAGACTCCCGGTAGCCGAGTCAGATAGGGACCTACTCTCCGTGACAATCAACACCGGAACCGATGCCGTGGACGCGCAGAACGCCGACAGTGAACCGTTCGACGCCTCGGTCCACGCCGCCGCCATGGTCGGTCACCACTACCGCGTCGACGACTACTACGAGGTCGGCCGCGAGAAGGTACGCGAATACGCACGCGCGGTGCAGGACTACCACCCCGTGCACTGGGAGGAGAGCGTCGCCCGCGACTACGGCCACGACGGCCTGGTCGCACCGGTGACGTTCATCTCCCTGGTCGGCATCCTGGCCCAGCGCAAGCTGTTCGAACAGGTCGTCACGGGTTACGACCTGAGCCAGATCATGCAGACCGACCAGATTCTGGAATTCCACCGCCCGATCCGGGTCGGCGACCAGCTCACCTGCGACGTCTACCTGCACTCGTTCCGGCAAGCCTTCGGCGGCGACATCATCGTCACCAAGAACATCGTCACGGCGCAGAACGACGAGCTGGTGCTCACCACGTACACCACCCTGGTCGGCCGCAGCGGCGGTGACGTCGATCCCAATATCGCCGACGCGGTCCGCAACATCCTCATGCACGGCATGGCCGAGGCGCCCGACCGTCCGACCGCGGAGCCGCCCATCACGGCGCCCCCGGTGCCGGTGACCACGGTTCCCGAGGTCACGGTCAGCAGCCACACGCGCTCGTTCGACAGCGTCACCGTCGGCGACGAACTGCCGACCCGCGTGGTCCGGCTCACCCGCGGCGATCTGGTGAACTACGCCGGCGTCTCCGGTGACGCGAACCCGATCCACTGGAGCGACGAGGTCGTGGCACTCGCCGGCCTGGACAACGTGGTCGCGCACGGCATGCTGACCATGGGCCTGGGCGGCGGATTCGTCACCTCCTGGCTCGGTGATCCGGGTGCGGTGAAGGAATACAACGTGCGGTTCACCAGCCCCGTCTACGTGCCGAGCGATCATCCGGCCGAGGTCGAATACACCGGCAAGGTGAAGTCGGTGGACCCGGAGAACCGCACCGCCGTGATCGCGATCGTCGCCAAATCCGGCGGCCGGAAGATCTTCGGACGTGCGACCGCGACGGTGCAGCTGGCATGATGGTCGCCGGGCCGGCAAGCCGCTTCGCGGTGGCGGACGGCCCGATTGGCTATCCGCCGGGGCGGTAACGTACACTCGGATCTCTGGGGTCGCCAGCCACTGCGCGCTGCTCTGAGGGGCTGGTTCCGGGCGGGTGACCGCCGGGGCCGGCACACCGGTGGAGCGGCGCGCGTGTTGTGTGGCCCCGGGTTGGCACAACTGAATAAGCACCGTGCTGGATGACACTGCGATTCCAGCCGAAGGGGCGTAGCTCAATTGGCAGAGCAGCGGTCTCCAAAACCGCAGGTTGCAGGTTCAAGTCCTGTCGCCCCTGCACTGGATGCCAGCGACGAGAGAGGGTTCACGTGAGCGACGAGCGGGACATTCGCCACGGCGCGCATGCCGCCGATGGCGAAGACACCGCTGCGGTCAGCCGGCCGAGTGGTAAGCGGTCGACTCGCCGGGCTCGCGCCGGATCCTCCTCGGACACCGGCTCCGTCGCCACGATCGACCGTGACGACCGCTCGGATTCGGCATCGCGTAAGGCGTCCAAGTCGGCGGGGAAGAAGACCGCCGAACGCGGTCGGGGCAATCCCTTCAAGCGTCTGGTGAAGTTCCTGCGGGAAGTCATCGCGGAACTGCGCAAGGTGATCTGGCCCAACCGCAAGCAGATGGTCACCTATACAAGCGTTGTCCTGGTGTTCGTGATCTTCATGGTCGCGTTCATCAGCGGGTTGGACCTGGCGTTCATCAAGGGTGTCAACTGGCTGTTCGGCTAGCTGACCGGTGCGTCAGGAGCGGAGCCTGCGGAGCGACCCATGGGCGCTGCTAGCCGTCCGCCACGCGAGGACGGAAACCATCCGCCGGATTCACCTCCGGCGTAGTGGATGTACGTGACGACACAGGAAGCGAGTGCCCAGTGAGCACCCCGGAGAACGGCACAACCGACGAGTTCCCGGTCGACGACGAGGCGGCGGAGACGGCCGTCGACGAGGCGACCGTCTCGGACGGTACCGAGGCGTCCTCCGGCGAAGTCGAGGGCGACGACACCGAGACCGACGACACCGAGACCGACGAGACCGAGACCGACGCAGCCGCGGAGCCCGCGGCACCGGAAGAGCCGGCCGACCCCGTCGCCGAGATGAAGGCCGCGCTGCGTCGCGCCCCCGGTGACTGGTACGTCATCCACTCCTACGCCGGTTACGAGAACAAGGTGAAGACCAACCTCGAGACCCGCGTGCAGAACCTGGGCCTCGAGGACTACATCTTCCAGGTCGAGGTGCCGACCGAGCAGGTCACCGAGATCAAGAACGGCCAGCGCAAGAACGTGCAGCGCAAGGTGCTGCCCGGCTACATCCTGGTCCGGATGGATCTCAACGACGAATCGTGGGGCGCGGTCCGCAACACCCCCGGTGTCACCGGATTCGTCGGCGCCACCTCCCGTCCGTCGCCGCTGACGATCAACGACGTGGTGAAGTTCCTGGTCCCGGCCGAGCAGCAGCAGAAGAAGCCGGCCGCCGCTGCGGCGGGTGCCGCCGCGTCCACGTCGGAGACCGTCACCGAGGCCGCGGCCAAGCCAGCCATCGAGGTCGACTTCGAGGTCGGTGAGTCGGTCACCGTCATGGACGGCCCGTTCGCGACGCTGCCGGCCAGCATCTCCGAGGTCAACGCCGAACAGCAGAAGCTGAAGGTGCTGGTGTCGATCTTCGGTCGCGAGACCCCGGTCGAACTCGCCTTCACGCAGGTCGCGAAGATCTAAGACTTCCGGGGTTCGGCCCCGGGACAGGCTTACGGAAGTCCGTAAGGAACCTAAACCAAGGAAAGAAAGATGCCCCCCAAGAAGAAGAAGGTCGCCGGGCTCATCAAGCTCCAGATCCAGGCCGGTGCGGCCAACCCGGCCCCGCCGGTCGGCCCCGCGCTGGGTCAGCACGGCGTCAACATCATGGAGTTCTGCAAGGCGTACAACGCCGCGACCGAGTCGCAGCGCGGCAACGTCATCCCGGTCGAGATCACGGTCTACGAAGACCGCTCGTTCGACTTCAAGCTGAAGACTCCGCCCGCCGCCAAGCTGCTGCTGAAGGCCGCCGGTGTGCAGAAGGGCTCCGCCGAGCCGCACCGCAACAAGGTCGCCACGGTCACCATGGATCAGGTCCGTGAGATCGCCAAGACCAAGCAGGAAGATCTGAACGCCAACGACATCGATCAGGCGGCCAAGATCATCGCGGGTACCGCTCGCTCGATGGGTATCACCGTCGCCGACTGACGGTCCCCGTCTCCGCCGGTGACCGGCGGGATGTGCGTGGGAGGGACGGCCAGTCCCGACAACCACTTCTGACTTACGAACAGGACAGAGAATCATGGCAAAACGAAGCAAGGCGTATCTCGAGGCGGCCGCCAAGGTCGACCGCTCCCAGCTCTACTCCCCGCTGTCGGCCACCCGGCTGGCGAAGGAGACCGCGACCACGAAGACCGACGCGACCGTGGAGGTCGCCGTCCGTCTGGGCGTCGATCCCCGTAAGGCCGACCAGATGGTCCGTGGCACCGTCAACCTGCCGCACGGCACCGGTAAGACCGCGCGCGTCATCGTGTTCGCGGCCGGCGAGAAGGCCGCCGAGGCCGAGGCCGCCGGTGCCGACGCCGTGGGCGCCGAGGATCTGATCGAGCGCATCCAGGGCGGCTGGCTGGACTTCGACGCCGCGATCGCCACCCCGGACCAGATGGCCAAGGTCGGCCGCATCGCGCGTGTGCTGGGCCCCCGCGGCCTGATGCCGAACCCGAAGACGGGCACGGTCACCACCGATGTGACCAAGGCGGTCAACGACATCAAGGGCGGCAAGATCAACTTCCGCGTCGACAAGCAGGCCAACCTGCACTTCGTGATCGGCAAGGCCTCCTTCGACGAGAAGAAGCTGGTCGAGAACTACGGCGCCGCGCTGGAGGAGATCCTGCGTGTGAAGCCGTCGACCGCCAAGGGTCGCTACGTCAAGAAGGTGACGATTTCGACGAACACCGGACCGGGCATCCCGGTGGACCCGAACCGCACCCGCAACCTCACCGAAGAGGACGCGTAGCGAATAGTCCAGGAAGCGGCCGGTACGGAAACTCCGTGCCGGCCGTTTTCGCATTGCAGTCGGTTGTCATGCCGACAGGACTCGGCCGTTTATCATGCTGTCATGACACGGACCGTGCACATCCCGTATGTGCTGGAACAAGATGAAGATGGTGTCTGGTGCGCAAGTGCGACGGTCCGACCGGGAGTTGGCGCCGTTGGGGACGGCGAGACCCCTGATGCTGCGCTTCGAGATCCGTCGGAGGTAGTGAGGTCGTAAAAGCATTGCAGCGCGCGGGTTTTCAGATCGACCGCATTCGCGGCAGCCATCACGTGATGAAGCATCCGGATGGTCGGACGGTGCCGGTTCTGGTGCACAAGGGCCGGGATATCCCAAAGGGACATTTCGCAATATCGCGACCATCGCCGAGATGACGCTGGACGAGCTGGTCGAGTTGCTCTAGCCCGTTTTGGCTTCTAGCTGCGGGTCCGCTATTCTGTACTGCGGTCGCTGACCAGTTCGGCGATCACCCCCAATCGTTCTACCGAAGACCGTTGGTTGCTGCCGTCAGGCAGTCGAAGGTCCGGCGATATTGCCGGCGGCCCACGCAGGGAGAGCCGAGGTGAGGGACGACATGTGAGCCATGTGCTCATGTCGAGTTTCTTGTGCGCCCCGGGACCACTCTGCGTCCGGGGCGTTTGCTTTGTCGCCGGGTCGACGTAGCCTCCCCAGGCCCAGCCTCCGTGAGTCGGTAGTTCATCGCAGAACCGACCATCCAGAGAGGAGGCGAAGTATGGCGAAACCAGAGAAGGTCACCGCGGTCGCGGAGATCACCGAGCAGTTCAAGAGCGCTACGGCCACCGTGGTCACGGAATACCGTGGTCTGTCGGTCGGCAGCCTCACCCAGCTGCGTCGTGCACTGGGCAGCAATGCCACCTACTCCGTCGCCAAGAACACCCTGGTCAAGCGTGCGGCCGCCGAGGCGGGCGTCGAAGGCCTGGATGACTTGTTCGTCGGTCCGACCGCGATCACCTTCATCACCGGTGAGCCGGTCGACGCCGCCAAGGCCCTCAAGACCTTCGCCAAGGACAACAAGGCGCTGGTCATCAAGGGTGGCTACATGGACGGCGCCCCGCTGTCGGTCTCCGAGGTCGAGCGCATCGCCGACCTGGAGTCGCGCGAGGTGCTGCTGGCCAAGCTGGCCGGCGCCATGAAGGGCAACCTGACCAAGGCGGCCGGCCTGTTCGCCGCGCCGGCCGGCCAGGTGGCTCGCCTGTTTGCCGCGCTCGAGGACAAGCAGCGCGCCGCGGGCGGTGCCGAAGCGGCTCCCGCCGCCGACGCCGAATAAGCCGACACGAACAAGTCGACAAACCAACTCTTTTCTCCCCGCCGATGCGGGGATGAACTACCGAAAGGAAACACCATGGCCAACGTGGACGAGCTGCTCGAGACCATCGGCAACATGACCCTGCTGGAGCTCTCGGACTTCGTCAAGAAGTTCGAGGAGAAGTTCGAGGTCACCGCCGCCGCTCCGGTCGCGGTTGCCGCTGTCGCCGGTGGCGCTGCCGCCGGTGGCGCCGAGGCCGCCGAGGAGCAGGACGAGTTCGACGTCATCCTCGAGGGTGCCGGCGACAAGAAGATCCAGGTCATCAAGGTCGTGCGCGAGATCGTCTCCGGCCTGGGCCTGAAGGAAGCCAAGGACCTGGTCGAGGGTGCCCCGAAGCCGATCCTGGAGAAGGTCGCCAAGGACGCCGCCGACGCCGCCAAGGCCAAGCTGGAAGAGGCCGGCGCGAAGGTTTCCGTCAAGTAATTACGGTAATCGAGTACCGGAAAAGGGCGGTCCCGTTGTGGGGCCGCCCTTTTCGAATATTTCGTCGCGAATGTTGTGAACTGACGCGACCAGCTCATTACCGTCGACGTTTCTACCGACCAGTCAGGTAGGGTGTCCTGCACCAGCGGCATGCGATACAGTGGCCGCACCCCAGTGTGACGCGTCACACCGCGCTGAAATACGGTGACGCGGCCATGGGCGCTCGTCAGAAGAAATATGGAGGTCGGCGTGGGCGTCGAGGTCAGGACCGAAGGTGTGACGAAATCTTTCGGGTCCCAGCGGATTTGGCAGGATGTCACTCTGACGCTGCCCACGGGGGAAGTCAGCGCTCTGCTCGGCCCCTCCGGTACCGGTAAGTCGGTGTTCTTGAAGTCGCTGATCGGTCTGCTGCGTCCCGAGCGTGGCTCGATCTACATCGACGGTACCGATATCACCACCTGCTCCAACAAGGAGCTCTACGAGATCCGCAAGTTGTTCGGTGTTCTGTTCCAGGACGGCGCGCTGTTCGGTTCGATGAACCTGTTCGACAACGTGGCCTTCCCGCTGCGCGAGCACACCAAGAAGAGCGAATCCGAGATCAAGCAGATCGTGATGGAGAAGCTCGAGCTGACCGGTCTGCTCGGCGCCGAAGGCAAACTGCCCGGTGAGATCTCCGGTGGTATGCGCAAGCGCGCCGGTCTGGCCCGCGCGCTGGTGCTGGACCCGCAGATCATCCTCGTCGACGAGCCCGACTCCGGTCTGGACCCGGTGCGTACCACTTATCTGTCGCAGCTGCTGATCGATATCAACGCGCAGATCGACGCGACGATTCTGATCGTTACCCACAACATCAACCTGGCTCGTAGCGTGCCCGACAACATCGGCATGTTGTTCCGCCGCCAGCTGGTCAT